>NZ_QTSZ01000036.1 GCF_003730295.1 Ornithinibacillus gellani
TGTGTTTTGCAAGCAATAAGTTGAGAATAATGCAATGAAAAGTCGAGAACTTTGCCAAGCCCTTTTCTTATTCTGTTTGATGATTCGATAGTGCGTGTCTCACCCTATAACTGTCGCCAGTAAAACTCAATATATGCGCATGGTGGATGACACGATCCACCAACGCTGCTGTTAACCTTGCATCAACGAATATCCTGTTCCACTGGCTAAATTCTAAGTTTGAGGTGATGGCCAAACTACGTTGTTCATACCAATCTGAAATGAGTAAAAACAATAGCTCGGCTCCTTCTTTATTAAACGGGACATATCCCATCTCATCTAAAATGATTAAATCTACTTTATTAAACTTATTTCTAAAAGCTTGGAACTTACCATCACGCCAAGCTTTTTCCAATTGATCGACTAATTCGGCAACACGGTAGAAACGAACTTCGTAACCAGCCCGACATGCTTTGTGTCCTAATGCAGTAACGAGATGCGATTTTCCGGTTCCAGGAGAACCAGTCAAAATTAAATTTTCCTTTCGCTTAATAAAGTGAAGGGATTCTAATGTACTCCGGTCCAAATGAGCTGGAAAACGTATGTGTTCATCCCATCTATAATCGGATAATTCCTTTTGATTCATAAATTTAGCCTTTTTTATGAGTCGTTCTCCTTTGGCTGTTTCCCTTAGCGTTAATTCTTGTTTGAATAAGTCCAATACATATTGCTCTGGATTTTCAAACGAAACCTTATCAAGTAGCTCGGCAACATAGGCGAGACGTAATTGCTTACACATCACTTTCAATTCATCAGACATGCCTCATGCCTCCCTCATCTTTCAATGGTTGAAGCGAGTCGTACATGGTCCAATTAACATCATATGGATGTTGGATAGATTCTTCTGTGCTTGAGCCATCACTTATGTTTGTTGGTAGTAACTCATAGAATCTCTCGGCAATTTCAGCCATATCATACTTAATAATTGCTTGTACTAACCATTCCGTGCGTTCTTTGCGCAGGTTCATATCCTCGATGCTTAAATAATGAGCTAGTCTTCCCGGTAAATAGGGGAAGTAACGTGAATAGTGAATAGCGCGCGGTTTTCGTAACCAGTTCTTTAAAATCGAATGCCAAGGAATTTCACGGGACTTATTCATATAGGGACGGAATCCTTCTGACAATATCTCACCTTGCATCGAGACCACTTTATAACGATCCCAATAGGTAATTAATCGCATTTGGTTATAATGATAACTTTTAGGGATATGTATGGAAGCCTTATCGATTCTGACTTCGCCATATTTATTCGCCGTAACTAACCGCTCTTTAAATACAGGGTATGCTACTTCTGGTAATGCCAATCCATATTTGCGTTCTTGTTCGATTAATTCAGCGATTGTATATGCTTCTTTACGGTAGTGTTTGCGCCGATGATCCTCTGTAAAGTGTTCAAATAGGATTTCCGTCAAATGTTCCCAATCTTGAATGACTGGTGCTGGAACGAAAAAGTTATAGCGTGTATAGCCTACCTTGTTTTCTACATGTCCCTTTTCTTGTCCTCTATATGCATTGCAGGCAACAGGTTCAAATCCATAATGCGCTGCAAAGCGTAGAAATTCATCCGTAAACTCTGTTTCTTTTCCATTACCACGGGCTTTTACAACAGCGGCAGATAAATTATCCAAACGTAATTTCCTCGGCACAAACCCCACTTGAGTGAATAGGGTTTTCAATCCTTCCAAAAAGCACTCTTGATTCTCAGCAGGCATTGGCACAACGAAACCTCCATTACTGTATGGTAAACTCATAACTAAGCAATGAATATCTTTGAATGTCCCTTCATGTACGACTTCCGTTAAACCGAAATCTATTTGTGCTTCGGCAGGCGGATGATTTAATCGTTCAACCTCTTCCTTCACTTCATTCGTTTCATCTAACTTTATCTCTTTCCATTCAGCGATGAAATTGCACACTGTGCGATAGGAACCCGGAAAGCCCATAGCTTTTAACTGATTGAAAATAATCGTATTATTCCGACGTAACTTCCTCTTTAGTGCATAATCTTCCATCAACCAATCCGAAACAATTTCTCCCCACTTATCCTCATACATCATACCTCGTTTTTTAACTTTCGTTTCCAGTGGTAATTGATCGTCATCCGCATATTTTTTAACAGTTTCCCAGCAGAAACCGGTGCGTTTCGATATTTCATTGATAGATAGTGATTTAATGTTCCTCAATTTTTTGATATGATTAATTTCAGGCATTGCTAGCATCCTTTCAAATCTCCCATCATTAATTAGTTTGGTCACTATTAACGATAGAGTTTTTTGATTGGGCTGGCAAGCCTTTTTCTTTTTTTGCACCCTTCTCACATTTTGGTTGCAATACTATCAACTTTTATTATGCAATAAACAACT
>NZ_QTSZ01000041.1 GCF_003730295.1 Ornithinibacillus gellani
TTCATTGTAAGCGTAGATATGATATCTTTCATTAGAGGACCTCTTTCTATAGTTGTTGTTGTCGAAGACTTAACTATACAAAAGAAGGTCCTTTTTTTCATCTGAAATGTCTTTCAACTACTACCGCGCTCCGCTTGCTGCCCTCATTTTTGATGTTAAAGTCTTACGACTTCAACATCAAAAATGAGGTATATGTTCTCCCATAAACATTTTACTCTAACCCTATTTACCGCAATATCATTCTCATGTTATTTAACCTGTTTTCAATCCTATAGCTGTCTAGTGAACAGCTTTGGAGTCATTGTTTTTCCTTTTATACTTTCCTCTTAATGATCCCGCTATTCTAACAACCGGCCCGGCTATTCCAATACCAATTTTATATCGTTTGTTGTATGCTATAAGAGGAGCCAATGTACAGAACATTTTATGATTGAAAATGGCTAGTGGCGTTTTTTAGTGAAGGAAAATCAATCTGTTTTCTTTTTTCATACATCATAAATTGCATCCTTTTGAAAACGCTACCATAATTAACGGGGGGATTAGCTATGGGGAAAACAAAACATACCGGGCCAATCAAGCTTCCAAAAAAGCCGGATCCAAGCTTATGGGTGAGCAAAATGCCTTTTGGACTAGGAAAAATTAAACCACATCATATCCGGGACACGATGAAGGTCGTTTGGGAAAACAAGGATAATCTACCTTATGCCACGCGAATTTTAACGAAAGGTGTCTGCGATGGCTGTGCGCTTGGTGTTCAAGGGTTAAAGGATCAAACATTAACAGGACCACATTTATGCACGACTAGATTGAATGTACTTCGGTTAAATACAATGAAAGCAATGAAGCCGGAGATACTTCATGCAGATATAGATGAACTTCGAAAAATGGATAGTACGGAGCTGCGCAAGCTGGGACGTATTCCATATCCATTGATTCGCAGACCCGGGGACAATGCTTTTCAACGGATTTCCTGGGACGATGCCATGGATACCATTGCTGATAAAATAAAAGCTGTAGATCCGAAGCAATATGCTTTCTACCTCACATCACGCGGTATTACCAATGAATCTTATTATGTAGCAGGTAAGGTTGCTAGATTTCTAGGAACAAATAATATTGACAATGCTTCCCGTATTTGTCATTCTCCATCCAAAACGGCCTTATCACGTTCCGTTGGCATTGGTGCATCCAGCTGTAATTATAAAGATTGGATTGGTACGGATGTGCTCGTGTTTTGGGGGTCGGTTGCGGCAAATAACCAGCCGGTATCCACCAAATACATGTATGCCGCTAAGCGAAAAGGAACCAAAATCATCATCATCAATCCATATTATGAGCCGGCGATGGATCAATATTGGGTACCATCTATTGCCGAATCCGCATTATTTGGTACAAAAATTGCTGACGATGTCTATCAGGTAAACATCGGTGGGGATATCGCATTTATGCATGGAATCATGAAGCATTGGTTTGCGATGGAAGCAGCGGAACCTGGCACTGCAATCAATCATGAATTTGTCGAAAAACATGTAAATGGCTATGAAGAACTGAAGGAAAAGGTAGAAAGTATTCCTTGGGCACAGCTGGAAAAATCATCTGGACTCACCAGAGCCCGGATGGAGGAATTGGCCGAGCTGTTGGCCAAATCCCAATCAGCTGTATTTGTCTGGTCTATGGGGTTGACTCAGCATCGTTTTGGCACAGATAATATTTCTCAAGTTGCAAATTTAGCACTGCTTCGGGGCTTTCTCGGTCGTGAGCATTGCGGACTCATGCCGATTCGTGGCCATTCCGGTGTTCAAGGTTCCGGTGAAATGGGGGCAGACCCATTTTCATTACCAGGCGGAGCAATGGATGAAGTGGGACGTAAACGAGTTGGAAAGGTATGGGGCTTTGATATTCCTGATTGGCAGGGGGATATTGTTGGCGTTTCCTTGGAAAATGCATTACTTCCAGAAGACCATGAGCGTAAATTAAAGCTTTACTATATGTCTGGTGGAAACTTTTTAGAAACCATGCCAGAACCGGATTTTGTTCAGGAATGCCTTGAAAACGTGGATATCCGTGTACATCAAGATATTATTTTTAATACGTCGACCTTTGTAGATGCAAAGGAGGCAGTTATTGTACTTCCGGCCATGACGCGATATGAGCAGCCAGGTGGTGGGACATCTACTTCAACGGAAAGAATGGTCTATTTTTCACCGGAAATTAAAGGACCTCGAATTGAAGAGGCTCGCTCCGAATGGGAAATTTATGTTGATCTAGCCAAACGTGTGAAAGGCGAGGCAGCAAAAGTAATAGACTTCCCGGATGCATATGCTGTTCGAGATGAAATTGCTTTGGCTGCACCGAACTACGATGGCATCCAGCATTTAAAAGAGAGCGGCGATGTATTTCAATGGGGTGGGGCCTGGCTATGTGAAGGCGGTGAATGCCCGACACCGGACGGTAAAGGAAATTTAATCACAGTTGAGTTACCTGAACTACGCAAACCGGAAGGGCATTTCTATGTCACAACCCGGCGTGGTAAGCAATTTAACTCGATGATATACGGTGAAACAGATCCCTTCAATGCTGCGGATCGCTATGATGTACTGATGAATGCAGAAGATGGCAGTAAACACGATATCCACGAAGGGGACGCCATTGTGGTTTATAATAAGTACGGCAGTTTTCATGGCCGCGCCAAGTTTGAGCCTATTAAATCAGGGAATATCGAAGTACATTGGCCAGAGGGAAATACATTAATTCCCAAGGGTGTATATGAACAATTCGCTGGAATACCTGAATATAATACAGCCGTGGTCGTGGAAAAAGCGGAAACCTATCACGCCCACAAGGATACAAGATACGTAGAAAAACGTGTAGAAGAATTAGAAATGGAAATGAGTTAGTTGGCAAAATGACAGCCAGTCTAGCTCCCCACAAATGTTGGTCATTGGAGGTGGGGCAACATGAAAAACGTAACACAGAATGGCTGGAAAACTGTACATTATCAAAAGACAAATCCGATCGTTGCCGAAGAAAGGATTGCTGTTGAATTCCCATTAACGATTATGTTAAATGGCGAGGAATTCGCAACCATGGTTTGCACACCAACCCATATGGAAGAGCTATTAATTGGATTTTTGGCATCTGAAGGGATCATCCGATTTTACGATGAAATTCGTTCCTTGCACGTAGATGAACAGAAGGGGTTTGCCTATATTGAATTGGATCGTTCCATTGATGACTTAAACATTGACCACTCCAAACGGGTGATTGGATCCTGTTGCGGCAAAAGCAGACAGTTTTATTTCAAAAGTGATGTCAAAACAGCGAAAACAATCACAAGCAAACTGCATATATCTGTTTCGCAATGCTATGCATTAATGCATAAACTAGAATCACAATCGGAACATTTCCAGCAAACTGGTGGCGTACACAATGCAGCATTATGTACGGTGGATGAAGTTTTACAGGTTCGAACAGATATTGGCAGACACAATGCACTCGACAAAATTTATGGTGACATTTTAATGCATCCCCTCCCATTACGGGACAAACTAATCGTTTTTAGTGGGCGCATCTCTTCAGAAGTATTACTGAAGGTTTCCAAAATTGGTGTTGGCATTCTATTATCCAAATCCGCACCTACGAATCTTGCCTTACAGCTTGCGGAAGACCTTGGTATCACAACTGCTGGATTTGTACGTGGACAATCTATGAATGTTTATACACACCCGGAAAGAATCATAGAGGAAAGTTAGAATAGGAAATGAAAAATCTGCCGTTCACGGAATAACGGCGGATTTTTTGATTGATTGATTGATGCTGCTGTTTTTCTAATTAAAAATCTGTTAAATTGGCAATTGACGAACTGACAGCAATATGTAGTCAAATAAAGCGAAACTTCAATCAGTGGAGATTCTGCCCTTCCCCACTGATTGTTAGTTGAACCAATCAGTCCTTTACTGGCTGCTATTCCCTCACTTTCAATTCTTGTTATCAACAAAAACTCTTGATGTGGGGGGTTTACAGCCAGTTAATCTGTGAAAAATATAGTATTACTCACGCTTGTGAACGTTTCATGAACACGTAGGAAATAATTGGTGTTTCTATGGTCATTTTCTTATGAGAACGCTGTCAAGCTTAGCTATACTATAAGTGTAAGCCACAATATCTATTGGAGGAATGACCATGGGACGATTAAAAGGTAAAGTTGCAATCATTACTGGCGGTGCATCAGGAATTGGCGAAAAAATTGTACAACGGTTTCATGAGGAAAATGCGATTGTCATTGCGGCAGATATTAATGAGCAGGCTTTGAAGCAAATTAGCAAGGAGCAAGTCCATGGAAAAAAACTAGACGTCACTTCTGAGGAAGACTGGAAACGACTCGTTGATGAAGTGAAATCAGAATTTGGCAAGATTGATATACTTGTAAATAACGCTGGGATTAGCACTGAAAAAACAATCGAACAAATTGATTATCATGAATGGGAAAAGCTTTCAAAAATAAATGGATTCGGTGCCCTCCTCGGTCTCAAATACGTAGCACCTGAAATGGCAGCGGCCAACAAGGGATCCATCGTAAACCTTTCATCCGTTACAGCTTTAACAGGAATGGGACTGAACACATATACGGCATCCAAAGGGGCTGTCCGTGCATTTTCCAAGGCAGCCGCCGTTGAGTTTGGTGGAAGTGGCGTACGAGTGAATGCTGTCTTTCCTGGCGTCATTGCTACACCAATGACGGAAGGACTAGAGGAAAGCGGCGAAGCACTTGCTAGAATTAATGCCATGACACCTATGCAGCGCCTCGGACAACCGGAAGAGGTAGCAAATGCAATTCTATTCCTTGCCAGTGATGAAGCATCCTATATCACTGGCGCCGAACTTGCTATTGATGGCGGATATTCCGCACTTTAAAAGAGCTACTTTAAACGAAACACAGGTTGGATCCTCTTTACTATTGGAAACCAACCTGTTTTTTTATCTTTTATAGTAAGGGTATGTGTTTTTCCATAGAAGTCACATAGTTTAAATGGCGTTTAACTTAGCTCTTTCAAGGGGAATGAGGACAATCACTCGTAGCCTCGGCTTCCTATCGCAGTGACGAAAACTAAAAGGTATACGTACTGGTGAAACAAATTTTATAAACGTGAAGTAATGCCTGATAGCCTGATACTTGCACCTGCACATGCTCTTGAATGGCTACAAGAATAGAAACATCTTTAGAATGAAGTTGAAAAGGTAGATAGCAATAAAAACAGTCAATCTGCATGAGAAATCAACGTAGATCTGCCAATTTAACTCTCATAGCCAACAAAAGAATTAATTAAAGAGTATGCATAAGAACAATTTGTAGATAAAAGCATGGTTGCTAATATTGCCATACATAGGGATGAGACAAACACCCCATGCTCATCATGCTTACGATTCGCCCATTTGAAAAAAATGGTGAATGGTGAAGCCAAGAAAGTGTATTTGATAGATAAGTAAAAAAACTTCATCTACAACAAAAAACCAATAAAAAAAAGGTTTTCAATTACTAATATAGAATATATTAAGCACGGTAAGCTGAGGTGGGAATTACATGAGGAAATGGATTATGAT
This sequence comes from Ornithinibacillus gellani, assembly GCF_003730295.1. GTDB lineage: Bacteria > Bacillota > Bacilli > Bacillales > Amphibacillaceae > Ornithinibacillus_A > Ornithinibacillus_A gellani. The sequence goes on from NZ_QTSZ01000041.1 coordinate 5,602, forward strand.
AATAGTTTTGTTTTCCTACCTCTTTTAATCTTCAGTAAAGAATAAAGCGTATGCAGCATGGTGTTTATAAAAATGGCGCAGTATACATTAATGGAACACATACAGAATATCCTTGGCATGAAATATACAGAAAAAATTATAATAGTTCAACATGGTCAACTATCTATACTTATAATCCTGAATCATATGGTAAAAACCAAAATGGCTTATGGACTACTAGAAGAATTTTAAAAGATATTTAATCTCTTGTTTTTGAAAATCACACTTAGGAGAAACTACACATGACAATGGATGCTTTGGTATATTCAGGAAGAGGATATTTAGGCTTTAGTATTTTTACATTTATCGTGCTTTTTCAACAGAACGGTTTGCCCTACGCTACTTTTATATCGGTATTTTCGTTTATAGCTATTTATGGTCTTACGTATCTAGCCCTTTATGTTAATAAGAAAATTGGACTCCCATTTTCTTATAACAACTATTTAGCTACTATATGGATAATAGCAGGACTATTATCCATAATAGTAGCTAAAACAATCATATTTTTTTTAGTGTTTTTGGTATCGGCGTTTTTAATGAAATTTATTAACACGAATAATAAAACTTTTAATAATTTCATCGTGTTTTTCGCCCCCGTCACTGTATTGACACTTACTATTCTAACGTTCATATTACTTTAAGAATAATTTAAATGGGATAAGAATTATCTAGCATGTAAAACCATATAGATTACTATACTCAGAAATGAATAAAAGATTCGAGTTCGATATTGTACCGAACTTTTGGATAAGCTTGCTTGATAATAACCTACTGTTTTTTTTAAAAGCTTAACTAGGAGTTAAAGGGTTTGATGTATCACCACTTTTTTAATACTAAAAGGCTGTGCAGTTATGCATAGCTTTTTTGTTTTACTGGGATCATGGAGAAGGATGGATTTGTCACAACCTTTAGTGTTTGTAGAATCCTTATCCGTTTGGCTTGGAGAAAAAAATCAAAATGCCCTTTATGTAGTATTTTTCAAAAACAGAATCAACTTGTACTGCTTTCAAGAAGTCACTTCAAGCACGGTTTATCTTACTCCAATTCCGTAAATACACGATTTCGAGTAACTTAAAGGCTGTTTAACTTACTCCATTTTCAAAAATAAACGATTTCGCGTAACTTAAATGCCGTTTTTCCTTCCCAAATTCCAGAAGCACTTACCATCAAGCCATCTACTATGATATACGACCTGCTTATCATTGGTCGCACGGCTTGCAGTCTGTTTTTTTGACACTGACATTTATTTGTATATCCCATTTGATAGGCTTGATTATAGCAGTCGTTCGCATATGGTATTGCGATTTATTTTTTTACCCATAAATTGCCACATTATTTCCTGTTTTATGGTATTATTAAAATATATAGTGATTTCGTCCTATTTTTTTATAATAGAATTGGGTATAAATACCTAATAATTATTTGCAATGAAAGGGGGAGAGCAAATGAGTTGGCGGACCAAAGTATTAATTGCAGTCTTATTTATCACTTCTGTCTTTATCAGCGTCTTTTACGGACCACCTTATTTTACCATCGAATATACTACCTACTTCAAAGCGTTGTCATTATATTTTTTATTTACGGCGCTATATTCTCATCTCAAAATCATCGTCAAAAAAGGGAATGCAAATATAGATTACGGGATTTCCTATAGTCTATCTATGGCTTTGTTTTCCGGACCACTTGGGCTACTCCTATTTGAAGTGATCAATCGATTTACTGCTTATTTTTATCGGAAAGCGACGCATACGGCGGACCGCGATGAATTCCTACATACTTTTTATAATATTGGCTCGCACACATTAAATTACACGATTGCATTTTTTGTATTTACCCTTTGTAATCCATTTATGCAACATATTCCATTTGGTTTTTGGATTCTTATGATTACATTGGTTGTCTTGGTTTCTGTACTTTCGGATTTTTATTTAATAATGATTTTTACTTGGGAAGGCGAATTTAAAACAAAGGAAGATATTACACATTTTATCAAGAGCCGCAGTAAGCTGGACATGGGGAAGACGGTTGTTACAAATGGATTGCTTTTTTGGTTTCTTCAAAATGGTCAATGGGAGATTCTCGTGGGGATGTTTGTACTGAATTATCTCGTTAGCAGGTCTGCCTATGAAAAGTCAGAGAGCATCCAGCATAAAATCGAGCGGGACAAATTTAAACAAATGGCCTATACAGATTTTTTAACCGAAGTATATAATCGGGCTTATATGAATTTAAAAATTGATGAGTTGGATGAAGCAGGTGAAACCGTTGGGGTTATCGTTGCGGACATAGATTCCTTCAAAAATATCAATGACACCTATAACCATACCGTTGGTGATCGTGTTATTCAGCACTGTGCAGCTATGATGCAGAGCCAGCTTGGACCTGATGACTTCTTATTCCGTAGTGGCGGGGAGGAATTTACAATGTTCCTCAGAAATAAAACCTATCCGGAATGCCTGACAGTGGCAAAACGCATGAATCAAATTATTTCGGAAACACCTGCACAAGCCGATTTTAAAGGAGCTACGATACATATTGCCTACACCTCTTCCTTTGGTCTGTACTTCTTCAGACCAACAGCTGAAGTCGGGATCAAAAAAGCATATGTGCATGCAGACACCTTACTGTTTACTTCAAAAAGTCAGGGAAAAAATTGTGTATCTGCACAAAATGGACTCGAGAAACACGAGCTTGCACTCACACATGCTTAAACAACAAGAAGCGGCCTACCATTTCCGGCGTAGACCGCTTCTATTCAATATCTATCATTAACCTCAATTGAACCAACTTCCGTTTGGATCTGCACTTCATATTTTTCGTTACTGCTGATATAGTTGCCCTTTTCACCAAAAATATTGATTCGCCCCACTTCGGAATTGGCATAAATGGATGCATGATCTGGTGGCTGGCTTAATATTAGCTTGATACTGCCAACATTCGATTTTAGATCAAGGTGATTTGTGATGGATGCCGATTGCACATCAATCGACCCCACATCAGTTTGCACCTTTTGTGTCCCCGTAACGTCACGTAGATTGACACTGCCTACATCTGTTTTAACGGTTAAGGATTCGGTTTCTGTATCATTGATGTGTAAACTTGCTACATCTGTTATAGCATGCAGCTGTTGTACCTGAATCGATGATACCGTTACCCTGCCCACATTATTTTCAATCTGAAGCTGTTCATATTGTTTTTTCGGAAGATACACATCCACATACAGACGATGGAAACCCCAATCATTCCAAGAAAAGCGGAACCAGTTATTTTTCTTCTTACCGATATCCACTTGCAGCGTTCCAAGCTTATTGGTCACGTCTATCATGTCATCCTGATTCGTGGATTCGCGAATTTTTCCATTCCACTCTACCTTGATATCATCATTTTCAGATAGTTTTATATGAATATTTGCGACCTCACTATCAATAGCTACCCGGTTAATATCCGAACTGGAAATGGTTTGTTCCCCTTCCATCGTTGCAAAACTAAAATAATCCTTTGCTGTCATAATGGAACCAATAATGCCGATAATCAAGAGGAGCATTCCTATCTTTTTCATTTAAATAGCTCCCCCCTTGCTAGTTGACGATTAATAGCAACATATTTTTTTATCAGACGAAGAAAACCTTTTAACATACCTAGACAGGCTGAAATAGCTATAAGACCAATTCCAGCAAGCGTAACAGAAATAAATAGTTCAAATAAAGCCCCGCTCCCAAACAGATAAGCACTAATTGTTACAACAGGAGAAAAAATAAAAGCAAAAAACATGACTGTTAAGCCCAGCAATAATCCTATAATACCAACGGCTGGACCGAGTATAAATACGAAATTAAATACAAATAAGGCAATCACAATTAATGTTTGACTCGTTTCAGAGGAAAATGGTGAATCTTTCGCACGTTCAAAGCGCGGCTTTAAATCATGTCCCTTTAAAATATTCTGTGCCTGCTTAAAGGGGCTACCAAGCTCCTTCACCGTCTCAGCCACTGTATAGCCGTTCAGTAGCTCTGCAGCGAAATAATCCTCATAATCTTGAATGATGGCATCCACTTCCTCTTCCGGAAGTGCTCCCAAATAGTTGCGTAAATGCTTTAAATAGGAATCTTTGTCCAAGCGCTTCACCCCAAACCTTTTATCTATTTTTTAACGTATATGATTTTTCCGACAATTACAAGCGCAATGTTATATTTCGAGAAAAAAAGGACTGCCTAGTTGTAGACAGTCCCACTGTTTAACCTGCATTCTTTTTAATTTGTTTACTTCTTAGCTGGCCACATGCAGCATCGATATCTGCGCCATTCTCCCAGCGAACACCTGACTGAATGCCGTTTGCCTTTAATGTTTCATGAAATGCTTGGATCGTGGAAGTTTCACTGCGTGCATATTGATTATGCTCATCCACCGAATTATATGGAATTAAATTAACATAGGCAAGATGACGAATTCCGCTCAATAGCTTTGCGAGTTCCTTTGCTTCCTGTTGATGGTCATTGACTTCTCGCAGCATAATATATTCAAAGGTAATACGTCGATTCCGCTTACTCAAATAATAATCAATAGATGCCATCAGCTTTTCAATTGGAAAGGCCCGGTTTATTTTCATGATTTTTGTCCGTAGCTCATTATTTGGTGCATGTAGAGATACTGCCAAATTAACCTGCAGTCCTGTATCCGCGAACTCTATAATTTTATGTGCTAAACCACTTGTGGATACAGTAATATGGCGCGCACCTATGGACAAGCCTTCCTGATGATTGACGACATGGATAAAGTCAATTAAGTTATTAAAATTGTCAAATGGTTCACCAATCCCCATGACCACAATATGGCTCACGCGTTCGTCAGCACCTTGTTCATCTAAATGTGTTTGCACCTTCATAATTTGTTCGACAATCTCACCTGCAGAAAGATCCCTGCTTTTCTTTAACAATCCGCTGGCACAGAAGGTACAACCAATATTGCAGCCTACCTGAGTCGTTACACATACTGAAAGCCCATAATTAAAACGCATAAGCACTGTTTCAATGAGGTTTCCATCAGCAAGCTTGAATAAGAATTTAATGGTTCCGTCCTTGGACTCTTGTTTCACTTCCTCTTCAAGTGTCTGCAAACTAAATGCCTCTTCTAGTAGTGCAATACAATCTTTATTCACATTGTTCATTTCCGCAAATTGCTGGACTCGTTTTTTATAGAGCCAATTCCACACTTGTTGGGCACGAAATTTTTTCTGACCACGCTCTACCAGCCAATTCTCCAGTTGTTCATATGTCATCCCATAAATAGATGGTTTCATCATGGATTGAATTCCTCTTTTCCGTACATGCTTTACCTTACTATGTTAAACAACTTCTATATAGATGGCAACCTTTTTTGCTGGAAATATAGCATTAAAAGTATATTTATTTAACAAGGAGATAATATACGTTAAACTTACAAGAGACAGCCTTTTATTGAGAAAGACTGTTTGGAAATCCATATTAACCTGTTGATTTCATTTAAATAAACCAAACCTAACTATTTATATATTTTTAATAAAGGAGTGTTTATGTAATGAGTAAACCAAAACGAAATGAACCATGCCCTTGTGGGAGCGGAAAAAAATACAAGAAATGTTGTGGTGCATCCAATGTGACGGAACTGAGTCCGGCCATTTATGACCAAGAGCTCATTGATTTTTATAATGGATTCATGCGCTATAGTTTAGAAATAAATGAAGCGAGCATGTCAGAAAGATTAGCCAGCTACATCCATTCTTTTAATATGGATGATGATGAAGGTACGGAAGCACTGATTGTATATTTGACATCTTGGGTCATTCTCCATGATCCATATTTAGAAGATGGTAAAACGTTATTGGAACAATATTATCATTTAAAGCAATCAAGTCTTCGAAAGCGTTCCAAGGATATTATCGCCACCTGGATGCAAGCAAAGCCGAGCATATACGAGGTTCTCTCTGCAGATGATACAAACGGTGTAACCCATGTAGAAGACGTGCTTTCCAAGGAAACATTTAACATTAAATTAGACGTGGACGAGGAACCTCATGAAGTTGGTAACATAATTATTGGAATACGATTACCATTTACGTCGTATCATACATTCTGTTTTGGGGAAATTGAATTACCATCAGATACACGCGAGGATTTGATAGACATAGCTGAACCATATATAGACGGCGAACAGGGTTTAATAAATACCTTCCCAAACTTTTTGGCACAATTAATGGTACCAGAAAATGCATTGGAGTGGGATAGACTCGACCATGAGATGGTGGCAGATTTATTTAGGGCACATATGGTAAATAAGGACTATGAAATGAACATTATTAATACAGGAATAAGCATATGGAATCGCTATTGTAATGAAAAAGATCCGACATTCAAAAAGCTTGGTCCCCATGCAGCAGCACTGGAATACCTTATAACAGAAGCACTGCTACCCGACGTACAAATTACGCAGAAACAGCTTGCAAAAGAATATGACACAACTACCGGAAGTATATCCACCAATTATCGAAAGTTAATAGAGCATGTTGATGAAATGACCTTACATTCAGAGATGGATGAGGATGATTCGGACATACAAATTGTTAACCCCACCATGCCTACATTTAACATGGAAAAGGAAATGCGTACCATTGAAAAAATGCTCTCTGAACAAGAATTCGATACCATGGAGGAAGCCAATGACTTTTTAAATCAATTGTTAAAGGATGGAATACCAGAGGTTACTTCCGATAATCCCCGTGAAATGGCAATGGACAAGATATATGATGCGGAAATAGCCACCGGCAGCAAACGAAAAAAGCATATTCAAGAAGCATTAGATTTATATCCAAATACCCCGGATGCTTATCGTTTGCTGGCGCAAGATGCCAATACATTGGAAGAAAGAATGGCCTTATTAATGAAAGCCATAGAGGCAGGGGAAAAGGACTTGGGGAATGATTTTTTCAAAGAAAACAAAGGCCACTTCTGGGGATTGATTGAAACCCGACCATATATGCGGGCTAAATATGAATATGCGCTGGAATTGCATATGATGGATGATATAGATACAGCAATTCCGCATTACGAGCAATTGCTTGAACTAAACCCAAACGATAATCTAGGTGTTCGCTATGAACTCTTAACCGCCTATTTGGACATCGGGCAACTGAATAAAGCACAGCAGCTCATCGAATCCTATCAAGAAGATAGCACTGCGGGCTTGCTATATCAGGCTGTACTTGTAAATTATCAAATTGAAGGCATTACAAATAAAACAAAATCATTGTTGGGACGTGCGAAAAAAAGCAACCCGCATGTTATCGATTATTTAACAACGAAAAAGATACCTCATACAAAATATGACTCTATCCAATGGGGTGGAAAATCAGAAGCAATTGATTATGCACAAAAAAACGCACACCTTTGGCAGGATGATGAAATGCAAGATTTGTTAAAAAAAATATAACAGCTGCATCAGCCTGTGAAGTGTGTTTGTGTCTTACATGATTGTATTTAGGAGGAAAGAAATGATATCCAAGCATGCAAAAAAATTTCAAGATACACCATTGTCTATATTAGATCTTGCCCCGATTAATGAAGGAGAAACACCCGTACAATCTTTCCAAAAAAGCGTAGCGCTTATTCAGCATGCGGAGCAATGGGGATTTAACCGCTACTGGGTTGCGGAGCATCATAATATGCCTGGGATTGCGAGCTCGGCAACAGCTGTCGTCATTGGACATTTGGCAGCAGCAACTTCCCATATTCGAGTTGGTGCAGGCGGGGTCATGCTGCCAAACCATTCACCGCTAATTGTGGCTGAGCAATTTGGTACACTCGCTTCATTATTTCCAAATCGAATTGACCTTGGACTTGGACGAGCACCAGGAACAGATCCTGCGACTGCCTTTGCATTACGACGTGATTTAAAAACTAGCGCTGAAGCATTTCCTATGCTTGTCAATGAATTGGAAGATTATTTTTCCGATGAACCTATATCACGTGTGCGCGCCGTCCCAGGCCAAGGTACGCATGTGCCAATCTGGTTGCTCGGATCCAGCGGTTTTAGTGCACAGCTCGCTGCCAAAAAAGGATTACCCTTTTCCTTTGCCAGCCATTTTGCACCAGCATACCTGGAGACGGCGCTGGAATTGTATCGAGATGGTTTTCAGCCTTCTGATGTACTGGTCAAACCATATGTCATGCTTGGCGTTAATGTTGTTGTGGCGGATACTTCCGACCATGCTGCATGGCTGGCAACCTCTCAGCAGCAGCAATTCCTTCATTTACGTCGTAATCAACCAACAAAGCTACAGCCACCAATTGACGATATCGATACACATTGGTCACCAATCGAACGGGCTGCCGTTATGCAAACGTTGGATTCCAATTATAGCCTTGTCGGGAACCCTGCAGAAGTAAAGCAGGGACTGGAACAAATTCTAGAAAATACAAATGCGGATGAGCTCATTATTCAATCCCAAATTTTTGACCAACAAGCACGGCTGCACAGCTATGAAATTATTGCAGAATGGCTGGAATAATCCCGGTAAGCTATATAGAAAACATGGTTGTTCGGGCCAAGAAAGCTATTCCCTTGGACTGTGCGACCTGCACAAATATTAACCCGCCCATCCTTAAAAGATGAGGCGGGTTTATTCGGTTAATGTGATTGAAGATCCCGTCGTCTATACCCTTGAAAGCCTGCCACCATCAGGAACAACGCAATGCCAAGCAAGGCAATCATGGGTAACCATTCCATCTGATCCATTGGTAACTGTGGAATATAACCAAATGGTGTCAGCTTGCCAAGCCATTCAGGAAACTGGAATAAGCCTCCCAAATAGAGAACAAAAAAGCTATAAAATAAATACAGCCAGACGATGATATTTCCACCAGGAATAAAGCCGATTAAGAAAACCGCCAACCCAATCATCGCAATGATTGCAGGATAATATACCATCGCTGCACCATACATGCTCCAAAATTCCAATCCACCCGCTGTTACAGTTATTCCAGCAGACCATAATCCAATAATCGAAAGGGAAAGCATGACCCAGCCATTCATTATAGCAAGCAATACATAGCTTCCTAATAGATATTTACGAGATATAGGACGATTCATGAGTTGTGCAACACGATCTTTTTTCTCTTCACCATACAAACGTAGGACAGCCATCAATGGCGGAATGGCAGCAATCAAGCTCATGACCATCATGAGCATCGAGATAAATTGTTCTGTCAAACTATAGCCAGCATGCTCAGGAAGAATTTGCTCAAGCATTTCATTACCAGAAAAGAATGATTCCAAATCTCCTAACACAGAGCCATAAGATAATCCGATGAGGAGCATCCCAACTGCCCACGCGATCCAACCAGTTCGCTGCAGTCGCAATGCAAGCCCAATTGGGTTCTCTAAAAAAGTTGTCGCGTGTTTTCGTCCTGGTCGAGATGGAAAGAAGCCCGCTTCCAAATCACGAATGGCATGTAAATACGCCGCAATGGCACCTAGAATACCTGCCAGTATGAGTAACCATGCGATTGGCTGCCAGTCATTTCCAGCATAGGCCTTTACATCTGTTAACCATCGTAATGGAGAAATATAAGAAAGTGTCTCCATACTTACATCTCCAATTGCCCGCATTAGATAAAACGTAAGCAATATCGCAATGGATAAGCCGGTAGCAGCTCGGGCAGATTCAGTCAGCTGTGCAAACAACGTGGCTAGTGTGGCAAACACCATGCCAACAGCACCAAGTGCAACACCATACAAGAACGAGCCTTGTAAACCCATGCTTTCTATTTGCAGCGCATATAGTCCAGCTCCTGTTAGACCGGCCAACACGACGTTAACGAATAACATGTATATAAGTATTGCACCGATTGCAGCCAATCTCCCAACCGGCAGTGATCGGATAAGCTCCATACGGCCTTCCTCTTCATCTGTACGCGTATGACGAATGACTAGAAAAATATTCATAAACCCGACCACAACGGCGGTTAATAATAGCATTTGATGAGCGGTCATGGCACCAATTGTGTAATGAGCAAGGTCTCCAGGGCCCACCATTGCTGTCATCGCGGGGTTTTTCATTGTTTCTGCCATCAGGTCTCTCTCCGCCTGTTCTGGATATAAATCCGCAAAAGCAATCGGAACAAGCAATGTAAACAAAACCAAGCCGATTAACCATATTGGTGTCCGAATACGATCCTGTTTCACGATAAAACGAAGCAGTAAGGGCATTTGTTTAAAGCTGGAATGGCGCATTAGTCCTCCCCTCCAGCCTGTTCATAATGACGCATAAACAGATCTTCCAAGGTAGGTGGGGCACTTTCCAGTCGTAAAATCCCATGCTTACTAATATGACTCATTACCTTTTCAAGCTCTTCTGTGTCCACTTGGAATTGCAGACCGTTTCCTTCTGTGTGAACGTCATGCACACCGGATAAAGCAGAAAGGTCATCTAATGGCTGTTTTGTTTCTACAAGCAGATTGGTTCTGGTCAAATGTCGTAATTCCTGTAATGTACCTGTTTCGATTATCTCGCCTTCGCGAATAATTCCGACACGATCACAGAGCCTCTCCACCTCCGACAAAATATGGCTTGAGAGCAATACACTTTTTCCTGCTTGTTTGGCATCCTGTACACAGCTTTGAAACACTTGCTCCATCAATGGATCAAGGCCCGAGGTTGGCTCATCTAAAATAAAGAAATCTGCATTCGAAGCAAAGGCAGCTACAAGCGCGACCTTTTGACGGTTCCCCTTCGAATACGTGCGACATTTCTTGGATGGATCCAATGCAAAACGATCAAGCAATTCCTGTCTCCGCTGCCTGGAGTCGTTACCACGAAGCTTGGAGAATAAATCTATGACTTCACCACCAGTTAAATTCGGCCAAAGGCTTACATCTCCCGGAACATATGCCACCCGTTCGTGTATTGCAACAGACTGCGACCAGGCATCCTTTCCAAACACCTTTATTGTACCGCTGGTAGCTTTGATAAGGCCGAGCATCATACGGATTGCAGTTGATTTACCTGCTCCATTTGGACCGATAAACCCGTATACCTCGCCTTCTCCCATCTGTATATCCAAACCCTTTAAAGCTTGAAAGTTACCAAATCGCTTTGTCACTTGCTTCATTTCCAAAACAGACATCATCCTGGACCTCCCCCTATCATGTGTTGAATTCATTCGTTTTCCACTCGCCAATCTACTCTCACCCAAAAGTTTTGAACTATTTCATTGTATATAGTTCATAATATACCGATTCAAGTAATTTATCAATCATTTATGAAGTATTTTTGTTGTTTTATTACAAAACTTTCATTAAAATTGGATTGGAGGTGAGGGTCATGAATGGATTTGAACGTAGAAAACAGCAAAAGAAAGCGATTATTTTACAAACAGCATTGAAGCTTTTCATGGAAAAGGGCCCACAAAAAGTGGCTGTCACCGATATCGCTAAACAAGCTGGTGTTTCACAAGTAACCATTTATAATTATTTTGGCAGCAAAGATGACTTAATTGATGCTGCGCTTATTTTATATACGGATCAAATTTGGGAAGAATTCAATTCATTTCTAGATAGTGATAAAACATTTCCCGAGAAAGTAAGCCGAATTATCTTTGATAAAAAAACGGCCGCTGCCCATGTACATCTTGATTTCTTTGATGCATTAATGAATGAATATACCAATGAAAAGAGCTATATCGACACCTTATATACAGAGAAAGCATTACCTAGATTAATGGAATTGTTCAATGAAGGAAAAGAACAGGGCTATGTGGATCCTGGGCTTTCCAACGATGTGCTCATCTTGTATATTCAATTGTTCAAGGAAGGCCTCAAGAATAAACAAATAACGGAAATCGCACTCCCTTTGACAGAAGAGCTGACCACAATCTTCTTTTATGGCGTGGCAGGGAAACAGGGTAAAACGGATTAGGATGGATTTGCATCTATTAATTGAAGGGCGTATGGTGAAATGGATGGAATACATAGAGGAGAAATAAAGTGATGAAACATAAACAACGTGTCAAACCCATTACCCCTACGGAAACCGTATATCCCATTTTATTTATTATTGGCATATGTCATTTATTGAATGATTCCCTGCAAGCCGTTATCCCGGCGATGTTTCCCATTTTGGAAGAGGATTTAGGCCTCAATTTTACCCAGCTTGGACTAATTGCATTTACATTAAACATGGTCGCCTCGGTGATGCAGCCGGTCATCGGCATGTATACAGATAAACGCCCTATGCCCTACGCATTACCCCTTGGTTTAACAAGTAGCATGCTTGGAATGCTGGGATTAGCACTGGCCCCCAATTTTCTTATGATTATCGCCAGTGTGTTTTTTATTGGGCTAGGCTCTGCCATTTTTCATCCCGAAGGCTCACGGGTCGCATTTTTTGCTGCTGGCAATCGCCGTGGTCTTGCACAATCCATTTATCAGGTCGGTGGAAATACAGGCCAGGCACTTGCTCCACTCATTACCGCATTAATTCTTGTACCATTAAGACAATTCGGGGCCATTTGGTTTACTTTAATTGCCGGACTCGCTGTCTTTTTTCTGATGTACATCTCTAAGTGGTATGCCGCTCAGATTCGGGAATATTCAAAACGCACTGCCTCGGTGTTAAACCGTAAACCGAGCAAGCAAGTTTCCCGTGCCATTCGGAACGCCATTATCATTCTCATTTTCCTTGTATTTGCCAGATCATGGTACATGAGTGCCATCTCCAACTTCTATGCATTTTATGTAATAGATGAATATGGTTTTAGCATTAGACAATCTCAGATTTATATTTTTATCTTTTTAGGTATGGGTGCAGCAGGAACGTTCTTTGGCGGTCCACTGGCTGATCGCTTTGGTAAGCGGAACATTATTCTTTTTTCCTTATTAGGATCTGCCCCCTTGGCAATCCTACTACCTTATGTTGGTCCAATCGTAGCGATTGTATTATTGGCATCAGTCGGCTTTATTCTTATGTCCAGTTTTTCCGTTACAGTCGTTTATGCACAGGAGCTCGTCCCAGGTAAAATAGGAACGATGTCTGGTCTCATCGTTGGACTCGCGTTCGGTATGGGCGCGATTGGGTCAGTAGCACTAGGATCCATGATTGATAGCTTCGGTCTGATTCCAACCATGATTACCATCTCGCTATTACCTTTACTTGGACTGCTGACCTTTTTATTACCGACAGATGAAAAGGTAGACACATGGTATGCAAATGAATGATTTACTACACCTTTTGATCGGACATTAGAAATGGCTTTCGAAAGTATTTGATAGAAAAATATAAGTGAAACTTTAATCAGTGGGGGGTTACAGCCAGTTAATCTGTGGTGAAGTGAAACTTCAATCAGTGGGGTTTTCACGCACTTACCCCACTGATTGTTAGTTGAACCAATCAGGCCTTTACTGGCTGTTGATCCCCCACCTACAATTCTTGTTATCAACAAAGTTTCTTGATGTGGGGGTTTACAGCCAGTTAATCTGTGGTAAAATGGATATACCATTATATGTTCCATTTTTTTACAAATTGCTTTGTATTTGCTAATTCATTTATTGTTGTTGATTTGAAAAATTCTATCCAACTGAAAGGTTGATTTATGTGAAAAAAATAGTTGCAACTGCCATTATACTTTGTACATTTCTAGGAATAGGTATATATACTTTTATGCAGCCAAAGGTTAACACAGAACCAAATCCAGTTGAGGATAAAAATAGGGTTCCTTTTGAAAAAGCAAAATTAGTAGACACAAAAATCGATAAAAATACCGGCGTACAAATAGATGTTTATACAATAGAAGATTGGGAGAATGAATAAGCACATTCTATTTACACATATCAAACAAGACCTATGCAATCGGCGTTCCTGCCAATTCGCATAGGTCTTGTTTGATTAATTTATCCCAGTGTAACGAATCATCAGTGGAGGGTGAAGTCCCAGCCCCCATGATTGAAGCTTCACTTTAAATGTCGAGCATTATTTTTTCTAATTCTAACGGAGAAATGACGTTACCATCTTGATAGGCACGCATATTGCCTCCAGAAATTTCATCGATGAGAATCAGCTCACCATCTTTATTGCGGCCAAATTCCAATTTAATATCATATAGCTCTAGGCCCTTTTTCGCCAATTCTTCTTTTACAATACCTGATATTTCCTGGGTACGTTGCTTGAGTATCTCATATTCTTCACTTGTCAGAATGCCGAGCATATCGAGCGCATCTTTGGAAATTGGTGGATCCTGGCGTTCATCGTCCTTCAGTGTAACCTCTACAAATGCATCAAGGGGTTGTCCTTCTAAAGCATACAGGCCATAGCGACGTAAAAAGCTGCCCACTGCACGGTATCGGCAAATGACCTCCAGTCCTTTACCAAATACATTTGCTGGAATTACGGTCATCGTCGCATCATCTATGTTTGCTGCTACATAATGAGTTGGAATACCTGCTGCTTGTAACCGTTCAAAGAAAAATTTGGTTAGCTTTAAGCCTGCTTGCCCGACTCCTTCTATTGTCAAACCAACCGTATTTGCACCAGGATCAAATTTGCCATCTGTTCCTGTTACATCATCCTTGAACTTTAACAGAATATGTCCATCCCCCAGCTCGTAAACATCCTTGGTTTTACCAGAAAAAATTAGATTCATGGAAGGTTTCCTCTCTCGCCATAATTTATCGTCTGGCTGACAAACGACAGCCTACTTTCAAATCGTACCATATCCTTTCAACCTAGTAAATGAGGGAATATGTACCGATTTGAAACTATTTCATACGGGTAGGCTTAATTGTCCCCAACTTTGCTAACGAGCTTTTGTATCCCTGCAATAGTAAAAAATAAAACCACAATGATAATGCCATAGGTCAGTATTTCACGAAATATCCCTTTTTCAAAATGCCCAACAAACCAATTCCCACCATAATAGATACAAAGTGTAGCAAACATAACACCAGCTACATAAATTAGTGCAATTTTTATTCGAGCACCCCAGGATATTTTTTTAATTCGATTCCAATTTGTGTATATTGCTAAAGCAATGGCAATCACAGCCAATATAACAGTAGACATGTCGGCCCCCTAAGATGTGTCATCCCCTCTATTACGAAACAGCATATCTTATGGTTTCACCAACATGGTACCTTCCAATTAAACATTCTGCAAACTATCTAACCTTCAATTTTACTGCTTGCTTTATTCTCGTAGGATAATCTTTAATACGAATGGTGATAGGACCCTTATCCCCAACATTTTCAACAGAAAAGTAAGTAATCATGTCTTCTGCTTCTGCTCCGTTATGTGAGCCTGTAGCTCCATCTGTTTCATAGGTGTTTCCATCATGATCCTGATATTGCCAATCAAATACACTATAAAAGTGATTCCTATCAAACTTGTCAGTTCGTTTGACCAAAAACTCCAGCTGAGCGACCTGATTAATCTTATCTATTTTATATAATTCGAGCTTGTCATCTGGACGCTTTATTAAACGCTCATTCTCTAAATCTAGTACGACTTCCCGTTTATCTTTGTCTAATGCCCGAATACTTGAAAAGGTTAAATACAGGGGACCATCCTTTATAAAATAATTACTCTGCAAATAAAGAAGCTCCTCTGTATCGTTCACTTCCATACCAGAAACACCATTTTTAATTACAGCCCAAGCCTCACCAGCTTCATTTTCAATAGCTAAATCGTCAAATGCAAATAATTCCTTCGTATTCTCTTCATCATAATGGACACGAAGCGCCATTTTTGTTGGATAGATAATCAGTTCTTTAAATGTCAGCTTTTGCCCTTCCACAATGACTGTTTCATTTAAGGCGATCGTTTCTTTTTGATTGGCAAATTTAGCTTGGTTAACTGGAAAGTTTACTTCAAATGTTGTGTTCGACTGTCCGGTTAATCTTGTCTTTATGCTTAACTGTTCAGGTAATTTCCCCTCATGACCGAAGTCAATATCTATTCTTCCCTTCCCATCCCGGTGTGCCATACCACTATACATGGCATGGATTTCTTTGCCCCTTTCATCCAATATTTGCGTCTCTTCTAATATGCCATCTGGATTTACGTGATCACCGGATATGGAATAAAAGATAACAATCTTGGCGTCATCTGCAATCATTTCATCCACTTTAAACGTAATACCCTTGTCCGTGTCAGATTTTCCAACAATCTGGATATAGTCATGATCAATAGCTGACTCCAACCCTTTATCCCCTTGAATGACCGCTACAATCCTTTCCATTCCAGGTAGTTGACTCATATAATTGGCAAAAGCGGGCGACACACGAATTGATACGAGTAATAATAAAATAATAGCCGCAGCTGTACTACCCATTGCGACGGTTTGGAAGCATCGTCTTCGATGTTTCTTTGCCTGTTGTACACCTGCATGTATATAGGAATCTAACTGTTCGGGTATAGCCGTTTGATCATAATATTGCTTCATCTTCATCAGTTGTTCTTCTTCACGCTTATACATGGTCATTCCCCTCCTTTGCCAGCGCTTGTCGAAGCTGTTTTAATGCTTGATGCAGCCAGGTTTTAATGGTTCCTGTTGGTCGATTTACTGCAGCTGCTATTTGCTCAATCGTTAGATCTTGAAAATACTTTAAGATAATAATTTCCTGCAGTTTTGGCTCCAGCTGTTGAACGGCTTCCTCCATTTGCAAGCGCAAGTCCTTCTCTTCCTTCTCCCCTATTTCCTGAAGGCTGCTATCATCTGCGGATATACGCTGCTGTCGTCTACATTCATCCATACAATAATTCATCATAATTCTGGTAATCCAAGTGGAAAAATAGGTTGGATTTCTTAACTTTTTTATATGCTTCAGAGCACGGAAGGCTGTTTCCTGGATAGCCTCCAGTGCATCCTGTTCATTTTTCAAATACGAAAGCGCAATGCGATATAGCTTGGCTTTCTCCTGATGTAATAACATTTCAAACGCTGCTGTATCTCCTTTTTTCGCAGCTTTCACCAGTTTCAGGGTGTCCATCTCCCCACCTCAACTTTCTCTCTATCTATTAGACGTACTGGGGCAGCAAACGGTTTTCATATATTACGACTTTTTTCCATTCGCCAAATATGTGGTTGATCCTGTCCGCATAAGCCAGTAATTGCTTTTCCCTCACTTGGCACATATACGACGGTGTGAAGTGTACCAAAAAAACCTTTATAATCAGTAAAAAATAACGGAGATGCTTGGGAATGAAACATGTCATAAGCAGCCATTGGGGACAGGTTGTTACTGGATTGGCTCCATATAAATGCTCCACGTTTCCTCCCATGTTCGACCATTCCGTCCCGATTAAATCGCTTTAAATGTTCTGTCTCAAAATGATTGGTGCATGTCAATAATTCAGGACAGTCCCTCACAACAACGTTATCAGGTGTCGCTTCGACAATGACCATATTTCCTTGATAATCGAGCAGGGAATAATTATAACAATGACGATGAGGCACATGATGCAGCAGTTCCATTGCTTCGGCTATCGTGCCACATTGATTAAGCAGCATACGGATAATAGTTGTCGCCATAAACCCATGTATATTGCTTCCTGTATTTACAAAGTGCAAGCCGGCAACAAGACCTGCTTCATTCATGCCATCCAATCTCCCTACCACATGCTGACTAAAACCCATACTTGCATAGCCTTGATTCGGCTTAACGAAAACGAATCGCGCATCATACATATCCGGACTAAAATCATAATTCCGTGCATATACGTTTTTATGTGCGTGTGCTGTACAGCCCATCGCCGGCATAGCTGCTCCATATCCGCTATATGCTGTTAATACAGCAGGAATATCCATTCCCAAGCCATCCGCAAGTCCAGTCAATTCTTCTAGTAGAATGGGGTCTATTTGGGCACACCATGCTTCTATCTCATTGCCTGCAACCGCTGAGGTCAGTGCCGACACAGGTTTGTCACGCAGCTTGCGGCCTTGCTGGTAGCCGATTTCGTATGGACTTCCTTCTAACTTGATTACTTCCAGATCAACGTCTAACTTCATCGCTTATTCCCTCCCCAAGCTGCATCACCGGCACGATAATCATCATATCGGTTAAATCTGTGTGCGGATACCACTCCATCATAGCGCCTGTTGGAATCCAGTTGTGCTCCTGCACATGCTGTAACAGCATCGTATAACCGTCTGCAATCTTTTGAAAGCGAGCATCAAAGGGCATTCCCAGAACAACGGTCGCTGGCATTTGTGTACAATAAAACTGCTGTTGCTGTAGTTTGCTAGCTTGTGTTTCAGAGACTGTAAAACCGATTCGCGCCTGGATAAGATCTTTTCCAGATATATATTGAAGATAGCTGGAATCAATAGAAATCCCCATGTTCCGTAAAAGCTTCATATTCCTTTGAAAATGCGTATAAAATTGCCCAGGCTTTGCTGCAGCTTCAAACCATACCATCCATTCCGCAGATTTTTCCATCAGGTACACCTGTTTCTGCTGGGTGCCCGCCAAATATTGTAGACTAATATCTAGTTGTTGTTTTCTTTTCTTTAATTCTTTCCGCCATTCGGCTACCATACTTTGCTGCTTATCTTCGTTTGCTTCAACATATTGGCGTATATGTTCAATGGAAATACCTGCGAAGCGAAGACTAGCACACATTCTTGCAGTCTGAATTTGCGCTTCATGGTACAGACGGTAATGATTATTGCGATGTCTTTTAGGCAGAAGCAGACCTTGTTCCTCATAATAGCGCAGACTACTTTTCGGAATAGCCGTACGATTGGAAAACTCCTGTATCTTCATCAGTCCATTCAACTTCTTCCCTCCCTGGAATCCTTTTCTATTATCATCATAAACCCTCAAGTAACTTGAAGGTCAAGGTAAAGTGAAACTTCAATCAGGGGATTCGCAATTCCCCCACTGATTGTTAGTTGAACCAATCAGGCCTTTACTGGCTGTTTGATCCCCCACTAACAATACTTATGATAAAACAAAACTCATGACGTGGGGGACTTACAGCCAGTTTATTCTATGGTAAAAAAAAAGAAATTACTTCCGTTTGAGCTGCAGCACATTGATTTCCGGTGGATTGAATAAACGTAGCTTAACAGCAGCGATGGCGTCACTACTGCCAAGTCCTGCACTAACATATTGCTTGTTGCCCTCATATTCCCAGAGCCCCTGCACCCGATTTTGCGGTGGAAACATGCTGTTAGGTTCATACCAGGGTTCCGGTATATACATCGCACCGTAAAAAGGGATCCGAATTTGTCCACCATGATAATGACCGGCGATAATTAAATCATAATGATGCCATTCCGTAAGTGGGTCTTCTTTGATATAATCCACACGGGCATCCACAATCGGAAAATGATTCAATGCTACAACAACCTGATTCTCCTTATCAAAAATAGCAGCCGCTTGCATGGCATCCCATAATTGCTTTTGATATTCCCGATAGTCCGGTTGCTCCGCATGCTGAGAATGGAATGTACCATTCACACGTCCAATCACCTCAGGGTCCGCTGCAACAGCAAAATCAAAATAGACAAATTGAACTGCTGATTGTTCACGTTCCATCGTGTAATAGCTTTCCAATAGTGTCGCACCGCGTTTTTCTATTTCTTTGATAAAATCACTTTTTCCAAATGCAGGTTCAATTGCATAGCTGAATGGGTCCGCATTTCCCTTCACAAATAAAATCGGCGTTTCCCTTGATAAGCCCTCCAACAGTTCGTAAAACGGTGCTGTATGCGTGCTATCCGGCCGATGTAGCATATCTCCCGTTATCACAACAACATCATAGGCTACTGCATTTATTTTCTTTAATAAGCGTTGTTGTTGTTTACCAAATCGTTTTTCATGTAAATCGGTAATTTGAAGAATGGTAAAACCCTCCAGGTCCTCCGGCAAATCAGCTATATAAATGATTTCTTTTTCGATGTGGATACGATTATTCTCCCACAGAATCAATCCGCAGACGAGAGCTGTAGCAATCAGCACCCCTAAGCGTATTTGTTTTAAATTTTTTAGCATGCTGCCCCTTTCCCACCTAATTATTTCCTACCTCCAGTTGGCTTTGCAGAAGTGTTTGAAAAATCCCCTTCTTTTCATGCTTTAACTGATTAAAGCCACCTGCTTGCATCAGTTTCCCTTCATCCAAAACAATGACTTGATCTGCATTACGAATGGTGGATAATCGATGTGCAATGACTAACACAGTCATTTTTCCATGCAGTTTTTCCAGGGCTTCCTGAATATGTGCCTCGTTTTCCGTATCCAATGCACTTGTCGCTTCATCTAGTACAAGCATTGCTGGCTTTCTCAAAATAGCCCTTGCCAATACAAGCCGCTGCCGCTCCCCACCGGAGAGCTTGATGCCGCGATCACCAATACGCGTATCCAATCCTTGTGGTAATTGTTTGACAAAATCTGCCGCAGATGAAAATGCCAATGCCTCCCACAGTTCTTCCTCTGTAGCCTGCGGTGCAACGAGCAGCATGTTTTCACGAACACTTGCATGAAACAAAAATGGCTCCTGCGGCACATAGCTGATGGAACGTCGCCAGGCAGGCAACGCGTCATTCGTCAATCTATTCCCATCAACAAGAATTGCTCCAGATTCTGGATGATTCAATCCCATCACCAAATCAATTAATGTACTTTTTCCTGCTCCTGATCTACCAACAATTGCAGTCATCTGATTTGCAGGTATAGAGAAATGAATATCTTTTAACGCATATCTTTCCTCCTGCTTGTTGTAACGGAAGGAAACCCCATGACAGATCAGCTCTTGTTGCATGGTTAACCTCTTGTCCACATCAGAATCAGTGCGCTGAAACTCCCGTGCCAGCCTGCTTTCCTGTTGCAGATTACGGACCGCCTGGAACGAAGGCAGCGTAGAAGCAATTTGTTCCAGATGATGCTGTATGCCAGTCACACTGGGCCAAAGTCTGGAAAAAATAATGATAATTAGAATAAGCTGCATACCTTGTGCCTGAAATACAGTAACAGCAATAAAGATAAACGATGCAATTAATAAAGAGGAAGCAATTTTATAATACATCTGTGACATCGTCTTAAGCCTTGTATAATGAACTTGCTGATCACGCATTTTCGCAGTAATATCTTCATACCATGCAGCACGCGATGCTTCCAGTGTGTTACTTTTGATATCCTTCATGCCATTGATTTGGTCTGTTAAACCACCCAAATAATCCTTACCAAGTTCAAAATTATAGGCACCTAAGGCAAGCGAACGCTTTAGAAAGATACGATTAAAAAACAATAACACCAATCCAAAGCAAAGCACCATCAGCGTGATACCTGGCGCCAACCATAGAGCCAGACCGATTTGTATCAAAGTGAAGATAAAAGAAGACATAAATTGCAAAATCGCATAGGCACCAGTGCCGACTCTTGAAATTTCTCCAGTCATTAAGTGAATCAAATCAGAGCTTCTCCGTTTTATAAAGAAATCCCAATTGGCATGAAGTAAGGAATGATACGTTTCCATACGTAAATGACGAAAATAACAATGTTGAATAGCTGCGTTTTTAACCATAATGCTGCGTTGTAATACGTTCTGACCAACAGCAATCACTACATATATAGATAATATAATCGGCAATCCATAGGCAGCAGGAATAAGTTGAAATGTTTCAAATAACCCCGTCAATGGTGTGCCACCTGTATCCATTTCTACAAGGCCGGTCATGCCAATCATCGGGATCAATAGGACAATTCCAACCCCTTCCAATAAACTAATGATGAGCATGGCGACTAGATTGATATAAAGCTTTTTACCAGAAAAAACATGAAGCTGTCTTATAAAATACCATATGGTACGCATGCAGCCCCCTCCCTTCAGCTTCCTTCCTGTTCCATTGAACCCATTACTTCATGCATTTCTCCCCTGCCTTTCGTGCGTCGTTTACGTTTTCGCCAAATGATTAAGAAAGGACGAAGTGGAAAATACAGCAAATGGAGCTGCTGTGGCAGCGGAAAGGTCACAACATCTGCAGGATAAGGAAATAATTGACTACTCGCAAATAATATTTTCATTGGAAATGTCCGTAGTGAAGCTATATTTCTTTGATGATGCAGGGCAATTGATTTTTCCAATGGTAAACGATGTAAATGAACCATCTGCTCTAAGTAAAAGACTGTTTGTTGCGCAAGCGCAATCGTTTTCGAATGAACTGGATACAGCTTGAAATACGGCTCAGCGTATGTAAAGCCAAAAATATCCCCATGTAAGATGAGTGCTTGAGCCACCGCTGGACGATAATGGTTGTACTTCATACGTTGCTCCAGCTGCCTCCAATCCAAATCCTTTTGGAGCAGCTGATGAATATCCATTAACCAACGCAGACGTGACCAGCCATGGCGAGCACCATGCATGATTAAAAATAAAAACAAATCTTCCTTGCCAAGCATCCATGCCCTGCTATTCTTATCACAGGCCTGTTTACGCTCCCATAAATCAGAAAATCTTGGTTCCTTTCCAGGTCCGGGATGCAAGCGCCAATGCAGCTCTAATTTAATATGACGTTCAGGATGAAAATAAGAAAAATGATGATGACGCCACTTCCAATCTCCTAGTACAGAATCTATATATTCATGCTTCACATAACCTTGTTCCAACAATAGCTGCTCCGTTGTTTCCAGTTGTTGGAGCGGGATGAGCACATCAATGTCAGCTGAAGTACGCAAGGATAAATCACCATATAAGTATTCACCAAGATGAGGACCTTTTAAAAATAAAGCCTTGGTGGAATGGGCATCAAAACAGGCTGCAAGTTGTTCCATCTCTGCACGATACCGCAGCATACGGAATGTATTTCTTTCATACTCCCGGCTAAACGATAGTGCTATTGCTTTTGGTAATAAGATTCCGGCCCATCGTTGCTGAAGAATTGGATACAACCGGTGGTGGATAGCGAGCGTTTGTATATCCTTCCAATCGAATGATTTTAATTCTTGTGTGTCAGGCACCGCATCTTTCTGAATTACAGTCATCATCCATTGCAATTCTTTTGGCACCCGGCTCCAATCTAACAGCTTTTGCATGATGTGCCCCACCTATCTTCCTGAATAGCAAACTGGCCGACCACCGTGTAGCGCTCCATCCCAGCCTGCCCCGTTATATAGAACGGACCACTACGTACCCAAGCATGGGCGACAAGCTCACCAGTACAATCTCGCGCTGTCCCTAGATAAAGTGTGCACGGAATCTTTCTTCGCTTCAGCATGTTGATGACCGCTAAAGCCTGAACAAGACATTTACTCTCCCACCATGTATAACGACTAGCCATTTCTATTGCAGCCGATATGGAGGCAAGCAATTGCTTTGTTTCCGGATGGTATGCCAAACTGGATTCAGTCATTGGTTCTCCCAATTTTCCTGCAACCTGATGGAAGGGCTGCTGCTTTTTCAAGCGCGCCCAGCCTAAGAATACATAAGCTTCCAAAAGGAGAACCTTCATTTGCCATGATAACGCAGCAAATGCTCTTATCTTATTCATGGTCAACTACCTTAGGATGTTTATGAATTTCAATTAATTGCTCATTCAATAGTAATTCTAAAAATGCCACAACCTCTGTTTCACATTCCTTTTGATTGACTTGATATGTTTCCATTAAAAGATAGACCAGCTTACCGATTGAGATGGGTTGCTTCAGATGTCCCCAAATTTCTCCACCCATTTTACCAAGGTTATAATATTTTCCATTTTGGATACTGAGCATCACCTTTTCGCCACCCATATCACTGACAACCTGGTTATTCGCCTGACAGACAATCACCTGTGATAAAATACCTGACTCCTTAATCAAATCGTCATCTCCTTTTGCTTCATGGTATCCAAGAGCATTTCCGCCAATTCATTCGCTGTAAATGGTTCCGCCGGACGGTTCATCTGATACATCTTTATTTTGCCCGCAATGGTTGCAGCCATTTGAAAATGCCAAGCTGTCCGATCCAGCTGCCCCACTAGAAAATGTCGATAGGTATGCTCAGTCAATATCCGCAGCTTTTCTAGTCCGACAGCTGGCGCACACTCCAGTCCTTGATGGTCATGACAGGTCAATTCGAACACACCACCAAGCACAATTGGTTGATCATAAAATGCCGCCTTTACAGGGAGGATAAATTTATCTTCTCGTTTCACAATGGGATGCAAATCATTCGTTGCTACATCAAACGCCTCTAGACTCTTTTTCCAGAGCTTCTGCTGTGGATAAGCAGGTGCCACAAGTGGATGCTGCGCTTCCGTTAACTTGACGGGAATAACATCATCACTTAGCATCGGATAACCACGACGCATCAAAGCCGTTGCTAAGGTTGACTTCCCCGCACCTGAATGGCCGACAATCGCATATGCCTTCCCATCCATTACAATTGCGCTTCCATGAAGTGGTAAAATCCTTCGTTGCTGCAGTAGGATACCCATACATGTACCAAGTAAAAATAATCGTACTTGATCTTGTTTTGCCCCTGAATATGGCGAGACACGAATCTCATTCCCGTTACAAATCTGGTAAATAGCAATCCCTTGTACATGGAACCATACACCGCTATCCTCCACTTGCACAAAAGCTCCCGGACTTTCAAGCATGGACTGCGGTTTGGTTAAATCGCAGACAACAATTTGTACATCGGCGGGCTTGTTGCTTTCTTGTACAATAAGCTCCGGCAATATGATTTCGCTTTTCAATATTAATCCAAAGGCTTGGTACATCGAACTTTGCATAGGTATCCCACTCCATTTCTTTTCCAAATTTGCCCTTATCTGATCCACCACAGACAAGGGCACCTCATGTTTTACAGCTAGCTATCAAACGGGCTTGCACCATTATCGAGGCAGCTTGCATTGGAACGTCCTTCATGTGTTTCCTCTCTGCCATCGGAAACATCGAAACAATCTGCATTGGCATTTCCTGGTCCATTCATGGTCATTCGAATATCCAAAATCTCCAATACTGGTTTTTCCCATGTTTTCATCTGAATCACCCCCTTCCTGTTTCCAGTCTGCTTAAAAACCGATAAACAACCAGACAGCGAGTGACCAGCTTAAGTGCATCTTCAAAGATCATTTCCGGTCGGGGTGTATCACCCAATTGCTTGATTGCTGCTGCCATTTGATCCATATCTACAAATTCTTGTAACCATGGATATTTCACCATTTCATGTAATTCAGATAAGAATACATTCCAAGTTGGGAGCATGCGCTGTATCGTATCAGCACCTTGTAGTCCGCGACTACTTTGATTGAAACGAACCCGATCCGGCAAATAGCCTCGCATCGCTCGACGAATAATGGATCGACTCATGCCATCACGTGCATACTGTTCCTCTGGCAGGGATAAACAAAAACGAATCACATTCAGATCATTTGTTGGATCTCTATCCCATAAACCATATTTTAAGGACAGGTTCGTACAGGCTACCCCACTTTTATTCCAGGCAAATAGCTGTTGATAATAAGCATTTCGATACGAACCAAGCTGAAGCGGCGGATGTCCAGAAATATCCATTCCATAATCAGCAAGCCTTTCATAAACATTCGTACGCCGGGCAAAATCCCGATGAATCCACCGGGGAAAAGGCGAAGATAATCCCAGACCTTTGGAACGGTGGAAGATTCTTTTGGCAACAAATGGGATCATGACAGACTTGCCCGTATGAAATCGTTGGCAATAAGCATCCAGTTCCCGATACAATTTTATCCATTGAAGTCTTTTGGCCAATTTCGCATAATAATCAAAGGTTAACGTCATCGATCCCCATGAAATGGAATGGTTTCCCCTTGCACCACTTAATAAAATACTGCAGCCTTGTTCACGTGCTTTTTCATGAATGCCCTGTAACCAAAATGTGTTATTAAAAAACTTAAATGGCATTTCCATTACATCGAGAAAATCATCGATTCCTGTCCAAGCACTCTGCCCCGGGAATTCTTCTACATGCATGGCAATATTCTCTGAAAAGCTTGCTGTATCACGAATATAGCTTGATTCATCTGCTTCATAATAAGACGGGGTCCAATCGACAAAATTCGCAGTCGGGACATAGCTATACGTATGGAGCACTTCATTCCTGCCCTGAAGTGTTTCGGCAGCTAGACTGGCTACTGAACCCGAATCCAATCCTCCGCTTAAATGTGCAGCTGTATGTCCTTTGGCACGTAATCGAACTTGGATGGACTTACGCAGTACATCTCGAAAAGCCTCCTCATATTCTCCATCTGTAGCAAGCTGTAATGTTTCCGGAATGGTCATTCGGAAATAGCGTTGTATTGTCATTTTTCCTTGTTGAACTGTAAAGCAATGTGATGGCGGTAATTGATGGATATCCTGATAAACGGTATGCTGCATATCCACGGCCTCTACAATAGTTGGGATAGCAATGAATTCGGCCAGCCAAGTTTCATTTAGCTTCCTTTCAGTACCGGGATAAGCAAACAACGATTCCATCCGTGTAGCAAACATCAACTGTCGATTGTCATGATGAAAATAAAGTGTACGTGCCCCTGAGAAATCTCTAGCTCCAAATAACTTCTGTTCCTTTTCATCCCAGATCACAAAAGCAAAATCACCCATTAAAAAATTAGGAACCTCTACTCCCCATTTGGCGTATGCCAGGAGAATCAATTGACTATCTGTATAATGCGATTGCTCCGTTATCCTAATTCCCAAACGCTCTAATAGCTCCACCCGATTATCAATGATTGCATCAGCTGTAATGGCCAGCTTTCTTTCCGAATCATAATATGGCAGGCGCTCCCCAACCGATTCTGTCGTAATCCACTGATGATGGCAACCAAGAAAAATATTTTCCTTCTTCCAGGTGGAGACTGAATCTGCTGGGAAGCGAGCTAGTGTATTCAACATATGATTTGCTGATGCTGAACAAATTGGTACATGATTCCATCGATAAATCCCAATCAACGCCCCCACCTACCTACCTCCTCACCACTTGTGCTTAATAAAGAACAAACATAGCAAAAAAATAATTATGATGATTTGTTCTTATTTGAAGTCTTTATTTGTTCTTTATTGAGAACTATTACCTATGACTAAACTACCATCTTTCTCTTCAGCCGTCAATCCTTTTCTCACAAATATTTTTTCTTCCCATCCCGACTCAACTTCCAGCCAATGACAATGTGCTTGGACTTCCATCACTTTACTAGTTTTATTGTTTGACGATTCGCAATTTCATTCCAAGCTGTTAAGGCAAGGCTATCGGGCAAATCTACATCAGCAAACGTAAGCATTTCTCCTGCTTCTATTTTTCGTTTGATTGTAGCATTCACAAGTAAACCGATTGGTACATGTTCCTGGTGATTGGCCATACGTACCGCCTCACCCCTTACTTGGAAACTACCAATCCCTTTATCAATTTCCTCACCAGGCATTAAGTTTCGTTTCGCATAAGCCGCTACACTAATGGTTGGGTTCTTCCCATTATTTAACAGGACTCCCCCACCGTGAATGACGCGGCGAATCGTTTTGACAACCTCTAAATGGCATAAATGATAGTTTTGCAAAATCGTATAATAGGGACCATCCCCCATCTTAAAGTAACGCAATACATCCTTTTGTCGACTGTCATGCGCTGCGGTTATAAATACGCCTGGTGGTGCTTTTGGTGCAACGACAAACTCACATATTGCATGCCCTAATCGACTTGCCTCTGCAGCCAATTCATTACCAACGTCGTTGAGATCATCCGCTTCTGGGGCAAGCAGTCCATCCACTGCAATTCCTGCATCCAACCCATTGGCAACAAGCGCTTGCTCTATTTGTACTTTCGTTCCATCTGTAAAAGAAGTCGTCATATCCATCCGTAGTCCATTGCGTTCAGACCAATAAGCCATATCCTCCTTGGACGGATTTACATTCAAAAAGCCTTTGATATTTCCATATACCAATGGTTTAAAACCCATCTGGACAACATTTTCATGCAGAGATGCCAGGCAACCAGGCTGGTCTCCCTCCGCCTCGGTAATGAATCCCCGTCTTGCAAAGTAAGAGCCTGTCGTTACCTGTAGCTCTGCGTCCATCGTTATAACAGGAAGACAGGCTGTAATTGCCTGATCAATGACTTCTGTTCCATAAATAACATCTCCACTGCACTCTACAATTAAATCACATGCCGCCATACACGTGGTCATATCATTCGTCAATACATCTGGAAATGGATAGTCCTTCATCGTGGCAATCGAACGTCTGGTGAGCACACTCGCCAACTCCAAATCCTCCTGCTTGGCGATTTCCAAAGCAAGACCTTTACCTATCAGCCCAGTCCCAACAATACCTACCTTTACCTTCTCCACTTACATGTCCTCCTTCATCCTTTTTTAAGATGGCTGCTTCGTTCCCATCCGGTATATGGTTAAACCTTCGTTTGGTTGCAGCTCCAACATCCCACCATTTTGTGACGTTTGCTGAATGATTCCATGCCATTTGACGAGCTGTTGATACCAATCAAGTGTGATGGTTTCCGGTGTTTTCTTTAAGGTTCCATCTGATAATCGTTGAAAAATATCCAAGGCGCCATCCGCTGCTGTAAAACACCCAGACCAGCCTAGACGTTGTTTGATTTTATCAAAGCTAACTCGATAAGAACGATGATCCGGATCCCCGTACCATTTTATTTCTACTGAAATGGGTAATACGTCGGCGATTTCTGTTGCTAGCTCCAATAATTGATAATTCCCATATGCAGTTCCAACATTAAATATCTCGCCATTGATAACTTGTGCCTCTGCTTCCAAAAGTAAACACATGACATCCGTCGTATCGGATACATGTATCATTGGTCGCCATTGTTTACCATTACGCATCAGTGGAATAACACCATTTTCCCATGCGCCATACGTCATCCCATTCACAGCTAAATCAAAGCGCATCCGTGGCGAATGGCCATAAACAGTTGCCTGCCGCAACACTGTCACTGTAAAATCCTGATCAGCTAATGGTAGCACTGCAAGCTCAGCCCGTTCATTCGCCCTTGCATAGGTTGTGAGTGGATTTGTTTTGGCGGTTTCCGTAATCGGTGTATCTTCATTTTGAAAGCCATAAATACTGCAGGAAGACGGAAGTATATAACGTTTCACACCTGCCTGTTTCGCCAGCCTTGCTGTTCGCGCACGGGCCAAATGATTGATTTCATTCGTCACCATTTGAAACAGCTCTCCACTCGGATCATTGGAAATTGCAACTAGATCAATCACTGCATCCATACCTTCCAGGTCAGAAAGCTTTATCTGCCGACAATCCTGCTTCATAATAGTTAGACTCGGATGGGCCGTTAATTTGTTTTCTCCAAAGAAAAAACGATCCAACGCTGTGACTTTATACCCCTTATCCAGTAGTTTCGGTATAAGCACACTGCCGATATAGCCACCCGCTCCTGTTACGAAAATATGTTTCATATGCTCTCCCCCTAGGATATTTGCACTTTTGATGTTTTTTCCCTCAATCCCTGCTTGATCATCACTTGATCCACCACATAACGAGTAAAAGGAAACGCACAAGTAAAACCGGGTGATACAGCATTCAGAACATGAATAGATCGCCCATCCCCTTCCACGATAAAATCCTGTTCCAAGCGCCGTGTTTTTTGATGAAGTAGTTGTGCCCGGATTCCAGGCTGAATCGTGGACTTAAAAGCCTGCCAATCCAAATCCTTTACCATATAACGAGCCAATTGAATAAAATAGGCTTTGCGATATTTCTTCATTTCCTCTAAAGCAAATGTCCGAAATTGAAAGGAATTAGATAGGAATAACCGCGCTTCCTCCCAAACAATGCGGAAGAGTTCCTTCCATTTCAGACGTTGCCAGCCGCCATAATTTTCCCGCCATAATGCTGGTGTTGCAGTCGGACCAACTTTGATAGAACCGTCTACCGTTTTCGTAAAATGAACACCTAGAAATGGCTGTTGTAAATCTGGTACAGGATAGATGTTGGTAGATATATCCGTCGCTTCTCCAGTGTATGTCATGTACATGCCTTTAAATGGAATCATTGTATAATCTAAGCCAAACCCGAAATCCTTCGCAACCTGATCTGCATATAATCCAGCAGCATTGATAAAATAGCTGAACGAATAACTTCCGCGATTCGTTTTTATCCTATTCACCGTTTGGGAGACGTACGCTGTTTGACAAGCAATCTCTACGCCCATCGACAACACTTCCTGCTTCAACTTCTGACACACCTCGATAGGATCGACAGAAGCAGTTGTTGGCGAATATAATGCCAATCGATTCGATGCGACATTTGGATCAATCGCTTGTATATCCATAGCATCAACCCATTCCAACTGTACGCCATTCCGATCAGCTCGTTTTTTTAATTCCATCAAGTCCTGCAATTCTCCCTCATTTGCAGCGACAACCAGCTTACCACAGCGATTTATTTGCAAACCATTTGCTTCACAATATCGCGTCATCGCTTGATTTCCTTCTTTTGTGAATCTTGCCTTCAAACTATCTGCTGTATAATAAAATCCCGCGTGCAACACACCACTATTCCGTCCGCTTGCATGTCGAGCAACATCTGCTTCTTTTTCCAATAAGCAAATGGATGCACTCGGAAGACGCAGTCGTAACTCCCGTGCGATGCATAACCCGATGATTCCACCGCCGACAATGATGTAATCATAATGCTTCATGGGCTGACCCGCTGTGTATAGGTGAAATGATTTTCTGATTCTGCAAGCAATGGCTGCCGGGCATCTTTTTCTGATAACATAGGTGCATTTGTTGGCCAATCAATCGCAAGGGCTGGATCATTCCAACGAATCCCTCTATCCTGGGCAGCAGCATAATATGCATCTACCTTATATTGCACATGTACGTCTTCTGTTAACGTACAAAACCCATGTGCAAAGCCTTGTGGCACGAGCAGCATACGATGATTATCCTCGCTTAACTCGATACCAACCCATTTCCCAAAAGTCGGTGATCCCATACGAATATCAACTGCCACGTCATAAATGGCACCAGATATAACGCGGACAAGCTTTGTTTGTGCATATGGCTGAAGCTGATAATGCAGTCCACGTAATACATGTTTCTCTTTTGATAAGGAATGATTATCCTGTATAAAATCCATGTTTATACCATGCACAGCCAAATTCTGCTTATGATAGCTTTCCATAAAAAAACCGCGGTGATCCCGGAAAACACGGGGTTCCACGATTTTTACCTCTGGAAGCTTTGTATCGATGATTTTCATATGAACCTCCTTTTTTGCATCCCGATAAATGCTGGTTTTAATTGACAAGTCTTAGTGGTTCTTTAGCTTGCTGACGATGCATGTCGACTAATTGTAATAAATACTGGCCATATGCACTTTTCTTCAATGGCTCTGCAAGCGCAAGCAGCTCTGATTCCGAAATATATCCTTTATGAAATGCGATTTCCTCCAAACAAGCAACCTTTAATCTTTGACGCTTTTCAATAATTTCAATAAACTGTGATGCTTCCAAAAGCGATTCATGGGTGCCTGTATCCAACCAAGCAAATCCACGACCCAATAGCTCCACTTGCAGCTGATCCAGTACCATATATTCCTGTAGTACATCTGTTATTTCCAGTTCACCTCGCTCGGAGGGGCGTACTCGCTTAGCGATGTCAATAACACGATTATCCAAAAAATAAAGCCCCGTAATTGCATAATTTGATTTTGGCTTGGCTGGCTTTTCAACAATCGATTGCACCTTGCCTGCTGCATCAAATTCCACCACCCCAAATCGCTCCGGGTCCTTGACATTGTAGCCAAAAATGGTCGCTCCCTGAAGTTCATGCCGTACCCGCTCCAAGTGGGAAGTAAATTCATGTCCATGAAATATGTTATCTCCCAAGATGAGACAAACTGCATCTGAACCGATAAATTCCTCCCCAATGATAAAGGCTTCCGCTAATCCATTCGGCTGCTCCTGGATAGCATAATGAAGGGAAATACCGAGCTCTTCTCCATTGCCAAGCAGCTGCTGGAAACGTGGGGTGTCCTCTGGTGTAGAGATGATTAATATGTCACGAATCCCCGCCAGCATTAACGTGGAGATGGGATAATAAATCATTGGCTTATCATAAATTGGCAGTAACTGCTTAGATATCGACCGCGTCAACGGATAGAGCCGTGTGCCACTGCCACCCGCTAAAATGATTCCTTTCATTGTTCATGTCCTCCTCAAAGTGTCATATATTAACATATGTGTTCTTCTGTTCTATGCATAACCTATGCACGGGATGCGTTTCTCCTCTCCCTGTAGGTCCGCAACATTTCATAAAGAGACGGATGAATGAAAAACAAGGTACACATTATTTTCTTGCGCCAGCCCATTTCCCGATGCAGCCATAAAAAAAACAGACTTCGGTTAAAAGTCCGTTTCATTTTTTTCAGTTCTGATTGCGCATCGGGTAAGGTTGATTTGGCAAAAATATAAAAACGAAAAAAACGTTCTTCAAAAGCCAATAATGCCAACTGATGTAAGTTTTTTTCCTTTAATTTTCTAAAAAAAACCTCTCTATTTTTATATGCATATACACCTTGTAGAATTTCTTTTTTTAATACTATTTGTGACTGGCTATCATTCCTTTGAACATAATAATATAGCCCTTTTTGGATATAGGATACCTTCCTACACCGATATAATAGCTGATGGATAACTGTTTCATCGTCACAAATGAAGCCATGTTCATAGGTGATATCGTTGAATAGATGTTTTTTGTACAGCTTATTCCAGGGCACAATATAAGTAATCGCATTTGGTTCATACAGCTGTTGCAAAGCTGCGGTGGAATCAAAATGTTCGACAACTGCATTTGGGTCTACCTGTGTTTCCATTGATTGTTCGTCTTCCAAAAGCTTTATATAGTCACAGATAACCATATCAGCATCATCTGTTTTGGCTTGTCGATATAAGGTTTCGAACATGGCAGGATGGATATGGTCATCATTATCCACAAACCCAATGTATGCTCCACTGGCAGCCTGCAGACCAATATTTCTGGAAGAGGCAACTCCGCCGTTTTCTTTATGAATCACCCTTATTCGTTTATCTTGCTCTGCATACCTTTCACATAGATTTCCGCTTCCATCTGTGGAACCATCATTCACCAGAATTAATTCAAAATCAGTGAAGGTTTGGGCCAGGATGGATTCTACACATCTTGGGAGCAGTGACTTCAGATTATATACCGGTACGATGATACTAATGTGAGGGTTCATCGTCCTCCTCCTTTCTATAATCTTACATTACGGATTGTTTTGCACCGCCTTCCTTCCTATTTACCAACCTTCCATTATGGATTGTAAAGACAAGATCACAATTCTCAATGGTCGTTAACCGATGGGCAATAATAATGAAGGTTTTCTCTCCCTTCAAGCTATCAATCGCCTGCATAATCTCTTTTTCTGTTTCATGATCAAGCGCTGATGTCGCTTCATCCATAAATAATATCTCCGGATTATGGTAAAGTGCCCGTGCAATACCAATTCGCTGCCGCTGTCCGCCTGAAAGCCGAACCCCTTGTTCACCAACCTCTGTATCCAGCTGATCGGGTAACTCCTTAATAAACGTTTTTAGCTGTGCCTGCTCCAGCGCTCGCCAAACTTCCTGGTCATCAATTTCATCCCTATTAATTCCAAAGGCAACATTACCACGAATCGTATCGTCTGATAGAAAAATAGATTGTGGAATGTAGCCAATCTTTTGTCGCCATTTAGGCAGCTGCTCCTGCAAATCAATCCCATCAATTGTTATAGCACCTTTTTCGGGTTGGAACAGTCCCAAAATGGTATCCACCAATGTGGTTTTTCCAGCACCGGATTCACCAATAAACGCAACGGATTGCCCAATTGGGATGGTTAAGGAAATATCGTTTACTGCATAAGCCATTTGGCCAGGATAACGAAAATGAACATGCTGTAAACGGATTGCATCTCGATACGCTTTATCCCTGGAGTTGATGATGGTCGGCTGCTTGTTGATTGGCTCCTCTCTATCATGATGAAATAAATCCGCATACACGACCGCTAAAGATGGCTGACTATATCGAATCGTAGTTATTAAAGCGACCACCCTTGTGATGGACGGCATGAGTCGAAAAGCAGCCATTGCAAATAATGCCATGGTAGATATAAGCTCACTTGTACTCGTTCCTTGAAACACAATAATAAGCATTGTAATCAGGACAATTGACACGAGCAATGTTTCAATAAACAATCTTGGCACTAGCTCCAGCATTTTCATATACCTGCTATTATTAGCCCTTACCTGGTTTTGACTTGTGTATGCTTGAATAAAAAACCGTTCCTTACCAGATACTTTTACCTCTTTACTAGCTCCAAGACCTTGGTTTACCCATTGAATCATCGCACCACTCACACGCTGCTGCTCTTTTCCAAGTGCACTGATTTTTTTACGTAGGATTGTGAAAAAAACAACCACACTGCCACCTAATAAAACAGATGCTGTTAAGGTCGCAACAGGTGATACGATAAGGAGCAATATCATAATACAGGCAATGACGAGCAGCTCTGTAAATAATTGAAAGCTGGACATGATGATCCCTTGGAAAACGTTTGGTACCTCTTGATTAACATTCCGTAGTAATTCAGCTGAGTTACGCTGTAAATGAAAGGTGTATGGTTTAATTAAGTATGCCTTGAACAATTCCCGGGATAACTTTACTTGCTGGTTTAATATGATTCTTAATTGAACATAGTTAAATAACATGAGATAAAGGTTTTTCAATAAAAACACCAATAATAAACAAACTACAGCAAATACAGTAAATGCGGTTGTCGATTGAAAATGTAAAAATTGATACACCACATGTAGTCCTCTATTTTCCAAAATCATCTCTGGATTGGTTACAATGCCAATAAACGGTACAATTAAGCCTATTCCAAGCGTCTCAAACAAAGCAGCGAAAACCATCATAAATAACAGAAGCAGCAATCGTTTCTTTTCTTTTTTATTAAAAAACCGCATTAAGGCAGTTATGGTATGTTTCACACCTCTCACCTTTCTGTCTAAAAATATTGCCTCACTCCTTAGTGAGGAGAGCTAAAGTGGGGATAAAAGATATAAATATTAATACAATATTATCTGTTAGTGAATTATATTTTATTTAATAAAAAACTGTTCGACCGTATTCATGTGAATACACCAATGATATTGCTGCTTTGTTGTTTAGCAGCTATTACTTCTTCTTCGCACAAATGACGGGTGAGCCGTTTTCTTTTTTCCGGTTCTTCAAGCAAGGAATGGATGGCGGTGGAAATACTGTTAACGTCAGGCTCCACAATGATTCCTGTCCGCCCATCTATAATTTGTTCTTTTGCCCCGGTAAAGTTGGTCGTTACAATTGGTTTATGAAAAACTTTTGCTTCCGCTAGCGTAATGCAGTACCCTTCATGTCTGGATGGCTGGACATATATATCGCATGCTTTCATAAATGGATATGGATTAGCTAGCGCACCCAACAGAAAAAATTTGCTTTTCAGTGAGTACCTCTCAATCAAAGTCTCACAATATCCACGAAATGGGCCTTCTCCAACACAATACCATCGCACGTTATGACCCATTTCTAATAGTTTGACCATTGCCTGTATAGCTAGATCTTGCCCCTTCTCTTCCGATAATCTTCCAACGGTCAAAATGGTTGTTCCTGAAAAGCCATCTGCCATACAAATTTCCTGTTCAGCCTGATTGATTATTTGTTCACTAGATAATCTATTCGTACAAACAGTTACCTTCTCATGAAGGGAAGGCATTAGCTGAAGCAGCTTTTCCTTCCCTTCGTTGGATACCGTAAAAATTCGGTCAAACGATGGATAATTCCTTTTTGCAAAGCTTTGATCGAAACCAATCTTCGTCACATCAAAATGAATCCATTGCAGTTTCTTCTTTGCTGTTATTTTATAGGCAATAAAATAGCTAATGAAATCCATTGGCCCTGCATAGGCAACTGCAGTATCATAGACTATCTGTTGACCTGGTATATCCTTTAGCAGCCAATTAAAAAAGACCCGTTTATTTCGGGTCACCCGTCCAAGCATATATGTCAGCATAAAGCCAGCAGCTTTTAATAGCTTTCGTCGCTTCACAAGGCTGATGCTCGTTTGAAGTGGTGGATGATTCCAGGCTTCCTTTACATCTGCATAACCCTCCAACACCTCTACCTGCACATGATCTGGAATAAAACCCATTAATCCTCCACGCTTTTCCAGCATCAAAATTGTAATCTCAAATTGATCCGCGGGCATTTCCGCAATCATGTTCAATAATGCTTTTTCAGTACCGCCAATATTCATGTCAATGATCATGAATAATATTTTTTGCTTCATTATCAATCACCTTCAGCCAATCAGCTGATAAAATTTATTCATTTCTTCTATATTTCCCTTTTTTTCTTGATGTAAATAATGCATAATTTGGTTTTTCAATTCTGGTTGCTGAAGCAGTTGGATAATTCCATCGCTCACGGCCTTTCCGTTCATGTCTACGACCAGACCATTTTTTCCGTTCCGCATTTGATTAAAAACGGCATCAAATCTTGTTGTTACAACAGGAATATTTAGCATTCTTGCCTCGGCAATCGCCAGCCCAAATCCCTCAAATCGTGATGTTTGCACATAAAAGGTGGCATCCCGAAAATAAGGATATGGATTGGCTTTCACCCCAAGTAATACAAAGTGATTCTCCAGGTCATACGCCTTAATCCATTGCTTAATTTCTGCTTCTAATGGTCCTTTCCCAAGCACATACCATCGAAAGTGAATCCCTTGTTCTTTCAACCGTCTACACGCATCAATTGCGATATCATAGCCCTTTTGATTAGCTAATCTCCCTACGGTTAATATTCGAATTCCATCAAATCCATCATCAAAACCAACGCCCAGCTTTGACATTTGCTCAATAAACTGCGGGTTATTAATATCGTGAATCACCTCTAATTTACCTGTCAAATCCGGAAAAGCATAAGCTAGCATAGACTTTGTTGACTCGGAGACAGCGATAATTTTAGTGAAACGTTCATAAAACGGCTGTTGAAATTGTCGATCTGATGCTTGATAAGAATAGCTCACATTCACCCACGCATACTTTTTTTGTGCTTTGACTTTTTCCGCCACATAATAGGTGGGCACCCCTTGGGCATAGCTTATGGCCACATCATAAGCCAGCTGATTTTGTTCAATAATAGCACCTGCGTGCTGCCAGAACAGTATTGCCTTTTGTGGATTATTCGGTGCTCCCTTACGAATGGACAGAGAATATTTCACCCGAGATTGCAGCATACGAAAATCCCTGTGACGTAACGATTCCACACTCGCTTGCAACAGCCCCTGCTGTGCAAAAATGGTATAGGCAATCGGCGGCAGAATAGTCACTTCCTTGGGCACAAGCTCCTCCAGTGGAAAGCCATAGGCAAACAGCTGTAAGTCGACATCATACTTAGAATAATCGAGTAGATTTAATAGCGTAACCAAACTTTTCTCCGCCCCTGCAGTATCCAAAGAATCAATGACAAATAACAGCTTCTTTTTCAATATATCAGCACCCCCAAATTCTGCTACACTTTTCTACTATCCTTCTGTATTAAGTAATCTTTGCTTGGCACGGATTTTTTCAACAAAAATAAGTAAGCTAATATTGTACTTGAACATCATAAATAACAATTTATATTGAAATTCCAGTACAGTTTTTTTATGAATCTGTTTAAAATGCTCCCTCATATATAAACGTATAGCGTGTAGATAGGTGCGTTTATGATTCTTATCCTCAACTTGATGAAGTATATAAAAAATGTGATCTACACAATTATAAAAATAACAAGTATAAACCTGGGTTGATAATTGGGGATAATTTAAAACCATAAAGTTGATAATTTCCTGCCATCCTTTAAAAGCATCTAAACGTTGAACATCATACCTTGTAGTTAAGATACTATTTGGCCTTTTAACATAGATATAACCCGTATAGTTAATGAAGGTAATTTTAGTCGCGTTAGCAAACAGCTTGTATGTGGTAGAGAGATCTTCGTGAATTCGACCATATGGAAATTGTATATTTTTAAAACATTTATAATGAAATAGCTTATTACATAATGAAAACCGATAAAGTTCCCCTTTAAATAGCTCATTTAAAGCTGTTTTTCGATTCATTTCAAGGACCGTTGTAGTCTCCTTTTCATTGTTCAATAGTCTATTATCAATTTCTCTTCCCAGATTACAAATTGCTATCTCACTCTGATAATCATTACATAGTTGATATAAAGTTTCATACATATGCCTATCGATATAATCGTCTCCGTCGACAAAACCGATGTACTCACCTTTGGCAACACCCAAACCCATATTTCTAGCAGAACTAACTCCACCGAATTCTTTATGAATTACTTTAATGCGGTCGTCCTTTGATGCATAGTAATCGGCAATCTTTCCACTTTTATCCGTCGACCCATCATTGACAATAATCACTTCTAAGTCTGAGAATGTCTGTGAAATAATGCTTTCAATGCATTTAGATAAATATTGCTCTCCGTTATAAACCGGAACAATAACACTAACTACGGGTTGCATGCCTCTCCCCCTCATACCTTCATCTTCTCCTTGACCAATGTAGAGGACACACCTTTTGTATATGGAAAATAAACGATATCTACCTGAACGACTTTGAATTGTTGCTCCATTTTCTGGAACAGCGCATCTCCTTTCCAATCATCACCTACAAACATCGCATCGAAACGGTATTGTTCCCATGCTGCAAATTTATCACGTGTTTGCTGGGCAACTACATGATCAACGTATTTAATTCCTGCAACAATTTCCAGCCGTTCTTCAAATGGTATAACTGGCTGCTTATTTTTATAGCTGCGAACAAGCTCATCTGTACTTACTCCGACAATTAAATAATCACATTGTTCCTTCGCCCGCCGCAAAATATTGAGATGGCCAACATGGAATAAATCAAATACACCTGTAGTATAACCAACTTTATATCGCTTCACGTCTACCACTCCTTTTCTGCCCATAACATACTGCTTCAATATGATGAACGAGCTGTTCACTTGCGCTCCCCGATTCAAAGGAGCCAATTCGATTCTGAAAGGCAGCAATTTTTCTTTGATAGGATGTATACTGGAACATTTGAATCTGCTGCCTCAGCATGGTATGATCCCACGCCTGTGGAAAAGGCAGTTCTGATAGCTTAAAGTAAAGCGCACGATCGTGTTGCACATATTGCTGCAAATCCGACATATATAAGAAGCAAGGCCGTTTCGTCAAGACAAAATCAAACATAAGTGATGAATAATCCGTCACCAGTACATCACTTGCAAATAATAGTTCCTGAATGTCATCATACGTTGTGGCATCTGTCGTTTCCCTTGTCTTTACAAGCTTTGAAATTTGCGGAATCAGATGGGGATGAAAACGTGTTACAACCGTCCAGGAACCACCAAATTTCTTCTCTAAAGCTTGTCGCAGCTCCTGATAATCCAACTGATACGCTGTCAAGCTGTTCCCTTTGCGAAAAGTCGGTGCATAAAGCGCAATCTGATGGTGCTTCGGTATACCAAGCTGCTGAAGAATATCATGTCGTTTTCCCGGGTCTGGCCGTAACAGTAAATCATTTCTCGGTGTCCCAAACGAAGCAATCTCACCCGCATACCAAAAAGCACGCTGAAAAATCTGCGTGCTGAAGGTACAGCCAGACAATAATAAATCACATGCTGCTGCATCTTGCTTTGCTTGTTTGATATAGGCCGGGTGCAATGATTCCAGCGCATCCATCTCCACCCTCTTCAATCGGAGCGAGCTATGCCATGTTTGAATATAATACTGCCCTTTTCGTTTTCGAAAGCCGGTTGTCATTCGATAGTTCGTGATGATCACCTTTGCAGTTGCCAGTTCATAAAAATAACGCCAGGACATCGTTTTTACTTTACGAATGCCAGCTGGCGTTTTCTTGTGCTCTGGGTCATGGAAGGCCCATACGATATCAAATGGATTACTTGCATGATGAACCATATATTCCGTAATATACTTTGGATTACAGCCGTATTGACTACCGTAATAGCTAAATAAAATGATTTTATTCTGTTTGATGGGCAACCAATGAAAAAGGGTGCTGAATAGCCGATATATCAATTGCTTCACCTGTCCGTCGTCCCTCCATTCCGATTATGTTGTGTGTGAACGTTCCTGTTGATTGCGATCTGTCCAATTCGTTACCGTACGAATACCTTTTTGGATTGCTACATAACTTAAAAAAAATAGTGGATGCCATTTAAACAGCCTTAGCTGACGATGAAGTGTTGAATCGGCAGCTACTGCTTCTTCCAACTCCTGATCATGAGAGCGGATATAAGCGATAAGCTGCTTACGACATAACCCCCTTGGATCCTTGCGATGATGGCGCAGCAGCAGCTGATAGTGAATGAAATGCGCCTTCAATAATTGAACATAGGATGCCGGCACTAATTTCGGATAATATGTTTCTAAAAATTGATGTCTTTCCTTTAATCCTTGAATCATGTCAAGGTTGCGAATAGAGTAGGAGGCAACAATGCTATCCTCTCGCTGATAATAATAAATCATAGGACGATGAACCATCACATAGCAGTGAACCTTTTGCATGACCTGGTGCTGCCAAAATATATCCTCAAACAGCACACCAACTTTAAATGGAATATCGCGAATCAGCTTTGTTCGATAAAGCTTTCCCCAAGCAAAATTTTTCACCAATTCATTGGCAACGAGAGCACCCATAACCTTATCATGACCAAGTATCGTTTCTTTTTCCTTTGTCTGATAAGCAGGAATAAGCTGATGATCATAGGCATAATAAAAATTGGCCTGCACCACATCTGCCGCTTGCTTCTGGCTCACTTGCACCAAAGCCTCAATGAGGTCGGGGGCCAGCCAATCATCACTATCCACAAATAATGTATATTCTCCTTTTACTGCTGCCATTCCGTAATTGCGCGCATCAGACAGACCGCCATTCTCCTTATGAATCACCTCAATACGTGGATCCTGTTGACGATAGTCCTCACAGATTTCCCCACATCGATCTGGGGAGCCATCATTCACTAAAATGATTTGTAGAGATGGATAGGTTTGATTCCTTATGCTGTCAACGCAACGAGATAGATAAGCCTCCACTTTATAGACAGGAACGACTACACTAACTGTCCCCTGTTGCATAGACAGCCTCCTCTCTATATAGATCATACAAAGTCTCCATTTCATGGCTATTATCATAATTGGTTTGTTGGCAGCATCTCTCCAGCTCTTCCATTAAATAGCGGTGATGATAAAGTAAACGAACGCCCGCTGCAATACCTGCTGGATTAGACTGGCAAATCATCCCGTCCTGACCATCGCGCACTTGACTGGATGCAGTCGGATAATCGGTAATAATAACCGGTCTTCCTAATTGCTGCGCCTCGACCACTGTGACCGCCTTCCCCTCATATCTCGACGGCTGTACATAAATGTCGGCTGCCTGCATATAAGGATAGGGGTTTAACTTTTTCCCAAGCAAAAAGAAGTGATTTTCCAGCTTTCGTTCTGCGATCAATTCCTTTAATTTGGCTTCTTCACCACCATAGCCGATGACATACCAGGAGATGTCATATCCCTCATCCACTAATAATCGCATCGCCTCTACGGCTACGTCTATCCCCTTCGCATAAGAAAGCCTTGCAACTGTAACCAGCTTGAAGCGTTTATCTCGCTGCATTCTTTCATCCAAGGGCTCCATGGCCTGTTGTCGCACCAAATGCGGGGAGGAGATGTTTTCCATTACCCTTACTTTGTGGTCCAAGCTGGGGTACTTTTGCAAAAATGCTTGGCGACAAGCTTTGGAAACTGCCATGATATAATCGTATTTTTTCCACATCGCCAAATCCAAGGCAATATCTGTGTCTACCGTTGAATAATCGGTATGTATCCAGGCAATTTTTAGTTTTGCCTCCACTTTTTCTGCAACCATATAATGCGGCCATAAATAACTAATCGCCAGATCATATTTTTGTTCCAGTTTCGGTAAAAATGGCAGGGCATATTTCCACATATATTGCATTTGCCGATACCCTTGTTCTGCAGTTTTCCCACGCGACGCGCGATACTTCGCTGCTAAGCGTGTCAATCCTAAATGAAATAAACCAGATTTAAATACGGAGGGTATGGACATACGAAAGGTCTTGTAGTGAAGCAATTCATCCAGTAAGGAGACTGTTTCCGGAAGCTGACTTAGAAAGTCTCCACTGTGGCTGTAGAGCATGACATCTACCTCATGTAATTGCGTATCCAAATGCTGCAGCATACTGATTAAACTACGCTCCACACCGCCTACCTCCATATCAAATGAGGCAATGAGCGTCCGTTTCATTTTCCGTCCCTCCTTGCACATGATATAGCTGCTGTAAGGTGGCTACTCCGTTGGAAATCGTTAGCTTCCGTTCCTCAAATGCTTGGGTAATATTTTCTTTGGATAGGTGGTCGCTCGGCTTAAGCGCCAGTATCCTTTCCGCCCATTTCGCCGCACCTGAATCAAGTGGCAAGCTATCTATCAACCCTAAACCAACATCTGCTTCCGGCTGAATAGCCTCTGATACCAAACATAGCTTTCCACTCGCTTGTGCCTCTAACAGCACGAGACCGAGTCCTTCATAAATAGATGGAAACACAAATATATCCATACTATGTAAAGCATTTGCAACATCGTTTTGAATGCCAGCAAAAGCAATATAATCCGTAAGACCTTGGTGAGCAGCATACGCCTCTATTTCAGCCCGTAAATCGCCATCCCCAACCAGCAAAAGCTTCACTGTAGGACATTTCTGAATGAGCTCCTGTAAAATGGCCAGCAAAAATAGATGATTCTTCGCGGCGATAAATCGACCAATATGGCCAATGACAAAATGATCGGTTAACCCCATTTCAGCCTGAAATTCCACTGTTTTCACGAGATCTGCTTCCGTAAATCGAGCACAATCAATTACATTTGGAAAATGCTTATACTTTTGCTTCACCAGCCTGCTTGTTCCAAATAAATAACTGCCAGCTTGATTACTGCAGGCTAGCAGATTGGTAGAAAATATCCGGATAAAGCTTCTCATTATCTTTCCATAGATTTTTCGTACCTTACCAGCCTGTTCATCCGCCGTTGTATGGGCATGTGAAATACGGACTGGAACCCGGCACATAAATGCAGCTAAAGAGGCGATTCCACAGTGAAAGAGTGTATGGGCATGCACTGCTTCATAAGGTCCATTTGTCTTGATTGCCCAGATGAGTTCCTTTATGGACATCGTTTTTCTCAAGCGTATGATGCGTCCACCAAGGGCTTTAATCTCAGCATCGTAATGGGCTTCTTCATGACTGTATGAGACGAAATCAAACTGAACTTTCTCTCGCCGTAAGCCACGATAGACATTCATCAACATCGTTTCCGTTCCACCACGATTCATTGCTCCTACGACATGGAGAATGCGTGCTGGTCTTTGCACATTCATGTACTCCATTCCTTTATATGCCATTTTTTTGTTTCTGCCGATGCTCGTTTTCTTGTTGCCATTTGACAAATTCTATTACCTTTTTATATGCAGGAAGCTGTTCCTTCTTAACCCCTGATTGTTTCAGCTCATTGACAAAATTTAGCCACTCTGATTCCGGTAGCTTCGAACGATCACCAAGTATTTCTTGTAAATCAACATCTAACGCTTGGGAAACTTTTTTCATAATATAGATGGATGGATTTTGGTTTAATCCGCGCTCCAAATTGCTAAGATATGATTTAGAAATATTCGCTTGCTCCGCCACTGCCGACAATGTGATACCTTTCTCACGACGAATGCGATAAATGTTTTTTCCAATCATTATTCGTATACCCCAGGCTTTCCTAAAATGAAGTAACGTTTCTGGTTAACATGATGAAATGCACTGCGAATTACAGCGATGACTCGATCCTGTTGTTCTGTTGTCAAACTGGAACCAGAAGGTAAACATATCCCTGTTTGAAATAGTTGTGCAGCAACATGCTGATC
Source organism: Ornithinibacillus gellani (assembly GCF_003730295.1). GTDB lineage: Bacteria > Bacillota > Bacilli > Bacillales > Amphibacillaceae > Ornithinibacillus_A > Ornithinibacillus_A gellani. The sequence continues at coordinate 49,710 of NZ_QTSZ01000041.1, forward strand.
CTCATCATCATGCGGATAGTAAGCCATCTCGTTAAATAGCGGTTGCAAATGCAATGGCTTCCAAACAAGCCTTGCCTCAATTCCTTCTTGCTGTAATATCTCCAGCAGTTGCCAGGAAGATAAGCCAGCCAATTTTTCCTTGATCGTTAATGCCGTTAGCCATCGATTGGATTTTGTTTTGGCCATTTCCGGCATAAAGGATAGACCCGGCAAATCAATTAGTGTTTGGCAATATCGATCGAAAATCCGCCTTCTTGCTTGGACCCGATCATGTAATACCTTTAACTGTGCCCTGCCAAATGCTGCAAGAAGATTGCTCATGCGATAATTATAACCCGCTACTTTATGCTGATAATATGGAGCCGGTTCTTTGGCTTGCGTTGCTAGAAACCGGGCTTTTTCGATTGCTTTTTCGTCATCGGAAACGAGCATACCTCCACCAGATGTCGTAATGATTTTATTGCCATTAAATGAATAGATACCGAAGTCACCTAACGTTCCACTCGCCTTCCCTTTATACGTGGAGCCCATCGATTCCGCTGCATCTTCAATTACCGGGATATCGTAATAGTTACAGATAAGTCGAATTTCATCCATCTTGGCACTTTGCCCAAATAAGTGAACGACGATAACTGCTTTAGGCAACTTCCCTTTTAAGGAAGCTTCATTTAGCGCCCGACGAAGGGCCAATGGAGACATATTCCATGTTTCCGGCTCTGAATCGATAAATACAGGTGTTGCCCCCAGATATAAAATAGGATTGGCACTTGCAACAAATGTTAATGTCGAACAAAACACCGTATCATTTGGCTTGATATTCAGAAGGGATAAAGCCAGATGAATAGCTGCCGTTCCAGAGCTAACTGCAACCGCCCCTTTTACACCCACTAGCGCTTTTGTTTCCTCTTCAAACGCATCCACATCTGGCCCAACTGGCGCAATCCAATTGGATCGAATCGCCTCTTCCATATAGGCTGCTTCCTGTCCGCTTAAATGTGGAGGAGATAAATATATTTTCTTCTGTTCCCCCATGCTTTGGCCACCTTCCCTCTATACAATTTCTATCCTTCGTTTCATCGATTCCTCGATAATTTTTGCCGGACTGCCTACTGCCTTGCAATAGGAAGGAAGCGATCGGATAAGTGTGGATCCAGCACCAATGATGGACCACTTTCCAACCTCCACTCCTGGTATAATCGTCGCTCCAGCCCCTACCTGTACGCCTTCTCCGATCGTGACATTGCCAGTCAAAGTTGCATTAGGCGAAATATGAGAAAAATGAGCCACTGCACTATCATGCTCGACGACAGCACCTGAATTGATAATGCAATGATTACCAACTGCTGCATTGGCATTCATGACGGTATTTGGCATGATAACCGTGCCATGACCAATGAGGCAGCTTTTGCTAATCACAGCGGACGGGTCAATAATGGTAGCATATTGCTTCAAAGGTAAACCGAGTGCTTCTGCGATTTGCTTTCTCGTTTGGTTATCGCCAATCGCTAATACAAGCCGGCACTCTTCATCTATAATTGTTTTTAATGTTTCGATTGGGCCGTATAAAATATACGCATCTGTGAAAATTGATTCATATTTATCATCAAGAATAGCGATCATACGGTAGTCCGGTAATCGGGAAATCATACTTTGAATGACTTTGCTATGACCACCATCTCCTAACATGATGATTCTCATCCCATTTCACCACCCCTTGTACCTTTAAATTTTTGCATGGTTGTCATGCCTTCCCCACTAATTCCTTCCCGCTTCACAACCTTTACTAAGGTAAGCATAAGAATCCGACAATCCACCCACATACTCGCATGCTCGACATACCAAATATCATGCTCAAATTTCTCTTCCCAGCTTATGGCATTCCTCCCATTTACCTGGGCCCAACCAGTTATCCCCGGCTTTACCGTATGCCTTTTTGCTTGTGCTTCCGTGTAAAGTGGTAAATATTCCAGCAAAAGTGGGCGTGGTCCAACGAGGCTCATCTCTCCTTTCAACACATTAACAAGCTGTGGCAGCTCATCCAGACTGCATTTACGTAACAGCTTACCAAGTGCGGTTAAGCGCTGATGGTCATCCAAGACATGCCCATGCTGATTGGATAATTCAGTCATTGTACGTAGCTTATACAGCGTAAAAGGTTTTCCATTTAAACCTGGTCGTATTTGTCGATATAAAATGGGGGCGCCCATCTTCCACCGAATCAAACCGGCAGCAGCCAATAATAACGGGAAGGTTAGGATGAGCAAAAAAAGGGAACCAACCATATCTAGGAACCGTTTCACCAATATCATTCCTCCATCCTGTCACCTGTTGATTATTTTTGCAGGGACAGTTCCGATAACGGATGTGATAGATGCTTGGCAGAAATCCTACTACGTTCATATCCATGCGGATTCTTAACCTGCCAGCGCCACGTATCCATACACATCCGCTCTACACCTCTCATTGCCTGCCAGCCCAGTTCTTGCTTAGCCTTTCTAGGATCGGCATAGCAGACAGCAGCATCCCCAGGCCTTCGATTCGTAATTATATACGGAATTGATCTACCTGATGCACCTTCAAAGGCCGCGACCATTTCAAGCACACTATAGCCATTTCCAGTCCCTAAGTTATACGTATGCACGCCAGGTATGTGAACAGTCCTTTCCAACGCTTTTAAATGTCCAGTTGCAAGATCAACGACATGAATGTAATCTCGCACACCCGTGCCATCCTTTGTTTCATAATCCCCACCATAGATGGATAGCTGCTGCCGATTACCAATTGCCACCTGTGCCATATAAGGCAGTAGATTATTTGGGACACCATTTGGATCTTCGCCAATTTCCCCGCTTTCATGGGCACCAATTGGATTAAAATAACGAAGAAGCACAATGCTCCAATCTGGATTTGCCGCATATACATCTGCCAATATCTCCTCGATCATCAGCTTCGTTCGACCATAAGGATTAATGGCGTGTACAGCTGCATCTTCACGTAACGGCATCTGTCCGGTTGCGCCATATACAGTGGCAGAGGAACTGAACACGAGCCGTTTCACATTGAATTCCATCATGACATGACATAAATTAACCGTACCTGTGACATTGTTTTGAAAATATCGCAATGGGAATAACGCCGATTCACCTACTGCTTTTAACCCTGCAAAATGAACGACAGCATCAATAGGATGAGCTGCGAATACCTTTTGAATATCACGTTTTTGCAATAGATCAACAGCATAAATCGGAAAGGTTTTTCCAGTAATACGGGATACCCGGCGCAATGCCTCTTGCTTGCTATTGGAAAAATTATCAATCACAACAATGTCATGACCCTTCTGCAGCAGCTCGATACACGTATGACTACCAATATATCCTGCACCACCTGTTACAAGTATTGCCAAATGACCACCCCCTAAAATGATAGAAAATCACTGCGGTATTGAATTTGTAAGCTAATGACTGATTCAAAATAAAAATAAGCCGCATAACAAACGAGAATGCCATAATAAATGACCCGTTCATCCCGTTTATGAAACAGCTTGACAACCCAGGCTATTAAAATTAACTGATACAGCTCAAAATAAATAGAAAACCTGGCAAATATCCAATTTTGTGTAGAGATCACCATAAACACGAAACCAAGTAAAGCCATGTTTACGATATAATCACTGTCCTCAAATATTTCCTTCAATTTTTCCCTGCCAAGATAGGCAATGATGAGGGGAATGGCAGACACAACAGCACGTAAAACACTTGCACCGCCTTCCTGAAAATCCTTATAATGCCCATATTGTGTATCCTCGATTGCTGAAAAAAGCAGCGCGGAAAAATAATCAAATCCAATTACAATAAAAACGGATAATACCAATAAACCAATCGAAACACGTGACCAGGCCGGAAAACGTACGACGAAATAAAGCACAAGCAATATCAATGCCGTTTGATGAAATAACGATGCCAGCAACACAATGCATGCAAATGGAAAAAACCGGCCTTGAATCAAAAAACGGATGGCCGTAAATGCAATTGCTGCAGCCAATACTTGTCGTATCCCATTCATCGATACAAGAAACAGCCCACCAGTAATATAGACACAGAGACTAATCTCTATCATTCTGGAGTAATAATAAAACACGATAACTATTAGTAGATTTGTAACCAGCGCAGTGACAAATAGCATAAGCTGCGGATCGTCTGAAAATTGCTTCAGCACCATTTGCAAGAAACCAAATCCAATATCTTTTTCCGATAGGATATATTCCAATGTAAAATCATTAGATTCATATGCATGCTTGTAAAAATACGTATCACCAATATTGGCACGTAAGCCCGAGACCGTCACCAAGGATGCCAATGAGCCAAATACGAATAGTTTATTCGGTCGAATAGGTACGGCTGCACCTAATGGTGTAGGTCTCGCAATCCATCTCGACAGAAACGCAAAGCTAAATACGATAAGAAGATTCATCCATAATAGGCTCATATCATTATCCCTTTCCATACTTCACAGGACTATGCAGGTCTAGTTTTCATCATGACATACAGATAAAGCAGGAACCCAAAAGGAAGCGCCAGCAAGGTTAATCCCTTTTGAGGTGTTTGTTGTAGAAAATGTCTGTTTCTACCTATGATGCTGCTGGACACATAATGAATTGCCTGTCGCAGCTTAAACCATTTACTCCCGAACGGTAATTTCATTAATTCTATACGATAAAAAGAAAACCCCCGCGGATTGCGACGGTATTGATGCAGCATATTATTGGACGAGCCATCAGCCATATATTCCACATGACAGAGCACCTCATTCAGGAGTAGTAATTCATATTCCATGTCCAAACGGTAATACTTATATGCAAGTCCAACATAGGTTTCATTATTAAATTGAGGATAAGGAAACCGCCTCGTTAACTCGGTACGATAAACAAGTTTTTTATCTCCTGTTACGCCATACCTGGCATATAGATCAAAAAGGGTCGAACGTTCCAAGTTGGATGGTAGTTCGGTTCCAATAATATGCCCATCTGTATCGGCATCAAGCCCAACCAAACCACTCACCTCATTAGACCCATGCCGCTCCCAAAAATGAATGATTTTTTCTACCGCATCCACGGGTACATAATCATCCGAATCGATACACATATTTAGTTCCGTGTGAATTTGTGCATAAGCGGTATTATGCGCCCCATGCATCCCTTGATTTGATTGCTTGATATAGCGTATATCTACCTTTCCAGCATCCATCCACCCTTGCACAAGAGAAGCTGTATCATCTGTTGAACCATCATCGATAATAAGCCAAATAAATGCTTGAACCGTTTGTTTCGATAAGCTTTCATACAAGCGCGGGAGGCAGTATGCCCGATTATATGTCGGTGTAAAAATTGTTAATCGCTTCATCATGTCGCCTCCCCCAATCTTAAATAGGCTTGCTCTTCCAGCTTGGCAGTCCGTTTAATGTCATAGCCCTGTTTTTCAACCTGTTGCGGATGAATGTAACGTGAGGGTTGATTTCGGAGCAGCTGAACAGCAGCACTTACCCATCGTTCCGGATCGCTCAACGGCAACTGCTGCAGCAAACCAATCCCTAGATCCACTTCAGATGTGATACGATTCGAAATGAGACAGGGAAGACCGGCACTTTGTGCTTCAACTAATGTCACCGGAAGCCCTTCATGAAAAGATGGAAAGATAAATATATCTATTGCCTGTAATAGTTCCGCTATATCATCCCGGATGCCGAGCAATTTAACTTGTGATTCTAATCCAAGGGCATTTATTCGTTGTTCGATCTTGACGCGCTGGTCCCCGTCCCCGATTAGCAATAGTATGGCATTGGGATGCTTTTTAATTATTTCAGCAAATATAGTAAGTAAAAATAAATGGTTTTTTTGTCGATTAAAACGTCCAACATGCCCAACGACTAACTGATCAGAAGCAATATCAAGCAGCCTTCTCATCTGTATTCGATTCGCTTCCGAAAATTGAAATTGTTCCACGTCTACCCCATTTTTCAATATGCTGGCTTGTTTTGCTTTCGCACCAAACATCCATTTAGCTGCTTGATCAGAGCAAGCATAATAATGTGTTGCCGCTCCTTGAACGAGGCTGCCTGCATACCATTTATACAGCTTGGCGGCCAAACCTCCCTCGCTTTCCGTATTATGACTATGCGCAATACGAATGGGCACTTTTGCGCGTTTTGCAGCCTGTAACACAATCCCACTCATCTTATCTAAATGGGAATGAACAACCTTATACTGTGGATGCATTTGTAAAAAGTGACATACCTTTTTCAAAAAGGCGCTATGGCCAATGTCCGTAACGTAAGGAATCTGATACAGTCTTCCGCCTAATGCTTGGATTTCCTGATCATATGCACCATCCCGACAGGTAAGAAAGTCAAATTGAATCCGATTCCGGTCCATATTGCGATATAAATTCATGATTAAGGTTTCCGCACCACCGCGATTCATATTCACCACTACATGCAAAACCCTTAATGGGCCGCCCATAAGGATACCTCCTTCTGCTCGCTCGTTTGCTGCATATATGTCTGATAAATTGGTAATCGCTGTTGCATGACCCGGTTCAGGCTATAGCCCGTTTGAATTCGCTGTCGAGCATATATCCCCATTTGTTTTCTCCTGTTTGGCTCCGTCGCAAGTTTTTTCAATTTCACAACAAAATCGGCTACATCGTTTCGCTTGATTAACCATCCATTTTTTCCTTGTACAACCAATTCCCGATGTCCACGATTATCTGTAGCAACAACAGGTAATCCACATGCTTGCGCCTCCATCAAATGAACAGGGAGACCCTCTCTATAACTAGAAGCTACAGCTACATCGCATCCTGGCAGCATGTCACTAATATCATTACGAAATCCAAGAAAATCAACCATATGATGAATACCAAGTTCAACCGCTAGTCGCTGACATGCTTCTAATAAAGGTCCTTCCCCGGCCAGCAGCAGCTTTATATTTGGCAGCCCGGGAAGCTCCTGTTGTAATTGGGCAAGTGCATACAATAGAAAACGCTGATTTTTATTTTGATTGAATTCAGAGGCATTAAATAATAAAAAATCATCTGGCTTATAGCCAAATGATTGCTTCCAATCTTGTTTCACCCGTTCATCCACTGGTTGAAAACGTATGGTATCAACACCAACGCCATGTACATGGACGATTTCCCGCGCCCGAAAACGATGACCCTTTGCCAGCTGAAAATCTTCCGTATTAATCGTAATCAAATGATCGGTATGAAGTGCCAAGTATTTTTCGATTGGATAATACAGCAACCAATTCATAAATGAAGCATCCTTACAAAAATGAAAACCATGTGCAGTATAGATAACCTTCGTTCCATGTTGTCGCCACTTCCTAGCCGCCAAACGCGCCAGCGCACCACCAAGCGGTGTATGGCAGCAGATGATATCATACTTATGTGTTGCTATTAATTGCTTTAATTGACGGTATGCATGCACATTTTGCATAGAAAATGGTGAGCGTTGAATGGGAATAGGACATTGTACGTCAGTGAATTTCAAAGCCATCTCCCCACCGGCAGCAACATGGACCTCCCATCCTTGTGCTTGCAGCCATTCCATATACGGATAATGAAATGCCTTGAAATGGTAATCTACCGTTGCACAAAACAAGATCTTTTTTTTCATCCCTGTCTACCACCCTAATCTGTGGATTTTATTTAGCCATTTCTCGCTCCATCGTTTCAGATAGATAATCTAATAAATCCTTGCGCAGATCATCCCGCTTTAGCGCAAACTCAATTGTTGTTTGAATGAAACCCATTTTCTCTCCAACGTCATAACGTGTTCCCTCGAAATCATATGCATAGACAGCTTCTACCTGATTAAGACGTGCAATGGCATCTGTCAGTTGTATTTCATTACCGGCCCCAGGCTGTTGACTTTCAAGCATTTCGAAAATACCTGGTGTTAAAATATACCTTCCCAAAATGGCCAAATTCGAAGGTGCCTCTGTTGGCTGTGGTTTTTCCACCATGCCATGCACATGATAGAATCGGTCGGAAATCATACTGCCATCAATAATGCCATAGCGTCCTACCTCTTCCTGTTTTACGGCTTGAACACCAATCACAGACGCATTAAAGCGATTAAATTGATCAATTAATTGCTTTAGACATGGTGTATTTGCTTGCACAATATCGTCGCCAAGCAGTACAGCAAATGGCTCATTGCCAATAAATTTTCTCGCACACCAAATCGCATGCCCAAGTCCCTTTGGTTCCTTTTGGCGAATATAATGGATATCAACCATATTGGAAGATTTTTGTACCTCTTGCAGCAAATCGAACTTCTCTTTTTCCAGTAGATTTTGTTCCAGCTCATAGGAATGATCGAAATGGTCTTCAATGGCACGTTTTCCCTTACCTGTAACAATTAATATTTCTTCAATACCAGAAGCAATTGCCTCTTCCACAATGTATTGAATGGTTGGTTTATCGACAATTGGCAGCATTTCCTTTGGCATTGCTTTTGTAGCTGGTAAAAACCTTGTTCCTAATCCTGCTGCAGGAATAATTGCTTTTTTTATTCTCATCTATGACATCCTTCCATTTTTTTATTACATTCCATGCAAACATCTACACAGTCATTACCGTTTGTCGTTCCGGGACGATTGCATGATTCGCAATAGCAATCAAAGCATTCCTCAGCTCAGACTTCTCCATCGTTTGATAGGAAGCAATCAAATCAATAACGGTATCTACATGAATTGTCGTTGTTTTACCAATGTATATTTTCGGGTATACCTGCTGCTCATGTACTTCATCAGCGAGTAGCAGCTCTTCATACAGCTTTTCACCTGGGCGAACACCCGTATATTCCAGCTCTATTTCCTCCAGGCTATGCCCGGAAAGCTTAATCAAATTTTTTGCTAGATCGACAATTTTGACGGGATCTCCCATATCCAACACAAAAATCTCACCGCCCTTTGCAAGGGAACCTGCTTGCATCACTAGTCGGGATGCCTCTGGTATCGTCATGAAATAACGAACCATATCTGGGTGGGTAATCGTAATCGGGCCTCCCTTTTCTATTTGTTTTTTAAATAATGGAATCACACTGCCTCGACTACCTAGGACATTGCCAAATCGCACTGCGACAAAGGTCGTTTTACTCGTTTGATTCATATGTTGAATAATCATCTCTGCCAGCCTTTTTGAAGCCCCCATAACACTGGTAGGATTTACTGCCTTGTCGGTCGAAACCATGACAAAGGTTTTTACTTGATGTTGTTTTGCCGCCTGCGCCATATTCCAAGTGCCAATGATATTATTTTTCACAGCTTCATCCGGATTTTTCTCCATTAATGGCACATGTTTATGTGCAGCCGCATGATAGATCACATCCGGCTTGTACTGTTTAACGATGGCATCCATCTTTTCTGCATCCTGGATATCTGCAATCTCGGTGATGATGTCCATACGGTTATCCTCGACTCTTTCACGTAACTCCATATCTATCGTATAAATGCTATTTTCACCATGGCCGAGCAAAATTAATTGTTTAGGAGAAAACAGAGCAATTTGTCTAGCTAACTCGGATCCTATGGAACCACCAGCCCCGGTTACAAGAATGACCTTATTTGTTATATTGCTAGCAATCCGCGCCATATCTAATTGAACTGGATCTCTGCCCAATAAATCTTCCACCCGAACGTCCCGGAACTGCTGTACCGTGATTTTTCCAGTGATTAAGTCCTCCAACAGTGGCAAAATTTTTGTCTGGGCATCTGTCTTGGCACATTCACTAAAAATGATATTTAATTTTTTCCTGCTTAAAGAGGGAATAGAGATGATGATATTATCAATTCGGAGTTCCTCCACCACACGGGTAATATCCTGAATCGCCCCAACAACAGGTAAGCTTAAAATATCGAGCTGATGTTTTTTGGGGTCATCATCAATAAATGCAACCGGAACTAACCCGCTATCCTTATTCTTCTGCAGCTGACGAGCAACCATTGTACCAGCTGATCCCGCTCCCACTATCAAGGTGCGCACCCTATCTTCCTTTCGGTTCATCACGTTGTCCCGATACACACGCCATAGGAATCGTGATCCTCCAATCAAAAACATATGCAATAACCAGATGGATGCGAGCATACGCCATGGAAAGGTTTTGGTTAATAACAGAACGGCACCTGTCGTTACCCCGATAGAATAGGTGGCGACCTTCAAAATAATCCATAATTCCCCGATGCTGGCATATTCCCATACTTTTTTATACAGCTTCATCCCTATCGAAAATAAATAATGACTCACAAAGAAGGTAAGCAACGCAATCAGCAGCCAAAAACTAATTGCTACCATTTCAACCCGTGCCATGAGCATGGAAGCTACAATAACGATTGCAATTAGGCATGTATCAAATAACATAAATAGGGATAGTCTTTGACGATATGTCATCGTTTTTCCTCACCTCCGTCATTCTTAATAACGCACATATGGATATATGCCACCTCACTATATTCATACACGCATTAAGTTTCGGGCTCTGACAGCAGACCGTCAAAGCCCCATATGTAAGCATTGGGCATCTAACCCACCCTCACACCACACCATTGACAACGAATGCGTCTAAGGTTGATACGTCAACCCACAGTATGGCCGAGTGCCTGCTTGGATAACGGATAGCAGACATCACCGAATATTATTCTTAATAAAGAACAAATTTTCTAAAAAAAATTACTTACGTTCATTGATAATAGTTCCAACAAGTTTCGCATGTGCAAGCTCCAAGGTTCGTTTCGCTTCCACTGTTTTTTCCAAATCTGTTTTTCCGCGATTTAATACGAGAATAACCCCATCGCTCTGATTGGCTAGTATTCTGGTTTCTGTTGTTTCTAATATATTTGGTGCATCAATTAAAATCATGTCATAAAGTTTTTTAGCTGCTTGAAGAATGGTGGCAACTCGATGATGTCCGATTAATTCTGCTGGGTTATCATTGGTGGAGCCACTCGTTAATACATCAAGTTTGCCAATTTCTGTTTTATAAATGACTTTTTCCGCGACCTGTTTTTGAAGTATTAAATCTGTTAGACCGGTATGATTTGGCAATCTAAAGATTTCATGAATAGATGGATTACGTAAATTAGCATCGATAAGTAAAATCTTCTCCTTCTGTTGTGCCAGTGATACGGCTAAATTCGCAATAATTGTTGACTTCCCTTCTGATTTCCCTGGAGAAGTAAATAAATAGATTCGATTCGTGCTCTCAATCGGTAAAAATTTCATATTGGTTCGTACTTTACGAAATTGATCGGATATTTTGGAATCTGCGCAAGAATAGGTTACCAGATAGCTTTTCATTCGATTGGGATTCAGCCACTTATTTAAGATCAACTGTTTCACCTCGCAACGCTAATTCTTTTTCTTTTTTCAATTTTTGTCGATACTTTCGCTTGTTCATATTTGGAATTACACCGAGTACAGGTACACCAAGCAGCTTCTCAACATCCTGTTCCTTTCTAACACTACTATCCATGGCATCCAACAGAAAAACCAAGCCAATCCCAGCTATCAAACCAAATGCAAACGCAATGGTAATCGTGCTATTATTACCATCATTGATGGGAAAAGGATTTTCTTTTGCCGCAGATAATAACTGAACATCATCAAATTCAAGGATCTTATCTACCTCTGCCTTAAATGCCTTGGCTGTTGCATTGGCAATTGCTGCAGCCATTTCCGGTTGTTCATCTATGGCAGTAATTAAAACAACCTGTGACTCATCAATTCGTGATATTTCCAATTGTGTAGCGAGTGCCTCTGTTGGTCGTGTTAGCTTCAGATCTTCACGAACCTTTTCCATGATTAGTGGATCCTTGATCATCACCATTAATGTTTTCATATAACCATCATCCGAGCCGATAATCATTCTAGTTGAGGTTTGATACAGCAATACTTTATTTTGATTACTGATTAAATATCCGACAACGGTTGCCAGGATGGTTACAAGTGCAATCATCCAGAAGCCTCGCGCAAGTACAACAAAATAATCCTTTAAATTGATATCCTTTGAATAGTTTTCCATCATCTTATCGCCACCAGCATTTTGATTTTATGCACTCTTTATCCTATGTACACCATTCCACTTTATTCATTCTTTATAAAGAACAAATTTAATAAAAAAATAAATGTATACCTCAGTATACCTTATAAAAATACCGTCACCCTGTCGAATTGATTACATTATAGTTCTTTAAAAAGAACATGTCAAGGACATATTATTATTCTTTTTGCCTATTGAACTTTTGGCATAGCAGTTCCAATTGTTGGATCAAGCTTATTCCGACTATCATAAGGTGGTTTACGAAAATCTATCCGCGTTGGGATTAAGATTGAATGAGTGCCGACAATATCTTCCCCATGACGATGGATCATGGAACCATGGCTCATTTTAAGTGTTCGATACAGCTTTTTTTCCATTAATGTTACATACATGGCCACATGATGCTGCCTCGCATGCTCCGCCACTATCCGCACCATTTGTTGAAAATACCCCTTCCGCTGGTAATCATGATGAATACATAGCTTATCTATTTCCCAAATTCGTTGAATATACTGGTTCACAAGGTGAAGATTTGAAAAAGGAAACCTTCCTTCTACTGTACTGAATGGATTATTTGGACAGTACGGAATAAATTCAATGGTTCCGATGACCTTCTGTTTTTTAAACAAACGTCCCTGTTGCTTTAATAAAACATATCGAATGCCATCTTCTGCATACCGATCATTGTACCAATTATATTTCTGACAAAAATATTCCCAAGTTGTCTCGAACTGCTTTTGTTGGCGGGCCGATTGCACCATGCAATACATCTTATTCACCTCTTTTGCTGCCCTATTGGAAAACAGCCCTCATACAATCATGTACAAGGACTGCGTAAAAATAATAAATGCATGCTTGCTTTCCGTTAGCTATCAAATGGGGATGCTTCTCCCGGATTATCCACTTCCTCCGGTGGACAATCATCATCTTTAGGAAACTTCATGGTCATACGTACATCCAATACTTCCAATTGCGGTTTCATCCAGTGCTTCTTCACCAGTTCACCCCCATTTCCAATATTTGTATTTATTCGTTTGTTCTTTAATAAGAACATACTTGCATCATAGCTTTATTCTTTTGTATTTGCAAGTGCTTCATGTCGACAAAATTCGACCTGCTCTAACCTGGACACATCGTAATATCATGATGATATGCCTAACAGACTTCCATTCCACATCGTTTATTAGGTAAATGCACTCGTTTTTTTTAACGCACAATATAAAAAATAAAATAGGACTTCAAATGGAGAAGTCCTTTGCATACCAAATATAAATGACAAATGATGTAAACAAAATGGATAATAAAGCAATGATGATAATCAATATTCGGAGTACCTTCTGTTGGATGGCGGATTCTGTTGCTGCCGGTACATTCCAGGCAACCATACATGCAACAATGGAAAGCAGATAAGCTATTCCGGCACCAATCCAATACCAAAGCATCCCCCATTGAGCCAGGCGCTCAAAGTTAAGGGCAGCAATAAATCCGAATGCTGCCAAGATAAATGCGATAATCTGTCCTCGTTGCAGCTGATTCATATGCAACACCCACTAATCAATATGTGCGATTTATTTGGTGATAAAGGTGGATGGCATAACTGCAGCAACGACTTCTCCAGATGCACAGCAAACATCATTTGCAAAGACCTCCGTATGTATTTTCCACTTTTTTGGATGAATTTCTTCTATCTTTCCTACCGCTTTAAGTGGCACTCCATGTGGTGTTGGTTTTAAATAGTTCACCTGTAAGGATGCAGTAACAAAACGTGGTGGCTCCGCTCCATCCCCTATTTCATGACCATTCTTTCGATGAAGCGCCAGTGCTGCAGATCCTGTGCCGTGACAATCAATAACAGATGCTATTAATCCTCCATAGACAAAGCCCGGGATTGCGGTATGCTCTTCGCGAGGTGTGTATATCGTAATGGTCTGATCCCCATTCCAACCCGTACGTAAATGCAGACCATCTTTATTTAATCGACCACAACCATAGCACCATGCATAATCATCTGGATAAATATCTTGAATGGCTTGTTCTACCTTTTCCATGTCAACGCCTCCCCAATATTTTCTATTTTTATTTAGTATAGCATGTCCTTTTTTCACTTGAAAACAAAGTTAGAACCTCAAAACAATATTTAAGTTGTATTCAGAGGTATACCATCTTATAATAGTGTAAATAGAAATTGTGTAAAGGGTGGAATAATGGGAAAACGAATTGGTTATTTCTTGTTAACAAATATTTTGGTGCTTCTAACCATCAGTATCATTTTTACCATCACTGGTGCCGGTAGTTACATCACCGCTGCTGGTGGAATAAACTTCGGACAATTACTCATATTTAGTGCTATTATCGGTTTTTCTGGTGCACTCATTTCACTTGGTATGTCTCGTTGGCTTGCAAAACGTATGATGGGTGTACAGGTTTTAGACCCAAACGGACCACTTTCTGAGGACGAGCTTCTTGTCGTAGAGAAGGTTCATCGCCTATCTAGAGCAGCCGGACTGATGCATATGCCGGAAGTGGGAATTTATCATTCGCCAGAGGTAAACGCATTTGCTACCGGACCATCCAAAAAACGCTCTATGGTTGCAGTTTCATCCGGCCTGCTTCAGGAAATGGATGATACTGCGATAGAAGGGGTTATTGCCCATGAAGTAGCGCATATTGCGAATGGCGACATGGTAACGATGACATTGTTGCAAGGTGTTGTGAACACATTTGTTGTTTTCCTCGCACGTATCGTAGCATTTGCTGTATCCCGATTTGTACGTGATGAATTGGCACCAATCGTTCATTTCATTGCAATTATTGTTTTCCAGCTTGTATTTTCAATTCTGGGAAGTCTTGTAGTCTTTGCTTATTCCAGACATCGTGAATTTCACGCAGACCGTGGCGGGGCAGATTTGGCTGGAAAGGATAAAATGCGACATGCTTTGGAATCATTAAAGCAATACACCAATCGGATGCGACAGGGTGAGCCAGAATCAATTGCAACCTTGAAAATTAATCATAAATCGAAATCTGCGCTATTCTCAACACATCCAGATTTGGATGAACGGATCAAGCGCCTAAGCTAAAAAAACAAGCCGGAAAGTGGATGAACACCACCTTCTCGGCTTGTTTTTATTTGGTTGTACCCTGTGTTTTTTTCGCCACAATCCAAAGTATGAAAGCGATCGACAGCATGGTAATTGCGCTGGATAAGAATGGTAACCCAAATGCCTCAGCAGTCGCTCCTGAAACAAAGGAGCCAAGCACAGCTCCAAGTGAAAAGAACGCGTAAAATATGCCATAAGCCTTTCCCCTGTCTACTACAGAGGAAGCATCTGTTACAATTCGATTCATGGACGGAAAGACGAGCGCGAAGCCAATACCGTAAATGACCATCAATGTCATGCTAACCCAATAAATGGATACAAAGTTAAGCATCACATGCACCGATCCGATAAAGATAATCCCGATAACGACAAGCGTAATGGGTGAAAAACGATCATACATTTTATTCAATGGCGATAGAAACACAATCAATGCAACAATTCCATACGTACTTAAGAGCATCCCTGTCGTTGCAGAAGTCATACCCATCGATTCTACCTTCAGTGGAAGTGCAAAGGCCAGTGTCCCATTACTAATCATAAGGGCAAATGCAGCAAGAGATGCCTGAATGATTAATGGATGCTTTAACAAAGGTAAAAATTGGCGCAGCGAAAATTTACCACGCTCTGTCGATACATAGGATTCCTTCACGAACTTCAGCAATAAAATTGTACTAATGAAAAATAAAATGGCTACAAAAATAAACACATACTCTACTTTGGATTTAGCAGCCATCGCGCCACCAAATGCCGGTCCGGCAATTGCTGCTGTCCCAATACATGCACCAGTCAGTGCCATGACCTTTCCACGTGAGCCTTTTTTCGATTGGTCGCCTACATAAGCAAATGCAGCCGGAATCAGCACACCGCCAGCAAGACCGTGCAAGAAGCGGATAATAAATAATTGTATCCCTGTTTGTGCAATAGGGTAGAACAATAGGATAATGGCAACAGAAAGCATCCCGGTAAATAGCATCTTTTTCCTGCCATAGCGATCAATCCAATGTCCGCCAAATATATTACCTACCATATTGGTCAATGAATATACAGCAACGATAGAGCCTGTCAATAGATGAGAGGCACCAAGGTCCATTGCATAAGGTGTAATAATTGGCAGCTGTATAAATGTATCTAAGAATGAAACCATAATGATAATATAAAGCATTTTCGTCACGATCTATTCCTCACTTTCCCGTAGTCTATTATAATCGATTGTGACTTTTTTATCATGATATTGCTCCCGATTATTAATTCGTTTCAAAAGTTGACACATCTTTTCGGATCATCAGGCGTGTATACCCTTCCTCCCATATTATTCTATTGATTCATTACACATCTCATGCACATGCATATGTAACTTGGTCCTGCGATTAGCATACATAATAAAAAGCTCTTTATCCGATTTGTAATCAATCAGATAAAGAGCTGTTCTTCCACTATTATCCTTGCAGGCTTGCCATCCATGCTTGAACATCACCGATGCTTGGATTAGCCATGTAATGTCCGCCTTCTACTTTAATTGTTTGGCCAGTAATAAACTTAGATTCATCACTTGCTAAGAATACAGCAGTATAGCCGATATCTTCTGCCTCTCCATGGTAAGGTAATGCATTATATTTAGCAAATATATCGAGCATTTCCTGTGGCATGCTGTTTTTTGCAGCTGGAGTTAAGATCAGTCCAGGAGCAATTGCATTACAGCGAATATTATCTTTACCATACTGTTCAGCAATATATCTTGTCATATTTACTACTGCAGCTTTAGATGCACCATATGCTGTCCGGGTTGCATCCCCTGCAAAGCCTGCCATGGACGCTGTATTAATAATCGAGCCACCGCCCGCTTCAATCATATGCGGAATCGCAAATCGACTACCCAACAACACACTCTTTGCGTTAACATCCATTAAACGATCCCATTCATCTAAATCAATGTTGACGACATCCAAATCTTTTTTCAAATTTGTAAGACCAACATTATTGTATAGAACATTTATACCACCATATGTTTTTACGGTGAATTCTACACTTTCCTTGATAGATGATTCCTGTCCTGCGTCTAGAAAGATTCCAGTTGCTTCTCCACCTTCAGCTTTAATTGCTGCTGCTGCCTCTTTCGCTCCTGCTTCATTAAAATCCGCAATGACAACCTTTGCACCTTCTTTTGCCATTAATTGCGCAGCTGATAATCCAATTCCAGATGCGCCCCCTGTAATCAATGCGATTTTACCTGTTACTCTACCCATTAAAAACATCTCCCATCTTTAGTTGTTAGTTTGTACAAAAGGGTGGAAAATAATATATATTCAACTTGGTCGTCACCAAGCTTCTGGTGGCAGCCTTAGTTGCACTATTTAGCAAAAAATAAGTATCTATTTATATAATACTTCTTCCTTATTTTTTGTTATTTCAATCCTGCTAGCAAAACAAGCATGGCATGATTTTGCTTTTGTACAAAAAACATCTCTATTATTTTACCACTAAAACGTTTAACGATAAAACATTTTAACTTCATCTTATCGATTTTCTAATTATAACTTTGCTAGTTTTCCAATGATATTTTTGGTATCGTTTATAGTGGATATTATTTATATTTATTCATGTGTATATCACAGTTTGTCAGACATCAGAACGGGGGTTTTTTTGTGAAACGATTGGTCATATTGGGTGGTGGTTACGGTGGTGTTAAAGTATTGCTTGGCTTACTTGCAGCAGGCATTCCAGAAGATATCGAAATCACACTGGTGGATAAAAATCCATACCATTCTCTCAAAACAGAATTTTATACAATCGCAGCGGGGACAGCGGCTGAGAAAGATGTTCGGATGGATTTTCCAGACGACCCACGGGTTTCCTATGAATTTCTAGAGGTGAATCACATTGATACGGAAAAGCAAATGCTCACCTTTAGCCGCTCTACAAAGGTACTATCCTATGATTATCTCGTTATCGGGCTAGGATGCGAGGATAATTATCATCATATCGAAGGTGCACCGGATTTTACCCAAAGTGTACAATCCTTCTCTAAAGCACGACATACGGGACTTGCTGTCGGTAATTTACATGCCTATGGCAAAGTAACCATTGTTGGTGCTGGACTAAGCGGAATTGAAGTAGCATCAGAAATAAGAGAAAGCAGATCTGATTTAAATATTCGATTATTAGACCGCGGCTCTTCTGTACTTAGTGCATTTGATCCGCGAATTCAAGCACATGTATCCGATTGGTTTTTAAAAAATGATGTTGAAGTACTGCATCACGCAAATGTGGAATATGTAGAAAAAGATGGTGTTTGTAATAATGGTATTTGTTATGTAAATGACGTTACCATTTGGACTGCAGGGGTTCAGCCACATCACTTGGTACGGGCACTCCCCTATGAAAAAGATCGTCAAGGGAAGGTCGCAGTCAATGAATTTTTTCAGGTGCCCACGCAGCCTAATGTGTATGTGATTGGCGATTGCGCTTCATCTATCCACTCCCCAAGCGGACAGCTTGCTGGATTGCAAGGTGAACAGGTGGCAACTACTTTACAAGCTGTTTTACTTGGCAGAGAACCGAAAAAACCGAAAGAAATCAAATTAAAAGGTACCCTTGGCTCCCTTGGAAAATCAGACGGTTTCGGAAATATGATGCAGCAGCCTTTCACAGGATTTTTACCACGATTGGCAAAGTCAGGTGTGCTATGGCTTAGTAAGCGTCATTAACAGATCCATTGTTTCATAGAGAGGATGAAATCGAATGACCGAAAGACGGTTTAATCCAGCCCATATGGCTAAGCTGGACAATCCTGAACGAAAAAAACTAATTGCACCAGAGGCTTCCCTCGCAAAACTAAATATTGGCGATCAGTCAGATGTACTGGATCTTGGTGCTGGACTTGGATTCTTTGCTATCCCTGCCGCAACACAAACATCTGGTACCGTATATGCATTGGATGTTGCAAAGGAAATGCTGCATGAATTACAGGCACGTGCAGCAAAGGCTTCTCTGGACAATGTTGCATATATCCAAGGAGAAATAGAACAAATTCCATTGGACGATGAACAAGTGGATCACATCATTGCGTCCATGGTGCTTCATGAGGTGGAACCATTGGAACAAGGGCTTGTGGAAATAAACCGGGTGTTAAAGCCGGGCGGAACCGTACTCTGTGTCGAATGGGAAAAGGTCGAAACAGAACAAGGACCACCTTTAAACCACCGTATCCATTCCAAGGATATGAAAAAGGCAGTGGAAGGTAGCGGTTTTAAACGAATTGATATCACTCATCCATCCGAAGCCGTATATGTGATGACATTTCAAAAATAAGACGTCAAAGCAAAAAGCCTATTTCCTGCACAGTCATGAACAGCTGTATTGGAAATAGGCTTTCTTATTCTACTTTTTCTATTTTGCTGGCCAGCTTGCTGCTACTGGCAAAACCTGCGCAATGGATGAACGAATGTCCATACCAGATGGACGCATCCAAATATGAATATTGCCATGATCCGTATTTGTTCGGATAAGACGTCCTATCCCCTGCTGTAAACGGAGCAGCATATACGGAAGCTCCACTGCTTTTACTGGATTCACTGCATGCTTTCTTTTCGCTTCAAAAACTGGATCTTTTGGCGGATATGGTAAGGAACTAATGATGACCTGACTCAACGCTTCCCCCGGTACATCCAAGCCTTCCCATAAATGATAAGAGCAAAGCACTGTCGTCAAGTTCTCCTGAAAATCCTTTACGAGCACACTAATTTCCTGATTGCCTTCAAATCGCATTGGGAAATCCCACTTCTTATCCGAAGCCCAAACTCGGAATCTATTCATTTCCTGCTCTGAGGTAAAAAGCAATAATGATCTGCCGTCCATTGCAGCCAGTTGCTCCCCAATTGCCTCCCATTTATCAGTCTCGTTCTCCTGAACATGCATGGCTATCTGCATTTGTGTATCATAATCAAAAGGAGAGGAAACGGTCATCGCTTCATAGTTTTCCAAGCCCAGACTTGCAGCTATATGGGTGAAATCACCAGCCTGTGACAGGGTAGCTGAAGAAAATACAAATGGTAGTTTCTGTGAAAACACCTCTTTTTTCAAGACGTCCTCCACTAGCCGAGGCATGATGACGAGACTCACATCATCCTTATTTTCTTCCAGCCAAATAATCGCTTCATCATCACGGGTTAATATAGATAATGCATAGGAAAAGAATTCCAAATACTCTTCAATAATTTTCAAATGATAGGATTCCATTGTAAACAGCTCAGCATCGAAAACAAGCTGTTCCAAAAGCTGCTCAACCAGTTTACCCATTTGTCTTGCCACATCAAATAAGGCGGGATTCGGTTGAACTTCCAGTCGATTCGACCCTGCTATCGTTTTGGCATGCTGCTGTAAGGCACGGAACCAGGATTCCTGCATATCCAGAATCTGCTCCATTACAACTAATGTTTCCTCACGTACATCCTGTCCCATGTATCCCGTCATCACATTTGTCAATGTATCCCGGTCAATCCGATAGGTTAGACCTTTTTGTGCAGCAAATTCCAATAAGTGACCTTCATCAAAAATGACGCAGCTCGCTTCTGGTAATAACGGCAGCTGCCCCTCTCGTTTACGTGATTCCTTCGTCCATATATGCTCCATATAAAAATCATGCGAGCAGATAATTAAATCCTCAGCGTGACGGTAATACTCCCTGTTTAATGTCTGCCCGCTACGATGGCGCCATTCGCATGTTGCACATTGCTGCAAAGGATCCCATGCAATCTGTTCCCACGCTTCATTAGAAACCCATGGATATTCTTTACGATCCCCATATCTTTCAAAGCGTTGTAAGGAACCACCAGAGTCAAACACAAAATCCGGAATGGCATCATGCACCCGAAGAATGGATTCATCTGTCGTCGATGCCGCCAATGGATCTAACTTTTTCATACAAACGTATTGTTCTCTTGCCTTTGCCAAACGAATATCAATATCCAAACCAAGCGCCTGCTCCAGCTTTTCGATATCGCCACCCTTTTTTACAAGTTGTTCAATGAGTGATTCGTCTGCACAGGAAATAATTGCAGGCTTTCGTTGATAGCGAGCATAGCAAATGGCATACAACAAATAAACGAGTGTCTTGCCCGTGCCAACACCCGCTTCAGCAAAGATTGTTTTTTTATGCTTAAATGCTTGTTCTAATTGAAAGGCCATATAAATCTGTTCATCGCGTAGCTCATAACCTTGTTCAGGTAAAATATCATAAAAGACATCACCGACATAGTCACCCAATCGGTCAAAAAAATTCTCTGTTTTATCCACCGTAAACGGCAATGCACGTTTTCTCATTCGTTCTAAAACTCCCCATCTGCTTTTCGTTGCTTTGCTATTATACTAGCAAGGCATGCAAATGTTCAAACGACATCGCCCCTTTACTGGACAATTAGATCAAATCATCCACATGGATGATTTCTTCCGGTATATATTCATATCTATTCATATCAATTTTTCCGTGCAGACCAAACAGAATCCCTTCATCGACCAAAAGATCCCGCTGCCTGATACCTGCATCCGATTTTAATGTAATTCGTCCTTCCTTATTCACAACCCGCTGCCATGGCAAGTCATATTTTGCACTCATGGAATGTAAAATTCTTGATACTTGTCTAGCAGCACGGGGGTTTCCTGCTGTTCGAGCTACCTGTCCATAAGACATGACATGCCCCTTTGGAATTTGTTGTATCACTTGAATTACCTGTTTCGTAAATGGCTGCATGTGATCACATCTCCTCCATGTACCTTTTCATCATCTCCTTCTATTTTAGGATAAAAAAGGTTACATGAACAAGCTGAATCCATAATTCCGGAAAAGCATAGGTATGGTTTATACCTTAAGCGCACGAAAAAAGCATCCTACATGGGATGCTTTGGTTGATTTAGGCGTCTGTTTCTGCATTGGTTTCTTTATCTTCTTCACTGGTACCATTACTTTCCTGGTCCTTATCATTTCCCTGCTTTACTTCGGTTTGGCTCTCCTGTTCATCCTTTGGCGTGTCCGCTGGCGAATCTGTTTTTTCATTCGTTTCTTTATCCTGATCCGCTTTTTGTTTGGAACGAATAGGTGCCTTCACCTCATTCATTTGCTGAATGGCCTGCTGCAGAATCTGGTCAAAAGCAGTTCTAACTTCTTCTTGAGCACTTCCAATATCCAGCTCCATTTCGGAAAGCAATGCTTCTGCATGCGCTTGAAGCATTTGAATCCGTTTCTCTTTTTCGTCGGCAGTAAATGCTGCCAAATCAGCTTGCACCGCTTCCATTTTCCCTTGTAGCGCTTCCTTTAGTCTTGCCGTCTGCTTTTCCTGTTCCTTTGTAATCGCTTCGTCTATATCCTCGATGGATGCTGTTGTTTTTTGCTGCAGCCAATCGACAAAAAGGGTGCGAATATCCTCATTTGCAAATGCAAATGTAACACCGCCACCAGCTAACACAGTCACAAGCATCACCATCACAATCAGCTTTTTCAATGCGGATGTATTCGATTGTCCATGCTTTTCCTTTCTGCTGATCATTGTATTTCCTCCATATGGAAATACTGAGGCTCCGGATAGAGGAAGAGCCCCAGTATGACACACAAATTAATTACCCATTTTTTCGATAGCTGCATCCATTGCAGACTTGGCTTGTTCGGTCAAATTGTTGGCAGCCGCTACAATCAGAGCTTTTTGTTCATCTACTAGATTGCCAATAATCGCTTCAATTGATTCTGTCAAATCTTCCACTGCCCAATCTACTTGATTTTGGAGGTTACGAACAGTTATTTCCTCTTGAACTGCTACTTCAGCAGCCAATGCCTCCTGTGCAGCTTGAATGGCTTCCTCCAGCTCAGATACAGCTACATCTCTTGCCGTGTTAATATCACCTGTCAGCTGTGCTATAGCTTCTTCTCCTAAAGCACCAGTGTGCTCCTGCAAATCATTTTCAGCGTAGGCAGCTGCCGCATCTGTAGCCGCACCAATTTGGAAATAACCGTCCAGCATCACGTTATAATATTGTAATCCTATATTAGCCAAAATTTCTGCTTCCGCTGCATCCAAGTCCCCTAAATGCTTCAGCTTTGCATTGACGATTTCCTCTAGTGATTCGCCTGTAGCTGTTTCCCTGGATAAATCAATCTCAGCAGAAATTTCATTTTTCAAGTTTTCATATTCCGTATTCCATGTATCCAGTGCATCATCCAAATACGCATTGGTTTGTTGGTCAATCCGTTCAACAGATTCACCAAAGAGACCATTATACCACTGCTTTAATGCAGCACCTGCATCCGTATTCGCCAGTGCAAAACCCGCTCCTGAAAAGGCAATGCCTGCAGCCACAACACCTGCTACAACCTTTGTTTTTACTTTTCCAAATTTCATTCCCAATTACCCCTCTCATTTTATAGACATTTAGTTGTTTTCCAACCACTCCGTCAAAAAGTCAACTACATCTGTTCTGATTTCTTCTTCGATTTGTTTCTTTTTGTTTCTCTCATAATCATCGAAGCTACTTTCTCCCAAGATGTTTTTCATGTCTGCCAGTTGAGAAAGGTAATCATGCTTGTACGTTCCCAGATCATTAGTTGCATCACCAGCAATCCATTGAGAGAATGGAATGAGGTCCGTTTCGCTTCCCCCCATAGACAGCTGCGTTTGATCCCAAACCGCTTGGTGTAGCGCAGTATAATCCAAATCATGATTCCATTCGATATCGGCATAATCCTCTAACAATGCCTGATAGGTGTTTGTTCCTGTTGCTCCTCCTGGTTGTGCGCTAATATAAACCGTCGCAAACGCTGTCAGAAAGCAAATAGATATGAAACCGAGCAAGAACTTTCTCACTATCACCTATCCTTTCATAGGAATTTATGTTCAACTATGTCACATCAATACCTCGCAATCACTATATTAACAGAAAAATCGAAATCTTAAATCAGTACTTTATACCATTTCATAGATAGTCCAAAAGATTAGAATTCGACAATATTCGAGTGCATTCTTTGTCGTTATTTTGCTGAAGGTAGGTAAAAGGATGGAGGTTTACGAAGATACCTTGATGAAGTGTTCTGTGTACCATCATCCGATAAAACTACTCCTTGATACATAGGAGGTAATCACTAGAAACAATAGGACATTTGATTCAATCGTGCATTTGCTTTTGTCGAATGATTTATTTTCAGGATAGAATACAGTACTCTAGTACCGTTTTATCCTATGAAATAAAATAGCCCTGCCCATGTATTTACACATGAACAGGGCTGCTTATTTAAATTTAGTCCATCACTTTACAGATGTCATTGGTAAATGCGACGGGGTCTTCCACAGGCAGTCCTTCAATTAGCAATGCCTGATTATACAATAAGTTGGTATAAAGCATTACTTTGTCTTTATCTTCTTCCAATGCTCTTTTTAATGAATCAAAGACGGCATGTTCACTATTGATTTCCAGTATTTTATCTGCTTGAATTTGTTCATTATTTGGCATGGCGTTTAAGATCTTTTCCATTTCTATGGAAATATCACCATCTGCCGTTAAACAAACAGGATGTGATTTCAAGCGTTTGGAGATGCGAACATCTTTTACCTTACCTGTAAGTGCCTCTTTCATCATATCGAATAATGCTTGATTATCCTTTGTTTCTTTTTCGGCAGATGCTTTATCTGCCTCATCGTCAATGCCAAGATCACCACTGGAAACGGACTTGAATTCCTTTTCGTCGTAATTCATTAGCATGCGGATGGCAAACTCATCCACATCCTCCGTGAAATAAAGGATTTCATATCCTTTATCCGCTACAAGCTCTGTCTGCGGCAGCTTTTCTATTCGTTCAATAGATTCACCAGCAGCATAATATATATACTTTTGATCCTCTTTCATCCGTCCCACGTATTCAGCTAAAGAGACAAGCTTGTTTTCTGTGGAAGAATGGAATAATAGAAGATCCTGCAAATCTGCTTTATTTGCACCAAAGTCACTATAAACGCCATATTTCAACTGACGACCGAATGTATGATAAAACTTTTCATACGTTTCCCGATCGTTTTTAAGCATATTTTGTAATGCCGTTTTTATTTTCCGATTAATATTTTTTGCAATCAGATTCAATTGACGATCCTGTTGCAGCATTTCCCGTGAAATATTTAGTGATAGATCATCTGAATCTACCATACCTTTTACGAAGCTGAAATGATCTGGTAATAAGTCTGCACATTTCTCCATAATGAGCACACCATTCGCATATAATTCCAGACCTTTTTCATATTCCTTGGAATAATAGTCATATGGCATTGTTTCAGGGATATAAAGAATCGCATGGTAGCTAATGTTCCCATCAACATGTGTATGAATATGCTTTAGTGGCGTATCAAATCCGTAATGCTTTTCCTGGTAAAAGTTTTGGTAATCTTCATCTGTTAGCTCATTTTTATTTTTACGCCAAATGGGGACCATGCTATTTACCGTTTCTTCCTCCACATAGTCCACATACTCATCCGCTTCATCATCCTTTGGCTTACTTTTGGTGATGTCCATTTTAATCGGATAACGGATGAAATCAGAATACTTCTTGATAATCGACTGTAAGGAATGTGTTTCTAAATAGGCATCATAATTTTCTTCTTCGGTATTGTCTTTTATTTTCAATACAATTTCCGTTCCTATTTCAGCCTTTTCAGCAGGTATGATGGTGTATCCGTCCGCACCTTCAGACTCCCAGCGAAAAGCTTCTTCACTTCCGAGTGCACGGCTAGTTACGGTTACCGTATCTGCGACCATGAATGCTGCATAAAAACCTACACCAAACTGACCAATGATGTCATAGCCGTCTTTTTTCTCATTTTCATTTTTGAAAGCAAGCGAGCCACTACGAGCAATGGTACCAAGATTGCTTTCCAATTCTTCCTTGGTCATGCCAATACCAGTATCCGTAACGGTTAGCAGTCGTTCCGCTTCATTCGTTGTAATTTTTATGTAGTAATCATCTTGATTAAACGTTAATGAATCATCTGTTAAAGCTTTGTAGTATATTTTGTCAATTGCATCACTTGCATTGGAAATCAACTCGCGCAGAAATACTTCCTTCTGTGAGTAAATGGAATTAATCATTAACTCTAGCAAGCGCTTCGATTCTGCCTGAAATTGCTTTTTTTCCATGAAAAATCTACTCCTTTGCCATTTTCCTTTTTTCATAAAGTAACGATTAGCACTCGCCATACTAGAGTGATAATCGCTACTTCATTTCATACCATATTCTGCTTTGTTATGTCAAAGGATTGCATTGAAAAATCAGCAGTATAGATGTTTTTTAATTTAGTAATACATTATCCTTACTATAGATTTCAATTTTATATGGATCCTTTTTAATAGAATCATCTACTTCTTCTGAATGGATAAATGCATGGATTTCCATTTCAATTTGATCCACTAGCTCCTCTACATCTGAATAGCTTGACGGAACAGAGGTAGTAATCGTTAATGTCAGTGGTGATGGGTAAAACGAATAACCCACCCCAACTACGTTAAAGTCTTTCTTGCCAATTAAACCTTCGGCAATCGTTGAGATTATCGGAGCCCATCTCATTTCTGCCTCTTGTTTAGCAGGATCCGTTTTATAAATTTCAATAGAAAAGCCTTCCAGATTTTTCTCGTCCAGCAATCCTTCAATCAATTGCTTTATTTCTGCATCCCTCGTTTCGGTTATTGGTAACTCCAGCGGAATAAATTTTTCAAGATTATTGATCCTTACAGGGGCTGAAAAAATTTGATAGCCTTCAGCTGTTAACCTTTGCATAATTTCATTTTCTATTTCCCTGCTCAATTGGATGTTTTTTTCAATCTTCTTTTGTTCTGACTTTGGTATATCTGCTAACGGATCTGTTGGCATACTGCGTGATACTTTTATTGTATAAGCATCCATCCCAATCGAGTGCAGTTTTTGTTCGGCGGCCAGCTTCACTTCCGCTTTCACCTTATTAACATAATCCTCATCACCTTGAATTTCGATACCTATCGTTTTAGTTGCTACACTTAGCTGGAATCTATCCACTTGATAGCCTAATTCGGTTAAGTCTTCCTCGATGATTTCCAGTATGGATGAATCCTTTTCGAATAACATATTTAACACGGGGATTTTTGCCAATACTGCTGAAACACCCGGTAGATAAAATGCCGAGCCGATTAACAAAGCAACACAGAGTACGAGCGATACGCCAACATAAAGGAGCTTGTTACTTTTCTTCTTCATTTGGTAATTACCTTTTATTTCTCCAAACACTTTATGTTTGATCCTTTCGGAAATCTCTTCCTCAAAATAATGATGATCATAATGTGCCTTCGTTTCCTTTAACATTTTATCCATCCAGATCACCTCCACCTATAGATATCCATTTTTGTTTGAGCTTCATTCTTCCACGAACAAGTCGTGTTTTGACTGTATTTGCATTCATTTGTAACGTCTTACTAATATCATCAATTTTTTGATCATGGAAATAATATAAAATTAAAACTTCGCGATATTTTATTTTTAAGGAAAAAATAGCCTGTAAAAGTTGCTCCTTTTGATTCTTTTCCATATATGCTTGCTCTGGTGTATGATTACTCGCAAAGTTGGTTATGTATTTAACTGGATGCATAAACTGGGTAAATTTGTTTTTATGTAAGGAATCCTTCGCTGTGTTCACGGTTATTCGATAAATCCAAGTTGAAATAGCCGCATCTCCACGATATTTATCCAGATGTTTATAACATTTTATAAATACCTCTTGCGTGATATCTTCAGCAGACCCATGATTTTTTACAAATGAAAAAGCAAGTAAATATACTTTTTTGGAGTACAGATTCATTAATTCTTCCAATACTTCCTCTGCATCCTTTTCCATTGAATGTTCATTGCTATACGAAAAAGCAACTTCATTGTGCCGCTCCATTTCGTCTCCCCCCCATCTTTCAATTATTTAGACATGAATGGTCAAATTAAAGTTTCATTTTTCTTAAAAAAATTTAATGTATCCTAAAAAATGATGTGTGGAATATATAAATGAAAGATTAATACAAGGAAATTGCTTACAAAACAAAAGCCCCCATCTATGATGCATAATAGGATGACATAACTTTATCTTCCCGTAGAAGCATCATATTGGGGGCTTTACATACAGTTGTTTTTAAGAGATTTCATCTACCTAATCCCAATAATTATAAATGATTTCGCCAACTGTTTTAGGTTGCCAATACCATATTTCTTCCAGTTCTTCTGCGCTTAGCTGATGTGTCAGCGGTAATGGATCCTTTTTATTTTCGGGGCGGATGACAACAGGTGCATCCAATTCCGCTTTACTAACAACATGATAATACGGTCGAAATAGTCCGGCAAGTGCCTCTTCATCAATAAAATGAAAACCACCATCTTGCATACGGTCAGCAAAAGCCAAAAATGGATAGGCAGCATTCAATAATAAAAAGTACGCTTTCTGAAAAATTTCTACTCGTACTACCTCATAATTGGTATCGATGGCTTGTGCTTGATAGGATAATACTTTACCACCATTCGGCACCAAAACGGCATAACAAATTTTCTTAAATGTATTGACGTCTGGTTCTTCCATGACATCATCTGCAGCCTGAAACCCTGTTACTCCACGGAGTAATAACATTCCTTTTCCCCCTCAAAGCAGCATTATTTCTTTTGGATTGCTTCCGTCATTTGGCTCCAAATAGATCCCTCTGCTTTATCACCTGATTCTATTCTAGCAAGTGCTAGTTTTGCTTGCATGCGCACTTCAAACTCTGGATCTTCTAACGCCTGCTGTAGCGCCGGAATAGCGGTTGCATCTCCAACCTCATATAAGAACATGGCACCACGCCAACGGACAATTCTACTTTTATCCTGTAAGGTTTCTATCATCGCAGGCATTGCTTCCTTATAACCAAGGTCAGATAAACAATCCCCTGCTGTTCGCCTTACGTTTATCGCTTTATCCTTTAATGCTTTATATAAATATGGCAATACTGCTGGGGCCTCTATCATTCCAAGATATGCGGTTGCCAAACGACGTACAGATGCTTTTTCATCGTCTAATGCTTTATCCAATACTGGTAAATCTGTTAGCTCGGGATCCATTCGATCTAAGGCTGCATAGCGTTTTTTCCAGCTTGGATCATCCAGCATGTCAAGCGTGACTTGCTTCCGTTCCTGCTGCGCTACAGCCATATCATCCTTTCCTTCGACAATCAGCTTAATCAAATCATCGACGCGAGCCATGTCATAGCTGGCTGAAATTTCTTCTACGACTTCTTCCCCTACTTCGGATACAGCACCGTAACGTGGGCTTTGCTCCACCCATTTTCTTTCAGCCAGCATATTATCCGCTACAACAGAGGCTTCCATCACGGCATTCATAAATCTTTTAGGCAAGCCAAAGCGATGTTCTTTTCCGGCTTCTTCCAGCTTGACTTGCATCGGAATACTGCGGAAGTACTGAATAAACACCTTCAGCTCTCCAAAGACTGGCTCTGCCTTTTCAGCACCTGCCTCAGGTTCTGGAACATAGCTATCCACCGTTCCAAGTGCCGTACGAACCGCTGGTAAAATTTGCTCCCAAGCGACACGGGGATTTCGTTCCAATGCCAGAAAGTGAATGACACGATATAACCCTTTCACCCCTTCAATGGCAAATAGCTTATGCACATAATCCGGTGCAGCAGACAAATCGTCATTCAGCTTATAACTTTCCGTTTTGCCATCTGGCAGTGCTTCATCTAAATTAATTTTCATTGAATATGGACTTGGGGTTGGTTCAATGGATACAATCTTCATCTTATTTTCCTCCCTGCATGCTTCTAAAATAATTGTAACAGACGAAAATGGTGAATGCATTTTCCATGGTTTAACGGCCTAAGAACATCCACCTATTTTTCCTAGGTCGAAGCTCCTAAATTTATTTTGATTTAGGGGTTCAATTTTTTGTCACATTTGATACAATGATAGATGGCTGAGGCCGATTTTTATACATATAAAAGGATGGGGTGTAACTTCTGTCAATGTTTATATCGTTTCTGAAAATGTTGCCGCTTGTACTTTTTTACGGATTGATTGTTTGGATTATTTATATCTTTATAAAGGACAAGTACCAAAATCAGCATTCCATTTTGAAAACGCATCCAGTATTGGGTAGGCTGCGCTACATATTTGAAATGATTGGTCCAGAATTTCGTCAATATTGGTTTTTAAATGATAAAGAAGGAAAGCCAGTTGACCGTGACACAGCTGAAACCATTGCCAAGGCAGGTAAATATGCCAATACCGTTATTGGTTTCGGTTCCAAAAAAGACTTCAGCAAAACAGATTTCTATCTGACCAACTCCATGTTCCCTAAAAACAAGGATGAGCTGCAGGTGGATAATCATACATTAACGAACACGTACACGTATCAAATTCTAAATGAATCATTGACAAGCAGGAAGGAAAAACGGAACAAGGTACAATTAAAGCCATGGTATCTGACAGACGAGCATGCGATTGTACTTGGGAAAGATCGGACACATCCTTTCCACGTGAAAGGGTTGCTCGGTGTATCGGCAATGAGCTATGGCGCTTTATCTAAAAGTGCAGTCAAGGCACTTGCACAAGGGGTTGCCATTAGTGGCGGAAGCTTTATGAATACAGGAGAAGGTGGCATCTCACCTTATCATTTATCCAAGATCTATTATTTGAAGCAGGCTGACTATGAAACCGATGATCGGCTTGCCAGAAAAATTGTCCATTTCATGGAATCCAATACATATGCCTCCAATTTTGAATTAGAGGATAAATTCGGTAAAGAATCGATAGACGTTGCCAATAAGCTTGTGGAAGCGGATGTTGTCGGCATAAAAAGCACGGACCTCATCTTCCAGGTCGGTTCTGGTCTTTTTGGTGCTAGAAGAGATGGAGCATACTGTGAGGAAACCTTCCTAAATAATGCGATGCGGCCAGAGGTAAAAGCGATTGAAATTAAGATGGCCCAGGGAGCAAAAGTACGCGGCGGAAAACTGCCGAAGGAAAAAATCACACCTGAAATTGCTGCTATCCGCGGCGTTTCTATGGGGAAAGATGTAGAGAGTCCAAATCGATTCCCGTTATTTTCCGATATCGATAGTCTATTTGAACTGATTGCCCATTGGCAGGATATTACCGGGAAACCAGTCGGTATCAAAGTTGTTGCCGGTGATGAGCATTCCTTCGATGAATTAGCTATGCATATGAAGCAAACAGGTGAAAAACCAGATTTCATTTCCATCGATGGGGCAGAAGGTGGTACAGGTGCTACCTACCAAGAAATGGCGGATAGTCTTGGTTTACCGATTTATTCAGGGATTCTCATACTAGATCAAACCTTGCGCACGTATGGGGTTCGCGATGAAGTGAAAATTATTGCATCCGGTATGCTCGCCACAGCAAATAAAATGGCCGTGGCACTTTCACTTGGTGCTGATTTAATCTATGTCGCACGTGCTGCCATGAACACGGTCGGCTGTATCAATGCAGGGAAATGTCATACGAATTTATGTCCGGTTGGCATCACCTCTCATCTGCCACATTTGGAAGCGGGATTGGCCGTTAATGAAAAACGGTTCAGAACTGCCAATTACTTAACAACCATGCGAGAGGGACTATTTATGCTCGGGGCATCTTGCGGTATAGCTACACCTACCGAATTCGCCAAACAGCATATCGCCTTACGTAAGTCTGATAATGAAGTCAAAAAATATACCGATACGATCGGGTTGGACACAACAATTCATGCCCATCCTGCTGCAATTGAATTCGCGGAGGAGCAGGAACGTGAGCTGGTAAATAGTTAAAAAATATCGATTTGGGACAGTCTATTCTATAGGCTGTCTTTTCTATTGTAAAAGGCAATATCTTGGCAGGCTGCTTTCACGAATGATAAAATAGAAGGGATATATGAAGACTGGAGGTATACATCATGACAATTGACTATCAAAACAGACTTGATTCATTACGTACGTATGCAAAAGAAAATAATATGGACATTGCCATGGTAACAACACCGGCAAATGTATTTTATTTTACGGGATTCCTTTCCGACCCACATGAACGATTTATGGCGCTTGTATTAGACAATCGCTCAGATGAGTATATGCTATTTGTACCTGCGCTAGATAAAGATCTTGCAGCAGAAGCTTCTATTGTGGAAAAAATCATCCCCATTTCCGACGAACAAAATCCATATGAAATTGTACAGCAGCATTTAGGGGAAGACGTGGAAGCATTTGGCTTGGAAATGAAAACTGTGACCATGTTCCAGCATCAACAACTGGAAGCTGCTTTCCCGAAAGCGGCTTATGGTGATATTCAGCCATTCATTAACACCTTACGCCTACGTAAATCAAGAGGCGAAATTGAACATATGCAAAAAGCGGTTGATATCATTGAAAAGGTGCTGGAAGAAGGCTTGAAGAAGGTTCGCATTGGCATGACTGAAGCAGAATTAGCAGGTGAACTGGAATTTCTAATGAAAAAATTTGGTGCTGAAGGTCCTTCCTTCTCTACTATTGTGCTAGCAGGAGAAAAGTCAGCTCTTCCACATGGCTCACCTGGTGATCGCCAATTGCAGCATGGTGACTTTTTACTCATTGATATGGGCGTTAAAATCAAGGAAGGCTATTGCTCCGATACAACGAGAACCTTCGTGATTGGAGAAGCAAGTGAAAAGCAAAAGGAAATCTACCAGCTGGTCAAGGAATCCAATCAGGCTGGTATCGATGCAGTCAAAGCTGGCGTACCATTGAAGGAATTTGACATTGCAGCAAGACGCGTCATTCATGACAAAGGATATGGAGATTACTTTAATAACCGGGTCGGACATGGCTTAGGTATCGAATTGCATGAGGAGCCATCCGTTCACGAAAACAATGAAAACCTAGCTGAAAAAGGTCTCGTATTTACCATTGAACCAGGTATTTATCTGCCAGGATTTGGTGGTGTTCGTATTGAAGATACGGTATATATAAACGAAGCGGGTGAAGCAGAAGT
Organism: Ornithinibacillus gellani; assembly: GCF_003730295.1. Taxonomy (GTDB): domain Bacteria; phylum Bacillota; class Bacilli; order Bacillales; family Amphibacillaceae; genus Ornithinibacillus_A; species Ornithinibacillus_A gellani. The sequence continues at coordinate 82,947 of NZ_QTSZ01000041.1, forward strand.
GCTTACCGTTTTCCCACGGGAACTGCAAATTATTTAACTGTTCCATTCGGCTGTCGAGTCCAATCGGCAGCTTTTTTTATTGCTTAAATTTGATTCTAGCGGTGTTTCGTCTCAAGCAGCTCATAAAAGTGCATGTTTTCAAATAATTTCAATTGTACTTTGTAACCACTTAAATTAAACTAGTAACTAGATTATTTTTTCGGAAAGGATTTTTTTATGTCCCTGCTTGCGCTCGTGTTAATTATTATCTCTGCCTTTATGCATGCCACATGGAATTTTCTTGCCAAACTCTCAAATAGTGGTTTTTCTTTCGTGTGGTTATATTTAATAAGCAGTGCGATTATTTATGCACCGCTCGTTGCCGGGTTGTTTATCTTTACAGATGTACAATTTGGGTGGATGGAGGCAGCCTTTATCATTGGTAGCGCAGGAATCCATCTTACCTATTCTTTAACGCTTCAAAAAGGGTATACCGTCGGAGATCTTTCGCTTATCTATCCACTTGCAAGGGGAACAGGCCCGATGCTTGTTGCCATTATTGCCTTTTTCTTCCTGGATGAACCACTAACGATTGTAAGTTCAGTTGGCATCATTTTTATCATTGGTAGTGTATTTGTCATTTCCGGGGGATTACAATCACTCCGCAATATGAAGGATACAACGGCTGTCTCCTATGGTTTATTAATCGGTGTCATGATCGCAAGCTATACACTTGTCGATAAACTAGCCGTAAGTACGTTTGTTATTCCACCAATACTGCTTATATATGGATTCATTATTGGACAAATCATCTTACTGACTCCGAAAGCAATCAAGAATTGGTCTGACGTAAAATCAGACTGGCACAAGCATCGCAATAAAGCAATTGGTGTAGGTATTCTAAATCCGTTAGCCTATATTCTTGTACTTGTTGCCATGACATTTACACCAGTTAGCCATGTGGCTGCTGTTAGAGAAATGAGCATTCTCATTGGTACCATCATGGGGACAAAAATGCTATCAGAGGGCTTTGGAAGTCGCAGAATGATTGCAGCCGGCACCATGATTATCGGCATTATATTGGTAACCATGTCAGATATTTGAGTCGATTAAAAAATCCAGCCTCATTTAGCTGGATTTTTTAATTCCATATCATCGTTTTTGTAAAATAACTGTAGCTCCCCAACTAATTTTCATTCCTTTATCAACTGGATTAGCTCTTACCATTTTACGTTTCAAGGGTATGATAACGACCTTAATACAAAGGAAACCACAGGGCAACATCTTGTGGTTTCCTTTTTGTTTTGCTTCGTTATCGAATTGCGGACGGTCCAACTAAGACTTTCGGATTGGCACCAAGCGCAAGTCGGCAAATATTTGCATAGCCTAATCTATGATAATTCATTAGTAAGTGTTTGATTGCATGCGTTTCTGTCGACCTTTTCAATTTTGTTAATTCTTCTTGATACAGTTGGAGCACATATTCATTCTGATTTACAGGACGACTTCTGCCCGGATCCTCATCCACCAATAAACTACACATATATTGAAATTTATATTGCAATTGACGTGTCAGCTGAAGCACTTGAACAAATCGTTTATAATATATCGGTTCTTCCGATTTCACATACTCTAATGCTTGTTTTGCCTCTAGTAATTCTCCAAAGCTTGTTGTAGCAATCATCTACATCCATCCCCTTATTATGATCATGACTTTTATAAAGTCTTAATAACAATTCCACGGTTTTTCTAGTGTCAATTTCGAAACAAGCTCTTTATTATGCTTACGCTTTATATCTCGAAGCCTTGCCCGCTGTCTCCCTGTCTCATACAAATACTTTTCCTCATCAGATTCTGGTACAACGCCAGGAACTGCAATCGGTTTATGGTCATCATTCAATGCGACAAAGGTTAAAAATGCAGTTGCTGCAATGCGTCGTTCTGCAGTATTTAAATCCTCCGCTATGACCTTACAAAATATTTCCATTGAGCTTCTCCCTGTATAAGTCACATAGGATTCAATATTGACAGAATCCGTCTGTAAAATCGGCTCAATAAAATTCACCGAATCCGTAGAAGCCGTCACACATTCCGTCACTCGTGCATGCCCCCGAGCGGCAATCGTTGCACAAGCATCCATTTTCTTCATCAGTACCCCACCAAAGAGCGTATGATAATTGTTTAAATCATTGATTAACACCTGATCGGTTTGCACAATCCGTGTTTCTCTCATCTTTCTAGGTTCCATCTGCCCATCACCTTTGAACTATAAAATAAAAAAATAAAGCTGGATTTATATTGCTTAAACAAGTATAATCCTTGTACAAGTTACTTGTACAATGCCAATTTGGTATACCTTTAATAACATTTGGAACATGAAAACGGTTTATCCATGAGAGCTGCTATTTATAATGGCGTGACTTTTTTCACACTATATATGCTATAATAGGGAATAATGACTACAAAAGGTGATACGATATGAATGAGAACAGGGAAATTATCCACAGGTTTGAACAATACGTTTGCTGGCTCATTTCGTTAAAGGATATGGACGAAAGGCTTTGGCATGCTCCCATTGCTAAAGGAAAATGGACAGTAAATGAGGTCATCTGTCATATTATGAAGTGGGACCGATACTTACTTTCCGATGTAATACCTGCCTCAGCGCTCAGCCAGTCGATATTTTTCCCTGACCATGATGCTTATAATGAAAAAGCGTCCATCTATGCCAAGTCAGGCATTAAGCAAATTGAAATGATTGAAGAAGCGATTGTAACGAGGAAATTACTAGCCAATGAACTGCTAAAATGTACCGATGAGACATTGGAAAAACCGTTGCTGGCAAATGGTGAATCCCATTGTCCATTAACAGGGGAGCCCTATTCACTAATTAAATTTATCAAAGATTTTATTTACCATGATGAACATCATCAAAAACAAATAACTGGTCTCCTAACTGAAAACAGTCCTGCCTAGCAGGCGTTTCAGTCGATGGAGGCCAGTTTTTCTTTTGTATAGCGGATAAATTCCTTGGCAATCCGTGACAGCTGTGCTTCGTGATGCCATATAAAACCGAGGTTCCATTCAATAACTGGGGTATGCAGTGAAATAATTTCTACATCTCCTGTTAGATCCTTGCATGTGCTCTCCGGCAATAAAGTGATTCCTAAACCAGACGCAACCATCTCTTCAATATAGTCAAGTTGGGATGTTTCGGAAATAATTCGCGGTTCAAAGCCTATCTGCTTGCACACATGCACAATGGTATTGCGAAGCTTAAAATCCGAGGTAAATAAAATAAATGCTTCCTCACTAAGGTTTTCGAGTTTTGCCTCTTGCTGCTTAGCTAATCCGTGATGGCTTGGTACAACAAGCATTAATTGTTCCTGATCAAAAGAATAATAATCGAAATAATTATGTGTATTTGGCAGTACCACAACACCAAAATCCAGCTTACCCGCGAGCACCATCTCCTCAATCCCTTTGGAGCCATCCTCTTCCAGTTGAAACGTCACTTCTGGATATTCCTGATGAAAATCCGCAATTAATTCCGAAAAGAAGGAAGACTGTACAATTGAAGGTAACCCAATACGTAAGTGTCCCTTTTGGAAGGTGGTTAGCCGCTCCAAATCTGTACGCAGCAAGTCAAGTTCTTCATGAACTGCCTCAGCACGCCGAAGTAAAATCTTACCGGCATCTGTTAGGATCAGCTGCTTCCGGCTGCGAATAAATAACTCCACACCAAGCTCTACTTCCAATGATTTAATAATTCTACTGATGGCAGGTTGGGTCATATATAAATTATCTGCTGCTTTCGTAAAGCTCCCCATCCTTGTCACTTCCAAAAAATATTCCAAATGCTTTAACTCCATGCCACATCCACCCCTATGTTTCCTGAGATTATTGTAGCATGTTCATGATGCAGTGAAAATCATCAGTGTCTAAGATGACTATACAAAAAAAGAAGTAGGCTGGAACCCAAATAGGACCAGCCTCGTTATATCACGTTTTCATTTCGTTAAACACACCAACATAATATTTGATTTGTCCGGCGTGATTTTTTAAGGGGCTGATGGATAACCTTTCCAGGTAAACCTCACCATTTTTTCGTTTGTTCCAAATTTCCCCCTCCCAATGCCCTTGTTCCTCTATCGTTTTCCACATGGTCTCATAAAAGTGTTCGTCGTGCTTGCCAGATGATAATATCTCTGGGGTGCTGCCAATCACCTCATCCTTTGAATAGCCTGTCACTCGTGTAAAGGCTGGATTAATATTTTTGATAACCCCATCAAAGTCCGTCAGCATAATCCCTTCTGCTGTACTTTCAATAATTTTACGCTCGATACTGACCTGGTCCTGATAATACATGAAAATAACTATCACAAAGCTTACAAGTGCAAGCTCTGATAATAGCATAAATGCAATCGCATGATGACCAGTTATGTTCGCTACGGCTGTCAATAACAAAGGCGGAAAAAAACCGCCCAATCCTCCCATCGCCGAAACAATTCCGTTTACAATCCCAGACTGTTTGGAAAAATATAGTGGAACAAGCTTAAAAATAGTACCATTACCGATTCCCACCGTTACCGCTACAGACAAGGCACCTACGGAATACCATGTTAAAGACGGTGAAAAGGACAATAATATCCCTGAAAATGCAATCCCAATAAAGGTAAACATTAGAATCACGAAGGCGTTAAATTTATCCGCAAGCTTACCACCAATCGGACGCATGAACGTAGCCAACACGATAAAACCAGCCGTCCGTACCCCTGCATCTACTGGATCCATATGAAAATTCGAGACTAGAAAGCTTGGCAAGAACACTGTAAAAGCTACAAACGAACCAAAAGTAATAAAATAAAATAAGCTCAAAAACCACAAAGTAGGATTACGATATACACTTTTGATTTGATCGCTCATCTTGACGCGAACTTTCTTTTCTTTCCGATCGCCAAACAAAAAATTTACAGCTGCAAACACAAGCATTAAAATGAGATAAAATCTAACCGTGTCTGCCCAGCCAACTGTTTTTGCCAACACAGGTGCTGCAAAGGTCGTTATGGCGGTACCGACATTACCTACACCATAAATACCATTAATAAATCCATGCTTTTCCGGTGGGTAATACTTCGGAAGTGACGTAACCCCAATGGAGAAGGTTGCACCACCAACACCTAAAATCAGTCCACCAATTACCAGATCCATAAAGCTGGAGGCAACACTAATATAGAAGACTGGAAACAATAAAATAATGAAGCTGATAACAAATATAGTCCGAGCACCAAAACGATTGGTGTAAAAACCAATCGGTATCCGTAATAAGGAACCAAGTATGACCGGAATAGCCGTTACAAGTGATACTTGTCCCGCTGTTAAATCAATATCCTGCTGAATACTTGGCATTAACGAGGATATAAGCACCCATACCATAAATCCAGCAAACAAACTTGAGGTCTGTAGTGTTAATTGCAGGCCTGGTTTATTCATTATCCATACTCCAATCTTTTTATTATAACTCTTTCACATTTAACTACTTTGTAAACCTGAATCATTGAAATTTTTAGAAAAAACGATTTAAAAGTAGACCGCATGCTGTGACCTTATTAACTGCGCTTGAGCACAACATTCTGCTAAGCTTAAGTAGGAGTCTTTGTATAATTGTAGTCTGTAAAACTGGGTGATGTATGCGTTCGTGCTATATGTTCACTTTTAGAACTGGAATGAAGTATCTACGTACGTTGCATTTGCTTTCTGGAGGTTATGTTTCTTGAATAAATGGTTCTATTTTAATTTCATTTTGCTTTTTCTTGCGATTTGGAAAGTAGCTGGGAGAAATCCCGCTACGGATATGCAAGTATATATCGGTTTAGCCGGGCTTTGTTTCTTTCTGTTCAATTGGACGAGGCATGCGGTTTTTTCAACTATACGCACCGCTGCTAATCGCCAAACAAAAATAAAACTGGCCAATATCTCGAAAAAAATCCTGCCTTTCCATCGCTGGATTGGTACAACCGCTCTTATTATTATCTTTATTCACGCCTTTTATGCCATACGTCTTTTTGGCTTTAACCTGACATATCCAAAGCTTACAAGTGGCTTGATTGTTGGACTGGCACTGCTTGCGATGGTGATTACAGGCTGGTGGCGTTTATATTGGCCCGGGGGAAAAGTAAGGCAAGCACATATTTATATTGGGATTAGCATATTCTTTTTAGCCCTCCTACATATTCTTTTATAGAAAGTGATATAGGAGGGCTGCTGTTCATCAATCCCCATCAACAAAGACGGTGAGTACTTTTGCACCTTCATTATCCACTGGAATGAATAAATGTGGTTTTGTACCTTTGAAATAGGCGGTATCCCCTTGATTCATTAAATTGCTTTTGCCATCATAATAGAGATAAATGGAGCCTTCCAGTATGTAAATAAATTCATCCTCGGAATGGGTATAGGGTTCCTCCCGTAAGTTCGTGTCCTTTGGGGTGACATAAACGATGGTTGATTCAATCTTGGAAAAACGTGACCGTGCCAATAATTCATAGGAATACCCCATATCCTCATGCCCGACCAATGCTTGTCTTGTATCTTTTGGCTGTAGGACCATATCCGTTTCCGGTTGATCATCAATCACCCAGGAAAGTGGAATATCCAGGGCCTCACTTATTTTGGATAATGTAGCAACAGCAGAAGCCGTTTGCCCATTCTCAATTTTGGACAGCATGCTTTTTGAAATGCCGCATATATCCGCTACCTGCTGTTGGGTTTGTTTACGCTTTAATCTTGTTTGTTTTATTTTAATACCGATTTGTTGTAGATTAATCGAGTCTCTCTCCTTTCCAAGGAATCCACTATCACTTTAACGCGATAATGTATAAATGTTTCGTGCTTTTATCATAATGCAGCAGGAAGATACCGTCAAGAATGGCATGAACCTTCCCGTGAACCGCTTAAATAACTGTCTCGCACTGTATTCGTAGGTGCCATATCCTAGAACAAAAAACCATTATTTTTCGAGTTAGGAAAAATAATGGCTTTTTTCATATTCATCTTGCCCAGCGGCACCATCTATCTAGTTTACCCGCGCTACTCCTGTGCAACAGCATAGGCGAGTGACTTGCTAGGCAGAATCTTTCCCAATTTATTTTGAATAAAAATCGCTGCTTCTTGCAATTTCTTATCATCAATACCTGTTTTAATTCCCAAGCCATGGAGCAGATAAAGAACATCATTTGTGGCCACATTGCCTGCTGCTCCCGGTGCATATGGACAGCCCCCTAATCCACCAATCGAACTATCAAAGCGATGGATTCCACATTCCATGGAAGTCATAATATTAGCTATGGCCATCCCGCGCGTATCGTGATAATGCATAATGATCTTTTCTTTCGGTAATAGACGTAACATGGGATCAAGCAACGCCTCCACCTGTGATGGAACAGCTGTACCAATTGTATCGCCAAGGGAAATATCGTCTACCCCATCATTTAGCAATTTCTCACATACCCGCATCACATCCGCAGGCTCTATTTTTCCTTCATATGGACAATCAAAAACAGTCGATACATAACCTGTTACATGTTTACCTGCCTGCTTTGCCTCCCGTATAACTTCACCAAGCACAGGGTATGTCTCCGCAATGCTCTTGTTAATATTCTTTTTATTATGGGTTTCACTTGCTGACATAAAGACAGATGCGCCATCTATCCCTGCCTCCAAAGCAAGCTCAAGCCCTTTCCTGTTGGGAATCAGTGCGGAATAACGGACACCAGGCTTGCGTTTAATCCGCTTGCCAACATCATGGGCGTCCGAAAGTGCTGGGACCCATTTGGGATGCACAAAGGAAGAATATTCAATTTCACTAACACCAGATTCAGACAGCATATTGATCCAGTTTACTTTATCCTTCGTCGCCACCCACTGTTTCTCATTTTGCAGTCCATCTCTCGGACCTACTTCCTTAATCTGTACATATTCCGGCCAACGTCCCATTTCATTCCCTCCCAATAAAAATGATATATGAATGCGCTTTCAAGTGTGCTGTTTAGTTAAGGAAGTCCAGCCTTCTACCGCGTCCTTCCCATTTTTACTTTCGTCTATTCAATCCTGTTTATTTGCATTCAACATGGTTGAATACACTATATAATTGATTGGCTTGTCTTGTCAAGACATCCACATTCTGGCTTCTGTCATGTATAACTGTTGGCTTGACCTCATATATTTGGATATATCGAATTTATTGGGGGTATCCACATGGAAGAAATTACAGAAGAAGCATTGGATCACTTCTACCATCTGCATGCACAGAAAAAAGAAATGGAACGAGAACTAAATACGATGAAGAAATCATTCCATCTTTTATTCGATCAGCACGTTGGAAAAAATCAAAAAGGCGAACTGCAACGAGGTCGCTACAAGATTCAGCGCAGCATTCGAAAAGCCACCAGCTATGATCCTGAGCCCACTGTCAAAAGGCTGGAAGAGCTACAACTGGAAGACCTCGTTATACTTGAAAAGCGCCCAGATACAGATAAGCTTGCTGCTGCATTTGAAATTGGTCTTGTCGATCAGAAGGAATTTGCAGATTGTAAATCCGAACGTCAAACACAATCCATTGTTGTTCGTTTAATTGGGTAATCCACGCGAATAAAGGAATGGCTTGCTCGCAATTGCGAGCAAGCCATTCCGTTTTATTCTTTTTTTAATTGTTGAACATGTTCATGGAATACAGCGATGAAATCCGCCGGGGACTCCTTTACAATGTACGAAAACACACCACGGTTGGTGTGAAGATAAAGCATGCCACCTTTATCGCCGACCTTACGAAAAGAAATATCTGTTACTGCATCAATGGAAAATTCCCGATGCTTCGATTTTACTCGATCTGGATATAAATATAAACAACGCTTATCTTCCTCATCTGTTTGTTCAATACTTGTTACCTTCCGTTCCACCTTCACATACGGCTGCGACGCTATCCAGCTCATGGAAAACCTCCTCGTTTGACTGTTTCCGACACGATACATCCTTATGAAAGTGTAACAAAAAACACCAAGGAAACAAATCATTTAAGCGAATAACATGAGAAACTTTATATCCACCTCTCCACCATTCTTTGTTATACTTTGTTCAGGTGATTGATCATGTATCTTAGAAAAATTTCATTAATTCAAGAGCGAATACCAGCTGAACGGTCCTTTCCTTTTACTATTCCGCTTATTCGCAACCTACAATCGATTGAACTGCAGCATGCCGTTACATTTTTTGTCGGGGAAAATGGCTCCGGAAAATCGACGTTACTGGAAGCAATTGCGGACAGATGTGATTTCAATACAGCAGGTGGCGGTCGCAGCAATACATATGAAGTCCATGCATCCAATTCTGATTTAGGCAAATACATTCGCCTTTCCTGGTTACCTAAAGTTACGAATGGGTTTTTCCTAAGGGCAGAATCCTTTTATCACTTTGCCACACATATTGACGAGGTGGATACAAGTGGCTTCCGAAATTACGGCGGAAAATCACTTCATCAACAATCCCATGGTGAGTCCTTTTTATCCTTGTTTTTACATCGCTTTGAAGGAAAAGCCATCTACCTGTTGGATGAGCCGGAAGCCGCATTATCACCAGCAAAACAACTCACCTTTTTAAGAATTATCCATGACCTTGCTTCACATGGCAATGCACAGTTTATTATTGCAACCCATTCTCCAATTCTACTAGGCTATCCAGGCGCAAGCCTATTCAGCTTTGATGATGATCACATAAAAGAAATAGACTATGAAATGACCGACCATTATCAGCTGACAAAATACTTCATACAAAATAGAGAAAGCATGCTGGAAGAACTGTTTAAAGAGGAATGACCTCCTCCAAATCGGGGTGATTGTAAATCGTAATCTATGTAATGTGCTGTGCTGAATGGTTGGAATCGAGCTGCCGATTCCAACCTTTATTCGTATATTCCTGATTCTCTGCAGAAGTTGGGGCGCGAGTTCGACCCGATGGCGCGCGACTTTCGGCGTTCGGCGCGCAACTTGGCCTGTTGACGCGCGACTTTGGCTAGTTTGTCAGACTTGGCAGGTGATCCATGATTTTGGTTTTTATTAAATGATGTTGAAATCGGCTTATGCCGATTTACCTTCTTTTGGCATGCGATTTCTAGCCAAGGGTATACGACGTTCCAGCCAAGCCATGCGACTTCACATCATGGCCATGTCACATCCCCCAAACAAGTGACTCCCGCAAAAAGAATAGTAGGAGCTCGTTTAAGCATGACCTTACGCAATCAGCTTCCACCGCCTCTACTAAGTAATGGCCCTTTTCTAGTCAAAAAAATAACCCGGTTTGGGTTATGACTGTGTCTTAGCTGTATGCTGTTTTTTCTTTGGTGGACTCATGATGATTTCAATTGGTTCGTCCGACTTGGTGAGTAGTTTATACACGTAAGCGGCTGTTACACTATAGCTGCCTTCCACCTTTTCAACCAAATGACTGGTTCGTTCAAATACAATAGAACGAAGATTGGTTAGCTGGCGTACCACTTTTTCCAATGTGGCCTCCTGATTTTCCAACCGCTCCAATACGTCTTCCTGGTGGCTTTTATGAGCTGTTAAGCCTGTTGCCATTTCTTGTTGCTGTGTGGTTAATTGTTCGATCTTTTCAATAAGCTGTTGATTGGATGTCTCCATCTGTTTGAGCTGTTTGCTCGTTTCCGCTTGTGTTTGCAGTAGTCCTTTTAGCTGTTGCTCCATTGCCTCGTGTCCCGTATCCTGTTGTTCGATATGATGTTTCATCTGTTGCTGATACGCTGATATATGCTGTAGGTGTTCATTATTTTTCTGTTCCATTATTTCCTGTTTGGATTTCATTTCCAATAGGCGCTTAAGTTGATGATTGGCTTCCTGCCAGTTCCCACGCTGCTCACTTAATTGCTGCAGCTGTTGCTGCTTTAATTGATGATGCGCTAAGACCAAGCTGCGATTTGTATCCTTTTGTTCCTTCAGGAGGTCTGCGAGGTAATTACTGTGAAAGAAACGCTGATTCGATGTCGGGATGCTGTTATGATTTCTATATAATCCCTCATGTGCTTTCGCGTTCATGTACAGACCCATAGTAGATGCAACCCCCTTTTTCATATGATTGCTTTATCGTATGCAAACAGCGATAGGATGGTACACACTAGCAGCGCTTTGCGTAGATGCGCTTTACAAATGCTTCCTTGCTGTCTGTATAAGCTTTGATATTATTGTTTGTTTCCTTAACAGAGAATTGTTTCAACTGTTCATAAGCCTTTCGAGCTGCCTCATTTTCATTTAAATAATCCCGAAAAAACAATAAGTTATTCCAAAGGGCACTATTTTTCACTACCATATGGGCGACGTGGGTTTTGGTTTGGTAGGTGGAATCCGTAAATTTCGCAAAAACAATTTCCTGTTCACGCTGGACACGCAGTCTTAAAAACCCTGCTTGTCGCAGCCCCCTTTCCAATTCCTTATCAAGCATATCGACCTGCTCTACCCCAATTAAGAGATCAATCATCGGTTTCGCCCATATTCCTGCAATGGCTGTGCTACCAATATGCTCTATTTGCTCTCGTTCAAGTTGGGTAAGCTCCCTGATGCACTTTTTCGTCTGTTCAAATTCATACCGCCACACGGGATCATATGGCACAAGCCTAACCTCGTCTCGCTTCAATCCTAATTCCATTACTTAGCCCCCTACACCTTGGTCTCCTTATCCTATCGCATATCACACTCGAATCATAGTCAGTAAATTCACCTTTTTCAGTGTTATAATAGATATAGAAAATAATCACCCCATAGCATGATACATACATGTACCCACCCCCATTCTGAAAATGAATGGGGGTGTTTTTGGTATCGATATTTCCACCAATTTCTTCCGTGAATTTTTTATAAAAAAAGCTATCATTTTTTTCAGATTCAGTTATAATTATTCCGATACAAAATAACAGATGTAGACAGGGCAGGATTTGTCTGTTCTACGCCATCTGTATTCATGAACAAAATGCAGCATTATATTCATTTGCATTGCTACTAAAAAACAGGGTATGGGAATACTAAACATACCGTCCATATATAAAGGAGGTTCTTATGGAAAACGCGGTAATCATACAATTCAATCATGTCACCAAGCAATACCAAAATGATCCGGCAGTATTAAAGGATGTCAGCTTTGAAATTGAACGTGGAAAATTTTATACGCTTCTCGGCCCATCAGGCTGTGGTAAAACAACGATCTTAAGATTGATTGCCGGGTTTACCGAGGCAACGACTGGTGATATTTTTATCGATGGAAAAAAGGTAAATACCATTCCAGCAAATCGGCGACAGGTCAATACAGTGTTTCAGGATTATGCCCTGTTTCCGCATTTGAACGTCTTTGAAAATGTTGCTTTTGGACTTCGCATCAAAAAAATGAAGCAAGCCCAAATTGAAGCAAAGGTGAAGGAAGCACTTAGCTTCGTAAACCTGAAAGGCTATGAAAATCGCGAAATTTCCGGGATGTCAGGTGGTCAGCGTCAACGCGTCGCTATTGCCCGGGCAATTGTAAATGAGCCTGAGGTGATCTTGTTGGATGAGCCATTATCTGCACTCGATTTAAAATTACGTACACAAATGCAATACGAGCTTCGGGAGCTCCAAAAACGACTAGGCATTACGTTTATCTTTGTTACCCATGACCAAGAAGAAGCATTGGCGATGTCGGATGAAATTTTCGTGCTAAACGAAGGCAAAATCCAACAAAGTGGTACACCCATTGATATTTATGATGAGCCAATTAACCGATTTGTTGCTGATTTTATCGGGGAATCCAATATCGTTCCCGGCATCATGATTGAAGACTTTCTCGTTGAATTTGTTGGCAAACGGTTTGATTGTGTCGACCAAGGCATGAACACGAATGAACCTGTCGAAGTAGTGATACGCCCAGAAGATTTGGAAATCACAACTCGGGAACAGGGCAAGCTGCAGGTAACCGTCCATTCCCTGTTATTCCGTGGTGTACATTATGAGCTCAGCTGTACAGATGAGGATGGTAATGAGTGGCTCGTACACTCCACTAAAAAAGCTGCAATTGGTGATGAAATTGGGCTTTATTTCGATCCGGAGTCTATTCATGTCATGCGGCTTGGTGAATCAGAGGAAGATTTCGATCGTCGTTTGGAAGCTTATACGGAGGAAGATCACCATGCAAAGTAAGCTGTCACGCAGGATATATTTGATACCTTATGCAATTTGGATTGCTTTATTTGTTGTGACACCCATTATTCTCGTTGTCTATTATTCTTTTTATGACTTGGATGGCAATTTTTCATTGGAAAATTATCGACAATTTTTCACGGCAGTCTATTTAAAGATGACACTCAGTTCGTTCTGGTATGCTTTTTTAATTACGGCAATTTCGTTGCTGGTCGCTTATCCGACAGCGTATTTTTTAGTACGGACGAAGCATAGCCAGCTCTGGTTATTATTAATTATTGTTCCTTCTTGGGTTAATCTGCTGCTGAAGGCTTATGCATTCATCGGGATATTTGGGAAATACGGCGCAGCGAACCATTTCCTAGAAGCCATTGGTATCGGTACAAAACAAATATTATTCACTGATTTCAGCTTCATCTTTGTGTCGGTATATATATTCATCCCATTTATGATTTTGCCGATTTTTAATGCATTAAGTGAACTGAATCCAAGTCTGCTTGATGCAGCCAATGATCTTGGGGCATCACGTTGGACGACCTTCCGTAGGGTCATTTTCCCCCTAACGATAGACGGTGTAAAAACAGGCTGCCAAATTGTTTTCATCCCTGCACTTTCTTTATTTATGCTAACCCGTTTGATTGCAGGAAATCGTGTCATTACACTGGGAACAGCGATTGAACAACATTTCCTTGTCACACAGGATTGGGGAATGGGATCTACCATTGCTGTTTTTCTCATTATCATCATGTTCCTGATTATGGCCCTAACAGGAAACAGAAAGCGGGGTGTGTAGCATGGATAAGCGTACAACACCTATAGCAAAAATCTTTTTAATTGCTGTTTTTTTGATTCTTTACGTTCCGATTTTCTTTCTGATTTACTATTCGTTTAATAGTGGGGGAACGATGAGTCATTTTAAAGGCTTCACACTTGATTGGTATCGCCAGCTTTTTGGTGATACACGAATGTTTATTATTGTGTTAAACACGCTGGTCATTGCATTGTTATCCTCGCTATCGGCAACCGTTATCGGTGTATTCGGTGCGTTGGCAATATACAGCTATAAAAGACGGGCAAAAAATACATTGCTATCCTTCAATAATGTATTAATCGTCAGTCCTGATGTCATTATCGGTGCTTCATTTTTAATTTTATTCACGATGGCAGGGATTCAGCTCGGGTTCATGTCCGTGCTGCTATCCCATATTGCCTTTAGTATTCCAATTGTCGTGCTACTAGTTTTACCAAAGCTGAATGAGATGCGCCCATCGCTCATTGATGCAGCTAGAGATTTAGGGGCGAGTAATTGGCATGTGCTGTCTAAGGTCGTGCTCCCTTTTATCTCCCCCGGCATTTTGGCAGGCTTTTTCATGGCATTGACATATTCACTCGATGATTTTGCTGTCACTTTCTTTGTGACTGGGAACGGATTTACGACCTTATCGGTGGAAATTTATTCATTGGCCCGCCGAGGCATTTCCTTGCATATTAACGCGCTATCCGCGGTGCTTTTCCTATTCACCATCGTGCTCGTTATCGTGTATTACTTTATTTCGCGGCGTAGCAGTATGAAAACGATGGGGGTGCGAAAATGAAGCAGCTCGTACGCTTTTTCATCATCGGTATGCTCGTATCAGGAGTACTACTTTATTTGATTTCCAGTCTGAACCAGTCACAGGGATATACTGGCGGCAACACGTTAACTATTTTCAACTGGGGTGACTATATCGATGAGGAGCTGATTACACAATTTGAAGCGGAAACAGGTATTAAAATTGTGTATGAAACATTTGATTCCAACGAAGCCATGATGACAAAAATTGAACAAGGCGGTACCTCTTATGATATCGCTGTTCCATCCGAATATATGATTGATAAAATGCGGCAGGAGGATTTATTAATCCCCCTGGATCATGACAAGCTGCCCAATTTAAAAAACATCGATGAACGATTTCTTGATTTGCCTTTCGACCCAGATAATATCTATTCTGTCCCGTATTTTTGGGGAACGGTTGGCATTACCTATAATGCCGAATTATTGCCGGATAAAACATTCACCAGCTGGAATGATCTGTGGGATCCAGATTTAAAAAATGAAATCATCCTCATTGATGGCGCCCGTGAAATCATCGGCATGGGCTTAAACAGCCTTGGATATTCATTAAATGATACGAATAAAGCACATTTACAGGAGGCTTTCGATAAGCTGGGTACGTTAACTCCGAATATTAAAGCGATTGTCGGCGATGAAAATAAACTGCTCATGCAAAATAACGAAGCAGCAGTTGCTGTGCTTTGGTCAGGTGATGCAGCGGACATTATGTGGGAAAACGAAGCGATTGATTACGTTATTCCCGAGGAAGGCTCCAATTTATGGTTCGATAATATTGTCATTCCAAAGACTGCCAAAAACATAGAAGCAGCACATGCCTTTATTAACTTTATGCTTGATGCGAAGGTAGCTGCACAAAACACGGAATATGTTGCCTATTCCACACCTAATCAAGCGGCATTACAATATATGGATCCGGAGATGGTTGCGGATGAACGTTTTTATCCCCCACCAGCATTAACTGAAAAACTAGAGGTCTATCAGAATTTAGGCAAACGAAATCTCGCCTATTACAATGATTTATTCTTAGCTTTTAAAATGTATGGAAAATGAGCAGTCCACGATGGACTGCTCATTTCTTTAAGCGATGCAGCTCATATGCATCATACGCTTCAGCCATGACATAACCTAGCTTCGTTGCCAGCCTGGCGGATTGTTGGTTGGCTGCATCCCAGCTTGGGTAAAGCCCTCGTTCCAAGCAATCAATGATTAATGCCGCTGCAACTGCGACGGCCAATCCTTTACGCCGGTGCTCAGGTGCTGTACCTATTTCGATTTCAATGCCTTCATCGTAAATACTATAGGAAGAAGCGGCGCAAACAACCTTCTTATCAAATAAGACAACATAACCAATCCCACGCGCTATAAAGTCGGAAATAGACTCGAATTGCCCTGTAAAATCTGGTGATATGGCCTGAAGCGATGGGGAAGCAGCAAGATCTGCATCCATTTTTTTAACTTCATACCCTTCAGGTAGTCCTTGCAAAAACGTACGCACATGTGGAATATGCAAATCAGCTGATGATTTTCTAAATGCATATCGCTCCAGCTTTACCGCATGTCTTCCATATACAGCCCCAATCAATTGCTTCCATTCTTCTGTTTCTACAATAGCAAATATAGTCTCCGGTATATGCTGAAGAAGCGCTTTTGCTTCCGGTATAGATGCGTCCCCAACAAAAAAGGCAAAATCACCGACAATGATTTGCGCCACTTTAGGGTCATCCAGATGGTCTACCCAAGCCTCCCCCATATGCCCTTGCAAACAAGATAAAATACATGTATCCGTCATACCCTGAAATAATGGGGCCAAGCTTGCCCGTTTCTGTTTCGGTACAGCATAAATCATATGCAACCTTCTTTCTACTTTATTTTCCAAAATGCATGCGCATGATTTTATGAGATATATTCTCAAGCCGGACCTGATCGCGGTTGGCTAGAATAATGATACCAAATTGCTGCTCGGGTACCATAGCAACCAAACCACTCACTCCCGGATAACTACCAGCATGCTCCACTACCGTTATCCCTTGATAGGTCTTTATCTTCCAACCAAGTCCATAGCCAGGCTCCTCATCTATCAAAGAAGTATGCATTTGCTGCAAGCCTTTCGCGGTAACAACGCTTTGATTTGGGTTCATTTGTGCCATAAGATAGGCAGATAAATCATTCGCGCTCGAATAAATCATCCCAATCGGTGCCCCGATTTGATTCTTAGGTGTCGGAACCCGAATGGGATCCCCAATCGTGTCCATATAATAAGCTGCCACATTGTCTTCCGTATGAGGGAACATTGGATTGACCCAGGTACGATTCATTTGCAGAGCTTGAAATATATACTCCTGTACATAGGTCTCATAGGTTCTACCACTTACCTTTTCCAAGACATCAGCAGCAATAACATAGGCATCTGGACAATACGTCCAGCTTGTACCTGGAGTAGCTTGTACATCCACCGTGGAAAAATAACGTGTTACCGTTTCCCGATTTTGCAGACCTGCAAGCTGATCCTCTGATGTCCCTTGCACAATTGACCGGTATTCCGGCATATGCTTCACCAGCTGGCGAAAATCTTTATCCAGTAAGGTTGCAGCCCACACATCCTTGGGAAACCCCGCAGTATGACTTAATATATGCCGCGTTGTAATCGCTTCCGAATCACCACTGCCTGTTCGGAAATAAGGAATATATTGCTTGACTGGCGCATCCAGCGAAAATTCAGCATTATTTTCCTCCAAATGCTTTAATGCCAGGGCGGTAAAACCGAGTGTTATATCCTGTATCGAAAAAATCGTATCCCCGTCTACCAATTGGTATGGATTCTCCGCTGTCCTTGAACCAAATCCCTGGCTGAGGCTGATTTTCCCTTCTGACACGACGTTCACCTGCAAACCAGGAATTTGCTGATGGTGTCGATATGTATGCAAATAATGGCCCAGTTCCTTCATGACGCTCCCCCCGTCCTACATTTCCCCATCAAAAAAGGCCAGGTAAGCACCCCCAGCCACGATTGATTATAAAAATATATCCAGTATATAAAAGATCACACCACCAAGTGTGGCTGATATCGGTAACGTAATCACCCATGTTACAATCATTCGTTTCGCCACGCCCCAGTTCACACCTCTCACCCTATGTGAAGACCCAACCCCAAGGATGGCTGATGATATAACATGTGTCGTACTAACTGGCAAATGAAATAAAGTCGCACCAAAAATGACGCTCGCACCAGTTAAGTCTGCGGCTACCCCGTTGACAGGACGTATTTTCATAATCTTTCCACCAACGGTTTTAATAATCCGCCAGCCTCCAACAGAAGTACCGAGTGCCATAGCGGTCGCACAAGAAAGCTGTACCCAAAATGGTACGGCTGTAGATGTATGCATGCCACCAACAATCAATGCCATTGTAATAATACCCATTGATTTTTGTGCATCGTTCGTACCATGTGCATAGGATTGTCCAGCTGCGGTTAACACCTGAACCATGCGAAAGCGCTTATTTGTTTTGGCTAGATTTCGATTTTTAAAAATAACTTTAATAATACTATACAGTACAAATCCTACTCCGAAAGCGATGACAGGGGAAATAAATAACCCCTTCAAAATTGCGACGAACCCACCATATTGAATCGCATGAAATCCTGCCGATACAATGACCGCCCCAGTAATCCCACCAATAATCGCATGGGAGGAGCTGCTCGGGATCCCAAAGTACCAAGTAATCAGGTTCCAGGCTATCGCTGCAATCAATGCTGCCAAAATAACCGTTGTCCCATTTTCCAGCTCAAATGGGTCAGCGATACCGCTTGTGATGGTTTGGGCAACACCTGTAAATGTCAATGCCCCCAGAAAGTTCATGGAAGCAGCAAGCATAATTGCCCGTCGCGGCTTTAATGCCTTCGTCGATACTGATGTTGCAATTGCATTCGCTGTATCATGGAAACCATTTATAAAATCGAATACAAGCGCACATATTACTATTAAAATGACGATGAGTAGTAAACTGTCCATTACCTATCCCTCATTATGCGTTTTTCATGATGACGCTTTGCAGGGTGCTGGCTACATCTTGACAGTAGTCGGCAATATCCTCCAACGTTTCGTAAATTTCTTTATACTGAATCACTTTAATCGGATCCGTTTCCTTTTGGAATAAATCCTTCAATGATTCCCGATATAAATCATCACACTTACTTTCATAGTCTTTGATTTTAATGGCGTGCGGTCCTACATCCTTCAGTTTGCTATCCGCAATTAATTTTAAAGATTGTAGAATCTCTTCTGTACATTTCAATATATTATGGGAAAATTGGTCCACATAACCATTCGCTGAATAGATTTGATAAATATCCATGAGACCTGTAAACTCTTCCATCCCATCCACGACATCATCCAGATGCATGGTTAATTCTAAAATATCTTCCCGGTCAATTGGCGTAATAAAGGCATCATTTAAATCCTTAATAATTTGGTGTACCTTATTGTCTGCCTCTGATTCATAACGTTTAATCGTATTGGCGAATTCCTTTAACGTTGTATTATCCTTCACTTTATAGTGAACAAAATACTCCGCCGTTTTATTCAGATGCTCCGCAAAATCGACAAGATACAACAAAAACTTATCTGGTTTCTTTTTAAACATGAGAAAGCCCTCCGTCTATAATTAAACAACATACTTCCCTATTATATACCCTTTGTACATCTTAGCACAAACCACAAATCGCTATCATACGACAAAATTTTTCGACGTTTTTTTGAACGGGAATAGCTATGTATAGCTTGAACGAAATGGCCGCTTTTATCCGATTGTTCCATTTTCTTTCTCAACAAAAAAAGCGTCTGGCATCTCATCAGGATACACAGACACTTATATATTAATCAATTTTCAGCTAGACGTAAATATTTCATACGCCATTGCAGCCATTGCCGTTCTCTCGTTTTACGTGGCAAAAACTGACGGATATCATACTCATTGTAACCAACTTGAATTCGTTTATCATCGATAATAATCGGACTGCGCAAAAGCCCTGGATGCTTTTGGATGAGATTTAATAACTCAAGCAGTGATAATGTATCCAAATCCAAATCTAAGTCTTTAAACACTTTTGAACGCTTGGAAATGATTTCATCCGTACCATCGACTGTTAATCCAAGAATCATTTGTAACTCTTCAATGGTAATCGGATCTTTTTTTATATTGCGTTCTTCATATGTGATTCCATTCTTCATCAGCCATTCTCTTGCTTTCCTCGTCGATCCACAGGGTATTCCAAAAATGGTAACATCCATGTAGCAATCTCCTCTCGTAAATCAAAATAGGTGCAAGCGGAACCTTTTACTATTTTGTTTCCTTGTACAGGCCTTGTTTCAAAAGCTGCATTTCCAGATGATAGCTTTCCAATGCTTGTTCTAATGGAATGTTTTTCGCCAGCTTATTAATAACACAACGAAATGTAACCATTCCAAGCAGCTGCATGACATGATACAACTCTATATCTGATTTAATATTCAGGTTCTGCTTGTCAATTCGGCAACTGATTTCCTTAAATTGCTCTGCAGTGCCGTTTCCATTGAAAATACGGTTGAACATATTTTCAATTTCATGTGTCATATTCAAAAAAGCATTCTTAAGAAAAAGTAAGCTCTCCCCTTTTGCCAGTTCAACAATCGTTAATTCTGTAATTCTGCTCATTGCTTGGAATAAATCGCCGTTTTCCTCTTCCAGTACTTGCCTGAATATCGTTTTTTTCTGCTCAACCTGGATACTTAATAGATAAAAATAAGCGTCCTCTTTATCCTCAAAGTATTGATAGAAACTACCTCTAGGAATGTTTGCTTCCTTCACGATATTGGATATGGATGCATCAAATAACGGCACTCGGGAAAATTCCTTTTCCAATGCATGAAGCAACAGGTCTTTCTTATCCTCTGGCAAATTAAAAAAGGTTTGTTTTGGCATCTTTCATCCCCCAGTTTCTGCCAAAGTGTGCACATCATTTATTAGTGGATGAATATGGCTCATCCATGTCATGCTCCTTTTCTTCTTCTTCCTTTTCCAAAAAGGAGGTAAAATGATTCATCATTAAAAATGGCTGTTCTTTCACCAAGGAAACATAGCGCTTTTTAAAACTAACGGAAACCATATCACTCTTCATGATTCGATTCGTAATATAATCCGCGCTGCGCTTTAACATTTCTTTTTGCTGATATTTTGCTTCCTTCGACAAAGCCAGTCCAAACGCGCCGATGACACCATAAACAAGAATCATCGGAATATGTTTTTCCGGCATGACAAACAGCAATATAATAAGGTTAATAAACGAAATTGCAACGAGTGGAAGTGACCACATTCTATATTTGGAAGCTCGCTTCATGAACGGTGCCATGACCTCTTCCAGCTTTAATAATTCTTTTTTTGCGTAGTTTGGCATCTTTTCATCACTCCTATTCATCCACAGGCAAGTGGCTGCCCAATATGCATACGAAAATAAGACGCCATTGGTTCCCAGATTATTAAAAAAAACACTTTTTTTAATCTACTTTTATAATAGATGACAACTTGTCATCTGTCAACCGTTTTGTGACAGATTGTCACCTATTTGTGAGAAAATCTCAAACTAAAGCGAAACGAGGCCGGAATGAAGGTTGAGGAAAACTTCTGAAGATGATTTTTCGAAATGGTTTAAGAGGAAAAAGCCTTTTGTTTGTTAGGAAATGCAAAAGAGCTGAGACATCATCTTTAACAAAACGGTCCTGTTTATCGCGTAGGAAAATCCCAGTTTATTTTCCAGATTGGCTTCACTTCCAACGGATATTAATATGGAGTAGATTGATGGAGCGAACAAATGAAAAGGAGTTCCAGCATGATTTATGTACTGAAACTCCTTTTATCCCGCCTTAATAGGCAGTAAGACCCCCCACTTCAAGATTTGAAGATGAAACAAAAAAGATAAGTGGGGGATCAACTTCCCGTAAAGGTCCAATTCTGTTCCACTAACATGCAGTGGGGCAGGTAGTGCCCCCACTGCATGAAGTTTCACTTAATTGTGTTTCATTGGGTTATGTCCCAATTTCTTTCGTTACAAAGCTTATTTAATGGAACCAGCATAGATTTGTCCGCTGCCTGATTCAATGATTTTGAGCATTCCGGAATGCTTTAAGTAAATACTTTTCACTTGGTCGCGACCATTTTTCAAGATAACAACACGCTTGTTGCTGTTATCCGTTGCAACCCATTTATGATCAAAGCTGTTCACATCAACATGATTTGCAATGGTTGTGTATTCTGGAAGCTGTTCCAATGTCTGTGAATCAGCTGAATTTGCATCTTGTTTATGGCTTTGTTGCTTGTCTGATGAAGTAGGTGCATCTGTTTTTGCAGATGTGTCACCTTGTATATGTGTAATAATTGGACGGTCGCCATGCTGTACATCAATGATTTTATGCAAGCCCTCAGCCTTTACAAAAATACTCTTATATTGCGCTTTGCCGTTTTCATCCGTTAATAAAATAATTCGTTTATTGGCATTGTCTTCCTTAATAGATGCTTGCAGATTTTCTAAATCGACATGACTATTCAAGCTGTCATATTCTGTTAAAGCAGAAATGTCATCCGAAGTATGTACGACCTTTTCCTGCTTTTGTTCAGTTGGTTGTTCCTTTTGTACTTGCTGATCTGCTTCTATTTGAACGTTAGGCTTTTCTTGTGTATCTGCTTGTGCTTGTACGCCGTACGCGACACCACCTAATACTACTGCTCCACATAATGCTGTTACGATTAATTTTTTCATGTTGTTTCTCTCCTTCGTGATTTGATATTTCTATCCTATCTGCAAAAGTTTAGAGCCCGCTGTGAAAAAAATGAGAAATTGATGAGAAAAATAATTTCTGTTCATTTCTTTATTTACAATCAAAAAACGGACCCGAGCATTTGCAATTTCCCCTGCAGCTCGCGTCCAAAGTTATCTCGTTCTATTCAAATGGTAAATACCTTTTTGCTGGCGCAATGTACAACCATTTTTCTTCATGATTTGAATCATGGGCTCATTCACAGCATCTGTACTGCCAACATAATAACTCGCACCCATATTTGCCAAAACCTGAAGTGTTTCCCGGTGAATCTCCGCTCCAATCCCCTCGCCACGACGCTCCGGAATAACACCAAAATAAAACATCCGTCCTTCATCACTCGTTCCTGATTCAATATGTGGAATACTGATTCCCACCGGTTTTTCATCTTCTAAGAAATACATACAGCTGCTGCGCCAGCTTTTCCCAAGTTCATCCTGAATGGATTGCATTGCTTGCGCTATCGGCTGACGCTTATTTTTATTTAAAGATCCACTGCGACATCGTTCATATAAATCCATGAACCCTGCTTCACTTAGCTGTCCACTTGCTAGTGTTTCCCGTGAGAACCGCAATTTCCATCCTTCAAGTTGCTGTAAATCTCTCGTATATTCTACGATACGTGATACTTTTTGAAATCCTTTTGCTATTAATTGCTTTTCCTGCTGCTCCACCATTAATAAAGAAAGATAGGCCGCATTTGTTTCTCGCCAATCGGCAATAAGCTTCGTTAAATGCGCTTCATATTGTGCTGCAGACTTATCATGCAATAGATTCTGATCCACCAACCAATATCCATCCTGAATAATCGTATGAAATAACATCGCCCCACCCCTTTACTGAAAATTATACATGATTTAATTGTTTGCCACACGCTGTTCATATTCCGTTCATGAAGAACAGATAGGATAGATATTGTAATGAAACAGGAGGTGCTTCCCATGAAAATGGCATGGAAAGAAATTAAAAAAAGTAAAGCAAAGTTTATCATACTTGGTTCCATCGTTTTTCTCGTCAGTTTACTCACTTTTATTATCTCAGGTCTTGCCAATGGGCTATCCATGGATAATGCCGCATTAATTAAAGATATGCCTGCAGGGCAATTTTATATGGACGAAAATGCGAAGGAAACATATAATCTATCCAAAATTGATGAAGATACAGAGAAGCATGTGCACAAGGAATATCCTGATGCAGCTGCATTCTCTATCCAGATGGGATTTGTAGTGGATGGAAATGATGATCAGCACAGTGTTTCCTTTGTTACATCCACCGAATCGGATCTGTTTGAAAATGTGAACGACGGAGAAATTATTCTTGATCGTTCCATGCAAGAAGACGGCATTCAAGTCGGTGATAAGCTAACAAACAACCAATATAGTGGTGAATTTACAGTGAAAGGCTTTGTCGATCAGAAAAAATATAGCCATACCCCCGTCGCCTTCATCAGCATGGATAATTATAAGGAAATGTACCGCACCAATCATATGCAGCTGCTATTTATCCCAGGTCAGGATAAAGCAGAAACGATAAATGGTTTAGAAGCTTTTTCAAATACTGCATTCTTGGATACCATTCCTAGCTACAGCGCAGAACAAATGTCATTAAATATGATTATTTGGTTTCTCGTCATCATTAGCGGTATGTTATTCGCAATCTTTTTCTACATGATGAACGTACAGAAAATTGGTCTGTACGGTATTTTGAAAGCAATCGGGGTAAAAACAAGAACCTTATTCGGCATGATGTGGTCCCAAATGCTTTTGATTACCGCTATTGCACTCGTTCTGTCCGTCTCATTCAGTCATCTATTTAATCGTGTGGCACCTGATGGTATGCCATTCGATCTCGGGCTAGAAACAACCCTGCAATTATCCGGTTTGTTTATCGTGATCGGATTCATCGGGGCAACGTTATCCGGCATTCAAATCAAGCGTGTAGAACCACTTCAGGCTATCCAGCAAGGAGAGATGTAATATGACAGCTTTTACAGTAGAAAATGTAAAAAAAACCTTTACCAATGGTGAAATAGAAGAACAAGTGTTAAATGGCGTCAACTTAGCTTTAAAAGAAGGAGAAATCACAGCATTGGTTGGTGCCTCCGGTTCTGGAAAAAGCACGCTGCTAACGATAGCTGCAGGCTTACAGCATGCGTCAGCTGGACAGGTTATGTTCCAAGGAAAGAACCTAACGAACATGAAACAAGAAGAAATCCGTAAAGTGCGTGCCCAGGATTTCGGGTTCGTATTTCAGGCATCTCATTTGGTTCCTTTTCTCACCGTAGAGGAACAGCTTTTGCTCATGCTTGATGTATCCGAAAAACGAATGCATAAACAAGAGAAAAAGAAACGCATCACAAGCATGCTTCAATTAGTGGAAATGGAACACCGTAAAGACGCCTACCCTTCCTCTCTATCAGGAGGAGAAAAGCAACGCGTTGCAATTGCACGTGCCATCATTCACGAACCAAAGCTATTATTCGCCGACGAACCAACTGCAAGCCTGGATTCAAAACGTTCCCAGGATGTCATGGAGCTTATTCGTGAATTAACCAAAACACTACACATCACGACATTAATGGTTACCCATGATGAAGAGATGTTACCATATGCAGATCGAATCATCACCATGAAGGATGGTTTAATCGTATAACCGCCGCAGCCATAGCTGCCAGGCGGTTTTTTCTTGTAGGAAATGACAGCTTGGCATATGATATGGAAGAGAAGATTTAGACACAGAGGAGCTGTAATCAATGAATCGGAAAAAATACAGCAATTTAGATCATAAAGATGCCCTAGCGTCTTTTAAAGATTTACGGCAATGGCAAAAAGAAAGAAGAGCGAAAAACAAAGACTTTTCCTTCCAGGTGCCAGTGACTACACATCCGGAAATTGGATTCTTAGCAACCAACCGCTCCATTCCTACTATTACCTGGATCGGCCATTCCACCTTCCTCATTCAAATAAACGGAAAAAATATATTAACAGATCCCGTGTGGGCAAGGCGGCTTTCCTTTTACAAACGACTTTCCCCGCCAGGGCTGGCACTGAAGGAATTGCCGCCGATTGATTATGTACTCATTTCCCACAGTCACTATGATCACCTGCATCTGCCCACCATCAAAAAGTTAGTAGGCAATCCTACCTTTTTGGTACCAGCAGGCCTTGGAAAATGGTTTTTACGAAAAGGCTTCAAGGAAACTGTAGAATTCCATTGGTGGGGTACATTAGAGACAGCAGGCCTGAAAATCGCCTTCATACCCGCCCAGCATTGGACAAGGCGCACATTGACAGATACAAATCGTTCTCATTGGGGAGGATGGGTGGTAGAGAGCACTGGTCACCCTACCATTTACTTTGCTGGTGATAGTGGTTATTTCCAAGGCTTCAAGCAAATTGGAGAAGCCTATGACATCGATTATAGTCTAATGCCAATTGGGGCCTATGAGCCGGAATGGTTTATGGCCGCACAGCATGTGACACCGGAAGAAGCGATTCAAGCCTTTGTGGATTCAAAAGGAAAACAAATGATCCCAATGCATTATGGTGCCTTTTATTTAGCAGACGATACACCCAAGGAAGCTTTAGACAGACTTTACGCTGGGTGGACGAAGAAAAAGCTTCCTGAAAATCAATTACTCGTTCCAAAGCTTGGCGAAACCATTCGACTTGCTGCAAAATCATCAACAATTTTGTGACAATCAACTGTTTCCATGTAAAAAATGGTAGGATTAGCTTATTAATGCACGTGAGGAGAAGACCAGATGAAAAAGATCATTCCGCTTGTATGTATACTGGCATTATTAACCTTTGCTGCTGGATGCGGTGCTTCAGAAGAAGAAAGTAGCGAGGGTTCCCATGCAGGACATGGTGATCAGCGGCAAACAACAGAAGGTGCTGATGTATTGCCTGACTTTCTAGCAGAAAAACCAGAAAACATGCAAACCCTGTACCAGGCTGTTGCAAAAAGTAAGGATTTATTAACCTACATCCCATGCTATTGCGGTTGTGGCGATACCCCATTTGAACATAAAAGTAATTATGAATGCTTTATCCATGACAATGAAAAGAACGGCGCCATCGTGTGGGACGACCATGCAACAAGATGCCAGGCATGTCTTGATATTGCAGCTGAATCCATTATTGATTACAGTAATGGAAAATCCATTCAGGAAATCCGCGACCAGATTGATGAAGCATATCAGGATGGCTATCCAGAGCCAACCAAAACTCCAGCACCACCAAAGGCTTAATACTTAACGAGCCAGGATAATGAACAGGATGAAGGTTCTAAGTCTTGCCATATAAAAAGAGCGCCATCAAGGTCGCTCTTTTTTCATGAGGCTCATTCGTCTTCACAATCGGGATCGCCTAATTCTGTTTGTATCCGTTGTAAGAAATCCTCTGCAGCATTATATCCTTGCTGCTTTAAGTACCAGCTTGTCGCTGCTGCTTCAATTAAACCAGCTACATCCCGTCCAGGCTGCAGCTGAATTTGGATATGCGGCACCTGTACATCCATATACGTCGTATGCTTGTCCGCGACCTCCAACTCATTATTCAAATCTTTTTTCTTCCATTCCACTAATTCGATATCTAAAGCAATACGCGTCTCATCTTGAAATGCTTTAATTCCATATTGGTACACAACATTTAACAATCCAATACTACGCATGGCGAGTAGTTCTTTATTTTTACCATTATGTGTCCCGAGCAAAGTTTGCGGACTTAGTTTTTTTAATACGACAATATCATCCGCAACGAGTCGGTGCCCGCGACGAATGAGCGTATGGGCTGTTTCACTTTTCCCTACGCCTGATTTTCCTCTTAATAAAATCCCAATTCCTGATACGTTGATGCAGACACCATGAATCGCCATTTCCTGTGCAAGCATTTTTATCATAAAGGAATCAAGCTTACCCATGAATTCATAGGTGGATTCAGTCGTACGCAGTAATGGAATTTGATAAGCTGTACAGTATTTACGTAAATATTTAAGCCCACCAAGCTGATTGGTTACAATAATGCACGGTGGATTGTACTTCATTAAATTGCCAATTCGCAAATCCCTTTCATCATCTGAAAGCATATGAAGGTATTGAACCTCATTTTGGCCAAATACTTGTACATGCTCCTTCGGAAAAAAATCAAAATAATCAATGAGCTCTAATCCCGGTTGGTGCGCCTGGGCTTTGACAATTCTGCGCTGCAGGTACTCCTCACTCGCAAGCACATCCAATCGAAATTGTTTCACCAATGTTTCAACGGAAATCGTATTCATTCGTGCTGCACCTCCTCTGATGATTTATATTACGTGCCTTGATTAGAAACAGTTTCATTTTATGATAATTTTTTCACAAACTCCGATTTTAACTTCATTGGGCCGATCCCATCGATACGACAATCGATATCATGATCACCATCAATCAAGCGAATGTTCTTCACTTTCGTACCGACCTTCACGACCGCAGAACTCCCTTTAATTTTTAAATCCTTGATTACTGTAATCGTATCCCCATCCTGAAGCGGATTTCCATAGGCATCCGCCTTCGTCTCCTCCTCTTGTACTGCTTCCCCTTCTTGCCACTCATGGGCACATTCCGGACAAATCAGCAGCTCCCGATCTGCATACGTATATTCCGACTGACACATCGGACAATTCGGTAAGTTTTCCATTTCCCCATCCCCCGCTCCATTTTTCTCTTTCAATCTTGATTCAAGGATAGCTTATCACGATTTGCTAAAATGGCAACCTTTACGAAATTGGAGCTAACGGTTATCATCCACAATGCCTTCGATAATCTCGACAAACTTCATGGATGCCGGTGATAGTGGGACATGCTTCAGCGAACAAATGCCAATGCTTCTTTCCGGAATTGGCTCCGCAAGCGGCAGTTCAATCAATTTTCCTGCTTCCACATAGCCTTGTGAGAATTCCCTCGTTACACAGGCAACACCTAAATTGATTTCGGCGAACGCGAGCAGCAAATCATGTGAGCCCAATTCAAATTCCGGCGCAATCCGTACCCCCTTAGACAGCAGATAATCCTCTACATATTTCCGGGAATTGGAATTCGGCTCCAGTAAAATAAGCGGCAGCTGCGCAATTTCCGCAAGTGTTAATGGATGGTCTAATAGGTGGGCATAATCTTTACCAGCCACAAATACATCCTGGATACGATAACACGGTCGCAGTTCCAGGGCATCATCATCGAGCGGCAAATTACAAATGGCAACATCTACGCCACGTGATTTTAACTGATCGCAAATTTCTAAAGTAGTGCCATTTACGATTTTCAACTTTATACCTGGAAACTGTTCATGAAACATTTCCAAAAACGGCATCAAAAAATATCTGGAAATCGTATCTCCTACGCCAAGTCGCAGTTCACCAGCATCCAGATTCCTTAATTCCTGTATTTTCTGTTCACCGGCCTCCAACAGATTCATTGCCGACTGAACATAATCGTACAGCTGTGCACCTTCATAGGTAAGCTTCACCCCTTTGGGTGACCGATCAAACAAGCGTGTTTCCAATTCCCTTTCCAGCTGACTAATCGACTGGCTAACCGCAGGCTGTGTCATATACAGCTCCCGCGCAGCAGCAGAGAAACTTTTTTTATCACCTACATGAAAAAACACCCGATACAAATCCAATTTGGATACCATATAAGCACTCCTAATGGGCATTATGCGATATATTCATTTTACTTATACCATAAGTTTCATGTATATTACAAGTAGGGAAAAGCAGAAACTGAAAGAAGCTACAATTGTTATGCTTCCCTGTTACATGGCTATTTCAAACAAGTTTGTCAATCATCTTTTCTGCAGGCGTCGCAAGAGAATCCAGCCATATCATTTCCCGCGACAGGAAGGATTTTCCTCGTGTATACTGGACTTGGAAATAGTTGAATGTACTGGTTTTTTACAAACCGGTTGAAAATATATTATTTGGAAATCAAGGAGCGATGGACGTGGAAAGAGTTGTTGGAACCGTTGCAAGAGGACTACGCTGCCCAATCATTAACGAAGGGGACAGCATTGAAGAAATTGTCGTTGATAGTGTACTGAAAGCTTCAGAGGTAGAAGGCTTTGCATTACGTGACAAAGATATTGTATCCATTACGGAATCTGTTGTAGCCCGTGCACAGGGAAATTATGCTACTGTGGATCAAATTGCCAAGGACATTCAAACAAAATTTGGCGATGCAACCATCGGCGTTATTTTTCCGATTCTAAGCCGTAACCGATTCTCCACCTGCCTAAAAGGTATTGCAAAAGGTGCTAAAAAAGTAGTAATTATGCTCAGCTATCCTTCAGATGAAGTTGGTAACCATCTTGTTGATTTGGATTTACTCGATGAAAAAGGGGTTAATCCATGGACAGATACCCTTTCAGAAGAGGAATTCCGCAAGCATTTTGGCCATATTAAGCATGCCTTTACTGGTGTGGATTACATTGAATATTATAAATCAATTGTAGAAGCATGCGGTGTGCCATGCGAGGTTATTTTCTCCAACCATCCACGTACCATTTTAGACTATACCAAACATGTACTTGCTTGTGATATCCATACCCGCTTTCGTACCAAACGGATTTTGAAAGAAAATGGCGGTGAGGTAATTTACAGCTTGGACGACATTTTGGCTGAACCTGTTGATGGAAGTGGTTGTAATGAAGTATTTGGATTGCTTGGCTCCAATAAAGCAACAGAGGATTCCGTCAAGCTATTTCCACGTGACTGCCAACCCATCGTAGATCGCATTCACAACATGCTAAAAGAAAAAACCGGTAAGCATGTGGAAGTAATGGTTTACGGCGATGGCGCCTTCAAAGATCCCGCGGGGAAAATTTGGGAGCTTGCCGATCCAGTTGTCTCCCCAGCATTTACACCTGGTTTGGAAGGCACACCAAATGAAATCAAATTAAAATATTTGGCCGACAATAACTTCTCCGACTTACGCGGTGAGGAACTGCAGGAAGCAATTGCAGCATTCATCGATAACAAAGAAGAAGATCTGGTCGGAGCAATGGAATCACAAGGAACAACACCAAGAAAGCTAACCGACCTGATTGGATCCTTATCCGATCTTACATCAGGAAGTGGCGACAAAGGAACACCAATTGTTTACATCCAAGGCTATTTCGACAATTATACAAATTAACATATTTAAAACACGATTTGCCCAGATTGGGCAAGTCGTGTTTTTTTATTTAGTGCATTGAATCGGTTGGATTGTTGTTGTCTGGCGCGCGAGTTGGGATGCTTAACGCGCGAGTATCAGCATTCGACGCGCGACTTCAGGACATTGGTGCGCGAGTTCACCTCGGTGGCGCGCGAGTTCGCCCAGTTGGCGCCCGACTTTACCCGGTTGGCGCGCGACTTTTACACTTCCTTGCGAGACCTCACTCAGCTGGCATGACTCCTCTCCGTCCCTACCCACTTTACAAAAGTAAAATAGTTATTGAAATCGGAAACTGCCGATTTCGTGCCTTATATTACACTTCTTTCATTTCTGATTTTAAATCAATGGCAACTCGATTTGCTTTGCTTTAAGATAGAGGTAAGTTTATAGAACGGGGTGTTCCCTATGTTTCGCATTCTGTTGATTGAAGATGATCGTAGTTTATTTAGTGAAATTAGCGAGCGGCTGTCGCAATGGTCCTATGATGTGTATGGCATCACAGATTTTAATCTGGTCATGGAGGAATTCACGGAGATGAAGCCGGATTTGGTCATAATAGATATTCAACTGCCTAAATTCGATGGGTTTCATTGGTGTCGATTAATACGTTCCCATTCCAATGTGCCGATTCTTTTCCTATCCTCGCGTGAACATCCGACTGATATGGTGATGTCCATGCAGCTTGGGGCAGATGATTTCATCCAAAAACCTTTTCATTTCGATGTGCTCATAGCGAAAATTCAGGCTGTGCTTCGTCGTGCCTATAATTACAATACAGATCAACAATTAGAGGTGCGCACATGGTGTGGTGCGACAGTCAATTATGTAAAAAATACAGTGCAAAATAATCACGGTGAAATAGAATTAACCAAGAATGAAATGTTTATTCTACGTCAACTCATTGAACAAAAAAATAAGATTATTAGCCGTGAAGCATTAATTAAAAGTCTATGGGAAGATGAGCGCTTTGTAAGTGACAATACGCTAACAGTAAATGTGAATCGACTGCGCAAAAAACTAGCAGCACTACAGCTTGGTCAATTCATTGAAACAAAGGTCGGACAGGGATACATTGCATTGGAAGAGGAGCACAGTTTATGATTCGCCTGTTTTTAAGAGAACGGCTTAGTTGGATTTTATTTTTCATTGGCTTGCAAGGAGTCACTTTGCTGATCGCATATATCGATCCAACGCTTTCCTTCGCATCCATTGCATATATTGTCTTTTTAGCTACCCTTATGTTTATTGTCTTTCTTTTTATTCGCTATCATCAAGAAACACCTTTTATTAAAAGTATCCGTGATTGGGATCGTCATTCCAACATGGATGATATCACACCAGGAAATAGTCCGTATGAGCACATTATGGAGTCCGTCGTCTTGCAGCAGATGCAGGATGCTCGGAGGGAAGTGGATAAAAACCGAACAGAACTTGAACAGGAAAGAGATGATTTAACAGCATGGATCCATGAAGTGAAGACACCTTTAACAGCTATGCAGCTCATGCTGGATCGGTTAGACGACAATAAATTAAAATCCCAGCTTCAGGTGGAATGGTTGCGTATCCATTTGCTTTTAGACAGCAAGCTTCATCAAAAGCGGATGCCCTTCATTCAAAACGACCGCTACATTGAAGCGACAGAACTACAGCCATTCATTTATACCGAAATTAAATCTCTTCAGGCTTGGTGTATGCAAAAGCGGATCGGTTTTGATATTGAGTTAGAGGAAAAGGAAGTGCTGACGGATGGCAAATGGCTCGGCTTCATGTTACGACAGTTGCTAACGAACGCGATTAAGTACAGTGAGGGCACAGATATTCACATTCATTCCTATAAAAAAGCCGACCATACTCACCTAACCATTCGTGATGAAGGTCGGGGCATTGACGAAAAAGACCTGCCCAGAATTTTTGATAAAGGATTCACCTCAACCACCCACCATGTCGATCAAGCATCAACTGGAATGGGGCTTTATTTAACAAAGAATATCGCGAATTCCTTACATATAAAAATAAAAGTAGAATCTCAGCCCGGTGTGGGGACAACCTTTTGTTTAACCTTTCCGCGCAAGAATGATCTCGTCCATCTAACAGGCGTGTGACAATAATGTCACATGCCTTGTTATTTTGTTCGGACAATCGAAGGAAGAATAATAACCTATACGTTAAGATAAAGATATCAACCAAAGGAGTGTTCGGAAATGACAATTCTACAAGCACAAAAAATATATAAAAGCTATGGAAATAAACTGAATCGACAAGAGGTTTTAAAAGGAATCGATATGGAGGTGGGAGAAGGTGAATTCATTAGCATCATGGGCGCGTCCGGTTCAGGAAAAACAACATTGCTAAACGTGCTTTCTTCCATTGATAAAGTAAGTCAAGGGTCCATTCAGATTGAGGGGAATGAACTGACTGCGATGAAAGATCAGCAGCTGGCCACATTTCGAAAAAAACATCTAGGCTTTATTTTTCAGGATTATAATCTCTTGGATACCTTAACGGTAAAAGAAAATATCCTGCTGCCCTTAACGATTCAAAAGGTTTCCAAAAAAGCTGCTAACAGTATGTTTCAAGCAATTGCTGAAGAATTAGGCATTTATGAAATCAAAGACAAATACCCAAATGAAATATCCGGGGGACAAAAGCAGCGTACCTCTGCAGCACGTGCCTTTATTCATGAGCCAAGCATCATTTTTGCAGATGAGCCAACTGGTGCTCTTGATTCCAAGGCGGCTTCTGATTTACTGAATAAACTAAGTGAAGTAAATGAAAAACGAAAAGCAACTATCGTTATGGTTACCCATGATCCGGCTGCTGCAAGCTATTCGTCTCGGGTCATTTTTATTAAAGATGGGCAGATTTATAGCCAATTAAACAAAGGCGGCGAAACAAGACAATCCTTCTTTAAAGACATCATGAAAACACAAGGTGTGCTCGGGGGCGTTCACCATGACAATTAGACAGTTGATTTATCGTAATTTCAAAAAGAATTTAGCAACCTATTATTTATACGTTTTTGCTTTATTATTTAGTGTGGCACTTTATTTCGCGTTTGTTACGTTGCAATTCGATCCATCCATGGATGAGACGGCAGGTACAATTAAAGGTGCTGCAGC
The DNA here is from genome assembly GCF_003730295.1 of Ornithinibacillus gellani. Classification (GTDB taxonomy): domain Bacteria; phylum Bacillota; class Bacilli; order Bacillales; family Amphibacillaceae; genus Ornithinibacillus_A; species Ornithinibacillus_A gellani. The sequence continues at coordinate 116,924 of NZ_QTSZ01000041.1, forward strand.
TATTAAAGTTGCATCTGTTTTGCTCATTGCGATTGTCGGAGTCTTTCTCCTTTACGCCAATACACTATTCATCAAACGGCGAAGTAAGGAAATAGGATTATACCAGCTTATTGGCATGACAAGACGACAAATTTTCAATATGCTAAGCGTTGAAAATATGCTGCTTTATTTTACATCCTTGTTCATCGGCATATGTATTGGATTTGCGATATCCAGATTCATTTTAATGATATTAATAAAAATTACTGGTATCGAAGCGATTGCGAATTTACATTTTTCAACAGATGCATTGATTCAGACCGTAATTGTCTTCACTATCATTTTTGGTTTTATTTCATTGATGAATTGGATCTTTATCCGTCATCAAAGCATTTTAAATTTATTTCGGGTTCGTTCTAAAACAGAAGCGAAGATTGGTAAAGTATCCTTTTTCCAAATCCTTATCGGTATACTTGGGATTGCGCTCATTGCATTTGGGTACTATGTTTCCTCCAGACTCTTTAGTGGAGATGCCACCATAGAGCGATATTTATTCTTTGCCATGTTACTTGTGCTGGCCTCTGTTATTCTTGGGACCTCTTTATTTTATAAGGGATCGATTACCTTTATTTTCTTTCTCATCCGGAAGAAAAAAGGCGGCTACTTATCTATCAGGGAAGTGCTCTCTCTGTCATCCATCATGTTTCGGATGAAATCCAATGCGCTATTGTTAACGATTATTACGACCGTGTCTGCATTAGCGATTGGACTATTGTCACTTAGCTATATTTCGTATTATTCCGCAGAAAAAACAATCTATGAAGCTATCCCGAATGATTATGCAATTGTGAGCCACGAGGATGGCATGGCATTCAGCGCGCTATTGGATGACCATGATATTGCACACACGACAACAGAAGTCGACTTCACCATTAGCCATGCCGATTTACATGACGTGCTGGGAGAACATGCAGAGGATTTTGGTTTTAAAGTAAATGATACGCCTATGATTGTAGTTAGTGATAAAAATATAGACACAATCGATTTGCAGGACAACGACACGGTATTTATTAATTACAGTAGCTCTATCATGAATATACTCACATTCAACGATACTGGTACCGTTCAATTGTCTGGAAAATCAGATGCCCATGACTTGAAATATCAAGGTTTGGAAGAAGTTTATATCTTGCCATTTCGAATTACATCAGGCGGCTTTCCAGTGGCAGTTGTGTCTGATTCCGTCTTTCACGAGCTGCAAGCAGATGAAGACCCTGACTTGGAACCCTTTTTCCAGGATTTTGTAGGAATTGATTTGAAGGACAAAGCAGATGTCGACGAAGCGGAAGAACTTTTCCACCAAGATATCAGTCAATATGCAGGAAATGAATCACGTACTGCTTCCTTCCAGTATCAAAAGGAAAACATGGGTATTACGATGTTTGTCGTCGGTTTTCTCGGACTTACCTTCCTCGTTACATCCGGATGTATTCTCTACTTTAAACAGATGGGTGAAAGTGAAGAGGAAAGGCCAAATTATACCATTTTACGAAAACTAGGCTTTACAACGAAGGATTTACTTACCGGGATTAAACGCAAGCAGCTATTTAACTTTGGGATACCACTCGTTATCGGGCTTTGCCATAGTTATTTCGCCGTTAAATCCGGTTGGTTCTTTTTCGGAAATGAAATGCTGACACCAACCGTCATTGTGATGCTGATCTATACAGCGTTGTACTCGATATTCGGCTTCTTATCGGTACTATATTATAAAAAAGTAATCAAATCCGCACTTTAAATGATTAAAAACAGCATCTACTACCAACGTTAGCCTGAAGTAGATGCTGTTTTTCATGTTCAAGATGGGATTAGTATGCCCGCCCGTTCAAGTGCTTGACAGGCGGCGATAATTTTTTCCATGGAATCTGCCTCTAACGTATGTAAATGGATTCCCTTCGTCAAGGTCGATAAATAAGCCGCCTCTGTTTCCGTAATTCGTTGCACAAATTGGTCGACTTCCATTCGATTACCAACCATAACGGAAGCAGTCAAATCCCCATACACCGCATGCTCAACAATGACATCCTTCACAAAGACACCGTGATCAACGAGTACATACAGCTCTTCCTTTGTTTGTTCCGGTGTATGCTGGCACACAATAATTTGTGTACAAGCTGCAGGCTCAGCTTCCCGATCAACTAGTAAATATCCTTGGCTCGTTGCAATTATTGGTATTTTCTTTGCTTTCATAATGGAAACATCCTGTACAATCACCTGCCTGCTAACACTGGTTAACTGAGCAAATTCACTTCCTGTAATCGGATGGTCTGCATTGGTTAATCGTTCCAAAATAAGTTGTTGCCTGTCACTAGAAGACATCTTTTTCTGAATCATGCTGCTCCACCTTTCCCGTAACTTCTTTCCCTTGCCCCTATTATAGCAATACAAACAGCTATCGACAGCTTCTATCCATCAATTATAAAAAAGATACTTGTTATTTCCAGCATCTTGTGTAAATATAGATGACAAGACACTTGTTAATACATATTAAGTTTTGTCTTATGTTTCATTCAAACACTGGGAACATCGTGTTTTACATGTGAAATATTTCACAACTACAAGGGGTTACAAGAAAGGGAGAATCAACATGAATCCAATCAAATTAAGAAACAAGCTTGCAGAATTTTTGGCGGAAGATATAGGGGATAAAGATGTAACAAGTACGTCCATCTTTCCTGCTGGGCAAATTGGTAAAGGCGTAATGGTCGCCAAAGAAGATGGTGTCCTTGCTGGGAGCGATTTTATACAAATTGGATACCAGCTATTGAATCAAAGCATTCAAGTCGAACGCTTTGTCACGGACGGTTCAATGGTAAAACAGGGGCAACCCATCGCGGAAGTAACAGGTCCCATGGCTCAACTATTAACAGGGGAGCGTGTCATCTTAAATATCTTACAGCGAATGAGCGGTATCGCAACGATGACCGCCAATTATATTGCCGTCCTGGATGATCCAGCTATCCATATTTGTGATACGAGGAAAACCATGCCTGGACTGCGCATGCTTGATAAATATGCGGTTACATGCGGTGGTGGAAAAAATCATCGATTCGGACTTGATGACGGGGTCATGATTAAGGACAATCACATTGCCTTTGCAGGTTCCATCACCAAAGCGGTAGAAAAGGTACGAGAAAAAATTGGTCATATGATCAAAATAGAAGTGGAGACAGAAACGGTGGATCAGGTCCGAGAAGCTGTTGAAGCAGGCGTGGACATCATCATGTTTGATAACCGTTCCGCTGAGGAAGTACGTGCTTTGCGTCCACTTGTCCCAGCACATATCATTACCGAGGCTTCCGGCAATATCACATTGGATAACATCGCCACTTACAAGGGAACAGGTGTCGACTACATTTCACTTGGATGCCTCACCCATTCCGTGCAGGCATTGGATATAAGCCTAAATGTGGAAATAAGTGAAATGCCAGCAAGTAAACAGGGAGAGAAAGCACATGCAAAAAGCATTCTATAAATATATTGTCATCAGCACCTTACTACTTCTACTTGCCGCTTGTAGTGGAATAGATTCGCCTAAAACAAAAGCAGCAAAAAACAATACATCAAATGATGCAATAGAGGCCATGATTATTGGCGGACGAACCGGTGGAGCCTGGTCTGTGTTTTCAGAAGGAATCGCTGAATCTATTCGCCGCCAACAGGACGGTTCCATCGTTACCGTTGAACCTGGCAGCATTGTGGAAAATCCACCAACTGTTGCAACCAATAAGGTTTCCTATGGGCTATCTTATGCCATGACTGCTTTTGCTGCTTATCATGGTACGGAACCCTATCAGGAAGCTTACACGGATTTGCGGGCAATCAGCGTTGTCATTCCGGCCAATTATTATCAATTCATCGTACGGGCGGATGCTCCTTATGACACATTAGATGAAGCAATTCAGAACAAAGCACCGATACGCCTAGCTGTGGACCAACAAGGCTCTGCTGGAGAAATCATTACCCGTACCATCTTGAAGCATCATGGCATCGATTATGAAACGATTGTGTCCTGGGGCGGAACCGTCGATCACTTAAGCGGTGAAAAATCGTTCGAGCTCATGGCAGATAAACGGATTGATGCTGCAGCAGATGCACTTTCCGTACCCTCCAGTGATATTTTAGAAGCAGCTACCACCATGGATTTAAAGCTGCTTGCTTTGGAACAGGAAACCATTGAGGCTGTTGCTGCCGAGATCGGCATGCTCCCAGGAGTCATCGCTGCAGGTGGTTATGACTTTCAGACGGAGGACATCGGCACTGTCAATACACCTGTCCTTTTGATTGTGAACAAATCTGTTCCAGAAGATAAAGTATATGCCATTACCAAAGCGATTTATGAAAGCTTTGATTACTTACATACGGTACATGAGGAGTTTCGCAATTTATCGGCAGAAAACATGGCAGCAGTTGGCGATATCCCGTTGCATCCAGGTGCAGAAAAGTTTTACAAAGAAGAAGGAATGCTGAAATAAAGTGAAACTTCAATCAGTGGGGGTCTTACAGCCAGTTTACCTGTGATAAAACTTTCATGTTATCAAGCACATACCGACAATAGTCAGTGTGTTGAAATCTGTAAGACCAGGAACGACTAGACAAGACAGAAAAGAGGTTTGAAATTTGCATATCAACAAGCATTTAGCCGGTATCCTTCAAATGGGACAAAAACGCCAACTAACCGGGGTGCATCTCGGTTGTTTTTCCTTACTTGCATTGCTCCTATCCTGCTATCAGGTATGGTCCGTTATTTGGGGACGATTGGATCCTATGAACCAAATGGCTATCCATTTAGCGGGTATTCTTGCAATTGCCTTTTTACTTTATGGTTCCTCCAATCACAAAAGACCACGTTTATTAGACTATATTGCTACAAGTCTTGCACTAGCTGCCGGTATCCATTTCACCATCTATGCAGAATGGTTTGCAACGCGTATCCCGATTATGGAAGCTTTACGCCCTATAGATATCTTTTTCGGCTTGGTATTTGTCTTATTATCTTTGGAAGCAGCACGGCGAACCATTGGCTTGCCTATTGTTCTCATTGCTGGTGTGGGCATTGCTTATGCCTTATGGGGGCATCATTTACAGGGTATTTTTGGCCATCGTCCATTTACGAGTGTTGAGATATTGGATGATATCGTCTATAGCTTCAATGGATTATGGGGTTCTCCGATATCGGTTGCAGCCTCGTTCGTATTTATGTTTATTTTATTTGGTGCGTTTCTCAATCATGCTGGAGCGGGGGAGTTTTTCTTCCAGCTTTCTACTGCTATTGCTGGACGCTCTAAAGGAGGCGCTGCAAAGGTAGCGGTGCTAGCAAGTGCCTTATTTGGCTCTATTTCCGGTAGTCCAACAGCCAATGTCGTTACAACTGGCAGCTTTACGATTCCCGTCAGTAAAAAGACAGGCTATCGTCCAAGCTTTGCTGCTGCAGTGGAGGCAGCAGCATCTACTGGAGGAAGTATATTACCACCAATTATGGGGTCTTCTGCTTTTTTAATGGCAGCCATAACCAATATTCCGTATGGTACGATCGTGATTGCCGCAATTTTGCCAGGAATATTATATTACGTTTCTCTATTATCGATGGTCCATTTAGAAGCAATGAGACTTGATCTGCCGCGGACATCAGCTGAAGAAATCCCTAAGCTCGGCACTGTTCTGAAAAGCGGCTGGCAATATTTTATACCGCTTGTCGTGCTCATTGTATTTCTCGTATTAGGCTACAGCGCTTCCCGTACTGGATTTTATGCGATTTTATCCATTATTGCGGTAAGCTGGCTTCGAAAACACACCCGTATGGGCTTCCGAAAAGTAGCGACAGCAATGGTAGATGGCGCACGATCTGCCATCCCTGTATCGACTGCCTGTGCTGCAGCAGGACTAGTAATAGCAGGTATCATGTCAACCGGTCTAGGTGGAAAGCTCACAAGTATTGTCCTCCATTTAACGGCGGGAATGTTATTACCAACCTTACTACTCGTGATGTTGATTTGTATCATTCTCGGCATGGGCATGCCAGTTGCAGCAGCATATATTTTAACGGCAATGCTTGCTGCACCCGCACTCATGGAGCTTGGTGTATCCAGTTTATCTGCCCATCTATTCATTGTATATTTTTCAATTTTCTCAGCTATTACACCACCTGTTGCAGTAGCGGCCTTTGCTGCAGCAGGGATTGCAGATGCCAATCCAAATCGCGTCGGCCTGGAAGCATTACGGCTAGGAATCGTTGGCTTTATCGTGCCATTTTTATTTGTGTTTGAGCCAGCACTCTTACTAGACGGAACACCTGTTGAAATCAGCATTGCCATTATTACTGCTATTGCAGGTATTTTAATGCTTTCAGCAGGCATCATCGGCTGGCTAACGATGAAAACGACCTGGTGGGAACGAATATTGCTCCTCATCGGTGGGTTACTTTTTCTAATCCCCGGTATCTTATCGAAAAGTATTGGAAGCCTGTTCCTGCTTTCCATTTATATCATTCAACACCGAAAAGTACTTGTGAACAAACGCTCTACAGCACTTTGGCAAAAGGAAAAAATAAATCAGATTTAAGTACAACCCGCGGAATTATACAAGTCTTTCGCGGGTTTTTCTGTGAGTTCAAGAATAGGATTTGTTATTCGAACACTTCCCTCTTTTATTTCATTGCATTTTAAACCTTATTCCCATACAATCAGACCATACAAATAATAGAACGAACGGGGAAAGAGAGGTTTTATATATGAATAAGCAGGAATTAGAAGAAACAGCTGACCTGATTGCGTTGCTGAATCGAGAAAACACTCATCATATTGGATTTTGTGGACAGGATAAAGATGAAATATTAGATACATTACAGCATGATTTTTCCGATGTAGATTTGGATCGTTCCTTTGCTGTGATGAAAAAAGATGGTCGGATTACTGCAGCCCTGGGACTGGATATCAATCTGGACGATGGTTCAGCTGAAATGTGGGGCCCATTTATTCGCGAGACGGATTGGCAAAAAACAGCGACATTGCTTTGGCAGGATATTCTTAAAAAAGTAGGTACGCAGGTCAATACCTTTCACGGTTATTATCATGTGGACCATACGCGAGCTGCTGCCTTCATGCAAAGTATACACGCTGAAGCGAAAGACAGACATCACACACTAACGATTCATCGAAAAGATTTTAAATGTTTATCACAGCAATCTGTTCAGGAGCTCATCCCAGCACAGGAACCGGCCTTTCAGCTACTGCATGACCGAACATTTCCGAAAGCCTATTACAGCGGGGCAACCATTCTCACCCGACGCAATGAACAGCAAAAGATTTTTTATGCAGAAATAAACGGCAAACTAGCAGGCTATGTCTATGTAGAGGGAAATCCAACTTTTCAGGAAGGCAATATCGAATTTATTGCTGTCGCCCCTGAATTTCGTGGGCAAGGCATTGGAACAAAGCTTGTTCAGCGGGCATTGCAATTCTTATTTGACAACCTCCAAATCGAGGTTGTTACCTTATCTGTCATGGAACAGCTTTCGGGAGCTATCCAGCTGTATAAACGCGCAGGATTTCAAGAATCAAGCAAGCTCCAGCATTATATCGTGAACGTACAACTTGTCTAAAATGTAAGGAGGCTGGCATGGACATCTATCAACCACTACCCGTCGACTTTTATCAGCAGGATACATTGGAACTGGCTAAATCTTTGATTGGCTGTATGCTTGTTCATGAAACAACTGCAGGAATTTCTGCAGGTGCCATCGTCGAAACAGAGGGATATCTAGGCGCAGCGGACAAGGCTGCACATGGGTTTAAATACCGGCATACGAAGCGTACTGAAGTCATGTTCGGTGCACCAGGACACGCATATACCCACACCATGCATACCCATTGCCTCATTAATGTTGTAAGTGGCGCAATCGGTGAACCGGAATCCGTACTGATTCGTGCCTTGGAGCCATTGACCGGGATAGACCTCATGCTGCAGCGCAGACCTGTGAACAAGCTTCCGCTACTAACCAATGGACCGGGGAAATTGACGAAAGCAATGGGCATTTCTATGGCAGCCTACGGACATTCATTCTTACAGCCCCCCATTTGGATTGCCGTACCACGTGTAAAACCAAAGATAACGACTGGCAAGCGAATTGGTATTGATGGCTCTGGTGAAGCAAAGGATTACCCATACCGTTTCTGGGCAGCCAATCACCCATTTGTATCGAAATAAAGTGAAGCTTCAATCAGTGGGGCTTTTCGCACTTCCCCACTGATTGTTAGTTGAACCAATCGGGCCTTTACTGGCTGTTGATCCCACACTTACCATCTTGTTATCTACATAAATGCTTGAGGTGGGGGGCTTACAGCCAGTTAATCTGTGATAAAGTGAAACTTCAATCAGTGGGGTTTTCGCACTTTCCCCACTGATTGTTAGTTGAACCAATCAGGCCTTTACTGGCTGTTGATCCCACACTTACCATCTTGTTATCTACATAAATACTTGATGTGGGGGGCTTACAGCCAGTTAATCTGTGATAAAGTGAAACTTCAATCAGTGGGGTTTTCGCACTTTCCCCACTGATTGTTAGTTGAACCAATCAGGCCTTTACTGGCTGTTGATCCCACACTTACCATGCTTGTTATCAACAAAAATTATTGATGTGGGGGGCTTACAGCCAGTTAATCTGCGAAAAACCAGATGCACTTTTTCTTCTCCCCTCCATATGCTAGTAAGTAGGCAGATTACACAGGAGGGAGAGGATCCTATGGCAGAACAGCTAGAAAGCTTGCTGACCAAAACCCCTGAAGAAGGCTTTCAATTAGCTGTAAAGCTGGCACAAAAAGGAGTAGAAGTTACCCAGCCATCCGCAGCAATTCGGAAAAGGCTTCGACCGATTTACTCAGAAAATGCCAATAGCCTCATTCATGCATCGGAAGTAATAGCCATCCAATTCCAAACCGTTGCAGCAGCTAATAATTACTGGAAAAAATCAAAACCGAAAAAAAAGCACAACAGAAAATGATTTTTCCCATCAAAAAAAGAGCAGAAGCTTAAACTGCTCTTTTTTGCGTGAAAACAGTGACAATTATCACTGAATAGTTTGTACATACCATCTATAATAAACATATTGTATGAAAGGGGATGAGATGATGGCAGATTGGCTGACAAGCCTGCAAACGGAGACGCCACAACAGGGATTTGAACTTGCGATTACGCTGGCCAGAAAAGGGGTAGGATATACCCAGCCTGACCCAGAGGTTCGTGAAAAGCTTAGACCCACCTATGCTGAGGATGCAGATAGCCTCACATTTGCTTCCCACGTCATCGCAACACATTTTCAGACCGTTGCAGCAGCAAATAATTATTGGAAATGATTGAATGTAAGTTATGCTGAACAAAATGAGATACACTAAAAAATAAACGTTTGGACTACGACCTACCAAACGTTTATTTTTTTGATGGAGTGGAAATCGGCCACTGCCGATTTATTCCCCTGCAGGCATGCGACTTTGTGGATGAGGCATGCGACTTTACCGCCAGGGCATGCGACTTTCACGCCGGAGCATGCGACTTTCGCGCCAAGGCATGCGACTTTTACGCCGGAGCATGCGACTTCAGCGCCGGAGCATGCGACTTTCACGCTGGGGCATGCGACTTTCACGCTGGGGCATGCGACTTTCACGCCGGGGCATGCGACTTCAGCGCCGGGGCATGCGACTTTACCGCCGAGGCATGCGACTTCTACGCCGGAGCATGCGACTTCAGCGCCGGGGCATGCGACTTTCACGCCGGAGCATGCGACTTCTACGCCGGAGCATGCGACTTTCATGCCGAGGCATGCGACTTCCTCCCCGGAGCATACGACTTTCACGCCGGGGCATGCGACTTTCACGCCGAGGCATGCGACTTCAGCGCCAAGGCATGCGACTTCTACGCCAAGGCATGCGACTTCCGGGCCGGGGCATGCGACTTCTACGCTGGAGCATGCGACTTTCATGCCGAGGCATGCGACTTCCTCCCCGGAGCATGCGACTTTCACACCGTGGCATGCGACTTTCACGCCGGGGCATGCGACTTTCACGCCGGGGCATGCGACTTTCGCTCCAAGGCATGCGACTTCAGCGCCGGAGCATGCGACTTTCGCGCCAAGGCATGCGACTTCAGCGCCAGGGCATGCGACTTCAGCGCCAAGGCATGCGACTTCCGGGCCGGGGCATGCGACTTTCACGCCGGAGCATGCGACTTTCACGCCGGGGCATGCGACTTTTACGCCGGGGCATGCGACTTTCACGCCGGGGCATGCGACTTTCACGCCAAGGCATGCGACTTCTACGCCGAGGCATGCGACTTTCACGCCGGGGCATGCGACTTTCACGCCGAGGCATGCGACTTCTACGCCGAAGCATGCGACTTTCACGCCGGGGCATGCGACTTCTACACTGGAGCATGCGACTTTCATGCCGAGGCATGCGACTTCCAGGCCAAGGCATGCGACTTCCGGGCCAGGGCATGCGACTTTACCGCCGGAGCATGCGACTTTCACGCCGGGGCATGCGACTTTCACGCCGGGGCATGCGACTTCTACACTGGAGCATGCGACTTTCATGCCGAGGCATGCGACTTCCAGGCCAAGGCATGCGACTTCCGGGCCAGGGCATGCAACTTCAGCGCCAAGGCATGCGACTCGGCAGGAATCGGCTTTGGCCGTTTCCATCCTTATCCAAAGGGAACTCTATCGAATATGAGTTAGGTTTCCGTTCCTCACAACTTTAGCTATTCCGTGTGCGGCGCAAATTGGTGTAATCCACGCAAGATAGATGATGACCATTCAAAGCATTAAATAAGTTTTTTCTTACTTTGCAATGGGACGTACTACTATCTCCCTACGTACGATTCCAAAACCGTTGTTTAGCTACAGCTTTTACAAACTCGGAAGCAAACTGTGGATTATTATTCGCAAAAATAACTCCGGCCAGATTATTGCCTTTGGATGTATGAATATATGGCTGACCAGATGTTGCTACACCTATTGGCTTATAATGCTTATATGCATCACCGACGTATTCCATGATATTACGGTTGAATGAAGCTTGATTCTCCACATCTCCACCAACCACGTAAAAGGAATCATACAGCACAGAATAAGTAGAGGTAAAAATTTGATCAACCTTTAATCTAGTGCCATCATCTCCGACAACATCTCCTAACGCTTCACTTACAATATGGATAAATGCGCCTGCTTCCTTTAAGGCATGAAGTGCTTGGTTCACTTCTCTTGCTGGAAAATCATTACCTATGAGAACAGCAACCTTTTGTGTATAAGCGGAAAACACTGTGTTTTGCATGCTTAAGGCCGGTGAACTTTTTGATACAGCTACTTGCGGACCTTTTGGTGGATTCACCCCAATATTTTCTGCAATAGTTGTAGCCATTCCGGTATCCACATTTCCAAACATATCCACTACCTTTTGTCTTACCGATTTACTCTTAACATATCCCAAATGGAAAATAAATGTTTCGACAGTATGCTGTTTTTCCACATCTGTTAAGCTATTCCAATACAGTCTTGGCTGTCTGAAGAAGTCACGGAATGAATCACTTGGCCGCTCCCTTGTCACATGGCCTTCCACCTCTTCCGGATAATGGGTAAACCCGCCTTCTTTAGGTGGCACCTCTGCAGGTGTATTACCAGCTAAAGCATTTTTATGGTAGTTAACTGAATCTACATCTATTCGGTATCTTGAATAACTATCACGCAAATTGTAATTCGTTTCAACAATCGGCTGATTGACTGGAATTTCGTTAATATTCCCTGTTCCTAGTCGATGATAATCCGTATCTCGATAAGCAAATGAACGTCCCTGCAAGACAGGGTCATTTGTAAAATCAATGCCTGGCACAAGTGTAGATGGATCAAAGGAGGATTGCTCTTCCTCCGCAAAATGATTATCAACCAAACGATTCAAGGTAAGCTTACCAATTAGCTCCACTGGAATAACTTCCTCCGGCCACAGCTTGGTATCATCTAAAATATCAAAATCATACTTAAATTGATCCTTTTCCTCAATTAATTGCACCCCAAGCTCATATTCCGGATAAGCACCTCTTTCAATTGCCTCATGCAAATCCCTGCGATGGTAATCTGGGTCAACACCACCAATTATATTTGCTTCATCAATCAACAGGGAATGCATACCAAGTAGCGGCTTCCAAACAAACCGAACAAAGGTTGACTTGCCCGCCTCATTAATGAAACGAAACGTGTTAACCGGATAACCTTCCATCATCCGCCAGCTTCTTGGTCGTCCGCGGTCAGACATTAACCACATAATAAAATGGGCAATCTCCTGATTACTGGAAATATAATCCCACGTATTATCATGTGCAATTGTCGCTTGTGGCACCCCTGTGCGCGGATTCGGTTTTACGGCATGAACAAAGTCAGCAAATTTCATTGCATCCATCACCGCAAACACAGCAAAAGAAAGGGCGAGCATATCATAGTTACCTTCCTGCGTATAAAACTTGGTCGCAAAACCACGAATATCAATGGCCGTATCCTTGGATCCCATACTCCCAATGAAATTAGAAAAACGAACGAAAACAGGTGTCTTCGTACCCGGTTCCTGCAAAAAATGCGCCCTCGTGACGTGTTTCATGGATTTGTACAGTTCAAACTCTCCGTACGCCCCATCTCCTCTGGCATGAACTACCTTTTCCGGAATCCGCTCTCGATTAAAATGCGACTGCTTCTTATAGAAATGAAAATCTTGAAATAACGTTGGTCCGCGCTTCCCTGCCCGCAACGACCACTCGTCATTGGATATTTTCATCCCAGCGTCACTCGTTAGCTTCTTGCCCTTTCCGGTATTCTGCCTCCGATACTGCTCCAGCTGCTCACTCTTTTCATCCTGACCAGACTGCTGCCTATCCCGCTTCTTCCCCTTATCATCATCCTGATGCACATTATCACCCTCCTGGCCTCATGATCATTTGCTCCATATAGAACATATGAGAGAGGACGGGTGGATATGCTTGATTCGTTATAAATACATAATAAAAAGCCGTGACATGTTTACGACTTTTATGGTTATTCCTATAAATTACTCCCTTCCAAAATATCCTCCACATCAAAAAATGCCGTTAATGGCTCCTGCTTCCCGTTCCGATGCCATGTATGATATGCCTGAAAGGCCGCATGAACATCCCCGTTGTATTTCACCTCAACCAGATGCTTGACTGTCAAAAAACTGCGCCAGTATTCAAACATAATACTCGATAGACTTTCTGTATAGCTCCCAGCACCAAAATCATTCAGCGACCTACCACCATATTGGGATTGAAAGACAGAAACCAGCTTTGATTCTACCTCGGTACATTTTGCAAATGCCTGGCTACTTAACAAATGCTTTCGAGGTAAATACTCACACATTCCCTCTTCAAACCAAATACTGTACGCGTAGTCATCATCAAATTCATCTAAAAATAAATCGGAGTGGTGGGTTAGTTCGTGGGCAGCAATGGTTGCTATATGTATGATTGAAAGTTCCTCATAATATCTTTGTATGTCAGGCAAGTCTTTGTTGTCCAATTGTTTTACAAAAAGCTCTTGCCAGCTTGCTACATCTGGGGACATATAAATAACATCATTGTTCGTGAATGCTGGGATCGGAACGCTCGAGAAGAAGGTCGTCGCCAGCTCTTCCGTTGTCCAAATACATGCCCGCGGTACTTCCTTCAATTCATAATGCTGTTCCATGATTTTCTGGTAATCATCAAGCACAGCCTTTATCTCTTTAACATCTTTTCTTAAATTCTCAAACGTGATTACATCTTCAAAAGCGTAAATATGCTTCATCTCAATCTCCTCACTTTGTCTCCATTATCAGATTCTGCTATTTTTCAACCCTTCAGACAAACGTATATTTACTTTTAATGCTACAATAAAAGTGGCAGGTTTGCTTCAATTTCTTTCAAAAAGAGGATGTTCATACTTTTGGAGCAGTCTCAAAAATAGTAAAAGGAGTGGATACAATGCAAGAACAAGCATTTGAGAAAATCAAGCATGGCAAAGGATTTATCGCAGCCCTGGATCAAAGTGGCGGCAGTACACCAAAAGCTTTAGCTGCCTATGGTGTTTCCGAGGATGCATATTCCAATGAGGATGAAATGTTCAAACTAGTGCATGACATGCGGACAAGAATTATCACTTCCCCGGCCTTTGACTCTGAGAAGATTTTGGGAGCCATACTATTTGAACAGACAATGGATAGTAAAATTGAAGGAAAATACACAGCCGATTATTTAGCTGACGTAAAAGGCATTGTTCCCTTTCTAAAAGTAGACAAGGGATTAGCGGAAGAATCCAATGGTGTGCAGCTCATGAAGCCTATCCCGGATTTGGATGCACTGCTAAAGCGTGCAAATGAACGTCATATTTTCGGAACAAAAATGCGTTCCGTTATTAAACATGCCAATGAAGAAGGAATCAAAGCCGTTGTGGATCAACAATTTGAAATCGGCAAGCAGATTATCGCTGCTGGCCTAGTACCAATCATAGAACCTGAAGTAGACATCCATAGCGCAGAAAAAGTCGCATGTGAGGACTTACTGAAGGCAGAAATACTTCGGCATTTGGATGCATTAGACAGCGATCAAAATGTGATGCTTAAGCTATCTATACCAACTGAGGTTAATCTATATAAAGAATTAATTGATCATCCGCGCGTCGTCCGGGTTGTTGCACTTTCCGGTGGCTATTCAACCGATGAAGCAAATAAAAAGCTAAAGGCAAATGACGGACTGATCGCTAGCTTTTCCAGAGCATTGAGTCAGGATTTAAATGTAAATCAATCTGACTCAGCATTCAACGACACCTTAGCAAAAGCAGTCGACTCTATTTATGAAGCGTCAATCTAAACAAAGAAACCGAGCATCGGAAATTACTCTCCTTTGCTCGGTTGTTTTATGATCATTGATGACGTTTGATCCAGGCAACAAATTCATCGACAAATGTTTGTAAAAAGGCGGCAGTTCCTTCATTGGCAATTTTTCCATCGTCATCAAATAATGCAGCTGTATTGGCAATATATGCTTCAGGCTGTTGCAACGTTGGCATATTTAAGCTCACCAAGGACTGCCTTAAATGATGGTTGGCACCAAATCCACTCAAATTCCCCGGCGACTGACTCACAACCGCTGCGGGCAACCCTGCCCAAACACTGGAAGCCTTCGGACGCGAGCCTACATCGATGGCATTTTTTAGTACACCTGGTACGGAACGATTGTATTCCGGTGTCACAAATAACACCGCATCCATATCCTTCATCTCTTCACGAAAATCTTGGACCTCTTTAGGTATTTCACCTTCATCATCAAAATCCTGATTATAAAAAGGAAGCTTGCTAATATCGACAAATACCGGCTCAACATCCTTAGGCAGCATTTCTGCCAAATTATTTGCCAACAATTTTGAATAAGCCGCCTTACGCAAACTACCAACTAAAATAGCCACTTTCATTTCAACGAATCCCCTTTCCTTTTCCACTAGCATGTCACCAATTATGTTTAAATATGTGAACATATCGTTCTATATCACTAATTTGCTGGAATTAAACCAATCACCTGCATCTGAACCGTTTAATTTTCCCTGAGTATCATCCAATTTTTTGACGGTTCAGCTGCTTTCGTTTAATTTCCATCGATTGATGAAGGATTTTTTGACGATTAAGACCGAACCGTTTTTCCCCCGATTATCATCCAATTTTTCCACGAGTGCCTTCTATCTTTTAATCATGATGCGCCCTATGCCAGACTGCGCTCTTCTTGTTGGTTTGGTTCTTGTTTGTCAATAACTGCTGCTCCGACGATGTCGCCGACAACATTGGAGGCTGTACCACCCATGCCGATGATGGCGTCAACTCCAGCGATCAAGGCGACAATTTCCAATGGCAAACCGAACATGCTTAAAACCGCGGAAAGTGTTACCAGACCTGCAGCTGGAACGCCGGCAGTACCGACAGATAGCAAGGTTCCAATTACGACGATGACTAGAAAGTCTGTAATCGATAAATTCAGTCCTGTAATATTTGCGGCAAATACGAGTGATACCCCCATCCGTAAAGCTCCGCCATCTGAATTAAAAATGGCTCCCAATGGCAAAGAAAAGTTTGCGGTCCGTTCCGATATCCCTGCCTTCTTGGCTGCGTCAATTGCAATCGGCAAGGAAGCCAAGCTACTGGATGTGAAGAAGGCCGTTGTATATGCTTCCTTCGTATCTCTAAAAAATGCCCGCACGGAATGTCCGGAAAGCTTGAGAAAGCCCGTGTACACAACTGCCCACAAAATAATCAATCCTAAATAAAATACACCCGTAAAGACAAGTAAGGATTGTAAGGTGTTCCAGCCTTGTGTTCCAAAGGTTGAGGCACTGATTGCAAAAACACCGATTGGCGCATAGAGTAATATTCCGCGTAAAATTCTATAAAACATTTCATTTAAAGCTGTAAAAAATCGATCCAACAGGGCACCGTATTCCTGCATCTTTTCTTCCTTGGAAAATATCATTGTCGAAATCGCCATGCCGATGATGACCGCAACAAATAATATCGCCATCAAGTCGCCTGCTGAAAAAGCTGCAAATAAGTTTTCCGGAACAATTTGTAACAAAATATCGGATACATGGGGAATTTCCGGCTTGTCTACAGACACGTTTGGCAAGGTTAAATGCTGTCCGGGACTGAATCCCAATGCAAGCGCAACACCAATTAATACAGCTGCTGCAGTTGTTGCAATATAATAAAGCATGAGCTTACCGCCCATTTTTCCAAGCTGAGATATGTTCATTTTATTAACCGCCAACACAACGGTTAGAAAGATAACAGGGATAGCAATCAAGCTTAGTAAATGAATCAGCAATGTTCCTAACGGCGCCAATATATCTGCCTTTTCCCCAAAAAGGAGTGCCACAATGATTCCTAAGAAAAAACCGATTGACATTTTCAATACAAGGGAGCTATCCCGATAATGTTTCCATACATTCATGTTTGTAATTCCTTCTTCCTATGAAAAATATAATCATCTCCATACCGCTTATCTTTTTATTATATCCTTTTCTAAAAATAAAAAGCATACATCTGCTTGATCACGTGCAGATGTATGCTCGTCTATTTATTAGGAGATGGTAGCCTTTTCCCGCTCCAGTCCAAGAACGACACCAGTGGATGCATGGATTTCGCGAATCATTTCCGGTTTTTCTAATAATGAAATGCCATATGAAGGAATCATTTCTTTAATTTTCTCTTCCCATGCTGGCATTTGGTCAGGGAAGCAGCGTTGCAATACATCGAGCATTACATGGACTGCAATGGATGCACCTGGTGAAGCGCCAAGCAATGCCGAAACAGAACCATCAGCAGACGTAATGACTTCCGTACCGAATTGCAGCTTTCCTTTCCCTTCTGTATCCGAATCCTTAATAACTTGCACACGCTGGCCGGCAACTACAATATCCCAATCTGCTTCATTTGCATTGGGAACAAATTCACGTAATTCCTTAATCCGCTGTTCCTTGGAAAGCAGCAGCTGTTGGATTAAATACTTTGTCAATGGCATGTTTTTTGCTCCAGCTGCTAACATGGTCATGACATTATTTGGTTTAACAGAATTAATTAAATCCAAATTGGAGCCTGTTTTCAAAAACTTCGGCGAAAAGCCGGCAAATGGTCCAAATAGAAGTGACTCTTTTCCATCAATATAACGCGTATCCAAATGCGGTACAGACATAGGAGGTGCGCCAACCGCAGCCTTACCATATACCTTCGCATGATGCTGTGCAATGATATCAGGGTTATTACACACAAGGAATAAACCACTGACTGGGAAACCGCCAATGTGCTTACTTTCCGGAATACCCGTTTTTTGCAGTAAGGACAAAGCACCGCCACCAGCCCCAACAAAGATATGGCTCGCAGTGTGGAATTCCAATCGATCGTCCTGATAATTGCGGACACGCACTTCCCACGCTTCATCTTCTGTACGTGTTAAATCCTCTACAGTTGCTTTATACTGAATCGTAACCCCATCTTGTTTCTTTAGGTTTTCGAGCAGCTTATTGGTCAGGTTACCAAAGTTTATATCTGTTCCGTTATCAATTTTCGTGGCGGCAATCGGCTCATCAGATTCGCGTCCATTCATAATGAGCGGAATCCACTTCGCCAACGTTTCCACATCATCAGCAAACTCCATACCCTCAAACAAAGGATTATCTGAAAGTGCCTCAAATCTCTTTTTCAAGAAATTAACATTCGTTTCGCCCTGTACAAGACTCATATGTGGAACAGGCATAATGAATTCTTCTGGATTTTCAATGCGCTTTTGATGAATTAAATAAGACCAAAATTGCTTAGAAATTTGAAACTGTTCGTTGATCCGCAATGCCTTGCTAACATCAATCGTGCCATCTGCATTCTCTGTCGTATAGTTCAATTCACAAAGTGCAGAATGACCGGTACCTGCATTATTCCATGCATTTGAGCTTTCCTGCCCCGCTTTTTCCAGCTTTTCAAAAATAGTAATATTCCATTCTGGAGCAAGCTCCTTTAATAACGTGGCCAAAGTAGCACTCATGATTCCGGCACCAATTAAAATAACGTCCGTTGAAGTGTTTTTATTCATATTAACCTTCCTCATACTATAAAATTTGCTGATTTTCTTGTCAGCTTTCCTCTTTACGCACAAAAAGCCAGGAAGACCTGGTTACTTCGCTTTCTAATATAAAAAACGATATTACTACTATTCTATCAAAAAATTGTAACATATTGTAGTTTATGTGACGTTTTATCATAAAAAAACCATCCAAATTTCACAGACGAAAAGCGCAGCATCCGCATGCTGCGCTCCATCACATTCTTATTTTATGAAATAAATGATATCATCGTAAAACGCAGAGATATACGCTCCATCTTGATGGCTATCCGCGGATATATATACACTTCCAGGTCCTGCTCCAACTTTTTCATCCAAGGCAATACTTTCCAACTGTTTGCCGGATTCCGGATCGAGTTTGATCACTTTGGTTGGTTCCTCTAATTCTTTATCCCGTTTTTCTGTCAAAAGATAAAGCGTATCATTCATCATATGAGCAGTATATAAATAATCTTCTTCCGGCAGGTTTACGGACCATATTTCCTCGCCCTGATCAAGGTCTGCTGCCCATATCGTCGATAAACCCGTGTCAAAATCTACATCCTGATAAACGACAGTAGACCCATGAAATGCCGGATATGGTGATGCAAAATCGGTAACGCCGCCTTCAAAAGCAAATTCAGAGATTTTATCCCCGGTTGCAGCATCATAACTCCAGATCACTTCCTGTCCCATGACATACAGCTTATCTTCAGATAGGAATGGCAGGGTATAACGATACTTTTCCGGACCTTCCACTGCCCAGGCTTGCTCCCCGGTTTCTTTATCCAGTGCAACGATCTCACTATCCTCATTCACGTAATAGAATAGATCATCCTTCTGTGCAAATTGAAATAATGCACCCTTTGTATTTACCGTAAACATATCTATATCCTTTTCCCAAATAGCCTTTCCGTCCTTCAGGCTATGCTTATGAAAGGTGAACGTATCGGAAAATAATAAATCATCCGGGTTAGAGCGGATTCCTGCCGCAAAGTAAATCGCGTCATCCAATACATATAGCTCACTCAGATCATTGTATTTATCCAAATTAATCCGGTATACAGATTTCCCTGTCTTTTTATCCAAGGCCTCAATATATGCAGTTTCACCCTCTGACGTTTCCGTATTGATTAACAAATAATCTTCTGTCAACACGACCGTTCTCCTAATCGGATACGGTAGTGCCTCACTTTGCCAAAGCTTCTTGCCATCTGTCGAATAAGCAACGGCTTCATCGTCTCTTGTAATGGTATAAACCGTGTCCCCATCTAGAAAGGCACGACTTTGCACATCCTCTTCTGTCTCCAGCTTTAGCCAATTTTCTTCCGGATAATCTTCGAGTGCAATTACTTCCGTATCATCTATCGTGCCAAGAAAGGTATCATCCGCGGCTTCAGATTCCCCGTCTGTTTCTTCCGCATCGACTGCTTTTTCATCTTCTACCCCTTGTGCGGAATCGACATCCTCCTCAGCAGCTGTTTGATTTTCCTTTTCTTTTTCATCTGCCCCATCTGAACAACCCGTCACGATAAAAAACGCAAGCCCCATGACGAGTATGAACCCTATTTTTTTCATGTTTGTTCTCTCCCTATGTGAATAATTCCACTTTTTAGCTTCGCATAATAGGGATAACGATACAAGACAAATCATTTTAATTTATCAGATTATCTGAAAAATAATACAAACGACCTATTTCGACAAGAGATAACAACACAAGCGTTTTTACTATCTAATAATCACTTTTAGTTCAATGCCTGCTCTGAAATTATTTTAAATCCTTCGATCATTGTGTCCTCTTCAACCTCGATTAATAGGCAGTTCTTTCCTCCATAGTTTACTTGTTTAATATACCTCAAATCCTGGGGACTAACGGATATATTAGCTACTTTGGTTTTGATTTTAATGGATTTGGAGTTGTAATTAGGAACAATATTGCTCGCCTTTAGTTCATATGACCCATCATCTATGACCGTTTTGAAGGCTTCCTCTACTTTTTCTGCATCAACGTCCTGTACACCACTCGCCTTTAGCACACGCTCTACATCACGATAATCCAATGTTGGCGACTGTGTATGCTCTTCTTCCTCCTCGTCCAGCATATGATGGATTTCCTCATAGACAGTAGCCAATGTATTCGTATCTACCGTATCGCCGGCTACTTCTTTTACAACTTCTTCAAAAACCGCCTTATCCTCTTCCGCTGTAATGATATCTTCCCCTTGTAATACCCGTTCAATGAAATCAAAATCTGGCTCATTGGCCTTACCCGCAGCATACAGTACATGATTCACATCTGCCCCAAAATCCGTAAATGCCGGATATAAAAATCCAGAGATGGGTGCTTTTAAGTTAATGATAGAATCTACCGAAATACTCGATTTGAATTCCCGCTCAATAAAATCAAAGACAAGAGACCTTTTTGGCTGCTCCGTCTTGTTCATGCTGCATAAAATAAACGGATTTGTGTACACTTCATCCCGGTCGCTAATTTCCGATTCCTCGCTGTTACGCTTGGTCGGACGAAAGTATTCGCCACGAATAAAAGTCACGACGACATCCTTATCATACTGCTTCTCGCTGAACATTTTTTCAACGATATGCAGCATGTTTTCCTTCCATTCCCCTACATCCTGTGCACGCATTCCCTCATGCAGCATGGTACGGCTCGTATTGCCCTCCCCAGCTTGAAATCGCACCTGAAATAGTTTAACATCCGGCTTTCCGGTCAATACTTTTTTAAAATTGGTTAAAAATAACTCCTGCTGCTCCCGCTCCAGCATTTCAAATGGATGGCTTTCCTCATGGTAAATGTCACTGCTTTCCTGGCGTATATAAACATTGTAAATATCATGGATTTTTAATAAATCATTATCCAATTTAAATTGCTTGCGAATCGCTGCAATATCTTTTTTATTCATTACTGTTCCAGCTCCTTACTACCTATTATTCTTTTATTTTCAATCCAAGCAATCTAGCAAAACCAATGGCCTGGTGGGTAGATACCGTACACCCCGCTAGATCCTCCATCGTAATATTTAATTTTTCAAATTGGCTATCACTGAGGTCCATTCCCTTTAGTGACGTACGGGCAAAGTTAGTTTCATTAATATGGCATTCCTTCAATTGCACCTTCTGCCAATGACATTCATAGAAATCACTATTTTCCAAGAAACAGCCATGAAACACAACCTGCTTGAGCCTGGCAAAGCCAAAAGAACTAAAATTCGCCAAACACGCATCGAAATGCACATTGCCCAATGTCGCATCGGCAAGGTTAATCCCCATCATCTTGCAGGATTGAAATGCAACCCGATGAATCATAGCCTCACTTAAATCCGTATTGGACAAATCACAATGATCGAAAATCACGTCTGCGAGCTCCGCATTCTGGAATGTAACATTTTCAAATGTCACCCGTCTAAAAACGAGCCCCTCCAAAATGGCCCGCTCTATATCCTGATTGGAAATCGTACAATTTTCAATCACACCTCTATGTAAAACACGATCTTCAGGTATTTCAAAATCAATTTCCGGCATATTTTCAGCAATTCTCGGCTGCTGTACTTTCACATTCCCCGCCATCGCAGCTCCCTCATTTCTATTAAAAAATATAAACTAGGTGCTACGCCATTATACAATACAACCACATGTTTTTATAGTTCCCCGAAGCCGCTCATACATGATATAGCCCTCAGCTGAAGGGAAACGTAGGAGAATTCACTTGTACGCTATTCGTGTGAAAAAATCAATCTCCCAATACAGGAAATTTCACTCGCACGCCTTCCGAGTGAAAAAACCCAACCTATAACGCCAAAAATTTTACTCGCGCTCCTCCCCAGTGAAATAATCCAATCCATAACACCAAAAACTTCACTCGCGCCCTTTTCGAGTAAAATAATCCAACCTAAACCACTCAAAATTCAACTCGAACACCTTCTGAGTGAAATAATCCAAACCACAACACCAAAAACTTTACTCGCGCTCCCTCCGAGTGAAATAATCCAATCCACAATACCAAAAACTTCACTCGCGCCCTTTTCGAGTAAAATAATCCAACCTAAACCACTCAAATTTCAACTCGAACACCTTCTGAGTGAAAAATCCCAGCCCACACGACACTAAACTCCACTCGAGCGCCATTAGCGCAACAAAAACAGGCATCCCCTTTTCGGAGATGCCTGTTTGTCTAGCGTATCCTCAGCATTATTCCATTGGTTCTAGACCGACTGCTTTCAAGAAGTCATTCAACCCTTTTGGACCTAATTTTTCCATTGGTGCTTTCTTCACACCTTCACCAACTTTTAAGAAATTCTTTTCGATGTAGCGAATGTCAGTTTCATCCACAATCCCATCAAGATTAATATCGGTGTTCGGATGGTCCTTACCGTATTGGGCAACAACTCGCATGACATCATGAATATCAATAACGCCATCTCCATTCACATCACCAGCAGGACTCGGCACTAAATCCACCCAAAATTCTTCACCAATAAATTCGTCTTTATAATCATAGCCTGGCTGAACAGTTGTTTGCGTATTAATATGCCCAGGTAATTCGAAATAGATGGTAAACTCTTTTTCTGATGCAGGCATACCGTATAAGAGATACTCACCGTATTCATTTACTTCAGCTGTATATTTCTTACCATTGCTGGCTTCTGCGTATACCTTGAACCCTGCATTCTCATAATCCATTATTTCTAAGAACCCATCATCGTGGATAAATGCTTCTGCGCCAATGAACCCAGAAAGGATTGAGTGTTTAGGAATCACTTCCATCGCCTGCTCTAGGAAAATAGGTATATCAACTGGCTCTGTTCCACCAAGCTGCTCATACGAGAATGTTTCAATACCTAGTGCAGTTGCACCATCGAAATATTCATCACTCGTTAACTTAAATGTTACGTCCAGGAAAGCACTATCTCCCGTAAAGCCTTTAAAATCATCGTTTCCTTCTAAAGATGCACCAACATGCAGCATATCAAACCAGTCCGTTTCATCAATCACAGGCTCATCCAGCTTCACCTGGATACCATTTTCATCTGCATAACGTTGGAATGCTTCATTTACCTGAACATCTTCTAGGGTAAATAAAGTTTTATCAAATTCAACATCAAACGTTCCAGATAATAACGCTTCAACATCTTTTAACTGGAGCGTCATGGTAAAGCTATCATTTAGATAGATTTTTTCCTTATCATAGCGTTGTACCCCATAGGAGCTGCCTTCTTTTACAAAAGTATATCTCGTAAATGCTCTAGTATCCGCATTGGTTGCCAAATCCACTGGTTGCAAATCTACTTCAACCGGACCAGCTTCCAATTCCTCCGGCAGCACACCAAGGCTCATTTTACCGTCCGGTGCAACACCAAGTGCATTTGGGAAGAGATTATTTTGATAAAAAGTTACAAAATTACTTGACTGATCGTATTCATAACCTTTTTCATTCAACACATCAATCGTGTCATCATATACATTTGTATGGATCCAAAAGGCCTCTTGTCCATGTTCCTCTGTAAACATTGACTCATTCACTTCAATAATTCCCGGCTCATAATCAAGGAATGTCAACTCAGGTGGTGTATTATCTACAATCACATCTGTATCTATCGTGAATTCTTCCCCCGATTCATCTATACCTAATAATTCAAAAATGTAGTCTCCTTCTGGTAAACGCGTCAATTTCTCTTCAATTGGCTGTTCCGGATCTCCGGTAAACCGTTGAGCATTACCTAGAAAAGCTTTTGATACAACGTATTCCGTATCTGGTTCCAAATCCTTTAATGCCCCAACAATTCCAATTGGCTCACTTGTTTTTGGATCCTTAATAACAATATAAACCAAGTCCATTGGGCTTTTTAGATTCACTTTCATACTAAGAAATGGAATCAGAAATGGGTGATAAGACCATCTGTTTGGAACAGCAGGTCGATCAAGCTCTAGGTAATCGAATCCTTTAGATGATATGCGGATTGCGAATGGTACTTGATAACTTTCCCCTGCATCATCTAAAATTCGCAGATACCCTTCATAAAATCCATGTGCCGCATGATCTGGGACGGTCATCTCCGCATCAACTTCAACCTTTTCACCGCCTGATACGGTAATTGTATCTGGGATATTTAACACGACTCCATTTGCTTCTGCATCCTTACGATTACCTTCATTTGCTTGTAAAAAGTCTACTTCAATCGTATAGGACTTCTCTTCTGAGGTTTGATTTGCTATAGTCAATTTTTTCGTGCTTTCGATTGATTCACCCTCATTTATATAGAAACTACCAAACCGAATAGATCCCGTCTCATGGTCCATTTTGATTATTTCGTTGTTTTCTTCCACCATTTTAACGGTATCAACTGCGGTAATAGCTGTTTCAGCATATACAGCATCATATACATTAATACGACCTGCACCAGCCTCGTATACAGAATAATCCTCTTTGAGATCAACTGCTGTATTCATCAACGCAGCTTTTACTTGAAAAGGAGTATACTCCGGATGTTCCTGCAAAATTAACGCAGCAGAACCCGCAACGTGTGGCGCCGCCATCGAAGTACCCTGAATTCTTGCATAAGCATTATCATAGCTTTGATTGGTCGGATCGTTTACAAAAGCTGGGTAGGTTGAGAAAATCGCTACACCAGGAGCAACCACATCCGGCTTTATATCATAGCTTCCAGCAACAGGGCCTCGTGAACTAAAATCAGCCAGGTAATCGCCTTCGGATTGTGTATCACTTAATTCACCAAATGTAAATGGTGTATTCTCTTTGGCCGCTTCTACGAGTTTCTCCCCGTCTTCTTTAGATACACGGAAAGATTTTGGAAAAGAAGTGCTTTCTCCAACATAATATGGAATCTGACCTGCTTCATTATTAAATACAATAACTGCCTCGGCACCCGCGTTATACGCATGGATTAACTTATCATTGAAGGAAAGTTCCCCTCTCTCAACCAAAGCAATTTTACCTGTCAAATCCTTGCCTATATAATCATCCCCATCCCCATAGCCAACATATTCCAATGGGTAGGATTGTCCCTTTAGACCTTCTAATTTATCCGAAAAATTCTTTGCCAATAATTGTACATCAGCATAAGCAGTTTCACCTGTTGTTGCGGTGAACACTGGAATAGTTTGTGCAGCATCACTTGCGCCGACAGAAATTGCGAAAGCCGCTGTTCCCGGTGCCCCAACCGTTTGTGCGCTTGGACCGGCATTTCCTGCAGCAACAACCGCAACCACACCGGAAAGCATCGCATTATTTACAGCGATTGCAGTAGGTGATAACGCATCATTGGTATTCATACCAAGAGAAAGGTTAATCACATCCATTCCATCCGCAACTGCCTTGTCTATACCACCTAGCACCCAGTTTGTATCCCCACTACCATATGGACCAAGTACACGGTAGCTATATAATTCAACTCCGGGCGCAACACCTTTTACAGCGTAGTCCACATCATTTCCCTGTTGACCTGCTACTGTACCAGATACATGTGTACCATGAGATGTATAAAAGCTATTTCCGTACGCATCAAATTCTTCAGCATCAGATTCCAACCACTGTTCATACGTTGTCTCCATTGGGTCTGCATCATTTTCCACGAAGTCCCAACCCTTTACACTATTCGGTTCAATAGCTGCTGCATCTTCTCCTTCTTCAGCTCTATATCCCTGATAGGCATCAGTAAGATCCGGATGATTATAATCAATTCCAGTATCAATGACACCAACCTTAATTCCTTCCCCAAAGATACCTTCCTCGTGTAAACGGTCTACCCCAATTTGTGGAACACTATCAATCATTTTAGGAGTGATTGCTTTCCCTTGTTCCTTTGGAAAATCTAGCTGTACCGTTTCATTTTTCCAAATTCGCTTAACCAAGCCTGTTTGCATGATATCTTTAATCGCTGTACCAGGCATAGTAATAGCCACGCCATTAAAAGCATCACGGTATTCTTGAGTAATCTCAATACTAACTGTTTTGTTGTGTTTCGCCAATCTACTTACCTGTTGATCATCTAATTGCTTTATTGCATTTTTAAATGCAGTATGAGATGCTTCCACCTTTTGTTTCGCACCTTTCAAAGATGGAACATTTCTTTCTTTTTTCAACTTTGCCTTTGCTACCTCAACTGCTGCGGGATCCTGCTTGAATTCCACAATCAGTTCTACTAAATCATCACTTTCTTGATTAATACTAGGATGCACTGTGAATCCAACATCCGCATCCAGCTGTTTTAACGCTGCTTGCTGTTCAGCTGTTAGATTATTGATGATGTCCTTCGCATCATTTGTGCCCTGCTTTGCATAGCTAGGCGCGGCAGATGGCATAATCATCGAGCCAACCAGTAGCACGATAGTCATAACTACCATCAACAAACGCTTTACTTGTTGTTTTATCATCTTGTTCTCCCCTTCACTTTTCTAAGAATCTATCTTTTCCACGCAAAACTGTTAACTATTCTATTTATGCGAGGATGTTCCTTTATTTAAGCCTACCAAGAATATTCAATTTGTAAATTGGGGTTATTTTGTATGTTAAGACAATTGTAAATAGTCCATTCCCCCTTATGAAGTAGGTGTATTTTCCTAAAAAAGAGGAGTTTTTCATATAATAAGTGCTAAAGGCCTATGCGGTGCAACCCCAAATCTGGGGTAATAGAAGATATTTCGATGAATAAGAAGATGATGAAGATGAAAAATATCGAAAAACTGTATTTTTTTGTTGGAATCAGTTTGCTGATTCCTACCATTTTGCTTGTTGGGGTAATCATCGGATACCTTATCGGGATAGTTAACCAGGGGATTCGTTTCATTTTTGGTTGCACCTGCGGGATATGGATTCCGTTTCATTTTCGGACTCACATGCCAAAATTTTTGACGGTTCAGACGCTCCAGTTTAATTTTCAATGGTTCCGGTGAGGTCTCGGGAAGCAAGAGTCAACGCGGTCTTCGCCTCCCTTTTTCACTCGTAGATCTTTAAAAGCGATTCTCCGCGACGACCATTTCATTTTTCTCGTTCACGTCGTACCCAACAGCATCTACCACCACACAAAAAAGTTGTGGGAATCGGTTCACCGATTCCTATCCCCATTAATAAAACCCACCTTACACAACGCTGTGCAGATGGGCCAAGTCAATCATATTTGGTATCTCGTATCTATTGGTGGTTTTGGAATACTGATTACACGGTCGATATAGATGGCTTTGATCGTGTTGGAAGCAAGCAGTTCGTTAATGGCTATCCCTGGGAGCTCCAGTGCAACACCGTTCAAGCTCACCTTATAGCTGTTCGTAATGGTGTATGGCAACTGCTTGCTTTCCAATAAATTCTCTAACTCTTCTTGAAATGCCGTATGACTTTTTTCCACTAGCTCTTTTGCCTGTTCCAGCGTCAACCCGGTTGTGCTTGTAGCAACGGCAACCTTAGCTGGTTTTGTTTTAAATTCAATTATAACTTTGATCGTTTCTTCGTTGTGTAAATCTATTTGTGGATCTATATATATGGACAAAAAAACACCTCCTTACCTATTTGGTTGGTTGAAACAATTTATCGAATGGGCAATCCTCTTTTTTCATCTATACGCCCGATCAGATTGCTATATTACTTATGTATGTTCATGCATTCATCATACCAATAACGCAAGTAGCTTTCACCATATTTTCCATCATTTCCATATCCTAACAAACAAACGTCGTTTTACAATCTTCCATTTCAAGCGCAAGCGCTAACAAATCCTATTTGCTTACTTTCCAATTCACATGTAGAAAGTAAAGAGGGGTTGTCAGCAACAACCCCTCGCCCAAGTTCTTATGAAAAATTCATTCACCTAGTCTTATTCTTCGTCGCCGTATGTTGCACCATTATCTGTTTGCTTAGCGATTACATTCAAATTCGCCTCGTAAGTAACACCTTGATATTCATTTCCTGCGCTTTCATCCAACTTTACTGCAACCATGATATCGATGTACTGCCCTTCTTCAAGTTCCCAGAAATCATCCTCTGAGCCTTCTCCCAGTAAAATCTCACCAGAAGTAACCTCTTCTTCGGATAATACCTTTGCACTCAGTTCAACGCCTTCTGGTGCGTTAGCAAGAGCCGCGCGTTCATTTGTCGTACCATTGAATAGTTTATCAAGCGCAATTTTTGAATCCTCATATACATCTTGTCCAGGCTGAACGGTGTATTTCATTGCCATATAACCAACTGCATATTTATCCAATGATGCTTTATCAACTGCATGATGGTAGGTTGCTTTTAAATGCGCATCCATATCACCAGTGTTGGATAAAGAAACCCAGTTACCATACTCTAATTGTGAAGGTGCAAATTGCTCCCCTTCAAATAAAGCTTCACCAATATCCTCACCATTATTGATTTCCAATACACCTGTTTTTAGCTCACCAGATGCATTCGTTTCAGATGTGAACCAAGAGTATGTTCCTAATCCTGCTGATGCAATCAATGCACCGGAAAGTGATGTTGTCAACAATACCTTTTTTAGCTTTTTCATGTATAATTCCTCCATTTTTTAATGTTCTGGTTTTACTTTTTTCGTTCGTTCCCAAATTTCCAAAGCAACATATCCTATTAGCGGAATAATGATTAGAAATATAACCCCTTTTGAGCCGCTGGCGAACTTGGCAATAAAGCCGAGATTCGGAATATGAAAAACCTGTTTCCCTTGCAGCATATCTGCAGTGACCGGCATATCATCGGCGACATTATTGTTATCGCCTTTCGTAATAAAACTGATCCCGTTTTGATCATCGATGATTTCTTCAACGCGGTGCGTAATCAATGGCTCGCCTTTAGCTTGAAAAGTAATCACATCACCGACTTCAATTGCTGATGCATCTGTTTTTTTCACAAAAATTAGATCGCCCGTTTCGAAAGCCGGATCCATACTATTTGAGAGCACTGTTAATGGTTTATATCCCAAAATAGATGGGGATTGACCAGGATTTTTAATCACCTGAACAAAGACAAGCAACACGAGTAGAAAAATACCTACCATACACGTTTTTGCTATCATACCTAATATTTTCTGCAGTGGCTTTTTCTCTGTGTTCTTTTCCATCCTGTCACACCCCATCCTGTTGGTAGAGAGCTTCCTGCATGAACCAGTCATGCAGGAGGTCCCATGTTACTTTGTTGGTTCTAATCCAATTGCTTTCAAGAAGTCTTCCAAGCCTTTAGGTCCAAGCTTTTCCAACGGTTTCTTGTTTTTCGCATCTGGACCAACCTTTAAGAAGTTCTTTTCAATGAAACGAATATCTATTTCGTCAACAATACCATCCTTGTTAATGTCCATGGCATCATTTGATTTACCGTAGAATGCAACAATTCGCATCACATCTTGAATATCAATTACACCATCATTATTTACATCGCCTGCAAGATTGGTATCTGCATAGGCTTTTACTTCATCGCCAAACCATGTTCCGTCTTCCTCGTAGGCTGGATTTAATGTAAATGTGGTTGTTAAATGACCAGGAACTTCAATATAGAAAGTGTAATCATCTTCGGTTACTGGCAAGTCATTAATTTCGAACTGTGCATTGTTATCTACGGTTCCTTCAAACACCTTGCCATTCTTGTCTTTCGCGTATACCTTTACACCCATTCCTTCGTAGTCCTTCGTAAGCATATATCCTTCCTCATGGATAAATGCCTCCGCAAAAACATATCCAGTCACAGTTGACGTTTTAGGAATAATCTTGAAGTTATGATGATAATAAACAGGTAATTTTTTCGCATCTGTTTCACCATATTGCTGGTATTCAAAGTCATTTACATTAAACAAGGAGCTTGGCCCATAATAGGAATCATCCTTCAGCTCAAACGTTACATCAAGGAAATCAATGCTTCCGGAATAGCCTTCAAAACCTTCACCTTCCAGTGCAGCAGCTACCTTCACATAATCGCCCCACGTATCATCATAGAAGGTTGGATCTTCTAGTTGAACGTCAATACCATTTTCCTCTGCAAAACGTTGAAATTCTTCACTAACTTTGATGTCTTTAAATGTAAATAAGTCGCCATCATAACGAACATCGAAATTACCTGCCGTTAATGCTTTGACATTATTCAAGTCAACCGTCATAGTTATTTCTTCGTCTTTTTGCAGTTTATTCTTGTCGTATGTTGGCACACTATATTCCGAACCTTTTTGAACAAAAGTAAACCTGTTAAGCGTATCCATATCGGCATTAGTTGCCATATCTACTGGTATGAGCTCTAGATTTAGCGAACCATCCTCAATCTCCTCAGGCAGAACACCGAATTTCATAGTTCCATCTGGATCTACACCAAGTGCGCCTGGGAATGGATGATTTTCAAAATATGCTACAACATTTTCCGACTGATCATATTCGAACCCTTTTTCATTCAATAAATCAATAGTAGAGTCATAGATATTCGTGTGAACCCAGAATGCATAATGACCATATTGATCGGTATACATGGACTCATCAATTTCGATAACTCCAGGCTGATAATCTTCAAAAGTTATTTCTGGAGGTGTATTGTCAACGACTACAGTTAGCTCCTTGGTGTATACTTGTCCATCTTTATCCGTTCCAATCAATGTATAGATATAATCCCCTTCTGGTAAGAAGATTGGGTTCATCCCAATTGGATCATTTGGATCGTCTGTAAATGGACTAATGATTCCTCTAAATGCGTCCAACAAACTATATGTGACATCTGCTTGCAATTCACTAGCAGTTCCGATTATTCCAAGTGGCTCCAATGTTTCGGAATCCTTCACAATAATATCAATCGTTTCCATTGGACTTTGCAATTGGAAATTCATGGAGATAAACGGATTCAAGAATGGGTGGAATTCCCACTCATTCGGTACTGCATGTCGATCCAACTCTACAAAATCAAAGCCTTTATCAGATATGCGAATCGCAAATGGAATACGTACTTTTTCATCTTCATGAACAATATTTACATAACCTTCATATGTTCCAAAAGCCGCATCATCCGGAATATGAATAGAAGCTTCCAATTCCGAAGAACTATTTTTTTCAACTGTTATCGTTTCTGGAAGGTCCAGTGTAACACCATTTTTTTCTGCGTTCTGACGCTTGCCTTTTTCCTGTAAAAATTCCGCTTCAACCGTGTAGGTTTTATCAGCGTCAGAAGTATTTTTAATGACCGCTTGCTTTTGGACAGAAATCACTTCATCCGGCGTCAAATAATAATTACCGAAACTCATCGATCCAGTAAGATTTTCTACCATTACCAGTTCATTATTTTCTACCATTTCTGTTTTGTCCTGGACAATTGCTGATGTAGACGCATGAACTGCATCATATACATTAATTCGACCAGCACCTACTGCAAAAACATCGTAATCCTCTTTCATGTCTACAGAAGTATTCATTAACGCTGCCTTTACTTCAAAAGGACTGTAATCTGGATGCTCCTGTAAAATTAATGCTGCTGCACCAGTAACATGTGGTGCTGCCATCGATGTTCCTTGCATTCTAGTATAAGCAAGATCATAATTATGACCTTCTGGATCATTCATAAAGGATGGATACGTTGAGAAAATTGCAACACCTGGTGCCACAACATCTGGTTTGATATCATAGCTTCCTGATACCGGACCACGGGAACTGAAATCAGCCAGGTTGTCACCTTCAGATTGTGTATTACCTAGTTCACCAAATGTAAATGCTGCGCCATTTTCAATTTCTGCTTTTAATTTCTCACCATCTTCTTTAGAAAGACGGAATGCTGGAAGGTATTTTGTACTCTCTCCCAAATAATAAGGGATTTGTCCAGCCTCATTATTGTATACAATCGCTGCTTTTGCTCCTGCTGCTTTTGCATTTCTAACTTTTTCATCAAAGGCTAAATCGCCACGCTCTACTAAGGCTATTTTTCCTGTTACATCTACATCTGTAAAATCTTGTTCCGATCCTAGCCCAGCGAAGACAACATCATAGGATTGGCCAACCAAGGCTTCTAAATCATCGGAAAAATGCTTACTTAATAGTTGAACATCGGAAAATGATAATTCACCCGCCGTTGCAGAGAACGTAGGAATGGATTGGGACACGTCACTTGCACCGACTGCAATTGGAAATGCTGCTGCCCCCGGGCTTCCAAGTGTTTTTGCACCAGGACCAGAGTTGCCTGCAGAAATAACTGCTACCACACCAGAAAGCATGGCATTATTTACTGCAATAGATAATGGGTGTAATGGGTCATTACCAGCCGCCCCTAAGGAAAGGTTAATAACGTCCATCCCATCTTGAATGGATTTATCAATACCGCCAATAATTCCATCCATGCCGCCACTACCATATGGACCAAGCACACGATAGCTATACAGCTCAACATCAGGTGCAACACCTTTTACTGCATAATCGACATCGTTTTCTTGCTGTCCAGCAACTGTACCGGAAACATGCGTACCATGAGAGGTATAATAGCTATTGCCTAGCTGATCAAACTCAGGATAGCCAGATTCTAGCCATTCGTCATAGGTTGTTTCCATAGGATCAGCATCATCTTCAATGAAGTCCCACCCTTTTACACTGTCAGGGTCCACTGTTGCAGGATCCTCTCCTTCTGTTGCGCGATATCCTTTATATACACCTGTTAAATCCGGGTGATGATAGTCAATCCCGGTATCAAGGACCCCAACTTGGATGCCTTCACCTGTAACTCCTTCATCATGTAGCTTGTCCACACCAATTTGTGGAACACTATCAATCATTTTAGGTGAAATTTTATCGGCCTTTGCATTTGGTAATTCCAATTGGACCTCTTCATTTTTCCAAACATGCTTAATTAAACCTGTCTTTAATAATTCATTAATTGCTGTACCTGGTAATGTAACCGCTACACCATTCAAAGCATTCCGATATTCGCTTGTAATGGAAATATCAGTATCCGCTTTAAATGTTTTAGCTTTATTTAGGCTGTTTAGCGCCTTTTTAAATGCTTGATGAGAAGCCTCAACCTTATCTTCTGCATCAGCCAGGGAAAGCGTACTGCGCTTTTTGTCTACTTGTGCTTTCGCCATTTCAACTGCAGCCGGATCTTGTTTAAATTCTATAATGACATGAATCGGAGAATCCGAATCTACATTAATTCCTGGCTGAACGACATATCCAGTCTGTGTATCGAGTTGCTTTAATGCTGCACGTTGTTCCTTCGTAAGACCTTTCAGCACTTCCATCGCATCTGCTTGCTGCTTCCCTTTTGCCTGAGCAAGCTGTGCAGACGGCATAAGCTGTGAGCCGATTAGCATGATAATTGCTAATAAAACCGTAAACCATTTTAATTGTCTTTTCTTAATCATGTTATTCCCCTCTCCGTTCTAAATTTATTTTCAAAACCAATGAATAAAATAACGCAGCATCATATCCCCCTTTTTACAGATTAGAATATCTCCCATATTTAGATTATCAGCTAATTGCATATTGTAAATTGGGGTTATTCTTTTATTTCAGATAATTTAAAATAGTTCTTTTCGCCTATTCAAATGATCAAAACACCGTATTTTGGCTTATTCGGGGTATAAAACACCCCAAAAGGACTATCGATAAAAACCCCAAATCTATAATATAATCATTATTAAGACTAAAGATTCAGTATATTATTACAGGCAATAACTCAAAATTACCTTTCCATGCATCTAATAAACTACTTATGACCTATAAAAAAAGAAGGGGACACATTCATGTACGAGGGGAAAATCATCAAGTTTTACCGCGAGAAAGCCAGACTAACCCAGGAACAACTAGGAAGGGGCATTTGCTCCGCCACTCATATCAGTAAAATTGAACGAGGATTAACAGAATATGCTTCCGAAATTACATCACTTTTGGCAGAACGGCTGCAGATTGATATGGAGAAAGAAGTGCTTCACTTAACTTCGATTAAGGAAAAACTCGATTTATGGCATGAAATGATTATTTCCCAAAATATGCAGGCTGCTGCGGAAATAGAAGAAGAATTGAAGAATAATCCATTGATACAAATTTCTGATTACCAAGGCCTGTACCAGATGATTCAAGTTAAATATTATATTAAACTTGGTGATTCAGACATGGTGGAACGATATATGAAACTACTTCCCAAGGATAGTGAAAACCTGCCAGAATTTGAGAAGAATGTATATAAGCATGTTCTAGGTATTTACTACACCATGATGAGCGATCACCTGCAATCTATTAATATTTTAAAGAGCATTGATTTTGATACCTACTCCAATCCACTCGTCTATTACGATCTGGCTGCGGCCTATTATCATAATAAATCACCCGTATTAGCCTATTATTATGCCGAGCAGGCGTTAAATTTATATAAAAAAAGAAATAACTTCCTTGGCATTATTGATGCAGAAAATCTAATGATTATTCAAATTGAATCAGATTATCACCGTGATTTTAAAGAAACGGTCGAACAATATGAAAACCTCCTTACCATCTGTGATTTATGTAACTCCATGGATAAAAAAGCGAAGATCCTGCATAACTACGCATATGAACATCTAAGACGCGGGAATTATTTAGAAGCAGAAAAAATGTATAAGGAATCGATGGAGCTCAAAGAAAAGGATACGGCCTATTATTTGCTTTCATTGGAAGGATTTATTCGCTGCGGTGCGGAAGGTAATCTGTTATCTCAGGAAGAATTGCTAGGCTATATTCATGAAGGATTAAGCATTGCCAATGATATTAATGAAATGTTGTTTACCATTATTTTGAATTTGCATAAATACGCCATCCTGAACCGTGAATCACAATATTATCGTTATATTGACAGTAAGGCATTGCCATATATGGATACACATGGCTATATTATGCTGGCACAGCGCTATCGAAAGGAATTATTTGCCTACTATACAAAAATAGGAGAATCGGAAAAAGCCCTGCAAATTGCAATTCCATTAGTTGAAACATTGGATGATTAACGACAAGAAGACGGTTATGGGACAACCGTCTTCTTTTTTATAGAAAAAACCCAATATCTAACTGGATATACAACGTTTTTCACTTTTATTTCCATTATAAAAGGATTAAAATAAAACAGTACTTGATTCGGGGGAAACAACATGAAAACAATCATTCAAACGATTTTTCAAAGATATTGGCATCCATATACTGCATTAATCCTGGCCGGGTTGCTCAGTGCTATTTATTTTGGGCTGACAGCAACCGTTTGGGCTGTAACGGGGGAATTTACTCGTTTTGGCGGGCATATACTTCAATTTATCGGGGTCGACGTTTCCGATTGGGCATATTTTCAACTGGTCCATTTAGAAGGAACGACCTGGAGTCGCCCAGACGGCTGGATTGTATGGGGAATGTTCATTGGTGCTTTGATCATGGTGCTATACAGCAATAGCTTCAAAATTCGTCTGCCACAACAAAAGCGACGTTATGTACAAGGGTTGGTCGGTGGTATCATTGCCGGTTTTGGTGCAAGGCTGGCACTTGGCTGTAATCTCGCCGCATTCTTTACTGGCGTACCACAGTTTTCCATTCATTCTTGGATATTTATTGTAGCCACAGGTATCGGGACTTTTTTTGGAGCTAAAGTTACGAAAATGCGCTGGTGGAAAGGTAAACCATCGCTCATGCGCGGAGCCGCTGCACCATCGAAAGTCAACAAACATGTCGTCCAGCCATATGTCGGTGGCGTCATCACGATTGCCTATGCAGCACTTGTCATATATTTTTTCGCCAGTGGAAAAACATTACTCGGTTTTGGTGCGCTATTCGGATTAGCATTTGGGATTCTAATCGAACGCGGGCAAATCTGCTTCACCTCCGCCTTCCGTGATTTATGGCTTGTCGGACGAAGCCTAATGGCAAAAGCAATCATTGCTGGGATGGCAATCAGCTCGATTTTAACAATCATTGTCATCGTCCTATATGATATACCACCAATTACGAAAATCGCTGCATTAAGCACCTTTGTTGGCGGTGTATTGTTCGGGCTTGGGATTGTCATGGCTTCCAGCTGTGAAACCGGCATGATGTACAGACTCATGGAGGGGCAAGTTTTATATCTAACAGTTTTCATCGGAAATATTGTTGGAGCAACCTTCTTAGCCTATGCATGGGATCATTTAGGTATCTACAACCTCTTGGTGAAAAGCGGTTCACCGATTAATTTGCTCGATTCCATCGGGCCAATTGGCGCCATTGCAGCTACCTTAGCCATGCTCGGTACCCTTTATGGATTAACTGTTTATTGGGAAAAACGTTACCAACGTAATATGCAAATGAAGAGAGGAGCAAAAACACATGCAAGCTGAAAAAAAAGCAGATTTCACCTTGGATTTACGCGGTGAATCCTGTCCATACCCTGTGATTTATACATTGGAAGCACTCGAAGGCATGAATGAAGGTGAACTATTACAAGTAATTACCGATTGCCCTTCATCCTTCCGCAACGTACCAGAAGAGGCTTTGAAACACGGATACACCTTTGCCCAGGATCCGGTTAAGAACGGGCAAGAATACTTGTTTTATATTTATGCTTAAGGAAAAAAAGCAGATGCAGTTCAGGCGCATCTGCTTTTTTCTATAACTAATCCGCTTTTTTATCTAGAAATTCCTTGTGACGCAACTCGTATTCGTCCTTTGTAACTGCAATATAATCAAGCGGTTGATCAGCATTCCAATACGATAGCTCCAGCCACCTTGCCTCCTCTTGAATACTGCCCTCCAGCTTAACGGACTCTTCTTCTTTTTCCACAAACCATTCCAGCATGCGACCATCTGTAATGCCATTCGCTTCATACACCTTTTCTTGATATGTCTGTTCGTCCGCATCCCATTCTGTTACAGTCAATAAACCACTCACTTCACCTTCCAATAATGCCTCATCGATTTTAATAAACAGCTGGAGATGGTTATCCTCTGAAGCATAAACAAATCCATATACGTTATTTAATTTCTCAAAGAAGTGTTTCAACCGATTTTTTTCCTTATATTCAGCATCCTCATCCGTCGATTCGACTGCTTGCTCCAAAGCAGTCTGTTCCGCTTGCAGTGTCGCTTCATCTACAGGATGAAGTGTGGTTGGCTCTGTTTCCCCCTCTGGTTGCACCAGGAATTTACCATCAGACACCCAGCCATGGTACGTATGCTTTTCTCCATCATCCATCACATTCCATTTATATTCATTCTTTTTATAGTTGGCATTGATCATGGATGGACGCACATCTATATGCGACTCTTTCCCCTCGTCCTCAACCTGAATCCACTGGTTAAATCGTCCAGTTACTTGAGCCTTGTTCGCCTTCTCCAGCTCCACCCACATCAAAACGCCAGCTTCCTTATGCATCAATATTGCGGGAAAATCCAGTTCTTTATCCTTTTCCTTTATCGCCCAATTTACCACAATAAGACCCAACACCAATAAAATTGCTATCATACCGATGACCTTTTTGGACATGCTCAACTCCCTCCCTCACTTTGATTACACGACGATACATATTATCTATGTTATACCCTAAATTTCCATACCTGTAAAAACAATTTGAAAACGATAATGGAATATGATATGGTATATCTAAATGATATATATCTTTTAGATAGGATGAAGCAAATGAAAACATACAATGATACCACATACGCTATTCTTGGCATTTTAACAACAGGCTGCCGGTCCGGATATGCCATCAAGCAATTAATGGATCAAAGCTTAAACCACTTCTGGAAAATCAGCTATGGCCAAATCTATCCAAACCTAAAACGAATTGTAAAGGAGGAACTTGCCACCGTACAAACGACGTCACAAGCAGGCCGACCCGATAAAAAGGAATATTTCCTTACCAACAAAGGAGAAAAGGCATTGCTGGAATGGTTGAAAAAACCGATTGAACAACTGCCATCCGAACGAAACGAAGTCTTATTAAAATTATTCTTTGGACGTCACCAATCTATAGCAGACGGAATAAAGCATGTCACAGCCTATAAGCAAAAGCTTGCCACCACCTACCAAATTTACACAAGCATCGAACAAAGATTAACAGCAGAAGAAGAGAATCACAGCGATTTGGATTACTGGCTTTATACACTGGATTATGGTAAAAGAACGACAAAAGCGGCTATCGAATGGTGTGACGTAACCATGGAACAATTACGATTAAAGGAGGAATAAATCATGGGGAAACACATCCACACTGGACGTTTCACCACTGAAAATGAAGAGAATATTGTCGTATTTATCATTGGAATGCGCGTGAATAAGCGCCTAAAAATTCACAAATGGCTACCAGTCTTTAGTGCAATGGCACCAATGATTAAGGAGCTCCATCAGCATAAAGAAAAACTCGGATTTCTGAGCCAAGAAATGTACTTTGGCCTGCGAACGACCGTCATGATTCAATATTGGCGCTCCACTGAAGACCTCATCACCTACGCAAAAGATAAATTACATCTGACCGCCTGGAGGAATTTCAATAAAAAAGTCGGCAACAACGACGCGGTTGGTATTTATCACGAAACATACTACGTCAGACAAGGAAACTATGAATCCTTATACGGCAACATGCCATTATATGGCCTGGCAAAAGCAATGAAACATACACCAATCACAAAAGAAACCATCACTGCCAAAAAAAGATTACGCCAAGCCGAATAAGAATTCACCCGGGGGATGTGTGCATTCTGGAAATTCACGCCCCCCGATCCCCTTTAGCTGAACATTCGTTCATGCCACCACTCGTTATGCGCAATAGAATAACAAACACTATGACATGTTTTGGGTAGGTATAGGATTGAAAACGCACAATCTGAGGTTTACTAGAGATTTACAGCATACTAAATGTGTGTTTTTGTATTGTCTTTGAGATTTGATGGATATATTACACCCAACCTGAGGGCCGTTGGAAGTCCGATAGCACTCGTTACGTGTGTTTTATGGCGACTTTCCGGGATTTAGAAAAATAAAACACTCAATCCGTGTGTTTGCGAACTCTTCCCTGGACTTTTAATTACAAGTATGATTAAGGTTTATTTTAGCTAAACGAAGATACGAAGCGAATTTTTCAGGGTTTCCGTCTGATTTTTTTACTCGAACCGAGGGCGAGGCGAATTCCTCAGCATTACCACATGATTTTTTCACTCAAACTGTGAGCGAGGCGAGATTCTTAGTGTTACCGTCTGATTTTTTCACTCGAACTGAGGGCGAGGCGAATTTTTCAGCATTACCGTCTGATTTTTTCACTCGAAATGGAAACGAGGCGAATTTTTCAGCATTATCGACTGATTTTTTCACTCGAACTGTGAGCGAAGCGAATTTTTCAGCGTAACCGACTGATTTTTTCACTCGAACTGTGAGCGAAGCGAATTTTTCAGCGTAACCGACTGATTTTTTCACTCGAACTGTGAGCGAAGCGAATTTTTCAGCGTAACCGACTGATTTTTTCACTCGAACTGTGAGCGAAGCGAATTTTTCAGCGTAACCGACTGATTTTTTCACTCGAACTGAGGGCGGGGTGAAACCCAAGCAGCATTTTGTTTACCATCTGCCAACAAAACAAAGGGCAGATTTGATTTCAATCTCAAATCTGCCCCGCATACTATATTTAGCGGTGGTCCATTCCTTGTCGGAAAATTTAGTTCCATACGTATCCATATAATCGTCAAAAAATGTAGCTTCTTCCTTATCAAATGTTGACTTTTTTGTACCAGACTGCTTCCATCGAATCTGCGGTAAGCTGTTCATCCACTTGCCCATGCACCTTTATTTTTCCATCTGCACATGCAGCAAGAAAGAGAATTCCTATCGCAAACATGACCAACCATTTTTTCATTCTGGCCCCTTCGCCTATTGTCTATTTTTCTATTGCTAACAAAAGCACAAACAAATTCAACCTGATTTAAGGCCGCATTTCCCAAGGATCCACGACACCAACCGTAACAAGCCGCTCTTTACCCTTTATCGCTTCTATTACCCCCTGTGAAATTTCTTCACTGGTCAACCATCTCGAATGATTGCCTTCCACTACGAACCCGAATCTAA
The DNA here is from genome assembly GCF_003730295.1 of Ornithinibacillus gellani. Taxonomy (GTDB): domain Bacteria; phylum Bacillota; class Bacilli; order Bacillales; family Amphibacillaceae; genus Ornithinibacillus_A; species Ornithinibacillus_A gellani. Next base: position 157,644 of record NZ_QTSZ01000041.1, read on the forward strand.
TTTGATAATATACACCATTCTTCGGTAATTCTTTCTTTTTTTGATTGCTAGCTTTCTTCCACTGCCAAATTCTCTTTCAAAAACTGCATGCGCTCGTTAAATAGGGTTGGATAAGATAAATACCCGAGCATAATGCTTGTAGTAACTGCAGTTGTCAACAATAAAAATAGAATGAGCAACTGAAATAAAACCGCTTGAACCGGATCTGCACCAGCAATAATTTGTCCACTCATCATCCCTGGCAGTTGCACCAGACCAATCGTTTTCTGACTTTCAATGGTTGGTATCGTGCTTGCTTTAATAGCGGTAATCAATTGCGTATGAATCGCCTGCTTTGGTGTGCCGCCTAATGATAAAATAAGCTCTGTCTGCTTCTGGTTGGTTTCCACCTCTGCCGTAAAACGGTTAAGAAAAAGAATCCCAAGCACCATGGAATTACCGATGACCATGCCGCTTATCGAAATAATATATTGAGCCTCTGGCGGAGTAATTCGAAGCCCAAGCAAAATTGCTTGTGTCAGCACCTCAATACATACAAAAGTAACAAATAACTTCCAAGTGATTCCTTTAATCGACGTTCCTTTTTTTCTTGCATTATGGGTTGCGGCAACAATCATCAACAATACCATTAAAACGATATAAATCATTTGCTTGGAATCAAATACAAACTGGAGCACATACCCTACCGCAAGTAATTGTATGATAGAGCGAACAGCTGCAATAAGGGTATCCTTTTCCAAACCAAGCTTGAATGTTTTCGATAATACGAGGGGAATAAGGACGAAAATCAGTGTCAGACTTAATGTTACATAACTCATTCAATTTCCCCCTTCACAAACCGCTTCACTCGTGCATCACTCGGATTATTTAATAAGTCACTTGGGCCTGTTTCCACAAGCTCCCCATCCATCATGACCCAAGTATAATCGCCAATCGACATGGCCTGTTCCAGATTATGCGTGATCCAAATTATTGTCGTTCCGAACTCCTGATTTATTTTTACAATTAACTTTTCAATATCCTGCTGTGAGACTTTATCCAAGGAGGAGGTAATCTCATCCAATAATAAAGTTTGGGGGCGATTGACTAACGTACGGGCAATGGATAGCCTTTGCCGCTGACCTCCTGACAGGTCACTAGCATCCCGATTAAGAAACCCCTGATCGAGCCCGACAATTTCCAATAAATGAGCAGCTTCTTCTTTCTCCATTTGCTTACCCTGCAGCGTCAATGGCACGGCAATATTTTTCATTACAGAACCGCTTAGCATCGTTGCCTCTTGAAGCGCAATTCCTACAAGTCTTCTTAATTCTGTAGGTTCATATGACCCTATCCTTTTATTTTTTATATAAATGTCCCCCGAGCTTGCGGTCTGCAGTCCATTACATAATTTAAATAATGTAGACTTCCCAGCACCTGATGGACCAACAAGCGTCGTTATTTTCCCTTTTGGAATAACCCCCGTAATATCCTTTAAAATATGTAACCCATTAACTGAAAAATGTACATGCTTCAATTCCAGCGCAGCGTCTTTCATATGTATGCCTACCTCTCATTTTTTCAAACTTTCGCTTACCATCCATTTTACCAGTTTGCCCCGGATTTCGTATATTAAATCTGATGGATATACCAGATTTCTATCATCATATGTTGACTATAATTAACACCTGTAATATATTTATTACATGAATATTCAAAATGGCGACGAACTATTACGGATTCTTGAAGCCCTTTCTAATCCCTACCGGTTAAAAATTATTTCAATTTTACATCAGGAAAGACAATATGTGAGTCAGTTGGCACGGTCGTTGGGAATCAGCAGACCATTGCTGTATCTACATTTGCAACGATTGGAGGAGGCAAACCTAATCAAAGGAGATTATGAAGTCTCTGATAAAGGAAAGACAATGAAATATTTTGAACTAAACCCTTTTTTCATTGAACTGAACCCACAATTTATTACCGAGTTAGCGGACAGTTTAACTTTGAAAAAGAAGAAGGAATAACGGCAATGACGGAAAGGAGCAATAATATGAGTATGTTTAACTGGGGAGATTTCATCATTCAAATCATCTTTTTTGCACCGTTCCCTTTATTAATCATTGGAATTATATTCGCGTTCCGGGTAATGAAACGAGCTGAAGTACGTGCTGAAGAAAGATTAAAAATAGCGAAGGAACATGCTAATTTTCAGCAAAAACAAATGCACACCTTAGATGATTTAAATAACCGACTAACCAAAATAGAAACCATTCTAAAATCAGTAGATTAGGAGGGATCATATGGTAGCCTTACCGGGACTTCTCATTGCATTTATGCCCATCATATTAGCGATTACGGCAATTATATTGGTTATCCGATTCGTCAAACGCGCTGAAGCACGTGCAGATGAACGATTAAAAATGGATCAAGAAAATGCTTCGAATCAACAAGCACAATTACAGATGATGAATGAGCTTGGGGAAAAAATTACAAGAATTGAACGATTATTAAAGGACGTGGAATAATAACCATAGTTAGAAATAGGGATTTTATAAAAAAAAGACGCCATTCCAATTAGGATAGCGTCTCGTTTTTGATTGTACATCACGAAAAATCATAATTTGGGCTAATATGCGGAACATGATAGGTTCCTCTTTGGAAGCAATACAAAACCGCTAGCTGGTGCTGCGTATCTCCTATTATCTGGTATACACTTATATTGGTGTTGTGTTGTTAATCATATATGAGTTGTATAATGAAGGAGAGAAACTAAGCAAATACAAAAAAGTATTTTTAGCATAGCAATGATCGTTTTAACAGTATTAATTTTTATTGAATTTAGTAATTAGCAAGTATAGCCCATATAGTAATATGAAAGAAACAAAATTCCGCCCATAAGGCGGAATTCTGTTGTTTAGACATTTATTTTGCTTTCAGTTCTTCAATGGAGTCGATGTCCATATATTCTGGCACAACAAGTCCTATTTTCGCTCCATTTAGATTTGGTCCAAGATCAACGAGATCATCTTTATTTTTCTCATAAAATTCTTTATGCGTATAAGGTAGCCATGCAGCAATAGTTGCATCTGCATCCCCATTCGTTACCGATTCAAAGATAATTGCAACATCAACGGGGGTCACCGAAACCTTGAATCCCTTTTGTTCCATCACTTCTTTCAATACGCTTGAGGAAGCACGCTCAGAATCCCATGGTGTAGAAACAAGTTCAAATTCAACCCCATCTACATCTGCAACGCCTTCTGTCCATTTGGATACTTTATCGTCATTTTCTTCCACCCAACGCTTAGCGATATCTTCAATTTCTTCGCCAGTATCATTGGCTTCATACATGATTTCCTCCATATCCTCTACATCCCACTCAAATTGATCAATGAGTTTATAGGCTTCAGGCATGTCTTCTTCCAATCCGATTCTAGCTAATGTATGGATACTTTCATCTCCACCATACACTTCTTTTGGATCATCCAAATATTTCATATCTGGATACTTCGCAAACATCCAATGTGGATTCCAGCCTGTAATAACGATAGGCTTCTCTTCCTTATATGCTTTTTCCAGCTCTGACATCATCGCTGCTGTGGAGGAGAACTCAACAGACCAACCATCCAATTCCTCATATTCTTCCAGCGCCTTTTCTGTGGTAACAGAAATTCCTGCACCTGGTTCAATACCTGTAATGGTATAATCTACGGCCTTACTATAATCTCCTTCTTCCGCACTATCACTTCCATCATCGCCACATGCCGCCAACGCAAGCAAGCTCAGCATCATGACTGATAGAAATAAAACCTTTAATTTACTGTTCATTCTTCTTTCCAACCCCTCGTATATTATATTTAGGCATTATTTTTTCCACCTATTTTTTCTCACTGTTTCTAAAAATTATTACATCTGTTAGACCCGTTAATTTGCACTACAGGACGCTTTCCGCGGGCATGGCTTGAGCCTCTTCGGAAGAAAACCACTTCCTGTGGGGTCTCAAGACTCATGGGATTGCACTATCGTTCATCCCACCGAAACCATTTGCTTTTCCCGCAGGAGTCGCCGCCTTTCGTTCCAAGTAACTAAAAAAGTGCAATTATTTTTATAAATGATTGCGTACCTATCTGAATAATATGGCAAACGCCTTGGACGTTCCGTGATATTCCTAGATAATGGTCATAGGATCATTTGGGACAATTCTTTCAACCCCTGCGGGCATAACCGCATAAGAAAGACTGTTTCCCAGTGTGCGTTTTGATCTTCATACACGCAGGCTGTACACCTTGATATTCGAACTTGGATGTTAGTAGCTCCAAGGCGGCTTTCGATACAAGGATAGTACTCATAGACGAGGCTGCTGATCAACGTTCACACTAGGGATATCTCAGAGCGTCCAAGAGCTAAGTTCCAATGATTCTAAATCGAAAGGAGTGTTAATCCCATGAAATTATTTGTTGGTTTAGATGTTAGTTCTTTTGATATCAAGGTTTGTTTTTTAAATGGTGAAGGAGATAAGTTAAGTTCCTTCACAGTAGACAATGACTTGCCTGGTGCTACTCAGTTAAGAGACGAAATCCTACATGCCGTTCAAGGGAAATCTGTCAGTGAATTACGCATCGGTCTTGAATCAACTAGTGTGTATAGTTTTCATCCGTCCATGTTTTTACACAATGATAAGTTCATTCAAGCACTTGGTGGACAAGTGTTTGTGATGAACCCTAAACAAATAGCTAATTTCAAAAAGAGCTATAGTGACATGGATAAAACAGATGAAATCGATGCCTTCGTCATCGCGGATTATATGCGCTTTGGACGTCTGCCCATGTCTATTGTGAAAGAAGAACAGTATGTTGCTCTTCAACAGTTAACACGAGCGCGCTACCAATTAGTCCGGCAGGTCACACAAGAGAAACAACGCTTTCTGCAATATTTAAGCTATAAATGCAATACGTTTACAGAGGATGTGGAGTCATCTGTATTCGGTAAAGCAATGATGGATTTCTTTTTAGAAAGTTATAGCTTAGAAGAATTATCTTGTATGGACTTAGAAGACTTGGCCGATTACTTAAGGGTAAAGGGAAGGAATCGCTTCCCAGACGCCAACCAAGTAGCTAAATCCATTCAAAAAGCAGCACGATCCTCTTATCGCTTAGACAAGGTTGTTGAAGATTCCATAGATGCGATTCTTTCAACGTCTATCACATTAATTCGGACGTTTGAAAAACAGATTAAAGAACTGGATAAATCTATTGAGCGAATTATGAAAGGTATTCCTCAAGTATTGCAATCGATACCTGGTATTGGTCCTGTTTTCACAGCGGGAATTATCGCTGAAATTGGCCAAGTTGAACGGTTTGATAATGAAGAGAAAATCGCCAAGTACGCTGGTCTGTATTGGCGAAAACACCAATCTGGTCGCTTTACTGCAGATCACACTTCCTTGTCGCGTAATGGTAATCAGTATCTACGATATTACTTAGTTGAAGCCGCCAACTCGGTAAGAAGGCAGATCCCTGAATACAGTGAGTATTACGCAAAGAAATATCAAGAAGTACCGAAACATCAACATAAAAGAGCCCTCGTCTTAACCGCAAGAAAATTTGTGCGTTTGGTTGATGCGCTACTACGCAAAAACCAAATTTACACGCCCAAAAGGAGCGTAGATATATGAAGCATAAATAGCTTCTGAATCCTTTAGCTTTACCAGTAATTTACATAATTTTACTGGTATCGGTTTTGTGTTGCCTTTTTTAAGATAATTGTACCTTGATAAATAAATAACTAACTATTTTTATCTTGACATATTACCGCAGGTCTTTATATTAAATATATTTTTTAAAGCAATGTTAAGGTGATCTGATGTTGTATCTTGTTCTTCGTTTCAATTGCCTTTGAACAACCTATATAATGTTAAAGCCTATTTTTCAATTTCACAAACTCTAAATACAGTTAAAACTGTACAAATTGTTTATACCGTATTAGATTTCGAGGTTTTTTTTAGTAAATATATTCATTTCATTCCATTTCCTCGTAAATACTCCCCAACCTTATACAGCGTAAACCCATACTCAATCATTTTAAAAAGAGAAAATCATTCCTACCAGGGGAACATTACTTCCCTGCCATTATCTCTGATTGGAATCGTCCAAAGACGATTCCCTCAACCGAAATATAATGTTGAAATCGGCTGCTGCCGATTTCTTCCCTGTTGATGCATGCGACTTTTGATCATTTGTATGCGAGTTTGGGCCAAACCTATGCGACTTTATGGCCGAGGCATGCGAGTTTGAGTGGAAGTTATGCGAGTTAAGGGGCAAGTCATGCGACTTTCACCCAAAGCCATGCGACTTTCTGGCAATATGGGATAAATAATTCTTTTGAAACAGATGGGGGTGGAATCGGCAGACCGATTCCATCATTTTAAATTTTCTTCGGCTGGGGGAAGCGCGAGTACGGGGGGAATGGCGCTCGAGTTTAGCCTGTTGACGCGCGACTTTACCTGGTTGATGCTCGACTTTACCTGATTGGTGCTCGACTTTACCCGATTGACGCGCGACTTCACCTGATTGGTGCTCGACTTCTACCGATTGGTGCGCGACTTCACCCGGTTGGCGCTCGACTTCACCTGGTTGGTGCTCGACTTTACCTGATTGGCGCTCGACTTTACCTGGTTGATACTCGACTTCTACTGATTGGCGCGAGACTTCACCCGGTCCACGCGCGACTTTCAGCCATAGACGCGCGAGTTCTTACCTGGCAGTCATTCCCCACCTTAAAGAAAAAAGGTTCCGCTTGTGGCGGAACCCTTCTTCTTTGGATTAACCTGTTTGCTCTTCAGCAAACTGGCTATTGTATAAATCGGCGTAAAAGCCGTTTTGTGCGAGTAATTCTTCGTGTGTGCCTTGCTCAATCACATTTCCTTGATCCATCACAAGAATATTATCTGCGCCTTGTATGGTGGAGAGGCGGTGGGCGATAACGAAGCTTGTTCGTCCCTCCATAATGTTGTTCATTGCTTCTTGAATAAAGACTTCTGTTCGTGTGTCCACGCTTGATGTTGCTTCATCCAAAATCATAATTGGTGGATCTGCCAGAATGGCTCGTGCAATGGTTAGTAGCTGTTTCTGGCCTTGTGAAATATTGGATGCATCCTCATTCAAGATGGTGTCATAACCATCTGGCAGGGTGCGTATAAACTGGTCGGCATGGGCTGCTTTGGCTACCTGAATGATTTCTGTTTCAGAGGCATTGTTTTTACCGTAAGCAATATTGTCTCTGATTGTTCCATTAAACAACCACGTATCCTGTAACACCATGCCAAAATGATTTCGTAAATCATGACGTGACATGGATTGGATATCTTGACCATCCACCTTAATGGATCCACTATTCACTTCATAAAAACGCATGAGTAAATTAATGAGTGTCGTCTTACCTGCACCGGTAGGACCAACAATTGCAACGGTTTGGCCTGGTTTCACATCAATATTCAAATCCTTCATAAGCAATTCTTCCCCATAGCCAAATGCGACATGTTCAAAGGTGACTGCTCCGTCTGCCTGTACGATTTCGCCTGAAGATGTTTCTGGAATCTCCTCTTCCTCATCCAACAATGCGAAAACACGGTCAGCTGCAGCAATCGTGGACTGAATAATGTTCGCAATGTTAGCTACTTGGTTAATTGGCTGATTAAACTGTCTCGTGTACGTAATAAATGCCTGGATATCCCCAATCGCAATGACGCGTTGTGTTACCAAAATACCACCGACAATACTGATCAGCACATAGCTTAAGTTTCCGATAAACATCATGACTGGCATGATGATTCCTGAAATGAACTGGGCACGACGACCTGCCTCATATAAATCTTCATTTACATCATCAAAGGTTTCCAGCGCTTGTTGTTCTTGTCCGAACGCTTTGACCACCTGATGACCTGTATACATTTCTTCAATATGCCCATTCAAATTTCCCAACGTATTTTGTTGCTTTGAAAAATATTCCTGTGACTTTTTCAAGAATGGCCGAATCGCAAATACGGATAACGGCAAGCTCACCAACGCAATCAATGTGAGGGTTGGACTAATTGTCAGCATCATCACGATAATACCGACAAGTGTTACGACTGAGCTAATGAATTGGGTTAAGCTTTGCTGTAGTGTATTCCCAATCGTATCAATATCATTCGTAACCCGACTTAACGTATCGCCATGGGAATGGCCATCATAATATTTCAGTGGCAGCTTTTTCAATTTCTTAAAAATATCTGCGCGCAAATCATAGACGGTGTTTTGTGCGACACTAGCCATGAGATATTGCTGAAGAAACGTAAATAAACTGCTAAATACATACAAGGCTCCGAGGAAGAGCAGCATTTGGCCGACCTTGCCAAAGTCAATGCCTGTACCTGTTCCAGTCAACCGAGCATAGGCCCCCTCAAACACCTCTGTAATGGTATCCCCCATCACTTTTGGTCCTAAAATCATAAATACAGTACTTAAAATGGTTGCTAAAAGCACCAGAAAAAGTCTTTTACGACGGGGTGCCAAATAGCGAAGGAGCCGCTTCAATGTACCTTTTTTCTTTTCTGGTTGTTTTTGCTTGGTCATGCGGTCTCCTCCTCTCCATGCTGTGATTCTACAATTTGTTGATAAATGGCACTGGATTCCAGTAATTCCTCATGTGTACCAATACCATCCACTTTTCCATGATCCAATACGATAATTCGATCAGCATCCATTACCGAGCTTACACGCTGAGCAACAATTACAATCGAAGCATCTGTCACTTCTTCCTTCAATGCCTGACGTAACTTCGCATCGGTTTTATAATCCAATGCAGAGAAACTATCATCAAATAAATACAAATCTGGACGTCTGACCAAAGCCCGTGCAATTGCAAGGCGTTGCTTTTGTCCACCAGATAAGTTGGCTCCACCCTGTTCGAGCTTCGTATCATAGCCATGCTCCATTTTGGAAATGAAATCATCTGCCTGGGCAATTTTTGCTGCCCGCTGAATATCCTCCATCGTCGCATCGTCTTTTCCGTAGCGAATATTTTCAGCAACTGTTCCAGTAAATAAAAATGCTTTTTGTGGAACGAGACCGATTTTGGAACGAACCTCTGCCTGTGATGCTTCTCTAATATCCACACCATTGACCCGAATCGCACCATTCGTTACATCATAAAACCGTGGGATCAAATGAACGAGCGTCGACTTCCCGGATCCTGTACCACCGATAATCGCGGTGATTTCACCTGGGTTGGAACGGAAATTCACATCGGTTAAAGCAGGCTCCTCCGCTCCAGGATAATAAAAATCAACATGATCAAATTCCAATGTACCAGTTGCAGCAGCAGTGGATCGATGTGCCTCTACTTGATCGGTGATGGATGGATCTGTATCCAGCACCTCTTTGATCCGGTTCGCGGATACTGCCGCACGCGGTAAAATAACAAACATCATCGAAGCCATGACGAGTGCAAACATAATTTGCATCACATATTGGATAAAGGCCATCAAATCACCAATCTCCATGCTGCCTCCGTCAATTCGCATCCCACCAAACCAAATGATACCGACGACAGTTAAATTCATGAGCAACATCATGAGTGGCATCAAGAAAGCCATCAGCTTATTAACCTTAATTAATACATTGGTCAAATTGCCGTTTGCTTCTTTTAATCGCTTCGCCTCTGTATTTTCCTTATTAAATGCCCGAATAACACGGGCACCGGTCAAATTCTCACGCATGACCAAATTCATCTTGTCCAAACGCTTTTGGACTGCTTTAAACAACGGCATTCCTTTTCTCATAATCAATACAATTGCTAGCACGAGAAACGGCATGACACCAAGCACGACAAGTGATAATTTAGCATCCTTGGAAACGGCCATAATAATTCCGCCAATCATCATGAGCGGAGCGGTAATCACCAAGCGCAGCATCATCATCATAACCTGCTGGATTTGGGTAATATCATTCGTCGTTCTCGTAATGAGCGAGGCGGTACCAAGCTCATCAAATTCTTTCATCGCAAAGGTTTGGACATGACGAAATACATCCCTGCGGATATCCCGCCCATGCCCCATAGCAATTTTCGCAGAATACAAGCTTGCCAGTACAGATACAGCAACGGTTAATATCGACACACCGAGCATGACACCGCCAATCTTCCAAATATACGGTATCTCGCCGGCAACAACCCCATTATCCACAATATTCCCCATCAAGGTTGGCAAAAGGAGGTTGGACATTGCCTGTGCAAAGAGCAATACAAATACCAATGCAATCAACCATTTGTAGGGGGATAATTTCTTAAAAATTAATTTCATTCCGTTTCACTCCCTTCAAAAAACGATACAATATGCTGATGTAAATGAATCAATTCTGTAAACTCTTCATCGGAAAAGGAGTCAACGGCCTGCTTGAACCTGACATAAACCCCGTCTTCCTGCAGTTTCATATGATTAATTAACGCCAATCCCTGTTCACTTAAGGACAATTCCATTTCCCGACGATTTCCTTCCACAGGGGTACGCTGTAATATACCTGCCTGAACAAGCCCTTCAATAGCATGACTCAACGTACTTTTTGGAAAATGGGTTTTCGTCTGTAATTCCTTTTGTGCAATCTGTTGTTTATTACGCATCATTTCCAGAATCGAAAACTGCGGCATCGTTAAATCATTTGATGCAGCTGTTTTCTTCGCCCGTACCATAATAGACTTCTGCAGACGCCAAATGGACTGCATTAATTCTTTTTGCCGATTGGCATGATTCAACTCTTTTTCCATATCTTCACCCGCTTCTTTCAGAAAATGCATCTGTGTTCAATCCAGCACATAATAATTTACTTTTGAACTGTTCAATATTGAACTACTAGAAAATAATATACCCGTTAACAAACCAAGTCAAGCATTTGAAAGCAATATTTCTAAAAAAACTTCCCAAAACAAAAAAAGGTAACTACCCGTGAATCGTAGCTACCTCTTTCTATTAATTTTCTTCATCCACTTCAGCCTTTGGCATATAGATCATCGATTTGAACAAATCCCCATCGATATCAATCATAAACCTACCCCGCTGCATATCAATTAAGCTTCTGGCAATGGATAATCCCAAGCCGCTACCCTGGCTCGTTCTCGATTCATCGCCTCTTTTGAAGCGCTCCATCAGTTCATCCGCTGAAATATTCAGCTCATAAGCAGAGATATTTTTGAACGTGAGCAAAACATCCTTTTCTACTTCCGTTATTTCAATATAGACACGAGAGCCTTCCAGTGCATATTTATATATATTGGACAACACATTTTCAATCGAACGCCATAATAGTTTCCCATCCGCTTTAATAAAAATCTTCTGCTTCGGAGGCTGGAAACGAAACTCCAGATGTTTTTCAGCCATTTTTTCACTTACTTCTCCGAGTCCCTGTGTAACTAATGACGCCAGATCAATTTGTTCGAGCGCGACAGGAATATTACCGCTAGTCGCTTTGGCAGCTTCAAATAAATCATCTGTTAAATACTTCAGCCGCTTTGATTTCTGATCAAGAATCTCAATATAGCCCTTCATCTTCTCAGGGTCTGTCTCCTGCTTTAATAAATCCACATACGTAATAATTGACGTTAATGGTGTACGAATATCATGTGATACATTCGTAATCAGCTCTGTCTTTAGTCGCTCACTCTTCAATTCACCATCAACCGCATGCTGGAGACCATCTGCAATGCTATTAATATTGGTTGCAAGGGTTGCAAACTCCCCGTTTCCCTCAACAGCAATTTGGTGACGAAGCTCCCCTTCCTTAATACGAGCAACCCCTGTTTGAATCGCATTGAATTCCTTCACCTTCTTCAACGTAAACCAAGCAGCCGCTCCAATCGTAATAGGAAAAATAAAGAACGTTGCCGCAATCAGCAGTGGATAAACAATGACGAGAATTACCGTCTTCACCCCTACATTACCACTTTTGTAAACTTCTCCAATAAACCGGAACAAATGACCAACCACTTGATAAATCAACGTATGCTTATACCAAGTTCCATTTTTCAAATGACGAATCAAAGAAAAGAGGAGGATGGCCACCGCTGCGGTCAATGGAACAGTGATTGGCGCTGCCCATTTGGTAGACATTTGAAAATAGACCATATCAAATAAAAAGAACCAAAACACAGACAAGCTAATACATAAGAGAATATTGACATCTACAAATAACCGATCAATAGGATGAAGATGAATCGCTTTATCCTCTGGCTTCCTGCCACTTACCACGATCAAATAGATGAAGGCAAACAAACCCACCGCTGCATAGGCAAGCAAACGATAAACAACGTTGGTTACCTCCGCCTTATGCTCCTTCCACTCGAATATATGCTGATCCAAAAAGTCCTGGGTAAAAGCCAAATAAATGACCTGGTCCTTCGGTGCACCATTGCTTAGATTGCCATCCACCCAATACATATAACCATCATCATCTATTTCACTTGGAAAAACATCTCTCCTTTGCCCTTCAAATATCAAATACGCAGGAAATTCTTTAAACTGTTTTTTATCCTTCAACTTACTATTACTAAAGGTTTCTTTACCATTGCTCGCATAAAAAAACTTGCCTGAAGTTGTCTGCTCGATACGATTCTGAAGCGAGTGAAATGTGCTCAAGTCGCTTTGAATCATACTTTCCTTGATGTGAGCAATTTCATCCTTATACTGCTTCGTAAATGCTTCATCCTGTTCAGGATCTTCCATATACTCTAAATCGGCCAAATCCAAATATTCATCATATAATTCATTTAATTGGAAACGATACTCATCCTTGTTCAGTGTGCCGCCATCTAATATATGTTCCTCACTTTTATAAACCTGTAACAGTTCAACAAGATCATCTACGAGAAACCCACTTTCATGCATGAAATCCGTACCATGGAAGTAATTATCCTGTAAAACGATTTCATAATCGCCTTTGTTTTCTTCCTCCACATGAACAATCGTTTGTATAATGAGGGTAAAATAAGCAATCAACACCACAAATGCAATACATTTCAATACGATAGAATGGCTAAATTTTTTCAACTTTATACCCCACTCCCCACACCACCTTTAAATAGGTGGGCTCTTTCGGATTTATTTCAATCTTTTCCCTTATTTTTCGAATATGTACGGTCACCGTGTTTTCCGGATTAAAGGCTGGCTCTTTCCAAACCTTTTCATAAATCTCTTCAATAGAAAATACCCGCCCAGCATTCGCTGTCAGTAACCGTAAAATTTTATATTGCACAGGTGTCAGATGAATATCCTCTCCATCCACCGTGACACGTTTACTGTCATCTTCAATCATAAGACCGCCCGTTTGAAATACATTGCTGCGCAGCTCCATGCTACCCAACGTTGTATACCGTCTCAGCTGCGACTTCACACGCGCCATAAGCTCCAACGGATTAAACGGCTTCGTAATATAATCATCCGCTCCTAAATTCAATCCCAATATCTTATCATAATCCTCCGATTTAGCCGAGAGCATGATTAACGGAATATTATTTTCTTCCCTAATCCTCATCGTTGCCCTTTTCCCATCCATTTTTGGCATCATAATATCCATGATAATTAAATGAATTTGCTGATGATCAATGACCTCAATCGCCTCCATACCGTTATACGCCTTAAAAACGGTATAGCCCTCATTTACCAAGTAGATTTCAATCGCATCAACAATTTCTTTATCATCATCACAAACCAATATATTCATGAGCGCTCTCTCCTTTGGGAATTGAATATCTTATCCCATTATAAATCCATCCCATAGGTTGTTCAAAAATCGGGACAACAAATTCTAATTCGCAGTAAACAGTGTAATGGCCACAGCTTGCAAACGCCGGCTCCGCAACATGGTCCATACACCAACAACTGCCTACCACTGCTATTTATATTAAACGATAAATCTTAGCAATTAGTGGATGAAATTATTAAGAAATTATTAAGGTGGGGGATAAAAAAACACTCCGAAGTTAGATTTTCATTCTAACTTCGGAGTGTAGGTTGATTTGTCTGTAATTATTCCAAATCCTTCTCATCTTCTTTGTTCCAATATTGCATACCAAATCCTACTGCAATCGCACTACATATGCTACCAATTAAGACTAAGATTTCCAACATTGCTTACACCTCCAAACGTAACGTTCCGGATCGTGCAAATGGCAAGTTATCGTCTTTTGCTATCTTAACTGTTGTACGGAAGGGTTAGTGAGATGGTTTCATTTATACATTAATGATTTACCCGTTAAACAACATTTTTATTCGCTTTAGCTACAAAACCAGGTGGCATTTCTTCTTTCAGTTCCCAAATGAAACTAATCGGCTTTTCACCGGAATGACTTACATAATCACAGGTTCCCATAAATGTAAATGGTGAAGTATATCCGTTTTCCCTTTTATATTCTCTTACAAATAGAGCAATCTTACTTCCCATCTTTCTGTGATTGATGTATCTATTTGCTGTTGGGCTCCGTAATGTCAATGTACTTTGGGATTGCCAATGAAATAATGTTTCATTTATTGCATAATCTTCATATAAAGTGGAAGGGGAAAAATCCTTTTCAGACTTATTAAGTGTAGTAAAAAACACATCTACATTTTGGTCTTTAAAATACTTCGCACCCTCCCGAAATTGTGGACACTTTTCTTCATTGTAATAACCAAATGCGGCCATGATCTGGTCTTTGGAATAGGTTGAATGCACCGTTAATGGAGTTGTAAAATCGAAATCATTTTCCAACTCCATCGATGTAATCGAATGATATTTAAATACAAGGATGTCGTGTATTTCTTGGCACATTTGTGGTGTCTGCAGCACTGCAGCCAATGCCGCTTGGACAGACCCAAATCCTTCCTTTTCAGGTGGGTGTTGATAAAAACTGTAATACAACATATTGAGCATCAGTCTTTCTTCCTCATTTTTCACCTGAATATTGCCTTCCATCTTTACGTAATGGATAAAGAATTTTAATAGTTTTTGAGAATTTAAGTGAAATAGTTTCGGTAGGCGTTTCATAATTTGCACTTCATTTTCACAGCTAAATGCATCTTCTATTCCAATATCAACGAGCATTCGTTGGAAGGTGCGATTGCCACCTTTTCCATAAAAGTCATATACTGATAAATGATAGTGATTTAGAAAGTTTTCAAATGTTAATTCTAGCCCAGTGTCATGACTGAAGTACTTCATTTTATTCAAAAGATTTGCCTTTGTATTCGATGTGGACTGAATATTTCGCAAAACATATGCCTTTGCTTGCTTTTCAAGCTGAATAAAGCTCCCTTTAGGCAAATTTGAAAAGCCATCCTCTACATAATGCTTAATAGAATGCTTTGTTTGACCCACCAAAGCACGAAACTTCTCTTCAAAATTATAATTCTTATGGGCAGCACCAATAAAATCTAATACCGTTAAGCATTCTTTTCCTTCTGCAATTCGTAGACCACGTCCCAATTGTTGTAGAAATATCGTTAAGCTTTCCGTTGGGCGGAGAAAAAGTATTGTATTTACATCCGGTATATCGACACCTTCGTTAAATAAATCTGCTACAAAGATGAATTGAATCTCACCTTTTTTTAATTGCTCTTGCGCAGATGCACGTGTCGCTTTATCCGAATTTCCGTGTAACGCAACAGAAGGAATTCCTCTTTTATTAAAATATGCAGCCATATATTTGGAGTGGGCTACCCCAACACAAAACCCTAATCCTTTCACTTCAGCGATATCTGACACGTATTTATATAGGCTGGAAACTATTTGCTGGCTGCGTCTTGTATTATTTGTGTAGATATTTTCTAATTCAGACGTATCATATCCTCTTCTACTCCATTTCAAAGTAGTAAGGTCCACTGTGTCACTTACGCAAAAGTATTGAAATGGACTTAATAGTTTACGATTAACTGCTTCTGTTAGTCTCATTTCGGAAGCAATTTTCCCATCAAAGTATTTGGTGATATCCTGTCCATCCATCCGTTCAGGCGTTGCAGTTAACCCTAATAAAATTTGTGGTTTAAAATGGTTCAACAGCTTTTTATAGGAATTGGCTGCGGCATGATGGAACTCATCCACAATAATAAAATCATAAAAGTCCATCTCAATTTTTTCATATAATTTTTTACTATTAAAGCTTTGGATACTAACAAATAAATGTTCAAACGAATCAGGCTGATAATCGCCAACGAGCATATCACCAAAATTAAAGTCCTTTAAAATAGCACGAAATGTATCCCGGCTTTGATTCAAAATTTCTTCACGGTGGGCCACAAATAACAATCTTGCAGTATGTTCCTTATGGGTTGTCAAAAACCTTTGATAGTCAAAAGCAGATATTACCGTTTTCCCAACACCAGTTGCCGCCACAAGCAGATTTTTATTCCGACCAAAAACTTCTCTTTCCACCTGCAAATTCTCCAACATTTCTTTTTGGTAATAATAAGGCCGGATTTCAAAATTAAAATGAAAACTATCTTCACCCTCTGGTTTTTTCTTCTTTAGTGCAATTTGAAGCATTTGCTTGTCTGATTCACTTTCTCCATCAAACTGCTTAAATTCATTGTCATTCCAATAGCTTTCAAAAGTTGCTTCAAATTTCTTTACAACATCAAACGAATCCTTTTCACTAATCTTCAAATTCCATTCTAATCCTGATGTTAAAGCAGGGTTAGACAAATTAGATGATCCAATATATGCTGTTGTAAAACCTGTTTCGCGCTTAAACATATATGCTTTCGCATGAAGACGTGTCCGGTCTACATCATAGGAAATTTTGACCTGTGTATTTGCTAGTTTGCTAAGCTCTAATACAGCCTTAAAGTCCGTTGCTTCCATGTACGAGGTTGTTATTATTCGTAATTTCCCTCCATTTTGAGTGAATGTTTCCAGTTCCTGTATAATACATCGTATGCCACTCCACTTTACAAAAGAAACTAAGAAATCAATTTCATTTGATGAAATAATTTCTTTTTTAAGCTCATTTAACATATTTGGCTCTTGTGCGGATCCAGTAAACAACGTACTTTCCGCAATGGAGGTAACAGGTCTAATCGCTTTCTTCTTTTGAATACTATGTACCTTATTAAGTTTTTCCTGAATTGCCTGTAATACCTCCCCCGATTCATCTATTTCCAGTTTTGAGAATTCATCTTCATCCAATTCATCGCTTAACATTGTAATAATTCGGTTACAAGTCATAATTTGTCTTAATAACGCTTCTTTATCGTCTTTTTCACTATCACGAACATAATTTAATGCTTTTCTAGTTACATTGGAAATATAAGAAGATAAGATTTTACGTGCCTCTTCCACATCCAAGTTTCCTTTTTCAACCAAATATGTATCATCAACAAAAGATAAAAGCTCCTGTTTCATCTGTTTATTAATAATATCTTCATAAATGCCTGGTTTTAGCAACTCCACTCCCCCATTCTGCCTCCATTATAAGCATTAACATACACAAATAAATGGTATCGTATGGACGCTAAGTCTGCTATTCTCAATATATAATGAAAACTATTACATAGCAAAAAATTAAACAAAGTGATTATATTTTGAAACCAGCAGGTCACCCCATCGTTCCTTCCACAAATTTCAAAAACTTATCTGCTTCCTCTGTAAATGGGTTGTGGTTGCTTTTTTCAAAAGTTGTTAGGGTTGCGGTTGGTATAAGATTGGCGATTTCCACACCAAATTTGTATGGGCATTGTGCGTCATGTTTTCCGCCATAGATATAGCTTGGTACGTTCACATCCGGTAATTCGTCGCGGAGATCGTATGTAGCGCATTCTATTTTTCGAAAGTAGTCCAGGCGATCGCCAACAGTTTTTCCACTATTTGGTTGTTTTAGGGATTCTTTTAGCTTTTCTACATCGTAATAGGACATCCGTGCCCATTCATAATTTAGTTGGCGCCGAGTTTCTATTGGCGTATCTAGGTCATTTAGCTTATCCATAATCGTTATACTTCGTGCAAAATGTTTATTTTGTGGGCAATATATACTGTCCGGGTCAGCACCATATGCAGCACTGGCAGCCGCTCCGCCTGCTATGATTTTGGTTAATGCTTCGGGATGAAGAATGGCATATTTCAGCGCCAGCATCCCGCCTGTCGAGTGACCAGCAAAGCCCCATTTTTCCAGTCCTAAAGCATTCCTAATTGCTTCCAAATCCTGCACCGAAGCCTCCATGCTATATGCATGCTCATGTTCTGCTTTTACGGAATTTCCGCATGCCCGAAGATTAATTAAATACACCCGATAAAATTTTGTAAATGGGTTGGCAAATGTATTTCCTTGCTCATTAAATTCGCTATACAGATGTGTCACTGCTAATGGTTCCCCTTGCCCTGCTTCAAATAATTCAAATGTCCCTCTGTCTGTATCAATGAAACGCTGACGCCACATTTTTAAGACCCCTCCTATTTTTTCAATTCCATCTTCATCCATTATACTATTTTCTTATAAAACCATTGTGAAATAGGAAACCTTTGTTGCGTACACGACGTCTAATAAGCAAATAGGGATTCCTTAGGAGGATTGTAACGATGAAAAAAGCCTTTCAGCTGATTATCATATTGCTACTTGCCAGCTTCCTTTCCGGATGTGGCATGAATAATTCTTCCGGTGACCAAGTGACTGAAATAGATCATCAAATGGAAGAAAAACTCGGCAAACCTGATATTTACGGCTATGTCATGGATAAACAAGATGAAAGGATTTTAGTTGTGAGTCACGAACCAGAAGACTTTCGTGCGACAGGTGGTGTAGCTGAATTTCATAATGCGATCTGGGTTTCTCATATGCCAAAGACCATCCAGACGGGACAAAAAATAAAAATGTGGTTCAGCGCAGTGGCAGAATCCTACCCCGCTCAGGCAGCTGGTGGTAAATACATGCTCATTGAAGAACCGAAGCCCGCCGGCGCACATTTAACAGAAGCTGACGCTTTGCAGCAAGCATTGCAGCAATTGAAAATAGACGAAGGAATACCAACCGTGACATCGATTCTTTATGAATCAGACACGTGGGAGGTTACCATAAAGCACCTCATGCAGGACGATGCGGATGATCAGGAAAGTATCATTTATATCAATGACAAATAAGAACCCTTCCAACGTTTTCCGTCACAAGGGTTCGCCTCTTCTTATCTTATGTCATTGTCGCTGATGTAGCGGCTGCATCATCCGCCTTCGCACAATCAATGGCAATCACGAGCGCCAAGATAATATGTTCCACCGCTTCATCAAAAATTTGAATTTTATAGCTATCGCCCCATGAGAACCATGCTTTATCCACCTGGGCGATGACCTCGCCTTGCTTCACGACCTGGAAATTCATGTCCCACCAATTGCCGCGTACTTCAACACCTGCCGCATCAATTGTATAGCGCGCTTTAAAAAAGGAAAGTTCCTTTTTAATCGTAAGTACCTCTCGCCCATCCACTTCAACAAAAAATTTCGGCAAAAAACTAAACGTCTTTTTCGTAATAGTGGCCACCGTATCCCGGGCTGCATTCATGATGTCATATGTTTTCGGTATTTGCATGAAGCTGCCCTCCACATAATAGGCATCCTGCTCCATCGCATTTTTCACAGTGAATTTACCACCCAAACTGAAAACCTTCTGCTTCATAAATAGTTCGATCATTTCCGCGCCCCCTTTTATCCTAGTATATTACAAAAGGAGACACAATGGTTTAACCATTTCATAAATAGACTGAAAAAACATACAATCGGTGGAACATGAATGTTTCTCACGGTATAATTTAAAGCAGAATAGATAGAAATGGGGTATCAACATGATGTGCGGTTCAAAGTGCTTTCTTGTAGAGATTAAACAAGAAGGCACCAAGCAAATGAAGGAAGTTATCGCAAAAACCCCTATTCATGCGAGAAAAATAACACGGCAAACCTATGGAGCCGATATTGAAATTGTCCGTGTGAAAACGAAACAACGCACATAATCAACTACAAGCGAAGGAGTGATTGGATGGCAATATATAGTTCAGTCGAAGCTTGCCCAAAATGCGGGGAAACCGAGCTTGGAAAAGGGAAACAAAGTGGCTACAGCGTGATGTCCACTAAAAATAAAATAAGCATGGGGTCACCAATAGAGTACATTATTTGCACCCAATGTGGGTATATTATTGAAGGATACGTTACAAAGCCCGAAAAGTTTAAAGGAACGATGTACTAATAACGCGGCTTGGACAGAGACTTTCCCGGGTGCATAACCGGTCATTTTTTGTGCACCCAATCCTTCAATTCACATCAGTTGGACGCACCTTCTGTTCATGCTACAATGAATGCATTCCTTGTATAAAAATCATATAAAAGCTTCATTGCTCCTCTCATACTATTCCCCTTTATTTATTACATAATTAGGAATTTTCATGAATAATTGAGAACATGTGCGCATGTCACAAACTTTTCACATTCCGCTCTAGACAGAACATAACAAGCACGAACCCCTACGCCATCATATTTCATATTAAAAACTACTTCATTTGCAATATCCAATCGTTTGACAAATAATATCTTCTCGATAATAATTAATATGTGATTAGAATTAATATAGTTAAGCAATAATAATGCTATAAACTATTATTGCTTCATTCTTATGCAAAAAATATCATCAGGAGGTTTTTTATTATGTCACTTATCGGAAAACAGGTAGAACCATTTAAAGCATCTGCTTACAATAGCGGAAACGGAGAATTCATCGATGTAACAGATGAAAATCTAAAAGGCCAGTGGAGCATCGTTTGCTTTTACCCAGCAGACTTTACTTTCGTATGCCCTACAGAGCTTGAAGATCTTCAAAGCCAATACGCAGCATTGAAAGAGCTTGGTGTTGAAGTTTACTCTGTATCAACAGATACACATTTCACACATAAAGCTTGGCATGATCATTCAGATGCCATTGGCAAATTAGAATATATTATGATTGGCGACCCATCTCAAACTATTTCTCGCAACTTTGACGTATTGGATGAGGAAGCTGGTCTTGCACAACGTGGTACTTTCATTATCGATCCAGATGGTGTTGTACAAGCTGCTGAAATCAATGCAGATGGAATCGGTCGTGATGCAAGCACATTGATTAAGAAAATCAAAGCTGCACAATATGTACGTAACAATCCAGGCGAAGTTTGCCCAGCTAAATGGGAAGAGGGTTCTGAAACATTGAAACCTAGCCTTGACCTTGTAGGTAAAATTTAAGGAGTGCACCCAATGATACTAGAAGCAGATTTAAAAGCACAGTTAGCACAATACCTTGAAATGATGGAAGGTGACGTCGTTCTTGGCGTACATGCAGGTTCAGACGATACTTCCCGCGATATGGTAGCGCTCGTAAATGAGATTGCAGACATGTCCAATCGTATTAAGGTAGAAGAAGCAAAACTGGACAAAACACCAAGTTTTTGTGTAAACCGTCCTGGCGAGGATACAGGCATCGTTTTTGCTGGTATTCCACTAGGTCATGAGTTTACTTCCCTAGTACTAGCACTATTGCAAGTAAGTGGACGTGCTCCAAAGGTGGAAGAATCTGTTGTTGAACAGGTTAAAAACCTGAAAGGCACTTACCATTTTGAATCCTATATCAGCCTAAGCTGCCAAAACTGTCCAGAGGTCGTACAAGCATTGAACATGATGTGCGTACTGAACCCGAATGTGACACATACCATGATTGACGGTGCTGTCTTCAAAGAGGAAGTAGAAAGCAAAAAAATCATGGCTGTACCAACTGTTTTCCTTAATGGAGAAGAGTTTGGCGGCGGCAGAATGACCATTAAAGAAATCCTTGCCAAAATGGGCAGCACACAAGATGCATCTGAGTTTGAAAACAAAGATCCATTCGACGTGCTTGTTGTTGGTGGCGGACCTGGTGCAGCAAGTGCAGCTATTTATTCCGCTCGTAAAGGGATCCGTACAGGTATTGTTGCGGAACGCTTTGGTGGTCAAATCCTGGATACAGCTGCAATTGAAAACTTCATCAGCGTAAAGCGCACAGAAGGACCAAAGCTTGCAGCAAATCTGGAAGCACATGTAAATGAATATGATATAGATGTCATGGATTTACAACGTGCAACACGCTTAGAAAAGAAAAACCTAGTTGAAATAGAATTAGAAAACGGTGCCGTGCTGAAAAGTAAATCCGTCATCCTCGCAACTGGTGCACGCTGGCGTAATATCGGCGTTCCCGGTGAGGCAGAGTTTAAAAACAAAGGCGTTGCCTACTGCCCGCATTGTGATGGACCATTATTTGAAGGCAAACACGTCGCAGTTATTGGCGGCGGTAACTCCGGTATCGAAGCAGCTATTGATCTAGCTGGAATTGTAAAGCATGTAACTGTTCTTGAATTCTTAGATGAACTAAAAGCAGATTCTGTATTACAGGAACGCCTTTACAAGCTACCGAACGTTACCGTAATCAAAAATGCACAAACAAAAGAAATCACCGGAACTGACAGCGTCAACGGCATTTCGTATATCGAACGCGACACCGGCAAAGAGCAGCACATTGAGCTGGAAGGTGTATTCGTTCAAATCGGTCTTGTACCAAACACGGACTGGTTAGGCGATGCCGTCGAACGTAATAAATTCGGCGAAATCATGGTCGACAAAAGAGGCGCAACAAACGTCCCAGGTGTATTTGCAGCAGGCGATTGTACAGATGTAGCCTATAAGCAAATCATTATTTCCATGGGCGCTGGAGCAACCGCATCCTTAAGCGCATTCGACTACCTCGTTCGAAACGCAGACGCATTCGAACCAGTAAAAGCATAACAAACATAACAGAAGCCACCTTTTGAGGTGGCTTCTTTGATTATGGTGAGGTTGAAATCGGTGAACCAATTTCAATAGTATCTATATACATCTTCGAGTAGTGCTGTTTATTTTTCAGCTATGGAAGCTTTATATCCTTTTCTAATTACCTCATGAACCTGATGAATAGTCACATATGCCTGTGAATCAATTTCCTTAATCAGCTTTTTTAGTCGAACAAATTCAGTTCTACTAATAACAATGTAAAGAACCTTTTTATTATCACCGGTGTATCCTCCATAACCATCAAGTATTGTGATACCCCGTGCCATACTGTGCAATATATTATTGGCAATTTCGTCTGCAGAATTTGACATGATAAATACTGCCACTTTTTCATCCATTCCCTCAACAAAAAAGTCGATAACCTTTGCACCAATATAAACTGAAACAATAGTATACATTCCCTTGTCTATCCCAATCACAAAAACAGAACCTAGCACTATAATGATATCAATTAAAAGCATGGACTTTCCTATACTGAGCCCTAAGCATTCATTAGCTATCTGGGCAAGTACTGTTGTTCCTCCATTCGTCCCACCAGCACGAAATATTAATCCAAGACCAATCCCGATAATTAGCCCAGCAAATACCGCAGAAAGCAACGTATCTTCTGTTAACATCCACCGATTACTTTCCGTGATATGCAAAAATAAAGAGGAAGTGAACACAGAAAATAACGTATAAAGCATAATTTTTCGTTCAAAAAATTTATAACCAACAATTATTAAGGATAAGTTTAAAACGAGATTAATTAATCCAGTTGACCAGCCAAATAAATAATGAGCTATTACAGTAAGGCCCAGGATTCCTCCTTCAGAAAGCGAATTGGGGATGATAAAAAAATTTACACCGATGGAGAAAACCAGTCCTCCAACTCCTATTAAAAATAAATCAATTATTGTTTTTTTCATGATTCATACCTTATTTCTTTTCATTAATAATTTTGAATATCCTCCATAAATAATTGAAAACTTTTATGATTAATTAATCTGTTGACCATCTGCCTATCTCTAGTCCAATTTGAAAACATATCACAAAGTATATTCAAATTATGATCTCCATCTTTTTTGGTTTTAATAAGAAACAGCACTTTAATAATATCTTTTTCCCAAATAATTGGAGATTTTAGCACCGCTATATAGCAGACAGGTTTCCGACATATTTTCTGAAGGTCTTGGAGATGAACGATATTATTACCAATTTCATGGGAAACAAACGGAACTTCAACATTAACGTCTTGTTCAATGATATTTTGTTTCTTTAAGTCAACCACAACTTGCTGTAAGATCTCCTGTTGGCTATCTCCTTCCAGCTCAAAATTCATATGTTCGGGTTTAAAATATTTATCTACATCTAAATCGTTAAGATCGACCTTGTTAATGATTTTCCAAATGTTATTAATATAATTTCCCTTTTCAATAGACACTTGGGGTATTGGACGGGATATCTTTACCTCGTACGATGATACAAGTACATCAATTTCACGAATATGTTCAATTGCATCATCTATGGAATCAAAGTTAATCAATTTAAAAGACTCTTCGGGAAAGTTATCTTCCAATTCATTGATATACATAATTGTTTCAGCCCGTCCACGCCCACTCACAAGACAAATTGTTTTTCTTTCCTTTTTTCTTAAATTCCGTAGCGCAACATTGAAATAAAGTACAAGGTAGCCAAACTCATCTAAATTTATTTTAATATCATAGTGATCTTCAATCACTTTTGTTGCTGAAATAGCAACTTTTGTAGCAAATAAGTATTTTTGAAGATTTTCGTGAACAACTGGATTACGCAGAACCATACGATTTTTAATTCGTCGTATCATTTGCAAAAGATGTAGCGCAAGATATTCATTCAGAATCGGATCAAGTGAAATATCGATATCAAAATTATTCTTAATCTCTGCATAAACTTCTGTCAAAACATCATTCACTTCGGCTAATTTATTATCATTCGTCTCTTTATTTTGTAGAATTTGTTTTCCTTCTAGATGCATACAAATATAGACAGCATCACCATCATTTAGCCCTGTATTGAAAACCGAATTTAAGACATGACACAACTTCATACTGGCTGAATAAATATTAGGGTAATCCGTTTTTATCCCTTCTCTATATTCCTTCGGCGTTTCCACAAACTGGGCAGACTTGCTTCTAAAAATAGAAATCAAGACGTGAATAGCAATATTTTTCAGGGAGAAATCAGATAAAATAATTTGATTTTGATCACAAATTATACGCAGTTGCTCTTCAATGATAGGAATGATTGCCCGATTTAAATCATATACCTCTAAATCAATTCCCTTACTATTTTCAACAGTTGTTTTATTATGAAAGAAATGTTCTGCAATACAAACTCGTTTATTTAATTCTTCTCCTCGAATAATAATACCGTAATTTGCTTTAGACTCAATTTGAAGCTGATAATTGTCAAGGATCCTTTTTACCTCTGGCATATCTCCGTTTAAGGTTGATCGACTTACAAACATTTCATTTGCCAAATCATCCAGTTTTATATAATTGTTACTCAATAATAGAGTCCTTAAAATATAAAAAACA
Source organism: Ornithinibacillus gellani (assembly GCF_003730295.1). GTDB lineage: Bacteria > Bacillota > Bacilli > Bacillales > Amphibacillaceae > Ornithinibacillus_A > Ornithinibacillus_A gellani. The sequence continues at coordinate 183,046 of NZ_QTSZ01000041.1, forward strand.
CGTTCATAGTTATTGCGTTTAAATAGATGCAATCGCTTCATGTCAATTTGCGAGAAAAATTCTGAAAGGTATTCTTTGGAGGAGCTATCATGATAGTTTAAGGAGTAACCTTTATTTGGGCTGGAATTTATTCCGATTCCATGTCTATCTAATTTCTTTCGTAAATAAGCAATATCACTTTTTACGGTGCGAACCGATGTATCAGCCGCTAAAGACAGATTTAAAGACGTAATAACCTTTTGATTAAATAACTCATTTAAAATAATTAATTGTCTTCTATTCAAATCCATCATAATTAGCCCTCCAATAAATGAACCAACATCTAATGTACAGAATTTATCTGTCAGTACCTTAATGACTCATGTCTTACCCTAATAATTATATCTAAAGAAACTAGACCCCTACCTTCCATATTTGGTATTCCTCCAAATACTGGAGTTGGGGTCTAGTTACGTCAAACAGTGGAAACGACTTAAATAATACCTAGTAATGATCCACCGATACCTACTACAATTGTAATCAGTAATATTGCTGTTGGTTTCATACCCTTTTTCAATAAATAGTACATGAAAATAGTATAAAGCAATGGTAATAATAATGGGAAGATTTGATTCAAATAGTCTTGCATTGGAATCTTTTCACCGCCAACATTGAACACTAGGGATGATTCCAATTTCACCATCGATGCTGTCATTGCCCCAATAACCATCAGTCCAACAATAGTTGCTCCCTTTGATATTTTCTGCATAATTCCTGAATTATTAGCCTGATCCATAATTTTGGTTCCAAATTTATAACCAACTACCCCACCATAATAACGGATTACCATGTGTGGAACATTGAATAGTAACAGAAACAGAATCGGACCTAAAATACTTCCCTGTTGTGCAAGCGACAAACCAATACCAACTGCAATAATTCTAATCGTACCCCAGAATAGGGAGTCCCCAATTCCAGCAAAAGGGCCCATCAACCCAATTTTCACGTTATTAATAATATTTTTATCAAATTTCGGGTTTTGACTTGCTTCTTTTTCCAATGCGGTTGCAACACCTGTAATTGTTGTAACTACATGCGGCGTTGTATTAAATATATTCATGTGGCGTTCTAGTGCTTCTGCTTGATCATTTTTATTTTTATAATAACGCTTTATTGCAGGCCACATACCAATAGAAAAACCGAGTGCTTGCTGTCTTTCATAGTTGTATGAGGCTTCCAGCATAAAAGAACTCCAAAATATTTCCCGCATTAATTTTTTCTCATCTTTATTTAACTTTTTCTTTTCATCAGACATCGAATAAATCCTCCTCATCGTCCACATTTGTACTACCTTCGGCTACAGCTACATCCATTTCTTTACCTTTCATTTCATAAACAATGATAAAAGCTAGAACAACACCGAATAATGTGATTCCTAAGATTGGCAATTCCATGTAAGCAAATAAAGCAAAACCTAGTAAGAAATATAAGATGTTTGTTTTTTTCATCATTGGCAACAGTAATAATGCAAAACCGACAGCAGGTAATAGTCCACCCGCTACTTCTAATCCATTCATAATTGTTTTAGGAATGTTATTTACAAAGCTTTCGACAGCGGAGGAGCCAAAGAGAATGGCAACAAAGCCGACAACAAAATACATTGCACATTGTAGTAATAGCCCTGCCACATTCAGGGTGATTAAACCTTTTATATTTGCTTCTCTAGCTAGTCTCATGGCAAAATCCATGAACCAGCTTCGAACAATAAATACAATAACTTTTAACGACTGCGCTAACAGTGCGATAGGTAATGCAAGTGCTAATGCTGCTTCTGTACCGCTTCCACTTAAAATCGCAAAAGCTGTACCAAGTCCCGCTCCTACAAGAACATCTGGTGGAACTGCTCCACCCACTTGAATAAATCCCATAAATATTAATTCTAAAGATGCACCAACTAAAATACCCGTCTGTAAATCGCCTAATACTGCACCAATAATTGTCGAGACAACAATTGGTCTTATAACCATCGGTGTGCCCAACATTTTTTCTATAAACCACAGAACTGCTAGGATTAAACCCACTAATAATGCTGTTTGCATTAATGTTTCCCCCTTCTATTAAGGTTAAAATGAAAGTTTATTTTTTAATGTTGTATAGTTTTTTACTTTTTCATCTGGAACTTGACGAACTTCTAATTCAATACCTTTTTCTTGAATCTTATCTAAATACTCAATATCCTCTTTTGACACATAAACTGCCGGAGACAATAATACTGTGTTATCTTTCTTCTGCATTCCACCAATATTTAACACTGGTTCTTCATCAATCTTTTCAATAAATTCAAATGCCTCTTTCGGATTTGAAAAAATAACAAAGACCTTCATCGATTGGAGTTTCGGGTTTTTTACTAATTTTACCGCGTCCTCGACATTTCGAATTGCAAGTCTGACACCATCTGGATTACTCATTTTTAATGCCATTTTTCTAACTTCATCATTAGCTGCATTCTCATCAGCAATCACAATTGCATCAAAAGACAATGCTGAATTCCAGCTGTATACTACCTGTCCGTGTAATAAACGATCGTCAATTCTCATTTTTATAATCATTATTAAAATCCTCCATTCAAAGTTTAAAATTTATATATCGAAATCGTCATCTGATTGTTTTGTATTTACTTTTGCAACTTCAGCATTTGCAAAAATAATTTGATCCTTGGAACTGTTAACAATTTCTGTAAGTTTAGTTGATATAACGTCCTGTTCTCCTAGCATACACACCTCAAGTAACACAGGAAGATTAACACCAGAAATAACAAAAATGTTTTCTACAGTTAAATATTTAAGAACTGTCTGATTGACACTTCCACCAAAAACATCAGTGAAAATAATTAATTTATCTTCCTCGGTAATATGTTCATTTAAGAAACTATCCAGTTTCTCGTTAAATGGAATTTCATCAATATATGCATTAATAAAATGCAGGTTTTCCTGTTTTCCTAAAATCAATTCGATAGAAGAAACAATTCCTTCTGCAAACTTAGCATGTGTCGCTACTAATATTTTTTTCATTTTTTAACCTTCCTTTTGTTTATTTTAAATAGACTTATTAATGTAGTTCACAACTTGGGGGTATATTCCTTGAGTTAAGTCCCTTCCTTTATCAGTTGCCAATAGATATGCTAGAACCTGAAAAAATGTAATGTATTCCAAGCTGCTAAAATATTTACTTTTCGGATCAACATTAAAACTAGCATCCGAATTGTCGCCTATTAAATAGCAAGCAGATATTTCCTCGTTAATAAAATTAGTAATTCTTTTTGCTTTTTCCACATCTTCATTGTCCCTACTTACAATGAAATATCCCATCGTTGTATCAAAGGCATTTTGTGGACCATGAATCAACTCTTCCAATTCAAAGCTATTTGTAAGTATGGGTAACATCTCCATAAACTTTATATCAGCTTCCTGAGCTACCGGCCATAAATCATTTGTTCCTGAAAATATAAAGCTAGATTTACGCATTAATTGAAATTGATTCTTTTTATACCATTCGAAAGTATTTTCCTTAACGGTTATTAAATTATCTATCATCAAATGATAGTCCTGTATATATGCTTGGACCTCGTCATCGGATACTTTATTGTAGTACTTTGATAAAGAAATATAGAACCAATATAATGTTGCGCATGTAGCAGAATACCCAAGTGTTCGGTATACATATTCTTCATTTTCAGAGCCAATTTCCAGCGGAACATCTGACAACTTTGCGATTGGAGTATCCAAGGTTTCTGTTAATGATATAGTCGGATATCCTTTGTGTTTGACAAGATTTAAAGCCTCGTATACTAGCTTCGTTTTTCCACCTTGTGAGATAAACACATATAAATTATCTTCACTTAACAATTCTCGATTATAGTATTGAACAAAAATATTAGGATACACAATTTCTACTGGAGAACCGATTACATTTTCCGCAAAACTTTTAGTTGTAAAACCTGCATTATAGGAAGTTCCAGATGCAACCACAACAATTTTATTCACCTTAGAATGCGTTTCCAAAATACTTTCTAATTTATTACTTAAATTATCTCTGGAATCAACAATCTTTTTTAGTTGAACAGGTATACGCTCAATCGTATCCATCAAACTCATTTAATCACTACCTTATTTTTTAATTATTTTTAGAATAAGTCAGATAGGCCAAATTATCCATATTTCATTTTGCACGATTTATAGTGCATAAAAATATTTTTAGAAAATTAGTGAGAATTAGTTCAGGAATATCGCATAGGGTAGGCGCTAACTCGCATGCCCCCTTTCTAAATTCACACGAAGACCACCCACACTCGCGCGCCAATTCCTTAGCCCACACAACAATCCATTGCAAAATCATAGCAAGCCACTCCATAACATGCCCTCTCAACAACAATTAATGGAATCGGCAGTCCGATTCCTACCATAAATACCTATCCATGAACATGAAATCGGCTGCGGCCGATTTCTTCCTCATAATTTCTCTTATTCAATTCGACAAAAATAGAGGATTATTAAGGCTTTATAACGAATGTATGAGTGATAAAAGAGAGGAGAGATTTCATGAGAGCACCGATTGCGAAGCGTATTCCGCATCCTCATCGATTGCATGGCGATGTGCGTGAGGATGATTATTATTGGCTGAAGGATCGTTCGAATCCAGAGGTAATTCAATATTTGGAGGATGAAAATAAGTATTATGACCAGGTGATGGAGCCGCTGGCGGCGCTGACGGAAGATATATTCCAGGGTATGGTGGATCGTGTGCCTGATTCAGAGGTAAACGTTCCGATTAAGCGCGGGCCGTACTTCTACTACGCTCGGTTGGACAAGAGCAAGCAGTATCCAATTTACGCGCGGAAGCAGGCGGATACCAGGGGGCAGCTGGTCGATGCACAGGAAGAAGTTGTGCTTGATTTGAATCAAATGGTGGACGCGGATGGTTATCTCAGTGTCACTGCGCAGCAAATGGACACCGCGCATCGTCGGCTCGCTTATTTGGAAAATCGCGATGGGACAGATCGATATACGATTTTTGTAAAGGATATGGAAACGGGGAAATTATTGCCTGACGAGATTCCGGATGTCTATATTTATGGCAGTATGGAATGGAGTCGGTGTGGGAACTATATTTTTTACATAACGGTAGATGATATGGAGCGCCCATGCCGATTAATGAGACACCGCATGGGAACGGGTGTAGAGCAAGATGAATTAATCTATGAAGAAAAGGATGAAACATTTACCCTGTTCATTCAGAAATCACAAAGCGGGAAATTTATTATCGTCCATGCTGATTCTACTACGACGAGTGAAATGCGCTTGCTTGATGCAGATGAACCACTCTCCGATTTGCGAGTTGTTGAAGCGCGTAAACCTGGTGTGTTATATATAGTAGAGCATTGGCAGGATGAGCTGCTTATTCTAACCAATGAGGGTGCAGAGAACTTCCAGCTGCTCCGCTGCCCACTGGATGACTTAACCAATAGAGAGCATGTGGTCACCTACCATCCAGACCGCTATCTACAGGGACTGTATCCATTCCGTGATACCTTGCTTGTCTCTGGACGGGAAAACGGCTTAACTCAAATTTGGACACTGGAGAATGACCAGCTCATACCCCTAAAATGGGATGAGCCGCTCTATACCGTTGATGTCTTATCCAATCAAAGCTATGATGCGGATGAAGTCTTAATCCATTATGAATCATTGCTAACACCGGAAACGACTTACGGAATCGATTTACAAACGAAAGCAAAGAACCGTCTGCAGGTGGCACCTGTCAGCGGAGCATATGATCCTTCCCAATATCGCCAGGAGCAGCTATGGGCAGTCGCAGAGGATGGCGTCAAAGTGCCGCTAGCTGTTGTGTATAAGGAAGGCGCATTTGACCAAGGTCCCGCTCCGTTAATCCTCCATGGGTACGGCTCATATGGTGCCAATAGTGATCCTTATTTTAGTCCGTATCGCTTACCCATTTTGGAAAAAGGTGTTGTATTCGTAACTGCCCAGGTACGTGGTGGCTCGGAAATGGGACGTCATTGGTATGAAGATGGAAAAATGCAGCAGAAACGCAATACATTTACCGACTTCATCGCTGCTGCCAATCACCTTATTCAAAATAAGTACACTACCAAAGAACAACTCGCAGCTCGCGGTGGTAGTGCTGGTGGACTGCTTATTGGAGCCGTCGCTAATATGGCCGGTGAGCTGTTTGAAGTAATGGTTCCTGAGGTACCGTTTGTCGATGTTGTTACTACGATGCTGGACACGTCCATCCCGCTCACCACCTTGGAATGGAGTGAATGGGGCGACCCGAGAAAGCAGGAAGATTACAACTATATTAAGTCCTACAGCCCCTATGATAATGTGGAAGCGAAAGCATATCCTCATCTATACATCACAACTGGCTTGAACGACCCGCGTGTCGGATATTGGGAACCTGCAAAATGGGTGGCCCGTTTACGTACGTTAAAAACAGATGACCACACCGTCGTTCTGAAAACCAATATGGGTGCCGGACATTTCGGTAAATCCGGTCGCTTTGACCACCTGAAAGATGCTGCCAAGTGCTATGCATTTATATTGGATAAGATTGGATATACCAAATAATATATTACCATCGAAGGAGGCTGAATCGCCTCCTTCTTCTTATTCCTCACATCGCCAGCAATCAGATGGGGGCTTCTTCAAAATGTTCATGGATTGTTCAGTATTTCACAATCCATTCATTACATTGCGTGATATGATAAAAATGTAATCATGATCGATTCCATTACATCATTTCTTTCCTAGCTGGACAGGTTCAAAAATCAATCAAATTCAATTCCAAATTAAAGGAGAGGCTCACAAATGAAAGCAGTAGTCGTTAATCCAAACAGTAAAGCAAACGTGGAAGTAATTGAAAAAGAATTACGCCCATTACAACCAGGGGAAGCATTAGTTGATATAGAATTTTGTGGTGTCTGCCATACAGATCTCCATGTAGCTGCCGGTGATTTTGGCAATGTGGAAGGGCGCACACTCGGACATGAAGGAATTGGTGTTGTTTCAAAGGTTGCGGACGATGTAACAAGCTTGAAAATTGGGGATCGCGTTAGTGTTGCATGGATGTTTGAGGCTTGTGGCAGATGTGAGTACTGTATTACTGGCCGGGAAACATACTGCCGTGAAGTAAAAAATGCAGGCTATAGCGCAGATGGTGGTATGGCCGAGCAATGCATCGTTACTGCCGATTATGCCGTCAAGGTACCAGAAGGATTAGATCCAGCCCAGGCAAGCAGTATTACCTGCGCTGGTGTGACGACATACAAAGCAATCAAGGTGGCAGATGTTAAAGCTGGCGAATGGGTTGCTATTTATGGCTGTGGCGGCTTAGGTAACTTAGCGATTCAATATGCGAAGCATGTGTTCAATGCCAAAGTTATTGCCATTGACATTAATGATGATAAATTATCACTCGCCAAAGAAATTGGTGCAGATATGACCATCAACCCTAGCACAGCGGGCGCTGCAGATAAAATCATTCAAGAACAGCTTGGTGGTGCACATGCAGCTGTCGTTACAGCTGTTTCCAAGGTTGCCTTTAACTCTGCTGTTGATGCCGTTCGTGCTTGTGGCAAAGTAGTCGCCGTCGGTTTACCATCCGAAACCATGGACTTGAGCATTCCTCGTCTCGTTCTTGATGGGATTGAAGTCATTGGCTCACTTGTAGGAACACGGAAGGATTTAGAAGAAGCCTTCCAATTCGGTGCAGAAGGCAAAGTTGTTCCAGTGGTACAAACCCGCTGTCTGCATGAGGTACAGGATATATTTGAAGAAATGGAACAAGGAAAAATTCAAGGTCGCATGGTCATCGACTTCAAACAGCAGTGACGAACAGACTTTCGCAGACTATCTTAAGATATGAGATAATAGCACCCCCCAAACAAGGATTTGGTCTGAAAATATATATACAGCGTAAAGCACCAAGATATATTTACTTACCATAAAAAAACAAGCGTGTTCAGATGATTTCAGCTGACACGCTTGTTTGTATTCATTTTAGATCATTGGTGAAGTTGCATCGGTTAATCATTCCACACGTGAATCCCCACCATTTTTAACGAGATGTATAACCGGCATCTGCATGGATTGTTGTGCCTGTCACATAAGAGGATGCATCAGATGCTAACCACAAATTTGCTTGAGCAATTTCATCTGCTTGCCCGAATCGATTGAGTAAGCTCAATTGAGGTGCATATTCTTCCTCTGTATAACCGAATTGTTCCAATGCGCCGCGCAACATTGGTGTATCAATCGCACCCGGAGCGACAGAGTTAACACGAATATTTTCTGCACCATTTTCTAATGCCGCTACCTTTGTCATCCCTACTACACCGTGTTTCGCAGCAACATATGCAATATTATTTGGCTGTGGACGGAATCCACTAACAGAGGAAATATTAATAATAGATCCACCTTGTCCTTGTGCTTTTAGTTGTTGTAATTCATATTTCATGCAAAGCGCTGTTCCTTTTAGATCAACAGCTATTAGACGATCCCAATAGTTTTCATCAAATTCAGCTGCTGGTTTATCATCAGGTGTTAATGCAGCGTTATTTACTGCAACATCCAATTTGCCATACGTCTCTACCGTAAATTTCACCATTGCCTGTACTTGTTCTGAATTGGAGACATCTACTTTAAAGAATGACGCATCTCCACCATTTGCTTGAATGGACTTGGTCACTTCTCTTCCCTTTTCTTCATTGAAATCAGCAATAACCACCTTTGCTTTTGCATCCGCAAACAGTCTAGCAGTAGCCTCTCCCATCCCCATTGCAGCACCTGTTATGATAGCAACTTTTCCTTCCAATACTGGAAATGTCATATCTATTACCTCCATATATTTTCATTGCACTTCTCTATTTATCTTAACCACTGAAGAGGGATCAAAACAATCCACAAAAAACCTTAAATGTTGATTAATGTACAATTGTGTGACTTTTGTTGATTAATCATTGTAAACTATTATTAATTGTTATGTTTTGCTGGATGGAGGTGGCTGGAATGGAAAGATACTTTGACAAACGCGTACAACGTTCAAAAACTGCAATAAAGGGTGCATTTTTAACATTACTTTATAAAAAACCTTTTTCTCAAATCACTGTTTCAGAAATAGTGAAAGAAGCGGATTATAATAGAGGAACTTTTTATGCAAACTTTGAGACAAAAGAACATCTACGAGATGAATTAATACAAGATATCTTACGTGAAATGGTCAAACAAATCCGTGTTCCTTATCAATCTAATAAAAAGGTTGATTTTTATAAAATGAATGCAGAAGACATCACATTATTCCATTACTTCAAAGAAAATGCCCGACTATATCGATTATTATTAAGTGATCATATTCGAGTAGATTTTCGGCATCAGATGGCAAAAGCGATAGAGGATTTATTCATTCTGGAGTATGACTATCAATTGAAAAAAGACACCATCATTGATTCAAAATGGTTATACATTTACAGAGCCCATGGTGTAGCAGGTCTCATCATTCGATGGATTGAAGAAGACTTTAAAGAAGATCCCATATATATGTCAAGGCAAATCATTGAATTAATGGTTACTTCTACCGATGGGTTTTACGTAAAAGATTAATAGAAAGAAACAAACACAGTTTACTATTTTCTCAGGGGTAATAGACTTCCCGAACGTTTGACATGGGATGATCGTGTATTTCGCTGCTATCTTAGCGTCATTCTACTGATACTGCCGATTTATTTCTCAGCTTGCTATCATTCAAATACGGGATTTACGAAAAGGTTCAAAGATTGTTCAATATTTCACAACTGATTCTTTGTCTCACATGTTATGATAAAAATGTAGTTACAATCGACGATGATATTATTTTTCCCTGATGTTAAAATTAAAAAATGAACCGTACTCTATACTCAAAAACAGTAGCTTATATGGGAATACAAATGGGATTAGAATCATGGGAGAAATCCAATTATATCATAATCGTTTGGAAGCATTATCAATCCATTTTAGGTATCCATCACGCGTTTAACTTAAAACGTATAGGGAATAAGGAACGTAAAATTGATTTTATGAAGGATCAGGGGTAATTGTTCCTATTATTGCAAAAATAGGGACATATCTGTTGTATCATTGACTAGTTAAACTGGTAGAATGTAGATATCTATTTTACGCATTACCCATGATGCCGTTACCCCGACATCCAGTGGGTATTCCTTTTTTCTAAAAAACAAATACATAGGACTGAAGGGAGCAATAACATGTTAAATCTTATTGGAATCGTGGGTACGAACTCTGATCAATCCACGAATCGTCAGCTATTACAATTTATTCAAAAACATTTTGCTGATCAAGCAAACATTGAAATCTGTGAAATTAAAGATTTACCTGCTTTTAATAAGCCAAAGGAAAATCAAGCACCTGAAGAGGTACAAGCACTTGCAGCTAAGATTACTGCTGCAGATGGTGTGATTATCAGTACACCAGAGTACAATCACTCGATTCCGGCTATTTTAAAAAGTGTGTTGGAGTGGTTATCCTATACTTCACAGCCACTCGTTGACAAGCCATTGATGATTACCGGGGCTTCCTATGGAAAGCTAGGTTCTTCCCGTGCACAATCCCATTTACGTCAAATTTTGGACGCACCTGAATTGAAGGCACGAATTATGCCAAGCTCTGAATTTCTTGTCGGCTATTCCTTGCAGGCCTTCGATGAAGAAGGAAACCTAAAGGATGCAAACAAAGTAAGTGAACTCGAAGATATTTTTAATGATTTTACACAATTTATTGAGATTACCAATCATTTGGTAAGCAAGAATCCAACGAAAAAAGCACAAAAATTTTCTTGGGAAGACAATTAATTACGAGGAGGGCTAGATCATGAAAATTGTTGGAATTGTTGGTTCAAACGCCGATTTTTCATATAATCATCAGTTATTAAATTTCATTGCAAAACAATATAAGCAATTGGTTGAAATCGAAGTGTTGGATATTAAAGACGTGCCCATGTTTAACCAATCAGATGATCAAACAGACAGTGCACCCATTCAACATTTAAATGAAAAAATTACCGAAGCAGATGGTGTTATTATTGCAACACCAGAATATAACCATTCGATTCCATCTGCATTACAAAGCGTCATTGAATGGCTCTCATTCAAAATTCATCCACTCGATGGAAAGCCAGTCATGATTGTTGGGGCTTCCTATGACGTACAAGGCTCCTCACGCTCTCAGCTTCATTTACGTCAGATTCTCGATGCCCCAGGTGTAAATGCAGTTGTGATGCCCGGTAATGAATTCCTATTAGGGGAAGTGCATAAAGCATTTGATGAAGAAGGAGATCTTAAGGACGCAGAAACAGCTAAATTCCTGGAATCCTGCATCAAGAAATTCATTCGCTTTATCAATGTCGTGAATGTACTGAATGCACCTGAAGGCATGAAAGACCTATCAAGCGCGGAGGATTTATATGCGACAGGCTCCATCGATACAACGATTCAAGGCATCGACATGATGGCCGATGATTGGGTCGAACAAGCTGCTGAAGCAACTGGCGCAGTAGACGGTGATACGTATGTAAAATTGGATCGTGGAATTTTGACCGTCAATCAGTTGAATCACTTTTTGAATTCTATGCCAGCTGAATTAACTTATGCGGACAGCAATAACCAATTCTTATACTACAACCATCATTTGGACGCGGAAGAAATGTTTGCTTCCCGCCGCCCGGAACAGGTTGGTTATCCATTAGCAGAATGCCATCCCAAGCAAGCATTTAGCGGTGTTTCTTGGGTCATTCAGCAATTACGTAAAGGGAAACAAGATGTCGTTAAAACACATGTACCAACACATGGTCCAGATAAATTTGTCGTTCATAATTATCAGGCGATTCGTGATGAAGAAGGAAATTATCTCGGAATTAACGAATACGTACAAGATATCAAACCAATCATTGATTGGTATCTCGAACAAACCGGCCAGCAATTAACAGGCGGTGATGTGGACGCCGTATCCGGTGCTACATCAAAGGTTGACACCGTCTCAGGCGCTACCGTTAAAGGCTAACATTTCATCATGTATAAAAAAGGTTGGGAAAAAAGAAGCAACAATCCTTTTTATCTCAACCTTTTTCTCATTGGAAAAATTGGAGGGGGATTATCATGCAAAGTCGCGAAATCCAGATGATGGGAACGGTGATTCAATTGGCCGTTCTGCATCCATACGCCACATTTATTTTGGACGAGCTCGTTCTGCAGCTGCAAACATATGAAAAACGGTTTAGTGCGCATGACCCCACTTCAGAATTAATGGAAGTCAATCAGAATGCCGGCATCAAGCCGGTTAAGGTACATCCAGACTTATATGCGCTCATTAAAATTGGTAAGCAGCATAGCACAGCGAAGAACAGCGCTTTAAATATTGCCATTGGCCCGCTTGTGCAAGCATGGCGGATCGGCTTTAAAGACGCTCATATCCCGTCAGAAGCAGAAATTCAATCCTTGCTGCAGCAAACGAATGCAGCGCATATCATGCTCAACGAGACGGAACAAACAGTCTTTCTAAAACAGCCCGGTATGTTTATTGACCTAGGCGCTCTGGCAAAAGGATATATTGCCGATTTACTCATTCGGGATCTAGTAGAAATGGATGTTCCAGCAGGTCTGGTCAATTTAGGCGGGAATGTGATGATCCATGGTACCTCGCCGAACCACGAAGACGGCTACTGGCGAATTGGCATCCAGCATCCCTTCCATCCACGAGGAAATAACATCGCCGTATATAAAGCCTGGAATCAATCCATCGTAACTTCAGGTATATATGAGCGAAACTTTACAGCCAAAAATCAAACCTATCATCATATTCTAGATCCGCAAACCGGCTACCCGATCGAATCGGAAATCGCCGGCTTAACGATTGTATCCAAGAAATCTGTCGATGGTGAAATCTGGACAAGCCGCCTCTTTGGCCAAACACCTGAGAAAATCATTCAAACACTGGAACAGGTGAAAGACGTAGATGCCATCGTCATTACGAAGGACGGCACGCTGCATTATTCAGATACACTGCAGCCATATTTGGAAGAAATAAAAACGACCTCTGCTAACTGAAGGGAGGTCGTTTTGTCTATTTAATTCATAACAGAAGGAATCCATAATGCAGCCGCACCTACTACGCCGCTGTTTTGTTCGAGTTTGGATGGTACAATCTCTGTTGTACGTCCATCTGGATTCAATGCATAGGATTGCACATACGAGCGAATGGGCTGAAATAAGGCAACGCCCACCTTGGAAACACCGCCGCCAATGATGATTTTTTCCGTATCAAATGTATTGATCAAACTAACACAAGCAACACCAAGCACTTTTATAACACTATCCAAATACGGAACAATTTCGGGATGGCCTTGATCATATAATTGAAAAACTTCCTCCGTAGATAAGCTTTCTCCTGTGATTTTAGAGCCTTCTCTGGAGATGGCCGTTCCGGAAGCTATCATTTCCAAGCAGCCTTTCTGACCGCAAGTACATGTTCCAAAGGAAGGATCAACCACCATATGGCCAATATCGCCGGCATTCCCTTTACGTCCACGTAATAATTTCCCATCACAAATGATACCGGAACCGATTCCGGTACTTACTGTCATATAAATAAAATGATTACATGATTGACCAGCGCCAATCCATTTTTCCGCTAGTGCCGCAGCATTCGCGTCGTTCTCCAGTCTTACCGGAAAATCAAATTCTTTTTCAACCCATTCTTTGATTGGAATATCCCTCCACGTTGGTAAATTAGGCGGACAAGTAATCATCCCCTTTTTACTATCCAATGGGCCTGGAGCACCAATACCAATACCTTTTATGTGCTGAGTTGGTATGTTGGCGTTTTGAATAACCTTATTCACTTCACGATTGATTCTTGAAATCATATCATATGGGGTTATCGTTAAATCTGTAGGTATGACAGACTGTTCAATCACCTTGCCTGTACTTTCTACAACGCCAATGGCAACCTTGGTTCCTCCTATATCTACACCGATCGTGTATAACATGGTAACCCTTCTCCTTCATCCTACAATAAGTTCTGTTGTACATAATGATAGACCGCTCCGATCAAATTGGCATCAGCATGAAAATAACATGTATCCATAGCCGGAATAATCGTTGCAACGTCTATCGCTGTAATAAGCTGATTCATTTCTTCCTTTAAGCGGGGGATTAAATCTGTTCTGGCACTAATGGCTCCACCAATTAAAATTAATTCCGGATCATATATATATTGAATATTATATAACCCAATTGCCAGCATGCGGTAAAATTCCGAAATCGCCTGGATACAGACGGGATCTCCCTGCTCCGCCTGCGCAAAAATCCCCTCACCGGTCAGTGCAGACGCATCTATCCCCTTCGCAAGCGCTACCCGCTTAATGATTGAGTATGTCGAAGCAACTTCACTAAATGAATTCATTCCATTTCCCAGCTCGTTCGGATTCAATATGATATAACCGAATTCACCACCATGCAAATGACTGCCTTTATGAATCTTACCATCCTTCACGAGCGCTCCGCCAATACCTGTACCAACGACGACGACAGCGACATCATTTTTATCCTTGGCAGATCCTTTCCAAACTTCAGCAAGCCCGACACAATTCGCATCATTTTCGATATGAGCGGTTAAGCCTGTCACCGATTCAATCCTTGCCTTCATGTTTGGACCATGAAGATATGGTATTGCGCTTGAGCCATGAATGATGCCATTGTCTGCCACAGCTCCCGGGGAACTAATGGCTATTCCATTAATCGCTTGATCTGCATAGATGTCAAGCTGATTTTGAATGACATCCAGTAAGCCTTCCAAACTTTTGGGAGTTGGTACATAGCCCTTGTCTAATATCATTCCCTCATAAGTAACGATACCATATTTTATATGCGTGCCGCCAAAATCAAATGCAAGGATATTGTCCATACGAGTCACACCTCAATAATCTATTCAAAGCCATTTTGTTGCGCAACCTGACCTAGCCATTTGCCGCTTTGTTTCACATAACGTTTTTGGGTGCGAAGATCAACCCGATATAAGCCATATCTATTTTTATATGCATTCAACCAGGACCAATTATCCATAAATGTCCATACATGATACCCAAAGCAGTTGGATCCTTCTTCCATTCCTTTGTGAAGCCACTTCAGATGTTCCTTGTAGAATTCAATCCGGTAATCATCCTGCACCATACCGGAATCATCAATAAACCGCTCTTCGTTCTCCACACCCATGCCATTCTCGGCAACATACCAAGGGATATTTCCGTAATTTTCTTTGATATGAATTGCGATATCATAGAGTCCCTTTTCGTAAATTTCCCAGCCGCGATACGGATTCATGCGACGCTCCGGCCAAATATACGGCTCAAAGAAGTTCTCAGGTAGAATTGCTTCTGTTTGTATAGGTGTCTCTCTTTCCTTTACACGTCGAGGCTGATAATAATTAACTCCCAAGAAATCAACCGTATGCTGTTGAATGATTTCCAAATCGCCTGCCTCTATTGTTGGCAGCAGCTCATACTTCCTTAGCAACTCAACCAATTCACTTGGATAGGCCCCTAAAACGGATGGGTCTAAAAAGCTGCGATTAAAGAATAAATCAGCAATCTTGGCAGCTTCCATATCACCTTTGGAATGGCTTCGCGGATAGGACGGGGTTAGGTTTAATATAATTCCAATTTCACCATGAAGTCCTGCCTGATGATAGGACTGAACCGCTTTAGCACTTGCCAGCATGGAATGAAAAGCAACGGCCACAGCCCGCTTCATATCAACCACACATGGATAATGAAAATCATTTAAATAACCCATCTCAACTGGAACGATTGGTTCATTAAATGTCGTCCATTTTTTCACGCGATCGCCAAATAAATCGAAAGCCGTTTGTGCATAATGATTAAACGCCTCGACCACTTCTCTGCTTTCCCAACCGCCTTTTTCCTGAAAATGCATGGGCATATCAAAATGATACAAATTAACGATTGGTTCCACACCATGCGCAAGCAGCTCGTCAAACATTTGGTTATAAAAATCAACTGCCTGTTGATTTACATTCGTACCATCTGGCAATAAACGCGACCAGGAAATGGACGGTCGAAAGGAATTAAGATGGATAGCTTTCATTCGTTCAATATCTGCTTGAAAGTTTTTATAAAATGTGGAAGTTTCCTGTGGTCCTACACCTTCATGAAATCGCTCTGGCTCTATTTCAAACCAATAATCCCATATGTTCTTTGCTTTTCCATCCACATCTGCGGCTCCTTCTGTTTGGGTTGCAGAAGCTGCTGCTCCCCATAAAAAGCCGTCTGGAAACTGATATGTTGTCATGTTAAAACACCTCTTTCACCATAGATTGAAGTCATTACTACTTTGAAAGTGGACTTCCTTTCACTTGAATACCATGTATATGGAGCATGAATTCACTGAACATTGAATTGGCCCATGAAAACCAAGCCCGCGTAAATTGGGTTGGATCATCTACATGAAATCCTTCATGCATGAGATTTTCGCCTGCGTCTGTCGTCTTAAACATCTGTAAAACAGCCGCTTGTTCTTCATCTGTTTGGGCAGTCATCCCTTGAATGGCAAGTGCAATATGCCAAATATACTGCTCTGGTGTGTGGGGACTGCCAATCCCTTTTGCTGCTTTCCCTTCATAGTAATAGGGATTTAATTTACTTAATAAAAACTTTCTCGTATTTTGATAGATTTCATCATCCACTTCACAGTAACCGAGATATGGAATCGACAGAAGGGATGGTACATTGGCATCATCCATTAAATTATAATGACCCAAACCGTCCGTTTCATAAGCATAGATGGTCCCGTATTGAGGATGCTCGACCCTTCCATAGGTCTGTATGCCATCATCTATTTCCTTCGCTAAAGCAGCTGCTTGGTTTGCCAATCCTTCATCCTGGAAAACCTCTGCTGCAATTTCTTTTACATATCTCAAAGCAACCACGGCAAACATATTAGCCGGTACGAGATAACCATATTGACAAGCATCATCACTTGGACGGAAGCCAGACCATGTCATCCCCGTATATGCTACTGGTGCACCTTGTCCATCATGGGATAGCGTATCCTGAGCAGGGCAGTTCGTCCGTTTAAAGGAATAACTGGATTGCTCGCCATGATTTTGTTCCTTTTTCCATACAGTTAATATATTGTCAATTGCCTGCTTAAACATGTCATTAAAATGCGCTGTGCGACCGGTTGATTTCCAAAATAAATAAGCCAATTGAATCGGATAACAAAGCGAATCGATTTCATATTTTCTTTCCCATAATAAAGGCGTCATCTCTGTTTCGTCATCGGCATACCGTTCACCTGTCGGACTTTCATTAAATGCATTTGCATACGGGTCATGCACAATATATTCCATCTGCTTTTGGATAACCCCTTGAATCATATCAGCGAGCTGCGGATCCGTTTCAGCAAGGATTAAGTACGGTCTCACCTGTGCTGCTGAATCCCGAAGCCACATGGCAGGGATATCCCCCGTAATCACAAAGGTAGTTCCATCCTTCTGTGGACGGATGGTCGTTTCATACGTATTCGAAAAACAATTCTCAAACATCGATGCCAATTTCGCATCCGCTGTCTTTGACTTGATCTGGTCGATCATTTCTATCATTGTGGCAGGTATTTTCCGATTGTCCATAGCTAATATTCTCCTTCACCCAAGCTTTACCAAATACATCGATTATTCTAATTCAAATCCTAATGTAATTATTTCATGATGCTGAACAGGAGTTTGCACTTGATCATGAGCCAGCTCACCCTTCTGTTCTTCTAAAATATTACTCTTGTATATATGTGCTGTCTGTTTTGGCAGCTTTACCTGTAATTCATCATCTGAATCGGCCATATTAAACCAGCGGGCCATGACATGTTGATTCTCTTGCTTCACCTTCAAAGAAGTAAATGCCAATGTCTCGCCCTGCCATTCGATAAAGGAATGAGCAGATGGTAATTTCCCTTCATGAATACCCGTTTGCTTCACTACCCAAGGGATTTGATATTGATAGGCATCCTGATAGGCGGAATATTTTTCCCCTTCACCTTCAAATGGGTAAATTCTAAACGCTGTCGTTTGTTTCCCCTGACACTGGGCCTCTGGCGTTGGGAAGTATCCCCAGTCGCCCATCTCCCTGACAGAACGAACCAATGTAACGGCAATCGTTTGTCTGGAATCTCTTAATACCTCATATTCATTTAATCCCTTATTGGCAATAACGACACCAGCTGTTTCATTACTTATCGCAACAAACTTCTGCTGATGCTGCGAGTGATCCGGATTGGTCCATTCGCTTGCAGGCATATGATCACGCTCCGCTACTTCAAAGATGGCATCCACATCATGTGTTTTACTCTCGATATCCGTTGGGAATAATACCCGGAGACGATGGTCTTTCACCTGATTATCAAAATGGCTCTCCACATTGATTCCCCGATCATTTTTTTCAACGGTAACGCGTGTTTTGATCGTAAATGGAACCAATTCATCGGTACGTGTCGCTTTCCGCTCCGTAAACCAAACCACTTCTTTTTGTTCCTGATCCAGCAAGTCTGTTGCACCTTTTGGCAGCTGCCATTCATGTGTTATTTCAACTACCGCCTTTAGTGGTGTATCTTCCAGGATGCGTGTCGTCGCTTGCAAATCCTTCGTCGTGAAAGCCGTTTCGCCATCCGGCTGTTTATACATATATTCACTGCCCACATCACCTGTATCTTCATACGTACAAAAATCGGTATATTGACGATTCGTTTGTTTATCTGTAATAGTGAGAGAACCATTCGCTTCAATCACAAGCTTAAAATAGCTATTTTCTATTTCACGTTCGTTTTTAAATAAGGAAGTGTCATCCTCGTTCACCTGCTTTTTCACCAAAGCATACGTTTGATAGCCTAATGCCGGAACTTCAGCGGCTTCAAAGGTAATGCGAGCTTGTCTTGCCATATATGGCTGACGGAATCGATCATCCGGTAAATCGTAACCGAAGGAAATGCCTAAATCCTCTATTTGACATATGTATTCCTTTCCTGTCTCATCCATCACAACAGCTTCCCCTAAAGGAAATGCTTTCAGCTGTTTTTTATGAACCCCTTCAGAAAAATATTCCCGTTTCATATCCAATGTTACAGATACAACACCTGAACGCGCATAACCACTCGTATTAAAAACAGTAAACACAGGCGGCTCCCCTGCAACGTCTTTCCATGCAGTCGTATCAATCTGCGCGGTTACTGCTTCCAGGTTATCGTCAATAATCGTTTCCGCAACATGCTTCGCTTTTTCAAAACGCGGAACCATTTCCCGATGCACTTCATCAACGCTACAACCACAAATGCTGTCATGCGGATGGTTTTGCATTAATGTTTTCCATGCATACGCAAATTGATCATGTGGATAAGCCGCTCCCAGGATATGGGCAAATGTCGCTAACGGCTCAGCTACATTTTCCAATAATGTTTCACACGCTCGATTCATCTGCTTCAGATACAAGCGGGAGGAAGCAGTATTTACCAATGTCCCCCAGCCATCCGTCTGCTGGCTGCGCAATTCCCCTTTTATTTCTTTTAATGAATCTGGGAGCGTATTGGTAAGCTCCTTTACATAGTCATTAAAGTTCGAGTGTTTAAAATCAAGGTCAGGATATAGCTTTTCAGCCGTTTGAATTGCTGCTGATAAATCCGTTTGAATCGGTTGATGATCACAGCCGTTCATCATGAGCATATGTGGGGTAGCCGCATACTTCTCCAAGCTTTGAATATGCTGATCCCAATAGACTTTAGCGGCTTGCTCCTCCACCGGAACCTCATTTCCATTACAATACCAATTCGCAAATAAAATACCATATACAGAGGAACCATCCGGTGAACTCCAAATCATTTCGGAATAAGGTGATTCAAAGTGATCCGTCTCCACCACCGTATTATTAAATCCTGTTGGCTTTACACCACGGCCAAATACAGCATGTTCAATACCAGCCTGTTTCAGTATTTGCGGTGCCTGCCCCATGTTGCCGAATGAATCAGGAAAATAACCGATATGGGATAGGCCACCCCACTTCGCCACATCCTTCAAGCCATATTGGAGATTACGAATATTCGCCTCACTGCTGGTCAAAAACTCATCCTGTAAAATATACCAAGGCCCAATATAAATTCGCCCATCATCGATTAATTGTTTTATTTTGTCTCTCATTTGCGGACGCACTTGCAGATAGTCATCCAAAATGATCGTTTGCCCATCGAGATGAAAGCTCTTATAATTGGGATCCTCTTCCAATGTTTCGATGAGTTTGTCCATCAGCTTAATTAACAGCATATGATGTTTTTCATACGGTAAATACCACTCGCGATCCCAATGCGTATGAGAAATGATATGGATTGTTTTTTTGTTGTGCATTTGATTGCCTCCATGATATTGATCTAGAAAATGGGTCGTGAAACGTTGATTATCCTTTTGTTGCACCGCCTAAGCTAAATCCTTTAGACATATATTTTTGACCTACAAAGTACAGAATGATCACTGGAATGGTATAGACAAATGAAAACGCCGCTAATTGCCCATAAAAGACCATTCCATGCTGTCCAAAGAACTGAAAAATACTAACAGACGCTGGCAGTTTTTCTCTGGATTGAATTAAGATAAATGGTACAAAGAAGTTTCCCCAGCTATTGGTAAATGTGAATATTAACACGGTAAAAATACCAGGCTTCATTAAAGGCGCGACTACTTTCCGAAGACCTACAAGCACGGAGGCGCCGTCTACCCAAGCAGATTCCTCTAAACTAACTGGCACAGAGTCAATAAAGTTCTTCATCAGCCAAATCCCGTACGGCAAACCAGATGCAGCCATAAAGAACATCGTTGCGATGAGTGAATCATTCAAGTTAAAAAATACAAACAGCTGATAAACCGGCACCATAATCGCCGTCATCGGCAAACCTGACATAAATAAAATCGTCAGTATCATCGAATTCTTATGTTTCAAATGGTATCTCGAAAGTGGATAAGCAGCCAATGCCGAACAAAAGATTAACACAAGTGACGAAACGAGCGACAGAAACACCCCAATAACGAAGGATCGTAATATTTCCGGATCCGTTAACAATTGGGTATAGTTTTCCAACGTAAATTCGTCAGGCCACTCAATAGACAAGGTTGCATGGGCATCAAATGATGCAAAGATTACCCAAAGTAATGGAATAAAAAACATAATGCCAATGATTGATAGAACCATGTAAGGCAATGCTTTTTGAATGATTTTCCTTTTATTCATATTCAATCCCTCTTTTATTAGTCAGTTTTCAAAAAGCGAATATATAATAGACTCAAAGAAATTCCAATTACCAACAACACTAAGGAAATCGCTGTTCCATAGCCCAATTGATAATTGACAAACGCTTGATCATACATGAAGATCGGTAAAGTCGTTGTTTTTTCACCTGGTCCCCCACCGGTTAGTGCATAGATCAATGTGAAAACGCCAAGTGTTTGCAACGTAACCAATACCATGTTTGTCACAGCTGAACCCTTAATGATTGGTAAGGTAATTCTCCAAAGTCTCTGCCAAGCATTAGCTCCATCAATTTTTGATGCTTCTTCCACTTCTTGCGGAATATCATCGAGTGCCGCTTGATACATGAGCATAGAAAACGCAGCACCATGCCAAATATTTACGAAAATAACACTAACAAGCGGGAACTTGAGCAGCCAGGCAATTGGTTCAATATTGATAAATCCCAGCATGATATTTAAAGTTCCTGAATCACTTAGGAAAGCAAACCAAACAAACGCGACAACAATTTCCGGTGTGATCCATCCTGCCAGAATTAATATCCCAATAATCCTTCTGAAAGGACGCGCTTTTTGTTTCATGAGATAGGCAACTAAAAACCCAACAATTTGCTGACCAATCACTGCTGAAGCAATGAGGAAGACAATTGTGTTTATCACACTTGTCTTAAAGCTGGGATCCTGAAACATTCTGATAAAGTTATCAAATCCCACAAACTGCGTATCCCTTGCAGCCGCTCCCGTTAAAGACATGTTTGTAAAGGAGAAATAAAACGTCATGATAATTGGACCTAATACGAATAGTAATAGGAGAACGATAGATGGTAGGCCGAATAATACGGTTTTTAAATATATATTTCCATTTAGCGACTTACTTTTACCCAAAATGAAACACCTCTTTATAAGAGGATGGGACAAAACGCTATGATTGTATCAAAAAACGAACATGATATAGCCAGGATACCTTGCATCGGAAATATACTACTATTTCCGATGCGGGTCCATGTTATTGTTCGTTTGTCTGATCCATATTTTTGGTTATGTCCCAACCCTTTGTCAGTATCAATTCGTTCGTGATTTATGATGTAAGGAAGCGATATTTATTCTTCTTCTGTTTTATCTTCACCGACATCTCTGTTTACGTCTTTTTTAAATTGCTCCAATGCCTCTTCAGGTGTAAGCGTACCAGTCGTAACTGCTTCTACAGCTTTTTGAATATTGGAAGAAACCATTGGATATTCATCGTACGTTGGTCGATACGTCGTGAATTCTAGAAATTCTGTTATCTTTTGTTGATAGGTCATTTGCTGATAATCATCCAATTCAGCAATATCTTTTCTTGGTGTTAACGCTGTACCATATCTTAAATTGTCTTTACTTGTTGCTGTCTTAATAAATTCAAATGCCAAATCCTTATTGGCAGCTTTTTCAGGAATAGCTAATGTCCATCCACCGGATACGGTAACCTTTCCATCGCCCTGGCCATCCATTGTTGGCATCGCCGTGATGTCAATATGGTCTTCCCATTCCGGCCATGGGCTATTACCACTTTCCTGCCAGTTACCAGACATCCAGTTACCATCGAGCGCAATTCCTACTTCACCTTTTGGCATTAATTCTGTTGATACCTTTGCCCCGGCTTGTCCTGTAATACCCCAGCTGAGACTTGGTCCTAAATCGTTTTGATATACATGGTCAATAAACTTTAGAGAATCTAAAAAGCCTTCACTGCTTACTACCCATTTACCAGTGTCTTCGTTATACAAATCACTGTCTGTACCATTTAACAGCATGAGGAATGTTTGCATTGTAGTACCTTCACCCATTGCTTTACCAGAGTTCATCCAAATCGGTACCTCAACGTCATCCTTGATTGCTTCCGCAGCTGCTAATACATCGTCCCAGCTTTCCGGATTCCAAGGCGTTTCGATTCCGGCTTTTTCCAAAACGGTTTTATTATACCAGAGACCACGAACATCCGTTGAAATTGGCACACCGTAAAACTCTCCGTCTTCTCCAGTGACACCATCTTTAACCGCTTCATAGAAATGATCCCAGTCTTCCCATTCCTCTAACTTATCTGTAATCGGGGCAAGGTAACCTGCAGCCGCATTTGGCTTCAGCCCTTCTGAATCCTCCATGACAATATCTGGTGCTGTATCAGCCGATCTCATCATCAAAATCGTCTTGTTCGGGTAATCCCCCTCATTACTATCAATTGGAGTGATTTTTACAGTGACCCCTTCATTTTCTGCTTCAAATTGTTCCTTTGCTTCCTTCATCCATGATTCAAATGATTCATCGGGTGCTTTATAAACAATTTCGATTTCATTAGCCGACTTCGAGCTTTTCCCTTCTCCTCCGCCACAGGCAGCAAGTGTTAAAATAGCTAAAAATAAGACTGACAATAAAAGTATTCGTTTCTGAAATGTATTCATCTTTCTTCCCCTTTCTAATCTTTACTATTTTGAATGGATCCCAACATGTATATAAAACAAGGTTCACCACCTTATTTCATCGATGATTATATGAGGATATTCTCTGGATAATCAAAAATCTTTTGTTGGATGATGGAGGCCGCGCCCATCAAACTGGACTGGTTGCCAAAACTCGATTTAATAAATGGAATATCATGGGCAAATTCGGAAAAGACGCGATCCTTAGCTATTTCTTCCGTTACCTGAATAATTTCCGGGTATAATTCAATCATTTGTCCCCCAAAAATGACGGTTGTAGGAGAAAAGAAATTCATTGCATTGGTGACGCCGATACCGAGGTAACGACCGATTTCATTCAATATATGTTGCACCAATGGGTCGCCATTTTTTCCATGTTCCATAATGGTTTCCAACGTTAATTCTGCTTCATCGTTTAAATAAAGCGCTGATAAGGAACTCTTTGAGCCGCGGCGGATTTCCTGTTTCACTCTTTTAACTAAAGCAATCCCGGATGCCAAAGCTTCCAAGCAGCCAAAGTTCCCACAATTACATTTCGGACCATCTATATCAATGGAGATATGTCCAATTTCACCGGCACCATTCTTATAACCACGGTAAATGCGAGAGTCGATAATAATTCCTCCACCAATACCTTGGTCCGCAAAAATATAAAGTATATTGCCTTTTGAACCGGCACTGCCAAACCATTGCTCTGCAAGTGCCGCGGCATTGGCATCCTTCTCCAATACCGTTGTTAATTCATACCGCTGTTCCAGTAATGCTTTAATATTTACATTCTTGACGCCGTGTAAGTTGGGTGGCGTTAAGATCTTTCCATCATCTTCATCGATTGGGCCTGGTGCAGATACACCAATGCCGACAATTTTAGAGAAGGACAAGTCAGCCTGAGAAACAAGCTCGTCAATCACCTTGTAAACCTTTTCAATTAAATTAGGTTTATTCGATGGATCTGACATACTTACTTCATGCTGATGATAGATGCTCCCTTTAAAATTGACGAGCGCCGCTGAAACCTGTGTGACCCCTATATCCAAGGCAATGACATAGTAGTTGTCCCAATTAAACTCATACAAAATCGGTCTTCTACCACCATTCGATTTACCATAACCCGACTCCCGGATTGCCTCTATCTCCAACAGTTCTGTAGTGATATTTCCAATCGTCGCAAAGGTTAACTCACTCTTTTTGGAGATTTCCGCCTTTGATACGGGGCCTTCCTTGTAAATGAGCTTCAAGACCAGGGATCGATTATATTGCCTGATTTGATCTGTATTCCAATGTTCTTTCTTTTTCATTGTGCATTGTCCTCTACTTTTTTTAACACGTATAATAAGTGTGTATATAAGAGCGGTTTCATATAAAAATAACGTATAATAACCCGTTTATATTTCACCCTTATTAAAACGTTTTTAATAAGTTGAGTTCATTATAGCACTTGATTTCTTTTCTGTAAAACATCTTTTGTATGCACTTACAATTGCCCTGTTCCAGTCAGAAGGATGGCCGGTACATCATTTTGTAAAATACGAATGCTGGGACAGCACGAGCCCAACATTCGTATGTCGATGATGATTTCTTACAATTGATCGATTACTTTATTTGTATTGGAAGTAAGGGATTCGAAAGCTGCTTCGGTAATTAAACCATTTTCCAGCTGATATTCCAGCAACGCCTTAAATCCTTCCAGATGTTTGGCAACCTTGTCCATTTTGCCTTGTTTTTCATAATGCTCGACTGTGGTTATATGCAGTTTTAATGCGCGCAGGGAATCACTGTCCGACAACTCTCTTCTAACATCCAATTGTTGAAGTAATCGCTTCAGATCAGATACCGTCACGTTTTCATTTAAATATCCAACACTGTATTTGAGACTTTCATCTACTCCCGGTGTTTGCAGCGTGTAATAAATCCGTCCCGCTTCTTCACCGAAGTCTAAATCCGTAAATGTAACGGTGCCATCTTCCTTCGCTACCTTTTCCGCTAAAACCTGATTCGAATCCATCGTGTCATACAATCGAACCACTTGATCTTTTTTAACATTTTCCAAGGTAACTTGATCTTGTGCACCTTCGTTATTTTCAGCTGAGACAAAATGCAACATTACATTTTCCGTCTTCGGTAATTTATCGCTTTCGAATAGTTGCCATTCATAAATACGAATCGCACCCCAAGGCGAAGCACCGCTATTGTGTACTTGCAATTTGAATTCACTTGCCGTAATTGGCTCCTCTAACACAATATCAGTCACCGCTTCTTCATTATCTGTTATTCTTTCAGCCCGGACCCAATCTCCATTGGCATCTTTATAGAGCAGTTCAAAGTCAATGGTGTTCATATTTTTCTCTTCTCCGCCAAACTCCGCATGTTCTACTCTCCACCGTTGAATCGTCTTTTCTTCCCCGATATCAATCGCCAAATGTCCTGTTTGCTTATTGGTCGCAGCCCATTTCGTGCTGGAAGAACCATCTAATGCTTTTGCAGCTGGTTCAGCGGGATTCTCAAATGAAACATCGGTAACTTCTGCGTTTAATGCCACGTTTTCAGATGGTGGGCTCTCATCATATTCCGTCGCGTGAATATCCAAGCCCCAATCAAAGTCTACTTTTAATGCTTTTCCACGTTCAAACGTATCATTAATGGGTACAATCTTGATCGCTGTAACCTGATCATCCGCAGCATTTTCCACTGTTCTGGAAATGTTCGGTGTGTAAAAATGGTGATTCGGTGTAACCCCTAATAGCTTCGTATCTCCATGGGCATTTTCTTGATAAACCTCATACTGCAATGCATCTTCGTTTGGTGTCCAGCTGATTCGCGCTTCCGCTTCGTCAGCAGCATGCAGCATCTTTTCATCTATCTTCGCCTTTTCGACGGAAAGCTTCGGGGCTTCCGCATCATAAATGGCAAGCTGCCCCAAATGAAGCGCATAATCATGTACTTCATCCGTATTTTCAACCTTTACACTTACGGCATAAGCAGTTTTTCCGCTTTCCGCACTCAAATCAATTTCAGTTGTTTCCCAATCTTTGTCAGCGTCCGGTAGCGGGTAATACACGATATCTTCCTCCGCATAATCCTCACCATATGCAACGCCAAGTGAAATATCAGCGCCAGGCTCATTTTGATAAACCAGACGTACTTTGGTTTCATCGGTCACAGAAATCTTCGTGCTATATAGCATGACTTCATTCTCAGCGTTTGCTTCCAGGTCTCCACTGAATTGTAATGAATTCCCGCCATTATAGGCTTTGTCAAAATCATACGCTCCAGTTAACTTGCTGCCTTCTCCTCGAATCCACCAACGCCATGTCGGCATAATATCCTGCACAGAACGGTTATTCCATTCCTGCGCACTTACTTCTTCTCCATTTGCATAGTATTTCTTCCCATGCCCACTGTTAAAATTGGTGGTGAATGGCTTATTTTGGATCACAGATGAATCTGTCGCAAATCGAGCCAGCCCCTTCCAATCGGCTGAATCATCTGCTTTGGATGGATCACCCTGCGGACCAGTCCAGAGATAGTTTTCCTGCTCATGAAAATCAGCCGGATCACTCGCAAGACCCATCGTAGAGTTCGGGGTATATAGCGCGATGGAGACCTTTGATTGGCCATTTTCATCCAGCAGCGCATCTGTATTCACGTTTGTATTATAGGAATTCTGTTGTAATTCAAATCCGGCAAACGCTTGATAAGGAGAATGGTCATGTTTCTTCATCGTTGCAACTGTCGTATTGATTTTATCCACATTCCAATTGTAATTTAAAAAGAACTCATCGACTCCATACACGCCATCTTCCGCACGCTCCACATACATATCATTTTTGTCATTGACAGCATCCTGATAGGATATCGTGCCATTATTCGATTGTGAATCATACCAGCTAATTTGCAGGTCGGAGTGACGTTTTATATAGCGCATCATTTCATTCATGCGTACGGCCGTTTCCTTGCTTACACCGGACGTTTCCTGGTTGAAGAAGTAACCATCAAAACCATAATACTCCGCTACTTCAATCATCTTATCGGCTACCGGAAATGTTCCGTCCTCCAATTGCTCCGTAAAGGCTTCAATCTCAGCCAATGTTTCCGGTGAACCAGGTCCCCAAGGGAAACCTAACGAAGCATAAACTGGAACACCATTCCGATGGGCCGCATCGACAATATCAGGGGATGGTAATGCAAATACCCCCTCTTTATTGGGAGCACCAGGCCAGTAAATATAGGATTCCAGCAGCTGCCAATGATCAAAGGCATACACATCAAAGTTATTGCTCCCGACAGAGCTAGATAAATCATGGTCCGGCGTCGTAATCGAGGCTGCCATAATCCCAACTTCAGGATGTGCCAATGGGTTAATTTGATGCCCTTTAAATCGGTCTTTATTTAGCGGTACACTCGCCTGATTCAATTGCGCATCCGGATCATCTTCAGGGGACCATTCCAAAAGCGACTCCACACTGAAAGCGGGTGCCACTGGCTGCAGGCTTACTTCATCACGATAGCGTTCATTGATCATATGATCCTCACTATCTTGAGCAGCAACACTTAATGGCATGGAAAAATGAGATAATATGAGCAACGTAATGGTTGCAGTAATCAAATAATAAAAATGCTTGTTCTTTTTTAACATAAATATCCTCCTTCGACATCGCCAATTTTAATATCCAATCGTTTGTACAATATACGAAAGATCACAGCCTTCGGAAAACGGTCTCCCTCCTTTTTATCACCCCACTTCTTAAATGCGATTTAAAAATAAAAGCAAAATAAACCGCTTACAAATATAAGCATTGGGTTAAATCTGTTTGTTTGGGCACACTAATTAAATTACATTTAAGAAGTTCATCAAAAAGCATATCACATTCTCTCACAGACGGTAAATAAGATTTCGTGTTTTCCGAACATAATACTTCTTTTTACCTAGATTAGCTATTATCAGAAGGAACGGGTTGAAAAGCATGCAACAACCGCCTACATACATGTACTCCACACGGATAACCTACAAACAAAATCAGAACGGTCCATCATCAGACAACGGAAACGGTATTCCCATGAGAAAGATTGAAATATAAAGGGTTGACCGTTGTTTTTTTGGCTTTCAACAGCCTGTAAAATCACCACCATACAACTCGTTTTAAAGCCGCTAGAAGTATACTTTGTACCTATTGTAGATGAATTTTGGATATGATAATCTAACTATAACTTCACATGCATACATGTTACTATTTGATTAGGCATGGTGGTCTGTAGAGGAGGAAAAATGCCCCCTCTAGTACCCCATGTCTTTTTTGGCGACTTTTTGGCCTACTTGGTCTACTTGACCTACTTTATTAAATTAAGAAAGTGCAGGATGTGGCTTGTGTAAGCCTTTTGGAATAGCGGCGATTATTCCAGCACCTCCAGAAGCGAGCAAAACCGCTTGTTCGGACGTGCCTTGCGCAGCTACGAACTTCCCTGCATCATGCATGTGAACCAAATAGTATTTTTTAAGGTGGTGTGACAGCGCTTCCAGATTTTGAAAAGTACTACAGCAATTTACAGGCTTCACCCTAGGAAATTCATCAAGAAAATAGAGGAGGATATGATTCTTTATGCGCAAAACAATTATTTTTACGTTGTCCTTACTGGTATTTGGATGTATAGGAATCATCGGTAATGCTTTTGTATCCAACGCGGAAGAAGTGAAAGATGACCGCATGACAGAAAAAGATATCAAAGACAAATTGGTACCGCTGCCTCGCGACATTCAAGTATTAGACGGCAGCTTGGAAATGACGGAATCCGTCAATATTTTAGGACAGGAAACGGCAGATCAAGATGCCTTAAACAGCTTAAAAGCATTCTTAACAGAAAATGGCATTGAAGTGAACGACACCATTCAGGATGCTTCCACTACCATCGCTTTAGGTGAAGAAGGAAGCCTTACAGATGATGTGAAGCGCATCGAAAAGGAACTTGATGCTACGAACGAAGCAGACTTATCTGCAGAGGGATATGTATTGAACATTGACTCGCAGGAAGCAGGTGGCACCATCTTTCTAAAAGGTGCCGATGGAGCAGGGACTTTTTACGGTGTGAAAACATTGATCCAATTAGCGAATACAGAAGACGCTTCGCTTACCTTTGCAAATTTGCATATCGTTGATGAGCCTTCCATGCGTGTGAGAGGTATTATTGAAGGCTTCTATGGCAGTCCTTGGGATCAGGCAGATCGCCTGGATCAGATTGAATTTTACGGTGATTATAAAATGAACACCTACATTTATGCACCGAAAGACGATCCATATCACCGCGAGAAATGGCGCGAGCCGTATCCGGAAAGCGAATTGGACCGCATGGAAGAATTGATTCAGACAGCAAATCAAAATAAAGTTAACTTTACCTTTGCGATTTCTCCCGGTATCGATATTCGTTTTGATGGAGAAGCAGGCGAAGAAGACTTCCAAGCATTAATTGAAAAAAGTGAATCCCTATATGATATGGGCGTGCGTGATTTTGCGATTTTATTCGATGATATCGACAATAAAGATGGCAAAAAGCACGGCGAATTATTAAATCGCTTTAATGAAGAATTTATCAAAGAAAAAGAAGATGTTCACCCGCTAATTACTGTACCAACGGAATACGACACCATTGCAATGGGCGGAGAAGTTTCGAATATAAGCAAGTATACCAAAGCGCTTTCCGAAACAATTGATGACGACATTACGGTTATGTGGACAGGACAAGTGGTCGTTTCCGAATCCCTTCCACTTGAGAACGTACAGTTCATGCAGGAAGTATATGGCGACCAAATCGGTGTATGGTGGAACTACCCGGTATCAGATTATTTAACATCGAAGCTGGCATTGGGACCGATTGTCGATATTGACAAGCGACTAGAAGGGGAAGTTGATTTCTTTACGATGAACCCGATGGAGCATGCCAACATGTCCAAAATCACGTTAGCAACTGGTGGAGACTATTCCTGGAACATTCCAGATTATGATTCCGACCGATCCTGGAATCGC
This sequence comes from Ornithinibacillus gellani, assembly GCF_003730295.1. Classification (GTDB taxonomy): domain Bacteria; phylum Bacillota; class Bacilli; order Bacillales; family Amphibacillaceae; genus Ornithinibacillus_A; species Ornithinibacillus_A gellani. The sequence continues at coordinate 213,913 of NZ_QTSZ01000041.1, forward strand.
TCCATTGAGCTTTTATTTGGTGATCTTGCTGACGAAATGAAAACCTTCGCCAACCACTCCTCCCGTATGACGGGCGCATGGAGTATCGGACGGAAGGATGCACCAAATGTAAAAGAAATGATCAATGACTTCTGGGCGAACGTTTCCAAACGAAAAGACGTGACAGAAGATTTGAACCAGCTGGAAGAAGAATTTACGAACATGGTACAAGCAGCGGAAACATTGAAATCAGAATTACCAGCGGAAATTCTTAATGAATCCGAGCGGAACCTGGATAAATTACAATTACTCGGGGAAAAAGCGCAACTCGCCTTAGACATGGTCATGGCAAAAGTGAACCAAGAAGATGCGGAATACGACGCGCTTTATGAAGAGCTGGAATCCAGTCTTCCCGCATTAAACCGCGGAGCAAGAGTATCAGAAGAAACAGTACTCGCATTCATTAAAGATGCAATGGACTTTGATACACTACCAACTGTTTCATTTGATGCTTCCAAAACATTGGTAGCTCCAGGGGAGGCAATCGAATTTTCAAGTACAAGCTCCCTCACGACAGAGGAATTGGAATGGTCATTTGAAGGTGCAACAGTGGAAACAAGCACAGAAGAAAACCCTACTGTTGTCTACGATCAAGAAGGCATCTACACCGTCAAGCTTGTCGGTAAAAACGTGCTTGGCGAAGATGAAGTCATCAAAGAAGGCTTCATTACAGTTACAGAACTAGCTAACCAAGAAACAACGAATCTGGCATTAAATAAAGAAGCAACTGCCTCCAGCATTTGTGCACCGACAGAAGGAGCAGAAAAAGCATTTGACGGCAGCACCTGGACCAAATGGTGTGCCAATGGCGCAGGCCCGCATACGTTAACAGTAGACTTGGGCAGCACTAACCTCGTTAGCGAGATTATCATCAAGCATGCAGAAACAGGTGGCGAGCCAGTTGGTTCCAACACAGCGGCATACCGTGTGTTGATCAGTGAAGACGGTGAAAACTTTGAAGAACTCGTTCAAGTAACCGATAACGAAAGCGGCATTACGAAGGACCAGGTTCCAGCTACAAAAGGTCAATATGTGCGTCTCATTATCGACAAACCAACACAAGGGGATGACAATGCAGCACGTATTTATGAGCTAGAAGTGAATGGACTGGAAGGCGATGTAGATCTGCCGCCTGTATACACACCAGAAGAACCCGAGCTCGTGGAAAATGCTGATGAACTAAAAGCACTTGTCCAAGAAATGGCAGACGAAGGAGCTATCCAGAAACAGGCAGTCCGCCCGCTCATCGTCCATTTGGAAACAGTCAGCCATTTTGAGAAAAAAGGATCCGCCAATAAGGTGGTCAAACATATGGAAGGCTTCAAACAAATCCTGGACCATACGTTAGAAAAAGACCGGATTGACGAAGCATCCTATAACACGCTGCTGGAAAATGCAGATCATTTAATCGAAATTTGGAAATAAACACAGCAAGGAGCAGCCTCCAGCACTTGTATACACAGGTGCTGGAAATGCCCCTGCATCATGATGACATCGGAGGAGAACGACTTGAAAAAAACATCCGTCATTTTATTATCAGCCTTATTGATACTATCAACTTTCATCAGTCCCGTTGCTGCGCAGCAATCCACGCAGTCGAAGGAGGAACTAGCTAGCTTGGCATTACCAATTGTTCAATCCTATGAAACCGACGAACAAGCTACAACATGGACCATGGACGAAACAACAAGACTTGTTATCCCAGCTACAGAAGCTTACATGGAAAATGATAGACTCAAAGAAGTAGTAGAGCTCGTAGCAGCAGAATTTTTGGAAAAAGAAATTCCCGGAACAAAAGAAATTGAAAAAGTATATGCAAAAGCATCAGATACTACCGCGCAGGACATCGTTGTAACTTTAGATGAAAATGCAAACATCACCGAAGAAAGCGACAGCGAAGAAGCATATAAAATTGAAATCAACGATGACGGCGTAAAAATTGTCGCCGCTTCCGAAAATGCAGCACTATATGCATTACGCACCATCCAGCATTTGATGATTATCAATAACGAAAGCCTTGTATCCGGAGAAATCATCGACTATCCAGAACTGGAAGAACGTAGAATGCATGTTGATATGGCTAGAAAATACATCACCAAAGAATGGATCATTCAGCATATTAGAGAAATGTCATATCTAAAAATGAATACCATCCAGCTTCACTTCTCAGAAAATATGGGCTTCCGTATTGAAAGTGAAACAGACCCAGCCATCGTGTCACAGGACGGCTATTTAACAAAAGACGAAGTAAGAGAGATTTTGGCAGAAGCGAAGAAATATGGCGTGAAAGTCATCCCATCTCTAGACACACCAGGACATACAGAACATATCCTGAAGGTTCACCCAGAATATGGACAAGTAGATGTAAATGGTAACCACAGTGATGTTGCTTTAGATATCACGAATCCAGAGGCTGTAGCATACATTAAGAGCCTTTATAGCGAATACATGGAGCTATTCGCAGGCTGTGAACATTTCCATATTGGCGGAGATGAATACATGGAATTTGACCGTGACCCATTCATTTCTGATTACAAGCCAGTACTAAACGAATATGCAAAAGAAACACTTGGCGAAGGATACATCTGGAAAGATGCCATGGCCAACTATATCAATGATATTGCAGCACATGTACACGAAGCAGGCTTTAAACCAAGAATTTTTAATGACGCCGTCTACTATGGGGAAAACGGTAAAAACTCCTGGGAACCAGAGGAACCAAAGCAAAAGATTGACATGCATGACTATATCGGCATTGATTTCTGGTCACAAATGGCATGGAATAAAAGCATCGCCAAACTAGATGCCTTTATCAATCGCGGCCATGAAAATATTTACAACATGAACGCAAGCTTTTTCTACTATGTACTAAGAAACGACAAGCCAGATGATGGCCGTGAACAACATTCCTTTGACTATCTAAACCAAGATAAACGAATCTATGAAGAATGGTCACCTGGTAAATTCCAAGAAAATACGGTTGCTGACGACTCCTCCTTTATCAAAGGTGCCGCATTAGCGATTTGGAATGATAACCCAGACTTAGTTGGCGAAGATGTGATTACCGAAGATATCGCGAAAGAATTACGTTCCCTTGCTACGAAATCCTGGAACACATCCAGCAATGAAATAGCTGACATCGATACATTCAAAGCCAACTACGCCAAGCTTGGAAATGTCGCCGCATTTGAAAAAGGCAGCGAATTACCAGAAGTAGAACCCATAAAAGTAATTGAAAAACAAGTAACGAACGCAGAAGAACTAAACGACGTCGTGAAAGAATTATTCGCAAACGACCAGCTTGACCTGAAGGCAGCCCGCCACCTATCCGTTCATTTGGATACCGTCAAGCATTTCGAAAAGAAAGAAGAAGCTAGAAAAGTTATCAAACATATGAACGGCTTCAAAGATTTACTCGATCATTATCACAACAAGAAAAACATGATCGACGCCGACGCATATGAAGAACTGCTAGACCAAGCTAACCACCTGATCCAATTATGGCAGGATAAATAAACAATAGCATGATGAAGCCAGGCCAATGAATTGGGGCCTGGCTTTTTTGTGTGCCTTTCTGTAGTCCGCTTTTGAAATTTTTTCATTTGGCATTTTTACGAGTTGCTGTTAAATATAACTTTAGCTACAGGATGGGTGGAAGTTGCATGGGTTTGGGTGGAAGCTCGCATGCCCCGGCACGAAAGTCGCATGACTTGGACCCATACTCGCATGCCCCCGCACGAAAGTCGCATGACTTGGACCCATACTCGCATGCCCCCGCACGAAAGTCGCATGACTTGGCCCCTAACTCGCATGCCTCAGCATGGAAGTCGCATGCCTTGGACCCTAACTCGCATGCCTTCCTGCTAAAGTCGAGCGCCAAACGGGTAAACTCGAGCACCAAACAGGTGAAGCCGAGCGCCAACTGGCTATAGTCGAGCACCAAACAGGTGAAGTCGGGCGCCAAACAGGTAAACTCGAGCGCCAACCAGCCGTACTCGCGCATCCCCCAGCCAAAGTAATTTTAATATGAGGGAATCGGCTTGCCGATTCCAACCCCATTTGTTTTAAAAGAACTTTTTATCCCTTTTGCTAGAAAGTCGCATGGGTTTGGATGGAAGTCGCATGCCTCAGCGTGAAAGTCGCATGACTTGGCATCAAACTCGCATGCTTCAGCATGAAAGTCGCATGCCCTCGCACGAAAGTCGCATGCCTCGGCACTCAACTCGCATGCCTTCTTGCTAAAGTCGAGCACCAACCTTCCATACTTGCGCCTCCCCCCCAGCCAAAGTAAATTTAATTAGGAGGGAATCGGCTTGCCGATTCCAACCCCATTTGTTTTAAAAGAATTATTTACTTCTTTTTGCCAGAAAGTCGCATGGGTTTGGGTGGAAGTCGCATGACTTGAACCCTAACTCGCATGCCTCAGCGTGAAAGTCGCATGACCGACCTGGCCCCCAACTCGCATACCTCAGTGTGAAAGTCGCATGCCCTGGACCCTAACTCGCATACCTTAGCATGGAAGTCGCATGCCTTGGACCCTAACTCGCATGCTTCAGCGTGAAAGTCGCATGCCTTGGACCCTAACTCGCATGCTTCAGCGTGAAAGTCGCATGCTCTGGACCCTAACTCGCATACCTCAGTATGGAAGTCGCATGCCCTGGACCCTAACTCGCATGACTCAGCGTGAAAGTCGCATGACTTGGACCCTAACTCGCATGACTCAGCATGAAAGTCGCATGCCTTGGCCTCAAACTCGCATACCTCAGCATGAAAGTCGCATGACTTGGACCCTAACTCGCATGCCTTAGCATGAAAGTCGCATGACTTGGACCCTAACTCGCATGCCTCAGCGTGAAAGTCGCATGACTTGGACCCTAACTCGCATGCCTTAGCATGAAAGTCGCATGCCTCGGCACTCAACTCGCATGCCTTCCTGCTAAAGTCGAGCGCAAACTGGATAAAGTCGAGCACCATCCTGGAGAAGTTGAGCGCCAACCAGGTGAAGTCGAGCGTCAACTGGGTAAAGTCGAGCACCAACAGGGCGAAGGCGGGCACCAAACAGGTAAACTCGAGCGCCAACTGGCTATAGTCGAGCATCAACAGGGCGAAGGCGGGCACCAACAGGGTGAAGGCGCGCGCCAAACGGGTAAACTCGAGCACCAAACAGGTGAAGTCGCGCGTCAACTGGGGAAAGTCGAGCACCAACCAGATGAAGGCGGGCACCAAACAGGTAAACTCGAGCGCCAAACGGGTAAACTCGAGCACCAAACAGGCGAAGTCGAGCACCAACCAGGTGAAGTCGCGCGTCAACTGGGGAAAGTCGAGCACCAACCAGATGAAGGCGAGCGCCAACAGGCTAAAGTCGAGCACCAACCTTCCATACTCGCGCCTCCCCCCAGCCAAAATAAATTTAAAATGAGGGAATCGGCTTGCCGATTCCAACCCCATTTGTTTTAAAAGAACTTTCTATCCCTCTTTGCCAGAAAGTCGCATGGGTTTGGATGGAACTCGCATGCCCTAGCCCCTAACTCGCATGCCTTAGCATGGAAGTCGCATGCCCCGGCCCCTAACTCGCATGACTCAGTATGAAAGTCGCATGCCCTGGACCCTAACTCGCATGACTCAGCGTGAAAGTCGCATGCCTTGGCCTCAAACTCGCATACCTCAGCATGAAAGTCGCATGCCTTGGACCCTAACTCGCATGCCTTAGCATGAAAGTCGCATGACTTGGACCCTAACTCGCATGACTCAGCGTGAAAGTCGCATGCCTTGGACCCTAACTCGCATGCTTCAGCATGAAAGTCGCATGCCCTCGCACGAAAGTCGCATGCGCCGGCGCTCAGCTCACATTCAAAGAAAAACTGCAGCTCTATTTCGGAGCTGCAGTGCTTTCTCTTACAATCAATTTTGTAAATATGCTGATTTTCTTTCCTACTTCTCGTTCTTTGTTGATTTTCTCCAATAATAAATCAACTGCATTTTCTGCGAGAATATCGGTATACAGTTTAATCGTTGTCAAAGGTGGCATCATGTATTGGGCGGTTGGAATATCGTTGAATCCAATAATACTGAAATCTTCTGGGATGTGGATACCCATCTCATGTGCCGCTTTGTAGCAGCCGACGGCAATGGAGTCATTGGCTACAAATACCGCTGTTGGTGGTGTGTCGCTTGCCAATAGTTCTTTAAAAAATAGATAGCCGGCTTTCGGATTGTATTCGCCAATTTTGATATAGGCTTCGTTCAGCAATCCTTTTTCCGCTAAAAATTCTTCAAATGCAATTTGCCGTAAATCCTTGTTACCGCTTCCCAGAATGTCACTGTCTGAGCCACCGATAAAGCCTATTTTACGATGGCCCAGGTCAATGAGGTGACTGAGCGCATTTCGGGCTGCCGATTGGAGATCAATAACGACAGAATCAAAGGAATTGGCATCTTGATTCGAGTCGACAAACACAAATGGCTTGTTAAAGTCTTTTATTCTCTCGATTTCATTTGGATGAAATGTTCCGAGACAAAGGATGCCAACAATTTTCTTCAAATCTGCATTGGAGGTTAGCGAATCTATCATAATGATTTCATAGCCGATGCTTTTTAAATATTTCTCCAAATCTATGCGGATTGAAAGATAGTACGTATCAACCAACTCTTCCTCTAATGAATAGGAATAGAAAAGTCCAATAAACTTCACTTTCCTGGCTGTCTTTCTTGGTTTGACCTTGTATGAAATTTCTTCTGCTGCTTCAAAGATTCTTTTTCTTGTTTCTGGTGTGACATTTAATGTTTCATCATAGTTCAGTACTCTGGATACCGTTGAACTTGAAACGTTTGCCAGCTTTGCTATATCTTTAATCGTCGCCATCTTTTTCAACCTCTATTCAGCTTATTATCAGCGTGGTTCACAATCTGGCCAAGGAAACGTTTAACGATTCAGCCGTACCATATGACATGTACATCCTACTCCGATAGGCATCATAAGGGCTTCAATCACTCCACCCTTATACTTTCCTTTGCTTTTACGATATCACTTATTTCCTTATTGGAATAAACGGATAGTTTCATTTCCAATGTAAAGGCTTCAAATTTACAACGGTATTTCTCCAATTGATCTTGTCCACAGGAATTAGAGCCTAAGCCATTTTGTTTATGATCCAAATGAAGGACAATATAGTCTCTCTTCTGTAAGTCCACCGTGTGTTTTGCCTTTTCCAAATCCGCTATTTCGTAAAAGCCTGCACTGAAATCAAATGTATCTTTCCCAACCGCACTTGCCATCAAGCCTGTGCCATGCTGATTCACCAGCCTAGCCCAATGGGTATCTGTGCGGTTTCCATTTTCTTGTGGGTGTACATAAGGCGTGAATAATTCATCCACTGTTTTTTCATAGACGCCAAATAAATTGGCTTGCTTCGAATCGCTATAGGATTCACCAGGTCCTCGACCATACCACTTCACATGTTCACAATCCTTTTGTAAGCGCATTTCTACTCCAATACGCGGGATCATGGTTGGTGCATTCTCTATCATACCATCTGGTGTACCAGTTACACTAAATTGAATATCTCCATTGGCAAAGATATTATACTCATATTTGCACACATAATGCCAGGACGCATTTGTCGTACCGTTCACGGTGCGAACTGTTACCTTTACTTTATTTTCGTCTTCCGTGCTAATATCAACGGCATCCACCATTTCATGCCAAAGATGCATGAAGTACTTTTCCTTATCATCTTTCAGCAAATACATATCATTGTCAATGGGTGCCCGCCAGAATTGGAGCTTCGGACCTTGCTGGACAACTTCTATCCCATTCTTCTTCCACGAGGTCATTTGTCCGTTAATCTTATCGAATACCACTTCCACTTCATCACCCGTAATCGTGACCGCATATGGTGTTTCAGCCACCGCAAGCTGGCCTGTTGGAGACACCATTAGCGATTCTGTTTCTACAGGCAATTGGAATTGTGCTGTAGCGAGTTCATGTCCAGCGGCTGCCCATGGAAAGCTTTGATTGGTTACATAGGAAATGGTGAGATAATAATCTGTTCCAGCCGCTTTCGGGAAGTTCAAATCATAATCCAGCTGTATTTCACCTGTTCCTCTCGCTGGAATTCCTGTCGGCTTGGTTGAACCAGTACGAATCACTTCTCCATCTTTTTCAATGACAAAATGTACATCCAAATGATCCAGGGAAATAAAATCATATTTATTTTCCAGCAAAAGCTTGCCTGTTTCTAAATCCATTGCTTTCGTATGGACAGGTTCAATTATCTTTTTATATTCAAGCAATGCTGGGGAAGGTGTGCGATCAGGCATGAGCAACCCATCGATACAAAAATTGCCATTGGTTGGATCATCGCCAAAATCTCCCCCATAGCGGTAATATACTTCCCCATTCTCATCGATGGTCTCTATCCCATGGTCAAACCATTCCCAGATAAAACCACCTTGAAGATGCTCGTGTTCATAGACCAATTCCTGATATTCCTTTAAACCACCTGGCCCATTTCCCATCGCATGCCCATACTCACAATGAATATGCGGTTTTTCAGTCGTTTCCGCAATCTCCTTCATTGTTTTTCGTTTTTTATCGGCACGCTCCAGCCAGGTGTACATGGTGGAATAAACGTCCGTCACCTCTGCTTCGGCGTCGCCCTCATAGTGAACCAGTCTACTTGGATCGATTTCCTTGCAGATTTTTGCCATCTCACGGAAATTATGCCCGAAGCTGGATTCATTTCCAAGTGACCACATGATAATCGATGGATGATTTTTATCCCGATGTACCATTCGAACGAGACGGTCCGTATGCATGTCTTCCCACGCAGGGTCATCCGCAATCCAGTTGTACTTGCCTGTTAACTCAAATCCGTGACACTCCACATCCGCTTCATCAATCACATACATGCCATAACGATCACAAAGCTCATATAAATATGGTGCGTTAGGGTAATGTGCCGTTCGGATTGCATTGATATTATGCTGTTTCATCAGCTTAATATCTTTTATAATATCCGCTCTGGAAACGACTCGCCCTGTTTTCGGATGATAATCATGACGATTCACACCCTTCAGCTTAATCGCTACTCCATTCACTGTAAATATTTTACCCTTACGTTCGATTTGGCGAAATCCAACATGCTGCGGAATGACCTCGATTATTTCATCGCCTGCTTGAACCGTTAATAGTAACGTATATAAATAAGGCTGCTCGGCACTCCATAACTTAGGTGCTTGGATGCTTTCAGAAATGTGAAAGCTTTCCTCCAGTGATTGCGCTCCAGATTGTACGAGAGTCTGCTCGTCATCCAGAAGTTCGTATGCAAGTGTTAAATCCTTTCGCGCACCACGTAGTGTGCCATTTACCTCCAATTGCCAGTCAGCCGTTTCCGGATGTAGGAAGGTATCTACTTTAAAATCTTCCACACCTGTCTCTGTCTGTGTGTACAGCTCCACATCTCGAAAAATCCCGCTCAGCCACCACATATCTTGATCCTCTAGATAGGTACCATCAGACCATTGATACACCCTGACAGTCAGGTCATTCTCCCCTTCTTTTAGATGGGGAGTAATATTAAATTCAGATGTCATTCTAGCACCCTTGCTGTAGCCTACCTCTTCGCCATTCACCCATACATGGAACGCAGAATCGACACCGTGAAAACGCAAAATCACATCCTTCTCCAACCAAGAATCAGTCATGCGAAAGCTTCGTTTATAAATACCAGTCGGGTTATCTGATGGCACATATGGCGGACGAATCGGGAAGTTATACCATAAATCCGAATAATGCATGCTGCCATAGCCTTCCATCTGCCAATTGCTCGGCACCTGAATCTGATCCCAAGTTGTCGTATCTGCCTCCGCTTTTTCGAAACCGACTGGGGAATATTCCGGTGCAGGCAAAAATAGAAATTCCCACATGCCATTCAAGCTTTTAAAATGATCTGTATATCCCGGCTCACCAATCATGGCAGCCTGTCTCGTTGGAAAAGCTTGAAACGAAGCGCGCGGCTTCAACCTATTAATATCTGTAATTCGAATATCTTCCCAAACCTTGTAATCTCTCATACGTCATTCTCCATTTCTGACTGATAATTTTTGTGGAACACCATCATCTCAGCATCGCCTTTTCTCTTTGCCCTTTATAATTTACAGCGATAATGCCAATGGCGATCAATGCCATCGCACCAATAATAAATGCGTTCAGGCTTTCTCCAGGAATAAACAGCGCTGATAAAATGGCTCCTGAAACAGGTGTGATAAATTTAAACATACTAATTTCGCTGGCTTTATTGAATTTAAGGACAGAATACCATAAAGCAAATGCCGCCGTTGATAATAGAGCTGAATAAATAAAAAGCCCCCAACCAAGCGGTGTGAAGATGATTGCATCCTGCTCCAATTGCGGTAAACCAATGATCAACATGAGTACCGCTCCAATCGATAATTGCCAGCCCGTTAAAGCAAAGGGATGAATTCCGACAGCCAATTCCTTTGCCATAATTGTCCCAATGGCACTTGTCAGGGCAGCTAGAATCATATAGCCCTCCCCAGTTAGATGAAAGGTCGGCTGTAGATCCTGTCCCCAGTTGGCAACGATAATGCCAGCAAATCCCGCTACCAATCCAAAGATTTTTTTACGATTAATTCGATCATTTTTATAGAAAAAATGGGCCAATAGGATAACAAAAAAAGTTCCACTAGATTGCAGGATAGCTCCTTGCATTCCTGAAACTTTCGCAAGGCCATTGTAAAAGAAAAAATATTGTAAACCTGTTTGTAAAATACCGAATAGAAACAGGAATACCGCCTGTCTTTTGGTCACTAATAATTTACTGCGATCGGAAATGCACATGCCAATTAAAATAATGACTCCTGCCAATAAAAAGCGCATGCCGGCAAATACTATTTTAGCAATCGTATCATCGGGTGCCATCTGTAATTCTTCATAGCTTACCTTTAATACCGGAAAGGCGCTTCCCCAAAGGACGGAGCAGAAGATGGCAGTGAGAACAACAATCCACTTCTTTTCAAAAATACTTTCCACGTTATGTCATCTCCTATGTTGCTGCACACGACAATGCCTATCTTGTCCAGAATACACCTATCATCAGGTGTATTCTATCACAAGATGTCAGCTCATCATCCGTATCACGAAGGGTCGTAAAGTGTGCTATTCTATTACTCTTTGACAGAGCCTCCGAGGATACCGGATATGAAGTGCTTCTGAAAGATCAGGAAGAATATGAGCACAGGAATGATAGATAAGGTTGTACCGAGCATTAATTGTCCGTAATCAATTCTTGCCAATCCGACCAGGCTGGATAGTGCTACCGGCAAGGTAAACATGTCTTTTGAATTCAAGGTGATCAACGGCCATAGCAAGCTATTCCATTGTGACATAAAAGAAAAGATGGCGACAGCTGCCAATGCTGGCTTCATCGTAGGCAATACAATCGAGAAAAAGATTTTAAATTCTCCTGCGCCATCGATACGTGCTGATTCAATAATTGATAGCGGCACAGAGAGCATGTTTTGTCTCATGAGAAAAATCGCGAAAGGTGAAGCCAATGTTGGCAATATGATTGCTTGATAGGTATTCAACCAATCCAATGCGACAACAATTTCAAACAAAGGAATCAACATCACCTGAAAAGGGATCATTAAGGTACAAAGAATAATGAAAAACATAGCGCTTTTTCCTTTAAATTCAAACTTTGCAAATGCATAGCCTGCCATGGCGGAAATTAAAACGCTAATGACCGTATAAGTAACAGAAATAAACAGCGTGTTCCACATAATTTTTAAAAAGTCGAGCGACTCATTTAAGGTTTTCGCATTTTCCAGTAAATGATTTCCCGGCAGGAAGGTAGGTGGAACACTGAATATTTTTCCTGATGGCAGTGTCGATCCGACAGTCATCCAGTAAAACGGTAGAATCGATACAATAACGCCAATAGAGAGCACCACATATAAGAAGGTTTTATTTACATATTGATTGTTATGGTTCATGTTATGAATCACCTACCACTTTCATCTGTACCCAGGAAATAATCGCGATAATTACTACCAGTACATATGCCAATGCAGAAGCATAGCCAAATTCAAAATATTTAAAGCCGGTTTCATATAAATATAAGGTAATCGTCATCGTCGCATTATTTGGCCCACCAGTAGTTAAGATGTACGCTTCATCAAATAATTGCAACGTACCAATCGTTGACATAACGACCGTAAAAATAAACACTGGCTTTAGCTGTGGAATCGTAATGAAGAAAAATTGTTTCACCTTTCCTGCACCGTCAATCGAGGCTGCTTCATACAAATCCTTTGGTATCGTCTGTAAACCAGCTAGAAAAATAACCATATTATAACCGGTCCATCTCCAAGTCATTACAACAATAATGGATACCTTTGCCCAAAACGGGTCATTCAACCAATCGATGGGGTCAATGCCTACTAAGGACAATAAATAGTTTGCCACACCATAGTTGCTGTCGAGAATAACCATAAAAATAATCGACGCAGCGACGAGCGCTGTAATGGCCGGTAAAAAATAGGCTACCCGGAAAAACCCATGGAATTTAATAAGAGATGAATTCAGACCAACTGCAATTAAAATGGCCAGGCTAAGCATAATCGGAACCTGTACAATTAATATTTGGAAGGTGTTGACTAAGGATTTATAAAAGATTGGGTCTTTAAATAGCCTGATATAGTTGTCAAAGCCAACAAAGTATTTATCTACCCCGCTCATGCCTTGAAAGCTTAAGATAAAGGATGAGATTACTGGATATAGTGTAAATATCACCAGTAAGACGACAGAAGGGGCAAGAAAATAGTATGGCGCTGTTTTTGGATTGATAAGCTTGTTATGTTTGATCGTGCTATTGTTCTTTTTCAAGCGATCACCTCTTCTTGTATAAAGCGCAATCGGAAGAAGAATGTGTAACGTTCTTCTTCCTAGCTATCGACTAATTGCGCTTCATGTTGTTACCTGTTATTTTTTCATTTCATTTTCTAATTGTTTTTTCGCATCGGATAGCGCTTGATCGACAGGTTTATCTTCCAATAGAATGGCAGCCTGTGTATTCGACATGATCTTGGAAGCTTTCGCATAATCTTTTGTTAGATTAATCTGTGGAACGTCATCCACAATGTCGGCGAAGTTTTTAAAGACTGGTTTGTTATTGAAATACGCACTTTCCTGCGTGAGAATTTCTGAATCATAGGTGCTCTTCAAGGATGGGAATAGACCATACTTTTCAAAGCCTAATAGCTGGGTATCATCATCGGTTGTAAAGAATTCTGTGAAGGCATATGCTGCGTTTTTATTATCTGTGTAAGACGGAATCAATAAGGATGATCCACCTACGTTTGCATAGCGATTTCCACCTTCTTCAAATGCTGGCAGGTAGAACATATCCCATTTCCCTTCCAGGTCAGGCGCTTGGTCCATAATCGTTCCGGTATACCACACACCGTATGGCACAGTTGCTACATCTCCGTTTACAGTAGCTGTGACAATGCCATCCCAGCCGCTATTATTCAAAATAATGTCGTTCTCGTGGAACTTCTTAATCATTTCCATCGATCTTTTTGCTTCATCTGTTTCAAATGCAAACTCTCCATCTTCGTCAAAATAGGATAACCCTTGCTGCTGCATCATCATTTGGAAGACACCATCATAATTAGAAATATCAATAGGCAGCATTTTTGTGCCTGTCTTTTCCTTCACCTGAATACCTGCCTCCAGGAAGTCATCCCATGTTTCAATATCGTCTGCTGATACGCCTGCTTCTTCAAAGATATCTACACGATAAAACATACCTGCTGGCCCAATATCCCAAGGAGCTGCAACCATCTTGCCATCCTGGACGACGTTTTGGATTTTGGCATCGTTGAACAGGTCATCATGCTTGTCATAGCCCATTTCAGAAAGATCTAAGAAGCCTTCCGGAAACTGACTAACATAACCAGGGATTCGTTCATCCTCCATCAATACAACGTCTGGTAGTCCAGAGCCTCTTGATACAAGACCAACTGTCAGCTTTTCATATAGGTCACCACTACCGAATTCCTCTACAGTCACTTTGACATCCGGATATTTCTCATTAAATTTCTCGACCGATTCCTTGAAGGTGGCCGCTGCTACATCCCAGCCCCAAACAGTGATTTCGCCTGCAATTTCATCCGAATCTAGATCCGCGCCACCACCGCTCGACTTATTGGAACAACCAGCCAAAACAATCCCCAATATAAATACCAACATCAACATTCGCTTCATGCTATTCCCTCCTCGTGGAATATTACTTATTTGGTTTTATTAATTGCTCGCTTTTGTTTTTTTCAAATATGCACGCCATGTGACGGCCCATTTATTAGGATCCTCGAACGGACTTTGATCCACTACTGCATGAATGGAACTGTTGTATGGTGCGCTTTTCACTTTTTCCGGGTCGGTATATGCTTCATTTGCAATATGCGTCAAGGAAGCAATGTACTCATCCAAATCTGTTTTGGAGTAGGATTCCGTTGGTTCCAATGTAAATGGCTGCGGAACGACGAACGGATGATGACTTGTCCAATATTGATGCCCGAAATCAGCCATTCTTCGGGAAATATCCTCTGTCGTCACCCCGGTATCCTGATAAAGCTTTTCCCAGCTGTAACGAACTTGCTCCAGTCTCTTCCCTTTGATATAAGGTGCACCCGCTCCTTTAATTTTTAAAATTTCATGATATAAATAGTTATTATTCAGTACGGCGGTTTCCGCGACCTGCTTCAAGCCTTTCGCACCGAGGGCACGAATCCAGGCATAAGCCCTTAAAATATTTTGCGGTACACCATGATAGGAACGAACCTTGCCAATGCTATGCTCAAGGTCATCATTCAGTGTGTACGTGTCACCATCTTTTTCAACAATTGGCCCTGGCAAGAACGGTTTCAATTGATCCGTCACGCCCAGTGCTCCCGCAGCCGGACCTCCACAGGCATGCGGCGTTGAGAATGTTTTATGAAGGTTGAAGAAGCACATATCAAAGCCAGCTTCCTTCGCCCGCGTAATACCTAGTAAACCGTTCGCATTCGCCTGATCGTAATAACAAATTCCGCCTGCGTCATGGACAATTTTAGTAAATTCCTTTATTTTTGCGTTATAAATACCCGTATCTTCCGGATTGGCTACGACAAATCCGGCCGTTCGTTCCGATACAGCAGCCTTTAGCTTGTCGATATCCGGAAAACCATCCTCATCCGGATACAAGGTAATGATTTTATAGCCTTTTACTGCCGCAGTAGCAGCCTGTGATGGATGGGAGAAGATGGTCGTAATAATTTCATCGCGCTGATCCGCTTCACCATTTGCTTCATGATAAGCTCTTACAATCGAAGCCATCGCAAAGAGCGATTGTGTTCCTGAACCAGGCTGGAAGGAAAAATAGTCCATTCCGGAAATTTCCCGCATATATAAATCCAAATTGTGAATGACTTCCAGCATTCCCTGCACGGTTGCATCATCCTGTTTTGGGTGGAGTGCTGTCACTTTCGGAGAAGCAGCATACACTTCATTTATTTTCGGTGAATATTTCATCGTGCAGGTACCTTGTCCAATTTCCACATTGAAGGCCGCACCTAATGTTTCCTGTGATAAGCGTAAATAATGACGCAGCACCCGATTTTGAGATATTTCAGGCAGCTTCGGATCTGCTTTACGCTGCAATGCTTCTGGCAATACCGACACACCATCTCCGACCGATTCCGTGATATCTTGTTCGGCATGAGGAGGAATGACGCCGCGTTCCCCTTCCTGATGAAGTTCAAAGATGATCGGCTCATCCCATTTTGCCTGGTGGAAATTCCGTACCTTCTGGTTTCTAATTATCCCTTTCACTTTGCTCCCTCATTTCTGTTTGTTATTTATAACGATTGAAGCGCCTCAACCAGTTGATCAATATCCGCCTTGGAATGAACCTCTGTTACACAATAAAGCGCAGCCTGACCAAGCTCCGGGAACTCCTCCGATAAATCAATCCCTCCGAAAATACCTTTTTCCCGCAGTTTCTCGTTAACCTCTTTCACCGTCTTGCCCGTGCCATTAAAATCAACCACAAATTCCTTAAAGTTAATCCCCTTAAAATGAGAAGCAGTGATGCCTTCGATTTTGTCCAATTGCTGCACCGCATACTGAGACTTCTGCATAATCGTCGTGCCAAGCTCCTTCATTCCATTCGGACCCATTAATGCCAAATATACACCTGCCGTAATCGCCCACATCGATGTCTGTGTACCAACCGATTCCTTGCCTTTCTCCCTTTGTGCCATCGACGTTCTTTCATACAACACATCGCCAAACCCATATTCGCCTTCTACACTTGTCGGTGCCACACCAAATAGTCGGGAAGGAAATTCTTCCACAAACTTCACTTCATCTCTTGTCGCGATAAAACCGGAAAGACCGCCACCATAATTCATATGAATACCAAGTGGCTGCAGCTCGCCGCAAACGATATCTGCCCCATAACGACTTGGCGGCTCCATGATGCCGAGGGAGCTCGGGTCCACCCCAACAATCGTAATCGCAGCATGTTGTTTCGCCAGCTCATTTATTTCCTTACAGGCAGTTTCAATGAAGCCGAGATAGCTCGGATTTTCAAAATAAACCGCCGCAACGTCCGCAGATAGCTTGCGCTGTAAATCAGCTAAATCCATTTTCCCTGTCGCTTCATCATAATCAACGAAAGTAAGCTGAATATCCGGCGAGCAATAGTTTTTTATAATTTTTAATCGATCTGGCGAGATGGTTTTCGGTACCAATGCCTCCTTGCGACCGGTAATTCTCGAAGCCATTCGAATCGAGGTTGCTGCTGCCTGTGCCCAGTCAAAGGTCGGTACATTGACCACATCCATATCGACTAATTCAGCAACCAAGCTTTGATACTCAAACAACACTTGAAATCTGCCATGATCCTCATATTCATCACCCGCATATGCCGTGAGAAACTCCGCTCTGGAATTCACTTCATCACAGACAGCCGGTACAAAATGCTCCCAGCAACCCCCGCCCAGAAAGCTAATCACATCCTTTGTGCTCGTATTCTTATTCAAGGTCCTTTCCAGGTGTTTGCTTAAGTCGAATTCAGCTAAAGCTTCCGGGATAGCCATTTCTTTTTTGTAAATGAGTTCATCCGGAATTGCAGAAAATAGTTCTTCCACGCTTTCCGCTCCGATTTGTTTCAACATCGCATCACGAACTTCCGGTACCGTATTCGGAATATAGGGATGCGCAGAATCTACTTTTGAATTTGTCATGTGATCGCTCCTTTATCATCAAACATGTCCGTATTTATGCCAGTCCTCCACCATCAACAACAAGTGTGGTCCCCGATACCCAAGCAGACAATCCACTTGCAAGGAATAAAACCCCGTTCGCGATATCAGCAGGTGTGCCAATTCTCCGGAGTGGCCGATCCGCCCCTGAAGCGATAAGAAACGCCTTTTCATCCAGCTTCAGTTGCTCCGCTTCCCCTCTCAGCAATGGGGTATCTGTATCCCCCGGACAAATACAGTTGACCCGAATATTATCCTTGCCATGATCAATCGCCATCGCCTTCGTAATATTCACAACACCAGCCTTCGCCGCACAATAAGAAACCGCATTATCTCCTCCCTTGAGCCCCCAGCCCGAACCCGTATTTATAATGCTGCCACCACCATTACGAGCCATTAGCGGAATAGCATACTTGGAAAGCAAGAACACACTCTTCAAGGAAACATCCAGAACCAAATCCCAATCTGCCTCACTATGGTCCACAGCGTTTTGCCTGCGAATGACCCCCGCGTTATTAAATAAAATATCAACCCTTTCGTAAGCGCTTTCAATTTCATCCATAACAGATTTGCAGTTATCTATTGAGGTTACATCACAAGTCATAAATACAGCCTTCCCACCATTTGCCTTGATGTCTTCTGCCTCCCTAGGACCCGCCGCTGCATTAATATCCAGCATGATTACCTGACAACCAGCAGAAGCCAATAGCTTCGACGTAGCCAAACCAATTCCTGAAGCCGCTCCAGTCACGACAGCAACCTTATCTTCCAAACCGATCAATTCCTCATAGTTCATATCAAAGTTCCCTCCCTTGTTATAAATATTTTGAATTAATTAAATTAATAAATTTTAAAGTTATATTATCATGACGGTGTGGAGGTGTCAATATAAATTTAGTAAATATTTTGGATTGGTAAATGGAAGAGGGTTGTTTTGTGTCGATAGGGTTAAGCGTTGTTATTTCAATGGTTGCATTAATATTAAGGAAAAAGTCCAGTGGTGTGGTTGATGGTTGGTTATGTGGATTTCTGGTGATTTATAGCAGTTTATTTAGTGAACTTATGTTCAGTTTTACTGAAATTCGATGTTGATTGGATTGGGGGTGTTTGTTGTTGGGAATCTGTTTTTCTTTGATACATTACCTTCACAGTGGTTAGTAATATAAATACAATCAACTTTTTTGATTATTGTGTATAATGGGGGAAGTAATCTATTTTTGGAGTTGTTATTATGACAATAAAAGAATCTACCAACTTCATATTGCATGCAAAAAGTGAACAGTTTTACTGGGAAGGAAATGGTCAGCTGTCCATTAAAACTTTCTTTAATGGTAAAGCCCATTACAGAACAAACAAAGGCTTTTTTGCTGTTGAAGAGGGTAGATACCTACTTCTCAATGAAGGTGAATATACAATTTCAATTGATGAGCCTAACGTTGTAGAATCCTTTTGTATATTCTTCAAAAAGGGTTTTGCAGAAGAAGTTTTTCGTTCCCTAACAGATACAAATAATCAACTTCTAAGCGATCCGCTTAAAGATATTAGTTCAATTGGTTTTTTTGAAAAAACCTACCATAAAAACAATATGCTATCTTCTCAACTGGATAATTTCAGGCATTCCCTCAATAGCCTTGATACGAATTCGATTGGTTATGAGGAACACTTTCACATGATAATGCATTTTATTTTAAATGAACACGTAAATACATATAAAGAAATGGAAAGCCTATAAGCCATTAAACATTCCACACGTGAAGAATTATTTAGAAGGGTAAGCATTGCACATGATTATATTCCATCATATTTTGATAAACCCATCAAACTAGATGAAATTGCAAAGGTTGCTTGTTTATCACCCAACCATTTATTAAGGACTTACTATCAAATATACGGTAGAACTCCTCATCGGCATATTTCAGAGTTTAGAATACAGAAATCAAAGCAACTATTATCAAATACAGATAAAAACATGACTGATATAGCCTTTATCCTTGGATATCATAACCCGGTATCCTTTAGTAAAATGTTTAAACAACATGTTGGTATAGCTCCAACAGAATATCAAAAAAAGGTGATTTTGGATAAGAAATATTAGAGAAGATTATTTATGCTTATATTGAATAGATATTTGAAAGGAGAACGGTTATTATGGAAACGGCAATGATCCAAAAGGTTGGACAGATTGGTATACCTGTTAAAGACCTAAGTCGAGCATTAGAATTTTATAAAGAAAAACTGGGTCTGTCTCTTTTATTTGAAACGGATAGCATGGCATTCTTTGAATGTAGTGGGTTACGTCTTATGTTATCACTGTCTGAAAAGAATGAATTCGCCCATTCAAGTTCGGTTATTTATTTTCAAGTCACTAACATTAAAGAAACTTATGAGCGCTTAGTAGATAAAAAAGTAATCTTTATCGACCAACCACATGTAGTAGCGAAATTGGGACAAACGGAAACATGGATGGTATTTTTTAAAGATACAGAAGATAATACGCATGCATTGATGAGTGAAGTACAGGTATAAAATGTAAATAGGAGACCGTCTAGAATGTATGGACGGTCTCCCGATTTATTTTTGCCTATTAATTATTTCTTTACCTGGAATTACTTCTGCTTTTACCACTATTTATGGTACGGTTCACCGTACCGGTTTGTAGGGTAAAAAGGGAGTGAATCTTTTTTTAAAAATACAAGGGTGGCAGTCTAAATGACCGCTACCCTATAATTAGTATTAATGGTATTCCTGGTATATCTCATTCAAAAACTCATAGCCATTTTCTGCATATCTAATACATATTCTATCCGCATATTCCTGTATTTTATTTTTATAAAGTGTTTTAACAATTAGAATCAATTCTTCCTCATTATAAGTATTAATGGTATCCGAATTAAGACTTTCAAGAATAATTTCTCCAACCTCTTTAGGGGATTTCTCTACAAGTCTTGATAATTCCTCAAACAAAGACATGAAATGGTAATCGTTTTTTGTGAACTTTACAGAGTCCTTAATCCACTCTAATACTTCAGAATCAATATTTTCAATAAATCCTATCCAATCAGCCAGTTTTGAACATGTATTCTGAAACTCAGATTTTTGAATGTTTTCTTTTAATAACTTATGTAATTTAGACCATAAAGATATTACTTTAATTCTCAGCTCTTTATTTCTTTTATCTTCAATACGCCAGAAAAAATCAATAATTTCATCAATTTGCGATACTTCCTTGTTATTTATTAATATAGAGATTAAACTATTCGGATCATTAATATTCTCCCAGCCCTTAATAAAACCAACGCATATATGTTGAACTATTTGTTCATTAGCATGAGTTTCCTTAAAATCATAATGCAATGCCATGCTATAATGTTCATTTTCTTTTAATAGATTGTATATTTCCTTATATATTTTATTATTAGCCCATAAATAACCAGTAAATGTCGCTTCCCACAATTTGATATCTTCTTTCGGAAAAATAGTATTTATGTTGTTCTTTACCCAATTCTCATCCAAATAATAAAGATTTGGAAGATACTCACCTAAATTAACATAAAGCTCAATTGCCTTATCATTATCTATTAGATATGTGAACTCATTTTTAATTGTACTTTTCCACCTATTGTTGCCAATAATTGCATTATTTCTTGCATAACGGAGAGAATAAACAATTAATGCTGATATTACTCTGCCTTTTGGTGAATTTAAGGAAATGTCCACAAGCCTATCTTCATTCAAGGATTTATTTTCAACTCTTGGTAATAAATATAATAATACTTCTTCCGCTTCATCCAACAACTCAATTTCAAATGCATTACCATCTTCCTTTGTTCCATCTTCGATGAGATCTGCAATTGCTATTATTATCAAGTCACGATAGTTTGTATTATCTTTCCTTTCCCAAAAGTTGACTTTCATAATAATTTCTTTAATGTAATCAAATACATTGCCCCATAAAAAAAACTTCTTGTTATTCCACGCCTCTTTTAGTCCTCTTATAATCGAATATTGATATTTTAATTTTACAGTTTGGAATGGCTGTAAATCATCTGAAAATTTACTAGGATCTTCGATTATAGACCTTCTTAAACAATCTGCTAAGCCTTCTTCTGTTGGATTTTTGATTCCATTTTCTTCTTTAAATAGATTTAAATATTTTGCTATCTCCTTATTTGATTTACTTAGTAACTCTTTTTCTTCAATTGGACTTACATTCCCGCTCCAACTTTCAAAATAAAACGGTAACCCGGGATGACTTACCTCGGCAGAATTTATCTTGTCGTATTTCTCGTACAGTTCAATAACCGCTCTATTCTTCGATCTAATTAGTGGAAATAGTAACTCTTTCTTTTTATATGCATATATTTTATTAGCATAGTCAGTTGTATTTTCAGGTATATAGAATTTTGCATTCTCTATCTTATCGACTAAACTACCAATTTGGTCATCGCTAAATTTTGTACAGTTATTCTTCAACAGTTCATAAACCTCATGTTTTAAAGATGAATCGTCAAAAATATTTTCTTCCCAATTCCATAAGTATTTATTGAATTCCTCATACCTAATATTTATTGTATGTACAATTAATCTTTTAAATATTGGATGTCTCCTTCCTATAAAATCCTCAATAACCTCTGTTACTATTGAATAGTTCATAAATTTAAGTATATCTCTAATAAAATGAACTATTATCATTTCATATTTACTAATCGATCTATTTTGTTCATGATCTTCTATGGCTGGAATTTGTATGTTATTAAATCGATTTGGCACCATATTAATAATTTCTTCTATCTTATTAGTAGCCATTATAACAACTTGCTTCCCACAAACCTTTGCAATATCATGGTTGAACTTTTTTAGTATATTACTAAGATAGTAATTATTCACATTCGGATTATACTTCTCATTTTCTTTATTCTTAAAACCGAGAGTAATATCCAGTAATTTTAAAGCCAAATTCTTATCATGGTTTTTAAGAACTTTCGGGAAAATGTTCTTGAGAAGTTCAGATTCTATCAAACTAGAATTCCATCTAGAATTAAGCGATTCACGCAAATAATTAAAGTGTTCATCTTTAATTAATTCGGAAGGTAAAGAGAATACAATTTTAATAAGCATCCAATCTGTTCTAAAGTTATCTATTTTTTCCCCATCTGGCGACTTGTACTCCATAATTCGGTCTATTATACTCACTAGTAGTTTATTTGTTTTAGTTCTAGCATTAGGACTTATACTGTTCCGTGTTGATAATAATTCGAGATAATCTAAAACATACCAATCTGGAATAGTATAATAACCCTCTTGTCTTGCAGATTCCTTTGGTGTTGGATTATTTTCTGGATTAAAGTACCCTTGTTCCTTAAGTGGCTCAAGCCATACTTCTGGATCCGCTGATTTTAGAATCTTTCTAAAAAAATATCTTCTTTGTGGTTCGTCATTTTTAATTAATTGCAAAGCTCTATCTATTCTTTCATCATCAGGATTTTGAAGAGATTCATTCAAAATGTTATAGGAGTCAAATAAATAACTAGTTGAATGGTTTATATCCTTATTCCAATTTTTAATTATTTCATATAATTGTCCGTAACCCTTCTCGTCCTTCTCATAACCTAACACTTTTATTCCCATCGAGTTATAATAAGATTGTTCAAATCCTAGTATATTTTCTTCCCCTTTATAGAAAGGTTGGAGAGTAAAATGTCTTAATTCCTTATTTTTTGAGTGATCAAATTTCGTTACAAGGAAGTCAAGTAGTTCAAACTCTGCCATTCCGTACCCAACAAATAAAACAACATATTTCTCAAAAATATTTTCAAGAAACTTCCTAAAGTTTTCATTATTATATCTTTGTATATATTGGGGAACTGTAAAAACTAGAGAATTCTTATCATTTATCGAACCATGAATATGATAAAGTTTAGTCCTATCTATTTCTAATGGATTAAAGTCATTATATATAATTTGAGTTGGATTAAATTTTTGATCAAAACAAGTATCTGCATTTGTTGTAATAAATAATCCTCTTAGC
The DNA here is from genome assembly GCF_003730295.1 of Ornithinibacillus gellani. Taxonomy (GTDB): domain Bacteria; phylum Bacillota; class Bacilli; order Bacillales; family Amphibacillaceae; genus Ornithinibacillus_A; species Ornithinibacillus_A gellani. Next base: position 237,314 of record NZ_QTSZ01000041.1, read on the forward strand.
CCATGTAATTCATTATATATATTTTGTTTATTAATTAATTCAGAAACTGGTTGCAGGGCTTTTTCTAATTCCTCATAGAATGCATCTATTTGTTTATTTCTTTTCAAGATATCATGACATATCGTTATTATTTTTTTATGATCATTGATGCTAGATAAGGTTTCCTTCTCTCTAAAATTAATACAAGTAGCACCATCTTCTTTCATTTCAGTAAAACATCTATTAATTAAATTTGCTGCCAGTTGATCCCAGCCTTTACATCCTACTAAACGCGATACACCCGCTCCTAGAAATATTGCTAACTTATCGTTATTTACAGCATCTTTTATTTCTGTTGGAAGGCTAGGTATTTTTGAAATTAAGGTACTCATGAGATTCCTCCTATAAACTCCATAGCGTAGGAGATGGTTCAACTGTATACATGAAGCTAGCAACGTTCCTACTGTTTCGGAGTAAATAAATACGATTTAGAGAAAAATTTAACATTTCTCCTAATTATATTAATAAATGAAAGTGTCGGGAAGGTTCGTCCACTTTGGTAGAAAAAATGGTACAAGAGTCCCCTCCCCCCCATGCTTTTTCCTACTTTCCTATACTTTAATTAATTGTTCTTCTAATTTACTTACCTTGTTTAAGTCCAAATAATACTGTTTTATAGTCATTTCCATAAAAGCTCTTCTGTTTTCTGATGTTCTTATTGTCTTATATTTTTTATTATAAAATAATGTGAAATCGTGGATTGTTCCAAATAATCCTGAACATGCCAAGTCCCAATCATGCAATTCAATCGGTGCTATATCTAAATCTGTACTCATAATAAAATACTTGTCCAATTCAGGTATATACGCATCCATTTCCTCAAATAATTCTTCTTCAGTTATTTCCTCATTTTTAAGATCGTTATATATCTTTATTACTTTCTCCGCGAGGGTTACCATTCGTGATAGAATATCTTTTGTTTTAAATACCAAGTGTTCTTTGCTAGCTATATTTTTTATATTCAAGCTTCTTAATTGCTCGTAGTAAGGATGAATGTTGTAATGAACTCCATTTAAGATAAAAGTTTCTTTACCATTGATTTTATACCACCATTTTTTATCTTGCTTTTCATCTACCCATGTTGTATGACATATATAATTGTTTTTTAATATATCGATTTCATCTCTACCGAAGTAAACCCATATAATGTTTGGTAATTTATTAATCCACCTTTTTTCGGCAATTTCATTATTATAGACTTCAATTTTTTTAGCCTGGTCTTTGATCTTTAATGATATCTTCCCAATTTCCTCTAATGACAGCGGTTCCTTTAAAATCACCTTAAATGAATATCTTTTGGCTAAGCCTGTATGAACGGGCTCAACTTTGTAAATTATATAATTGTCATATTCGGCATATATATTGGTTGAATAGTACGGCTGATATTCTTTTACATCAAAGAATATTGTTCCTCCCATATTTGCCTTGAAAACGGGATGTTGCTTTTTATCAGGATTTCTTTTATTCCACACTTCTAAATACAAGGACACAAGTCTTTGTATATCATATAAAGATACTTTTCCTTGTTTGACTATGTGCTTATCTTGAAATGCATCACAGAGAAAACTTGTAAATACACTTACAGGCTTTTCGGGATGTCCATAAGAGACTTGGTCTGAATTGCTAGATGATAACACTGCATACCCTTCACCTTGGAACTCCTCTACTGTCTTTTCGATGTTAAAAGAAGAAGTTTCATCAATTGAAAAGTTGCCCGAAAAGCAACAATCTAATAATATCACCTTACTCTTTGCCTGGATTTCCTTAAAGTGTTCTATAATTTCTTGTGTACTTATGATTCCATCACTAAAAACTAGATAGTGTTGGCCATCTATAGTAGCACCATGACCTGAAAAGTAAAAAATTAGAGTATCATTTTTATCGATTGTTGTTACCTTAGATAAAGCACGCATAAAATCTTCTGTTTTAACATCGCCATACTTCCCACAAGTTGTAATATTTTGTTTTTGTACCTTCAATCCTCTTATTAAAGCTTCTTCCATTAAAGCAACATCATTCGTACAAAAAGGTAGGTCAGCAACATCAGGAATATAATAATTACTTACACCAACTACAAGAGCGTTTAAATTAGACATATTATCACACCTTCATTGAACGGTATCTTGTGAGGATTTCAAGAAAAATTCTATAAAATCCCTGCCAAATTTTGAAATTTGAAATTGATCTTTTGATTTCATTTTAGGGTCTTTTAAACTTGGTAATCGTTTCTTGGTCTTGCCAAAGGCTATATTTAAAAATTTGTGAATTTCACTAATTGATTTAAAAAGCGTCTCTAAGTCTCCTAATGTTTGAACTTCCTTTTTTGTAGTTAACAAACCAAGCCGTAATAAATTATTTCTAACCGAATCATATTGTTCGTAACTCAAACCATGCTTTTCCATTACATCATGAAACGTTTCTGAACCTTGTCCTATGTATAAATTTTGACTGTAAATTCTTAATACAGAAATATCAACTAATCTTAGTTCCTCCATTACATCGTAATAAGTTAAAACAAAATCTTCAGTGATATAATCGTGCATCGTTATCTTGACAAAACCATTAATAAGAAATTCAATTTTATCTTCTTGAGGTTCATTGAGAGCATACTCTAATACATATCCAAATAATTTGTCTATTTGTTCCTGTTGTTTATCTGTCTTTGATTGGAAATTATTTTGAATATCATTAATACAAGCCTTTAGTTCTTCAATAATTCTATTAATATTTTTTTCGAATTGCATTCGCTTATATGATGATACTGCACCGGAAATACCTGGTATAAGTGAGGCACCTGCATCAGCTGCAATCTCAACTGCAAAATGTTCAACCTGTTCTTTAGCTTCTTTGGATGCATATGAAGAAGCAACATCTAAAAATGTATTTATTCCTAACCCAGATATTGATTTGACTCCATCTTTAAATTTACCCATTCTTCTTTTCCCCCTTCAAGGAGATTCAAAATTTTATATAATGCCATTTAATGAAAAGAAATAGTTCAAAAAGATAATACTAGATTCTTTGTCTATCAATCTTTTCTAATAAATTAGAAGCTTCATATCTATACTGAGCGCATCCCTCTAATATCCCGCGAGAAATATCGTAAATGCTATTTTCATCTGTATTTTCGCAAACGGAATATGCGATACTAGCAAATATATCGTAATTTTGAAATTGACGGTAACCTGTGGCAACTACATAACCTTGATTAATTGCCTCTAAAGTAGAGATTTGATCTAATGAATTCATTTTTACAATTAAATTACCAAAAGACGAAATCCGATGCTTTACTAAATAATCACAAATCATATCAGTTTCTACTAATTCCTTAATAAATTCATTTACCTGTAGAGTAAAGATGTTATTTTGTATGTTTTCCAACACTTGTTTCTTATCAATGCTTTTATCTCGTAGATTTAATTTAACTTTTATATCTCTAATGATTTCATCTACCGTATCATACCTCTTATCTTTACTGCGACTTGTACACTTTTCAACAATAAAAGTTAATAAATGCTCTGTATTATTCGCTCCCAAGGTAAATACATAATCAATCATCTTACCGAGTGAATAAATATCACTCTTCTTATCAAGTTTAGTAAAGTCTCCTATGGCTAAAGGATCGATAAATATATGATTATTTTTTTCGGTTGCAGATGATTTCAAACTTCTTTCAATTGATTCGTCTTTGCTAAGGCCAAAATCACTAATAACAAAATCATTCCCTATCTTCAATACATTCCCAAGGTGTAAATCTCTATGAATAATAGAATGATCGTGAGCATACTTCATACCTTCTAATACATCAAAAATAATTTTCAATCTCTGCTGGAAAGATATATCTACTTCCTTTCTTAGATATTCATATAAATTGATATCAGCTCTTTCCATTAAATACGAGTGGGTTGTAGGATCAAAACTATAAACATTTAAAATTTGTGGGCAATCTTTAAGCTTTTGCATGTTTTCAAATTCATACTTCATTCTTTTTTGTAGATTAGTGTCATCTTTATGAGATTTATTTAATTCCTTTCTCAAAACGTTCTTTTCCACAAATAATATGTTACAATAAGAGCCTTCATCAATTTTGTTATCACTTGAAAGTTCTATTGGTGTATTTTCCGTATTAATTACCATTATTCCATTCCGTTCAAGGAACTTAACTACTTTATCAACTATATTCCCAGAGGTATTTTTGTCAAAGCTTGAGAGTTCTAAAATGTTAATAATGTTTTCTACTAGCTTTATTCTCTTTTCCTCTTTAACATTTCCAAACTGGTCTGTAAGCAATTCAGTGTCATTAAATTGAAAATCTCCTTCACTACTAAAATAGTCATAGATATCTAAATAATCCACACTTAAAATGGACATTTCAAAATAGTAATCTAGAATAATTCCATTATAATTATAATTTGTCACTGTAACTTTCCTATCCCATAATCTATCATCAAAGAATTTCAATAGCTTTATATATTCATTATGATTCATGGGTTAGCCTCCAATGCTCTATCAACTTATTTAATAATTTCTCCTGTCTTTGTTTTAAAGTATCTTCAGTCCATTCCTTCTCATTTAATACTTGAGAAGTGAGTACAAAAGAACTAACACCTTTCTTAGAACTAAAGTATTTCTCCTTTTTCTTATCAAATTCATAATTTTTTGCTTGGCTATTTTTTTGTCTTGATAGCAGCACTAAATTACCTATCTTATGTACATAGTCATCTCTAGTTTCTTGATTAGGGAACCATACAGTCCATTGACTTTTTTCTTGGGGATTTTGTGGCAATACATGTTCTACAGTAATTCGTTCGTAATTATAGGAAGCTTGCCCGTCGGACAATAATGAATCCAATTTTAGTAATACTGGTAAACGGACTTTCTTCATTTGGTATAAATCACCGTCTAATTGTTTGACGATAAGTCTTTTTTCTTCATTCGTTAATTGAAGAGATGATTCATATATAAATAGATTTTTATCGTCTTCAATTTCAATAAGTAGATTTCGGTAACGCTCAATACGTTGATTGATATTGTATCGAAGAATCATCATTCCCATTGCCAATCGCTCAAGGTTGGTGAAAAACTTTAATAGCTTTTTAGGTTCATTTTCATTTCTAGATAGATATAGTATTGCGGCAGGAACCCAATCACTATTATCAACCTTTAGTAACCAAAAGAATTGGTTATTTATCTCTTCTGCAAAATTAGCGCTTTTATAATTCATTTCTAATATATATTTAAGTGCATTAGAAAAGGGAACTAACTTACTTTCAATAAACTCCTTTGGTTTCTCAGAAGGTTTAACATAGTCACGGAATTCTTTGATAATTGTTGAACGCAACTTGTACTTACGATAAATCATTCTTATATGGGAAAATAACTCATTAAAAGTTTCTCTACCTAAATATTCCTCTGCATTTTCCCACATATCATTGTATTTATCCTGCTCTTTTTTAGGTAACTTTCCAATAATTTCTGCTTTTAAAATATCTGAATGTGATAAATCAAGACCACGGTCATTTAAAACAGAGAATATACGATACGCTGAATCAAAATCTGGCGTGCTTACGACTACTAAATAACACTTCATAATAATAAAGGTAGCAAGTTGAGTCCGTTCTTCTTGTGAAATATTAGAAAGGCGTTTAATTAAAAGAAGTGTATTTTTCACTATTTGCTGTTGACTATCATTCTCAACTTTCACTTCTGATGGTAATTTATCAATACCGCCGTCAGCTTGTATATATTCCCTGAAAAATTCAGCATCCCGATCTCTTAATGTCAATCGAAAACGGTCAGGAGTGCCTCTTAAAGAATTTCCTTCCTCATACAAGAATCCTTTAATCTCATTGGCCTTTTCTGGCAATAAATGCTTTAATACAGCTAATAATATAGTTAGAGTAGTTAATCGTTGTTGTCCATCTAGTACTTGTGAATCCGGCCCGTCCTCCTTTATTAAAACAACACTTCCTAAAAAGTACGGATTCATTTCATTAATGTTATTTGTTGAAGAATTGTCAATGAACTCTAGTAAATCATCTAATAGAACTTCTGTATTTTCTTCTGTCCAGGAATATGGTCTTTGAACATTAGGTATTGAAAATGCATAATCGTTACTGAAGATCTTATCTATTGGATACTCTTTAGCTAATAAACTAGTTGTCATTTTTATTCACCTCATTTATTTTAGAAGTACTGGAATGGTTCGGGTGCTTCCATTAGGAAATATGCAGTTTGAACCCCGTCCATCCTACTCTCTTATGATTATACAGAAAATTTCCATTTTCTTCTCCCATTTTACAAAAAAAGACCTATTACTTAAAATAAGTAATAGGCAGGATTCAATTTATTATTTTTTCAAGCTAATCATTCGCATATCGAAGCCTTGCAGTATAATGTCAAAACTAATCGATTCATTGGTGTTTATTACATTAATTCTTTAACAACTATCCTAATTTAAAGTTAAACATTCAATTTCACAATAATATCATTTATATTTTCTTCAATTTCATCCAAAGAAACTATATACCACTCTTGCGGATTTTCAATTTTACCATTTGCTGTTGGAACAGAGATTTGTAATTGCTTATCTGCAAATCTATGATGTATTACTGTTTCCAACTTTCGACCACTAAAGTTTTGAACTTCCCATGTCGCAACAATTTTCACAGGTGCATAAAGATAAGTGGCTTCATTTTCAGCATTACTAATACGTTCTTCTACACTCCCACTAGCAAAACCAATCTTATAAAGGTTTTGATACTTTGATATTTCAGGATTCGAGCTAAGTGATTTTACTACATAAATATAGCCAGTAGTCAGATATTCAGCAGCTCTTTCTTCAACAGTAGTTTCTCCCATAACATCACTCATTACTTCGGTTACCATTCTACCATGACGAGTGTTATCAAAGAGATTGGATGCAAATGACCTCAGTAAAATCCCTTTATTTTCAGTTCCATTTTCATAAATAAGATGTAGCTTTGCGTTACGATAACCATTTTTATCTATATAATAGTCACCCATTGATAGAACATATAGCAGAATCCCATTATCTATATAAAATTTACCCGGTTTAATGTTTTTTTCAGTGTCAACAGGTATTATTTTACGAGTGCCATTTGCAATTTCTTTTTGAACAAGTTTAAATAGAGGTTCATATTGTTCAAAATGGCTAGCTCGTTTCCGAACACTGTATTTGTCAGCAGCATTAATTGTTCTCTTATATCTTGACAAATCAAGTAGTGAATCAACTTTGTCTTTTTTCTCAAAAAGTGTGTCATCATTAAGTATATCGTCAAGAGATTCAGGATTTTTTATCGGTTTTTCTAAAACTTTATTTTTACTATCAAACAAGTTTAGTTCATCTATCACAGCTAGCTTCTTTATCATTTCTGGCTTATCCCGATAGCCCTTTAGTCTAGAATATAATCTTCTTTCAGTCATATTACGAGATTTTTCGGGTTCTTTTCCATCGTGATTTTTTATCCAATCAATAATCTCTTGGAACTTTTCAAAATCCGGGTCAATTCGCTTCACTTCCTTTTTAGGAGATTCAGCTATTAGTTCATCAAAAATTGGATCCGAAAAAATATCATCAAGAGTACGCTTATCCATTCTGTCTCTCTCTCCTTAGTTGTTCTAAACGTAATAAAGCATACGCTAATCTTTGCTCGTATTGGTCTGAACTAGACTTATCTGGAATTCTTCCATTTTCATTTTTAAATTGGACAATTTGAGGATACAGCATAATTAATTCATCTTCAGAAAACGTAAATTTTATACCATCCATATAATCTTGGATAAATCGTAATGTTGGTGCATCTATTTCTTTTGAAATGACCTCATAAGCGCGTTGGAAAGGATTCACTTCATCAATTAAATCAATAGCAATATTATCAATATTGATAAATTTATTAGCCATTTTTAGGATTTGATTTCCGCCAGTTCCTTCTTCACGCTCGGCAGATTGAATAACAGATTGTGCAACTAAGTGCTGGCGTACCTCCTCAGTCTCATCATTTGATAAATCAGGGTAGGTATTCATTATCACGCGAGGTATAAGTTGTTTATTAATTACTTTAGCCTCTACGCCAGCAGCAATAGCTTGCTGAATTTGACTATCTTGTAAAACAGTGGCTTTCAAATCATTCAAATCGTTTTCAATAATATCTTTTGAACGATTAGTACTTGGATCCTTTAACCCTTTGATAAAAATATCTGTTCCGTTTGATTTTTGATCATCATTATCCTTACGCTTAAATTTAAAGTTTGGAGCCAATACAGATTCCATCAAAAGACTCGCAGTGATTGCCTTCATGACATTATTAACCGCAAACATGACCTCATCATCTTGAGCATCTGGTTGGGCAATTAAATTGGTAAATTGTGCATGAGTTTTATTTGAACTATCACGAGTCACGCGACCAATAATTTGCACAATTTCAGTTAAAGAATTACGATATCCGATTGTTAAAGCATATTCTGCAAAAGGCCAGTCAAATCCCTCTTTTGCCATACCAAGTGCAATAATAATATCTAAGTCATCGAGTTTAGACATATTTCTGATATATTCTTGAACCTTTTCACGACCATCCTCATTAACTAAATCAGCAATTTTTAATACTCGTCCTGTTTCTTCAGTTACTAGCCAAAGTCCTGTATTTTCATCAAATTTTGCTTCACCTAATTCTTCTAAAATACGATCAACTTCATCGTATTTATCTTTAGTTGATTCACCTGAATTAACATTTGGAATATGAATAATTGTTTTCTTTGAAGTATCTAAAACCTCTGAAAGTGCATCTGTATAACGACCTCTATAGAAGCTATAGCCCATTGCGAAACTTTTTAAATACTTGTAACCCTCAAGTTGTTCGTAATAAGTGTAAGTTACCTTATCAAACTTTTGCTCATCAGCTGGTTCAAGAATCGGGATTGAATCACCGCGAAAGTAAGATCCAGTCATAGCGACGATATGGGCAGAAGAATTACCCATAATATTACGCAATGCATTACCAAGGACAGAATTATCATCTTGTGATACATGATGAAATTCATCAATGGCAAGTAAAACATTGTTAAAGTCCGATTCATTCAAATTTTCAAAAGCAAAACGTAATGTTGCATGAGTACACACCATGATATTATCTTCTGAGTCTGTAGAACGAATAAAATCAACAAACTGTGACACTTTACTTTTACTCGACCCACGATCCGTGAGATTATTTTTGGGATTAATAACCCAATCCGTAAAGAAGCCGAATTTTGCTAACGCTGTGGTTTGAAAAGATTTTCCAATTGAACGTTCTGGAACCGCTATAATTACTTTTTTTATATCTTGATTTGTAAGCTTATCCAAAGCTACAAACATTAATGCGCGTGACTTACCTGAAGCAGGAGGAGCTTTAACTAATAGATATTGTGATGCACGTTTCTCATATACACGCGCCTGCATCTCGCGCATACCTAATTCATTTATATTTTGGCTTTGTCCCGTACCACTATAATTAATTTCAAAAATGTTAGATGTCATTTTTTATCCTCACTTACCATTTCTTGATAAAGTTTTAACAATACACTCAAACGTTCCTCATCAGATTTGAATGGTTCTTGCTTATAAGCACGCTCCACGATTCCATCAATTTTTTCGTGTGCTTCTCGTAATCTTGCGTTCATTGGTTTATTCGCCCCTCCATAAAGTTCAGCAATAGTACCTCCTTCTTCTTCACGGACATCCAGCATGTCTAATACGGCTTCTTCAAGGGTATTTTTGCGATTTGTTGAGAGCTTTGGAATTGGAAAAGTATTGTAAACCATCCCTGCAGAGTAACGATACCGTGTTTCCAATTTACCACCAACTGCCCGAAGCCAAATCATATGCATGCGAGACACTAAGATTCCAAGAAGCCATATTGGAGCGTCATAGATTGCTCTAGCACCCGCAGATGGCATTGTTTCCCTTCCAACAAACCCCATAGGGGTATAATCTCTATTTTCTGAAGAGGTATAAGGTACAATTAGAGTCTGTGCTGATGTCGGGTGTGTATCCCTAAACTTCCACGGCTTGTTTGCAAGATTATTTAAAGTCTTATCCTTAGCTTTGAGCCTTTTTTCTCGTACAATTTCCAAACGCTTTTGTACCAAAGGAATATCTTTTATAACCTCATAATCTTCTTTACTTAAAAATAAAGCATATCTAATTTCTTCGTTAATATATTCATTACCGCCAATATACTTAACGAAATAATTTTTCAACTCTGGATGTTCATTTAATGCCTGTTCATATTCATTTTTATCAAAGAGCAATCCTCCATAACTTCTATCATTATTTCCGTCTCTCATTTTTGGGAGATTTGATATACTTTTGTTACTACTACTAATAATTATATTTTCTCCCTCAGTTAAATATGGGTTAATATTTACGGCCTTTTTTATAGTACCGTCATCAAAATAAAGAAACTTTTCTTCTAGTGAAACATTCCTCAGTCCAATAATAGCAACGGTAACTCCAGCATTGTTTTTAGCAGAATTAGACCATTTAAAGCTCGGATGTGCAAAATATATTTCTACATTTAATTTCCAAATTAGCGGCCAAAGCATCTCTATTTGATTCCCCTGATTAATTGAATTTGTGGTTACAAAAGCAAGCTTAGCCTTTGAATCTTTAATGAATGAAGCCCCTTTGAAAAACCAACCTGAAATATAGTCTAACCTCTTGTAATTATTAGAAATTTCACCAAAAATACTTACTAAATCACTCTTTTGATTAGAATCTTGTTGACTTGAACCTATATACGGTGGATTACCCATAATATAAACTTCTTCATTCACTTCATGCGGGACAATCTCACGCCAATCTAAACGTAAAGCATTACCGTGAACAATATTCCCCGATTCTTGGAGTGGAAGAATTCGTGGTTGATAATCTGCTAATGATTCAATCATTTCAACATTCATTTGATGTTCAGCAATATAAAGAGAAAGTTTAGCCACCTCATGTGCGAAATCATCGACCTCAATGCCCGAAAATTGATTCAGTTTAATCTTAGATTGCTTGAGAAATTCTCCTTGATAAACATTCTTTTCCTTTAAAGCGTCCTGGATTTCACGGATTTTAACAAGGATTTGAATTTCAAGTCTTCGTAGTTCTTTGTATGCAATAATCAAAAAGTTACCAGATCCACAGGCGGGGTCTAAGAATTTAATTTCACTCATTCGCTCTAGCAAACTATTCAAGGCTTTAATAATGTTTCTTTGTTGTTCTCGTCTTTGTTTTTCAGTGATTTCACGTTCTAAATAATCATCTGCACGATCAGAAAGTCTTTGGTACTCAGCTTGAAGATTGTCCAAAAATAGGGGTTTAATTACTTTCATGATGTTTGTTACGCTAGTGTAGTGCATGCCTGAGACTTGGCGTTCTTCTTTGTTTGCAACAGTTTGAATCATTGCCCCCAAAATATCCGGATTGATTTCATTCCAGTTAAGCAATTCACCTGCTTCGATAAGTAGTTTTCGGGTTAAAGTGCTGAAATTTAAGTCATGATGCGGTTCTTTGAATAGTTTACCATTAACGTATGGGAATTTTCTTAACCATTCAGGGACATCTTGTCTTTGGCTTTCAGGCACATCTAAAATTAAAAATAACTCTTTGATGACTGAATTTAGATTGCTTCCATCGGTCTTAGTTCTTGTTTTAAGGACGTTAGTAAAAGAGCCCTTAGCTATAATTTCTGTATCTTCACAGAAGTATAAGAAAAGTGAACGAATTAGAAAAAGGTTAAAAGATTTGCCGTCAGCTTCCTTTTTTGCAAGCTCTGTATTGATTTTAACCAATTCATCATAAAGTTTTGTGAAACGCTCAGCAGCTTTAATATCTGCTGGGTTTTCTTTTTGGTAATCTACTTTCTCAATCCCATTCCATGCAAGGAAAAACTCTGCATTAGTTGGTAAATCTTCAAAGTTAATGGCAAGTGAATCGTTTGTTTTTGTATCTTTTGCATAAAGCATTTCAAAATCAGTTGTGATAATATAGCGAGGCTTTTGATTTTGAGATACAATTTCCTGCTCTATTTCATCAATAGCTTGTAGTGGATTATTTTCAACTTTACGATAACGAACTTTATTTCGTATCAAAAAATCTCCTTCGCTCGATTTTGCACGTGTAATACTAGTTTTAGGAATATCAAAAAGCCCTAAAAACTCTTCAATAAATGTCTCTTCATTTAAATTTTCAACTAATTGTTTAACTCTATCTTCAATTTCTGTGATAGGTAATAAATATTTCTTTGACATATGAATTTCAGTCCTTTTATTTAGTTAATATTGATCCAAGTGCTATCATATTATGTGTTTTACCGCCACCCATTGACTGAGAAAGCTTTACAACAACCATCGATCCTTTTCTGTGGAAACGTTTAAAGGCAGTATCCATTAATGCCTTCATTCCTTGGGTAGGGAAGTTTTCATCAAAAAATCTTCTTGGATCTATGTTGTTTTCTATTAAATCAGTCAAATCTAATACATTGTCTCTTTTTGTTTCATCAAACACACTTCCACGTGGTTTACAATACTCCAACAAAGTTTTCTCCATTTTCCCTCCATGAATTCAAAAAATAATGTAATTATAAATCTAGACTATAAATCAATAATTCTAGCGACAATTTCAAGACGACGCTTACCACATACTTGCTTTACTGTCGTAGTAAACGACTTTTTCTTTAAAACTAGCGATTCATTATTGGCAACAATTGTTTCAATCATTTTAATCATTTCCTGTTCGTTAATAACCTTTTCCCAATACTGATCAATAACTGCATTGATTACAGATGAAACTTCCTTTTGATTTCTACAAAATGTATTAATATAGATCACCTTCAAATCATGTCTTGTATTTTTCTTATTATTTTTTAGTAAAATTCTTATTAAATTATATCCTTAATTAATTGTAAATAAAAGAATAGATGTAAAATTACCTATGATTTCTTCCCTAATAAATAAAAGTTACATATAAGAAGGGAATTTCATACATATTTTCCCTCAGCACCACAGTTAAATAAACAAAGGGGGTACCATCCGTTTCACGCCCCACCCCTTTATATAAACCGTTGTTTATCCATTTGGATAGATAACGGTTTTTTGCGTTACAGAGACGACATGCGTGGTGAGAGGAGCGCACTATGAAAGGAGGAATGAAGATGAACAACTCATTGGTCAAGATTCTAATTGAAGCTAAGAAGCTAAACAAATGGATCCCTGCAAAGTTCCTAGTAAAGTATGACATTCAGAAGATTAATCTATCAGAACTTGAGGATGATGGACTCATTCTGACTATGAAAAATAAGTCAGATGAATTGGTATTGAAGTTAACACTCAAGGGTTATCACCACTTCAATAAATAATTAGGATTATCCAATAACATTTAGGAGGAACTTTATTATGCGGAAGAACTTATGGCTGAATCATGAATTGATTAATGGGAAAGGAGTTTCTATCCCAGAGATTAAAACAATCTATCAATCGTTATTAAATGAAAATGAAAGAATTAATGATGAGATAGTTGATTCCATTGAATGCAATGACTACGTCAGACTATCTCATTTACTAGTTAGTAGAAATAAGATCCAAACAGCGCTAAAGGAAGTCGAGGCATTACATGAAGACGATTTGAAAACTTATGTTTCTACTAAAGAGCGAGTTTCTTATGCACTAACAAATGCTGCTGAATCACTGGAATCAAAAGGAGAAGATGTACTATTAAACGTTATTAAGAGCTTAGAAAAAATGAATCAATCTACACATAGCTTGGTAACTAAGTCATTAGACTTCTCATCAAAAGCATTCAGTACAGGTAATCAATTAAATCATAAAGCTGGAAAGTTTCTTGTGAAGAAGACGTCACAAGGAATATCTAAACTTGCAAAATGCAATTAATAAAAAATCTTAATCTATTGAAAGGAGGTGAGAAACATATGAAATCAGGTATGCAATCCCCAAGAGACAATATAGTACCGTTCTCTAATAATGAATCTGAAATAGTTTCACTACCTAATATTGTCGTATCGACTATTGAATCAAAACGACGTGTAGAGGAACTACAAACGTTTGTTGAAGAGGTTATGGTGAAAGGTATTGATTATGGTTTAGTAGATGGATTTTCAAAGCCCTCATTACTTAAACCAGGTGCTGAGAAACTATGCGATGTATTTGGGTTCTCGAAAACAGCAGATGTCGTCAATCGTATCGAACAATGGGAATCAGGAATCTTTGCATATGAGGTGAAGATGACGCTTATACGCAAAGACAATGGACTCGTTGAAGCTGAAGGCCTGGGTTCATGCAATAGCAAGGAATCTTCTTTTCAGCAACAAGATCCTTACACAATTGTCAACACCGTATTGAAGATGGCAAAAAAGCGAGCGTTGATTGATGCAGTTCTATCTGCAACACGTTCAAGTGGTATTTTCACTCAGGACATTGAAGATTTTCCACAAGCAAAAACTAAGGCAAGTAAAGGAGGTGGTGAACAAGTAACAAGAGCCCAACAACAAAAGATCTTCCGTATCGTCAACGAAATGGACATGCCTACATATGTTGCAAAGGAATTGATGAAGATGACTTTTGGTGTTGAGCGTAGTACACAGCTAACCAAGAAACAGGCATCAGACTTTATCCAGGATTTACTGGTACTGAAGGAGGTCAGGACGATGGATGAACAAAACCATACTGATTGAAAGCACATGGATTGCTATAGCGGTCGATGTGCTTTTTTAATGCACAAAAATAGATGAGCTCATCGGCATATGAACTCATCTAAAAATATCACTCAACAACAGTATATTGCAGATCAGGTATTAACTCAATCGGGAGGGACGCTCATCGTCTCTCCTTTTTTATTTCAATCAAACAAATAATGGAGGAATTTATAATGAACAATTCAATCGATAAAATCACTTTTAGAAATCTATTAGCAACAACAACTCGTGAAAAGGAAGATAGTTATGTAGTGAATGAACTATTCACCCGCTACCCATCTATTCAGGAATTATTAGCTGTAACCGAGGATGAGTTGCTACAAATCAAGGGAATCGGAAAAATAAAAGCAAAACAAATCATTGCTGCTTTACAACTTGCTCGCATGAACCCATGTCCAGTTGAACAACGATTTACAATTCGTTCGCCCCAAGATGCTTATGATTACCTTAAGGATATGCAATATTTAAATCAGGAGCATTTTGTAGTTCTTGGTTTAAATACTAAAAACCAAATTGTCTTTCGTGAAACAGTATTTGTCGGCTCACTTAACGCTAGTATCGTACATCCACGTGAGGTGTTTAATCATTTAGTCCGACGGAGCTGTGCCAGTGCAATTGTTGCCCATATAGGTATGAAAAATCAATGGCGAAATTATAATTTATTGTACCCACAATGTTATATTAATTTCGCCTTTTTTCTAATGGCGAAATTGAGTTTGAAAGTGGGCTGGAGATAGTGAAATAAGTTAACTTCTTGAAGAGAAAAATGATGAGAACATTATGTTTGAGTTAATTATTGTCCTATACTAGATAAAGAGATTTCATTTTTCTAATTAAATCAGGAGGGACTTAAATGAATAATAATACTATTTCCGGTTTTCATATACTCGGAACTGAAAACGGAAATTTGAAATTAAATACAAATAAAATGTATCATTGGCATATTCAAAAAAAATTAAGAAATACGCTGATTGCACAGGGCGATATAGTGCTAGTTCAAACAAAAAGAGGGAATAGACCCATCCTTGTCATGAATGTTTTTCGTGAAGAAGATAAAGAAAAGAAGAGAAAATATAAACGTGTAATCAAGTTGTTAGAAAAGGCACCTGAGAAAAGCCATGCTGTTAAAAGTTAAAAAACAATTAAAAATGTTAAACAATTGAGCCAGATTGCGGAATAAAAAGTAAAGGCTATCCTGAATAGCCTTTACTTTTTATTCTTTTTTCTTGTGAAAAGCAATATTTGGGAGACAATAGCCAGTACGGGTAATTCAATTAAAGGTCCAATGACCAAAGCTAAAGCAATGAAAGGTTGATCAGGGAATGCTGTCACAGCTATAGCTAAAGACACTGGTGAATTACTGGAAATAATTATCATATTTAAGCTAACTGAATCTTCGTAAGAAAACTTTAAAGACCTTCCAACGAAGCGTCCTACTACATAGTTAATAACAAAAAACAACAAAACCGTAACAACTAAAGTGTAAATGACTTCCATATTTTCAAGTAAATAAGAACCTCGGGAAGCGAACATTGCCATAATAGCCAATGATAAAAAGGAGATTTGAGCAATGCCGAAAAAGGGAATAACTTTGTTGTTTAAAACAGATTTTTTCTTAATAAGAATCGTGTAAGATGAGCAAATGCAAATGGAATAACCAATACAATAAATATACTTTCTATAAGCGTTGATATGGGTATCGATTCAATAGTTCCAGCCAATATTAGCAAATATACTGGCAAAAGTACGACTTGTAAAATTAAATTAATCGGTAAAACTGATGTAGAAAGAGATACATTTCCTTTTGCTATTCCAGTAAAAGCGAGATACCAATCTGTACAAGGTGTCACCATAAGCATGATAAAACCAATCCATAAAGCAGGATAATCAGATAAGAAAACGGAACCTAAACGCCAAGCTAATCAGGGTGGAATCGCGCTCTTTAGTTTTGAGTCGGTTCAATTAACGTTTTTCAGGGGGGAGGTTTTTATTTTGACATTCTATTCGATATAATATAATATAAAACTCATCAAAAAAAATTGATGTGTTAGGGGGAATAAGTCATGATAGAACGGTCTGATGTTTGTGATACAACTTTACTCGACTATGAGAAGAAATTTAAAGCGCTGTCGGATCACAAAAGACTTTATATATTGCGTATTTTGGCAACAGAAGGAAAAACCTGTGTATGTGATTTGAGTGAACTACTAGCATTGCCACAATCTAAATTATCTTATCATCTAAAAATCTTATTAGATGTAAAATTTATTTCTGTTGAGAAAGAAGGAAAGTGGAATTATTATTCAGCCAATCCTAATGAAATAAAAAAGATTTTATCTTCAGACCTCTGTTGTCTTTTTTATCCTGAGTAAATTTTTTTGAACTATATATCAACAAAGATTGATGTGTCATAAGAAAAGGTTGGAATTTGAAATCACTCACACTAGACTAGGAGATAAAAAATGATAGTAAATCATGCAAGTATATTATCTGTCGATTACTTTATAAGTTATTTAGAACTCATTATGAAAGCGAGGCAGTTATCATTAGAAGAAGCTGTGTTTTATATGAAAGAAAATTTTTTTAAAGGTGAAGCCTTTTTATATGGAGAAGTAACAGCTAAACATTTTGAGCAAGCAATTCAACTTTTGAAAAGAGGGAATTTTAAATGAAAGAAATTAAATTATTTACTATAAAAGAGACATCATGCTACGGTGAGGAACCAACAACGACTTCTTGTTGTGCGCCAGAAACGATAAATGAATCAACTTGCTGCTCATCGCCTGAAGTGACAGTAGAAAAACCGGAACAAAAGCAATTTAACTTAGATTTACCTGTAGCCATTATTGGAGCTGGTCCAGTTGGACTTGCGGCGGCAGCACATTTAACCATACAAAAAGTGCCTTTCATCGTCTTTGAATCAGGTGAAAATGTAGGACATAATATTCTTAAGTGGCAACACGTTCAACTATTCAGCCCTTGGCAATACGATATTGATAAAGCAGCACGTCAACTACTTGAAGAAACGGATTGGGAATCACCACAGGATAATATTTTACCGACAGGAAAAGAGTTGGTGGATCAATATTTAGTACCTTTAAGTACATTACCTGTCTTAAAAGAAGCCATTCGATACAACTCAAAAGTTATTTCAATTTCACGTCAACAAAACGATAAAATGAAATCATTACATCGTGAAAAGCAGCCTTTTGAAATTTATGTTGAAAGAAATCATGAAATTGAAATAGTAGAAGCACGTGCAATTATTGATGCAACGGGTACATGGGGGAACCCAAATCCTTCTACTTCAAATGGTGTTTGGTTGAATTCCGAAAAACAATGCGAAAATCACATTGAATACGGTATTCCAGATATAACGAAAAGTGTGAAACGCTATGCCGATAAAACAGTCGCAGTGGTTGGTGGTGGGCACTCTGCTATTAATACATTGTTAGAACTGGCCGATTTACAAAAAGAATTTCCGGAAACCAAATTGATTTGGATTCTACGTAAAAAAAATGTAGAAGATGCCTACGGTGGCGAAGAAAAAGATGCACTTGAAGCACGTGGGGCGCTTGGCTCGAAAATACATTCATTGGTCGATTCAGGTAAAGTACAAGTATATACACCGTTCTACACGATGCAAGTCAAATCAATGAATGGACAAATGGAGTTAGCAGGACGTTATGAAGGCGAAATGACAATTATTAAAGAGATTGACGAGTTGATTGTCAATGCTGGAAATCGTCCGGACTTTTCAATTGAACAAGAACTTCGATTATCCATTGACCCAGCGACGGAAAGTATCGCAGCACTAGCACCACTCATCGATCCAAACGAACACAGTTGTGGTACCGTTCGCGCACATGGTGAAGAAATTCTACGCCAGCCAGAACAAGGTCTTTATATTGTAGGTATGAAGAGTTACGGTCGTGCTCCCACATTCTTAATGGCAACAGGATATGAACAAGTACGTTCAATAACAGCCTATCTTGCAGGAGACATAGAAGCCTCTAAACGAGTTGAACTTGATTTACCTGAAACGGGGGTTTGTAGCGTAAATTTGCAAAATCCTAAAGAAGAATCAAGCTGTAGCACAAATTCATGTTCGTGACAGTTCACATCAAAAAATTGATGTGATTATCGAGAAACGTGATTTTAATGATCATTAACCGTGGGGGTACATTAGGTGTTGCCTACTTTAAGTCATATTCTGAGCTAATATTATCCCCTCGAATATCTGATTTAGACGAAGCTGAAAAGAGTGTTTTTCAACGCTTATTTAACAATACCCCTCGTCAATTGGGTAATGAAACGTATCAACAGTTTTTACAAGCGCATATTAACTTAGCGAATAATGAATAAGCAGCCAACGGGCATTTTGCTCTTCTAAATAAGGTGTTGTACAATGGCAAAAAAAACGTGTGCAAAAAGTATGACCATTCTTATTAATGTCTAAGATAACAGTATGAATACTACCCTTGACCCTGTACTATGGTACAGGGTTTATATTATATTTGGGGTGATGTAAATTGTATTTTAGAGTCGGAGAAATCGCCGAGAAATGTAATGTTAACAAAGAGACAATTAGATATTATGAACGTTTGGGTTTAATTCCAGAGCCTAATCGTACCGAAAAGGGATACCGAATGTATTCACCACAAACGGTGGATCGATTGAATTTCATAAAACGGATGCAGGAATTGGGCTTTACCTTAAATGAAATCGACAAGTTACTAGGGGTTGTCGATCGCGATGAAGCGAAGTGCCGTGATATGTATGATTTCACTGTCCTTAAGATAGAGGACATCCAGCGTAAAATTGAAGATCTTAAGAGAATTGAACAAATGCTGTTAGATCTTAAAGAAAGATGTCCCGAAAACAAAGATATTTATGAATGCCCAATTATTGAAGCATTGATGAAGAAATAAGCTGACTAATAGGAGGATTTTGACATGAAAAGATATCGAATAAGCGTTCAAGGTATGACCTGTACAGGCTGTGAAGAACATGTAGCTGTTGCCCTTGAAAACATGGGGGCAAGCGGGATTGAAGTAGATTATCACCGTGGCGACGCTGTATTTGAGCTACCGAACGGCCAAGGGGTTGAAACAGCGACAAAAGCAATTGCTGAAGCGAACTATCAGCCAGGGAAAATAGAAGAAGTACAATCGCAAGAATTGGTGCAGTTGGGTGATGAAGTTGATTATGATTACATCATTATTGGCTCTGGTGGGGCTGCTTTTTCATCTGCTATTGAAGCCGTGAAATACGGAGCAAAAGTGGCAATCATTGAACGTGATACAGTGGGTGGAACATGCGTAAACATTGGTTGTGTTCCTTCAAAGACCTTGCTGCGATCTGGAGAAATCAATCATCTGGCAAAAAATAATCCATTCATCGGATTGAATACGTCAGCTGGCGTTGTTGATTTGGCATCATTGATTGAGCAGAAAAATGAGCTAGTGACGGACCTTCGAAACTCAAAATATGTGGATTTGATTGATGAATACGGTTTTGAATTAATCAAAGGCGAAGCGAAATTCGTGGATGAAAAAACAGTTGAAGTCAATGGCATGAGGTTATCAGCAAAACGATTTTTAATCGCGACAGGCGCTTCACCAGCAGTGCCAAATATTCCTGGACTGGATGAGGTCGATTACTTAACAAGTACGACGTTGCTTGAATTAAAGGCGATACCTAAGCGCTTAACGGTTATCGGTTCTGGTTATATCGGTATGGAATTGGGACAACTTTTTCATAACCTAGGCTCAGAAGTCACATTGATGCAAAGAAGCCCACGTCTGTTAAAGGAATACGATCCTGAGATTTCAGAAGCAATCGCGCAAGCCTTGACAGAACAAGGCATTAACTTAGTGACAGGAGCGTCCTTTGAACGAATCGAACAAGACGGAGACATTAAAAAGGTCTACGTTGAGGTCGATGGCGAAAAACGGATCATTGAGGCAGAGCAATTGCTTGTTGCTACAGGAAGAACTCCAAATACGGAAACTTTGAATTTACAGACAGCAGGCGTTGAAGTAGGCTCCCGTGGTGAAATTATAATTGATGAGTACTCGAAAACGACGAATTCACGCATGTGTGCAGCAGGAGATGTCACGCTTGGTCCCCAATTCGTATATGTGGCAGCTCACCAAGGGAAAATTGCGGCAGAAAATGCGATTGGTGGACTGAACAAAAAGTTGGATTTAGAAGTAGTTCCAGGGGTTACCTTTACGGCCCCAGCAATTGCAACGGTTGGTTTAACAGAGCAACAGGCAAAAGAGAAAGGCTATGAAGTGAAAACATCCGTCATGCCTTTAGACGCTGTTCCAAGAGCCTTGGTGAATCGGGAAACGACAGGCGTGTTTAAACTGGTGGCAGACGCAAAAACATTAAAAATTCTAGGAGCTCATGTGGTGGCAGAAAACGCAGGAGACGTAATTTATGCAGCAACATTGGCTGTTAAATTTGGTTTAACCGTGGAGGATCTCCGTGAAACCCTAGCCCCCTATTTAACAATGTCAGAAGGATTAAAATTAGCTGCCCTTACGTTTGATAAAGATGTATCAAAATTATCTTGTTGTGCAGGATAATGATTTTATATTATGCTGAGCTGATATTTCTTGAAATAAGTATATTTTGCTTGTGAGTCTTCTGAAAACGAGTAATCAAATGGGCTACCTTCACAGGTGGCCTTTTTGATTTTGAAGGACAAAACGATTTTTATTTTCCAAAATGAATAACACACTTGCGTATATAAGCATATGATTATATGATAGTGGAGAAATGGAGGGATGGTCTATGAGTAAAACTGTGACGACAGATATGCAAAGAGCATCACAACTATTAAAATTGCTTGGAGATCAAACGCGTTTGACGATGATGAAATTGCTTCAGTCGCATGATTGTTGTGTTTGTGAGTTTGTTGAGATTTTTAAAATGAGTCAACCGGCGATTAGTCAGCACTTGCGTAAACTGAGGGATATTGGGTTGGTGAAAGAAACGCGTAAAGGAAAATGGATCTTCTACTCCATCAATGAAGATCATGATGATTATCCGTTTATACAAGGTATCCTTGAGCATCTTCCCGGACAAGACGGATTAGTAACTGAATTGGAAGCGCAAGGATTGCGCATTTGTTGTGAGTAGGGAGGAGAACGGGCGTTGACTTCAGTTATTATTGCATCATTAATTTTCATTATCACACTTGTTTTTGTCATTTGGCAACCTAGAAACTTATCGATTGGATGGTCTGCCTGTATCGGTGCAGTAGTCGCTTTATTAGTAGGAGTAGTTAATTTTCAGGATGTCATAGACGTAACGGGGATTGTATGGAATGCTACGCTTGCTTTCATCGCGATTATTATTATTTCATTAATCCTAGATGAAATTGGTTTCTTCGAGTGGTCTGCTCTTCATATGGCTAGATTAGCCAAAGGCAGTGGCATTCGCATGTTCGTATATGTCAGTCTTCTAGGTGCAGTTGTTGCTGCTTTGTTCGCAAATGATGGAGCTGCCCTCATACTAACACCAATTGTACTTGCGATGGTACGAAATTTGAATTTCAATGAAAAGATGATTTTCCCATTCATTATTGCCAGTGGCTTTATAGCTGATACCACTTCATTACCATTGGTTGTCAGTAACTTAGTTAATATTGTTTCGGCAGACTTTTTTGGTATTGGCTTTGTTGAATATGCATCTCGGATGATAGTACCTAACTTATTTGCATTAGTCGCAAGTATTTTAGTGTTAATGCTATTTTTCCGTAAAAGTATTCCGAAAGATTACAAAGTGTCCGATTTAAAACAACCGAAGGATGCGATTAAAGATATAAAAATGTTCCGACTCGCTTGGGTAATCTTAGGCGTATTACTCGTCGGCTATTTCTCTAGTGAATTTACAGGATTACCTGTATCAATTATAGCTGGGCTTACGGCTATTTTCTTTATGATTATGGGACAAAGAAGTTCTGCTGTTCACACGAAGCAAGTACTTCAAGGAGCTCCTTGGGCAATTGTTTTCTTCTCTATCGGAATGTACGTAGTCGTTTATGGATTGCGTAATGCTGGTTTGACGAGTGTATTGGCAGATGTCATTCAAATGGCAGCCAATCAAGGACTGTTTGTTGCAACGATTTCGATGGGCTTTATCGCAGCAATCTTATCTTCGATTATGAATAATATGCCCACAGTTTTAATTAACGCTTTGGCAATATCAGAAACGGATACAACAGAGCCAATTCGTGAGGCATTGATTTATGCAAATATCATCGGATCGGATTTGGGCCCTAAAATAACGCCAATCGGTTCTTTGGCCACTTTACTATGGTTGCATGTACTGTCTCAAAAAGGTGTGAAAATCTCTTGGGGTAGTTATTTTAAAATCGGTATTATTTTAACAGTGCCTACACTCCTGATTACATTAATTGGGCTATATACGTGGCTATCATTCATACAATAAAAACACAAAAAAAGGGGACTTTTATTATGTCGAAAAAAACACTTTACTTCTTATGCACAGGTAACTCATGCCGTAGTCAAATGGCTGAAGGTTGGGGCAAAAAATATCTTGGTGAAGAATGGCAAGTTCTGAGCGCTGGAATTGAAGCACATGGAGTCAATCCAAGTGCTGTTAAAGCAATGAATGAAGCTGGTGTCGATATTTCAACTCAAACTTCGGATATCATTGATCAAGAAATTTTAAATAATGCAGATTTTGTCGTAACTCTTTGTGGAGATGCTGCTGACAAGTGTCCGATGACACCAGCTCATGTAAAACGTGCACATTGGGGGTTTGATGACCCTGCGAAAGCAGAAGGAACGGATGAAGAGAAATGGGCGTTCTTCCAGCGTGTACGTGATGAAATTGGTGCAAGGATTGAACATTTCGCTAAAACAGGGGAATAAGTAAAGCATGCCGTAGATTTATATCTCGGCTTTCTTTATAAAATATATATAAGTGTATAGTTATGAACTAATGAGGAGGATGTTGATAATGAAAAAGGTTGAAATTTTCGATCCAGCAATGTGTTGTTCAACGGGTGTCTGTGGACCAAGTGTGGATCCAGAATTAACGCGTATCGCATCAGCTGTTTATTCACTCGAACAAAAGAAGTTTGATATTACTCGTTATAATCTTGGCAATGATCCAGGGGCATTTGTAGACAATGAAATCGTAAATAAGGTACTTCTTGAAAAAGGTCCAGATGCACTTCCACTAATCCTTTTAAATAATGAGATTGTAAAAGTTGGTGCTTATCCGACGAATGAAGAATTAGCAGAATGGCTGAATGTCGGGATAGCTGAACTTCAAGAAAAACCACGCGTACGTGTCTCAGTCAAGTTTGATAAATAGGGGGGGTAACGATGTATCCATTATTCAATCCAAACAAAACAGCACTAACGCCATTTTTATTTTTTACTGGAAAAGGTGGCGTTGGTAAAACATCTACAGCCTGTGCAACAGCAGTTTCTCTTGCAGACCAAGGAAAAAAAGTACTCTTAGTCAGTACCGATCCTGCTTCAAATTTACAAGATGTTCTCGATGTAGGATTGACGAATGATCCAATTGCAATTCCAAGCGTAAAAAATCTGTTCGCGTGTAATATTGACCCGGAAGCATCAGCAAAAGCATATCGTGAAAAAGTCGTCGGTCCTTATCGGGGGAAGTTGCCAGATGCTGTTCTTTCAACGATGGAAGAACAGTTATCGGGTGCTTGCACCGTTGAAATTGCTGCATTCGATGAATTTTCCCATCTGTTATCCGATGAAGATGTGTTAAACCAATATGATCACGTATTGTTTGATACAGCACCGACTGGGCACACACTAAGGTTGTTACAATTACCAACAGCATGGACTGGATTTTTAGAAGAAAGTACACACGGTGCTTCCTGTTTAGGTCCACTGTCAGGTCTTGGAGAGAAAAAAGAGATGTATGCGAAAGCAGTCGAGTCTCTTTCTAATCCAGAAAAAACGACGTTAATTTTGGTTGCACGTCCGGATCTATCTTCTTTAGTTGAAGCGAATCGGGCCTATTCAGAGCTGAAAGAGATAGGGATTAAAAATCAGGTACTCATTATAAACGGGCTTCTTCAAACGCATCATCCTGATGATGACGTGTCAAAAGCATTTTATGTGCGACAACGTAGCGCACTGAAAGAAGTGCCTGAAGCTTTAAAACAGGTTGTGACGTTCTCTCTTCCATTCGTTTCATATTCATTAACGGGAGTTGATAACCTCCGGCACTTATTTAGTTCTTACACGATTACTGAATTTGAAGATGATAACCAAGAACAAGAAACAATTCACCTTCCAAGCCTAAACAAAGTAATTGATGATTTTTCATCAAAAAATACACGTGTCATTTTTACAATGGGTAAAGGTGGGGTTGGTAAAACGTCGATAGCATCTGCAATTGCAGTCGGTCTCTCCGAAAAAGGTCATCGCGTTCATTTGACGACAACAGATCCAGCAGCTCATCTTGCGTATACGTTTGAAGGGAGCGCTTTGAAAGAGAATCTGACGATTAGCAGCATTAGTCCAGAGATTGAAGTTGAAAAATACCAACAGGAAGTGCTTGCTACAGCAGGAGAAGGGTTGGACGAAGAAGGCCTTGCGT
Organism: Ornithinibacillus gellani; assembly: GCF_003730295.1. Taxonomy (GTDB): domain Bacteria; phylum Bacillota; class Bacilli; order Bacillales; family Amphibacillaceae; genus Ornithinibacillus_A; species Ornithinibacillus_A gellani. Next base: position 262,732 of record NZ_QTSZ01000041.1, read on the forward strand.
ATTTGAAAGAAGACCTAGAATCACCATGTACAGAAGAAATTGCTTTGTTTAGAGCATTTGCCGATGTAGTGGAGAAATCGGAAAATGAAATTGTCGTGATTGATACAGCACCAACAGGGCACACATTGCTGCTGCTAGATTCAACGGAAGCTTATCATACAGAAATGAGCCGTTCGACGGGTGAAGTACCGGAAAGTGTGAAGAAACTTCTTCCACGTTTACGAAATCCAGAAGAAACTGGCGTGGTTATTGTGACATTGGCTGAAGCAACACCGGTATTAGAAGCAGCAAGATTGCAGGAAGACCTCGAACGCGCGCAGATTGCTCCTAAGTGGTGGGTCATCAATCAAAGTTTATATGCAACGGATACAACTGATGCTATCTTAAAAGGGCGTGCAGTCTCTGAAGTAAATTGGATTAAAAAAGTAAAAGATGAACTCGCACAGCAATGTGCTGTGATTCCATGGTTACATGAAGAAAAGATAGGCTATGATAGTTTGAAAGAATTTATTGATGCGTAATAAAATGTATAAATGTGAAATTACGGATAAGAAAGGAAGGAAAATAAAAATGAACATTACAAACGAAGCTAAAGAATATATTCAGGCCATGTTGGAGGAACAGCAAGCAAAAAGGCTTCGCGTCTACGCAGTTGAAGGAGGATGCTGCGGACCACAAATCGGTTTATCTCTTGATTTACCTGAAGAGTCGGATACTGTTTCTGTCATCAATGAAATCTCTGTTGCTATTGCTCCACAAGCTAAAGGAATCATAAGTGTTCTAACGTTGGACTTTGAATCTAAAGGTGAACAATCCGGCTTAGTCATGATTGGTGCACCAAATAACTGTTAAATCACAGAAACAGTAAGTAAGAGAATTCAATCTAAAAATAAGGAGAATGTATAAATGCCGAACTTTCCTGTTCGGCGTTTGTTGTCTTGGCTCCCTTGTTTATCTACAGTTTCAAGTTGATATGTTAGGGCTTCATGGTTCAGGTTTCTAAATACCTTGAAACGTAAATGAGATACCTAAATCCGCAAACGGGCGCGATTGTTGAATACAAAGGTCTAATTCCCTACCAAAAACCATATGGGAATTAGACTTTTTTAACCTGCATTATTTTAAAACTTATGGCAATCGCTAGTAAAAAAGATGGCAATCGGTAAATATGGTCACACATTAGATAGTGTTTGTTGTCTACTTTTTAATTATTTTTCAGTCTGTTCTTAAAAAAGTCAGCTATATTATTTTGATTTTGAGTTTTTTCCTCCCTTAATAACGTAAGATAATCTAACGGTTTTGAAAATATATTCTTTAAGGCAGAATCAAAAAAAGCCAAATTATCCTGTGAAGACTTTTTTAGGAAATAATGAAAAACCTGTGAAATTAAATCTTGTTGCTGTTTATTCAATTGTTGTAAGTATTCTTGTGACTTCTTTAGCGATAATATACTTTCTTCTTTAATATTAAGCTCTTGTTCGAGTTGTTCTACTTTACTTTGCTTAGATTTTAATTCATTGAAAAGAGTTATCTTTAGTTCCTTATTTTGGATTTTATTATCTATTAGGATTAATAAATTTTGTAGCTCGTTATCCTTTTCATGTTTTTCAAGTTTGTGAGATAGGGCTGTGTTTACCTCATCTATTAATTTCCTGCCAGCCCGATCCTTTTTCCTCCAAAATGATTCTGACGGCAATTTAGGGATCTCTTGATTCTGATATAGTTCAATGCAATACTTGTGTAAGTCAATATATTGTATCTCTTTCGATACACTATGCTTCAGAACGTAACTGTTCACTATTTCTTTAGCTTCAGTTTCGGTTAATATCGGTTTTCGACCTTTTTTAGTCATATTATTAATAGATACTCCTTTCAATTTGGATTAGTTTTGATAAATTTTGGAGTTCTGACTTAATATTTAGGAATGTTTGCTCTAGGTCTTTCTCGTTTTCAAGGTGTTCAGGTGTCATGATATTTAAAGCTGTATTTGTATGAATTTTATAAATGAAATTCATGAGTTCCATCAGATTGTCTCGATTTTTATTAACCTTTTTGATTATCTGGTCACGTTTCACTTTTAAATCATTTAAATCAATTCGCCAGTGGCTACAGAGCATGCATTCTTTAGCTTCACAACGTATAAGAGAGTCGCTACAATAGCCGATCTCTAATTCGCCTCTAAAACTTGATGTAGGGGATTCAAAAGCCTTTAGTTTAACGTTTTCTGGAATATATCTAATATTATTGTTATCGAAATTAGATATGTTTTTATAGTTTTTAATTAACTTAAATACCTCGTTGTCAATCCAGTATTCTTTGTGAAAGCTGTAATGATACTGTGCTGCTATTGTTCTATGCCCACCTAAACGTGCTATTTCGATAGGTGAAATACCTTGCATCATCAGTGAAACAAAGGCTATGTGGCGAGTATCATTTGGACTTAACCTTTGATTGAAAGGTACGTTAATTTGGTAATATTCGTTAATAACTTCTTTGTAAAAACGTTTAAGTAATTTTTCTAAATTATTTTTATTGAATGAATCAAGGTCTCGTTTTTGTAATTCTCTACGTCCGGAGTTGTCGGCGTAAATTAAAGACCTATAAGAGATAAGTGTTTCACTTTCCCCATATTCTTCTGTAAGCTCAATATAATTAATTAATAAGTGGTACATACTTTCATTTATTTCAATTTTATTATAATAATTAACACTATCATTTAAAGGTTTCTTTATTCTAGTTATTGTTACAAAAAATTTATTGTTTTCTTTCGAAGTACTATCCCTTTTTATTAAACAAAATTCAGTAGATCTAATCGGAATTATTGAAGTTAAATTCCACCAAATTAAGATTGGATAGAAAAGAATTGTCTTTTTTATAGTTTCTTCATCATCAAACAATTCATCTTTTTGAACGTCAGTAAAGTATTTCTCTAAATAATATGAGAATAATAGGGTATATCTTGATGAAGGCAATTGGATGGGATTTTTAACAAATTTAATTTTGTTCCGTACATCGTATAATTTAGCAAGATATTTACTCGAATTGGAAATTTCACTAAAGTCAAAAAAACTAAACACAGTAGACAGCACGTACGTCTTTTCATTATTGGTGATATGATCTTCATGAAGCCATTCTACAAAATGATTTATACGATCTAAAGAGAAAAACTTTGTAATATTGACTGCCATACAAAAATGGTGGAAATAGTGGATACACGTAGATGGTCGGTATTTCTCAAGTAATGAACCAATCCAACATTTTATTAGTAATTGATCGTCTTTGTTTAAATTTTTGTCAATTTTTCCAAAATCTAGTTTTATAGACCTTCCTAGACTATACTCATGTGAAAATAACCAAATGTCATCGTAAAGTGAATTCGATAAAAATACCCCTTTTGATTTAAGTTCAGATATTAAATTGGTTGTGTAAGAAACTTCATACTCGGATAGATAGGGATTATCAAATGAAACATTAGCCTTTGCAGTGGTATTATCACCCATAATCACTCAACTCCTTTGGGGGAATAAGTCGCGTATTCATGTATAGGTTTTTCCGAATCAATATCATTTAATTGATCTAGTAACCTTATATATTCTTGTTTGCTTCCCTCAAAAAATCCTAATACCACATCTTCGCCAAACTTATTTACCGCATCGTTTAAAATATCTAGTTCCATAAACAATAGATTTACTTGTTTTATCTTTTCAACTTCAAAATTAGTATTATTGAAGTCATATTTAAACTGACCTAGTGTGTTTGTAACACTAGAGACTATGTTGGCAGTGGCATAAAAATTAGGTACAGAATAAACGCAGTTCTTACAGTCTAAACCAGTATTAAGACAACCCTTTTCTGAAACAATACATTGAAAGTCCTCGTCTTTACCCGGTAAAAAGTTCTTTTGTAGCTTGTTTAAGGTTTCAAATGCTTCTTCTGAACCTTTACTTATAAATAATTCTATTATAGATTCTTTTTGTTTGGTTACACTATTTAAAAAACCTGCGGTGGCTTCAATATTATAAATATCCTTAAATACTGACTTTAACTTTAGAATATTGTTTGTTTCCTTTGTCAGATCGCTTGTACCTCCATAAACTATTTCACTAAGTATTTTTGGTATGTAACCAAATATTCCACGATTAAATAAATTTATGGAAAGTTCATTAATATCTTCATCTGGGATTTTAATATACATATTGGTTGATTCCTCGCTTTTATGCGAACGAAGTCGCTGAGCAATCTTAAGGGCAGCACCACTATGTTTTTCCTTTTTTAGTAGTGTATACATGATAGTAAGCAATGTTCTATTCATCTTTCTGTTTTTAAATTTGAATTCTTTAGGAAAACTCTTAAAAAAATTATTGCTGTGTGTGTCGAGAAAATTATTTTTTTTATTATTGAAATTAATAATATTATCTAAAGTAGGAAAGTAATGTTGATTTATCAAATGACAAATTACATAGGCGTTCGCAACAGCGACTTTTATGTTATCAGATATAAAAAAGTTATTGATAGCCTTAGTTTTAGAAACGGTGTATTCCTTTGTTAAAAGCAAATTAACGATTTTATCTACCTCATCGTTGGCAAGATTTCTATTTCTAAACTCTTTTAATGACTTTATATTTAGAAAAGAAATATCAATCATTCTTAGGTTACATATATCTCTATGTCTCCAAGCATTGCTTAGGTGTAATAATATATAAAGCCATGAATAGGCATATTCATTACAAAGCTTTGATGTAGCAGGGGAGATTCTAAGTAAACCGTCATTTATTGCAGGCTCCCTATGACTAAGGTTATTTACATATGAGTAAACTTCCTTAAAAGTAGGGTAGTCGTATATATCCATGTCTTGATTTACAGAACTTTTGGATGTGAATGTTTTTTTTATTTTTTGTATCCTAAATGAACTTTTGATGTTATCTTGAATTAATCCATAATAAAGCTTATTAATAAAAGGTATTAAAATATTTCGATGGCTAATTGGAGTGTTCGAATTTAGTAAGCCAAGATTTATTTCATTGCTCGATTTTAGATGTAATTCCGAATCCAAAATAAAGTCCGATAGTAAACTAGTGCATTTTACTAAGGTATTTACAAAATAAGGCACAGTTTCTTTTGTTTTATTGTTATATAGAATAGAATCGGTGCAGTAATCGAACCAATATTGTTGTGTAATAGGTGATTGTTCGTGAAATTTAATGCCATTTATTTTTAGTAGTTCGTAAAAAGCTGAAAGTGGATCAATATATGATACATAATCTAATAGTTCTTGATGTTCTTTCTGTTGTAATAAATTTTCGTACTCCGATTTGGGAAAAAGCAAGAATGTTGGAGAGCTATTATTGAAAGCGTATCTTTCGATACCCTTTGGTTTTTTTCTGTTTTTAAAGTATCTAAAGTAATGCTCTCCAAGTGCCTCAGAAACTAAAGACGAAGGAACATACTTCTCTGTAATATCCTGTTTGAGTTTTAATAGATCATTTATTTCTGCTTTGTAGTAATGGGTTGTGGTGTGAAAGTTATAAAATGACAGTTTAGTTTCTTTTCTAATAGTGGAAAGTTCACTATTTGATATTTTCAAAAGTTGTAAGGTTTGTTTTAGAGAATAGAATTTCTCCTTTTCCCCAAGATACAGCCATGTATCATCTTTGTTAAACATTTCAACAATTTCTTTTCGTTCATAGAACTTTAATCTAACGTGCAAATCAATCTGTTCAATGTTGTGATAATTGATCAAGAAGTTTAATTGATGGTAAGTAATATTGTATTGATTAACCACTTCTTTATTGGATATATAATTAGTTAAGAATTTATTGATATGCTCTTTTTTGAAAAAAATATTGTTTCCTAAAAGTTGCTGACCCGTTTTAAAATATCTAATATCCAACTTTTCACACACCCCAAATAAATTAGGGACAAAGTAGGCTTTTAAAATGGAAATTGAAGTTTTATTCATACCAAATAATTTTCTAATCTCTGTAAAAGTATAGTAGTGCTTTGATAAATTTAAATGTTTCCTGTAGAACGATGAAAGAGAATGATACTCTACATATAAAATTTTATCGCGATTCCTAAAGTGTTTAATTGAATTTTCGAGACAGAGTTTATACAAGGTTTCATTTTTCTTAACCAATTTCGAAAAAATACGACTATTGATTATTGTTGTTCCTTTGATCCATTTAGCTTTATGTTCTTTAGGAGAAAACTTTTTTGATAATATTTTTACTTTGGTTAAATCGGATTCAGCGATGTATTCTGTGTTCTTTGAGATTCTGATTAAATTTACATTCTCGGTATGTACAATGGTTTCGTAGATATAAATATTGATGTTTAATTTATGCAAAAGTTCGTCTCTGTGATATGCATTATCAATGAATCTTTCCACGTCAGATTTATTGAAATATAGTGAATTCATGTAGCTAACAGTATTTATTTTATATACCTGATTACACTTGTGTGTTTTGCAAGCAATAAGTTGAGAATAATGCAATGAAAAGTCGAGAACTTTGCCAAGCCCTTTTCTTATTCTGTTTGATGATTCGATAGTGCGTGTCTCACCCTATAACTGTCGCCAGTAAAACT
>NZ_QTSZ01000038.1 GCF_003730295.1 Ornithinibacillus gellani
TACCGTCATCGTAACCAATTTCGCCACCTGGAACCATGTAAAATGGTTCTAGCGCAAAGTCAACAGTGACATCTCCATCAACGGTCACTTCTGCTTCTTGCCCGTGGTAGCCACGCGCACTAATCTTCAACGTATACGTACCTTCATAGGCAGTTAGTTGATAATTTCCATCTGCATCTGTTTGAACAGGTGTCACGTTTGCGTCCTCTACAAGAAGTAGGGTGGCATCTTCAACCGGTTCGCCAGTTGCTTCATCTGTAACGGTACCTTGAATTGTACCTTGCGGTATTTCCTGTAAAGTAAAGTTCGCTGTTGATGTTTCATCTGCTTCAACTTCAACTGATTGTTCAGCAGATTCAAAGCCATAGGCCTCCGCCTTCAAGGTGAAGGTTCCTGTAGCATGCATCAATGCATAGCTTCCGTCCTGCGGATTGGTATTCACGGAACGACCACTTTCAAGTACACTTACCTTGGCAGCCATTGGCAGCTGCGCCAATCCAATATCTTTATCTGCTGTATTTTTTTCATTGCTCCGGTCTAATGTCCAAGTTTGTGGGGTGGACTCTTTTTGCAATACAGGAATATCAATTTCTTTTTGTTTTTCATTTGAAATACCAAGACTAATATTTGCTCCTTGATCATCTTCAGAAGTATCTATAAGTGATACGTTATCAATATACCAGCCATCTTTTACAATACTTCCGTCTGAATAAGCATAAAATCCAATATAGACTCGACCAGAATAATCCGATAGGTCAATGGTTACTGTTTCCCAATCCTCTGTAAGACCTTGGAATTTTTGCAATTCAGTCCATTCTTCCAGATCGGTTGAAATAACAATTTGACCGTAATCCCAGGCTGTCCCAGAGGTGGATTCCTCAAATTCATGCCAGCTGTCAAATTGTAATGCATGACTTCCTTCTGGAAGATCAATGGCAGGCATAACAAGTGTTGCACGCATATTGGTGTCATATGTTCCGGTAAGATTTGTAGCAAAAACATGATCTCCTGATGCAGCATTTTCCGGTCCGGATTCTGGTGAACCCCATTCCCAGCTATCATTGTCACCAAAAGAGTACCACCCAGCAGCAGCATTCTCGAAGTCTTCTTCATAGCCTACCGTTACACCTGGTTTAACCTCAATAGTATAAACATCACTTTCAGTGATATTACTACCATAGTCAGATATTATCCATTTATATGGCAATTCCTCTTTACCATCAATATCTTCCCAAGGAATAACAGCTGTAAATGTTCCAGCGCGTTCACTGCCGGATTCTTGTGTGGCATCAAGCGTCTGCCACTCTCCATCTGCATTTTCATAAGAAAGTTCGACTGTATTGAGCTTTAGATTGTCCGCTACATCTACAGAGAGGAAGACATCCATTTCTGTATAGGTTTCCAAGGGTGATACATGTTCAAAGGTCGGTGGTTCTTCGTCATTATCATATTGTGACACATCTGATAAAGCAACATCATCAATATACCAACCATCTCTAGTTACGCTTCCATCAGAAAATGCTTTATAGCCTAGTAATACAGTCTGTCCAGCATATTCACTTAAATCAATTTCTGTATTTTCCCATCCCTCGGACAGGCCTTGGAACATTGTCAATTCAGTCCATTCTTGTCCATCTGATGAAATAACGACATGTCCATAATCCCAGGCTCTGCCTGTAGAGGATTCCTCAAAATTGTACCAGTTTTTAAATTGAAGGAAGGATTGTCCCTCCGGCAATTCAACTGGGGGCATCACTAGAATGGCATCCATACTGCTGGCATAGTTACCGGAAAGATTGGTCGCATACACCTTGTCTCCAGAATATGCTTCCTCTGGACCAGTGGTAGGTGCACCGTGCTCCCATGTATCATTATCTCCAAAAGAATACCAGCCTGTTATAGTAGATTCAAAATCCTCAAAGTAGCCAACAGTGATGCCAGGCTTCACGTCAACTGTGTAGTCATCTGTTTGCACTTCATTATTACCGAAATCATTCAAAGTCCAGTAGTAGGTCAGGCTGCCTTCGGCAATTGCATCTCCTGGAATGGTTGCTTTATATTCCCCGCTCTTATAATCACCGGAAATACGATTTGCAGTGACTTCTACCGTCTCACCATCCTGTTCATAGTGAAGGGTAACAG
>NZ_QTSZ01000039.1 GCF_003730295.1 Ornithinibacillus gellani
CCTACCATTCACCTAGACCGCATTTGTGCGTTATCTAGTACGAATGATTCAATTTGGAATATTCAGTTTTGCCTCGACAGTATTCGACACCTATTAGCCTCATTTTGCCATATAGTGAAGGTGGACAACAAGAGTTTCCACATTCACCCATGCTTTGTCAAATCTGTCATAAAAAAAGGGGGGACAAAAACGCATCACGTTGTTTCAACAAGCTATTCAAACAATAGAGGAGGAAACAATTTGAGGATAAACAGACAAATGAAAGTCAAAGCGTTTAGTATACTTGCCACCTTTTTGCTGATTCTTTCTATGATTGCCCCGACAATGGCTACAGCTCAAGCTGCCCAAAAAAATCAGTCGGATAAAGGCACTAGCGTGTCTGTGAATGAATCAAAAACTGCACAAGAAAAAGTATCAAAACGGCTACAGGATGCTTTTAAGAAGGATGACACAGTAACTTTTTTGGTGAAGTTTAAGGAAAAAGCGGATACAACTGCTGTTGCCAAACAGGCAAAGCAGGATGCAAAAAAACATAGCTTATCAGCGGACAAGGCTAAGTTTCTTCAGCGTTCAGCTGTTGTTTCTGAGTTGAAATCCGTTGCGCTGGAAACACAGGCAAATGTGGTTTCCTTTTTAGAATCACAGGAAGCTGCAGGTGCAGTGGAAAGCTTCCATTCTTATCATATTGTGAATGGAATTGCAGTAACAGCTACAAAGGAAATCGCGGAACAAATTGCGGCATTTTCCGAGGTAGATAAGATTTTACCGAATGAAGAACGCCGCCTGCTTGGAGCGACGATAACGAAAGAGCCTACACCAAAATCAACTTTGGAAAATGTAGAGTGGAACGTTGAGCGTGTCCAAGCACCACAGGTTTGGTCCATGGGGATTGACGGATCCGGAACAGTTGTAGGAAGCCTGGATTCCGGTGTGCAGTGGGATCACCCTGCATTAATGGAAAAATATCGCGGCTATGACAGTGCGACAGGAGAGGTTGATCATACGTACAGCTTCCATGATGGCTTTGGTGCACAGGATGCGCCATATGATGACCATGGACATGGTACACATGTGACCGGTACGATGGTTGGCAGTGAGCCGGACGGCTCGAACCAAGTCGGTGTGGCACCGGGTGCAAAATGGATTGCGGCTAAAGTATTTAACGCTGCAGGCAGCACAACAGACCAAATTCTGCTTGATGCAGCAGAGTGGATGCTTGCCCCTGGTGGACGGGTGGACATGGCTCCAGATGTGGTAAATAACTCTTGGGGCGGTGGACCAGGACTGGATGAGTGGTATTGGGATGCAGTCCAAGCGTGGAGAGATGCTGAAATCTTCCCTGAGTTTTCAGCTGGAAACGTTGACCTGTTTAACCCAGGTGGACCAGGATCTGTTGCTGTACCTGCCAACTACCCTATTTCTTTTGCGACAGGTGCAACCGATATCAATGATAATCTTGCTGGATTTTCACTAAGAGGCCCTTCCCCTTATGATGAAATCAAGCCAGATATTTCAGCACCTGGTGTCAATATTCGCTCCTCGGTTCCGGGAAGCGGCTATGAAGGTGGTTGGAATGGTACATCTATGTCCGGACCAGCAGTGTCTGCCGTCGCTGCATTATTGCGTCAAGTAAACGCCAATATCACCGTTGATGAGATGGAACAAGTATTAATCAATACCGCCATTCCGATGACAGATGATGAATATCCAGAGACTCCGAACAATGGATTTGGACATGGTTTGGTGAATGCATATGACGCTGTTTCTTCTATTTTGGATGGACTTGGAACAATTGAAGGACAAGTGACCCAAGAAGGGGAAGACGATGAAGCACCAACGTACGAACACACAGCACCGGCAGAAACATATGCTGGAATGGATTTGGACTTGCACATTGATGTATCAGATAATATTAGCGTCACTTCTGTTACCCTTCACTATGAACAGGATGGTGAGACGGTAGAAGTCACTGCAAATCGTATTTCCGGTGATTATAAGAGCGGGGAATATAAAGCAACCATTCCAGGAGATGCAATTGCCGAAGGCAGCCT
>NZ_QTSZ01000040.1 GCF_003730295.1 Ornithinibacillus gellani
CATTAATTAGTTTGGTCACTATTAACGATAGAGTTTTTTGATTGGGCTGGCAAGCCTTTTTCTTTTTTTGCACCCTTCTCACATTTTGGTTGCAATACTATCAACTTTTATTATGCAATAAACAACTTGGATAGTATTTCGCTTAAATGTTCCCTATAGGATGTGGAACTAGACGATCTACAAACAGTTTGTAGAAAACTATCTGTACTTAAATAGTTTTCCGATAAGTCCTTTTCAAAATGAACAACTTTCATTATTTCATCACGATTAAAATAGGCTACATTGTCAATTCTATTAACAGTAAGATGGCCCTCTTGGATCAGGAGTTTTACTTTATTCTTAGTGACAGGGATATTTTGTTTATTGTAATAAAATGAGGACAAATCAATAAGATTATCTTCCAAATTATTTCCCTCCTGTGATTGTGAAATTATTCCTTTATTTATTTTTGGAAATATACCCCACTTAACTTTGTGATCCGAGGCAAATTGTCTTTAATTGCATTTATAGTTGTTTTTTCGTCTACATACTCCATGGATGAATTAATATTAGTATCACCCCTTGCAATAGCTATTTGAGTAGGTGTAAGTTTCATGTCAAACAGAATATTACTGTAGATTCCCCGGCCTATATGCGTCGACCAATAACTTTCACTTAATAACGTGTAATCCTCATATCTACCTTGCTTTAATAATTCCTCCAAAAAACGCTTTTTCACTTTATTGAACCTTCGGTCATAAACCTTACCAGACATTGGATTGCCCTCTTTATTTATAAATAGTGCCTGTTTATTTTTTAGTTTCATATTTTGAAGGTAATCCATATGTTTAAAATAAACTTCCCAAACTAAAGGGATATCCATTATCGTTTGTTTACAGAGCCTAGGGCTAAGATAATTTGTTCTTTTCGGAAACTCGTTCGAAGTATCTTCTAAATGTGGAAATAGGATATGTCTATTGTCCTTTATATGAACCATCAGGGATTCATTTGGTGTTACTTCCAAATCCAATTTGGTAACGTTTACAACTTCACCTCTACGTAATCCACCATAAAATTGAAAACAAATACCTAGTGCAATATCTGGCGAAACAGCTCTAGCCACTTGTATGAATAAGATCATAAGCTCATAACGATTCTTACCGAAATCTTTTAGTTTTAAAGTAGTATTTGACTTTTTTGAAGAAGGATATTTAGTTTGCAGATGGCTTTTTTCAAATAACGATCTAACCGTTCTTCTATCTTTGTAATAGTTAAATTCAACCTCTATCTTTTCATTGATATAGTTATTCTCGCTTAAAAACACAAAAAAGTTAGTGAGTACGCCTTCATATAATTTAATCGTGCTCCTCGATAAACCATTTCTTGTTAGGTGAGAAATATAATTGCTGCCATGATATAGGTTCAGATTTTTTAAACCCGTAATTGAGAGCTGCATGAACAATTTGTCTTTTTCAGCTATTGATTTAATAATGTAGTTCAAAAAACGACATACTACTCTGGCCGGTAACAGTTGCGAATTTAATGATGTGCCACGGTATGCATATTTTACAGTTATAAATTCTGTAATCGGATGAGGTACTTGAATGTTTGTTCTTAGGTTATGTATCATTATCGATACGATTTTATTATTACCATCAACTTCTCTAATCTCTTTTACAATAAACCTGTAAGATTCACTTAGCTCCATATGATCAACCTACCCCAAATATTGTTACTTATATTTTAACTTTTTATAATATTTATTGCTACATTTAGCCTTTATAATTTTAAATTTGGCAAAATTAAAAACAAATTAACATCAACGGATAGAGAGTATAATGTAGCGTATAATGGTTAAAGCCTAAAAGTGTACCTATAATCGGGCATAACCACCCTAGTGGCGACGTTTTAAACATAGTATCCTAAACTAGAGTACTCTAAGTACTCGAAGTTTAGGATTTTTTAATTACAGTGCTTTAACTATTAAATATATAAGGGTATTATTAATAGTAGTTAAAGTATTTAAAGGTGGT
>NZ_QTSZ01000047.1 GCF_003730295.1 Ornithinibacillus gellani
GAATTTAAAAAATAATAAGGCACTGAACATATGAGTGGAAACAAACCTGAAATCGCTACCAAAACTGGGGCTAAAACCATACAAAATAAGGTACTTTAAAAATCTCCCACAAATACTTGACTCAACCGTAAATAGGGAATGTATTGACCTTCATCCAGTTCGTCTATTAAGGTATAGGTAAAGTGGCAAATGTTATGGGGGAGGATTGTTGATGATTTATCGTTACAAGGATAAAATTCCAAAGATTCATGAAACAGCTTTCATAGCGGACGGTGCTAAGGTGATTGGTGATGTAGAAATTGGTGCTTACGCCAGTATTTGGTTCCATGTGGTTTTACGTGGAGATGAAGGACCAATTCGGATTGGTGACCGATGCAATATCCAGGAAAATTCAGTCTGTCACTTATATGAGGGGTTCCCACTCATATTAGAAGATGAAGTAACGATTGGCCATAATGCAATTGTCCACGGATGTACATTGCGAAAGGGTGTTCTTGTAGGGATGGGAGCGACAGTGCTCGATGGTGCGGATATTGGGGAATACTCGATAATTGGTGCGAACAGCTTTATTCCATCTGGTAAGGTTATTCCACCACGCTCACTCGTCATTGGTTCACCGGGTAAGGTTGTCCGGACTTTGACAGATAAGGATATGGAATTAATTGAAGAAACCATTCGTACGTATGTTGGCAATGGTAAGGACTATAAACAAAAGGAGATTTTTGAACGGATAGATTGAATGTAGTAGACTACTTCAACCTAGTTTCAGGATAATAGGAAAGGAGATTGCTCCGCAACGGACGGGGTCAATCTCCTTTATGTTTCATATGGCATCTCATATATGTCCTGGTGTTTTGGATAATTTCTCAAATCATGATTGATTGCAAATTTCCCCGTTCTATCCTGATGAAGCTTCCATTTCTATCATCCTAAGTAGCACAGCGTTTTCAGATATTCCCCGACAAATTTGTCACAGATGGCTGTAATCCCCGTCCTTTAAGAATTTTTGTTGATAACCAGCATGGTAAGCGGGGGATCAACAGCCAGTTAAGGCCTGATTCGTTCAACTAACCATCCGTGGGTGAAGGAAAAAACCCCACGGATTGAAGTTTCAGTTTATTTTCCCCTGTCCATTTAGGAATTTATCTTTTGACCAACTTCACCACGTTCAAATACAGTTTCAAAAAATCGTTTGGCCGGGGTTGCCAGCACATTGTAATAGTCTTGAAAAAGCGAGGCAGCCGAATCTCCTAGCCACTCTTCTGGCAGTAATTCCTTTGGCAGACTTGGATCAATAAATAAGAATTTTCGATATTCATGAACGAGCAAGGCACATGTGACGAAACAGCTGCCATCACTCATTTCACCTTTTTCTATTTTATTTTTTTCAATAATATATTTTTGGCTGTATTCCTGAATGAATTGGGCGTACTTGGCATTCACTTCCTCCAGGTCCCAGCATTTTTGTACAAGACTTGCTGGTGTTTCCATTCCTTCATAGCTTGCTTTAAAAAAAGATACATATGGGTGAATATTGTATTTATCCAGTAGCCTGGTAATTTGCTCTTCAAGTGGATTTGGTGTAATCCAGCAGCTGTTCGATAATAAACCGAAACCGCTCCATACGAGCTCCTTACGTAATTCATCCCGTAGATGGCGCTTTTCCTCTGGAATGGTATAGATGAGCATCCGCCATGTACCATCCCATTCCGGTGCTTCCGATTGGTAAATTCGTTTAGATGCTTCTTCCATTCGGGCCTGCCCGCGCTCTGTTAAAGAATAATAGCTTTTATTGCCACGTCGTTCTGATTGAACCCAGCCCTGCTTGCTCATACGGGATACTGCTGCTCGAACCGCCTGTTCATTATGACCGAATTCTTCCAGTAATCGAATGAGACTGCCAATCCATATGACATTGCCATAATGGCGGATATAATCTCCAAATAAGGTAAATATCATGGATCTTGTATTGAACTGTTTTTCCATTTGTTATCCCTTCTTTATCTGTTGTAAATGTGTTGTAAAAGGCTAATCTGCTCTTTAGTGTACTATAACGGCAGAAAAGATTCATCCTATATCCTTTTAAATTGCATGACTAAAATAAAACGGAATATCAATATAACGTATGATTCTAATAGCTGAATAATAGGATAATAGTAACATGATAAATGAAACAACGCCATGTTATAGGGATTTAATCAATATAAAGTATCTTTATAATTAGAAAATTATTTTTATTCTTGCTTATCGTATAACATTTTGTTAAGATGACGTTAAATAATCGTAATGGAGTGATGCTGCGATGTATAACTATGTAGAAGATGGTGATTCGCAAACGACAGCATATATGGCAGATGATCAAGAGAAGTATGAACAGTTTATGGCCCGCATCGAGGCGGGGGAGAAAATAGAGGCAGATGATTGGATGCCAAATGATTATCGACAAGCGCTTATCAAGCTCATTTCCATGCATGGGATAAGTGAAATTATGGGGGCGCTCCCAGAAAAAGAATGGGTTCCAAAAGCACCGACTTTAAGAAGGAAACTCGGGATTATGGCGAAGGTTCAGGACGAAATGGGCCATGGCCAGCTGCTATTACGTGTAACAGAAGATTTAATGCGTCCATTTGGCAGGAATCGTGAAAATTTGATGAAGGATTTATTAAATGGTGATTTAAAATTCCATAACGTCTTTCATATGCCTACCAAAACATGGGCAGATGCCGGGATGGTTGGCTGGCTTGTGGATGGAGCGGCAATCATTTCTCAAACCAATATGCTTGATGCTTCCTATGGTCCATATCAACGTGCTTTACAACGAATCTGTGCGGAGGAAGTATTTCATGCCCAGCATGGTGAATCTATCATTATGGCATTAGCAGAGGGTACAAAACAACAGCGGGACATGTTACAAGAATCATTAAATCGATGGTGGCCATCCCTTTTGATGTTCTTTGGACCTGCATCCGCTGCAACGACCGGCTCTTCCAAGCAGGATATCATGATTAAATATCGTATTCGCAAAAGTACGAATGAGGAGCTGCGCCAAGCATTTTTGAGTAAATATATGCCGCGTGTATTTTCTTTAGGACTCACGGTTCCAGATGAAACCTGTCATTATGATGAAGAAAAGGAAGAATGGATCTATCAGCAGCCTGATTGGGAGGAGTTTAAGAAAATCATCCGGAATCAAGGGCCACGTTCAAAGGAGCGTTTACGCTTACGGGAAATTGCCTATGAAAACAATCGCTGGGTTAGGCGAGCGTTGGCAGCACAGCCAGTGGGCTAAGGAGGGAGCAGACGGGATGGGAACAAATGAAACAAATTTTTACCAGGAATATGAAGTCTTTAGTAAGCGAAGTGCAAAGGCTCCGGTTCAACATCAATTCAGCTTATTAGCCCCAAATGAAGAAATGGCATTGATCATGGCACAGGAAAATTTTATGCGCCGGGAGGATGTGCTGGATGTATGGGTCGTTAAAAAAAGTCATATCCGCGCCATGACAAGTGAAGAGCGGCAGAATTGGACCAAACGTTTGGATAATAAAGATTATCGGACGACAAAAGGCTATGGCTATTTACGAAAAAAATGGCGTGAAAAAGAGCAAGGCATGCTGGATGAAAAAGAAATTCTCTCCTGGAAAGAGGTGAAGAAATCATGACTGCCATCGAATCGCCTAAACAAGCATTGGAAAATCAAATCTATGCGCTGGCATTAAAGGATTTGCTTTATCAGCTGGCAGATGATGATTTCCTCATTTCTTTTCGCGGCTCTGAATGGCTTGGTTTAGCTCCGCATGTCGAGGAAGATGTTGCTTTTTCTTCCATTACACAAAACACAATGGGGCACGCATTTCTTTTCTATTCCTTGTTGGAGGATTTGGGAGCAGGTGATGCGGATAAATTAGCGCATGCCCGACCTGCAAAGGAACGGAAAAATACAGTCTATGCGGAGAAACGGAATGGGGATGGCTCTTATTTGGAAGATCCCTATTATGATTGGGCCTTAACGGTTGTGCGGTATTTCTTATATGAAGTCTTTAAAAAAGTAAAGTTGGAAGCGATTACAAACTGTTCTTATCGGCCGCTCGCAAATGTGGCGAAGAAGGTTTTGATGGAGCAGCCTTATCATTTAGCCCATTGGCGATTATGGTTTCAACAGCTGCAGGAGGCAAATGAAGATGCTGCCGCTAGAATACAGCAACGTGTGGAAGAAGCATGGCGGCAATTTGGTGATGCCTTTGATCTTGGACCATATGGCACGGAGATGCAGGAGGCTGGATTGATAGCGGATGAGGAAACCTTGTGGGCTGCTTGGTTTTCGGAGGTGCAGGAGGTTATACAGCATATGCCTGCAGGACCGCTTGAAAAACAACTTGGATCTGGAAGATTTGGGGAGCATACAGCTGATTTAGATCATGCGCTGCATATCCTGTCAGAAGTTTATAACAGTGATCGTGAAGCAGTATGGTAAAACGGCTGAACGGAGGGAAGGCTTGTGGAGGAAAAGAAACGATTCATAGCGATTGAAGCTGTGTTAAGAACGGTTGATGATCCAGAGCTTCCTACAGTGAGTGTGTTCGATTTAGGGATGATTCACGAAGTAGTAATTACCGGGAATCACGTTGCCATTCAGATGGTGCCGACCTTTATTGGCTGCCCAGCACTGGATTTTATTGAAAGAGATGTGAAGCAGGCAGTGGAGGCGATGGATTGGGTAGAAAGCTGCTCGGTGGCATTTACATTTGAAGAAAAATGGTCAACCGACAACATTACGGATGTAGCAAAGGAACGGCTGAAAAAGCATGGTATATCACCGCCGCCGGAAAATTATCAGCCAGGTGAGGAATGGACCGTTGATTGTCCATTTTGTGGATCAGACTATACATCTATGGAAAATGTTTTTGGACCAACTGCCTGCAGGAGTATTCTCTATTGCATTGCCTGTAAAAATCCGTTTGAAGCAATGAAACCGGTCGTGGAATATGTTTATGAATAGATAACAAAATGAGGAGGAACAATTGAATGGCCAAAGTGATTGCATTGTACAAGCAACCAGCGGATCAGGAGAAGTTTGATGAACATTATTTTCATACACATGCCCCTTTAACGCGTAAAATTCCTGGATTACGTGATATGAAAGTAACCAAAATCATTGGTTCTCCGATGGGGAAAAGTGAATATTATTTACTCTGTGAAATGGTTTATGATGATTTGGATTCACTACAGCAAGCAATGAAAACAGATGAAGGAAAAGCTTCTGGTAAGGATGTGATGCAGTTTGCAGGTGATTTGGTGACACTCATGATTGGTGAAGAAGTCGATGACTGACTATATTCAAGCTACTGTTGATGGCCATATTGGTGTGATCCAGTTGAATCGTCCAGAAGTGGCGAATGCACTGAATCGGCAAATGGTCGATGAGATTGTGCAGCAATTGGAGAAGTTTGATCAAGATAGAGCGATTCGGGTGATTGTAATAAAAGGGAATCACCAAGCTTTTGCCGCGGGGGCGGATATTGAGGAAATGATAGATGATACACCGTTTTCCCTGGAACAGCTCAATCAATTTGCTGTTTGGGATCGGATTCGTCTCATTAAAAAGCCGCTATTGGCTGCTGTAAATGGGTATGCCTTAGGTGGTGGCTTTGAGCTTGTATTGCATTGCGATTTAATTATTGCAGCAGCGGATGCCCAGTTTGGTTTTCCGGAGGTAACCCTTGGTGTTATGCCTGGAGCAGGAGGGACACAGCTTTTGACGAAGATGATGGGCAGACAGAAGGCATTGGAATGGATTTGGTTAGGCGAACGCATGCCGGCAGAGGTTGCCTACCAGTACGGAATCGTCAATCGTTTGGTGGCCCCGGAGCTCGTGGAAGAAGAAACGATGCGGTTGGCAAGCCAGTTAGCAACACGTGCACCGTTCGCGATGAAACTCATCAAAGAAGCGGTTGATGCAGCCTTTGACTTAAGGCAGGAAGGAATGACGGTAGAAAGGAAAAACTTTTACCTAGCCTTTTCATCAAATGATCAGCAGGAGGGCATGCAAGCGTTTATGGAAAAACGGCCGCCTTCCTTTAAGGGGGATTAAAGCATGGGATGGGATACAATCCTGTATGAAAAAAGAAATGGCGTTGCAACGCTGACCCTCCACAGACCAGCAGCATATAACGCTTTTACAGAAATGATGAACAAAGAAATGATACGTGCCTTGAAGCAAGCTTCTCGTGATAAGGAAGTTCGTGCCATCGTAATTACCGGCAGCGGCAAGGCTTTTTGTGCTGGTCAGGACTTAGAAGGCGTGGATGAAACGACGAACCACGCTGCATTTCTTCGGGAACGCTACCATCCGATGATGAAGGAATTGAAAAAAACACCCAAGCCAATTATTGCGGCTGTTCAAGGTGTAGCAGCTGGAGCAGGGATGAGCCTTGCACTTGGCTGTGATTTTCGTATCGTACAAGAACAGACGAAATTTGTGCCCGCTTTTATGCATATTGGACTCATCCCTGATTCCGGGTTTTTGTATGTACTGCCAAGATTAGTAGGCTATGCCAAAGCATTAGAAATCGCCACCATTGGTAAGCCAATCACGGGTGAGGAGGCAGTGGAGCTTGGGCTTGCTACAGAATGGATAGAAGCAGCCTTTTGGGAGGAACAGGTCATTGCGTTTGCGGAGCAGCTGGCAGCTTTGCCAACAACCGCTTTTGGATTAGTGAAACGCTACATGATGGATGGAATGCATATGCCATATGATGCCATGCTGGAGGCAGAAGCACAGGCTCAGCGAATTGCTGGCCTTTCAAATGAACACCGGGAAGGTATGCTTGCTTTTGAAGAAAAACGTAAGCCGAATTTCTCTGGTAGTGAATCGGGAGGAAAACGATGATGGAAAAAACAATAACAAGTGAAGCAATCACGGAAACAGGAGAAATGAAACGTAAGCATTATGACATGGTGATCAACGGAAAACGGGTGGCCGGAGCAGCTGGAGATACATTCGAAACCTTCAATCCAGCAACGGGGGAAGTCCTTGCAACGATTGCATTGGCACAGGAAAATGATGCAGAAAAAGCGGTTCAAGCAGCACGGGATGCATTTGATCATGGAAAATGGCGTAAGTATCCGGTAGGAAAACGTTCCAGGGTATTGAATCGAATTGCTGAAATCATGCGCCAGCGCTTTAAAGAGCTTGTGAAGATGGAAGTATTAAATAGTGGTAAATCTGTTGGTGCTGCACAGGTTCAAATCAACCAGGCTATTGAGGATTTTGAATTCTATGCAGGAGCAATTGTTGGTCATCGCGGCAAGGTAAATAATATGCCATACGGATTTTTTAACTACACACATAAGGAACCAGTCGGGGTATGCGCCCAGATTATTCCCTGGAATTATCCAATCATGATGGCTGCGTGGAAAATTGCACCAGCGATTGCTGCTGGCTGTTCTGTCATTATTAAACCTGCAAGTCTTACACCAATTACAGCCATTTTATTAAATGAAATTTGCCACGAGGCCGGTGTTCCGGAGGGAGTAGTAAATACTTTACCGGGATCAGGAGCAGTCGTAGGGGATTATTTGGTGAAGCATGAAGCCATTAATAAAGTAGCTTTCACCGGCTCGACACCAACCGGGAAGGACATTATGGAAAAGGCATCTAAAACATTGAAACGCATTACTTTGGAACTGGGTGGTAAATCACCGAATATTGTCTTTGAAGATGCGGACATGGACGCAGCCGTTGCGGGTTCATTATTCGGGATCTTTTTTAATACAGGTCAGTCCTGTGAGGCGCGTTCTAGAATGTTCGTCCATGAATCTATTTATGAAACATTTATGGAGCAGTTTATTGCGAAAACAGAGAAACTGCAGTTAGGCGACCCGTTTGATAAGACGACTCATTTAGGCTCTATCATTAGCAAGGAACAATTGGAGATTATCGATGGTTATGTGCAGTCTGCCAGGGAAGCTGGTGCAACCATTGCAACAGGTGGGAAGAAATTGCATTTGGAAGGCCTTGAAAATGGCCATTGGTATGCACCGACAGTCATTACAGATGTCACGCCAGATATGAAGGTCGTACAGGAAGAGATTTTTGGACCGGTCGTTGTGGTGGAAAAGTTTACAGATGAAAAGGACGTTATCCAGCGTGCCAACGATACCACATATGGTTTAGGTTCTGCTATTTGGACGACAGACCAAGGGCGCGCGACCCGGGTGGCCCATCAAATTCAAGCTGGCATTGTGATGGTAAATAGTCCATTCTCTGCTTTTCCAGGAACGCCATTTGGCGGCTATAAGCAGTCTGGATTTGGCCGGGAGCTTTGTGTTGAAACACTGGATCTTTATATGGAGGATAAAAGTGTGCTCGCCTATTATGGTGCCAAGCCAATTAATCCATTTGGCGTGTAAGAAAGGAAGTCTATGATGAAGATCAACACAATTATAGTAGTCGGTGCCGGCGTGATGGGGCGAGGAATTGCCTATTCGACAGCCCTTTCCGGATATCAAACCATTTTAGTCGATGTGCACGCGCAACAGCTTGCGGATGCATCTACCGCAATTTCTAAGTTGGTCCAAACGGGTATGGGGCGTGGCAAGGTAACGGCATCGCAAGCTAAGCATCTGGAAGCGTGTTTATCGACGACCTTGGATGTTCAGCAAGCCCTATCTCATGCGGATTTCGTTATTGAAGCTGTTCCTGAACAAAGGAATTTGAAAAAGGAAATACTAGCAACTGTGGATCAGTATGCACCAGCACATGCAGTTATTGCTTCAAATACTTCCACCATTAGTCCGACTGAGCTTGGTTCCTATACGTCAAGACCAGCACAGGTTGCAGCGATGCACTTCTTTAATCCAGTGCATCGGATGAAGCTGGTAGAAATTGTTCGTGGGTTGGAAACAAGCGATAAAACGATTCAACTTATTCAAAGACTGGCAGAGAATATAGGCAAGGAAACCGTGCATGTGCGCGATTTTCCAGGCTTTGTCACAAGCCGCATTAGTGCGATGATTGGGAATGAAGCATTTTATATGCTGCAAGAGGGGGTAGCTTCAGCGGCAGATATTGATAAAGCAATTAGGTTGGGGCTTCATTTTCCGATGGGACCTTTGGAGCTCGGTGATTTGGTGGGACTGGATACACGGTTAAATAATTTACGATATTTGCATGAAACACTTGGAGAAAAGTTCAGACCAGCTCCCTTGCTGGAACAATACGTCAAAGCAGGGCGTTTGGGCAGGAAATCAGGCAGAGGGGTTTATGATTATCGTAATGAATGAGAGGAAGAACCAATGAGAGACGTTGTCATAGTAGATGCAGTCCGAACACCAATCGGTCGATATAAAGGGGCATTAAAGGATGTCCGGCCGGATGACTTGGGTGCAATGGTTATTCAAGCATTATTAGAAAGAAATGGCCAATTGGCTCCAGAACATATAGAGGAAGTTGTCTTTGGAAACGCGAACCAAGCTGGTGAGGATAATCGTAATGTTGCTCGGATGTCGCTGTTACTGGCAGGTCTACCAGTTTCAGTTGCCGGCACAACGATTAACCGGCTTTGTGGTTCAGGCCTGGATGCGGTTATTTATGCAGCGAGAGCGATTGCTGCCGGTGATGGGGATGTGTTTATTGCGGGTGGTACAGAAAGCATGACACGGGCACCGCTTGTGATGGCAAAACCAGCTCAGGCGTTTCAACGTGGTCATACAGAATTATTTGACACGACCATTGGCTGGCGTTTTATAAATGAAAAACTAACGGAACGATTTGGGGCAGATTCCATGCCGCAAACGGCGGAGCACGTAGCGAAGCAATTTGCCATTTCACGACAGGAGCAGGATCAGTTTGCTTATCACAGTCAACAATTAGCGAAGCGGGCGATTCAGGCCAATCGCCTGCAGGATGAATTAGCTGTTGTGTCATACAAAGATCGAAAAGGAAATGAGGTAAGGGTGAGCGCAGATGAACATCCTAGACCAGACACAACGCTTGAGAAACTTGGAGAGCTTCGACCCCTATTCGATGGAGGAACAATAACAGCTGGCAATGCATCAGGAATAAACGATGGCGCATCAGCCTTGCTTTTGATGAGTGCGGATAAAGCGAAAGAGCTGAAGATAAAACCACTTGCGACTTACCGAGCTTCTGCGGTTGCAGGAGTGGAGCCACATGTGATGGGACTAGGCCCAATTCCGGCAACGCAGAAAGCCGTCGCCAGGGCAGGCTTAAATCTGGAGGATATTGGGTTAGTGGAGTTGAATGAAGCATTTGCCTCACAAACGCTGGCTTGCATTCGGGAGCTTGGCCTGAATGAAGAGATTGTCAATGTAAATGGTGGTGCCATTGCATATGGCCATCCACTTGGTGCAAGTGGTGCGCGGATATTAACCACACTACTACATGAAATGAAACGACGAGGTACTGCTTTTGGTATTGCGACTATGTGTGTAGGAGTTGGTCAAGGGATTGCGCTTGTCGTTGAAGGTCATACATGATGTGCATGGATAAAACATGACGCAAGGGAAGGGTGACACGATGTCTAAGGTGCTGTTGGAAATAAAGGATCGGCTTGCTTATGTGACCATTAATCGTCCAGCGTCACTAAATTGTTTTGATTATGAAACGCTATGTCAGCTGCAAGAAACTGTGGAAAGGCTACATGTCGATTCGCAAGTACATGTAGTCATGATTACCGGTGCCGGTGAAAAAGCTTTTTGTGCTGGCGCAGATTTGAAGGAAAGAAAGGGACTAACAGAATCTGAGGTTAGGCGCAATGTAAGAGCAATCCAAGCAGCTTTCCAAGCCATTGAAGATTTACCGCAGCCTACAATTGCAGCGGTAAATGGTTATTGCTTTGGAGGCGGGATGGAGTTAATGCTGGCCTGTGATTTTGCATTTGCTGCACAGCATGCCACGATGGGCCTGACGGAAACGAGCTGGGCGATTATTCCAGGTGCAGGGGGGACGCAGCGATTGCCACGCCGCATTGGTGAGATGAAAGCCAAGGAATTAATCTTTACCGCGAAACGCATTTCGGCAATGGAGGCTTATGATTTAGGGCTTGTTCTACGAATAACCGACAAGGATTCCTTAAACACCGCATGTACGGAGCTGGCCGAAAGCATCATGAGTAATGGTCCCATCGCGGTTCGTCAAGCCAAGTTTGCCATTAACCACGGCTTACATACGGATTTGCAGACCGGATTAGCATTGGAGGCAAAGGCATATGAGCTCACTATTTCTACAGCAGATCGTATGGAGGCGCTAACCGCCTTTGGAGAAAAAAGAGCACCAAATTTTACTGGAACTTAATCATAGCGCCATCAAACAGAGAGGATCATCTATATGAACGCAATATGCAATTTACTGCAAATTAAATATCCAATCATTCAAGGAGGGATGGGCAATATAAGCAATGCCCAGCTTACTGCAGCAGTTTCAGAAGCTGGTGGATTAGGGACCATTGGCTGTGGTACGTTGTCTCCCGCTGAAGTTGAAGCTATTATTTGTGAAACAAAACGGCTGACAAACAAGCCATTTGCAATCAATATACCAATCCAAGTTTCTCCTTACACAAAGGAATTGGTCATGCTCGCTATACAGCATCAGGTAGGGGCAGTCTCCTTATCAGCGGGAAACCCAGCATCGATCATTCCTATTCTTAAGGGAAATAGCATCAAGGTCATGGCTGTAGTAGCTTCGGTAAAACACGCAAAAAAAGCAGCTGCAGCAGGTGCTGATATGCTAGTGGCGGAAGGGTTTGAAGCTGCGGGTATAAATTCTAATTTGGAGCTGACTACCTTTACCCTCATACCACAAATTGTGGAGCAAGTATCTATTCCAGTTGCAGCAGCAGGGGGAATTGCCGATGGAAAAGGACTTGCTGCAGCATGGATGTTAGGAGCTCACGGGGTACAAATGGGGACAAGGTTTATTTCTGTTAAGGAAGCCCCGTTTCATGATACGTATAAAAAACGAGTGATGACAGCAGCAGATACAGAAACGATGATCATCGGGCGTTCTATTGGGCAGATGAGGAGAATCCTGAGATCTCCCTATGGTGAGCAAATCGCTGTTCGTGAAGCGGAAGGAATCACGAAAGAGGAATATCAGCAATTAACCTCAGAAGTGCAGCATGTGAACGGTGCATTAAAAGGGGATGGCGTGCAAGGATTTATGAATGGTGGTCAAATTGCAGGACTTATTACAGATATGCCAACCGTTGAAGAACTGCTGGAAAAGATGATGTGGGATGCTAAGAAGCAGCTTGAACATGGATGGAAGCAATGCAATGTATAGATCAAATTCATTCCTACTGTGTTCACAACATATTGACCGCATTATAACACGATGATAAAATAACGTGTAAATAACGTTATAAACGTTATATAAAAACAATAAATTGTAAGCGCTTTAATAAGGGAGATCTATACTGTATTAGCACTATTCCCACTGTGTAAACAAAGAATTTAAAAGGGGTGTCAGCTGTGAAGCCAGGTATGGAAATCGGCAGGCAAGAAACCATTGATATTCAAGTGACAGCGGATATGTTTGCAAGCTTTGAGGGGGATGTGGTTCATCCCGCTTATTCAACCGTTGCCATGGTATATCACATGGAATGGGTATCCAGAAAGATTATTCTTCCTTTTTTAGAGGAGCATGAGGAAGGTATGGGAGCGGCTGTAAAGCTCAAGCATCTTGCACCATCGCCTTTACATTCCCAAGTAACCCTGACTGCAACGCTGATCGCTTATGAGAATAACCAGGTGATTACGAAGGTGGATGCCCATAATATAAACGGATTAATTGGTGTTGGCGAAGTAAAACAAGTCATTCTTCCTAAAACAGTCATTGAAGAAAAGTTAACCGTAACACGCCTTGAATAGGAAGTAGCCCCTTATTTATGAAATGAAACCTTTGCTGTAACCACTACCTGAACAAAGTATAAAGGAGGTAATCCGTATGGGCTCGATTAAAGACATGACGCCGCATGATAGCAGCAGAGTATTGGATAAAATAGCAGGCCATGAACAAGTCATGTTTTGTAATGATCCAGGATCTGGTTTACAGGCAATTATCGCTATACATAATACAGTGCTTGGACCAGCACTTGGCGGTTGTAGAATGTATCCATATGAAAGCTTGGACGAAGCTTTAGATGATGTACTTCGACTTTCCGAGGGAATGACCTATAAATGCGCTGCAGCAGATGTCGATTTTGGCGGAGGGAAGGCAGTGATTATCGGTGATCCTCAAACAGATAAAACACCGGAATTATTTCGGGCTTTTGGTCAATATGTTGAAACGTTAAATGGTAGATTTTATACCGGTACAGATATGGGAACGACGATGGATGATTTTGTTTATGCGCAAAAAGAAACGAACTGTATCGTTGGTGTGCCGGAAGCCTTTGGCGGTGGTGGAGATTCTTCTATTCCAACTGCAAAAGGTGTGGTATATGGTTTACAAGCAACCTGTCACACCATATTTGGCTCGAATGAACTAAGTGGAAGATGTTTTGCCTTACAGGGACTTGGAAAAGTAGGTTATAAAGTAGCGATGCATTTGCTGGAACAAGGTGCATATCTATATGTTACAGACTTAAATATGGAATGGATTGAAGCGATTCAAGAAGTAGCAAAATCCACATCCGGTACGGTTGAGGTAGTAGATGGAGACGCAATCTATCAAGCTGATGCTGATATATTTATTCCTTGCGCCATTGGTGGAGTCATTAATGATGATACTTTGGCGCAATTTCGGGTGCGCGCCATTGCTGGTTCCGCGAATAATCAGCTCGCTTCACAAGCACATGGAGTTCAGCTTGCGGAAAAAGGAATCTTATACGCGCCAGATTACATCATCAATTCCGGTGGTTTAATTCAAGTGTCTGATGAATTGTATGGAGCAAATAAGGAACGGGTGTTGATGAAAACGAAGGAAATCTATTATAGTCTGTTGGATGTATTTCAACAGGCAAAATTAGATGGTGTCAGTACGATAGAAGCGGCCAATCGTATTTGTGAAAAGCGGCTCGAGGACCGGAGAAGGAGAAATAGTTTCTACTCTCCCGGAATCAGGCCAAAATGGAAGATACGAAACTAGCAGATCGGAGTGAAGTGTAATGGAAGCATCCTTTCCAATGAAGCAAATCATGGATGAGGAAGGTCGTTTAGTAGATCCATCTTATCAGGAACAAATAGATGAAAAACTTGTACAACAATTGCATTATCATATGCTCCGTATTCGTACGTTTGACCGTAAGGCAATAAGCTTGCAACGACAGGGGCGAATTGGGACGTATCCCCCATTTGAAGGTCAGGAAGCCTGTCAGGTCGGTAGTGCGCTTGCGCTTGGAGAAGGCGACTGGGTCTTTCCAACCTATCGTGATCATGGGGCAACACTAACCTTTGGTGCCGATATGGTGCGGATGTTTTTATATTGGAATGGTCGTCAGGAAGGCTGTGTAGCCCCGCCTGGAAAGCACATCTTTCCTGCTGCGGTTCCGATTGCAACCCAAATTTTACATGCAGTCGGTGCATCCTGGGCAGAAAAAAGAAAAGGTACAGACCGCGTGGCGATTGCCTATTTCGGTGATGGTGCAACATCAGAAGGTGATTTTCATGAAGGTTTGAACTTTGCGAGTGTCTTTCAAACCCCAACGATATTATTTAACCAAAATAATGGTTATGCCATTTCGGTTCCGATTGAGCGACAAATGAATTCCAAAACGATTGCACAAAAATCAGTCGCATATGGGATGCCTGGTATTCGAATTGATGGTAATGATTGTTTTGCGGTTTATTTTGAGACAAAGCGGGCAGTAGAAGCAGCACGTGAGGGAAATGGTCCGACTTTAATTGAAGCGGTAACCTGGCGTACAGGTGCACATACAACGGCAGATGATCCAACGAAATATCGTCCATCTGGAAAAGGGAAGGATATTGTCGATCCGCTTGTTCGATTGGAACGATTTATGAAAAATGATGGTTACTGGGATGAACAGGCAGTAAAAACATTGCAGGATAAGCTGAATGACGAGGTGGAAACAGCTGTGAAGGGGATGGCGGAATTTCCAGCTCCGAACCCGGAAGATCTGTTTGACCATGTATTTGCGGTCCTTCCACCACAGCTGCAGGAGCAAAAAGAATTCTATCTTGAATTTTTGAAAGGGTGATGGTGATGGCAACTAAAATGGAAGCCATACAAGCCGGTCGAACCTCCACAAAGGTAATGACAATGATTCAAGCAATTAATCAAGGGCTGCGGACCATGCTTGAGGCAGATGAAACGACCATTTTACTTGGGGAGGACATTGGTAAAAATGGTGGCGTTTTCCGTGCGACAGAGGGATTACAGGATGATTTTGGCGAGGAGCGGGTTGTCGATACGCCCCTATCCGAATCCGGAATTATTGGTGCATCGGTAGGTCTCGCGGTAAATGGCTTTAAACCAGTTGCAGAAATGCAGTTTATGGGATTTGTTTATCCAGCATATGATCAGATTATGACACATGTTTCACGGTTGCGCATGAAAACCATGGGGAGATTCTCCGTTCCAATGGTTGTACGTACACCATACGGGGCTGGAATCCGGGCGCCGGAGATACATTCAGACAGTGCAGAGGCATTGTTTACGCATATGCCGGGGATCAAGGTCGTTTGTCCATCGAATCCGTACGATGCGAAAGGCTTATTAATTGCTGCAATAGAAGACCCTGATCCAGTGATATTTATGGAACCCATGCGCAGCTACCGTGCGACGCGTGGAGATGTGCCGGAAGAAAAATACACGGTGGAAATTGGTAAAGGAGCGCTGCTTGAAGAAGGAACCGATCTGACGGTGATTGCCTGGGGAGCGATGATTCCGCTTGCACAAAAAGCAGCAAAGGCAGCAGCGCAACTAGGTATCCATTGTGATGTGCTTGATTTACGAACGCTATATCCACTTGACCTGGATCTGATTGCTTCATCCGTCCAAAAGACTGGGCGTGTAGTGATTGTTCATGAGGCGCAGCGAACAGGTGGACTTGGAAATGACATTATTTCATCAATCAATGATACATGCTTTCTTCATCTGCGGGCACCAATTGGACGTGTGACAGGCTTTGATGTTCCGGTGCCATTTTTTGCATTGGAGGAGCATTATTTGCCAACAGTTAAACGAATCACCCAGCAGATAGAAAGTGTTTATCGATTTTAATAAAAAGCTATCCGGAAATGAGGTGGGATATATGTTGGAAGTAAAATTACATGATATTGGTGAGGGAATGACAGAGGGGGAAATTGTCAGCTATCTTGTAAAAGTTGGTGACCAAGTAACGAGCGATCAGCCTCTTGTAGAAGTTCAAACGGATAAAATGGTTGCAGAATTACCTTCCCCAAGTACAGGTATAGTGAAAGATATTGTGGTTGAACCTGGTGTTACGGTAGAAGTAGGTACGACACTTTTATATATTGAAGCTGATCAGACGGAAAAAGTGGAGCCATTAGATCATACCGTACCGGTACAATCAGCAGTAAAGGAAAAAACGCAGCCACATATACAGCAGCATACAACTGCACTTCATGCGCTTGCTGCACCATATACAAGAAAGCTTGCAAGAGATCGGAATATGAATATCGAGGTCATTCAAGGCACAGGACCGGATGGCAGGGTAACGGATGCGGATGTATTGCAATTTGCGGCACAACAAGAGCAGCCAGCAGTTAATACGACTTTTTCATTACAGCGGTCAGAACCCCAAAATGAAGTCTTGGATGAAATCCCTTATCGAGGAATTCGCAGACAAATTGCTAAAAAAATGACGAAATCGTTATTTACCATTCCACATGTAACCCATTTTGATGAAGTGGACATGACAAATTTACTTTCCCTACGGCAAGCATTAAAGGATAGTGGACAACGGATTACCGTGGCTGCTTTCCTTGTGAAGGCACTCGTATTTGCATTAAAAGATTTTCCGATATTCAATGCAGAGCTGGATGAGGAGAATGAGCGAATTCGCTTAAAAAAACAATACCATATTGGAATGGCGACAGATACCGACAATGGTTTGCTCGTTCCCGTTATCCAACATGTCGATAAGAAAACCATTGGTCAAATCCATGATGAGGTGAAACACCTGACGGAAGCAGCCAGAGCCAACCGTTTGAAACCAGCAGAAATGAAAAACAGCACCTTCACCGTGAGCAATGTTGGTCCGCTCGGAAGCACGGCTGCAACACCTATCATTAATTATCCGGAAACTGCACTGATTGCTTTTCATAAAACAAAAAAGACACCAGTAGTAAATGAAAGAGATGAAATCGTGATTCGCCAAATTATGACGCTATCGATGTCATTTGATCATCGGGTAGCAGACGGTGCGACAGCAGTTGCCTTTACTAATCGATTTGCCGAATTCATAGAGCAGCCTGGCAAATTGTTACTGGAAATGACGTAATACCATGTGGGAGAAACGATAGGAGGAGATAGATGTAACAGCTTCGATTTATATTGCGTCGTCGAAAAATGAATCTGGAAAATTGCTTTCAACAGGAATCTGCTAACTACCTGAATACATGTCCATCACATTGCACGCAATAAAGTGAAATTTCAATGGGGGCTTGACCTCCCCACTGAATGTTAGTTGAACAGAATCGGACCTTTACGGGCAGTTGATCCCCCACTTATTTTTATTGTTTCATCTTCAAATCTTGAAGCGAGGGTCTCACTGCCCGTTAAGACGGGATAAATGTAAGCGCAATCATTGTATCACTTTTCAGAAAAGTCCGTAAAAGTACTTGATTATCTACTAGTCAGTGGTATAATTTCTCTTAAAACTTTTTTGACTTTGGGTTCTCCTGAGTAATTAAAATTTAACGGGTGTAGGAGGTAACAATGCAATGAAAAAATGGTTCCAGCTGTTGGTATTGGCAATGATTGGTGTTTTAGTTTTGGCTGCTTGTGGAACGGATTCAGACGATGCTTCCGGAAAAGATGATGGGGATGGAAAAACATATAAAATTGGAGTTTCTCAATATGTCGAACACCCATCCTTGGACAGAGCATATGAAGGCTTCCAAAAGGCAATAGAAGATGCAGGGATAAAGGCTGAGCTTGAATTTAATAGTGCCCAGGGGGATCAGAATAATGTGAAACCCATTTCGGATAATCTGGTAGCAGATCATGTTGATTTAATCTTTGCAAATGCTACACCGAGTGCACTAGGTGCGAAACAAGCAACGACAGATATTCCAATTGTATTTACTTCCGTAACAGATGCTGTGGGGGCTGAGCTCGTATCGGCAATGGATGAGCCAGGAGAGAATATTACTGGTGTGATTGACCTTCATCCAGATGCAATTAAGGAAACGGTGAATTTTATCGATAAATATTTTTCGGGAGTAACAGTAGGTTTAATTTATAATGCGGGTGAGCAAAATTCTGTATCCCAAACAGATGCAGTAAAGACGGCTGCAGAGGGAACAAGCTTAAAGCTGGTGGAGCGGACAGTGGCCAATTCTGCGGAGGTACATCAGGCAGCAACAACACTTGTGGGAGAAGCGGATGTATTCTATATCGTTACAGATAATACAGTTGTATCCGCATTGGAAAGTGTAGTAAGTGTAGCGAATGAACAGGATATTCCACTATTTGTCGGCGAGCCGGATTCGCTGGAAAAAGGTGGTTTTGCGACATTTGGAATTGACTACTTTACCATTGGTTACCGCACTGGTGAAATGGCAGTAGAGATTTTATCTGGGGAAAAAACGACAAAGGATATACCGGTAGAGATACCACCTGAAATCCAATTATTTATAAATAAACAGGCTGCGGAGGAACAGGCTGTCGAATGGAATGAAGACTGGGATCAAGACGCCGAATTTGTAGAAACGGCAGCGGAATAAATCCACATATACATCTATGCCACGGAGACAGGGTGGGGTATGATTAACAGCCTGTCCTGACAATTGAACGGCAGTGACTGCAGAAAGGTGGGCGTTATGTTTTCATTTATTGCAATATTCGGAGCAGTAGAATCAGGTGTTATTTATGCCATCATGGCGCTTGGTGTATATTTATCCTTCCGTGTACTTGATTTTCCAGATTTAACAGTGGATGGAAGCTTTGTAACCGGTGCTGCCGTTGCTGGGATCTCGATTATGCACGGTGTTTCACCAGTTCTTGCAACGTTACTGGCTGCTGTAGCCGGATTTATTGCCGGCTGTGTGACGGGAGTATTGCATACAAAAGGTAAAATTAATGCGCTGTTATCAGGAATTTTAATGATGATCGCTTTATATTCCATTAATTTAAGAATTATGGGCCGGCCAACTTTGTCTTTATTGAACGAAACAACCATTTTTAAGCAATTACGGGATTTTTGGTCTGGAACAGGATTGGATACTTTTTTCAATGGTATGTTGGCAGCAATTGGTATGGAGCGCTTTCCTGCTACATGGGCCATTGTTTTAGTCATGATGGTGGTAACATTGGCCATCAAATTTATCACAGATTATTATTTGAAAACAGAGATTGGTTTGGCGCTTCGGGCAACAGGTGATAACCAGCGTATGATTCGCAGCTTTTCCGCAAATACGGATAATTTGATCATTGTTGGAATTGGATACTCCAATGCCCTTGTTGCATTTTCCGGAGCTTTAATTGCACAGCATGGCGGTTTTGCTGATGTTGGTATGGGAATCGGTATGATTATCATTGGACTTGCTTCCGTTATTATAGGAGAGGCGCTATTCGGGACAAAGACCATTGCAAGGGCAACCATCGCGGTCATTGGTGGTGCTGTCATTTATCGGATTGTGGTCACCATTGCACTCCGGGTTGACTTCCTTGATACAGGCGATATGAAGCTCATTACCGCTGTACTCGTCATTGCAGCACTTGTTGCTCCAAAAATGATGCAAACCCATCGGGAAAAGAAGCGCCGCCAAAGAAAACGGGCCGAATTGGAACGTATCAAGGTAGGGGAGGTGTGACATGCTCCAGTTAAAGGATATTTCCATGACATTTAACGAAGGAACACCAGATGAGAAAATAGCGTTGCAACACACCAACCTGGAATTGGAACGGGGTGAATTCGTAACGATTATCGGAAGTAATGGTGCTGGAAAGTCTACCTTGATGAATGTAATATCCGGCAATCTGATTCCTGATGTTGGAGATGTTTTTATCAATGAAAAACAGGTTGTTCATTTGCCGGAATATCAACGCTCCGCATATATTGGCAGAGTATTTCAGGACCCGATGGCAGGAACAGCACCATCGATGACGATAGAAGAAAATTTGGCACTCGCCTATTCACGCAATAAAAAACGGACATTACGCCTTGGCGTGAATAAGAAGAGGAAGACTTTATTCAAGGAATATTTAGAAACACTTCATTTAGGGCTGGAAGATCGGTTAAATGCTAAGGTTGGTTTTCTTTCCGGCGGGGAGCGTCAAGCATTGTCACTCCTCATGGCCACTTTTACCAATCCAAATATTTTATTATTAGACGAGCATACAGCTGCATTGGATCCTTCCCGTGCAGCGCTCATTACCAAACTGACGAAGGAAGTCGTTGGCAAATCGAAGCTGACAACCCTTATGGTTACCCATAATATGCAACAGGCACTAGATCTTGGTACACGGCTGATTATGATGGATAAAGGACAAATTATCTTTGATGTTTCCGGTGAGGAAAAACAGAAATTGACGATTGAGGATTTGTTGACAGAATTTCAGCGTATCCGCGGTCAAAAATTTGAAAGTGATCGTGCTGTACTTGGTTAATAAAAAAGCAAGCAGATTCTGGACGTGGATTTGCTCGCTTTTCTGTTATCACAGATTAACTGGCTGTAGGCCCCCCACTTTAGGAATTATTGTTGATAACAAGCATTGTAAGCGGTGGAACAACAGCCAGTAAAGGCCTGATTGGTTCAACTAACAATCCGAGGGGGAAGTGCGAAGGCCCCCCCACGGATTGAAGTTTCACGTTATCACAAAGCTTGATCCACAGCTGTGAGCAGTTCGCCAATCTGTTGGTCCTGAATCACGAGATCAGCCATTCTATCTAAAGGAGTAGCATCGTGATTGACGATGACAAGCTTGGCACCATTTTCTTTTGCAAGCACTGGAAACATGTTGGCGGGTGTGACTGTTAGCGAGGAGCCGAGTACAATAAATAATTCTGCTTTTAAAGCTGCTTTTTCTGCTTGACGAAATGCATCCTCCGGTAACATCTCACCAAAAAGGACGATACCAGGGCGAATCGGACCGCCACATGTACAATGCACCGTTCCTTGAACATAATCATCTTGTTGAAAGGCTTGACCACAATGGTGACAATACAGCTTCCGAAATGTACCATGAAGCTCCATCACTTTCGTATTCCCCGCATCGTGATGAAAGCCATCCACATTTTGTGTAATGATGCCTTGGATTCGATTCTTCTTCTCCCAGCTGGCAAGCACATGGTGCCCTTGATGTGGTGCGAATGCTTTGACATCGGCCAGCCTGCTTTGATAAAAAGCAAGAAAGGCGGCTTCATTGTTTTCCAGCGCATGAACATTTGCTAATTCTTCAGGATTAAACTTTTCCCATAATCCCCCTTTTGCCGAACGAAAATCAGGCAGACCACTTTCTGTTGACATCCCTGCTCCAGTAAAAACAACAGTATAGTTGGATTCCTGTATCATTTCTGCTAACGTACGCATGCGTATTCGCTCCCTTTCAATATTCATTTCCATATCGTGTTGTATCAAAGGATTTCTTCTGCATATCATTATAGTACAGTTTGCTTGCGCGGTGTTATAATTGGGTATAGATGAATGAAAGGGGTAAGGTTACGTATGGAACGTATTGTGTTGTTTGATGGCGACTGTAACTTTTGTGATGCAAGTGTACAGTTTATTTTAAAGCGCGACCCAAAAGGATTGTTTAAATTTGCTTCCTTATCCAGTGACATTGGCAAGGAATTACTTGCAGCCCATCATGTGGATACTGCGGGAGATAGCTTTGTTCTCCTAGAAAATGGGCAGGTATATGAGCAATCAACTGCCGCTTTACGCATTGCTAAACAGCTTTCTGGAGCATGGAAGTTCAACTATGTCTTCATTGTCATACCAAAACCATTACGAAATCTGCTTTACCGCTTTATTGCCCGAAATCGCTATAAATGGTTTGGTAAAAAAGAAAGCTGCATACTACCAAGTCCAGAACAGCGAAAAAGATTTTTATCACAGGCATAAGGGAAAGCCTTGATAGGAAATCTTGCTAAATCTATGTTTATAATCGAATCAAGCTGAACCGTCAAAAAAAGCTAAGCAATCGCTGGAAAATTAAACGAATCGGGCTGAACCGTCAAAAAGTCACAAGCAATCGCTGGATAATTAAACGAATCGGACGGAATCGTCAAAAAATAGTAAGCAATCGCTGGAAAATTAAACGGATCAGGCTGAATCGTCAAAAAATCACAAGCAATCGCTGGATAATTAAACGGATCGGACGGAATCGTCAAAAAATCACAAGCAATCGCTGGAAAATTAAACGAATCGGACGGAATCGTCAAAAAATAGTAAGCAGTCGCTGGAAAATTAAACGGATCGGGCTGAACCGTCAAAAAATAGTAAGCAATCCCTGGAAAATTAAACGGATCGGACGGAATCGTCAAAAAATAGTAAGCAATGCCTGGATAATTAAACGAATCGGGCTGAACCGTCAAAAAAAAGTAAGCAATCGCTGGAAAATTAAACGAATCAAGCTTAATCGTCAAAAAAAGCTAAGCAATCCCTGGATAATTAAACGAATCGGGATGAATCGTCAAAAAATCACAAGCAATCCCTGGATAATTAAACGAATCGGGATGAATCGTCAAAAAATCACAAGCGATCACTAGATTATTAAACGAATCGGGCTGAACCGTCAAAAAAAAGTAAGCAATCCCTGAATAATTAAACGAATCAAGCTTAACCGTCAAAAAAAAGTAAGCAATCCCTGAATAATTAAACGAATCAAGCTTAATCGTCAAAAAAAAGTAAGCAATCGCTGGAAAATTAAACGAATCAAGCTTAATCATCAAAAAACACAAAGCAATTTCTAGATTATTAAACGACTCAAGAGAAACCGCTAAAGGATCAGCATATATTCCAAAATGTGTTCCAATAAAAAAACCACGAAACAGTAATTTGCTTCGTGGTTTTTATTATGATGGTTATACAGCACCTTGTGCGATCATCGCGTCTGCAACCTTTGTAAAGCCAGCGATGGTTGCACCAACGGAGAAATTCCCTGGTTCGCCGTGTGCTTCTGCTGCTTCGATACAGCTTTGATAAATGTTTTTCATGATTTCATGAAGTTTTTCATCTACTTCTTGGAAAGACCAGGAGCTGAACGTACTGTTTTGTGCCATTTCCAATGAAGAGACGGCCACTCCGCCAGCATTTACAGCCATTGCTGGTGCAAATAAAATATCCTGCTCTTGAAAAATTTCAGCTGCGTCTGGTGTGGAAGGCATATTTGCTCCCTCTGCGACTACTTTTACACCATTTTTTACAAGCTGCTTTGCTGCTGCTTCATCAATTTCATTTTGAGTGGCACATGGCAAAGCAATGTCACATGGGATGGACCAAAGTCCGGTACAATCCTCGACATAGGTAGCGCTTGGGTGACTATCTACATAATCACTGATTCTTCTGCATTCTACCTCTTTTAGCTGTTTGACTGTATCCAAGTTAATACCAGCTTCATCATATACATAACCATCAGAGTCACTGCATGCAACAACGGTAGCACCAAGTTCAATGGCTTTTTCCATGGCATAGATGGATACATTACCTGAGCCAGATACGACGACCTTGCTGCCAGCTAGCTGGTGACCTTCATTTTTTAACATTTCTTGAACGAAGTAGACAGTACCATAACCAGTTGCTTCTTTTCGACCGAGGCTGCCGCCATAGCCAATGCCTTTTCCAGTAAGTACGCCTGCTTCGAAACTGCCACGCAGCCGCTTATATTGGCCAAATAAATAGCCGATTTCTCTTGCCCCAACACCGATATCACCAGCTGGAACATCTGTATGTGGGCCGATATAATTGACGAGCTCTGTCATAAAGCTTTGGCAGAACCGCATGATCTCTCCGTCCGATTTACCCTTTGGATCAAAGTCCGATCCACCTTTACCTCCACCAATTGGCTGTCCAGTTAATGCATTTTTAAAGGTTTGTTGAAAGGCTAGAAATTTTACAATGCTCATATTAACAGTTGGGTGGAAGCGTAGACCACCTTTATACGGTCCAATGGCACTGTTAAATTGTACGCGGAAACCGCGGTTAATCTGAACCTTCCCGTTATCATCTACCCACGGTACGCGAAAGGTAATTGCCCGTTCAGGTTCTGTCAGACGTTCTAAAATCTGATGTTCCAAATATGTGGGGTTTTTCACAAGTGTGGGTTTAATAGATTTGAAAAATGTAAGAACCGCTTGATGAAATTCCTTTTCATGTGGGTCACGAGTCTGTATTTTGGAGAATACCTCATCAAGATGACGTTGAACATCTTCTTCTTCTTTTGAAACTGTTTTAAATATGCTCATTCGTGCACTCACTCCCTTCCAATGTAATCAGCACGACTTGAAAATTTCTGATATAATCTAATTTTACAGACATCCATTCATCTAAGCAATATTAATTTCAGATATAATTCATGCCGAAATGAGATAAGGCGGTGGAACATCGTATGGAATTACGGCAAATCAAGTATTTTATCGAAGTAGCTAGACGAGAGCACGTGACAGAAGCGGCAAATGCATTACATGTTGCACAATCAGCTGTCAGCAGACAATTGGCAAACTTAGAAGAAGAACTGGGTGTCAGTTTATTTATCCGTGAGGGCAGAAGTGTTCGGTTAACACCGATTGGGAAAGTATTCCATCAACATATGGAGCAAGCGGTGAATCTAATTGATGATGCTGCTCAAATTATCGATGAGTATACAGACCCGGAACGCGGAACCATTCATGTCGGTTTTCCTAGCAGTTTGGCTTCTTACATACTGCCAACGGCGATTTCAGCATTTCGTGAACAATTTCCACTTGTGAAGTTCCATTTGTTTCAAGGGTCTTATTATGAATTAAAAGAAGCTGTTGTAAAAGGTGATATTAATATGGCGCTGCTTGGTCCTGTCCCAAACAATGATAAAAAATTGAAGGGATCGATTTTATTTACCGAGAGAATGGTTGCTTTATTGCCGAAATCACATCGATTTTCAAAACGAACTTCGATTCAGCTTGCAGATTTACGGGAAGAGGCATTTGTTTTATTTCCCAATGGATATATATTGCGCCAATTAATTATGTCTGCTTGTGGGCAAATTGGCTTTCAACCGCTTGTTTCCTTTGAAGGGCAGGATATTGATGCTATTAAAGGCTTGGTTGCTGCTGGCCTTGGTATTTCCATTGTTCCAGAAATCACATTAGTAGATGGTGTACCGCATTCCGCCGTAAAATTACCGATTACAGATCCGGATATTAAACGGACTGTCGGTGTGGTTGTGCCGAAAGATCGTGAGCTGCTGCCAACAGAGAAATTATTTTATCATTTCTTACTCGACTTTTTCCGTCGATTAGAGGAATTTCAAAATTAAATTTATATCGATTCTATTGATTTACCTTTTTTTCTATGATAGGCTATTCATACAACATATTGATAAGGTGAATATAAAAGATGCTATATATAGTATCGCGAATGATGGTGACAAGCAATTGTCTTGAAAGGGAATCCAGTGTAAATCTGGAACTGCCCCCGCAACTGTATGTGTGAACGAAAGAGGTATACCACTGTATGGAACTGCTAAAAAGGCGGTCATATGGGAAGGCCTTTAGTAGGGTGAAGCACAGAGTCAGGAGACCTGCCATGATTTGCAGTTTCATTTCTTCGGGGTGGGAGAAGGTGAGGCGATGGAGACTGTATGTAAATCTGTCGTTATAAGCCACTCATGCCGGGAATGAGTGGCTTTTTATATGAAAAAAGGGAGGAATTTTTCGTGACAACAAAGGTATCGACTGGCTTTACAGAGGGCATTGAACAAATGATTAAACAAGCGGTTTCTGGACTAGCAATCCAAACTGATGCATATATGGAAAAATCATTACGGGCAATAAAAGAGGATACCTCTGCAGAGAAAAAGGCAGAAATTCTGATTAATAATGCCTTGGAAAACATTGATGAATCTGAACCGAATTGGACCTATGTGGCAAGTCGTATCTATTTGCAGGAATTGTATAGAAAAGCTGCCAAAAATAGAGGCTATGAGGCGGAGCAAGCATATGGAGACTTTTTGGAGCTGGTTCAGGTATTAACTGAAACTGGTATTTATACACCTGCATTGCTTGAAAAATATACAGCTGATGAAATACATTATTTAGGGAATCAACTGGAGCAAGAGCGGGATTTATTATTTGATTACCTAGGTATATATACGTTGGCAACACGTTATCTGGCAACGGATCACGAAAAAAATACATATGAATTACCACAGGAACGCTGGATGATTATTGCGATGCATCTGATGCAGGATGAAGCAAAGGACAAGCGTTTGGCGTTGGTAGAGGAAGCATATTGGGCGTTAAGTAATTTGTACATGACGGTTGCAACGCCAACAATGAATAATGCTGGTAAAACCCATGGTCAGCTTTCTAGCTGCTTCATCGACACGGTAGATGATAGTCTTCAGTCTATCTATGATAGTAATACAGATATTGCCAAGCTATCTAAAAATGGTGGCGGTATTGGTGTTTACATGGGGAAGGTACGTGCCCGCGGAAGCTCAATTAAAGGCTTCAAAGGAATGTCCAGTGGAGTTGTGCCTTGGATTAAACAGCTGAATAATACGGCAGTTAGTGTGGATCAGCTTGGAACGCGTAAAGGTGCCATTGCGATTTATTTGGATATATGGCATCGGGATATTGAACCATTCTTAGATTTAAAATTGAATAATGGGGATGACCGGATGCGCGCTCATGATATTTTTACTGGTGTTTGTTTACCAGACTATTTCATGGAGCAGGTTGAAAAGCGTGGCGATTGGCATTTATTTGATCCGCATGAAGTACGCCAGGTCATGGGCTTTTCATTGGAAGATTTTTATGATGAGACAAATGGTGCTGGACAATGGCGTGAAAAATACGAAGCATGCATTGCAGAGGAAGCTTTATCCAGAAAAGTAGTTCCCGCTATTGATATCATGAAGCGTATTTTAAAATCACAGCTGGAATCTGGTACGCCATTCATGTTTTACCGGGATGAAGTCAATCGTAAAAATAGCAACCCACATAACGGGATGATTTATTGTTCCAATCTATGTACAGAAATTACGCAGAATCAATCACCGACTCAATTTTTAGAGGAATTTATTGAACAAGAGCAAACGATTGTAAAAAAATACAAAACAGGTGATTACGTCGTATGTAATCTAAGCTCCATTAATCTGGGGCGGGCCGTTCCAGCGGGAGTATTGGATCGTCTTATTCATATTCAAGTACGGATGCTGGATAACGTTATCGACATTAATACATTACCAATTATGCAAGCACAGCTAACCAATCAAAAATATCGTGCAATTGGTCTGGGAACATTTGGATGGCATCATTTACTCGCGTTGGAAAACATCCACTGGGAGTCAGAGGAAGCCGTAACCTATGCGAATCAATTGTATGAGCAAATCGCTTATTTAACCATAAAGAACAGTATGGAATTAAGTAAAGAAAAAGGAAGCTACCCTGCATTCACAGGAAGTAAGTGGGAATCAGGCGCATATTTTTCCGATAAAGGATATACGGATGAGAAATGGACGGAGCTTAAGCAGGATGTACAAGCAAATGGGATACGGAATGCTTATTTAATGGCAGTCGCACCAAACTCAACTACATCTATGATTGCAGGATCAACTGCTAGTATCGATCCGATTTTTAAGCCATTTTATAATGAAGAGAAGAAGGATTTCAAGATTCCTACTACTGCACCAGAGCTGAATCATCGCACCTATGACGTGTATCGCAGATCCGCATATATTGTCGATCAGCGCTGGTCAGTAAAACAAAATGCTGCGAGACAAAAGCATATTGACCAAAGTATTTCATTTAACTTCTATGTACCGAATACAATTCGTGCGTCGGTTCTATTGGATCTGCATTTACAAGCTTGGAAAGGTGGACTGAAAACAACGTATTATGTCCGCTCTACGTCAAATGATGTCGAAGCATGTGAGTGGTGTGAAAGTTGAGAGCATTAGTAGCTTATTTATCCTATAGTGGAAATACGATGGAAACTGCAGAAATAATCTCCCAGCGTTTAAAAGATGATGGAATGCAGGTGGACATGCATCGGATTGGGATTGACTATCCCATCGATGCGTCCAGCTATGATTACATTTTTATTGGAACATTTACTTGGGATCAAGGCAGTACTCCGGATGAAATGAAGGATTTCGTTTTGGAGGTCGGCTATAAGCCTGACAATGTTGCTGTGTTTGGTACAGGAGATACGCAGTTTGGCGGCGATGATTTATTTTGTCGTGCCGTAGACAAATTGGCGACTTTTTATCATAGCAAGTGGGATGGGTTAAAAATTGAACAATCCCCAAGAGGCTATCAAGAAATACGAATTGATCAATGGATGGAAGGGGTTTTGCAAGATGTCAAAAGCTTTGCTTGAAAAAGCGAAAACACTGGAGCCGTTGCATCCAAATAAATCAACTGGTTTATTTGGTGGTAAATCAAGCGGCATACTGAATTGGAATGATATTGCCTATCCACATTGGTATAAAATGTACAAACGTCTTGTTGGGAATTATTGGCAAGCAGATGAAGTAAATATGTCCAGTGATGTGAAACAATTTTCGCAGCTGACACAATCCGAACAGGATGCTTATTTGAAAATTATTGGTTTGCTTTCAACCCTTGATGCACCGCAAACGAGAACAGCTTTACTATTATCTTTGTATGCAACAGATGCATCCGTACAATCAATCATGGCCGTCATTGCCCAGCAGGAAGCGGTCCATAATGAAAGCTATTCCTATGTATTATCTTCTGTCGTTTCACTAGGCGAGCAGAATGAAGCATTCCAGCATGGAAGAACAGATCCTGTCTTATTGAAGCGAAACGAAGATATTATGAAGCAATATAATGCGTTTGTCGAAGAACCAACCATTGAAAATATCTTAAAAACAATGGTATATACTTCTTTATTGGAAGGCATGTTCTTCTACTCTGGCTTTGCCTTTTTCTATAATTTAGCTCGACATAATAAAATGGTCGGGACTTCAACGATGGTGAGCTATATTAATCGTGACGAATTAGAGCATGGTCGATTCATTGCGGAATTATTCCGCGCCACATTAGCAGAAAATCCAGAGCATAATAATGCTGCATTTATCGATTGGGTCTATGATCATTTCCGCCATTCCGTTGAGTTGGAAATCGAATGGTCATCCTATGTATTGGCAGAAGTGGAAGGGATTGACCTGGAGGAAATGGCAGGTTACGTTAAATACCGGGCAAATAAAATGCTGCGAATGATGGGTTTGAATGAAATCTATCCAGAACACGTGGAAAACCCAATGAAGTGGATTCGTGCGTATGTTGATAATTTTGATGGTACGAAAACCGACTTCTTTGAGCAAAAATCAAGACAATATACGAAAACAAGTGATTTGAACGGATTTGACGATTTGTAATTTCGTACAAAAATGCAAGCTAAATCATCAAATAGATAAGAAGTTATGAATATGGGGGCTGGAATATAACTAGTCGCTCATCATGAAAAAATGGTCATGTTTATCACGAAAAGATAAACATGACCATTTTTATTGTTGATCCGTTGAAATAATGGGAGCTGGCAGTATTTATTTTCGAAATTACTGCCAATAAGGCAAATCCCAGTTCATTTTCATAAAGAGAACCCGCGTTACTTTAAATTTTACTAGGGCGTGCTCTTTTTGTATGTCTAAATTTAATAAGAAGTGGAATGAATCTACGGAGACAGCTGTGTCCAAAATCGACAAAGAAAGTGAAATTCTTTGTTGGAACGCCTACGGATTGAAGCTTCACTTCACTGAAACTCTTTTTATCAAAGATTAACTGGCTGTAAGATCCCCACCTCAAGATTTTTTGTTGATAATAAAAATTGCGCGTGTGGGTTCAACAGCCAGTAAAGGCCTGATTGGTTCAACTAACAATCAGTGGGGAGGGCGAAATCCCCACTGATTGAAGTTTCACTGTATTGTATTTCACTGTTAAAAATGAATGCTTTACCTTTACGCTGCGTTAACGTTTATAGTAGGAGTTGGGAGGGATAGACATTGAAAATAAATGAAGCGGCTAAACATTTAAATACAACACCTCGAGCAATTCGATACTATGAAGCGAAAGGTCTGATTTCACCAAAGAAGGATGAAGCAAATGATTACCGTACTTTTACAGATACGGATTTGATGCGAATTGGGACCATATTGGCATTGAGAGAGGTAGGCTTTACGATTGCAAAGATTAAAAAGTTGTTAGAGGATCCGGAAATGAGCATGACACAATATCTCCATGTGCAGCGACAGGCATTGTTTGAGCAATGGATGGAGATGCGGGACATGATTGAAACGATTGACCAAATGATTGGTCAAGAAAATGAAGACGAAACGACTATGGAGGATATGCAACAGCTGGCAGCTCATCTGAAAAAACTAAAGGAAATCCGGAGCAGCTGGAAAGATCGTTGGAATTTTGATAGTCAGGCAGAGACCTATGATGAGCAAGTTCAGCTTCGGGGGCAGGCATTTGATATTCATCAAGGATATGAGGAGGCTTTGGCTCAAACAGCAGAAAAGATTTCATTGATACGGGGGCAGACCTGCTTAGATATCGGAATTGGAACTGGTAATTTGGGTGCCCGATTTTTAGATAAGGGGGCATCAGTAATTGGTGTGGATCAATCAGACATGATGCTGCAAAAATGTAAAGAGAAACATCCAATGATTGAAACGAGACAAGGACATTTCTTAGCATTGCCAATGTTAGATCATCAAGTTGATGCAATCGTCACGAGCTATGCGTTGCATCACCTACCAGATGAGGAAAAACTGCTTGCTTTAGCTGAAATGGATCGTGTATTGAAAGCGAACGGGCAAATTTGTATCACGGATTTAATGTTTCCGAACGAGGTGGATCGGAAGGCTGCATTACATCAATATGAGGCAGCTGGAAATCAATTGGCCATTGATTGTATCGCGGATGAATATTTTGCGGATCAATCCTTGCTGGCAGCCTGGTTCATGGAAAAAGGCTATCAGGTGGAAACCCATCAATTCCATACTTTCCTTGGTATGATTTA
The DNA here is from genome assembly GCF_003730295.1 of Ornithinibacillus gellani. GTDB lineage: Bacteria > Bacillota > Bacilli > Bacillales > Amphibacillaceae > Ornithinibacillus_A > Ornithinibacillus_A gellani. The sequence goes on from NZ_QTSZ01000047.1 coordinate 31,369, forward strand.
CGCAAAGCGGGTGACAAACGCATAAAAGCCACGACAAGATTTTGTTCTGTCTTTGTAATTGTATCTATACAAAATGCCCATCCTTTCTCCGTCAGAAGATAGGATGGGCATTACTTTTTATACACCTAATCGAGTTAGGATATTTTATATTTATTATCTAAAGAAATGATTTTTTAGTCCTTGGACAACAGCTGCACCAACTTGGTTCTGATAGTCAGCAGATTGAATGACTGCTAGTTCGCTAGGGTTTGTAATAAAACCAAGCTCTAATAATACCGATGTATCATTATTGGTTCGCAGTACACGATAGCTGTCCTGCATGATGCCGCGGTTAGCTCTGCCGGTATATTGTACAATGGATTGCTGTAGTGCACTAGCTAACTGACGATCCGCCGCAGAATAATAATGGGTGCTTACTCCATTCGCAGCCAATCCCGGAAAGGCATTGTAATGAATACTGATGAACGCGTGAGTCTGGTAAAGACTGCTAATACGAACTCTTTCATCTAAAGAAATGAATGAATCATTGCTTCGTGTCAAAATAACTGTCGCACCAGCATTCCGTAAATGCTGTGCAATAACATCCGTAGTAGCGTTGATCACATTTTTTTCATAAACACCATTAAAGCCGATGGCGCCAGGATCCTTACCACCATGACCAGGATCTAATACGATATTATATCCCTGTAGAGAACCTGATTTTGCAGCCTTGGTTGGTTGGGCATTGGATGTCGTACTTTTGGTAGCAGTCTTTGGCGCAGCAGTGCTTACTTTTGTAGGTTGATTTGTTAACCAACCAGCAATCCATCCTGTTTTACCATTACCTAATGCAACCTTATGCCAACCAGATGCAGTTTCTAATAATGTGTACGTTTTCCCAGTGGTTGTCCAATCAATAATCTTATAGCTGGTACCAGGACCAGAGCGTACATTCACACCAGATGCCTGTACAGTAATGTTATTTGTACTTGCTTTCTGATCGGCTGATTCACTTGCTGATGATGCTTGATTGGTAGCTGCTGCTGAAACAGGAACGAGATGATGCTTCGCAACCCATGCTACCTGCCCGGCATAGTATGTTTGTGCCCAGCCATAGGACTCTTTGAATACCGTTACCTTATTGCCCGGACGGAGCTGCCCGATAATATTACCATCTCTGGCAGGGGTATCCCGAACATTTAATAGATTGGTTGTGACTTCATAGACTTGTCCAGATTCTGCTTGAACAGCAGGGATAAAAAAGACAGATAATAGCAACATAAAGCCACAAATAGACAAAAAGCGCAACTTTCTCATGGTAGCCTCCTTAAAATGACATAATACTGGTAATGATACATTACCTCTTTGAAAGAAAACAAAACCCAACCATCCAAAAAAGATACGAAGGTACTAGAAATGGGCTTGTCCAACCCGGGCATTCCTCGTACGGAATACCCATCTGATGTGTTGTCATTCTCTTTTTAGCAAAAATGCTGCTTTTGCCAGTGCTTCTTCATGGTTCTTCATTTCTCCCGGCTTGCTTGCTTTACCAATTAAGTAACCTGCAAACGTCATGCCGAAAAACTGACAAATGTACTGGAACTGCTGAATAAGTGGGAGTCCTTTAATTTCTGGTGAATCTCCGCCAACGATGATGGCATAAACTTTCTTCTTCTTCATCTCCTCCCTAAAATGTTGGTAATCCGGATCCCGCATTATTTGCGACCAGCGATCAATAAATTGTTTTAGTGGTCCCGCCATGCCATACCAATAAATAGGAGTGGAAAAAACAACAGTATCATGCGCTAACAATTGATCTATCAGTATCTTATGATCATCGTCAATAGGCTTAAACCCTTGCTCACTATGACGCTCATCTACAATCGGATGTACCTGGTAGTCCCGTAAATGTATATGTGTAGCTTCACTTTTTGGAACTGCCCGATAGGTCAAATACGCTGTGTTACTGTCTTTTCGCGTTGAACCATGAAATACAATAATACCCAACATGCACGCCTCCTTTGATAGCAGCCTATAACTAAACTATGCAAAAGAGCTTAAATAATGAAGAAGCGAGTACCTATTAATATACCTTAAATTTCCATTAAAGTCACATATCTTTTTGGAATAGTATGAAAGTACCAAAGGAATATGTTTCATGGCTTCATTTCTATTGTACAAAGGATTATAATAGGTGAAGCGAAAATGGTTCGGATGAGCTGATTAACTGCATGAATGGAGTATGATTATGGCTATCAATGATATCATTTTATATATTATTATTGTTTTTTTGATTTTAGGTGCAATTGATGTATGTTTGGGAAATAAATTTGGCTTAGGTGATAAATTTAAGGATGGTATTCAAGCCATGGGGCCACTTACATTGGCAATGGTGGGAATTATTTCTTTAGCCCCCGTTATATCCAGCTTGCTTCTCCCTTTAATCGCTCCCGTATATGGCGTCATCGGTGCAGATCCGTCTGCATTTGCAAATACAATTCTAGCGCTTGATATGGGAGGTTTTGCATTAGCACGAGAAATGTCTGCAAGTGCCGATGCAGAGGTGTTTTCCTGGGTATTTCTCGGGACGATGATGGGACCAACGTTGTCATTTACCATACCGGTAGCAATCGGTATCATCAAGCGTGAGGATCATCCTTATTTTGCGAAAGGAATATTACTAGGAATCATGACAGTGCCGGTTGGTTGTTTAGTAGGCGGTCTTGTAGGTGGACTTGATTTGATGATGATGGTAAAAAACCTGCTGCCAACCATTATTTTTTCTATTTTTATTGCCCTTGGTTTATGGAAAATTCCTGAAAAAATGGTCAGTGGGTTCACGATTTTTGCCAAACTGATTCAAATCTTAGCTATTGGCGGCTTAACAGCAATTATCATTGAAACATTAACGGGTTTCGTGGTAATTCCGAATATGGCCCCATTAGAAGAGGGAATTCAGATTGTTGGAACCATCGCTATTTTACTTGCTGGTGCTTTTCCGATGGTGGCATTTATTTCAAAAGCGTTTAAGCCGTTATTAACTAAGTTAGGTCAGTTGCTTCGAATGAATAGTACAGCGACTGCTGGATTAATTGCATCACTTGCCCACCATATTCCGATGTTTGTGCTCGTTAAAGATATGGATGCACGTGGCAAGGTGATCAATATTGCATTTGCGGTAAGTGGTGCATTCGTATTTGGTAGTCATCTAGGATTTGTAGCTGGTATGGAAAAGGAAATGGTTTTTGCAATGATTGTTGGAAAGCTGGTTGCTGGTGTAAGTGCCATATTGCTCGTGCTCGTAGCGATGAAGGGCAGAACGGACCAAGTTTAAGTAATATGTGCATAAAAAAAGATGCAGGGAAGATCCTTATTACGGATCTCGCGCTGCATCTTTTTTATAGGAATTAATCAATAAACATCCATTTCCAAATTTCCTTTGGTGTTGCATTCTTTCCGTACATGAGAATACCGGTTTTAAATATTCTGCCGGCCATTTTCATAAAGAACCAGACGCTGATGGCTAGGATCAAAAGGGCAATGCCGATTTCCATCCATGGCCATGTCTCTAAGAAAGATAGTCTTAACAGTAATACGCCTGGTGCACTAAATGGAATGTATGAGCCGAGCTGTGCCATAAAGCCACTTGGGTCTTCAATGACAGGTCCAATAAATAGTACAGGTAAAAATGGCAGCATCATGATCATTCCTTGGAAATTACCAGCTGTTGAAATGTCGGCCATCGTAGCACCGATTCCAACAAATATTGCTGCAAACAATAGATATCCCAGTACTGCGATAAGTAACAGGAGCAGCAGCTTTGGTGTCAGTAAATATTCAATGATTGGGAAATCTATTTTCCAAACAGCGACTGGCATAACAAGTGCCAAGAATACCGCAACTTGGATAATACCTAAAACAAAGTAACCAATGATCTTACCCTGCATCAGTTCCTCAGGTTTAACAGATGATAAAATGATTTCTGCGATTTTATCTTTTTTCTCTTGTGATGCGCTTTGGAAAATCATCATCCCTGTAAAAACGATGGAAAGTAGGATAATACCTGCGAATATGCCTGGAACTAAATTTTCCAGTATGTTAGCTGCCTCTGTATCCTCTTCATTGGCAGTACCTTCGTCTAATGTGCCTTCTACATGTTCCTCAAATTGTACGCCTTCTGTAACCATTGCTAATTCTTCCTCTGAAAGCGATAGCTGTGCCAGACGAATCTGTTGAATCGGTTCTGCCAGGGCTTGGATGTCGTAGTTAAACCATTCGCCCATATCTTCGGATGTATATACAGGTACGGTTGCATTGTCTAATATACGTTTATCAATTGCCATGTAGGCCATATTTTCTTTATCTGTCAAGACTTCTTCGGCTTCAGATTCCAATAAATCACTTTGCTCCAATTCCAATGATAAGGATTGCTCGGCAACGATTGCTTCCAGCTGTTCAAATACACCTAGTTCGTCATGGACAAGCAATACAGCTGCATCATCATCTGGTACATCGGTAGATCCAATCCACTGGAAGATGAAGTATCCACCAAGCATGAGTAGTGGGGTTAAAAACATTCCAATCAGGAAGGATTTATTTTTTAAATTACGTTTGACCTCCCATTTGGCTACTTTCATTGTATTACGCATGTGCTTGCCCCCCTTCTGTTAATAGATGTTTGTCAGCGGCAATATCAACAAATATTTCATGTAGTGAAATTCTATCTATTGACAGTTCGTGAATGTCCAATTCTGCTGGCAGGTTTCGAAGCCAAGCAGCTGGATTCACGTCTTTTAGTAGAAATAAAATCGACAAACCTTCTCGTTCTTCGACACGTTCCACCCCAGGTAGTTGCTCTAAAACAGTCCGCTCGTTACGGCCACGTATGGTACATTTGAAATTAGCATACTGTTTTTTCACATCATCTAATGTTCCGTAGATGACTTTTTGTCCGTGTTGTATCATAAATAATCGGTCACACATTTCTTCCACCAGATTCATTTGATGGGAGGATAGTAATATAGCAGTTCCGCTCTTTGCTAGATTTTTAATTTCTTCCTTAAATAAATCCTGACTTACCGGATCCAGTCCAGAAAATGGTTCATCCAATATGAGTAGCTCTGGTTCATGTAATATAGAAGAGATAAATTGTACTTTTTGTCCCATCCCTTTTGACAATTCCTCTACAGATACATTTTCTTTTCCTTCCAGATCAAATTTTCTTAAGTAGGCCATTGCCCGTTCACGAGCTTTCTTGAGTGGATAGTCCTTTAAATCAGCTAAGTATAATAAAATATCCATCACTTTGACGTTTTTATATAAGCCACGTTCTTCTGGTAAATAGCCGATTTTATGTCTAGGAATTTCTTTTCCAGTCGCGTGATGAAAAATAATTGATCCTTCATCCGGATACAGGATTCCCATGATATTACGTATGGTCGTTGATTTACCAGCACCATTGGGACCAAGAATGGCCATGATTTCACCCTTATGTACATCAAAAGTGATTTGTTGTAGAACTTTTTTATGTTTGAATGATTTTTCCAAGCCTTCAACGGAAAGCATAACTTCCATGATATGGCACCCCTTTCTAACATCCTCTACATTACTACGAATCGTATTGAAAAAAGATTCAAATTGTTTTTTGATAGGAGGATATTGGGCTGTTTTTACGGTTTATACTGTACTAATGTTGCGGTGTTCACATTTCCGACATAACTTTATGTCCTAAATGTGAAATGATTCACAAACTGATGTATTATAAAAATGAACATGTTATTATAAAAATGTGGAAAAAATCATTATCCACCATATCACATGTGAAAAGATGAGCAATAGTAAAATAGATGAGGAGATGAGAATCATGATGATGGATTTCATTCGCAATAATAAAGTAGTCGCAGGTGTATTAGCATTTATTCGTATTTACATTGGTTATGCTTGGTTAAGTGCAGGGCTAGGGAAGGTAACTGCTGGATTTGATGCAAGTGGATTTATCCAAGGTGCCATCGCTGGTGCAGGTGGGGATAATCCAACAGTACAGGCATGGTGGGCTGCATTCCTGCAAAAGGTTGCACTGCCTGGTGCAGATGTATTTAGTATCCTTGTTGCTTGGGGCGAAGTATTGGTAGGGACTGCCTTAATTCTTGGTATCTTCACTAATTTTGCAGCATTAATGGGTATCACGATGAACTTTGCATTCCTATTTAGTGGTACAGTTAGCACAAACGCACAAATGGTTCTATTGACATTCTTCCTATTGGTAGCTGGCTTCAATGCTGGTCGCTATGGTTTGGACAGATGGGTGCTTCCATTCTTGAAAGCTAAAACAACACGCTTTACACGTAAAAACAAGCATCATAAAGAGGTGGCTGTTGCCTAATATCAGTAAATCATCAATCGACTTCTGCAGTGTTCCTTGCTGCAGAAGTTTTTCTGTTTTGGGTTTAATCTGCAGGACTTCCGGCAACAATTGTGAGGACAATGCTTAGGAAGGAGCAACACCATGAATAGAAAAACTTTTGCCATGTGGACAATGATGCTACTAATGCTCGTGTTAGCAGCATGTAATAATCAGATGGATGAAGGAACGACGAAGGATAACGCGGCTTTAAGTGATTCAGATGTCGAGACAGCAACAGCAAGTAGTGAACAAGCAGAAACACTTCGTGCGACGCTCATCAATCGTGAAGGGGCTGAGGTTGGCACGGTTGATCTGCAGGAAGGTGTAGAAGGAGTCAAAATCACGGTCGAAGCACAGGGCTTACCACCAGGGTTACATGGTTTTCATATTCACGAAAAAGGCGCCTGTGATCCACCAGAATTTAAATCAGCAGGTGAGCATTTTAACCCCACGGAAGCAGATCATGGCTTTGATCATCCAAAGGGTCCCCATGCAGGTGATTTACTTAATTTAAATGTGGCTGCAGATGGGACTGCATCCGCTGAATTCCTAAATGATATGGTTACGTTAAGAGAAGGAGCCGCCAACTCATTATTAAAAGAAGGTGGCACCTCCTTTGTGATCCATGCCAAGCCAGATGATTATGTGTCTCAGCCATCAGGGGATGCCGGTGACAGAATAGCCTGTGGTGTCATTAAGCAGTAAGACATACGAAGAGGAATGCTGTTGGATAGCATTCCTTTTTCCATGGAAGATTATAATCTGGCTAGTGTCTCCCTAACAGATGACCACACATATACAGATTCATTCAGTTCCTTCCCACCCATTTTTATGTTTTTGACAAATGCTGCTCCATAATACGTATAAAAATGTTTTGTTGGGTTATCCTCTAATACCTCCACGAAGACCTGTTGATATCCGTTTTGATTAAAATACTTGAAAGCTGCTTTCAATAGTTTTTTTCCAATGCCCCTACCTTGAAATTCCTGAAGGGCATAAATAGAAGTCAAGTCACCGGCATGTTTTATGTTGTTGGAAGGCTTTTTTCCTGCTGTTGCAAAAGCAACAATTTGTCCTTGATCAGAAACTGCAACTGCAATGAACTGTTTTGTGTCACTTAGATTCTTGACCCAAAGTTCCGTTCTATGCTCATAAGATAATTGATCCAGGACCGCATCTGGTAGGATACCTTTATATGTGGACCGCCAGCTATCCACATGAACAATCGCAATCCCTTCTGCATCCTCTAAAACAGCTCTTCTAATTCGCATACCATTGCACTCCTTTCTTCATTAACCTTATCACAGATTAACTGGCTGTAAGCCCCCACTTCGAGAATTTAAGTTGATCACAAGAATTGTGCGTGTGGATCAACAGCCAGTAAAGGCCTGATTGGTTCAACTAACAATCAGTGGGGGAAATGCGAAAAACCCCACTGATTGAAGTTTCACTTTACTCGACAGCAACCATTGAAAACCTTCCAGATATGAGATGATTTTATCTTATGATTGAAATTTTTGAAACATGAGATAAAAATTATGTTAGGATAGAAAAAGACTATAAAGAGGAGAGTGGAAAGTAGTGGAATCCATCGTGCCATTTATCCTTATCATTCTCGTAGCTTCTATTCTCCAAACGAGTACCGGATTTGGGTTCTCCATTATGGCTACCCCATTTTTATTATTATTGTTTGAGCCAAAGGAAGCCATTCAAATCAATCTTATTTTATCGCTTGTGATTTCCATCGTTTTAATAAGGAAAATAAGCAAGGATATTGATCGTGGTATCTGGAAGCGGTTTACGATAGGTAGCTTGTTCGGCTTGCCTATTGGAATGGTTGTTTTTTTAGTTATTCCTATGACATGGCTGAAGATTGGAATCGCTGTAATGATTTTAATACTGACTGTACTGTTGGTTTTCCATGTACGTATTGGTCAGACACCGGTTCGAGATCGGATTGCTGGTGGTTTTTCTGGAATCTTTACAACTGGAATCGGAATGCCTGGCCCGCCGATCCTGCTCTACTTTTCTGGAACAGATACGAGGAAAGAAGTATTGCGGGGTACGACACTGGCATTTTATTTATTTATCTATGCTGCAAGTCTCTTGATTCAGGTTTTTGCTGCTGGTACCTCAAAGGAAATTTGGGTATCCAGTGCCATTGCTTTGCCAATCGTTGGAGTGGGCTTGTTTTTGGGACAACTACTTTTCAAATGGATTAACCAATCATTATTTCGCATACTCACTTATATTTTATTATTTTTTACTGGTGGCTATTTATTAGTGCAGCAATTGTAATCGATATAGGCAGAAAGGAATGGGGAGTGAAGGATGAAAAGTTCGTTTAACAAAATTTTTTGGGGATTTTTATTGGCATTTCTTGATTTTCGTGTGATTGGACTGGATTTATTACCAGATCCGGTTGGTTATTTTTTAATTGCTGCAGGAGTTGCTGGACTATCTGCACAGCTATCTTATCGAACATTGGTAAAGAATTATGCGATAGCCTTAGGCGTCATATCCTTACCGACCTTTGTCATTGGGCTGGATAAGACAGACGAGCTGTTCACGGCTTCCTATCTATGGTCCATCTATACGATTGTATATATGGTTCTACAGCTTATTCTTGTATACGTATTCTTTCGATTGCTATTGGAGATTTGTGAGTCTTATGGAAAAACAGAACTTCATCGTCAAACGCGACAATTATTTATTGTCTACATGACTGCAAATATTATCGTGTTTTTCTTGCAGCCAGTTGCCATTGTAAAACCGATAGAAGTGGTATTTGCTTTTTTCTTGGCAGTGGCGATTTTTTTGCTCATATTAAATATTATTTTCCTTATTTGGCTATTACGATTTAAAAAATTGGATCGTCCATAGGTGGAATTGCAGAGCCAGTTTTTCCTTTCCATGCTATACTGGTACAGAACTGAATAGAATCGGATGGTGACCCTTAACCGGGTTGAAAAGGGAAGCTGGTGTGAATCCAGCGCGGTCCCGCCACTGTCATGTGGAGAGTTCATTCACAGCCACCGTTTGGAACGGGAAGGAGAATGGACTTGTTGAAGCTAAGCCAGGAGACCTGCCATGCGATGGAAACATGCAATCCTACGGGAGATGGGAGGGTATTGTGATAGTGATCGTGTATGCGAAAAACATACGCTTTGATTTGCTGTGCAAAAACCAACAACCTTTCCTCCAATGTGGGGAGAGGTTTTTATGGTTGTGGAAGTATTTACATGTGAATCCTGTAAACAAACAAAGGGAGGATGCAGGAAGTGAAACAAATTGCAATCAAGGATACGAAGACGGTACAAACAAGGCTTGTATTACCACCGGATACAAATCATCTCGATACCATTTTTGGTGGGAAGGTGCTTGCATATATTGATGAGATTGCAGCACTGACTGCGATGAGGCATGCCAAAGCAGCGGTAGTGACCGCATCGATTGATTCTGTTGATTTTCTGTCTTCTGCCAAGGTAGGAGATTCGCTTACCCTGGAAGCCGTCGTGACCTATACGGGAACAAGCTCAATGGAAATCTATGTGAAGGTAGTGGCTCATGATTTAATCCGGCATGAAGAGATGCTGACAACTGAATCCTTTCTTACGATGGTGGCGCTTGATGAAAAAGGAAAACCAATGCCAGTACCAAGTGTATATCCGGAAACAGAAGAGGAAATACAGCTGCATGAATCAGCGCCAGCGAGGAAAGAGCATCGCATTTCACGCGTTGCTGCGCGGAATACACGTATATAAAATCATTACAATCGCTTTTTCTAAAGATGAGAAGCGGTTGTTTTTTTGCATAGTAGGGAAACAATAAATATAGTCAGGCATATAACACCCGAATATCATGAATATTTTTGATGTGATTTTTAAGCCGCATCAATGTAAAAATGCATATTTTTCGTGTATACTATTACTTCGAGTATCGAAGGAAAGGAAGAATATTGAATGAGAGCAAAATCAGAGACAGCAAGTACAATGCAAGCGGAAAAAATTTGGACAAAGGATTTTGTTCTTGTTTGCCTAGCTAACTTTTTTATCTTTTTAGGATTCCAAATGACCCTGCCAACCCTTCCATTATTTATTAAAGAATTGGGAGGAAGCGATCAGCTAATTGGTGTGATTGTTGGGGTCTTTACTTTTTCTGCCCTATTATTTCGCCCGTATGCTGGCCATGCTTTGGAAACAAAGGGGCGGCAGTTCGTATATATGTTGGGCCTAAGTATTTTTGTATTATCGGTTGGATCCTTCGCCTTTATAACAAGTATCGGCTTTTTGATTCTGATGCGAATTGTTCAAGGAATTGGCTGGGGATTCTCGACTACAGCAACAGGTACCATTGCGACAGATTTAATACCACCGAGACGTCGTGGGGAAGGAATGGGTTATTTCGGCTTATCCGGTAACCTTGCGTTGGCATTTGGGCCAGCACTTGGTCTTACGTTAGCAGGGGTAATTTCCTTTACATCCCTATTTTTAATTTGTGCAGGCTCGGGATTGGTTGCTGTTTGTTTGTCATCCGTTATTCGCTATAAGAAAGTGGAGCAATCACCGCATAAATCAACAACAGTGAAATTTGACGTTTTTGAAAAAACAGCCGTTCAACCAGCTTTGCTATTATTTTTCATTACGGTAACTTTTGGAGGTATTGCCTCCTTTTTACCACTTTATGCAGCTCAAAAACAAGTTGGCGGAATTGAGACGTATTTTCTCGTGTACGCCATATTTTTATTGATTTCGAGAACATTTGCTGGAAGAATTTATGATGAAAAAGGTCATATTTATGTATTCCCGCCAGGAGTCATACTCATTTTTATTGCGATGCTATTACTAGCATGGTTGCCGAATTCCTTCGTCCTATTGATTGCAGCAGGTTTGTATGGACTTGGGTTCGGAAGTGTACAGCCAGCATTACAAGCTTGGGCAGTGGACAAGGCTCCCGGTAATCGTAAAGGGATGGCGAATGCAACCTTTTTCTCCTTTTTTGACTTAGGGGTCGGGTTTGGAGCACTAACCTTTGGACAGCTTGCTTTCCATTTAGGGTATGGTGCCATTTATATTGCGTCCGCATGCTCGGTATTGGTATCCCTTATGTTATACGTATACTTGCATATTCGTGCAAAAAGACAAGGTGTGAGCCTGTAAATGTTTTATATGGCTAAAAGGTACTGTTTCATTGAATGACGGTTTTAAAAAAACATGTGATGGTATAAAATAGTCTTATTCAAGCATGTACAAAGGTAGGTTATAAAACCCTTGAAGAATTTAAGCAAGTTCGATATTCGCAAACTATTCCCAGATGTTATTTATAAACGGGGATTACAATATTATGAGAGAAATCAGATAAGCGACCTATTGTATGACATCAATTTTAAAGTATGGACGGCAACCGTTCATGGGTCTGAGGATTATTTTGTCGAAATTAATATGAACACCATCCAGGAAGGGACGATAGACACGTTTTGTGATTGTCCTGCTTTTGATATGTATGGAAGATGTAAGCATGTTGTTGCCACACTATTGCAAATTCAACATCAGGAACGTATGGGAAATCATGATACTAAAACGCCTGGTGGCTATTCTACCGCTAAACATTTTATAAGTGCTTTTCGATCCATGCATGCAGCCGATTTGCCAACAGAAACCTGGATTGAAAAGACACCGATTCATATATCTTACTATTGCCATTGGAATTATTTAGGTCATTTTTTAATGGAATTAAAGGCCGGTGTCGATCATAAATACGTTGTAAAAAATGCCAAAGCCTTCTTAAAGGATGTACTGGAAGGGAAGGAGCATTTTTTTACAAAGAAATTCACCTATTCACCAGAAACACATCATGTATTAAAACAGGATTTGGAGCTATTGGAGCGATTATATGCTGTTTTGAAAAATGAGCAAGTATATGATCGATTCTCAAGCGCTTATTTTGGTACGACAAAGGATGAACGGTTTATCACGATACCACCGCTTGCGATGAATGAATTACTACAGCTGCTGGCGACACGTGATGTTACCATTGAAACCGATCGGAAAAGCTATCATACGCTAACATTACATGAGCCTGGTGTGCTACCGTATTCGTTTTCGATAAGTAAAAATAATAAAAATGAGTTGCTGCTTCAAATGGACGATTTGCAGGAAGGGGAATACTTGGAGCATTATCAGCTATTATTCCATGATGGTGGCTTCTATTTTCCGAAAAAAGAACAGCTTCCTATTGTTCAACAACTGAGCAGTTTTCAAAAAGATCCAGTACAACTGCCGATTGTTCAGGAACAAGCAGATGTATTTATCTCCGAAGTCCTGCCTTCCTTGAGCAAGGTTGGCGAGGTGGAGATGGATGAGGCGGTATCCGCAGATATCGTACAGGCGCCATTAAAAGCAAAGCTGTATTTGGAATGGAAGGATCAATTGATCATTGGTAAATTGGAATATCATTACGCAGACCAACAAATTGATCCATTCGGTAAACCAGAGCCGCGTAAGCAATATATTTTGCGGGATACGGAAAAAGAGCAGCAAATCATGGGTTTAATTGAGCATGCAAATTTTCACTTCAATGGGAAAGAGCTGTATATCGAAGCAGATGATGAGGTGTTATATGATTTCATCTATCATATGCTGCCATTAATGGATGAATATATGGAGCTATTTTTAACCTCTGACATACGCAATCTGATTTTGGATGATGAGCCGGAGCCGACTACGAATATTCGCATGGAATCTACTACGAATTTACTAGAAATCGGCTTTGATATGGAAGGGATTCAGACAGATGAGGTTCAGTCTATCCTGGAAGCAGTTATCGAGAAGAAAAGATATTATCGTTTACAGGATGGGGCCATGCTCAACCTGCAAAGTGATGCATTTGATTCCCTCCACAATCTATTATCGGATCTGGATGTGAAAAAGACCGATTTATCAGATGGTCAGCTGCACATGCCGGTATACCGCGGAGCACAGCTGGATGAACTCATTCATACGAAGAAAGATTATGATGCCTCGTTTCATCGGTTATTACATCAATTGAAATCACCAGAAGCACAGCATTATGAGCTTCCGGATGGATTGCAGGCAACATTGCGAAGCTATCAGATAACAGGCTATCAATGGTTTAAATCCTTGAGTGAATATCATTTGGGTGGTATTTTGGCGGATGATATGGGATTAGGGAAAACGCTGCAAAGCATTGCCTATATTGCCTCTGAACCGTCGGAAATGCCACATTTAATTGTTGCACCATCATCTGTTGTATATAACTGGAAAAATGAATGTCGTAAATTCGCACCGCATTTAGAGGTTGCGATTTTAACTGGTGCACCAGAGGAGCGTCGTAAACGGATGAAGCAGGCGACCGATACGGATGTTTGGATTACGTCGTATGCTACTTTGCGTCAGGATATTGACTTTTATCGTACGTATAGCTTTCAGTCGCTTATTTTAGACGAAGCCCAATACATTAAGAACTACGCGACCAAAACATCCAAGGCCATTCGTGAGATTACAGCGACGAGACGTTTTGCGTTGAGTGGCACGCCTATTGAGAATGCCATTGATGAACTATGGGCCATTTTCCAAGTGGTTTTACCTGGCCTTATGCCAAATCAGCGGGCATTCAAGCAGCTAAGCCATGAAAAAATTGCATCGATTACCCGTCCATTTATTTTACGGCGATTGAAGCAGGATGTGCTTAAAGAATTGCCGGATAAGATTGAGTCCGTGATGGTTTCGGAACTTTCAACCGAGCAGAAGGAGCTATACCTTGCTTATCTTCATCAGCTGCAACGGGAAACAGCCGCGACATTAAAGGATAATAGCTTTAGTCAAAATCGGATGAAAATATTGGCTGGGCTAACGAGATTACGTCAGTTATGCTGCCATCCATCTTTGTTTATTGAAAATTATCAGGGGGGATCAGGCAAGCTGAAACAGTTGATGGATACCGTTAGGACCGCATTGGAAAACGGGAAACGCATGTTGATTTTTTCCCAATTTACGAGTATGCATGAAATCATCATCTCTGAATTGGAAAAGGAAGGCATTGATTATTTTTATCTGCATGGACAAACTCCTTCACAGGAAAGAGTTCAGATGAGTGACCGCTTTAACAATGGTGAGAAGAATGTTTTTCTCATTTCATTGAAAGCGGGCGGAACAGGCCTTAATTTAACAGGTGCAGATACGGTTATTTTATATGATTTATGGTGGAATCCTGCAGTGGAAGACCAAGCAACCGGTAGAGCACATCGCTTTGGACAGAAGAATGTCGTACAGGTGATTCGCCTGCTTACAGAAGGAACGATTGAAGAGAAAATTTATGAATTACAACAGAAGAAACGTGAACTAATCGATCAAGTAATCCATCCGGGAGAAACCATGCTATCAAGCCTCTCTGAATCGGATATTCGCGCATTACTTAGTATCGCATAATAGACCCTGCCAAGTGGATGCTTGGCAGGGGTGTTTTTGTTCAGGAAAAACTGTAGAGATATGGCCCAATATGTTTTATAAACCGCTTTCAAGGGTATGTAATAGTAAGTTTTACCCCAGGTGATTGGGTGAAAAATATTGGAGACCAGCGAGAAATGAAGATGAAATCGGCCGTCGCCGATTTCTCCGTTCTTAAATTCAAATTCCCTGGACAGTGCCAATGTTTTACACAAAAGAATTATGTTGATTCGCCTCTAATAAATGGAAAGGAAGTTTATCCGATGGAAAAAAGAATTGAAGCATACTTTGAAACTGAAAATGATGCAGAATCTGCACGTGCAGGGCTACAACGTATTCGAGCAACAAATGTGATTGTTGATTCCATACCAGAAGGAGACGAAAATAAGAAATATGTGCCAGTCGTTCCATTTCGCGTAGATTCCAATCCGGGTGTCGTTTCAAGCGGAACACAAGGAACAGATGGCTTGGCTGGATTTGCCCAAGCGCAAGAAGATTGGCATGATAAAGGCGAAACAAAAGAATATATGACACATATGCTGCAGGCAGATGTGTACGAAGAAGACTATGACAAAGCAATCGATCTGCTCATCCGAAACGCAGGTTATTTTGAAGGATAATAGATAAAAATGAGAAACCCGCCCCCCAAGTTGTATGGGAAGCGGGTTTCTAATGGTTTGAATTGCGAACAAACGGACTGGACGGGACTCGTCAAGGCAGCGAGTCGAAAAATTGGCAGAGTTGGCCGAAAAATTACACTCGGCACGCCCGCGAGTGAAAAAAATCGCTGAGTGAGCCGAGAAATTACACTCGGCACGCACGCGAGTGAAAAAAATCGCTGAGTGAGCCGAGAAATTGCACTCGTCACGCCCGCGAGTGAAAAAAATTGCAGTACGCGCCTGAAAATTACACTCGGCACGTCCGCGAGTCAAAAAATCCACAGCACGAGCCTGAAAATTACACTCGTCACGCCCGCGAGTGAAAAAAATTGCAGTACGCGCCTGAAAATTACACTCGGCACGTCCGCGAGTCAAAAAAATCACAGTACGAGCCGAGAAATTGCACTCGTTACGCCCGTGAGTGAAAAAAATCGCTGAGTGCGCCGAGAAATTGCACTCGTCACGCCCGTGAGTGAAAAAAATCGCTAAGTGAGCAGGTAAATTGCACTTGGCACACTCGCGAGTCAAAAAAATCACAGCACGAGCCGAAAAATTACACTCGTCACGCCCGCGAGTGAAAAAAATTGCAGTACGCGCCTGAAAATTACACTCGTCACACCCGCGAGTGAAAAAAATTGCAGTACGCGCCTGAAAATTACACTCGTCACACCCGCGAGTGAAAAAAATTGCAGTACGCGCCTGAAAATTACACTCGGCACGTCCGCGAGTCAAAAAAATCACAGTACGAGCCGAGAAATTGCACTCGTTACGCCCGTGAGTGAAAAAAATCGCTGAGTGCGCCGAGAAATTGCACTCGTCACGCCCGTGAGTGAAAAAAATCGCTAAGTGAGCAGGTAAATTGCACTCGTCACACCCGCGAGTGGAAAAAATCCACAGCACGAGCCGAAAAATTACACTCGTCACGTCCGCGGGTGAAATAAATCGCTGATTGAGCCGGTAAATTGCACTCGCGGTGCTCCCGGGTCAAAACACCGGCACATCCAATCAGACATTGATTTGGAATAACTTTCGCGGGCGCCCTTTGAGATATGGCTTCTCTTGGCCGACTACTTTGATTACTTCACCGGTCAGCAATTTATTGATGGTTCGCTCTGCACTTCTTTTTGTCACCTGGTAATACGTTGCGATGTCGTGTGACGAAAATGGTTCGTTATTTCGATTAGAAATGAAATCAATGAAATTATAGGATAGTTCATTATTTAATCTGGCCTTATGAATTAATGCTTGATATAGTCTGGATTTGTCGAAATGTTTTTTTACACCGAGTGGTCCGATTACTTCTTGGCGGTCATTTACGATAAAGCAGCTACCGCTTGCAGTTCTGGCACATGCTTCAAGAGCTAGAACTGCATGGTCTTCAGCTTGTTTCGCGGTGAGTCCAAGCCCAAAACCAATATCGACCTCTGTTTTAAGCGCGCCTTCAATTTCAAGTAGCAAAGGAAAATCACGATAATGGTTGGTGATATGATCGAGTACGCCCCTTGTGCCAAATAAGACAAATTGATCATCCATACTTGGCAATACAGAAGCATAGGTTTTTTTGGCGAATCTTAATAGCAGCTGATGCAATTGCGCTAATGTTTCATCCTTCTTATGTTTTAAGTTTTCTGGGTGCTTTAGTTTTACATAGCTGGCAACAATTTGTGCACTTTTACTTTGGTTTATTTGGGTGATTGTAATTGCTTTATTGACTGCATGTGCCACGTTGATATCGGGCATATGCATCGTCGCAACAGGAATCCCCATTTCAACCAAAATAGCTGCAACTTCTTCAACGGATGTTAGTACACTATCAATTTTCTTATTTTGCCATAGCTGTATATGTAAATTCGCAATTACTTTTGGATCAATCGCCGTCATATTTCCATATGGATGGATGAAAATGTCTCTATCTTGTAATTGTAATTCCTGGATTACATTGTCGATAGGGCATTGCTCCAACATATCAATAGATATGCGATGGATTGGCTGCTTTAGCTTTGTTTTCATTCGATAAAAAGATGATAGAATCATGTATTCATCCTGGGCCACCTGGACAACAGGCCATTTTTTCTTTTCCATCTTCTCCTTGACATATAAATAGGCAAGCGGTTCTAAAAATAAGTAAACATCACACATGAATGCTTGTTCAATCAAGTCCACGGCTTCCTTTGCTTCCTCATAGGGATAAGGCATTATTTCATATTGCTCTTGGTCGCGCAGGAATGGAGGTATTGCAAGTAGCATGTCTTTCCTTCCAAAAACAGCGATTTTTATTTTCATATATATCCCCCTTGTGCGATGTAGTATATGCATGAAACGAGTACGCTTAATTCGTTTTCTATGTAAAATGGAATAATTGGGTAAAGTAAAATATATGTGGTATATAACGAAGGATAAAATATTATATTTACACTAAATAGACCGTTTTTTCAGAAAATAGTAATGATACCTATCCCATAAAATTTCCAGTATAAAACAAGCGTGTTATTTTGCGAATCATGTTTGATTCCTTATATAATATGGAATTTTCTTAATATTGTCAAGGAATTTTCGTTGCGGAAACACAGTGAATGTCACTAATCCTTGCATAAAAACTGTTTGTAAAAAGTATATTTACGATAAAAAAATAAATATATTACTCGTATGGAGGTTAAAGTTTTCAGAATTCTAGTGTAATTATGGTATGATTTACTTATATAAAATCTATGAATGGAGGGGAGCATATGGAAGATTTGTTTAAAAAGCTAGGTATTGGTCTTCCAATTATACAAGCAGGGATGGCAGGCGGGATTACAACGCCGGAGCTTGTAGCTGCAGTTTCCAATGCGGGAGGACTAGGTACGATTGGTGCTGGGTACATGGGTTCTGTTGAACTGAAACAGATGATTGAACAGGTGAAAGAGCTAACGGACCGGCCATTTGCTGTTAATTTATTTTCGGTTAATCTGGAGACATTTTCAACAGAGGTTGAGGAGACACAGCAATACTTGAATCGTTTTCGCAGTGGGCTTTCCATTGATCCTGGTTCTACTTCGATTAAGGTAAACGATTATTTACATGAAAAGATATATATTATTTTACAAGAAAATGTTCGTGTGGTTAGTACGGCATTTGGTGTGCTTTCCTCTGTCCTCATTGATCGGTTGAAACAAAAAAATATAACTCTGATTGGAATGGCAACCAATCTGGAGGAAGCAGAGCAGCTCGTTGAAGCCGGATATGATGCAGTTGTAGCACAGGGCTATGAAGCGGGTGGACATAGAGGAACCTTTAATATGAAAAAATATCCTAACGGATGCAACATTGGGCTTTTCACACTGGTGCAGGAGCTTGTGCGCTTTTTGCCAGTTCCCGTGATAGCTGCTGGTGGGATACATACAAAAAAACAAGTAGATGCCTTAATAAGCCTAGGGGCAAGTGGTGTTCAGCTAGGTACTAGATTTTTAGTTGCCAAGGAAGCAGGGACGAATGAATCGTATCGTCGTGCTTTAATTAAAGCGAAAACAGAAGATACGGTACTGACAAAAGTGTTTTCCGGAAGACCAGCACGTGCCATTCGGAATGAATTTATCCGTACCATGGAGGATAGTGGTGTGACCATTCATCCTTTTCCATTACAAAATGAACTAACAAAAGACATCCGTGCAGCGGGAAAAGAATTTGCTGACTCTGAAGTTCAATCATTATGGGCTGGACAAGGTGTTGGTGCCATTCAGCGTGAGGAATCAGTAACAGATATTTTGAATATTGTTATGGGTTCTTATATGACCCAGGTGCAACAACAGGAGGAGACGGACGCGGTGACAGAAGTCGCTGCAACCAATCAGGTTACAAAACATGAAAATGCTACAGATGAATGGGTTGCTCAAGCAGACCAACCATCTGGTGAAGTAGAAGCAAAAACTGCATCTGCGGAAAAGTAAATGGAAGGAAATAGACTTCACCGATAACAAAAATGAGTTAGAGCGTGAAACGGCCTATCCCTATTTATCACAGATCAACAGCCAGTAAAGGCGTGATTGGTTCATCTAACAATCAGTGGGGGAAAATGCGAAAACCCCCACTGATTGAAATTATGCAGGAAACTACTCAACCAGAAATGGAGTTATTCACTTTTGATTTGATAATGTGCTTTTACTTGTTCACGGAGCTGCCGTTTCAGGAACTTACCTACTGATGTTTTAGGAATGGCGTCGAGAAATAATACATCGTCTGGCAGCCAGTATTTTGCAAACTGCGGTTCTAAAAATTGGATAAAATCATCTTTCGTAACCTGTCCCTCATAGCCTTCCTTTAATACAACACAGGCAATGGGCCTTTCCTGCCATTCCGGGTCAGGGATTGCTACAACACTTGCCTCGAAAACAGCTTCATGTGCCATTAAAGCATTTTCTAAATCGACAGAGGATATCCATTCACCGCCACTTTTAATTAAGTCCTTTGTGCGGTCAACGATTTTCATGGTACCCTCTTTATCGACCGTGACAACATCCCCGGTATGGAACCAGCCGTCAATAAAGGCCAATTCACTGCGCTCATCTCGATAATAAGCATCAGCAATCCATGGTCCGCGAACGAGAAGCTCACCCATTTCTTCATCATTCCACTCTACTTCACCATCACTGCCAATCACTTTCATTTCTAAGCCTGGTACCAGAATACCTTGTCTAGAGCGTTCCTGCAGTTTCTCGTCTTCGCTCAAATCCTGTTGATAGCTTTTTAGCCTGGAAATGGTAACGAGTGGTGTCGTTTCTGTTGCACCATATGCATGATAAAAAGGAATATTATATTTCTTTTCAAAGGCGCGAATGAGTCCGAGTGGTGCTGCTGAACCGCCACATAAAACGGAGCGAAGACTAGACGTATCATAATTTCCTTTTTCTAATTCCTGCAAAAGTCCAAGCCATATGGTTGGGACACCTGCAGTAATGGTTACACGAAATCGCTCAATGAATGCCGCTAATCGCTGTGGGGTAAAGCGCGGCCCCGGCATGACTTGGGTGCTGCCAAACCAGGTACAGGCAAACGGCAGTCCCCATGCGTTCACATGGAATTGTGGAACAACCGGCATCGCCGTGTCGGATTCAGAAATAGCACCGCCGTCAGCCAGTCCAAGTGCCAAACTATGCAGTACGATGCCGCGGTGACTATACACAACCCCTTTTGGTTTGCCAGTTGTAGCGGATGTGTAGCACATACCGGCAGGGTCATTCTCATCCAGGTCATGGCGAAATGGATAGGCCGGATCGCCATCTGTGAGAAGCTGTTCATAATTGTATAATGGTTGTAAAGTAGTATCAGGAAGTGTGCTTTTGTCAGACATGATGACATACGCTTTTACGGTAGTTAAATGTGGGTGGATCTTTTCAATCAACGGCAGAATATCTTCATCAATAAATAATATTTCATCTTCCGCATGATTAATGATATAAATGATATGCTCAGGGGATAAGCGGATATTAATGGTATGCAGGACAGCGCCCATTCCGGGTGCGGCGAAGTAAATCTCTAGGTGACGATGATGATTCCAGGCCAGCGTGCCGACTTTATCGCCCTTTTCAATACCTAGTCGAGCAAGGGCACTCATTAACCTTCGAGTGCGGTGACCAACCTCTTTGTAGGTAAGTCGATGGAGTGTATCATGGGTTTGGGAAATGACTTCCTTTTTTGAAAAAAACTTTTCCGCATGTTCCATCATGGAGCCAACAAGCAAAGGTGTTTGCATCATATAAACCAACTCCTTTATCAATTTTAAAAGCTTAGGCTAATCGTATCATATTATTCAGAATAATTGGTATATATTTTTACAAATGATGCCGTTATTTTGTATATTGGAAAATAACTGGCTTGAAAATGAAGGAAGGGAAGAAATGAAGAAACAGCTTGATTTTACAGAGGGGAATATTTTAAAGCAAATGATTGTCTTTTCAGGGCCAATCATGCTGACAAATTTACTACAAACCTCCTATCAATTTATCGACAGTCTATGGATAGGAAATTTGCTCGGCGCGAATGCGCTTGGTGCGGTGGCGATTTCCGGTACCATTATTTTTACCGTTCTCTCATTTGTGATTGGATTAAATAATGCGGCATTGACCATCCTATCCCAACAAAAAGGTCGAGGGGATGAAGAAGGATTAAAACGCTATTTGAATGCGTTTGTTGTGCTACTCAGCATGATGTCGATTGTACTTGGCATTTGTGGATTTTTATTATCTGAGAGTTTGCTGCGCTTACTTGGTACGCCAGCTTCGATGCTGGAGCAAGCAACTAGTTATTTACAAATCAATTTTCTTGGTATGTTGTTTTTATTTGGTTATAACTTTATTAGTACCGTGCTCCGCGCATTGGGAGATAGCCGGACGCCGATGCGATTTGTCACCCTTGCCGTCCTTTTAAATGCCGCGCTGGATCCATTATTTATTGCGGGCTTTAACTGGGGGATTGAAGGAGCTGCATATGCGACCATTATTGCGCAAGGTACCGCATTTGCTTATGGATTTATCCATGTACTTCGTTATAAATTAGCGCCATTTCAATTACCACATATTCCAGCAGCAACTGAAGTGAAGCTCATACTCAATCTAGGAATCCCTTCTGGGCTGCAAATGTCTGTTATTTCTGCTGGATCTGCAGCAATTATGAGTGTAGTAGCAGTGTTTGGTTCCAATGTTGTTGGTGGATTTGGTGCTGCACAGCGGTTGGATAGCATTTTAATGCTGCCTGCACATGCACTTAGCACTTCCGTAACGAGCATGGCTGGTCAGAATATCGGTGTTCGTAATTGGGAGCGTGTACGGCAAATCGCTAGAAATGGTGTGTTATACAATTTTGCCATCATGGCTATCGTTGGTGTACTCATCGTTTTCTTTGCGGAATATGGGATGCGGATGTTCCTAAATGAAACAGAAGCTATTACCTTCGGGGTAAATTATTTAAAAATCATGGCACTCTGCTTTCCGTTTTTGGGGATTAATTTTGTCCTGAATGGTATCGTTCGTGCTGCAGGGGCAATGTATCAAGTGCTTGTGTTGAACATTATTTCCTTTTGGGTATTGCGTTATCCCTTAACTGCTTTGGCAGCTAATCTATTTGGAGAGATAGGGATTGCCGTTGGAATGGGGGCAAGCTTTGTCATTAGTAGTTTGGTTGCATTTTTGTATTTCCGATTTGGGAAATGGCGACAGAAAAAACTGTTTCAGACTGAGAAATCCACATGAGTTATCCACAACGATGTGGAAACGTGCATAAGTTATGAACAGGCTGTGGACAGAGTTGAGGATAACTCCATATTTGGTAGGAACATATATTCATCATACTAAATATTGCATGATGCTGTGTGAATCATGTTAGAAAGGCTGGGGGTAAATGATGAAGCGAATATGGCAGCTCGGTGGCATTGGTATTTTTGTAGGCTTTTTTCTAGGTGGACTTTTCTATGTGATGGAAGCGCAGACTGGTTATCAAGTTTATACGCTACTCTTAAATATCCAATACTTTCCATCCCTATCAAACGTTCAGCTTCATGGATGGATAGAATTTATCCTTCATATGCTTGTTTCCGTGCTGCTTGTTATCCTGCTATACTATCTGTTTAAGCATTTTCAGTTGGAAAAACACATCTATCCTTATGTTATTGCCCATCTTATCATCGGTTGGGGCCATTATTTGTTTACGGCATTATCGCCAGCAACAGTAGGTATGCTTGGTCTGCAGTTATGGATATATTGGACGATAGGTCATTTACTTCATGGTATACTCGTTGGTGTACTTATTAGATATATACTTCGTGAAGGGGAATATGCATGATATCTCGTCAGATGAGGGCAGCAATCAAACAGACCATGTTCATCAGTGTGCTGCTACTCGTAATCTTCGTGTTGATGTCTGTTATTGGCCATCAACAAGAAAAACCAGAAGTGAAACCGAATGAAACATTACCAGCTATTTCAGATCAGGTACTTGGCTATCGCCCTCTTGTAGAAAAATATGCTGCTAAACATGACATCGCAGCGCATGTGAATGTGCTATTGGCAATCATGATGCAGGAATCTGCTGGTCGTGGGAAGGATCCCATGCAAGCATCTGAAAGCTACTGTGGGAAAATAGGCTGTATCCAGGATGTTGAATTATCGATTAGACAAGGGGTCAGGCATTTCGCTTCCACGCTAAAAGCTGCTGATGGGGATATGGAATTAGCAATTCAGTCCTATAATTTTGGAAAGGGATTTATTTCCTACGTCCAAAAACATTCTGGGCAATTTAGCGAACAAGCAGCAATTGATTTTTCCAAACAAATGTATGAACGTGCGGAGGATCAAACCATTTATACCTGTTTACGAAAGGAAGCGAAGCAATACGATGCTTGTTACGGCGATATTTATTATGTGCGATCTGTTCAAGCATACCAGCGTTCATTGGTTCAGCGATGAATGTCAACCTATCATTCGTATCGCCTGCAACAGGAAAGAAAGCATGATATGATAAAAAAATAAGCTATAAGATTGTAAATAAAGGGAGGAATTATCATGGTAAAAGAAATTCATTCTACAAATGCACCAGCAGCAATTGGACCTTATTCACAGGCTATTCAAGCAGGGGATTTTATTTATGTATCTGGACAAATTGGTGTGAATCCAGCTAATGGTGAGGTAGTTGAAGGCATTGAGGGACAAACCAAACAAGTGTTGGATAATTTACAAGCTATTTTAACAGAAGCAGGTACGGACTTTTCGCAGGTTGTTAAATTCACGATTTACCTCGCATCCATGGATGATTTTGCGGTCGTCAATGAAATCTATGGCAGCTATTTACAAAAACCATATCCTGCACGCGCAACAGTCGAGGTTAGCAGACTACCAAAGGATTTATTAGTAGAAATGGATGCAGTTGTTTATACGAAATAATAGGGGGCTTTCGGCATGAATCCATTTATTTTTGAAAATCCGACCAGACTTATTTTTGGTGAAGGACAGCTGAAGGAATTACCCAAGCAATTAGCACCATATGGTAAAAAAGTGTTGCTGCTTTACGGTGGAGGCAGTATTAAAAAGAACGGTATTTATGATCAGGTCAAGGGGAAGTTGGCTGAGGTGGATGCAATCGTAACAGACTTTCCAGACATTGAATCCAACCCGCGCATTTCAACTGTACGTCGCGGCGTAGAGATTTGTAAGCAAGAAGGAATTGATTTCCTGCTTGCGGTGGGGGGCGGCAGTGTTATCGACTGTACAAAAGCGATTGCAGTCGGTGCGAAAACAGAAGCGGACATGTGGGATGTGATTACTCGGAAAGCATCCTATGATGGAGCACTTCCTTTTGGTTCGATTCTAACCCATGCTGCTACAGGTTCTGAGATGAACCGTGGCTGCGTGATCACCAATTGGGAGCTACATGAAAAAAGGGGTTGGGGTTGCCCATATACATATGGACAGTTTTCCATCCTGGATCCAGCATTTACGACAACCGTGCCACGTAAACAAACCGCTTTAGGAATCATTGACATCATGTCTCATGTCATGGAACATTATTTTCATTTGGAAAAAAATACGCCGATTCAGGATCAATGGTGTGAATCACTGCTTCGGACATTGATTGATGTAGCGCCAAAGCTGTTGGATGACTTAGGAAATGTGCAACATCGGGAAACAGTGATGTTGGGTGGCGCCCTTGCATTAAGTGATATCTTGAATATGGGGTATCGTGGTGATTGGGGCTCCCATCAGTTGGGGCATGCACTATCGGCTGTCCATGACGTATCCCATGGTGATAGCTTGGCGGTCGTATTCCCCAATTGGTTAGCGTATGTACTATCATCCGAAACAATTGGTCGACTGAAGCAATTTGCTGAAAATGTTTTTGCGATTGATGGAAAAGGGAAATCAGATAGACAAATTGCCGAAGCGGGTATTCAAGCTTTGCGACAGTTTTGGACAGATTTGGGCGCACCTGCGACCTTATCGGACCTGTCTATTAATGCAGCTGATATTCAAACATTAGCAGAAAATACCGTCCAATTTACAGCTGAATTTGGTAATTTTAAAAAGCTATCCAGAGAGGATGCACACAAGATTTTTGAAATGAGTTTATGACGAAGATGTTACTTCTTTGGCGAAAAGGACAGAATTATTTCCTGGGAAATGGAAGTACGTTCATTTCATGTCAAAAAAGACCATCTTATGCCACAAGTGTAAAGTCGCTTATTACATTAAAAAAAGAGCCGACCATTATTCATAAATGGCCAGCTCTTTTTCTATAGCTTCTCGTATATGATTGAGACATTCTTCCGGTGTTTTTCCGTGAATGCGTTTATTGTTTACAATTGCAAATGGACGTACCCGGCATAGCCCGCAAAACGATAGACAATCATTCGTCAGCACAGCTACTTCAGGATATTCATTTTCCAAGATTTCCTCAAGATTCATGGCTGCCATGGCATTTCCATCACAAACTTCGACAACGACAATCCCCACTTCGATCACATTCTTTCATTATAAGGTTGTCTACCATGCTATTTTTATCATATTGCAGCAGGCAAAGCAATTATTCTGCATGACCCTAAGAGGAAAGAGAATGGGAATGCTTACCTGAATATTCATGTTTATACCAAGCGGTGAGCATAATCATTCCACTAGCGATGAGCAGTGCACTCGTAACGAAAAATACTGCTGAAAATCCGAAATGACCAGATAAAACACCACCAAGTGCTGGACCAATAATATTTCCTAAAAAGCGTAGACTCGTATTGTAGCCAAGCACCTCACCTTGCATGGACAATGGCGCTTCCTGACGAATATAGGCAATCCGAAGTGGAATGATTCCACCGATAGCCACCCCGAGCAACAGCCGGAGAATAATAAGCTGCCATATATTCGTGACAAATGCGGCAGGAAAATAAACAATTCCAGCCATGAACAAAAGTACAATAAGTACCTTAATATAGCCAATGCGATCTCCAAGTTTACCTAGTCTGCGTGTCATAAGTAAATTACCAAGACCCGCAGCTGAAAAGGCCATACCTGAAAATAGTGCAATATTTTCCATGCCATTTAAATCAGCAACATAGAGCGATAGAATAGGCTGAATGCTGAAGTGTGCCACCTGCACGAGCATGGAAATTAGCATGACAATTAATAACACAGGATTTTTAGCTATATGCATGAATACTTCTTTACGCGTATAGCTCTTTTCATCTGCTTCATTCGTTTGAGCGAGCTTAAACTCTCGAATACCGAATGTCACAATGATGGCAGAAATAAATATTGTAATGGAAGTAAATTTAAAGGTTGCCGAGAATCCGTACATGTCGGCAAGCACGCCACCAATCATTGGTCCCATCAATGTACCAGTGATACTTCCTGTTTGAAGTGTGCCGAGCACCTTGCCGGCCACTTTGCTTGGCGTCTGGGTAGAAATCAGCGCCTGAGACATCGGGATAAACCCAGTAAATACACCGGTTGCTAATCGCAATAAAAAAAGCTGCCATACCGATGTGGCAAACCCCATAAGAAATACGGATAACCCGAGTCCAGTAGCGAAAATAATCAATAGTTTTTTACGACCGTACTTGTCGCCAAAACGACCCCAAATCGGCGCAAAAGCAAATGCAGCTACGAAAGTAATACCAAAAATCCATCCAGACCATGTTTGCACATATGCATCTGAGAAATTGCCAAATGTTTCTATATATAATGAAATAAAAGGCAATACCATGGTCATACTACCAGCGACAAAGAAATTGGCAAACCACATGATTACCAAATTCCGTTTTACTAAATCATCGTTTGTTTGAATACTAATTGAAAAAGCCTTCCTTCTGTACATATACTTCGATACCCTAAATATATCGAATCCCAATGAAAATCTAAAGTATTCTGCTCATAAAGCGTCTTGGCAGGATGAAGATATGAATGATCAGCCCTTAAGCACGCTTACATAAGTGTTGCAGTTACTTATAAACAAGTTTTTCCCCTCGCTTAAGTTTCGAGTGGAATTTTCAGCTGATTCTCTTGGATTTTTGCACTCGTCCATGGTTCGAGTTAAATTTTCATCAGGGTTTCGCTTATTTTTTGCACTCGCGCATGGTTCGAGTCAAAATTACGCACTGTATAGCTCTCATTTTTTCACTCGCGCGACTTTCCAGCTACATTGTAAACATAGGAAAATTTACAAAAAGCTGTTATAACGATAGGATAATATGCAATCGTAAAATCAATCCAAATTGGGGGTATTATCATGTATGAGCATAAATTTGTGAAGATTGAGCTTGCTGCCTTTACCTATAAACCAAAGGAGGACTATCACGAAATAGTGTATGCGCATGAGAAAGAGGGCTGGGAGCTGGTGCAAATTTTTGTGCCGGGAATTAAACAAGTCGGCTTACCAGATGTATTTGAATTGATTTTTAAACGAAAGATAAAAGAATAAGTAAACCATTCATCCGCACCTCAAGCGTTGATTCGGATGAATTGTCATGAATATAGATACCCCGTTGATGGGGAAGGGTTTGACGATGAAAAACGTATCCTCCTTAGTGAAAAAATAGTTGTTTTATCCTTTAATTGCTTTATAATTTAACGTATCATGTCCATGAAGTCTTGGACATATCTTATAGAGGGGTGCTCCGAATTCGGAAATCCGTATTGGACACCGTTATCACAAAGCGTTTGATCAACAATCTTTGCTGGCTCGTTCTTTTATAGATGGCGACAATGGTAAAAGCATGATCAAAGGCAAGAAAACGACGTATAAAAGGGGATATACCTATTATGAAACGAATATCAAAAATAACGATGATATGCTTATTGCTGCTTGGTATGCTGGCAGTCCCGGTTTCAGCTGTGCTTGCGGATGATGGGGATGGGAATTCGGGTAGTATCAATGAAAAGCTAGGTGTGCCGATTGCAGTATTTGGTGAAACATTAACAGATGAACAAAAAGAAGAAACCAGACAGATGCTGCGTATTTCCGGATCCGATGCCGTTGAGGAATTCACCGTAACTGGACAGGATGTATCTACTTATATTAATGGTAATCCGAATGCTCGTTTGTTTTCTTCCGCAAAAATTACGCGTGAAGAAAGTGGAAAAGGATTAAATATCAATATCGTTACACCGGAAAATATAACGGAAGTAACGAGTGAGATGTATGCCAATGCTTTGTTAACCGCAGGAGTGGAAGATGCGACAGTGGATGTAGCTTCCCCTGTAAAGGTAAGTGGCCATTCCGCATTAACTGGAATCTATAAGGCATATGATGTGACGGGTGTTGAGCTCGATAAAGAGCGTATGGAACTGGCAAATGAAGAATTAGATGTGGCAACTGATTTATCCAAAAAAGAGGGATTAAGTCAGGAAAAGGTTTCCGAGCTGCTGACAGAAATTAAAAAAGCTATTGCGGAGCAGAAACCAGCAACGAAGGAAGATGTCGAAAAAATTATTGAAGAGCAGCTGAATAAGCTGGAAATATCTTTAAGTGAAGCGGATCGCCAAATGCTAACGAATCTATTTGAGAAAATGCGTGATCTGGACATTGACTTTGGCAAGGTAAAAGATCAGCTGGAAGATCTTACAACGACAATTAAGGATAAAATGGATGAACTAGGCTTAGATGCAGGATTTTGGGAGAAAGTACAGAACTTTTTTAAAGAGTTATTCCAAAAACTAGCAGACCTATTTAAGTAATTCATTGACGTTCAACGAGGAATAATACTATGATGAAGGAGGCTCCTAAATGGAGCCTCTTTTGTTTATCCTATAATGGATTATCATGATGAATTAGCGGATGCAGTAAGCGCTCATCTTTCAACTAAAACGTATAAGAGAAAGGGATTGAGCAAGCAGGCTTCGTCCCAATCTAGAAAATGGAGCTGGAAGTATGGAAGCAACGAATAAACAATTTTCGCAGAAGTGGGCAATTACTTTATTTACGATTGGTGTTTTTATGGCAGGCTTGGATAATGGAATCATTAGCACTGCACTGACAACCATTAATGATTCTTTCCATGTATCTCCTTCCTGGGGGGCATGGTCGATTACGTTATATACACTTGGTATAGCCATAAGTGTGCCAATCATCGGCAAGTTATCCGATCGATATGGTCGTAGAAGATTATTTATCATAGAAATTGCTATCTTTGGTATTGGATCGTTGCTCGTTGCACTCAGTCCGAATTTTGTATTTTTGCTGATAGCAAGATTTATCCAATCCATTGGTGGGGGCGGAATTTTTATTATTGGTAGCTCACATATATTAACTACGTTACCGAAAAATAAGCAAGGAAAAGCACTGGGAATGCTTGGTGGGATGAATGGACTGGCAGCGGTGATTGGTCCAAACCTGGGTGCTGTCATATTGAATGTAACTGGATCGTGGCATTGGATGTTCCTCATTAATATTCCAATTGCAATCTTTTTGGTCGTGTTTGGCTACTATAAAATTCCAGAATCTAAGCCCGGCGAGGCAAAGCCAATGGATCTAAGGGGAACCATTTATTTATCCTTAGCTATTTTGGCATTCATGTATGGATTAACGAATATTGATGCGCTGCATTTGGTTGGAAGTTTGTTTGCGATGCAGGTTTTACCATTTTTGCTCATTGGCTTCATGCTATTTATCGTCTTGCTTGCCCATGAGAAAAAATTAGAAAGCATCGGTGGAGATCCGATTATTTCCTATACATTAATGAGGCAGTCGTCCTTTCAGTTAACCTTATTTCTCGGATTATTATCAGGCGGTTTTTTAGCAGGGATTATATTTATTCCGGCCTATGTCCAGCAGGTGTTACAGGTGCCAGTTGAAAATGCAGGTTACTGGTTAACCCCTCTTGCTGTGGCATCTGGTATTGGCGCTGGGCTTGGTGGTGTCTTGACCGATCGAATGGGAGCGGCGAAATCAATTATCATCGCTGGAATTGTTGGTTTAAGTGGTTTTATGCTATTTCCTTTTTGGGTATCCGGATTCCCATCTTTCTTTGTGGCAAGTGTACTGGCGGGAATTGGATTGGGCTTTCTGCTTGGTGCCCCACTAAATGTATTAGTTGGTGAGTGTGCAGGGGAGGATGGACAAGGCGCTGCACTTGGTACTTTATCATTGGTGCGGCAAATCGGCTTGACCCTGTTTCCTACATTATATGCCGGCTTTATGACGGGGGCTTTCAATCGAGTAGAATCAGCTGTAAATAATGAAATTGGTGAGCAAACGTTAGATTTGCCAGCTGCAGCACAGGATAACTATCAGCTTATACAGGAGCAGGTACAGCTTATTCAAGACCCACAAGTACGGAATCATGCAGCTGATATGATTGCTACTGTATTTAAATCGGGATTTTCACAAATGTTTATCACGACGGCAGTGCTTTCGTTTTGTGTACTGATGGCGGGAATTTATTTAACAAAAAAATCCAAGCTATAGTAAAAGAGACAAACCCAGTTTTTAACAATAAAATTGGGATTGTTATCATTCGGCGTATATATTTACCTACCAATGTCGCTAAATAAACAATTTTTTAACTTTTTGCCATTTAACAATTTCTAGAAAATTTATATCAAATGATATATCATGTAAAAACGGTGTAATATATTGAAATAACAAGGCTTTCACGAATGTTGTTTACCCGAATAATCTTATAATGAAACCACCATTTTGTGACTATTTCTAAAAAAGAGGATGCAAAATATGTCGAAAGGTTGTATAATGTTCAACACAGATAAATTTTATATAACACTAAATTATCTGAATAATTAAACGTACACCATGAGGAGGTTTATACGTATGAAGACAAAGAAATGGTCCCTGCTGGCAATTATGCTGTTGGCATTAGGGATGATTCTTGCTGCCTGCGGCGGTGGAGACGACAACAAAGATAAGGACAACGCGGGCAAAGAAGATAGTGGAAGCGAAGAGCTTGCAAAGGATCAGACACTTAATTTAAACATTAAGACAGAACCACCTACCCTTGATCCGGGTCTTGCAACAGATACGACTTCCTCAGCTGTTCTTTATCAGACTTTTGAGGGATTAATGCGTGTCGATCAAGAAGGCGAAGTAAAAGAAGCAATGGCGGAATCATATGAAGTATCTGATGATCAGCTGACTTATACTTTTAAAATTCGTGAAGATGCCAAGTGGTCAAATGGTGACCCAGTTACAGCTCAAGACTTTGAGTATGCGTGGAAATGGGTATTGAACCCAGATAACGCAGATGCAGACTATGCTTACCAGCTATATGTAATTAAAGGTGCACAAGCTGCAAAAGAAGACGAAGGTTCACTAGATGATGTAGGTGTGAAAGCAGAAGACGACCATACATTAGTTGTTACGCTTGAACAACCAACACCATACTTCCTAGAATTGACAGCTTTCTACACATACTACCCAATTAACCACAATGTTGCGGAAGAAAACGGTAAATGGGCATTGGAAGCTGGAGAAGATTACGTAACAAACGGTCCATTCCTAATGGAATCTTGGGCACATAAAGATAAAATTGTTCTAAAGAAAAATCCGGAATACTGGGATGCAGAGACAGTTAAATTAGAAACAGTTAATTTATACATGATTGATGATGAAAATACATCCTTGCAAATGTTTGAAAGAGGCGAGCTTGACTGGGCTGGTTCTCCAACAGATGCATTGCCTTTAGCTGCAATTCCTGCTAAGAAAGATGAAGGCAGCTTAAACATTTCACCGAATGCTGGTGTTTACTACTATGCATTCAATACAGAAGCAGAGCCTTTTGATAATGCAAACATTCGTAAAGCATTCTCTATGGCAATTAACCGTAAAGGTATTGTTGAGAATATAACAAAAGGGGAGCAGCAGCCAGCTATGGCATTGGTGCCACCTTCCATCTTTGAAGAAAATGAAAAAGGCTATTACGAAGATAATGACGTAGATGAAGCGAAAAAGTATTTGGAAAAAGGCTTGGAAGAGCTAGGCTTAGACAAGCTTCCAAAAGTGAAGCTTTCTATTAACACAAGTGAAGCACATGCTTCCATCGCACAGGCTATTCAAGATATGTGGAGAGAAAATCTTGGTGTCGATGTAGAATTGAATAACGAAGAGTGGAACGTATATTTGGATTCCCTAGGTGAAGGAAACTTCCAAATCGGACGTATGGGATGGAACGCAGACTTTAACGATGCGATCAACTTCCTTGAAATCTTTGAACATGTAGGTGGAAACAACTACACAAACTGGGAAAATGAAGAATATGCAGCATTGCTTGAAAAGTCTAGAACAGAAACTGATGAAGACGCGCGTAGAGATATTTTACGTCAGGCAGAAGAAATCTTCATGGATGAAATGCCTGTTGCACCAATCTATTTCTATACAAACGTGTGGTTGAATCAAGATTACGTAAAAGGTATTAACGTATCACCACTTGGTGGCATCCAGTTGAAATGGGGCTACGTAACAGAGCATTAATCCTTTTAAACCAATAGCAAATATAAGGTATATGGAGAAGTCCGTGTACCTTATATTGCTACTTTTTATTGTAATTTCTATCAGCTTGTGATCACTCCCCAATTTTCACTTCGGCCTGCATAAAGGCTGCTGTTTAACCATTCCCTCATTCTGATAAACTGCGATAAGTTTATTAGAAGGAGTAAATGGTTAGCCGATGAATCGTGTTTTTCCATACAAATAAAGAGACGATATATTCGGTTATTACTTGTAAGCAGGCGTGTGCGTACTTCGAATGAGAGGCAAGCAGCTATTGCGGCTAGCCGTCTTCTAACGAAAGTCCAGCGATGTGTGCTTCATTTTATTTAAGGAATACGGAGGTGCAAACCCTTGGCCAAATACTTATTAAAGCGGCTAGGTTATATTCTTGTATCATTGTTTTTTATTGTAACAATTACTTTTTTTCTCATGAAGGCTGCACCGGGCGGACCATTTGCGTCTGAGCGAAAGCTTCCGCCAGCAATTGAACAGCAAATGAATGAGGCATATGGCTTGAATGATCCAATCATTAAACAATATGGAGACTACTTGGTCAATGTTGTTAAATTTGATTTCGGACCATCCTTTAAATATACAGGCCAGGAAGTAAGTGACATTATTAAAAGAAGCTTTCCTTATTCTTTAATACTAGGTTTGGAAGCTATCTTTCTAGCATTAGCAGTTGGTGTGTTATTAGGTGTTGTTGCTGCGCTAAAGCATAATAAATTCGGTGATTATATCGCCATGGTGATAGCGGTGCTTGGTATATCAGTCCCAAGCTTTATCATGGCAACGATATTGCAATATATCTTTGCCATTAAACTGCAAGCATTGCCTGTAGCGCGGTTCGAATCCTTTGCTCACACGATATTGCCGGCAGTAGCACTTGCTACAACTCCGCTTGCATTTATCGCTCGACTAATGCGCTCCAGTATGCTGGAAGTTTTAAATGCAGATTATATTAAGACCGCTAAATCCAAGGGGATGAGCGAACGAGTCGTCACCTATAAACACGCATTGAGGAATGCTATTTTGCCAGTTGTATCCTATCTGGGACCACTTGTTGTCGGTATTTTAACTGGTAGTTTTATTATCGAGAAAATCTTTGGTATTCCTGGACTCGGTAACGAATTTGTCGTCAGTGTAACAAACCGTGACTATACCGTTATCATGGGTACGACAGTATTCTTTAGTGTCCTTTTACTATTTTCAATCTTGGTTGTTGACCTAATTTATGGTCTAGTTGACCCTCGCATCAAAGTGACAGACGGAGGTGGGAAGGAATAATGGAGCAGTTGAAGTTGAATAACGCTGATTTCGAACCGATTTCAGATAAGAAATTTGACACAGAAAAGATCGCCGGTGAAAGTACCTCCTACTGGAAGGATGCTTGGCGCCGCTTTCGTAAAAATAAACTAGCATTAGCAGGTGTTGTTATTATTATCCTGCTGGGAATTATGTCATTTGCAGGTGGCCCGATTTCGGGTCAAAACTATTATCAAAATGATTTGATGAATGCTAACCAAAAACCTTCCGCCGAGCACTGGTTTGGGACGGATAACCTTGGTCGTGACGTGTTTGCTAGAACATGGTATGGAGCAAAAATTTCCTTGTTCATCGGGCTAATGGCCGCCCTGATTGACCTTATCATTGGGATTATTTGGGGAGCTGTTGCCGGTTTCTTCGGTGGCAAGGTGGATGAATATATGATGCGGATTGCCGACATTTTATATGGCGTGCCGTATTTATTGGTCGTTATTTTATTGATGGTTATTATGCCTCCTGGTTTATGGACGCTCATTATCGCGATGACCATTACCGGGTGGATTAACATGGCAAGGATTGTACGTGGACAAGTAATGCAGCTGCGTTCGGAGGAATATGTGATGGCATCACAATCATTAGGTGCCAGCAATTCTCGTCTGTTGTTTAGACATTTGGTTCCAAACACGATGGGACCGATTCTTGTTACCCTGACTTTAACGATTCCAAGTGCTATTTTTACCGAGGCTTTTCTAAGCTTCCTCGGACTTGGTGTACCGGCTCCTTTAGCGAGTTGGGGTACCATGTCATCTGATGCACTCGGATCTTTACAATACTACCCATTCCAGCTATTCTTCCCAGCCTTCTTTATTTGCCTAACGATGCTGGCATTTAACGTAATTGGAGATGGTATGCGAGATGCACTGGATCCGAAGGGACGCTAGAACGGCGCAATCAACAAGGGGATGATACTTGTTGAGAAAGGAGAACGTAAGTGATGAAAAAATTACTGGAAGTGAAAGATCTTTCCGTTTCATTTGATACATTTGCTGGCGAAGTGAAAGCCATTCGCGGCGTAACCTTTGATCTGGATAAAAACGAAACACTCGCCATTGTTGGTGAGTCTGGCTCTGGTAAAAGTGTTACAGCGCAATCACTCATGCGTCTGATTCCGATGCCTCCAGGCAAGTTTACTGGTGGATCCATCCATTTTGAGGGAGAGGACCTGACGCAGAAATCAGAAAAACAAATGGAATCCATTCGGGGACAGGAAATTAGTATGATTTTCCAAGACCCGATGACATCCTTAAACCCGACCATGACTGTTGGGAAACAAATCGCTGAGGGCCTAATCAAGCACCAGAACATGTCTAAAAAAGCTGCGCATGACCGTGGAATTGAACTCTTGAAGCTTGTAGGTATTCCTAACCCAGAAGCGCGGATTAAACAATATCCACACCAATATTCCGGTGGTATGCGTCAACGTGCCATGATTGCAATTGCACTTGCTTGTAATCCAAAAATCTTGATTGCTGACGAACCTACGACAGCATTGGATGTAACCATTCAAGCACAAATTCTGGACTTAATGCGTGAACTTCAGGAAAAAACCGGAACAGCCATTATTTTAATTACCCATGACCTGGGTGTAGTGGCAAATGCTGCTAGTCGTGTTGCGGTTATGTACGGTGGAAAGATTGTTGAAACCGGTAATGTGGATGAGATTTTTTACAATCCAAAACATCCATATACATGGGGATTACTAGGCTCCATGCCAAAGCTGGATAATGAGGATGAAGAATTACAGGCCATCCCAGGGTCACCGCCAGACCTTTTGGATCCACCGAAAGGCTGCCCGTTCGTAACACGTTGTCCGTATGCGATGAAGGTATGTGAAAATCATATGCCTGAATATACAGAGCTATCGGATACGCAGAAAACTGCTTGCTGGCTTCTGGATGAACGTGCACCTAAGGTTGACCCACCGGAATCTGCAAAAGTGGGAGGCTCGAAGGTACATGGATAATCGTGAGAAACTATTAGAAATTAAGGATTTAAAGAAACACTTCAAGATTGATCGTTCGAATGTGTTGAAAGCGGTCGATGGAATTTCCTTTGATATTTTCAAGGGAGAAACCTTTGGACTTGTTGGAGAATCTGGTTGCGGTAAATCAACTGCAGGTAGAACCATCATGCGTTTATATGAAGCGACAGCTGGAGAGGTTAATTTTCATGGTGAAAATGTCCATGCAAAAAAATCAAAAAAAGAGCTGAAGCAGTTTAACCAGCGTATGCAGATGATTTTCCAGGATCCATATGCATCCTTGAACCCCCGCATGACAGTAAAGGATATCATTGCGGAGGGAATCGATATTCATGGCTTGGTTAACACGAAAAAAGAACGAACTGAACGCGTAAACCAACTATTGGAAACGGTAGGCCTGAACACAGAACATGGTAACCGTTACCCACATGAATTTAGTGGTGGTCAACGTCAGCGTATCGGAATTGCCCGTGCATTGGCGGTTAATCCCGATTTTATCGTTGCTGATGAGCCTATTTCAGCATTGGACGTTTCCATTCAGGCGCAGGTTGTAAACCTTTTGAAACGACTGCAAAAAGAACATGGCCTCACCTATTTATTTATTGCCCATGACCTATCCATGGTAAAGCATATAAGTGATCGCGTTGGGGTAATGTATCTAGGAAGCATGGCAGAAATTGCTACGAGTGATGAATTGTATGCAGAACCTTTGCACCCATATACACAGGCATTGCTCAGCGCCATCCCACTAGCAGATCCGGAAGTGGAACGCTCCAGAGAACGAATTATCGTTGAAGGTGACGTACCAAGTCCTATCAATCCGCCAAGTGGTTGCCGTTTCCGTACGAGATGTCCATTTGCAACCGATATTTGTGCACAAGCCGTACCTGAATTTAAAGAACATAAAAAAGGCCACTGGGTAGCATGTCATTTATATGATGAAAAATATAAAGACAATTTTCCAGCAGCCCAAAAATAAAAAGTATAGATAGAATGATAGAGATGTTTCCAAGCGATGAACCTCGCAAGGAAACATCTCTTTTTATTTGGCAAAAATAGGGTC
Source organism: Ornithinibacillus gellani (assembly GCF_003730295.1). Taxonomy (GTDB): domain Bacteria; phylum Bacillota; class Bacilli; order Bacillales; family Amphibacillaceae; genus Ornithinibacillus_A; species Ornithinibacillus_A gellani. Next base: position 68,693 of record NZ_QTSZ01000047.1, read on the forward strand.
GAACGAACATCCGTTAAAAAATCAGAGTAGAGTTGCTGGAAATTGGATGAAGGAGTCTGAACTGTCAAAAGATCCTAGTCCGAACGCCGGAAACTAAACGGTAGCAGCTGAACCGTCAAAAAATCCTGGTCCGAACGCCGGAAACTAAACGGAAGCGGCTGAATCGTCAAAAAATGCTAACCCGAACGCTGAAAACTAAACGAAAGCAGCCGAACCGTCAAAAAATCCTGGTCCGAACGCTGGAAACTAAACGAAAACAGCTGAACCGTCAAAAAGTCGATACCTGAAAGCCGGAAACTAAACGAAAGCATCGGAACCTTCCATGTAATCCAGTTGGGATATCCAACTACCCTTTTCGTATAAACTTTTTGCTAGAATCTAAGGAAGCTGCACTACTTCATCAGGAAAATCACTCCCCAAAAGGTTAATCTATGAAAGAATTGTCGTTTTATCTTGACAGCAATTACCTTCCCCTACAAGGAGCAAAAGAAAGGTTTCCTCAAAATGTAATAGAGAAACGTATGCTAGAAGGTTTTACAAAACTAGAAAAAAATAGTTGATGCAAATTTTTTGAATTCATAGTATAATGAACGACAAGGAAAGTTGATAGATAATTCATTCTTTCCTAAAAAATAAAAAAGTATTAATAGGAGGGTCAATACGTATGAATTGGAAGAAGTGGTCATTGCTTCTGGCACTTGTATTTGCCTTAAGTCTTGTCTTGACTGCATGTGGTGGAGACAAGGATGATGGCAAGGATAAAGAAGAAGGAAATGGAACAGAGCAAACAGATAATGGCAAGGACGGCGAAGCAAGTGATGGCGAGGAAAACCTGGCAGCCGATCAGACGTTAGACGTAAATATTAAGTCAGAACCACCATCCTTACACCCAGGTATGGCATCTGACACGACCTCTGGTGCAGTGCTGAATAACGTATTTGAAGGTTTGGCACGCGTGAACCAAGAAGGTGAAGTGGAAAAGGCAATGGCAGAGGACTGGGAAGAGTCCGATGATTTGTTAACGTATACATTTAAGATTCGTGAAGATGCTAAGTGGTCCAATGGTGACCCAGTAACTGCACATGATTTTGAATATGCTTGGAAATGGGTTTTGGATCCGAATAATGCGGATACAGACTATGCTTACCAGCTTTATGTTATCAAGGGAGCGGAGGATGCTAAAGAAAATGGCGGCTCTTTAGATGATGTTGGTGTAAAAGCAGAAGATGATCATACTCTAGTCGTTGAGCTAGAACAACCAACTCCATATTTCTTGGAGCTGACAGCTTTCTATACTTACTTCCCAGTTAACCATAATGTGGTTGATGGAAATGATAAATGGGCAAACGAAGCTTCAGAGGAATACGTAACAAACGGCCCATTCTTGTTTGATTCTTGGGCACATAAAGACCAAATTGTATTAAAAAAGAACCCAGAATACTGGGATGCTGATACAGTTAAACTAGAAACAGTTAACATGTATATGATTGATGAGGAAGATACTGCAAAATCCATGTACGACCAAGGCGAATTGGACTGGCTTGGATCTCCAACAGATTCCATTCCATTAGCTGCAATCCCATCTTTGAAGGATGAAGGCGTATTAAATATTTCACCACAAGCTGGTGTTTATTACTACGCATTTAATACAGAAGAATCACCTTTTGATAACGTGAATATCCGTAAGGCGTTCGCATTGGCAATTAACCGTCAAGGAATTGTAGACAACATTACAAAAGGGGAGCAACAGCCAGCAATGGCACTCGTTCCACCTTCCATCTTTGAATCTAACAACGAAGGTTACTTCAAAGATAATGATGTTGAAAAAGCGAAAGAATATCTAGAAGAAGGTTTGAAAGAATTAGGTCTGGATAAACTTCCAAAGGTTAAGCTTTCTTACAACACAAGTGAAGCGCACGGAGCAATTGCTCAGGCTGTTCAGGACATGTGGAGAGAGAATTTGGAAGTCGATGTTGAGTTGAACAACGAAGAGTGGAACGTTTACCTGGATTCCATGGGTGCAGGTAACTTCCAGGTTGGTCGTATGGGTTGGGTAGCTGACTTTAACGACGCAATTAACTTTATCGAGATCTTCCAGTCCGTTGGTGGAAACAACTATACGAATTGGGAAGATGAAGAATATGCAGAGCTGATCGAGAAGTCACGCGTGGAAACGGATGACGCAGCTCGTGAAGAATTGCTTCACAAAGCAGAGGACATTTTTATGGATGCAATGCCTATTGCGCCAGTTTACTTCTATACAAACGTATGGGTAAACAAAGAAAATGTTAAAAATATTGAAGTATCACCACTTGGTGTGATTCAGTACAAGTGGGGCTATATTGTAGAAGAATAAGATTGCGATAATAAGTGAATCAAATAGAGGCTGGAACAGAACCGGGCAAGTCTGCTAAATAGAAAGACAATTTGCTTTGGAAATCAATCACATATTTTGTGAGAACCATAAGTAGATAAAGCTGCTTGGCAACATAAAAGAAAGCACATGGTCTTAATGGCCATTGGACTAACTTTCATGTAGCCAAGCGAGCTAATCTATCGTTCGTATATTTCCGATGCAGTTAATTGTTGTTTTATTCTAGCATGATTATGGGGATGCTCCAGTCTTTATCTTGATGTTTGTTAAAAGTGAATCTGCTTTTCCAATACTGCGACTGGATAATCGTAAAAAGGTAGTTGGGGTGAATGATCTTCACTCCTTTTTTAAAGTGAAGAATGCGTTTGGGTATGAAAAGTATATCAAATTATTGGGAAATGGTGTTATTGGATAGGAATGAATGAATTGTAGATTTGGAGGTGCGAACATATGGCCAGATATCTTTTAAAAAGAATTGGCTTTATTCTTATTTCCCTGTTTTTTATCATTTCCATCACATTTATCTTGATGAAGGCTGCTCCAGGTGGTCCTTTTGCTTCGGAACGAAAACTACCGCCTGCCATTGAACAGCAAATGAATGAGGCATATGGTTTGAACGATCCAATCTATAAGCAATATGCGGATTACCTCATTAACGCAGTGAAATTTGATTTTGGTCCGTCATTTAAATATACCGGACAAGAAGTAACAGATATTATTTCCAGGAGCTTACCCTATTCCCTCATTTTAGGGCTGGAAGCAATATTTTTAGCACTTTCAATTGGGGTCTTACTTGGGGTAATTGCGGCACTAAATCATAATAAATTTGGTGATTATATTGCGATGGTTATTGCGGTACTCGGAATCTCAGTACCGAGTTTTATCATGGCCACAATTTTACAATATATATTTGCGATTAAACTGCAGGCACTGCCTGTGGCACGGTTTGAATCATTTGCCCACACAATATTGCCAGCAGTAGCACTTGCGACGACACCACTTGCATTTATCGCAAGGCTCATGCGCTCCAGTATGCTTGAAGTGCTGCATGCGGACTATATAAAGACCGCAAAATCGAAAGGTCTAAATGATCGTGTTGTTACATATAGGCATGCACTTCGAAATGCAATTATGCCGGTGGTATCTTACCTGGGGCCACTCGTTGTGGGGATTTTAACAGGTAGCTTTATTATTGAGAAGATTTTTGGTATTCCAGGGCTCGGAAATGAGTTTGTTGTAAGCGTTACAAATCGTGATTATACCGTAATTATGGGCACAACCGTATTCTTTAGTGTGTTGCTGCTCGTCTCCATCTTAGTAGTCGATTTAATTTATGGATTTATTGATCCGCGAATTAAGTTGTCTGGAAAGGGGAGTAAATAAACCATGCAGCGAACAGAAATTAAACAGTCTGATTTTGAAGCACTCCCATTAGATCGTATGGATGCGGAAAAAATTGCTGGTGAAAGTACTTCTTATTGGAAAGATGCTTGGCGCAGATTCCGAAAAAATAAATTAGCACTTGCAGGTGTCGTAGTTATTATTTTACTCGGTATCATGGCATTTATTGGTGGTCCAATTTCTGGCCAAAACTATTATCAAAATGATTTGATGAATGCCAACCAAAAGCCTTCATCTGAGCATTGGTTTGGTACAGATAACCTGGGAAGAGATGTATTTGCACGAACGTGGTATGGTGCTAAAATCTCTTTATTTATTGGTTTAATGGCTGCACTAATAGACTTGATTATTGGGATTATTTGGGGAGCAGTCGCAGGTTTTTTCGGCGGTAAAGTGGACGAATATATGATGCGAATTGCAGATATTCTATACGGTGTTCCGTATTTACTGGTCGTTATCCTTTTAATGGTTATTATGCCACCAGGTCTGTGGACACTCATCATTGCGATGACGATAACAGGATGGATTAACATGGCGAGGATTGTGCGGGGACAGGTTATGCAGCTTCGCTCAGAGGAATATGTGATGGCATCTCAATCATTAGGTGCGAGTAATTCACGACTCATGTTCCGGCATTTGGTGCCAAACACGATGGGTCCTATCTTGGTAACACTTACTTTAACGATTCCAAGTGCTATTTTTACCGAGGCATTTCTAAGCTTCCTTGGGCTCGGTGTACCGGCGCCACTGGCTAGTTGGGGAACCATGTCATCTGATGCACTCGGTTCGTTGCAGTATTATCCGTTTCAATTATTTTTCCCGGCATTCTTTATTTGTTTAACGATGCTGGCATTTAACGTTATTGGTGACGGAATGCGAGATGCATTGGATCCGAAAGGGCGCTAATAACTGAAAGGGATGTTGTAGAAAGGAGCGCATAGCAGTGAAAAAATTATTGGAAGTAAAAGATCTATCCATATCTTTTGATACGTATGGAGCTGAAGTACAAGCAGTTAGAAATATTTCCTTTCATTTAGATGAAAAAGAAACATTGGCAATCGTTGGAGAGTCAGGTTCTGGGAAAAGTGTAACCGCACAATCCTTGATGCGCCTTGTGCCGATGCCTCCTGGGAAATTTGTTGGTGGTTCCATCATTTTTGATGGGGAGGATATCACGCAAAAGTCAGAGAAACAAATGGAATCGATTCGAGGAAAAGATATTAGTATGATATTTCAGGACCCGATGACTTCATTGAATCCAACGATGACAGTTGGTAAGCAAATAGCTGAAGGTCTTATCAAACACCAAAATCTTTCCAAAAAAGCAGCGCATGACCGTGGTGTAGAATTGTTGAAGCTCGTAGGTATCCCAAATCCTGAAGCACGTATAAAGCAATATCCACATCAATATTCAGGTGGAATGCGGCAAAGAGCAATGATTGCTATTGCGCTTGCCTGTAATCCTAAAATATTAATTGCGGATGAACCAACAACGGCATTGGACGTTACAATCCAAGCACAAATATTGGATTTAATGCGTGAATTACAGGACAAGACAGGAACCGCTATTATTCTTATTACCCATGACTTAGGAGTTGTAGCGAATGCAGCAAGTCGTGTGGCAGTAATGTATGGTGGGAAAATTGTCGAAACAGGTACAGTAGATGAAATTTTTTACAATCCAAAGCATCCATATACATGGGGACTACTGGGCTCTATGCCGAAATTAGACGCGGAAGGGGAGGAACTTCAAGCCATTCCTGGTTCACCACCAGATTTAGCGGATCCCCCAAAAGGCTGTCCATTTGTCACACGTTGTCCCTATGCAATGAAAGTCTGTGAACAGCATATGCCGGACTATAAAGAATTATCTTCCACACAAAAAACAGCTTGTTGGTTATTGGATGAACGTGCACCAGATGTTGAGCCGCCAGAATCAGCAATCGTAGGGGGGACAGAGGTTCATGGCTGAAACAAGAGAAAAACTGCTGGAAATAAAAAATTTAAAAAAGCATTTTAGAATTGATCGCAAGCACACATTACGAGCGGTTGACGGTATTTCTTTTGATATTTACCGTGGTGAAACCTTTGGACTCGTAGGTGAATCTGGTTGCGGTAAATCAACTGCGGGCAGAACCATATTAAGATTGTACGATGCTTCCGATGGTGAAGTGAAGTTTCATGGCGAGAATGTTCACGCCAGAAAGTCAAAAAAAGAATTAAAAAGTTTTACACGCAGCATGCAGATGATTTTTCAGGATCCATATGCTTCTCTCAATCCGAGAATGACTGTAAAGGATATTATTGCTGAAGGCATTGATATACATGGCTTAGCTAAGAATAAGAAAGAGCGGACAGAACGAGTAAACAGCCTATTAAAAACAGTAGGTCTAAATACAGAACACGGAAATCGTTACCCTCATGAATTTAGTGGTGGTCAGCGTCAGCGAATTGGTATTGCACGGGCATTAGCAGTTGACCCTGATTTTATCGTGGCGGATGAACCAATCTCAGCATTGGATGTATCCATTCAAGCACAAGTCGTAAATTTACTCAAACGACTGCAAAAGGATCATGGACTCACTTACTTATTTATTGCCCATGACCTTTCCATGGTGAAGCATATTAGTGATCGCGTAGGCGTGATGTATCTTGGAAATATGGCGGAAATTGCAACAAGTAAAGAATTATATGAAAACCCGATGCATCCGTATACCCAAGCATTACTTAGTGCGATACCACTTGCAGACCCTGAAGTAGAACGTACAAGAGAGCGGATCATTGTTGAGGGAGATGTACCAAGCCCAATCAGCCCTCCAAGTGGATGCCGGTTCCGAACAAGGTGTCCATTTGCAACGGACATTTGTGCGAAGGTAGTACCTGAATTTCAAGAATATAAGAAGGAACATTGGGTAGCCTGTCATCTTTATGATGAACGGTATGCAGATCAAATGAAACAATAGAGGTAAGATGAAAAAAAGAAACTACCTACTCTAGTATGCTAGATGACAGGGAGTTTCTTTTCCTATGTAAACCCTACTAGCAGCAGGCGTAAATAACAAATTATTATTAGAATGGAAAAAATAGACTTGAAATCTAGTACAACTTTCACTTATAATAAGATTCGCACGATAATTGTAAACGCTTACAGGTTTTTCGTTGCTTTTAAATGATGAATGTCGGTTAAAACATTTAAAATTGTTATGGTACAAGACTGTAAAACAGGTAAATTGTCATACATCACATAAAAAGATGTAAAAAGGACTGGTTAATTAGACATGGGGCTGTGAAGCCTTGAAACTGCTATATTTGTCTATAAATCGCGCCATGTTCAATTCGGGGCGGGCATCCAAAAATGTAAAAAAGACCTTGTAAAGTTACAGAAAATAATATATACTTTAAAAAATTGCTATTATATTACAGTCTCGTGTCAGATGATTAACAATACATAAATTAACCGTAAATTGTTGGAATTTTTAAAGAAAGAAAACAATTTGCTTCATTTTTGGAGAGGGGGAGAGCAGTTGACAACAAAGCATCAAGACACCAATCTGCTCAAAGTTGAAAATTTACATACAGGTTTCTTTATAAATAATGAATTACATAATGCAGTAGCGGGTGTCAGTTTTGACGTGAAAAGAAAAGAAGTTGTCTGTGTCGTAGGGGAATCTGGTTGTGGTAAGAGTGTTATGAGTTTGTCCATTATGAAACTACTACCTGAAATGAACTCTAAAATAAGTGACGGAGAAATTCTTTTTGAAGGTAATGACCTAGTGAAAAAGTCGGATAAGCAAATGCGAAAGGTCCGGGGTAAGGATATCGCAATGATATTCCAGGAGCCAATGACGGCATTAAACCCGGTTTTTACTATTGGTTATCAATTGCAAGAAGTATTATTTAACCATATGAAAATTTCTAAGAAAGCAGCGAGAGAGCGTGCAATTGAACTATTAAAAGAAGTCGGAATATCCCGACCAGAGAGAATTATTGATGAATACCCACATCAGCTATCTGGTGGTATGAGGCAAAGGGTTATGATTGCTATGGCAATAGCTATTCACCCTAAATTACTCATTGCGGATGAACCAACGACTGCACTAGATGTAACAGTTCAAGCGCAAATTCTAGATCTTTTGAAGGATATCCAAGAAAAAGAAGATATGGCAATCATGTTAATTACCCATGATCTTGGTGTTGTAGCAGAAATGGCAGACCGTGTTCTTGTCATGTATGCAGGACAAATAGTGGAATCTGGAGTAGTTACGGAGCTATTTGCGAATCCGTCACATCCATATACCGAATCCTTGCTGCAAAGTATACCAAGAATGGATGAAGTGACAGATAAGCTAAATACAATTGGAGGGGTTGTTCCTTCTTTAGAAAATATGCCTAAAGTCGGGTGTCGTTTTGCTGACAGATGTCCTAAAGCATTTGGAGATTGTACGAAGATCACCCCACAGCTTGCTGATGTTGGAAATGGACATCAAACTCGATGCCTTCTTTATGATGCTTGCTACCCAGATAAGACCTCGAAAAAGGAGGAAGTAAAGCAATGACCAAGCAATTGGATACCGTGAAAGAACCTAAACAGGAAACGAAAGATGACGTTCTTGTTGACATTATAAATTTAAAGAAATATTATCCCGTTCATGCTGGATTCTTCAAGAGGAAGGTTGGAGATGTGAAGGCGGTTGATGATATTTCTATATCCTTAAAACGAGGAGAAACTTTTGGACTTGTTGGTGAATCCGGCTGCGGTAAGTCTACTGCAGGAAGAACAATTTTAAGATTAACGGACGTTACAGAAGGAAAAATTATTTTTGATGGCAATGATATAACGAAACTTAGTGGAGCTAAACTGCGTAAATTTCGCGAAAAGTTTCAGATGGTGTTTCAAGATCCATATGCATCTTTAAATACAAAAATGATGGTTGGACATATCGTAGATGAACCTTTACGAAACTTTTATAAAAAATCTAGTAAACAATTGAAGCCGGAAGTGATGGCATTATTAAACCGGGTTGGACTACGCGAAAGTGACTATTATAAATATCCCCATGAATTTTCAGGTGGGCAAAGACAAAGAATTGGAATTGCAAGAGCATTGGCATTGAAACCGCAACTAATTATTGCGGATGAGCCAGTCAGTGCATTGGATGTTTCCATTCAGTCACAGGTTCTAAATCTTTTAAAAGAACTACAAGATGAATTTAATTTGACTTATTTATTTATTGCGCATGACCTAAGTGTTGTGAAGCATATGAGTGATAGAATCGGCGTAATGTATCTTGGTAATATGGTTGAGGTTGGAGATAACGAAGAAATATATAAGGAGCCGCTGCATCCTTATACCCAAGCACTTATCTCCGCAATACCAGAACCAGATCCAACACTAAAAAAGGAACGCATCGTCTTGCAAGGAGATGTTCCTAGTCCTCAAAACCCACCTTCTGGTTGTGTATTCCATACACGCTGTCCGGTGGCTATGCCTAAATGTAAGGAAATTGTTCCACAATTGAAGGAGGTGAGGCCTAACCATCAGGTCGCATGTCTCTTATATGATGAGGATTAAATTTAAATTACAATATTAAAGGGGGAAATTTTGTTGAACAAGAAATTATGGTTTTTACTAGTATTACTTTTGTCGCTAGTACTAGCACTAGGCGCTTGCTCTAGTTCTTCAGGTGATGGCGATGATAAGGGCAAAGATGATGGCAAGACAGAAGACACGAATAAAGGTGATGACGGTGAAGCTGCTGATGGGGAGCCGCAAGAAGGTGGAACATTGGTTTATGCGCTTGACTCAGCACCAGACGGTGTTTTCAACATCAACTTCTATGGTACTGCAACAGATGCAGAGGTAATTGGTTTCTTTGATGATGGTCTAATTAAGTATGATGATGAATTAAAGCCAGTACCTAATATTGCTGAATGGGAAACAGACGATAATAAAGTATTTACTTTTAAGTTTAAAGAAGGCGTAAAATGGCATAACGGTGAAGAATTAACCGTTGATGATTGGGTATTTGCTTTGGAAACAATCGCACATCCTGATTATGATGCATCCCGCTATGCAAACGTAAAAAATATTGAAGGTGCAGAGGCTTTCCATGAAGGTGAGGCAGACAGCATCTCCGGTTTGAAAGTTGTAAATGATTATGAAATTGAAATTACATTTGATAAAGCACGTGTAAACAACTTGGAAAACCTATGGACATATCCTATGTCTCGTAAAGAATTTGAAGGCGTGGAAGTAGCTGACATGTCTGAATCCGAACAGGTTCGTACAAATCCAGTTGGAACAGGTCCATTTAAAGTAACAAAGATTGTTCCAGGTGAATCTATTCAGTTTGAAGCTTTTGAAGATTATTGGCAAGGTAAACCACATATCGATAGCATTGTTTTGAAAGTTATCGATCCTAGTCTAGTTGTTGAGGAACTAAGAGGTGGTACGCTCGATATGACTGCATTCCACCCAAGTAACTATGAAGAAATTAATGCTTTGGACAATGCTGAAGTACTGCGTGCTCCGGGTCTAAGCTACTATTATGTTGGATTTAGACTGGGATCGTACGATGGTAAGAAAGCAACAATGGATTATGAAAAATATCAGAACCAAGATCTACGTCTTGCAATGGCACACGCTATTGATCGTGAAGCTTGGATTGATGAGTATTTCTACGGTCTAGGTGAATCTTTGAACCGTGTTGTACCTTCTGCACACTGGATCGCTGCAGATGATGCAGATCTCGAAAATCATTTCGAATTTGATCCTGAATTAGCAAAACAGATCTTGGAAGATGCTGGTTACGTGGATACAGACGATGATGGTTTCCGTGAGGATCCAGACGGTAATAAATTTGTTGTTAAGTTCAGTCACTATGCAACAGATAACCCAGACTTTGAAGCACGTGCAAAAGCGTTGACGCAGTACTGGAATGATGTTGGATTGGAAACAGAACTTGAAATGACTGACTCTGGTTTGTATTATCCACTTCTGGAAGAAGGGGACGATAGCATGGAAGTCTTCTTCGGTGGTTGGTCAACTGGAGCAGATCCAGACCCGACAGCACTATGGCAGTCTGATATGGTTTGGAACTTCCCACGTTGGGTTGATGAAGAAAATGACCAGCTAATGGAAGATGCTTTGGATATCGAAATTGTTGGTACAGACCAAGATAAGCGTAAAGAACTTTACGTTGAATGGCAGCAGAATATCAATGAATTCATTCCAATGATTCCAGTTGCTGAATTGGAAGAAGTTCTAGCTATCAGCTCACGACTTCAGAACGTAACCATGGATGTATCTGGTACAAACAGTCCACATGAGTGGTGGATTCAACAATAAAGACTAATTAACTTACGTTGCGAATGAATGACGTAATAAGATAAGGAGTACTGCATTATGTTGAAATACAGCCTTAGAAGAATTTTAGGCATGATTCCAATGTTGATCCTTATCTCCATTGTGGTATTTACCCTGGCAAAGCTTATGCCAGGGGATGCCCTCAGTGGAGAAATTGATCCGACCAACACAAACCCAGAGTATATTGAAAACATGCGCGAGAAACTTGGTTATAATGATCCTTATTATAAACAATACATACGTTGGATTACGGACTTTGCTCAAGGTGACTTCGGAAAGTCGGTTCGGTATAAAACGAAGGTTTCATCCATCATCGCTGAAAAACTTCCAAATACGATCTTCCTTGGAGTTGCCTCACTAGTTATTACATATATTTTGGCATTTATTATGGGAATTTATGCTGGTAGAAAGCCATATACACTTGGTGACCATGCCATTGGTGGTTTCAACTATTTTGGATTGGCAATCCCGTCCTTTGTTGCTGGTGTTTTTGCTATTTATCTGTTTTCCTTTAAATTAGGCTGGTTTCCATCCAATGGTTCCGTAGACATTATGGTCCAGGAGGGAACATTGGAATATTGGCTTAGCAGGATTCATCATGTAATTTTACCTGCACTCGTGCTTGGCATGCTCAGTACTGCCAGTTACACACAGTTTTTAAGGAATGATATCATCGAAAATAGCAGAAAAGACTTTGTTCGTACGGCAAAGGCAAAAGGAACGTCGCAAAGTAAGATTTATAATGTCCATATTTTGCGTAACTCCATCATTCCACTCGTAACGTTTCTTGGCTTTGATATCGTATCCATCATTGGTGGTGCAGTCATTACAGAAACTATCTTTACATATCCAGGTATTGGACAGTTGTTCTTAACCTCCGTACAGGCAAGAGACTATTCTGTTTTGATGGCAATTACCATGATGTTTTCATGTCTTGTTCTTGTAGGGAATTTAGTCGCTGATATATTATACGGAATTGTGGATCCGCGGATCCGTCTGGAATAGAGAGGAGGAACATCATGAATGCGGTTGAAAGAACAGAAGTAAAGCAACCTAGAACAAATGCCTCTCCATGGGCAATTGCACGCAGGAAATTTTTGAAAAATAAGCTTGCCATGACTAGTTCCGCCTTTCTCTTGATTGTAATTATTCTATCCTTTTTGGCACCTTATATTACAACAGTAGACATTAGTCGAGTAAATGTTGGCTATTCAGGTTTGCCACCCTCATCGGAAAATTGGCTAGGAACTGATACAAGTGGCAGAGATGTATTTACTAGGTTACTTTATGGTGGTAGGGTGTCCTTAACAGTTGGGATGTCTGTAACAGCGATTGTAATTTTTATTGGAACATTAATTGGTTCCGTAGCTGGCTATTTTGGTGGATTTGTAGATTCTGTCTTGATGCGCTTCACAGATTTTATTTTAAACTTCCCATTTTTGATTTTTGTTATCGTACTAAATGCGATTTTATTCAATAAGGTATCGGGTGTGTGGGTACTTATTGCAACCATTAGTGTGCTAAGTTGGGGAGGAATAGCCCGAATTGTCCGTAGTAAAATTTTAGCAGAAAAAGAGAATGAATATATTCTTGCAGCGCAATCTATTGGAACCCCTGCTTCAAAAATTATCGTAAAGCACCTTCTTCCTAACGTGCTTTCGGTTATTATTGTACAGGCTACCTTAACATTTGCGGGAATGATTATTGCAGAGGCTGGACTAAGTTTCCTAGGTTTTGGGGTACCACAAGAAGTACCGAGCTGGGGTAACATGCTGTCGTCTGCTAATAAGTCAGATGTACTCCAAAATAAACCGTGGATTTGGATGCCACCCGCAACCATTATTACAATTACCATTCTTTCCATTAACTTTATTGGGGAAGGTTTGAAGGATGCCTTTAACCCACGTTCATTTAAATAAAACGCTGTATGTTGATGTAATGAAGGCTAGCCCTCTATATCAACATGCAGTTTTTTAATTTTCACTCACAGATTAAACACCCATTTCAAGTCGATTGAAATGGGTGTTCTAAATCGTAACGTTAAGCTGAAATTTTATATCAATTATCTTCCTCTACTTGTTTTTCCACATGCTGCACTTCCACACCTACTTGTTCTAATGCAGTTTGGATTCGACCGCGGTACATACGAAGTTCATCATTAAATGGATATTCAATCGTTTTACCGTTTTTTAACTTTACCTCCATATAGGATAACTTTTTCACATAACCAGTAACCTCTGATATAAAGGATACTCCTTGCATATCTGACCAAGCATATAATTCTTCATTGGTACCGGTAAGTGAACTTTGATGTATCCCTTGGTCATTAAAGTAATAATACTGATTAACTGCCATGCCAATCGCAATTAATGAAGGAATCGTAATGGACATCATCCCCCAAGTTTTCCAATTCTCTTTTCGAGATTCCATTTTACTGAGTATGTATGCAGTAATACAAAAAATAGCACCAATTATAGCGACTGCAACCCCTACAATAATGTAGCTAGTTATCGGGGCCTGAAATAGCCAAAAACTGTCTTCTGGTCGATAAAATATGTCTTGACCAATTGTGATCACTAAGAACGGTACAAAGGTGCTGGATAGTAAAACAATAATACCAATTACCAGAAAATAGATTGCATAATCTGATGGTTCTTTCTTTCTAAACAATTGATTCCCCTCCATTCTTCAAAAAAAGTATTAAATGAGTGCTTTTAAAAAAGAAAAAATAAACTTGGTCTCGGTATTTAAAACTCGAATAGATTCATCCACTTTTCCGGCTGTCTCTTCTTTTTTCTTTTCAACACTAATCTCATCCCCCTTCATAATAGTACGTAAAAATAAATAAATAGTTTCAAAAAAGTGGAAAAATTAACTTCATTAAAAATTCCCGTAATGAAAAATAAGAATGATATGGGGCTTAAGCTTTATTTGATTAGAAAGCAAATATGTCATTTATAAACCAACGACAAACCTAATTATACCAAATAAGGGCAGCTGATTGACAAAACTTTCTATGTTTTACTAGGCAAAAATAAGGGAAAAATACTTATTCTTGCTAAGTCACCAGTCCCAAATACTGTAAGAAAAATGGTGCTTTATATTTCAAACCGTTGTCTTTACGTCCTTTCCATGTCAAACATCCGACTTTTGTCACGATTCTATTAAACTTGTAATAATTCTAGCGGAATTGGTAATGCTTGTAATGGACTTTTAAAAGTCTTGTAACTGCATTGCCTATTTTCTTGTGCTAACATAGGCAATGTCAGAATTTCAAGGAGGGACAACCGATGAGAAAATTAGTAGCAGCTCTTGCTACGGGTGTCATATTTACTGGCATCGCTGCAACATCTGTTTCAGCGGAGGAATACGAGGTAGAAAAGGGAGATAGCCTTTGGGCCATAGCAGAGGCATATAATACAAACGTCGATAATTTGATGGAGTTGAATGGATTAGAGGATCCAGTTATCCATCCAAAACAAAAGATATTTATCAATGAAACATATACAGTAGAAAAAGGCGATACATTAAGTGATATCGCGAAAGAATTCGATGTATCTGTCAAAGACATAAAAAAATGGAATGACTTAGATTCCGATTTAATTGTCATTGACCAAAAGTTAGAAATTAAGGGAATGAATGCTGAAACTGTAAAAGAAAAACAGCCGAAAGCAAAACAGACCAAAGCAGCTACAACAACAAAACCAGCTGCTAAAAAACAGGCGGCTACAAAACAAGCGCCTGCTAAGAAAGCTTCCGCTAAAAATGAATCAACCAATAAAGCATCTGAAGGTAAAACATTGACAGTTACAGCAACAGCATACACAGCAAAATGTGATGGATGCTCAGGTGTTACTTCAACAGGTATTGACTTAAATGCAAATCCAAATGCTAAAGTTATTGCTGTTGATCCGAGCGTTATTCCACTTGGCTCTAAGGTGTATGTTGAAGGCTATGGTGAAGCTATTGCTGGTGATACTGGTGGTGCAATCAAAGGTAATAAGATTGACCTACACGTACCAACTAAAGACAAAGCATATAGCTGGGGAGTTCGTACTGTAAAAGTTACAATCCTCAAATAAATGAATAATCGACGAAAAGAGTACCTGAAAGGGTGCTCTTTTTTTTGCCCTTCCACTTTCCTTTACGTTATTGGTAGACCAATGCCAATAAAACAATTAAGATAGATAGTATATTAATAGGAAGGGAGAGAATCCCAATGCAAAAAATTGGCCGTGGCGGTATGTTAATCATTACTGCGACCATACTGTTTATTGCTTCTTTATTCTTGCCCTGGACAAAAATTTTAAATGTCCGGATGAGTGGATTTGCACAAGAAGGATTCTACGTGCTCATCCTGTATTTATATCCGGTGTATACGGTACTAGCGAAACGAAAAGTCCAAGCGTTTGCTGGTATGCTGTGTGCCATCATTGCACTTGTATTTTTAATTTATTTTCTATTTTACATGTCAGGAAATTTCATGGGAACAACCTTCAGTACAGCAAGCCTGGGACTTTATTTAGCCATTATATCTGCTTTATTATTACTAATTGGTGTTGTTTACAAAGCCAAGCAAGTAGACTAAATCCTTTTCAATTCATGAGAAGGATTTTTCTTTTGTTCCTTTTTCTATATTTTACTTTTTCCCGATTGTTTCCATCCTTAAACGGGAAATGTATGGTAATTGCTAAACTTGTAAATGATAAATATAATGCAATAAATGTGTTTTTCAAGTAAACATCTATAATGAAGTGTGCTATAATGTTAGCAAATATAGCTTTTATAACATTCGTTTGTACACCCCGTATGGACAACTGTTTATAAAGCGTTTACACAAAATGGGAGGCAATACAATGTCAAGCAACGTATTGGATACTTTTTTGAATGAAGGGCTATCAGAACTGAGGGATCAGGGGTTATATAATGAGATTGATCCGGTCACAGGGGCAAATGGACCGACCATTGAAATTGATGGGAAGCAGCTTATTAACTTATCATCTAATAACTACCTTGGTTTGGCAACTGATGAAGTATTGAAGCAGGTTGCCAAAAAAGCGATTGATACGCACGGTGTTGGTGCAGGTGCAGTACGTACAATTAATGGAACACTTGATTTACATGTGGAGCTGGAAAAGAAGATTGCCGCATTTAAAGGGACGGAAGCAGCAATTGCATTTCAATCTGGCTTTAATTGTAATATGGGAGCTATATCTTCTGTAATGGACCGTAATGACGCTATTTTATCAGATGCATTGAATCATGCATCGATTATTGATGGATGTCGTTTATCACGTGCCAAGATTATCCCGTTTGAGCATTCCAATATGGAAGATTTACGTAATAAAGCAAAGGAAGCAGTAGAATCCGGCCAATATAAGAAAATCATGGTTATTACAGATGGTGTATTTTCGATGGATGGTGATGTTGCTAAGCTTCCGGAAATCGTGGAGATTGCAGAAGAGTTTGATCTGATTACTTATGTGGATGATGCGCATGGTTCTGGAGTAATGGGAGAGGGTGCTGGAACGGTGAAGCACTTTGGCCTTCAGGATAAAATTGATTTCCAAATGGGAACTTTATCTAAAGCAATAGGTGTTGTTGGTGGATATGTTGCAGGGAAGAAGAATTTAATTGATTGGTTAAAGGTACGTGCGCGTCCATTCCTATTTTCAACTGCTGTAACACCAGCTGATGCAATTGCAAGTACGAAAGCAATTGATATGCTTATGGAAAATAGTAGGCTGGTAGATCAGCTTTGGGAAAACGGCAACTACTTGAAAAAAGGCTTGAAAGAACTCGGTTTCGATATTGGTGAAAGTGAAACACCAATTACGCCTTGTATTATCGGGGATGAAAAGGATGCACAGCAATTTAGTAAACGTTTGTTTGAAGAAGGCGTTTATGCGAAGTCCATTGTATTCCCAACTGTGCCAAAAGGAACAGGACGTGTTCGAAATATGCCGACTGCAGCACATACGAAGGAAATGCTGGACGATGCCATTGCGATTTACGAAAAGATTGGTAAGGAAATGAATATTATCTAAAATCCTGTAACAGATAAGTGAGGTTTTTTTACATGAAAAAAATACTTGTAACTGGTGCCCGGGGACAAATTGGCTCAGAGCTTGTAACGAAGCTTCGTAGTCAATACGGCACAGACCAAGTGATTGCAACTGATATTCGTGAAGCAAATGATGAGGGACCATTTGAAGTACTTGACGTTACAAATCCAGAACAATTTTTTTCTGTGGCTAAAAAGTATGAGGTCGACACAGTCATGCATTTAGCTGCATTACTTTCTGCAACGGCAGAATCCAACCCAAAACGTGCCTGGGATATCAATATGGGCGGTTTAATGAATGCATTAGAGGTTAGTCGTGAATTGGAGCTGCAATTCTTTACACCGAGCTCTATTGGTGCATTCGGTCCAACTACACCAAAGGATCAAACACCACAGGATACATTACAGCGACCAACGACCATGTATGGAGTAAATAAGGTTGCTGGTGAATTACTATGCGATTATTATCATGAGCGCTTTGGAGTGGATACGAGAGGGGTTCGTTTCCCAGGCCTCATTTCATATGTTGCTCCACCTGGAGGCGGTACGACAGATTATGCAGTTGAGATTTATTATGAGGCTTTGAAACAGCAGAAGTATACCTCTTATATTGCAGAGGGTACCTATATGGATATGATGTATATGCCTGATGCATTACAAGCAATTATTGATTTGATGGAATCCGATCCTGCAAAACTCGTACACAGAAATGCGTTTAATATTGCAGCTATTTCTGCAGCACCTGAGGATTTTGCTGCCGCTATACAAAAGCATATACCAGACTTTCAAATAGATTATGAGGTAGATCCGGTTCGCCAAAAAATTGCCGACAGCTGGCCAAATAGTATTGATGCGACGGCAGCTACTGTAGAATGGGGCTTTAAAGCGAACTATGATATAGCAGCAATGACAAAGGATATGCTGGAAAAAATTAAGCAAAGCGAACCAGCAAAGTCATAACATGAATTTTTAACCGTGGGGGTTTTCATTCATCCTCCACGGTTTATTCATTGAACGAATCCGTGGGGGGAGCATCCGTTATCTATCTACGTAAACTTCCTGAATAAGATGATTTCATCAAAAAAATTCCGCGTTCCCAATAATGGGACGCGGAATTTTTTTATCTATTAAACATTGGCACTTTCATACATCGTACGAATTTGTGCTTGAAGTTTGTGATCACGTACATAATCATCATAGCTCATTTCCTTATCGATGATACCAGCTGGTGTGATTTCAATTAACCGATTTGCAATAGAGTTAATAAATTGATGGTCATGGGACGTGAATAGAATGGAACCCTTGAATTTGATTAGACCATTGTTCAATGCAGTAATGGATTCCAAGTCCAAATGGTTTGTCGGCTCGTCTAGAATTAGCACATTAGCATTGCTGAGCATCATTTTAGAAAGCATGCAACGGACCTTTTCTCCACCAGAAAGCACGTTTGCTTTTTTCAGTGCTTCTTCGCCAGAGAAAAGCATCCGACCTAGGAAACCACGTAAAAAGGTTTCTGTTTCATCTTCCGGTGAATATTGACGAAGCCAATCCACAAGCGGCAGCTCATTGTTTTCAAAATAAGCGGCATTATCCTTGGGAAAATAGGATTGGGAAGTGGTAACACCCCATTTAAAGGTACCAGCATCTGGTTCCATTTCTCCCATTAGAATTTTGAATAGTGTCGTTTTAGCAATATCATTTTTACCAACAAAAGCAACCTTATCATCCTTATTCATCGTAAAGCTGACATTGTCTAATACTTTCTTGCCACCAATTGTTTTGGTCAACCCTTCTACACGCAGCAAATCATTACCAATCTCGCGCTCAGCGGTAAAGGCAATATAAGGGTACTTTCGTGAGGATGGTTTAATATCATCCAGTGTAATGGAATCAAGCAACTTTTTACGAGAGGTTGCTTGTTTCGATTTGGAAGCATTCGCGCTAAATCGGGCAATAAATGCTTGCAGTTCCTTGATTTTTTCTTCCTTCTTCTTATTCGCTTCTTGTGCCATTCTAGAGGCGAGCTGACTGGATTCATACCAGAAATCATAGTTACCAACATAAACTTGTATTTTTCCATAATCAACATCGGCAATATGTGTGCATACTTTATTTAAAAAGTGTCGATCATGTGAAACGACAATAACGGTATTTTCAAAGTGAATTAAGAAGTCCTCCAGCCATTGAATTGCCTGGATATCCAAACCGTTTGTCGGCTCATCCAGCAGCAGAATATCCGGATTGCCAAATAAAGCCTGTGCCAATAGCACTTTCACTTTTTGATCCCCGGTCAATTCAGACATAGGCAGGCTATGCAAGGATTCATCAATGCCAAGACCTTTCAATAGTACAGCAGCATCTGACTCAGCTTCCCAGCCATTCATTTCCGCAAATTCACCTTCCAATTCAGCGGCACGCATGCCATCCTCCTCGGAAAAGTCCGGCTTCATATAAATGGCATCCTTTTCTGCCTTTACCTGGAACAAACGCTCATGTCCCATCAAAACCGTTTCCAGTACTTGATGCTCTTCATAGGCAAAGTGATCCTGCTTTAACACAGCTAGACGATCCCCAGGTGTGAAAGATACATTGCCAGATTGTGGCTCTACTTCACCTGATAATATTTTTAGGAAGGTAGATTTACCTGCTCCATTTGCTCCAATTAACCCATAGCAGTTACCAGATGTGAATTTTAAATTAACATCTTCAAACAGCTTTTTATCTCCATATCGTAATCCAACATTCGTAACGGTAATCATTGTGTGAAAAATCCTCTCCAAAATAATGCAATCATGCTTATCTTAAGGGATAAGAAGGGTTTCGTCAATGTGAAAAAAATACACAAACAATATTTTTAAACGATTACACTTCACTTTTACGATATCTTTTTTTCTCGTTATTCTTTTGGATTGATGCCGACGTAACTAGGACGAAAGTGTTCTCGTTTCAGCTTTTTAATCTGTGCTAATCCTCCACCCTAATCATGGAAAATATAGATTGACGTTTCATCACCTTATTTAAAACAATGCTTCCAATTAAGAGTAGTGTATATAAAAATAGAATAACAAAACAGTAATATTTGAGATAGAAAGGAATTGGATAAAGATGCTCTAGAAACTTCATCGCAATTAAAAAAATCGATAAACTGATGACAATCGCACTTCCAATATAAATAATCATTTCCAATATAAGATATTGGAATACTTGCTTTCTTGTCATTCCCAATGATAAATATATCCCCCACCGTCTTTTTTGGCTTTGGTATTTACTAAAAAAAATTACAATGATACTAATGACAGTAAGGGTAATTGAGACAGCATAGGCTAGCTTTCCTAAATAGCCAACATAAAAAGAAATTTTGGTATCTTCTTCCCTAAAGTCATTTAAATTTTGATATAAACTACCGGGCATAAGAGATGACATACGTTGAATAAGCTCATCTATATGTTTAGCATCTTTATTAGATAATGCATCATCTGTAAAAATCGTTAGCTCTAGATAACCTGGTAAAAGATTATGGTCAAAGGCAGTTTGTTCATCCATGATTATCGTAAGTGCATTGGATTGATCCGTAAGAAATGCTAAGTTGGAATTGTTGCCTGAAATAACATCGTATACTTCAAATGTCCATTCCTGTGTTGTAATTTCTTCGCCTGAACCTTGAGATTTTCTAACAAAGCTTAAATGCTCCCCTATTAGGGAATCGTTAGGATTACGAGATTCAGAGGGAGGAGAAATGATAATCTTTCCCTTAAAATCCTGGTAATCATTGTTTACATATAATTCATTAAAGTTTTGTTCATTTATTAACACGTACTTCACATGAGGTATAATGAGTTGTTTATGATATTTATGTTTTTCCGGATTAAATTGGCGAATCCAATCTTGAATTGCAGGCGTGACAATATTTGAACTAATTAATGGATGAATATCCATCATGAAAGGAGTTTTATTTATATATGAAATGCCAGAAGTTTTTTCAAGTTTCTCTACATCCTCTCGTGAGAAAAAAGATGCTTTATTTATTAACATATCCAGATGCTCCACTTGATCCATCATCGTGAACTCGCTTGCCGACAGAAAATAGTCTTCATCAGCTTCCCAAATCCCCGCAGACTCATTTTGTAGATAAATAGAAAATAAAACCATTAATATACTAAATACAACAGTGGATAAGGCTAATATAACCTTTTTGGGATATTCTAATATTTGCAACGCGAACTGTGTTATTGCAAAGGATTTAATTTTTGCTATCCAGCCTTTTAAATGTTTTATTTGAAAATCTTCCCGTCGTAATTCGTTCGTGGAGTATTGGTCAATTTTTCTTATCGAATAAATAGAATTACCTAGTATAATGAAGAAAATTATAGCAAGCCAAATGGTAATTACAGTTATCATAAAAACAATATTGATTCCAGAAAAATTATTTTGAATAAAAGAACTTTTGATAATACCATGGTAAAAGATAACTTGTAAGGGCAAGGATAGCAATAGGCTAAAGAAAAAAATAATAATAGATTGCGATATATATATTCTGAAGATATCCTCTTTCTTTGCTCCTACTGATCTTAATACAGCAATATTTTTCCGCTGATTTGAATGAAGGTATGAAAACAACGTAAAGACACAGCATATTGAGGTAATTATGATAAGTGTCTGGAATATAAATGCTGAAGTTGAAATTGTATTAAAATCTATTAACCCTTCAAATAATAATTTTTGATTAATAAAACCGCTCATGGTATATGGCTCTAAAAATTCCCGTGATCTTTTTTCAACTTTATTTTTATTTCCATTAAATTTAAAAAGAAAATTTGTCTCCCCACGGTCTACGTGTTTTTGTGAGATGAATATATTCGGGAAATCATTTCTGCCTATATCTAAATCATATGGCACGGACCATTTTGCGGAATAATCTCTCACAATCCCAGTTAATAGTACATTAACATCTTGGTTATTGAGATGCAGACTTTTCTCCTCCCCAACCTTCCAATTGGGATCAATCAAATATAAATACGATGATTCAATAGCGACCTCATTTTCATCGATGGGAAAGCTTCCTTCGAGTAAGTCTATGTGACCTAATTGCAACGCATCCTTATCCATCCATCCAATTGTAGCTGTTTTGTTTACATCAATCTCGTATTGATTAACTATTTGATATTGTCCTGCCCCATCTGTTTTAGCACTAACTTCCTCCTTTGTAGCATCTATACCAATTAGCACACCAGAATGTTCACCATATAATTGATAAGCGTTTTCTTGTAAACTGGCTTTTATTGCCTCTGAAGAAGTAAAAATAGAGATGGTGGAAGCCATAATAATTGCAATGGAAAATGTCGCAAGAAACAACCATCTTTTTCTTGCGAATAATAGCTTCTGTCCAAAATGAAACATACTCATGACTCCTTTAACCTGCCATTCTGCATGACATACAAGCGGTGGGGGTGTTGAAACAATTCTTTCTCATGAGTTACCACAATTAATGTAAGTCCTTGGTTTTGATTTAAACCTGTCAGTAATTCTATGATGACTTTTGTAGTTGAGGGATCCAGGTTTCCTGTTGGTTCATCGGCAAATAATATTTTAGGAGAAGTAATTAATGCGCGTGCTAGTGCAACCCTTTGCTGTTCTCCACCAGATAGAGCATAAGGTTTCTTTTGCAGATGTTTTTCAATTTCCAAAACACGTGCCAATTCCTCCGTATCCCATTTTTTGTTTTTATTATTTATAAATTGTAATGGTAGTTCTATGTTTTCCAATACTGTAAATTCTGGAATCAAATTTAATGACTGAAATACAAATCCGAAAGCTTCTCCCCTGATGTTAGCTTGTTGTTCTTCAGTTAGGTCGTAAAAGGACGCATCTTTATAATATACTTTACCACTCGTGGGAGTTTCCATTCCGCCTAACATACTTAATAAGGTAGATTTACCAGATCCGCTCCTCCCTTGAATAACATGTATGTCTCCTTCTTTTACCGATAGTGTAATTGACTTAACAACTTCATGATTTGAATTCCTGTCATACGTTTTTATTAATTGGTTGGCTTTTAAAATACTTCGCAAATGTATTCCTCCATACAAATGTGTGATTATAATTTTAAAATTAAAAATATTGTGTGCATAAAGCTATTAGTCATATTGTCTTATTCCTATTATAAAAGCTATTATAGCTTACTGTTAGTTCGATTGTTAGGTCATATAAGCTATTATAGCTTACTGTTAGTTCGATTGTTAGGTCATATAAGCAATTAGAGAATAAAGTTCATATAATTTACTATCGGTAATGTTAAACTTTTTAACAAAATTAATTTTATATCCCCATTGAATGGGTAAATAAAATCTCTACTTTCTGTACTAGTCCAACAATTGGACCCGGCTTGTAATTATGAAAAAAAGGAATAAATCGTTAGCTTTTATTGTCAATTGCTTCCAATATATTTCCAACATTCGAAAAAACACTTGTATGTTGTGCTGTTTTTGGGTAAAGTTTGATTATAGCCACGTGTTAACATCAAGTAATCATTGCAACAGCAAACGGATAGGATATACGTGTATTGGTCTTTTAGTGAGGCTGGGCAGCTTTTGAATAGAGAGAAAAAGATCAAGCGAAGCGCAGTGAGGGGGAATGTTATGAGGGATAAGGCTATTTATTTTATATTTACAGATACTGGAACGTATTTATCTCGGCTTATCAATTATTTTACCAATCAATCATTGAATCATGTATCGATTGCCATGGATGCTGATCTTCGTGAAGTGTATAGCTTCGGCAGGATACAACCTCAGAACCCGTTTAGTGGCGGATTTGTTCGAGAGGATGTACGTGGAAAGTTTTTAAAAAATGCTCGGTGTGCAGTTTATAAATTTTATTTTTCTGAAGCTGAGTTAGAACAGATTATGACTAGAATTAAGCAGATTGAAGCGGAAAAGTGTCATTATAAATATAATTTTATTGGTTTAATAGGAATTTTATTTAATATAGAGATAAATCGTAAACATGCTTTTTTCTGTTCCCAGTTTGTTGCTTGGGTATTACGGGATTTACGTACATTTCATGTCGAGAAGCCGATTTGTTTTACGACTCCAAGTGATATCCGCTCTCATGCTGGCATGCAGCTTATTTATCAAGGTATTTTAAAGGATTATGAAGACGCTACTGCTGTACAACTTAAACCACTGGCGGAAGTAACCAATCCAGTCTTGGCAAAGCCTTCGATGTTCTTTACATTGTCCAAGAAAGTAAAGCAGTTTGTGATACGATAAGGAGCTGTACGAATCATGTGCTGCTCTTTTTTTGTCTATGTTAGGAGGAAATAGAATGATGGAGCGGGGGAATAGCTATCGGCTTTTGCAGCTGAAGCAAATTCTATTTGATAATACGGATGAAAATAATGAGCTAAGTATTAAAGATCTAGCGGAACATTTAAAGCAGGTGTTTCCAGAATCGACCTTTGATAAGCGAACCCTTCGCAAAGACATGGAGCTCTTGGATGATATGGACTTTGAAGTCATTCAAAATAAAGGGAAGTACGGAAAACTATTATATAGTCATCAATCCCGACTTTTTGAAACATATCAACTGCGACTCATTATCGATGCAGTTTTATCCGCACGATTTATTACGACGAAAGAAAAGAAGCATTTGATCAAAAAACTGAAGCAGCTAACGAGCAAGCATATCGCAAAAACCTTTCCGAACCCTGTGCTATTCAGCCAGTCTGCCAATATGGATTATGAATTGGTGAAGCTGAATATTGATCGTGTACACCAGGCGATTTCTGATCGGAAAGTGCTGGCTTATCATTATGGTAAATACAATGTGGAAAAAGAATTTGAATATGGTCGCGACGGAGAACAGTACCGTGTGGAGCCATATGCTTTAATTTGGCAAAATGATAATTATTATTTGATTGGCCGATTTATTGAAACGGATGAAATGCGACATTATCGTTTAGATCGTATTCGTAATATTGAGATAGAAGAATGTGGTTTTACGAGGCGGGAATTTCATTTGCAGGAATATGTTGATCAAAGCTTTTTGATGTTCTCAGGCGATGAGATTCGTATACAGATTCGTTTTCATAACGACCTGGTCAATGTCGTGTTAGATCGCTTTGGCCATCAAGCAGATATTAGGAAGGATGGAACAACGCATTTCATTCTTCATACGAAGGCAAAGTATTCGGATGGCTTGGTCAATTGGATACTTTCATTAGGGACGAAAGCGACTGTTTTATCTCCCAATTATTTACGAGATAGAATGCAAGAAGAAATCAATGAAATGAAAGCATTGTATGAAGCATGAAATAAGGCTCCCCAACGAATAAAAGGGGAGCCTTATCTTTATTTTTCTAATGGATAGGGTGGGTCGATGCCAAGCGTTGCATAGGGAACTTTTATTTTAAATGCTAAATTATTTGCTTCTAAATCAATATGATCTACTGTAACCTCAAAGTTACTCTTAATATCCATTTTCGTTACAGCCACATAGATCTCTTCTTCCTTTGGATTGACAATGACCCACTCAGGCATCGGTAAATACTTTTTTATATATTCCATGATTTTTTTATTCGGTAATTCCAATAGCCCAATCGATATCGAGCGCTGTTTTAGCACAACGTCCCCATTATCCTGTACGACTGGCTCCAAATGAATAGATAATGGAACAGTACTAGAGAAAACTGGCAGCTCTCCAATAAGGTGCACGTCATCCTCCAAGGAGACTGTATATTGATGTCGTGTATCCTTTAATAGTTTATCCAAATAAGCATTCACAAGATCATTTAAGTTTTCCTTTGTGGTACGTATGGTGAATTCCGAGCTTTGCTGTTCAGGGGGAACATAGGGCTCAGGGACCTTCGTTTTTGAAACTGGCCAAAATAGAAGTACTGCAAGAACAGCGACAACCAAGATATTACATGTGAGCAGGATGATAAACATACGCTTCCATTTATGATTTGTTTTTTTCAATTGCATACAGCTCACCTTTCTTGTTCTGTTAAGTATTCCAGCACGCGTTTTGCCATTCTTTGATATCCTTCATCATTTGGATGAAAATGATCATCAGCGAATAATTCGACATCTGCATCCAAAAAGAGATCCTTTGTCGGAATAAAATGTACATCGTCGAATTCCTCTGTAATCTTTTTTCCCGTTTGATTCCAATCATCGACAATCAGTCCCAGCTCTTTAATTTCTGGAAAGTATTTTGTAAAAGGATTATAGAACCCAATTAAATAAATGCTAGTATCCTTATTGATATCGCGAATGGTTTGGAAAATGGTTTCCAATCTGCTTTCATATCCGATTCGCTCTTGGGCAAATTGATTATAAGTTAAATTAGAGAAGTTCTCTTTCACGACTTGCATAATATCATTTGCGCCAATAGTAATGAGCACCATATCTGCATCTTCTATTGCCTCGATAACCTGGGGCAGTTCAAGCTTGGTAAGTAATTGATCTGTTCGGTCGCCTCGTCGGCCGAAATTATTGAATTGTACGAGCTGTGCACGCTCATTAATTGTACGGTCGAGGATGCCAACATAGCCGCCTTGACCGGTACTATCGCCGACTCCTTCTGTGAGTGAATCACCGATGGCTACTATGGACGTTTCTTTATTGGTAAAAAATTCAAATGCACTTTGTACTGCACCGCGAAGTAGTGTACGAAGAGATTGCCCTTCTTCCTCTTCTGGTGGCTCTGTGCTTTTGTCTATATCCTCGTTTGCTTCCGTATCCTGATCTTCTTCCGTAGATGGTTGCTTCGGATGAGCCGTTTTTGGCACATCCTTAGAATCATTGACCAGATAAAATAATAAGGCTGCTCCAATAATTGCAATCAAGACTGCTGCTATGATGAGAGCCGCTTTCTTCATGTTAACCACACCCAAGTTGAAATATTCCACAAAAAACCGATTATCTTACATTAATTATATGTTTACCCTACTCTAATTGATTTAAAAAGGATAATTTCCATTATAACGTATTCATTACGATTATCCCAATAGGGAAATTGAGTTCAACAGTTGGGGATTTGTGTGCTTTTGCCATTGAGAGATTTTATTCCACAAAAAAACTTGCGACGAATGAAGACAATCGCAAGTTTTTAATCTTCTATTTCAAATATCGAATTGTAAGAATTGTTCAATGTATCCTGCCCATTTATCATATTCTGTTAGAAAACCATCGTGGCCGAAAATAGTGTTCACATGATGGTACGTTGCATGTGGCAGCACACTGGAAAAATCTTTGATGGTTTCGGGATGATATATGAGATCTTTTTCATAGCTAATCGTTAGAACAGGAAGTTGCAAACTAGCTAAGGCCTTATTACAACTCTTACGCCCGGCACCGATGTCATGATGATTCATGGCATCAAGCAGACATAGATAGCTATTCGCATCAAATCGGTCTGCAAGTTTTTCACCTTGATAATTTAGATAAGAAGAAATGGCATATGCATCCCCAGTTTTATCACGATTAAACCGCGCCGAAAAAAGCTCTGCACTGCGATAAGTGACCATACCAATCATTCTAGCGATTTCCAGACCATTTGGCTGCTGATTAGGTAAATAATAACCATTATTCCAGGATGGATCATTTTGAATTGCAGCTGCTGCAATGTGATTAAATGCAATTCCATAGTCAGATAAAGCAGGGGTTGCTGCCAATACAATGAGTTTGTTCACTGCCTCCGGAAACAGCAATCCCCATTCCAAGGTTTGCATCCCACCTAATGAGCCGCCAATAACCGTGTCAATATGCTGGATATTGAGCTTTTGCAATGCTCCATGCTGGGCGCGAACCATGTCACGAATGGTAACCGAGGGAAAGTTAGAACGATATGGCTTCCCATTAGGCTGGAGGGAAGCAGGACCAGTTGACCCACTACAACCACCTAATACATTAAAGGTAATGACTTGATAATGCGCTGTGTCAATCGTTTTTCCGGGTCCAATGAGACCACTCCACCAACCAGGTTCTGCTTCGGTTCCGACAGTCAGATGGTTTCCTGTTAAAGCATGACACACGAGAATAACAGGTGCATCGCTAGGACCTACCCGCTCATAACGTAGTGTGACATCCTCCAAAACCGCTCCGGATGCTAACGTAAATGAACCGATGGAAATATCAGCAGTTGTGGTTTTAGTTTGCTGGCTAATCATCATGAACCCGCTCCCTTCTAGTATTTTTACTTATGCCTTTATGAGCGCTGGCTTCCAATTTGGATTGCGTTGCTGTTCAAATGCTTCAACGAGCTGGTGATTCGAAATAACTGATATACCTTCTGCCTTTGCCTTAGATAATAGGTCTTGGTCGGTGTTTGCTTGCTCTGTCCAAATAATTTTAACTTGTTTTTGAATGGCTGCTTGAACAACCTCTTCTGAAAGTGAATTATCCGCTAATAATACGACATCTATTTCGTTCGACACCTCAGCTAGTGTAGCATACACTGTGTCGGATTGATTTGCGGTATTTCCAATTGTAATGATGTCAAAACCCGCACGTTTAAGTGGGTCCAACCCTTCTGTGACAGCGTCATAAGTGACAATTGTCTTTCTACGTGGTGCACCAGCACTTCTGTCAAACGGCGATTCTAGTAACCAGCTAATGACATCAGCTTCTGTTTCTTCTAATACTCTGGATTCACCTGTCGCTTTTGCAATGGCCTGATCTAAATCTCTTAAAATGTCTGTCGTTGACTCTAAGCCAATCGACAAACGAATTAATTCTTCTGATACGCCGCTTTTCTTCAAGTCTTCAGCACTTAACTGTTGGTGTGTTGTTGTTGCTGGATGAATAATAAGCGATTTGGCATCCCCAACATTTGCAACGTGAGACCAAAGCTTTATTTCATCAATAACGCGTCGGCCAGCTTCACGGCCACCTTTAATTCCAAAAGTAATCATAGACCCAAAGCTTTGATTGAAATATTTTTTGGCCAACTGATGTGATGGGTGGTCAGGTAGACCAGGATAATTTACCCACTCGACTGCTGGATGATCAGCTAGAAACGCAGCTGTTTCTTCCGCGTTTTTGGCATGTTTTTCAATACGCAAATGCAGAGTTTCCAGGCCCTGTAAGAAGGTAAAGGCATTTTGTGGGCTGAGACATGCTCCAATATCCCGTAAAAGCTGCACCCGTAGTTTAATAGCAAATGCTTGTGGACCTGCATCTACATAGCGCAACCCATTATAGCTTTCATCTGGTGTGGTAAACGCTGGGAAACGTTCATGATTCCAATTGAAGCGTCCACCATCTACTATGACACCACCGATTGCCGTTCCATGACCGCCAATCCATTTGGTAGCGGAGTGGATAACAATATCTGCACCCCAAGTAAGCGGTTTGAAAAAATACGGTGCAAACGTATTGTCAATAATAAGCGGAATGTTATGCGCATGGGCAATCTTTGCCGCTTCCTCGACATCAAATACATATAGACTTGGGTTAGTTATACTTTCCGCAAAAATAGCTTTCGTTTTTGGGGTAATTGCCTGACGAATTTGTTCTAAATCCGTGCCGTCCACGAACTTCACGTCAATACCATAGTTTGGCAATGTATTCGCAAATAAATTAAAAGTACCTCCGTATAAATTACTATCCGCAATAATCTCATCACCCGCACCGGCGAGGTTTAGGATTGCTAGTGTAATCGCAGCCATTCCTGAGGATGCTGCAACTGCAGCCACGCCATCCTCAAGCAAAGCGACACGCTGTTCAAATGCATCTACAGTCGGGTTTCCGATTCTCGTATAAATATTCCCCGGCTCCGTTAGTCCAAAAAGATTTTGCGCATGCTCCGTATCATTAAATACAAAGGATGTCGTTTGATAAATCGGTACCGCCCTTGCACCTGTCGTCGGATCTGGTTGCTGCCCACCGTGAAGCAGCACTGTATTTGGGTGTTGAAATGAAAAATTTGTCATCGTTCATCGTTCCTCCTTTTATTTGGGATCTGGAGGAAGAGGAGAAAATAAAAAGACCTCTTCCTAAGAAGAGGGCGTATGTACAACGATCCTCCTCTTATCTTCCAGACCAATACCTGATCTGTAGGATGTAGCACCTTAAAAGTAAGTCATTCCTCACTTTTTGGTTGCCGGGCTTCACAGGGCCTATTCCCTCCGCCACTCTGGATAAGAGTTTTAAATTTAATCGTTATTATATAATGATTATGATTTGTCTGTCAACTATAAATTGTTTTTCTTTTTGATAAATAGGGAGTGGGGGGCGTTGGGGAAGCGCTGTAGCAGGGATGTATGAACTAAGGTAGATTATTTTTATTCTTGGAATGATTTTCGGAGGATAGCCCTGTGAGTGATAAAATCTTGCGGATCGTTTTGTGACCGTGACTGGCTGAAATGAAAAGATGAACCCTGAACCGTTTAAAAAACTTGCTGGGGCAGCGGAAAATTAAACGCAAACGGAGGAATCGTCAAAAAATCTTGGCGGGACAGCAGAAAACTACACGCAAACGGTGGAACTGTTAAAAAATCCTGCTCTGGAAGCGGAAAACTTTACGCAAATGGAGGAACCGTCAAAAAATCCTGGCGGTGAGGCAGAAAACTAAACGCAAATGGAGAAACCGTCAAAAAATCCTGCTCTGGAGGTGGAAAACTAAACGCAAATAGAGGAACCGTCAAAAAATCCTGGCGGTGAGGCAGAAAACTACACGCAAACGAGAGAACCGTTAAAAAATCTTAGCGGGACAGCAGAAAACTAAACGCAAATGGAAGAACCGTCAAAAAATCCTGGCGGTGAGGCAGAAAACTACACGCAAACGAGAGAACCGTTAAAAAATCTTAGCGGGACAGCAGAAAACTAAACGCAAATGGAAGAACCGTCAAAAAATCCTGGCGGGGCAGCAGAAAACTAAACGCAAATGGAGGAACCGTCAAAAAATCCCGATGACTCATTGGAATTTTAAACGCAACACGAAGCCGAGTGATCCAATGGAGCCATCCCAAAATTCGCCTTGCCCTCCAGTCGAGTGAAAAAATCCAATGGGATCATCGAAAAATTCGCCTCGCCCGCCATTCGAGTGAAAAAATCCACTGGAATCATCGAAAAATTCGCTTCGCCCACCATTCGAGTGAAAAAATCCACTGGAGTCATCGGAAAATTCGTCTCGCCAACCAGTCGAGTGAAAAAATCCAGTGGAATCAGTCGAAAATTCGTCTCGCTCACCACCCGAATCAAAGGATCCACTGGAGTCAACCGAAAAATCGCTTCGTCTGCCGTCCGAATCAAAAAATCCACTGGAACCATCCGAAAATTCGTTTCGCTCACCACTCGAATCAAAAGATTCCTGTCTCGCCTACCTGGGGGATCATTGTCGTCTTCGTGTTTTTCTGGCGGTTGCATAAATGGATCCCATATACATCATCAATGCGGTCCAGATGCAAATAAATGCAATGAGATGAGCGGTTGTGAATACTTCGTGGTACATAAACACACCGATGATGAGCATGAGTGTTGGCGCAATGTACTGTAAGAAGCCGAGGGTGACCATCGGAATGATTTTGGCACCAAAGGCAAATAGCAGTAGAGGAACGGCTGTTGCGATTCCTGTTCCAATGAGTAATATA
This sequence comes from Ornithinibacillus gellani, assembly GCF_003730295.1. Classification (GTDB taxonomy): domain Bacteria; phylum Bacillota; class Bacilli; order Bacillales; family Amphibacillaceae; genus Ornithinibacillus_A; species Ornithinibacillus_A gellani. Next base: position 100,491 of record NZ_QTSZ01000047.1, read on the forward strand.
TTTGTTGTTGAAAGGCTCCAATCAAATGTTATCGATTGGTTTGGCAGTGCAAATAAATAAATCAACGCAATTGGAAATACAATCATCGTTTCGACAGTAAGGCCGAACATGGCGGAAATATCGACTGTTTTTTTTAACAGTCCATAAAGTGCGAAGCTTAGGGCTAGCACAAAGGATATCCATGGAAACACACCAAAGCTGAAGGTTAAATAAATCACGCCGACACCGGCAAGTGCAAAAGAAAGAATTTGAACCTGGGATAGTTTTTCCTTTAAAAATAGGACTCCCATCGCTATGCTGACCAATGGATTGATGTAATATCCCAGGCTTGCTTCCACCACATGGCCGGCATTGACTGCCCATATATAGACGAGCCAGTTTAGACTAATGACAACAGCAGCAAGGGTAATTCCGGCTCGTTTCTTGCGGTCTGTCATGATGGCACGAACCTCCGTCAAAAAAGCTCGGGACTTACGGGTAATAGTGACGATACATATCATGAATAAGAATGACCAAATAATACGGTGGGCAAGAATTTGTCCGGCGGGAACGTCGTCAACGAGCTTCCAATAAATAGGAAGGACACCCCAGATTAAATAAGCAGTTGCCGTATAGAAAATGCCAAGTTGTGTGTTTGATTGTTTCATAAAATACCTTCTTTAATTTGTAGTAGGTGCAATAAATAAACCAATTCTAGTAGCAATTGGAGAAAAAATCAATAGAATGTTATTGGGACCGCTTTCAATAACTGGGGATTTCGATTAAAATGAAAGAAGGAATACATCATTTCAAAGGGGGATATTATATGTCTCGTAAATATCGACATATCGAAACAGCAGTCATTCACGAGGGCTATGATTCAAAGGATATGCTTGGCAGTCTTGCTACACCACTTTTTCAAACTTCTACCTATGCATTTGATTCAGCAGAACAAGGAGAACGACGCTTTGCGGGGGAGGAAGATGGTTATATTTACTCCAGGCTCGGTAATCCGACCGTTGCTGTATTGGAGGAGCGGATCGCTGCGTTGGAAGGTGGAGAACGTGGTCTGGCATTTGGGTCAGGTATGGCCGCCATTTCAGCGGTGCTTATAGCGTTGACAAAGGCAAATGATCATGTGCTTTGCTCGGAAGGCTTATATGGATGTACCTTTGGATTATTATCGATGATGAAAGAGAAATATAATATATCCAGTGATTTTTCTGCCATGGAATCGAAAGAGGAGATTCGTGCCCTCATTCGACCGGAAACGACTTGCATTTATGTGGAAACCCCGATTAATCCAACGATGAAATTAATTGATTTAGAAATGGTGGCAGCGGTAGCGAAGGAATATCAAATACCAGTCGTGGTCGACAATACGTTTTCTTCACCTTATTTACAACGTCCATTGGAGCTTGGCTGTGATGTTGTGATTCATAGTGCGACAAAATATATTGGCGGGCATGGAGATGTGATTGCCGGTCTGGTTGTAGGTAAGAAAGAATTTTTAGATGGCGTGGCAATGACGACACAAAAGGATATTGGTGGCATCATATCCCCATTTGATGCTTGGTTATTGATTCGTGGGTTAAAAACATTGCCAGTTCGAATGGATCGACATTGTGACAATGCGGAAAAATTATTTGAAAGGCTACGTCAGCATCCGAAAGTTGCAAACATTTATTTCCCTGGCGATGTAGATAGTCCGGATGATGCGATTTATCAAAAACAGATGAAACGGGGCGGAGGTATGATTTCCTTTGAGATTGATGGTACAAAGGAGGACGCCCAAGAGTTGATGAATACATTGAAGTTTGTCAAAATTGCAGTAAGCCTTGGAGATGCGGAAACATTAATTGAGCATCCGGCAACCATGACCCATGCCGTTGTCCCGGAGGAAGCACGCGGTAAGATGGGGATTACCGATCAACTCATTCGCCTCTCTGTCGGACTGGAAGCGTGGGAGGATATTTGGACAGATTTAGAGCAAGCTCTAAATAAATTAAAGGTACATGTTTAATGAAACAATCAAATAAATTGTAATGTCATGCATCTGAAGTGGTGGAACACGTTTCAGATGCATGTTTTCTTTTGTGTCTTCTACTTTCATGATGGGACGTGTTTTTCTTATAACTAAAAATGAACTATGGTATATTATTGTATGATGGAATGCTATAATAACGAGTTATAAAGTAAATCGTACGTATTATTTCAAGAGGGGAGAGTCAAATGTGGAAATCATGCCTTATTTATTAGTCTTTATCATCATATTAAACATCGCATTGGGGTTTTCCATTATCTTTTTGGAACGAAAAGACGCTAGTTCTGCTTGGGCATGGTTAATGGTCTTGCTCTTTATACCAATTGCTGGATTCTTCTTATATCTTATTTTTGGCAAGCCAATTAGTAAAAGAAAAATTTTTACCTGGGATACAAAAAGCAGACTTGGGGTGAAAAAAGCAGTTCAAGCACAGCTGCGGGCAATTGAAGATGATCATTTTCCTTTAAAAAATGAAGAACTGATGAAGTATAAGGATTTATATTATTTGCATCTGCGCAATGATGATGCCATCTTTTCTCAGGATAATAATGTAGAATTATTTACAGATGGTAAGGATAAATTTGACTCCTTAATTAAGGATTTACAAAAAGCGAAGGACCACATCCATTTGCTGTACTATATTTTACGGCATGATGAATTGGGACAGCGAATTGCAGATGTGCTGATCAAAAAGGCCAATGAAGGTGTTGAAGTCCGGGTTCTTTACGACGATATGGGATCACGCAGTCTTAGTAAAAGATATATTCGCCGACTGCGCCAGTCAGGGGCATTGGTCGAATCCTTTTTTCCACCGAAGATCCCGAAGATTAATTTTAAAATTAACTACCGTAACCACCGTAAACTGGCTATTATTGATGGGGTAGTTGGTTATATTGGTGGATTTAATATTGGGGATGAATATTTAGGGGCAAGTAAAAAGTTTGGTTATTGGCGTGATACGCATCTGCGCATTGTTGGAGATGCAGTGAAGCATATGCAAACACGCTTTATTTTGGACTGGAACCAAGCGTCGCGAAATCATATTTTATATGAAGAGCGATATTACGCTGCCAAACCAGCAGGGGATGTTGGGGTACAAATTGTTTCTAGCGGGCCGGATTCTGATTGGGAACAGATTAAAAATGGCTACATAAAAATGATTATGTCCGCAAAAGAATATGTGTATATTCAAACACCATATTTTATCCCGGATGAAAGCTTACGCGATGCGGTGCGCATTGCTGCATTATCAGGTGTCGATGTAAAAATTATGATTCCGAACAAACCGGATCATCCATTTGTATATTGGGCAACCTTCTCACATATTGGTGACATGCTGGAGGCTGGGGCAGATGTTTATATTTATCAAAAAGGCTTCATGCATGCCAAAACCATTGTCATGGATGGAAAAATTGCCTCGGTTGGAACGGCGAATATTGATGTGCGCAGCTTCCGATTAAACTTTGAAGTGAATGCATTTTTATATGATGTTGGACTTGCTCAACGATTGGTGGAGGCCTTTGAAAATGATGTGATGCATTCCACACAAATGACGCGGAAATTATATCAACAGCGTTCCTTGCTCATTCGTTTCAAGGAGTCTATTTCTCGGTTATTGTCACCAGTATTATAATAAAGGGGTATGTACAGCTTGGGTTAAACAACAAGGGAGGATATAAAGGATGGAAAGAAAAACATGTACCAATTCACTGGCGGTTAAAACATCGCATGTGCTACCGCCAGATACAAATAGTCATGGCACATTATTCGGTGGCGTTCTAATGGCTCATGTCGATGATGTAGCGGCAATCGCTGCAGAACGTCATGCACGCAAGCCGGTCGTCACTGCCTCAACCGATTCCGTAGACTTTTTGGAGCCGGTGAAGGAAGGGGACTCGATTTGTGTAGAGGCTTTTGTAACGTGGACGCATCATACGTCGATGGAAGTATTTGTGAAAGCCGTGACAGAAAATCTTCTTACTGGAGAAAGAAAGGTTTGTACTACTGCATTTCTAACCTTTGTTGCTGTTGACGATGATGGAAGACCTGTCCCGGTCGAAGAAATTTATCCGGAAACAGAACAGGAAAAAGTGTTGCATGATGGTGCCCCGATCCGTGCGGAACAACGTCGGGAACGTAGAAGACATTCGAAGGAGCTAGCCAAAAACTTTGGAACTGCATATCCTTGGATTAATCGTACTTGAAAAATAAACGCAAGTTGGATGGGAACGATACCATTCAGCTTGCTTTTTTTACGATTCCAGTGGCTATTGCAAAATATACAGAAAACGCTTACAATTAAATATAGTGAGAATCATAAATGTAACGGGGTGCAATGAAGATGAATCATCATCAGTGGCAAAGTGATAACCGTTTTGGAGGCATGGTATAAAACCATCGCCTCCTTTTTATTTTCTCGCTTTATTCTAGTAAAGCAATGCTCTGGAGGTGCATCATGGTTGTATTAACGGGAAATTCACTAACCTTTGAAGAGGTTCAGCGGGTTGTATTGGATAAGGAGAAGGTGGAGTTGGCCGAGCGGTCCATCGAAAGGATACAGAAAAATCGGCAAACAGTAGAGGAATTAATTGAAACTGGCCGAACAATGTATGGAATTAATACTGGCTTCGGAAAATTTAGTGATGTGATTATTGCGCAGAATGATTTAGAAGAATTGCAGCTTAATTTAATTTATTCACATGCATGTGGTGTTGGCAAGCCATTTTCAGAGGAAATCAGTCGTGCCATGCTATTGCTTCGTGCCAATGCTCTTTCTCAAGGCTATTCCGGAGTACGCGTCGCATTGGTGCAGCAATTGATTGATTTTTTAAATGCGGGAATACATCCAGTCATTCCGGAACAGGGATCACTTGGTGCGAGTGGTGATTTGGCACCTTTATCCCATTTGGCTTTGGCATTGCTTGGTGAAGGGGAGGTTAACTATCAAGGTATCCGAATGAAAACGGCAGTCGCCTTGGAAAGTGCCCATCTCGAACCATTGACATTAAAGGCTAAAGAAGGGCTGGCGCTAATCAATGGTACGCAAGCGATGACGGCAGTTGGTGTGGTAGCTTATCTGGAAATGGAAAAGCTGCTGTTACAAAGTGAAATGGTAGCAGCGATGACATTAGAAGGATTGGAAGGAATTATCGATGCCTTTGATGTTGATTTACACCGTGTGCGGGGCCATCAGGAGCAGATAGATGTAGCACAAAGGATTCGACAGCTTTTAAAGGATAGCAAGCTTACGACAAATCAAGGGGAAAAGCGTGTACAGGATGCCTATTCCTTGCGCTGCATTCCACAAGTGTTAGGAGCGGCTTGGCAGACTGTACATTACGCAAAAGAAAAGCTAACGACTGAAATGAATGCGGTGACAGATAATCCACTCATTTTCTCCGAGGAAAACAAGGTGATATCTGGAGGGAATTTTCATGGACAGCCAATTGCGTTTGCGATGGATTTTTTAAAGCTCGGTATTGCGGAAATGGCGAATATGTCAGAGCGGCGGATCGAGCGACTTGTTAATCCACAGTTAAATGATCTGCCACCATTTTTAAGCCCGAATCCAGGATTAGAGTCAGGTGCGATGATTTTACAATATAGTGCAGCATCACTCGTATCGGAAAATAAGACATTGGCACATCCGGCAAGTGTGGACTCCATCCCGTCATCTGCGAATCAAGAGGACCATGTCAGCATGGGAACGATTGCAGCCAGACACGCTTATCAAATGCTGCAAAATGCAAGACATGTCATAGCGATTGAGTTGATTTGTGCGCTGCAGGCCGTAGAATATCGTGGTGTGGAGCGAATGGCCGATTTAACACGAGATTTTTATAACCATGCTCGTAAGCTCGTGCCAAGTATTACCGCAGATCGGATTTTTTCACAGGATATCGCTCGAGCAGTGAACTGGCTGAAGCATGATGAAACAAGTCGTGTTTCCAACGCATGTGACGCAGGGATTTTTCAATCATAAAAAAGGAAGGTGGAATTGAAATGGATAAAGTGATGGTTAAGGCAAAGAAGGGCATGCAATTAGAATGTAAAGGCTGGGAGCAGGAAGCAGCATTACGGATGTTATTTAATAATTTAGATCCGGAAGTGGCTGAGAAGCCAGAGGAGCTTGTCGTATATGGTGGGATTGGGAAGGCGGCTAGAAATTGGGATGCCTTTCACGCTATTGTGGAAACATTAAGAAATTTGGAAAATGATGAAACCATGCTCATCCAATCTGGAAAGCCTGTTGGGGTATTTAAGACACATGCGCACGCGCCACGGGTATTATTATCCAATTCTGTTTTGGTTCCGAAATGGGCCAATTGGGAGCATTTTCATGAGCTGGACCAAAAAGGATTGATGATGTACGGGCAAATGACAGCTGGGAGCTGGATTTATATCGGTACGCAGGGGATTTTGCAGGGAACATATGAAACATTCTCTGCATTGGCGAAAAAGCATTACAATGGCTCGTTAAAGGGTACGGTTACATTAACGGCTGGTCTGGGCGGTATGGGTGGTGCACAACCGCTAGCCGTGACAATGAATGAGGGAGTAGTGATTGCGGTAGAGGTTGATCGCAGTCGAATTGAAAAAAGACTACAGACGAAATATTGTGATGTCATGGCAGAATCAGTCGATGAAGCGATTCGACTAGCGAAGGAGGCGAAGGAAGCAGGGGAAGCACGCTCCATTGCATTACTGGGAAATGCCGCTGAAGTGCATCAGGAATTATTGGAAAAAGATATTGAAATTGATATTGTCACAGATCAAACATCTGCACATGACCCATTAAATGGCTATGTGCCTGTTGGTTATTCCGTTGCGGAGGCGGAGGAATTTCGGAAACAGGATCCTGATCGCTATGTGATGGAGGCGAAGCGGGATATGGCTATCCATGTGCAAGCGATGCTCCGCTTTATGGAAAAGGGTGCAATCGTATTTGACTATGGTAACAATATCCGTCAGGTAGCCAAAGATGAAGGGGTGGAAAATGCCTTTGATTTTCCAGGTTTTGTTCCAGCATATATTCGCCCGCTTTTCTGTGAAGGAAAAGGGCCATTTCGTTGGGCAGCTTTATCAGGGGACCCCGAGGATATTTATCGGACTGACCAATTAATTCGTGAATTATTTCCGGAAAATGAAGCATTACTTCGTTGGATTGATATGGCACAGGAACAGGTTTCTTTTCAAGGTTTGCCATCCAGAATTTGCTGGCTTGGCTACGGTGAGCGGGTGAAAATGGGGCTCGCAATCAATGAATTGGTTCGAAAGGGCGAATTGAAAGCGCCTATCGTTATCGGGCGTGATCATTTGGATTGTGGGTCTGTTGCTTCACCAAACCGGGAAACAGAAGGAATGAAGGATGGTAGTGATGCGGTTGCGGACTGGGCAGTTCTGAATGCACTGATCAATACTGCTGCAGGTGGTTCTTGGATTTCATTCCACCATGGTGGTGGCGTTGGAATGGGTTACTCGCTACATGCTGGAATGGTTGTCGTTGCAGATGGAACGGAATTGGCAAAAGAACGTTTGGAGCGGGTTTTAACGACAGACCCGGGAATGGGCATCATTCGACATGCAGATGCTGGCTATGAAAAAGCGGTAACATTTGCTGATGAACATGATATTACGATCCCAATGAAACGCTAAAGCTTAATTGGGGAAATGATTCGGAGAGGATGTTGTATCCATGCAGGTAGATGTAATGATTAATCATATCGGGCAGTTGCTTCCGATGAATCGTAAAGGACCAGCCAAAGGGGAAGCAATGAAGCAGTTGGAAGTCAGAGAGAATGTTGCCATTGGTATCAAGGATGGGGATGTTGTTTGGATTGGCAGTAATGCGGACACGAGTGAGCTTGTTGCAGCGCGTGTCATCAATGCAAGGGGGGCACTCGTAACACCAGGCTTGGTGGAGCCACATACCCATCTTGTTTTTGGTGGGTCACGAGAACAGGAACTGGCCTTGAAGCAGCAAGGTGTCGAATATTTGGAGATACTAAAGCAGGGCGGAGGAATCCTGTCGACAGTTCGAGCGACAAAAGAGGCAAGCAAGGAAGCGTTATTGGAAAAAGCATTGTTTCATCTCGATCGGATGGCCATGCATGGAATAACGACAGTGGAAGCGAAAAGTGGCTATGGTCTGGACAGAGAAACCGAAATGAAACAGTTGCAGGTTGTCAAAGAAGCACAGGAAAAACATCCAGTTGATTTGGTGTCGACCTTTCTTGGAGCGCATGCGATTCCGCCTCAATATCAGGATAACCCGGATGCTTTTTTGGATGAAATGCTCGCCATGCTCGATGATATTCAAGCAGAAAACTTGGCGGAATTCGTTGATATTTTTACAGAAACAGGTGTCTTCGATATCGAACAATCACGGCGCTATTTACGAGCAGCGAAGGAAAAAGGTTTTCAAGTGAAAATCCACGCCGATGAAATTGACCCGTTAGGCGGTACAGAATTGGCAGTGGAGGTTGGTGCGATTAGTGGCGATCATTTAATGGTAGCGACAGATGAAGGGATTGCCAAGCTGGCTGCATCCGATACGATTGGTGTCATTTTGCCAGGGACGAGTTTTTATTTAGGGAAAGAGACATATGCTCGTGCACGTGACATGATTGATGCTGGTGCAGCGCTTGCTATTTCAACGGATTTTAATCCAGGTAGCTCAGTAACAGAGAATTTACAATTAATCATGTCTATTGCAGCTTTGAAGCTGAAAATGTCTGCGGAAGAAATTTGGCATGCGGTGACAGTAAATGCAGCCCATGCGATTGGTCGAGGTGAGGAAGCGGGAATGATTGCGGTTGGAAAAAAAGCGGACATTGTGATTTGGGATGCACCCAATTATTTATACATTCCATATCATTACGGTGTCAATCATTCCAGGGTCGTTATCAAGCATGGAAAAGTAATTTATGAAAGGCCGGAGATTCGATGAAGCCTATACGCCATTTACAGCCTGCAGGGGAGGCTATTTTTAAAGATCGTTATACGACCAAGGCTAAAGAAATGCTTACATCCTGGCATGCAGGGATGACAGGGGATTATGCAGTGGTTGGATTGCCCCTATCCAAGCCTTCTATTAGTCATTCGGGAGCTTCCTTTGCACCTGGAGCCATTCGTAATGCATTACAGGGATTCTCAACGTATTCTGGAGAATTGGGCAAGGACCTAACCACATCTATATTGGATTTTGGTGATTTTTATATGGATCCGACAGATGTGATTGGTAATCAGCACCGGCTGTATGAAGGGATGACGGATGTTTACGCTACAAAAGCGAGCGCGAATTGGTTTGTGCTTGGAGGGGACCATTCGATTAGTCACGCATCCATTCGCGCATTTACAGAGCAATATGGGGATGTCGGTGTCATTCAGTTTGATGCCCATCATGATTTACGGAATACCACTGATGGTGGACCGACAAATGGAACGCCATTTCGTCGTTTATTAGAGGATGGAAGTCTGAAGGGAGAGCAGCTTGTTCAAATTGGAATTCGTGATTTCAGTAATGCAAAAGCCTATGATCAATTTGCGAAAGACAATGGAATCCAAGTGTATACGATGCAGGATGTGCTTAGTCAATCATTACATTCTATCCTGGAGAAGGAATTATTACGTTTATCCAAGCTAACATCCCATATCTACTTGTCCCTTGATATGGATGTGCTTGATCAAGCATTTGCCCCCGGATGTCCCGCCATTGGACCAGGCGGAATGGACAGTATGACCTTATTACAAGGAATTGATTATGCAGCACAACGGAAAGAAGTAAAAGCGATGGATATTGTCGAAATTGATCCAACCATCGATATCCGTCATATGACAAGTAAAATTGCAGCCTATGCCATGCTGCAGTATATGAAGGGAAAGCAGCGATAATGATAAAAAGGGCTGCTCCAATCTGTGGAACAGCCCATTCGCTCACGCGGAAATAAAAGCTCAAATGACTTGCTGACATGTGACGATTCCTTCCGTGCGGCTTTACGCTTCGTTTTCAACTGTTTCGTCTCGTTCAACCCAGTCCTCTGCCCAATGTTCGATTTCTCGAATAACGGGCGCAAGTGCCTTACCTTTCTCTGATAAGGAATATTCAATCCGTACTGGGAATTCGGAATAAATATTACGAATGACAATGTCTTCTTTTTCCAGCATTTTTAGTCGATCAGATAATAAACGGCCACTTATCGGCAACATGGATTCCATTTCGGAAAATCTTTTTTCACCTTTAAGCAATTCCGAAAGAATCAGGCCGACCCAGCGCTTGCTTAACAGCTGCATGGCATGCTCAAATTTGGGACATAGCTTTTCCATCCTAATCACCTCACTCGATGATACCAATAGAGGCTTACAAAAAGTAACCTACTACTATCATAGCATAGGTCATTAGATGTGTAAATGGTAGCGTTCCCTTATGACGCATATGTGATTATAGTTGGTATTATTTTAAATTTGTGAAATAATAACGGTAGTCGAAATAATTCTATGGAGGTATAGATGATGGTTACAGAACAAACGATGGAAAAATACGCTGAACTGGCACTTCGTACAGGAGTTAATTTACAGAAGGGTCAGGCGTTGATGATTAATGCACCGATTGAGGGAGCAGATTTTACAAAAATCGTAGTGAGAAAAGCCTATGAGCATGGTGCGAAGGATGTACATATTAATTGGGTAGATGATGAACTAACCTTGCTGCATTACGAAAATGCACCAGATGAAGTGATTGCTACGTATCCAGAGTGGAAGGTGAAATTGCATAATATGTATGCAGAGGATGGAGCAGCCGTATTATCCATTCGTTCTACCAATCCGGATTTATTGAAGGACATTGATCCGTCCCGAGTAGCAAAAGCAAATAAAGCCGCTGCAGAAGCAATGACAACCTTCCGCAAATATACGATGAACGACAAAATTACTTGGTCAATTATTTCCATTCCAACAGGGGATTGGGCACAGAAAATCTTCCCGGGTAAGTCAAAGGAAGATGCAATAGAAGCGCTTTGGGATGCTATTGTTAAAATCGTCCGTGTAGATCAGGACGATCCTGTTGCCGCGTGGGATAAGCATAATGAAGGCTTGCGTATTGCACGTGAAGTGTTGAATGAGAAAAATTATAAAAAACTCATTTTCAAAGCTCCAGGAACAAATTTAGAAATGGAACTCCCAGAAGGTCATATTTGGAAGGGTGGCTCTGCTGAATCGGAGAAAGGCATTGTTTTTAACCCTAATATGCCTACGGAAGAAGTTTTTAGTGTACCACATAAATATGGTGTGAACGGTACAGTTGCGAGCACGAAGCCATTGAATTATGGTGGCAGTCTGATTGATCATTTCAGCCTCACCTTTAAAGATGGTAAAGTCGTTGATTTTAAAGCGGAAGAAGGCGAGGACACGTTAAAGCATTTGCTGGAAACGGATGAAGGTGCAACTCGTTTAGGTGAGGTTGCATTGGTACCACATGAATCTCCAGTGTCCCAATCTGGTTTGATTTTTTACAACACGTTATTTGATGAAAATGCATCCTGCCATATTGCGCTAGGAAAAGCATATCCGACGAATCTAGAAGGCGGCTCTGCAATGAGCAATGAAGAGCTGGATCAACATGGTGTTAATGATAGCTTGACACATGTCGACTTTATGATTGGGTCTGAGAAGCTTGATATCGATGGTGTTCACGCAGATGGCACTACTGAGCCGGTATTCCGTAATGGAACATGGGCATTAGACATGTCCGGTAAATAAGAGATAGAATAAAAGCGACAAACCTTTGTGGGATGTCGCTTTTGTTCTGCATTGTTTAATTAAATAATTCATGTTTTACGAGTACGGCTTTGATTAACGTATATGAATAGTCCTCAGGCAACAGTTCTCGCAATGGCTTTAAACCTGGTTCTTCCACCTTTTCGTACGCAGCTAACACAGCTGCTTCCTCCGTAGGGGAGAAAAATATCTCCCATGCAAGTGGATGCCCTTGTTGCGCGGCTTTAAATAAATGATTTTCAATCGTTTGTGGAGATAATGCTCGCATGGCCGCGATATCCTTCAGCGATTTCCCTGACTGAAACATTTGATACGTAACCATATGACTAGGCCTATCATCCGCTGTATGCTTTGGCTTCGGAGCAGCAGGTGCGCCTGTGGAAATCTTCACCTTCGTTTTCACTTCTGGATGTGCTTCTCTCCAGGATCGAATAACCTCTAAGAAGGCTTCCCCATACTGCTCATATTTTTTCTCACCAATTCCTTTGATGTCCAACATTTCTGCTTTAGACGTTGGAAAGTAACGGCTCAGCTCTTTCAAGGTCATATCTGAGAATAGAACATATGGTGGAACTTGGTGTTCATCCGCCATGCTTTTTCGTAATGTACGCAGCTGTGTAAATAGACTTTCCTCATAATCTATTTCTCCTTGCACCGGGATTGGCGCTGTATGCATCAGTACTTTACGCTTCCCCGTCAATACATCGACGGAATGCTGATTCAATTTTAAAGTAGGAAACTTTCCTTCTTCCGTTGCAAGCAGCTGTTCGGCAATCATAAACTGAATCCATTCGGTTAGTTCACGCTCCGTATAGGCTGAAAGGATGCCATAGGTAGACAGAGAATCCAGCCGGAAGTCACGAATTTTTTTATCCTTTGACCCACGGAGTACCTTAGCGGTCATTCCAACGCCGAATTTTTCGCCCATTCGTTTCACACAGGATAGAATCATTTGCGCTTCCTCTGTCATATCTGTCGTTTCCTGCCGTTCCAAGCAATTGCTGCAGCGCCCGCAGCTGCCTTCAGAAGCTTCCCCCTGAAAGTAATCCAATATAAAGGCGGTTAAACAGCTATGCGTATGGCAGTAATTGACCATCGCCTGCAGCTTCCGATATTCTTTTTGCTTTGCAGATTCATCCATTTGTGACTGCTCAATCAGGAATTTCTGCAGCTGTACATCCTGCGGGGAGAATAATAAAATACAATCACTTGGCTCCCCATCACGGCCTGCTCTGCCTGCTTCCTGGTAATAGGATTCGATATTCATTGGCATTGCATAATGAATGACATAACGTACATTCGATTTATCGATTCCCATACCAAATGCATTGGTAGCAATCATGATTTGTTTTTCATCATGGATGAAGGCGGATTGGGCTTCTTTTCTTTCCTGCTCGGATAAACCCGCATGATATTTTGCCACCTGTAGGCCGCGATTTGCTAATTGTTCATATAGACTATCCACTTGTTTTCTTGTTGCTGTGTAGATAATGCCGGATTCCTCATGATGCTCCTGCAAAAAGGAACGCAAATAGGCTTGTTTATCTCTCCCTTTGACAAGATGAAAGGATAGATTGCTTCTTTCAAAGCCAGTGTGAACAACATGCTGGTTAGCAATGTGCAGCATGTCTTGAATATCCGCAATGACTTCCTCTGTCGCGGTAGCGGTCAAGGCCATAAATACGGGTATATTGCTGAATTGTTTTAACTGTGGCACGATGCTTCGGTAGCTGGGTCTAAAATCATGTCCCCATTGCGAAATACAATGTGCCTCATCGAAAGCGACAAGGGAAATCGGAATCCGCCTTACCACATTGGAAAAAGTAGTAGAGTCAAAACGTTCTGGTGCGACATAGACAAATTTATATTGGTTTGCAGCCATTTGTTGCAGTCGACTTTGCTGCTCTTCTGGAGAAAGCGAGCTATTGATGAAGGTTGCCGGAATCCCTAGAGCAAGGAGTGCATCAACCTGATCCTTCATTAATGAAATAAGGGGTGAAATAATAATTGCCGTTCCATCCAGGGAAAGTCCCGGGATTTGATAGCATAATGACTTTCCGCCACCTGTTGGCATCACGGCTAATGTTGGCTGTTTATGTATAACTTGATGAATAACCTCGCGTTGACCGGGACGGAAGGTTTCATAACCAAAGTAGGTTTGTAGGATTTTTTCTTGTTCCGCGATCATATTCTCCCTCCTCGTTATCCATCCTACCATAAAGTGAAACTTCAATCAGCAGGGATTTTCCTTCCCTTCCACTGATTGTTAGTTGAATGGATTGAGGTGCTAGCGTCCGTAAACGCTAGTCCAAAGTTTATTGTATGACTAATGTTTTGATGTGTGAGTTTTACGGACGGATACACTGGGATAAATACAGACAGAATGGCACGCTCATCAATGGGACACTACTTCGATGGCGAGGAAGATGTGCGGGGCACCTTTGTGACAAATAAGGCTGATCCCTTGATAGGACCAGCCGATATGAAACGTTCTGCTATTCGGTTGTTTTTTTATTCCCGATGACTGCGATTAACCCACCGATTATTGCGCCGATACATGCTGGGATGAGCCAGCCAAGGCCAATATCAAATAATGGCAAGCGTTCCATCCAAGCTTTTATCGCTGTTAATTCAATTCCATTAAATTCGGTGAGCCCTTCATAAAAACTAACAATGGCCGTGAACAGAATGGCTCCACGATAAACTGCCTTAGCGCCACCGAACAAGGGATGCAGTAGGGAAAGCGTAATTAAAACTATTGTAATTGGGTAAATAAATACAAGAACCGGGACGGAAAATTCAATAATACGATTTAATCCCTGATTGGCGATGGCAAAGCTTCCTAACGTAACCACAAGAATAATCCATTTATAGGGAACCCCGGTGATCTTTGTAAAAAATTGCCCCGCCGCTACGACCAAGCCGACACAGGTTGTAAAGCAGGCCAAAGTAACGATAATACCAAGCAACAGAGAACCATATGAGCCAAATAACATATGGGATGCACTGGATAAGATATCGCCGCCATTATCAAAAGGTCCCTGGTTTGCCAGCTTCACACCAATCCAGCCAATCGCAGCATATACCGTAATTAACGCAACTGCAGTGATGGTGCCGGCCTTTAGTGTAGACGTAATCAGCTCCTGCTTTGTGGTAGCGCCGCGGTCTTTAAAGGCTTGCACGACAATAATCCCGAATGCCAAAGCGGCGATGGCATCCATCGTTAAATACCCTTCGACAAATCCAGTGAAGAAGGGGGAGCTTTCATATGCTGCTGTCGGTGCTTGGACAGGATCTTTTAGGAAAAATATTCCGCCAATTCCGAGTATAACAATAGCGAGTAGCAATATCGGTGTAAGCAGCTGACCAATCCGATCTACCATACGACTTGGATTCATACTCACCCAAAATACAATGGCAAAGAAAATAGCTGTAAATAGAAACAGCGAGCGCGATGTTGGCGCTTCTGTGAAAGGTGTGACACTCATTTCATAGGCAACAGTAGCAGCTCTTGGAATGCCAAAGAATGGTGCAATTGCGAGATAAACAACAGATGTGAAAATGAGTCCAAATACAGGGTGTACTCGATCAGCAAGCTCACGTGGATCCTGTTTGACCGTTGATACAGCAAGTACCGTCAAAATAGGTAATCCAACGCCAGTAAGGATGAAGCCCAAAATAGCTAGGCCGTAATTGGTACCGGAGTCAATACCAAGTGTAGGTGGATATATAAGATTTCCTGCCCCAAAAAACAAGGCAAATAACATAAAACCAATGGTAACATTTTGTTTATTCATATGTATTCCTCCAACATGCATTGATAACGCTTACGAAACTGCAGTAATATAATTCTGAATTCTTATACAAACAAGCCAATTCTAACAAGGAATAATTATCAATGTCAATGAACAATAAATGACAATATGCTTGTGAAAGATTTTCAGTGAGAAATTTTTCCTGAAAGAAATGGTAGGAGGAAGTCCTTGAAAAAGCTGGTGATTAAACACTTGCGTTAGTTCCATTTTTATCTGGTAAAAGATAATTTACATTTTAGAGTTATTCCGGTTTACTTTCATGGCAATTTAATTTATGTTATAGGTTATTAAGATTGAAAACGGTTCTAATTCTGCTTATTTTTGGTAGGATTTCATGCAGGAATTCCTACTCTATTGCATACATTCGGAAAAACCTTATAGAATGGGGCATGTGCAATAATCAATAAAATGGGCATCCTAAGAACCAAATCAATGGATGGAATAAGGGGGAAGCTATGAGCCCAACTATATTATTTGAAATCATGCTCATCGGTTTATTAGGCATCGGCTCACAATGGGTTGCATGGAGATATCGCATGCCAGCTATTGTTGTGATGTCCGTTGCAGGTTTATTAATTGGACCTATATTCGGTATCATTAATCCAGAAGAAAACTTTGGCGCAGTATATGATCCGATTATTTCCGTTGCAGTTGCAATTATATTATTTGAAGGAAGCTTAAATTTGAGCTTCAAGGAACTTCGCGGGCTAGGACGTCCGCTATTTCGAATCGCAACATTCGGTGCATTTATTGCCTGGATTTTGGGATCGTTAACAGCTCATTATATTGCTGGTCTATCCTGGGCGGTTGCATTTGTCATTGGTGGCCTGTTCATCGTAACTGGACCAACCGTTATTTTGCCATTGCTGCGCCAGTCAAAATTAAAGCCACGCCCAGCAAAAATTTTGAAATGGGAAGGCATTATCGTTGACCCCATTGGAGCTTTATTAGCAGTATTTGCTTTTGAAATCATTACGTATATAACGGCTGAAACCCCAGACGGATCAAAGCTATTGATGTTCTTTTTCGTCTCTTTATTAGCCGCTATCTTTGGCTGGTTATGTGGTCGAGGAATCGGCTGGATGTTCGAGACAGGTCATATACCGGAATATCTGAAATCTCCAGCAGTATTCATTGTAGTTATCCTTTGCTTTACCATCCCGGAAGAGGTTATTAAAGCAACAGGTCTATTATCGGTAACAGCAATGGGGATTACGCTTGCCAATATGGGAATTAGTTCTGTGGCAGATATGAGGCACTTTAAGGAGAATATATCTATTTTACTAATATCCGCCATTTTTATTATGCTAACAGCGTCCTTACAGATAGATACGATTTTGGAAATTTTCACGCCAAATATTATTGGGTATGTTTTACTGATGATGTTTGCAGTACGACCGCTATCTATTTTCCTGTCGACGATTGGGACCAATTTGGCATTAAATGAAAAGATATTAGTTGGATGGATTGCCCCAAGGGGAATTGTAGCCTTAACAGTTTCCGGTTATTTTGCTACCATTCTCGCTGATGCGGGCTATGCCGGTGCGTCCATTTTAACGACGTTGACATTTGGCCTGGTGTTCTTCACAGTTGTGGCACACGGATTCTCTATCCGCTGGTTAGCGAAAAAGCTGAACCTGTCGATGGAGGGTAGACCTGGAACGCTGATTGTTGGTAGTAATCGATTTACGGTCGAGCTAGCCAAGTCCCTGTCCAAGGCAAAGACGCCGGTCATTATTGTGGATTCATCTTGGGAAAAATTGCGTAAGGCTAGAGAAGCAGGTGTACCATTTTATCATGGTGACATGCTTTCAGAGCAGACGGAATATAATTTAGATACGATTCCATATGAATATTTACTGACGGTAACAGATGATAATTCCTATAACGCGCTCGTTTGTACGACATTTATTCCGGAGTACGGTCGGACAAATGTTTATAAAATTAGTGCACTTGATAATATTTATGGTGGAACGAGAGAAACAGTTTCCAAGGTTGGTGGCCGCATTCTGTTTGGGGAGAATATCAATATGGATGATATCCGTGACCGAATGGAGGCAGGCTACGTTTTCCGTCAAACAAATATTACGGAACAATTTACGTATGATAAATATTTGCTTGAGAAGGAAAAAGGCACTGTATTGCTCTATTTGATCAAGCCATCAGGTCAAATCAAATTTTATTCAGAGGAAATGTCCATTTCTCCTGGAGCAGGTGATGTTGTAGTAAGTTTAACTCCACCTGTCAAAGAACAAGCAAAGATTCAAGCTAAACTTGAAAACCAGCGTACAAATGGCAATGGTAAAGATAAAGAATAACATCAACATATGAGGGGGCTTGTGATGGGGAGCACGGTAAAGCAACTCGTAACAACAACAGAAATTGCAGCTGCATATCCAATTATGAAGCAGCTGCGGACACATGTTGATGAGAATGATTATATGATGCTGGTTCAGGAAGCGATGGACAAAGATGGCTATCATTTATTTGCATTATATGATGCAGGACAAATTGTTGCAGTTACGGGTTTCAAACCAATGATTACTTTATATTATGGCAGGTTTGTCTGGGTCTGTGATTTGGTAACGGATGAAGTAAAACGATCCAATGGTTACGGGGAACAGCTGCTGCAATTTGTTGAGAAATGGGCGAAGAAGCATCAATACACCTCAGTAGCCCTATCCTCAGGGTTACAACGACAGCATGCCCACCGTTTTTATGAACACCAACTTGACTATGAAAAAGTAAGCTTTGTATTTAAAAAAAATATTTAAAAAAACAAAAGCAATTGCTGTGAAGATAGGCAATTGCTTTTGTTGTATAAGTAGTATTTAATTGATCATGCGGCCAGGCTTTAAATGTCGCTGTCAGCCTGTGGTGCTTAATTATTATGCTATCTGATATCATCAAGCTTCTTATTAATTTCCTTTATTTCATCCTCTAGGCGAATGAGCTGCTCCTCTGCAGAAGACACTCTTCCTCTGACATACTCCAATTTATCCATATCTCCCTGGATGCGCACGTAGTCTGACTTTAACTCAGCTAGCTTAGCTTCTAGTTGTTTTTTCGTTATCATGGGGAATCACCTCTTTTATCACAGATTAACTGGCTGTAAGCCCCCCACTCTTCAAAAACTTTTGTTCATAACAAGAATTGTAAGGGCGGGCAACAGCCAGTAAAGGCCTGATTCGTTTAACTAACAATCAGTAGAGGAAGTGCGAAAACCTCCACTGAATGAAGTTTCACTTTATCACAGATTAACTGGCTGTATGCCCTGACTTCGAGAATTGTCAGTGGGGGATCGACAGCCAGTAAAGGCCTGATTCGTTTAACTAACAATCAGTGGAGGAAGTGCGAAAACCCCACTGAATGAAGTTTCACTTAATCGTTCCATTTAGCGTATACTAAATATATCATATAATCAAAGGGGAGGGACTGCATTGAACATATATTTTGAAACATCGCCTATCACTTATTTAAAGAAAGTAGAGCCATTGCTGTTACAAAGAGAAGCAAATAACAATTTAATTTTGGGGCTGTTGGGACGTGCTGTAGAAAGAGAATCGGATGCGGAGCTTCATTTAGGCGTCGTAGAAGAAGAAGGGGAAATCATGTATGCTTTCATGCAGACCGCGCCACATGATTGGATTTTGGCAGATGCTGGTATTGTAGATGAACCAATGATCAGGAAGATAGTTAACGTGATAATCGATGCTGGACTTGAAATTCCTGGAGTCCATGGTCCTTCAACTCAGGCAACAATCTTTAAGGAATTTTTGGTGAAAGAACATGGAAGAACAATGACCAAGCATATGGGTCAACTCATTTATCAACTGGATCATGTTCAGCTGAACCCACAGGTGGAAGGTCGTTTAGAATTGGCAACGGACGAAGATGTGGATTTATTTACAGACTGGCTCTGGCAGTTTGGTCAAGAAGCGAATGAACCAATCGCAAGGGAGCGGGCTAGGGGGCTGGCAGAAACGATGATTCAACATGCTTCTTTATATAAATGGGTAGTTGCAGATAAACCTGTTTCTATGGTCAATCAATCCCGAAAAACACGGCATGGCACGACCATTAATGCAGTCTTTACACCAAATGCACATAAGCGAAAGGGGTATGCAACCGCTGCAGTTGCGTCATTATCACAACAACTGTTGGAGGAAGGGTTTCAATTTTGTTCTCTATATACCGACGCGTCCAATCCAACCTCGAATAACATCTATCAAAGAATTGGCTACAATCAGGTAGGAAAGGCAGTCGTCTACAAAACGATGTAATACATAATGAGGTTATTGGGCTAGGGGGAAATCCATTTGTATCGTCATTTTATTGTATTAGGCGTAGCAGTTTTTATTTTTTTAACGGTCAAGCAGCTTATTTTTAACGATTATATCCAATGGCTGGACAATATCGGCATATCTGTGTTATTCATCCTCATTTCCGTTATTTGGGAATGGTCCAAAAAACCGTATCAATGGAAAAAAGAAAAAGACTAAAAGCCAACGATTGGATAAGGGTAAAATGTCTCCGGAAGCAGTAGCACGAGTGGAAAAATCTGGTGGAAGCGGTGTAAAATTCGCCTCGCGCAAGTTCCGAGTGAAAAAGTCTGGTGGAAGCAGTGGAAGATTCGCTTCGCTTGTAGTTCGAGTAAAAAAATCAAGTGAGAGCGACGAGAAATTCGCCTCGCCCACCGCCCGAGTGAAAAAATCCGATGAGAACAGCGGAAAATTCGCTTCGCTTGTAGTTCGAGTAAAAAAATCAAGTGAAAGCGACGAGAAATTCGCTTGGCCCGCCGTCCGAGTGGAAAAATCTGGTGGAAGCGGTGGGAAATTCGCCTCGCTTGTAGTTCGAGTGAAAAAATCCGGTGAGAGCGGCAAGAAATTCGCTTGGCCCGCCGTCCGAGTGAAAAAATCTGGTGGAAGCAGTGTAAGATTCGCTTCGCTCACGTTCCGAGTGAAAAAATCCGGTGAGAACAGCGGAAAATTCGCCTCGCTTGTAGTTCGAGTGAAAAAATCCGGTGAGAGCAGCAAGAAATTCGCTTCGCCCGCCGCCCGAGTGAAAAAATCCGATGAGAACAGCGGTAAATTCGCCTCACGCACAAATCGAGTAAAAAAATCTTGAAAAATGCTGTGAAAACTTGCTTCGGTCATCCAATCTACCTATAAGAAGCATTTATCTTATACATCAAAAAAGTACCCAGCAATGAAAAGCCGGGTACTTTTTTTCCTAAATGAGCGCATCCTCTTCGTTGTCTTTTGATGCTTTATAGGTTTGGTAAAAATGTATGATAATCGTTTTGATGACGGCATAGAACGGTACCGCAAATAAAATTCCGACGAAGCCGGCGATACTGCCCGCGGCAAGAATGACTGTGATAATCGTAAGGGGGTGCATTTCCAGTGCACGCCCCATGACGTTTGGCGAGATAAAATTACTCTCCAGTTGCTGCGCAATGAGGGTAACGAGGGACACCCAGATAATCATCATTGGATCCTGAAATGCCCCGACAATGAGTGCCGGTGTTACAGCGATAAAAGGACCAATAAATGGAACAACATTCATCACCATTCCAAAGATCCCCAGCGTCAGGGAGTAATTGAGACCAATAATCAAATAGCCGATATAAAGCAGTAAACCGAGCACGAAGCTAACAATTAATTGACCTTGTATAAAGGAGGTTAATACTTCATCTACTTTATGAAGTAAGCTACGAAGGTTGTCTGCTTTTTTCTTGCTGAAAATTTGTGTAACGAATGGTACAAGCTTGTCCCCATCCTTGAGCATGAAAAATAGGAAAAATGGAACGAGCACCAATGCTGTCACTACACTAATAATTTGGCCAATGAAGCCAAATAGATAGTTGATGACACTTTCTGTATGCTGCTGTAGATTATTTGTAAAATCATTAATCGCATTATTGACCTCTTCTGGGAAAACAAATTTACCAGATTGGAATTTTTCAATTAAATCCTGGGCCCATTCAACCATTACTGGAATATTGTCAATTAGATTAGTAAACTGTCTTTGTGCAATCGGTGCGATAAATAGGGAAATAAAAGTGCCTATTCCGATGAGCAAAAGAAATACAATGACAATCGCAAGCGTTTTATTTATTTTAAACCGCATGAGTAAATGCACGACGGGCTTGGTGACATAAAATAATATGCCTGCTCCAATGATTGGAATGGCAACAGCACCTAAATATTGAAACAATGGCTGGAAAACAAAATCCGTTACAGAAATGAGCCATATGAGTAGAAATAGCATAATGAAAAAAGTTAATACATGAAACCAGCGTTTTTGAAGCATCCCATCACATCCTGACCGACTTTTTATCACAGAGCTGTAAGCCCCCCACATCAATAATTTTTGTTGATAACAAGCATGGTAAGTGTGGGATCAACAGCCAGTAAAGGCCTGATTAGTTCAACTAACAATCAGTGGGGGAAGTTCTGCCCCACTGATTGAAGTTTCACTTTATATGTTCCATCATACCAATTGTAGGATGGCATGGGAAGTGTATTCTGGATATATGCATGGAATTTGAACATTCAATCACGCTTTTTTCCTTCGTACAGCTAGTAAACGATTGTGTGTGATGCGAGTTACATAGAAAAAAATGCAAAAATATGCTAAACTTTGAGCATAAACATATGTTGGGGGATATGGAAGATGCGGAATTGGGAAACGGTTTTTACGCAATGGGATACATATAAGCATTTGGAGCCATCCGTACGAACAGAATTGGATCAATTAAAACAGGATGAAGACAAGCTGGAGGATGCTTTTTATAAAGAATTAACCTTTGGTACCGGCGGGATGCGAGGCATTCTTGGACCAGGAATTAATCGGATGAATATCTATACGATTCGAAAAACGGTGAAAGGTTTGGCAGAATATTTACTCGTTCATTGTGTGAATGTAAAGGATCGAGGGGTTGTCGTAGCCTATGATTCTCGTTATATGTCGAAAACATTTGCGATAGAAACAGCAAGGGTTCTTGGCGTTTATGGGATTAAAACATATATTTGTGAATCACTGCGGCCAACACCATTGCTTTCATTCGCAATTCGTTATTTAGGAACCGCGGCAGGCGTCATGATTACCGCAAGCCATAACCCACCGGAATATAACGGTTTTAAAGTATATAACGAGGATGGCGGTCAAATGGTCCCTAAGGAAGCCGATCAGGTGATTACGGCCATTCAAGCCATTGAAAATGAATTGGAAATCCCCGTGCTGGAGCAGGCACAGCTTGAGGAAGAGGAATTACTCATTTGGGTTGGCAAGGAAGTAGACAGTGCTTACCTGGAACAATTGGCACAAATCACAAACCTGGATGAAGACGAACAGGCTGCAGAAAAAGACTTAGGCATTGTGTTTACACCATTGCATGGAACGGCAGAGCAATTGGTAATGCAGGGCTTGGAGCAATTAAACTTTACCAATGTGCATCTCGTAGAAGAACAAGCTGTTCCAGATCCGGAGTTTTCGACTGTTGCCTCACCAAACCCTGAGGAACACCAAGCATTCGAATATTCGATTCGTCTTGGGAAGGAAAAACAAGCAGATATTTTGCTGGCGACAGATCCCGATGCAGATCGTTTAGGCGTTGCAGTGAAAAATGAGCAAGGTGAATATACAGTTCTTACAGGAAACCAACTTGGCTCCTTATTGCTGGATTATATTCTCACTTATACAGATGCGGATGTCTTTAAAAATGCGCGAATGGTCAAATCAATTGTTACAACCGAGTTAGGACGTGCAATCGCAAAGTCCTATGGTGTCGAAACAATTGATGTATTAACTGGTTTTAAATACATTGCGGAGAAAATTCGTCAATTTGACACAACAGGTGAAACATTTATTTTTGGCTATGAGGAAAGCTATGGCTACTTAATCCGTACGTTTGCACGTGATAAGGATGCGGTTCAAGCTGCTGTTATGGCCTGTGAAATGGCTTATTATTGGAAAAAGCAAGGAAAGACCTTATTAGATGCGCTTGAGGTTATTTATGAGAAGCATGGTTATTATTTGGAAGGCATGACTTCTTTAACATTAGATGGAATCGCAGGAACGAAACAAATTGCTACCATTATGGAAACATTCCGTGACCAGCCGTTGACAGAAATTGCTGGTTTCAAAGTACATGTAGCGGAAGATTACTTGCTAAGTGAACGGAATCTTTTACAATCAAAGGAGAAGCAAGTGATTGATTTACCAAAAGAAAATGTACTTAAATTTAATTTGGCAGATCATGGCTGGGTTTGCTTGCGCCCTTCCGGAACAGAGCCGAAAATAAAATGCTATTATGGTGTTTGTGGGACAGATGCTACGGATAGTAAACAGCGCCTGGCTGCACTTAAGGAAGAAATGGATGGCCGCATTCAAGCGATCATTGGTGACTGATAAGGTGTATAGTTTTGTAGAAAAATAGGGAATGCTAAGCATGGCGGTGGAATAACCATTGACAATGTTCTGTTTTTCCTGTTTAATAAAATTAATATATTCCTAAAGGGGAGTAGCTGGACATTTCAAGTCGTCATTACGGGATTATTTGTCCCCGGCTTGATTTGGCAACGTGTGTTGTTAGCGAGACCTTTACCGCTTATGGGTAAAGGTCTCTTCTTTTTTATAGAAGAAGTGGTTTTGCCCATTGGCAGGACCACTTTTTTAATAGAGGAGAAGAGATCATGGAATTACAACTACTAATGGAATATGGCTGGGTACTGCTTATTTTAGTCGGGCTAGAAGGTCTTTTGGCAGCAGATAATGCGCTTGTATTGGCGATCATGGTGAAGCATTTACCAGAAAATCAACGAAAAAAAGCGTTGTTTTATGGTCTGGTTGGTGCGTTTATATTACGTTTTGGATCTTTGTTTATTATTTCTTTTCTTGTCGACGTATGGCAGGTACAGGCAATCGGAGCAGCTTATTTATTGTTTATTGCCATCAAGCATTTATATGACCATTATTCCAAAAAGGAGAAGGAAAAGAAGCCGAAAGGGAATGGCAGCGGCTTTTGGATGACGGTTGTAAAAGTGGAAATTGCGGACCTCGCTTTTGCGGTGGATTCGATTCTTGCCGCTGTTGCGCTTGCTGTAGCATTGCCAGCTACAGGTCTTGGGCATATTGGCAGCCTGGATACTGGCCAGTTTATCGTAATTTTTGCAGGTGGGATGATTGGTATTATCATCATGCGTTTTGCGGCAAATGTATTTGTTGAATTGCTGCAAAAACGTCCAAGCCTAGAGGTAGCGGCTTTTATTATCGTTGGTTGGGTAGGTGTCAAATTAGCGGTAATCACGTTGGCGCATGAAGATATTGCTTTAATTCCTGAAGCATTTCCGCATTCTACCTGGTGGAAAGCAACCTTCTATATCGTACTTGTCGGAATTGCTGTGGTAGCATGGTTTATCTCGGGTCGCAAAAAGCAGGAAGTAAGTCATTCCTAAGACAAGCAACTTTAAAACGCGTAGAAGGATAAAGGAATGTTATGTCGAATAAATAAATAGAATGGCTTATATGTTCACGAATAAAGGTTCAACCATATTGAAAGGAGTGATGTTTGATGATTGTTACAAACCAAATCATATACAACCAAAACATAACCAGCAAAATGGAGGAACGGTTCGTTTAACGTATATTGGATACGGGCTTTTCCTCCCATTACCAAGGAGGAAATGTATTGCCTAATTTAGAACGTATTGGCTGGGATGTATCCAGTCAGATAGATGATGCATCCATAGCAAGAGTTATTTCAGTACAAAAAAATAGTTATCGTATTACAGATGGAAAGTTGGCGTTCACGGCTCATTTAAGTGGACGGTTTTTGAATCAAGCTGAAGCTACACAGGATTATCCCGCTGTTGGAGACTGGGTGGAAGTGGTCAAGCTGGAGGATGAGGGAAAAGCAGTCATTCAGCGCGTGCTACCACGTAAAAGTCAGTTTATTCGCCAAGCAGCAGGTGGTCGAACAGAAGCACAGGTGCTAGCAGCTAACATGGATTCGGTTCTCATTGTGAATTCATGTAATCATGATTTGAATGTCCGTCGATTGGAGCGTTATTTAATAGCTGCTTATGAAAGTGGAGCGCAACCGATGATTGTTTTGACGAAGATCGATGCTTGCCCACAGGAGGAAAGGAATTCTATTATCCAGCAGGTTGAAGCGGTAGCAATGGGTGTGCCGGTCATTGCGATTAGCAGTGTAACTGGCGAAGGCTTACAGGAGCTGCTTACCTTCCTGCCCGCTAAGAAAACAGCTGTATTGTTAGGGTCATCCGGTGTTGGAAAGTCCACCTTGGTTAATACCCTGTTAGATAAGGAAATCCAAGCAACGAAAACGATTCGCGAGGACGACAGCAAAGGACGCCACACAACGACACATCGGGAAATGTTTTTTCTGCCAAATGATGCGATGTTAATTGATACACCGGGGATTCGCGAATTACAGCTTTGGGAAAATACTTCAGCAATAGAAACGACCTTTGAGGATGTTGAAGCATATGGAAATGCTTGTAAATTTAAGGATTGCAAGCATGAATCAGAGCCCGGCTGCCGGATTCGCCAAGCATTGGAATCTGGGGAACTTTCTGAAGCGCGTTATCAGAGCTATCAGAAGCTGCAAAAAGAGCTGGCATATGAAAAAAGAAAGCAAGATCAAAAAGCACGATTAGAAGAAAAGAATCGCTGGAAGCAAATATCAAAATTCCAGAAAAAACTTCGTAAGCATTAAGACCTTTTTCATACGCCATGGCTTTTCATACGATAGAAACTTCACGAAAAAAGCTTTGATTTTTTGGAGGTTGTAAAGGTGGACTGCAGTGACCATTATGGGTAGCTGTAGTCCACCTTTTTAATTGTTTCTCACGTTTGTCCGAAATCGGTAATGGGAACGGTATACATATAGATGAAAAAATAAGGGAGGAGAAAAAATATGCCAGTAGCTATCAAACGAATTTATGATGATAATAATGGTAAAGATGATGGTGTTCGTGTTTTAGTTGATCGCGTTTGGCCCCGTGGAATTTCAAAGGATGATGCCAATTTGGATCATTGGATGAAGGAAGTTGCCCCTTCCAGTGAGCTTCGAAAATGGTTTGGACATGACCCGGATAAATATGAGGAATTTAAAGATAAATATAAGCAAGAACTAGAAGAAGGAAAGGCACAGGAGGAGCTGGAAAAATTAAAACAACTGACAAAAAAACATCATAAACATATTACACTCTTATACGGTGCAAAAGACGAAAAACATAATCAAGCACAAGTGTTAAAGGAAATACTCGATCATCAGTAACGATTATTCGCGCAACGTATCAGCAAATGGTAATTCACCACTTCCTGTGTATTTCGCGGTAAAATAGATAGGGAAGGGGGAGTGTAAAGGAATGGCAACACATCATTTTCAATTAAAAGCAGCGTGGCCAGGTGGACGAAATAGCGTTGGCTCGATTGAAGCAGGTAATTTGCGCACAAAGGTGTCCATACCACCAGAAATGGACGGGCCCGGTGAAGGAACCAATCCAGATGAAATGCTGCTGGGAGCGGCAGCAACCTGTTATATCATTACCCTTGCAGCCATGATCGAACGAGCAGATCTTCCATTACTGGAAATGGATTTGGAGTCTGAAGGTGTCGTGGATGTGACAAAGGGTGTGATTACATATCAAAAAATAATTCATCGCCCTCGCATCCTATTACAGGAAACAGCTTCAGCAGCAGCGCATCAAAAGCTGGAGAAATTAATTGAAAAAGCAGAGCAAAGCTGTATGATTTCCCGTGCATTAAAGGGAAATGTAGCCGTTACTGCTGAAAGGCGTGCATAATTTATCATTCTTAGCGGTGGCCAATCTCAATGATTGGATTACCGCTATTTTTTTATGTTTATCGTTAAATAACGAAAAGACAACCACATCAAACTTTCCTCTTGACACTTTTCCAAATGCCGTGTATTTTAATTAAGCATAGTAATTTTATCGGATTAATTAGTATTTTAAGTAACTAATAGATACTATGTGCATAAGCTAAAGAAACTTTACAGGGGGAAAGAGGAAATGGATGTCTTTTTTATCATCTTGAATATTGCTGCATTGCTTATATTGATGGGGTTACTCTTTGTCATGCAACGGAAGCATGTATCATTTACAAAGCGGGTCTTCACTGGTTTAGGTGCAGGAAGTGCACTTGGCGCATTGTTGCAGGCAATTTATGGGGTTGGAACAGATACACTGACCCAGACGACAAGCTGGTACAGTATTGCAGGTAATGGTTATGTTAGATTACTGATGATGATTGTTATTCCATTGGTAATGGTCTCTATTATTCAATCCATCATTAATCTGGAAAAAACAGCTGCATTGGGGAAAATGGCGGCCTGGATCATTGGTGTATTAATTGCTACGACAATGATTGCTGCCTTTGTCGGTATTGGTTCTGCGTTATTATTTGATTTAAACGCAGATCAAATAGAAGCAGGGCAGGCTGAAACTGATCGCGGATTGATGCTGGAGGAAAGACTAGGGGATGTTCAAAACCAAACTACACCGGAACGAATCCTGGAATTCATCCCATCTAATCCATTCTTGGATATGACAGGTGCACGTTCTACCTCTGTTATCGCAGTCGTTATTTTTTCAATCATTGTTGGCGTTGCTGTACTCGGTGTCCGACGGAAAAATCCGGAACAAGCGGAAATGTTTACGAAGATGGTTAATTCCATTTATGCTGTAGTGATGCGGATTGTAACGCTTGTTCTACGTTTAACACCGTATGGTATTTTGGCCTTGATGGCAAATACAGTCGCCAATACAAATATCACTGGTATTTTGGAACTGGGTAAATTTGTGCTTGCTTCGTATGTAGCCATTATCGCGATGTTTATCATCCATTTGGTGCTTGTTGGCATTTTTGGTATAAATCCAATTACTTATATTAGAAAGGTAATCCCAGTGCTTGGCTTTGCTTTTACTTCACGATCCAGTGCAGGAACGATTCCGTTGAATATCCAAGCACAGCATAAGTCATTGGGTGTAAGTGAAGGGATTGCTAATATGTCCGCGTCCTTTGGGGCAACGATGGGGCAAAACGGTTGTGCAGGTATCTATCCTGCTATGCTGGCAGTTATGATTGCGCCGACGATAGGAATTGATCCACTATCACCAGGATTTATTTTTCAACTCGTACTCATTGTTGGTATAAGTTCATTTGGTGTGGCAGGAGTCGGCGGTGGAGCAACCTTTGCAGCATTGATTGTCCTATCATCGATGAATATGCCAGTTGCTTTAGCTGGTTTGCTCATCTCAGTTGAAGCACTGATTGATATGGGGCGAACAGCATTAAATGTAAATGGATCGATGGTGACTGGTACGATTACCTCCAAGATGCTGCATGAATTTGATGAAGATGTATTTCATGAAAAGCAATCCTTAGAAGGACACGCCATATAATCTAAAATGGAAAAAACGATGGAGCAGCCAACGCTTCATCGTTTTTTTAGTTAGTTCTTCTGTCGAATGAGTGCTTCCATCGGCTCAAGATCCTGGATTTGTCTTGCCGCCGCATAGTTTTGAAAAGGACACCCATGGTAATGAATACGTTCTATCATATTGGCTATAGTAAATTGTGTTGGCTGTAACCCAGCCTTCACTTCCTGCCAATATAAGGGGGCGGCAACGGTTGCTTCTGCTGTTTTTCTAGGGGAATATGGTGCAATAATTGTTTTATCCTTTCCATGTTGTACATAATCTATATACAGTCGCCCCTGTCGTTTAGACTTTATTCGTTCTGTAGTGAATATATCTGGTCGTTGCTGCTCCACTGTTAGTGCAACAGCCTGTGTAAATATGGCCGTATCCTCGTATGTTAACCTGTTTTCCGGAATTGGTATATAAATTTGTATCCCTTTATTGCCCGAAGTTTTCACAAACGAGTGTAGTTTTAAATGATCGAGTAGTTCCTTAATGAGCAGTGCCGCCTCAATAGCCAAGTCGAATTGATCCCTTGAAGGTGGGTCCAGATCGAACACAATTTCGACAGGATCATTGGAATCGATATTCTGAAAAGGAAGGTGATATTCCATCGCGCCTTGGTTAGCAAACCATAGCAATGTAGCAAGTGAAGGGCAACTGATACGTTCCGAAGTTTGTTGTTCCAATCGAATGAAATCAGGTGCATGCTCTGGCAAATGCTTTTGAAAAAAATGTTCCTCGCCCACACCATCGGGAAGGCGAATCATCGTTAAGGTTCGGTTACGAAAAAAGGGGAGCATATAGGGCGCAATTTCCCTTAAATAACAAATCATATCACCTTTTGTCATTGCTGGTTCCGGCCAATACATTTTATCCAAATTAGAAAAAGTCACTTCACTTGGTAGCATTGCCATATCCAACTGCAGCTGTTTGGCTGTACAATGATCAACGGATTCATTTGGAGTAAGCTGTACAAAATTTGGCTCACGCAGCTTACCTTGCAATAAATCCAAGGCATGGATGCTGGCAGAAATAGCAGGTGGTAAATGATAGCTGCTGCCTTGCCGTTCTCCTTTTTCACGAAATAATTCCTGTATTGCGGCTGCCTCTTGTTGATCCAACCCATGCTTGCAAGAGCCAATCGTGTGGGGAATATTGTCTGCAAGTACATCTATTTGAAAATAATCATTGCTGGTATCAAAGGCAGTTAATATGCCTTTTAGTGGGCGCCAGTTTTTTTGTTTGTACCAATCGCCATGCCCTTTACCAGGAGTGTACCGGCTCTGTTTCCGCTTGGCAACAATTCCCTCCGCTTTATGATCAAAGACAATTTTCCATACAGCGGTTAAATCTTGATGTGTAGTAATAAACTGAAAACGTTCTGTTGTTATATTTTTAAGCTTTTTCTGAAGTATGCTCTTGCGCTCCACCAATGGTAACTCGTTTGTCGTCTGTCCGTTCGTTTCTAGCAAGTCAAATGCAATATATGTCGCTGGGCGTGTGCTTGCAGCTTGGTGAATTTTCCCCTCGTTTTGCAGTCTGCCTCGCGTTTGAATCCAGGAAAAATTAGCCTGATAAGGATGGTTCAAGACCACGAGTTCACCATCTATCGTTATTGGAAGAAAGGATTCGACTGTACTTTGCTGCTGCTGACAAAAATCAATTATTTCCGGGAACTTGCTTGTTAGCTGTAGGCCCCTTTTACTGTATAATTCGACTTTATCTTTTTCCCAAATAAGCAAACAACGAAAGCCGTCATATTTTATTTCATATAACCATTCGGGTCCAATTGGTAATTTTTCACTTGGAATAGGTTTCATGACCTGCATAAGAGATACCTCCTATTTCTTATTATGCGCAGGCCACATGTTGTCATGTATGAAGAAGTGACAGCTATAACGTTCTTAAGACAAGCACAAAATACATGAATGAGGGAGGGAAATAAAATAGTGGAATGAGCTAAATGAACCTTGGAATAAAGCAGAGGAAACCATTCGAGAATCGATAAAATAGTAATTTACCTAACAGATAAAGTCGGACATTTCCCTCATCGGGATAAAACAATGGTTGTTTGACAAACTAATATTAAAACATGATTTCGGGAGGCATGGAAAAAATGCATACCATGTGGAAGGGTACCATTAGTTTTGGGTTAGTAAATATACCAGTGAAAATGCATGCTGCTACAGAAAATAAAGATGTGAAGCTACGGCAGCTGCATAAAGAATGTCAAACACCTATCAAGTATGAAAAGGTCTGTCCTGCTTGTGATCGGGAAATAAAGAATGAAGAAATTGTTCGTGCATTTGAATATGCTAAGGATAAATTTGTTGTGCTGGATGAGGAGGATTTAGCAGCGTTACAAAAAGAACAAACCGATAAAGCAGTGGAAATCATTGATTTTGTGAAGCTGGAACAAATAGATCCGATCTATTTTGAAAAGAGTTATTATCTGTCACCTAATGAAGGTGGGGCAAAGGCATATGGTTTGCTGCATCAAGCATTAGAAGAGACAGGGAAAATTGGTGTAGCAAAAATGATGATTCGATCCAAGGAACAGCTAGCTGTGATTCGGGTCTATCAGCAGGTGATTGTAGTAGAGACGATTCATTATCCAGATGAAGTGCGGGATGTCAAAGAGGTTCCTAATATTCCAGAGCAAATAGAAACCGGCAAGAAAGAATTGGATACGGCAAAAATGTTAATCGATCAATTGACGACAGAATTCATGCCGGAAAAATACACCGATGATTATCGGACAGCCTTGCTGCAATTGATTGAAGAACATAAAGATAATACGGTAACAAGTGCAGCAAAGCCCGTTCCAGACAACGTTACCAATTTAATGGATGCGCTCCAGGCATCTCTGGACCGTGCCAAAAAAGACAAGCCCAAACCGTCCAAACCGAAACGGAAAACGCCGGCAAAGAAGACCGCTGCACGATAATTCCTAAATATGACCAACAATATTACAAAAATGTTTGAAGGTTTCAATTGATTTACAGCAAACTTACATCCTGATGAAATCTCGGTTAAAACCATTTAAATGTTCAAAAAACCGGGTATCCTAATGATAGGATGGTAGTGTCCCACAACAATCAGTGCAGCCTAGACTGCCTGATTTTGAAGGAAAAGGATGTTCAACATGGAGAGAAATGCATATTTTGATAACGCAAAAGTATTACTTATCTTTTTAGTCGTGTTTGGTCATATGATTCAACCATTTATTGATGACTCACAAGGAACGAATACATTATATATGGTTATCTACACCTTTCATATGCCAGCATTTATCTTTTTATCTGGATTCTTTGCAAAGGGATCTGGTAATAAAAAATATGTTATTAACTTGGCCAAAAAATTATTATTGCCCTATTTGATTTTCCAAATGATCTATTCTGGGTATTTTTTCTTTATCGGTAAAGAGAATTGGCAAGCAGGGCTATTCACCCCGCATTGGTCACTATGGTTCTTGTTTAGCCTGTTCTGCTGGCATATGCTCCTATACTGGTTTAAAAAGATTCCAGCTGTGCTAAGTATGGCAATCGCTGTTGAAATTGGTCTTGTTGTCGGTTACTTTGGAGAAATTGGTCATACATTCAGTCTGTCACGCACCTTTGTGTTTTTCCCATTTTTCTTACTAGGGTATTGGTTAACTGAAAAACAAGTGATGTGGATGAAGCGTCGTTCTGTTAAGCTTGCATCTATATTTATTCTTGCTGGTGTGTCAGCTGCGATATACTTTTTACCGGATTTAAATGCTGGTTGGTTATTAGCCTCTAAATCTTATGGTGATTTAGGCTTGCCAGAAGCTGGTGGCGTTGCAAGATTACTTGTTTACGTTACAGCAGCAGTGATGGCAATGAGTGTGCTCGTATGGGTTCCTAAGCATCATGGGCTGCTGACAAAGCTTGGTTCACGAACATTATATGTTTATTTACTGCATGGATTTTTCATTCAGTATTTCCGAGAAGCGAATATTTTCCAAGTAAATCATCCAATCGATTTAGTTGGATTAGCCGTTATTTCCGCTGGTATCGTTCTGTTATTGTCTAGTAAACCAGTACTCGGAGTTTGGCAACCATTTGTGGAAGGCAGTACTTCTATTTTGAAACAGTCTCTACGTTCCAGGGCAAGTAAAGAAACAGCTGGTTAAAATGATTGAAACCTATCCCGGTTCGTTCCGTATAAATAAGTAGGATGAAACGGGAGGGGTTCAGTTGTGGGGCTATTACTTGAAGCAGTGTTTGAAATTTTTCTATACATGGGTGAATCATCACTTGTTTCCAAACGGACGATTGCTAGAAAGCTGCGTCTGTTAGAAGAAAAAGCATGGTTTCAACGGTTAATGGAAGAACCCACCTATGCAGAACTGGTTGCTAATGACCGGCAAGTACGCAGGATTATTGGTGCATGCAGTATTCGAAAACTAAAAAAACCCGCCTATATCGACCGCTACAGCTACCGGTTAGAAACGGTGTTGGAAAAACGAGCAGAAGCAAAACGGTATCAGTAAAAGCCCAATGTTCCGATCACGGATCATTGGGCTTGTTCTTTTGGAAAAGATATGATTTTATTACCTATCAATTTGGCGAGTGGTGTTCTTCTTTTATTTAGAATAAGAAATGTGCAACAAGCACGATGATAGGCAATGTGATAATTGTCCGTAACAGGAATATAATAAATAACTGCCAAAATGATACTGGAACTTTAGAACCGAGTATGACGCCACCTACTTCAGACATATAAATGAGCTGTGTAACAGATAATGCTGCAATGATAAATCTCGTCATATCAGCCTCAATGGAAGCACCGATAATGGACGGTAGGAACATATCAGCAAATCCAATCAAAATGGTTTGAGAGGCTTCTGCTGCATGAGGCACCTGCATCAATTCCAGCAATGGAATAAATGGTATGCCCAACCATTGGAATAAAGGCGTATATTCTGCAAGCATGAGCGCAATTAGACCAAATGCCATTACAATTGGCGCAACGCCCATCCACATATCCAGCACATTTTGAAATCCTTGTTTGAAAAATTGATACAGGCTCGTTTGTTTCTCGGCCCGTTGCAATGCTTGATCATAGCTATGTGACAGCATCGTATGCTCTTTTGGAACCGATTCATTCAATTCTTCCTGTTCCGTAATATAGGTGTCCGGATAACGTGAAAGTGGTGGAATCCGCGGCATTATTAATGCAGCGACAATTCCTGAAAAAACAACGGTCCCATAAAACGGGATGAACATTTCTTGAAGACCGACTTGTTCAATGACAACAAGGGTAAAGGTAATCGATACGACCGAAAAAGTAGTACCAATCACAGCAGCCTCTCTTTTTGTATAGAAGCCATCTTCATATTGCTTACTTGTTAATAATACACCAATGGTTCCGTCACCAATCCATGATGCAAGTGCATCAATGGAAGAACGTCCAGGCAACTTAAAGAGTGGACGCATGATCTTGGTCATCAGAAAACCGAAAAATTCCATTAAGCCATAATTCATGAGCAAAGGTAGAAATACACCAGCAAATAAGAAAACAGAAAATAGCACATGCAATAGATCACTTAGCAATAGCTGTCCAGTATCTTCACTCTTAATGGCTTCTGGTCCGATTTGAAAGAGTACCATGACCGCAAAAATGGCTGCAATGATTCTAGTAATTGTCCAAAACCAACTCACATAAAATAATTGCTGGAAAAATGGTGTTTTGGTTAATGCCTGTTTACCAAGCATTTTTGCAATGATTGTCATGAGCGCGGTAAGAACAATAATGACGGCCATAATTGCTGATAGCTGATTAGCCAGTAAATCCTGTATCCAATTGGCCATAATGGCAATGGGAATGGTATAGCCTGTTCCTACTTTAATTGGTGTCATAAATAAAAATACACCAATTAGGGAAGGGATAATAAATTTGAGATGTGTTTGAAGTGGATATTTTTTCTTTTCCATCATGTCCTCCATCATATAAAAAAATTCACTTTTATGCAGAAAAAATAACCTTCTAAAAATGAAAAACGCTTAATATATGCTTTTTCAATCGTAGGTAATGTATATTCATACAAAAAGATAAATATACTGTACCACTTTTTTTGAATAAATTCCATAGCGTTTGTTGAAGTAATGGTCCGGGTAAAGTAAAAGTGGGGTGTTTTCTTTGAAAAAGCGGCTAAGATACAATTACATTTTTCGCAGTACGACCATTATTTGGCTGGCAATAAAGTTTATTTTACAATTTTATCTTTTTCAATGGAGGCACCGCGTGATGGATCATCAATCACGTGAACAGTGGAATCAATTGCTGAGGAAACAAGCGAAGGAATATAAGGAAAAGGCCTCTGAGCTTGGTGGGGTTATGATCAAGGTAGGTCAGTTTCTAGGTGCAAGGACAGATATCATTCCAGAAGTAGTCGTTCAGGAACTACTTAGTTTGGTTGATCATGTTCCGCCAAGCACACATCGCTATGCAGTTGATCTGTTGGAGAAGGAATGGAATTGTACATGGCAGGAGCAACTGCTGCAAATGGATGAAGAGCCAATTGCTTCGGCCTCGATTGGAGATGTGTACCGTGCGGTGTTACAGGATGGCTCACAAGTAGCAATTAAAATTCAACGAAACCGAATCGTCGATATATTTCATATGGATTTTAAAGCATTAAAAGTCGTGTTTTGGATATTCAAAACATGGACAGCAATAGGGAAAAAGGCAGATATGCGCAAGCTATATAATGAATTGATTTATGTTATGGACCGTGAACTTGACTTTAAGCAGGAACTGGAATTTGGTACGTATTTTAAACAACGATATGAAAAAAATCAGCAGCTGCACATCCCTGATTACTATGCTTCTTTATGTACGGACAAGGTGTTGGTGATGGAATGGGTGGAAGGTGTGAAAATAACGGATACGGCATTTATGGATCGGCATCACATTGACCGCCGAAAAATTGCCCGTTTATTATTTGATTTCTATTTTGATCAATATTTAAAAGAAGGCTATTTCCATGCAGATCCACATGCAGGAAACATCATGATTCATGCTTCCGGGGTCATTTCCATTATTGATTTTGGCATGGTTGGTGCCATTAGTAAAAGGGATGTTAATCAATTTAAACAGCTCATTCAAGGGCTGATCGTCGATGATTATACATTGGTAATTCAAGCATTAGAAGACATGCATTTCATCTTACCAGGTGCCAATACCGTCCAGCTGAAGAAAATGATTAAACAAACGTTTGATTTGTATGAAACGGCTGAACAGAGCAAGATGGATGCTCATATGATGAATCAAATTAAAGATGATGTGTTACAATTTATACATGAGCAACCGATTCAGATGTCAGCTGAGTATGCTTATTTAAGTAGAGCAATTTCTATTATATTTGGCATCTTAATTACTTTGGATCCATCGCTTGATTTAGGGGCGTGGACAAAGCCAAAAATTCGCAAGTGGCTCGGAAACCGCAGACTGGCAGAGGCATTTTATCAGCAAAAGCTAAAGGAAGTGACTGCACCGATTCAATCCTTTGCGGAAGCTGCAATGAATTGGTTAGAGCGTGGTGACAAAGATAGGGAATGGGAAAAAGAGAAACTGCGGCGTCAACAGAGGCACCAGCTCTTTATGTTTATGGAAATTCTTTGTTTCTCACTTGCGATAACAGGTGTCGGTTTATTATATGTCAAGATAGTGAGCGTCTGGATTGGAAGCCTGATAATTGCAGGTTTTTCTACTGGAGGGCTTATTACATTGATTCAACATATGAAGGGAATTAATAAAGAATCCTGAAGGAGGAAAGGCATATGAATGAATTTATACGCAAAGGATTTTTGCTTGGAATTGGAACGATGGCTGTTGGAAAAGAGAAGCTGGAAAAGAAATTGAATGAACTCGTGGAAAAAAATGAGCTGACCAAGGATGAAGCAAAATCGCTTATGAAAAGCTATATGGAAAAGGGAGAAGCGAAAAAAGAAGAATGGTCGGAAAAAAGTGCACAAAAAGCGAAACAATCCGCAAAGGAAGCGGGCATTGCAACAGAGGATGATATCGCTCAATTAAATGAAAAAATTATTGCATTAGAAGCAAGAATTGCAGAACTCGAAAGCAAACCGGAATAAATAGATTGAAATGAAAGACATTCACTGATAAAAGTGGATGTCTTTTTTGTTGGGAAATAACGAATGTAGAAACTCAAACTGAAGGGGAAGTGGTTGTAGTTCTGTCACCGGTTTTTACCAACCCCAGCTTTCATTCGCTACGTGATTTGATTGGAAGCTGCTTTCGCTCATCCAGCGGAACCCCACGGATTGAAGTTTCACTTTATCACAGATTAACTGGCTGTAAGCCCCCACCTCAATCTTTTTTGTTGATAACTAAAATAGTAAGTGGGGGATCAAACAGCCAGTAAAAGCCTGATTGGTTCAACTAACAATCCGTGGGGGAAGTGCCAGAACCCCCCCTGATTGAAGTTTCACTTTATCGTTTAAGGTGAGCAAATCGTGGGAAAGGGTTAGCAATATCCTTTTTATGAAATGAGGTTGCGAATGGTGTTGAAACGATTCACGCTAGTGCCTGTATTACTCATGCTTGCGGGTTGCAACATAACCGTTCTAAATCCAAAAAGTGCAACAGGAAAAGATCAGGCCTTTTTAATTTGGTTTAGTTTTGGTCTGATGCTTATCGTGTTGCTTGTTGTCTTTTTTCTTTTTTTCCGATTTGTTGCAACGTATCGTTACACCGATAAAAAAGCGAACTTCATTCCGGAAGATGTACATGGTAACAAATGGCTGGAGCTGACGTGGACGATCCTGCCGATTTTATTGCTTATCGTGTTAGCTGTTCCAACAGTGGCTATTACGTATAATCAGTCGCCCATCTCAGAAGTACTTAAAAAGGATGAAGCTGTGCAAATCGAAGTGGAAGCACAGCAATATCAATGGACATTTACCCATGAGGGCGGTAAAACATCGAATCAAGCGCTTGTGATTCCTGAAGGGAAAACAATTCGGCTTCAGTTGAAATCAAAGGACGTCATTCATTCCTTTTGGGTTCCGGCACTTGGAGGGAAGGTAGATGTAATGCCACATAAGGATTTGTATTATGAAATCAAAAATCCAGAGGTCGGAACGTATCATGGAAAATGTGCGGAATACTGTGGTTTGGAGCATGCAAAGATGATTTTCACAGCAAAAGTAGTTACAGAAGAGGCATATGAACAGTACGTGAAGGAATAGAGGTGACATCGTTGCAGATTTCAATGTTCAATCAAACGTTTGAATTACCATCTGATGTGTTGGCAGCTTGGATATTCACCATCATAGCTGGTGGATTCGTCTTGCTTTATGTGATTAAGAAAAAGAAGCTGCCACTCATTTGGGATTATATTCGAACAACTAACCATCGAAAAATTGGTACCTTGTATATTTTATTTGGTGTCGTATATTTTCTGCGTGCAGGGTTGGATGCTGTATTTATTCGTCTGCAGCTAGCTTTTCCAGATCAATCCTTTTGGGTATTTCAGCAGGAAAAGTACAATGAAGTATTTACAACACATGGGACAATCATGATTTTCTTTTCGGCGATGCCCATTTTACTTGGACTCATGAACGTTGCTGTACCACTGCAAATTGGAGCACGTGATTTGGCTTTTCCATTTTTAAATGCGGTTGGATTTTGGTTGTTTTTCTTCGGGGCACTATTTTTTAATTTAGCATTCTTTGTTAATCAAGCACCAAGTATAGGTTGGACAGGATATGCCCCCTATTCACTGAATGAATACACACCAGGCGTCAGTACGGATTATTATGTGTTTGGGATCCAATTATCGGGCTTGGGAACGATTTTTACGGCACTTAATTTGATTGTAACGATTTTTCGCCATCGGGCTCCAGGGATGAAGCTGACGCGGATGCCACTGTTCACTTGGGCTTCACTTATCACTTCTTATTTGATATTAATCGCTTTTTCCGTGTTAGCTGTTGCCTTATATTTACTGATGTTTGATCGTTTATTTGGCACCGCATTTTTTTCCGGCAGTGAAGGAGATCCGGTGTATTGGCAGCATTTATTTTGGATATTTGGCCATCCGGAAGTGTATATTTTGGCATTGCCTGCGTTCGGGATATTTTCCGATATTATCCCTACTTTTTCATCCAAACGGATCTTTGGCTATCCAACAATGGTCGTTTCCCTTGCCCTGATTGGATTTTTAGGCTTTACCGTTTGGGCACATCATATGTTTACCGTAGGGCTTGGGCCAATGGCAAATACATTTTTTGCGCTGACAACGATGACAATTGCAGTCCCAACTGGTATTAAAGTATTTAACTGGTTATTTACCATACGAGGAGGATTGTTGCGCATGACAGCACCGATGTTGTTTGCGCTTGGATTTATTCCTTCCTTTGTGATGGGGGGAGTAACAGGTGTGATGTTATCTGTTTCGGCTGCCGACTTTCAATTTCATGATTCCCATTTTGTCGTCGCCCATTTTCACTATGTCATTATAGCTTCTACGATATTCGGTATTTTTGGCGGAATTTATTATTGGTATCCGAAAATAACCGGTTATCGGTTGAATGAAAAATTGGGAAAATGGCATTTTTGGTTATTTTTAATTGGATTCCATTTGACTTTTTTACCTATGCATATTTCCGGTCTACAAGGTATGCCACGACGCGTCTATACGTATGGAGCAGATGAAGGATTGACTGGTCTTAATTTCACAAGCACGATTGGTGCATTTGTCATGGGTGCGGCAGTCAGTATCTTTTTATGGAATATCGTCATCACGCATCGTCGCGGTGTAACAGTAGGAGCGGATCCATGGAATGGACGAACATTGGAATGGACTGTCGATTCGCCATCTCCAGAACATTCATTTGATCCGATGCCCGTTGTGGATCAAATGGACCCATTTTGGTATGCAAAACAGGAAAAACGGCAGCTTGCCATTTGTGCGAATCCACGACCTGCACCGCCGGATGAACAGAGCATGATTCCAATCAGTATGGGCCTATCCTTATTCGTTTTAGCAGCGGCGTTGACTTATTCCCTCTATTGGCTGGCGATAGCTGGTGGTGTCGGCATATTTGTATTGATGGCGATTCGATCATGGACAGATCGGACTATTATAGAAGAGGAGGAAGAAGCATGACTCAGGGTGAGATAGTCATATTCAAAGATAAACAGCTTGGTTTTTTTATTTATCTCGGTGTGGAAACGATTATGTTTGCGACGTTATTTGCCACGTACATGATTTTTACACCTGCGGAAAAGGGGCCACATCCAGCTGACATTTTTGAGTGGAAAACGCTGCTTCTATCCTCATTCTTCCTGTTGTCCAGCAGTGGTACCTTGATGATGTCGGAGAAAGGGCTTCGGAGCGGAAGGAAGGGGCTGCTCGTTCTCGGTCTGTTTATCACGCTTTTATTTGGCATGACTTTTCTAGGCTTGGAGATACTTGAGTTTTCTTCTTATTTGCAGCAGGGCTATGGAACGAGCGCAAGTGTTTTCTTTGGTTCCTTTTATGTTCTGGTCGGCTTGCACGCAGCCCATGTAGCCTTTGGTGTGGGCTGGATGGGGATGTTGTTTTTGCAGCTGGGACGCGAGAAGCACGCCGCTTCATTTGAACAAAAGCATCGAATTTTTTCTTATTATTGGCATTTTGTTGATGTTATTTGGATAGGTATTATGGTAATTGTTTATATTCCTTATTTACTGTAAAGGAGGGGGTTTGATGACAACTTGGTTAATGGTTATTATTATCATTTTATTAGTTGCCATTTTGATTGTACCGATTTATTTTTTACTCAGAATCTATTTCAAAGATGTGAATCAACAGCAGCATTCCATTTTACGAAATTACCCGGTATTGGGAAAAGTACGCTATATTCTTGAAAAAGCAGGGCCAGAATTACGACAATATTTGTTTGAAAACGATAATGAAGGAAAACCGTTCAATCGACGTGAATTTCAGTTTGTGTACATAGCAGCAAAGTACAATAGTCGCATGATTGGTTATGGATCAGATCGGGATTTTGAAAAAGCGAATTATTATATCGTCAATGATATGTTTCCTAAACAGGATACAGAAATGAAGGTTGCGCAAACACCGCTTATTGATACGCAGCTGTATCAAATTGACAATGAAAAATTATTCAGTCGAAAAGAGCATCGGGAATCGAATCAAATCAAACCTTATTATTTAACAGATGATGAGGCAATCGTTCTCGGAAAGGACACGGTAGCGAATCCATTTGTCATCAAGGGGTTGATTGGTCAGTCTGCAATGAGCTTTGGTGCGCTCGGAGATCATGCGATTACAGCCCTATCCAAAGGGCTTGGTATGGCCGGTGGAACTTGGATGAATACGGGAGAAGGTAGTATTTCTCCTTATCATTTAAAGGGAAATGTGGATTTAATCATGCAGATAAGTTCAGGTTTATTTGGTGTTCGTACAGCAGATGGTGCGTTTTCTTGGGAGTTATTTAAAGAAAAAAGTGACATGGAGCAAGTGAAGGCTTTTGAATTAAAAATCGCGCAAGGAGCAAAACAACGAGGTGGACATGTTGAAGCGAATAAGGTAACGGAAGAAATTGCTGAAATTCGTAAAATTGAACCATGGAAAACCATTAATAGTCCCAATCGTTTTCAGGAGTTTACCGATACAACCGGCATGCTTCAATTTGTTGAAAAAATGCGTGAGGTTGGTGGCAAGCCAGTTGGAATCAAAATAGTTGTCGGTAGTGAAAAACAGTTTGAAAAAGTGGCACAAACGATGCAAGCACTCGACATTGTCCCGGATTTTATTACAGTCGATGGTGGAGAAGGCGGGACAGGGGCAACGTATTATGAGCTGGCAAACTCGGTTGGCTTACCGACCTTTGCTGCATTACCAATGGTCGA
Source organism: Ornithinibacillus gellani (assembly GCF_003730295.1). Classification (GTDB taxonomy): domain Bacteria; phylum Bacillota; class Bacilli; order Bacillales; family Amphibacillaceae; genus Ornithinibacillus_A; species Ornithinibacillus_A gellani. Next base: position 142,493 of record NZ_QTSZ01000047.1, read on the forward strand.
TGACATGTTAAAAAAATATAATTTACGCAACCGGACAAAGATTATTGCTTCTGGGAAACTGTTGACCCCAGACCGTATTGTGATGGCCTTGGCTCTAGGTGCTGATTTAATTAATATCGCAAGAGGATTTATGATGAGTGTCGGTTGTATTATGGCACAAACCTGCCATACGAATACTTGCCCTGCTGGTGTGACGACAACCGATCCGAAGCTGCAAAAGGGATTAAGCATTGAAGAGAAAAAATATCGTGTTTGCAATTATTTGGTGGCGCTTCGCGGGGGGATATTTGACATGGCTGCTGTTGCCGGAATCGATTCTCCTACTAAGTTTACACGAGAACATATTGTGTATAAAGATTATTTTCACGCGCTAAGGGATACAGTTCCGGATTTGGAATCTACGATGTAATGTCCATGAAACGTATTTGTAAACTGGACTCAGACTAACATACATTTATTGCATGCTTTCCAAGTTTTTGAAATATTCATTGAAATCGTGTAGAATAATCGTTACAATGAAAGAAAAAGTGTGAACGGTCAGGGGGAAGCCGCGCATTGAAAAGCTATAAACACCTTCAAGTTACAGTAGAACGTAAACTAGGGAGAAAATTACTTGAAAAAGAGGTCGCCTTTTTGCAGTGGCTATTTCACAGTCACGTAAAAGAATCCAAGGAACAAAGCCATTAACGGAGCTTGATGGAAGGAGGAAATAACAGTATGCTGTTTCTGTTATATTTGATTGTTGCACTTGTCGTCGGAGCTGTAATTGCAGCCATATTTCGCTTCAAGGTTCCAGGAGGGCTGCCCGGTGCAATCATAGCGGGCTTACTCGGTGCTTGGATGGGAGACGTACTTATTCGCCAGCTTGGCCCAAAAATTGGCGGCTACTATGTACTACCAGCAGCACTCGGTGCATTCATCGTCGCTTTAATCATTGCATTATTAGGAAAAAGAGCAAACATACAACGATAATATGAAAGGTACTGGACGATTGTCGATCCGGTACTTTTTTATTGCACATTCACATGGGACATGCGATTTAAAGTATGTGACATTCATTTTTTTGTGAATTGGAGTAAGTTAAACTAAGTTAAACTGTATTTAAGTTACGTGACATCGCAAATTTTCCAAATTGGAGTAAGATAAACCGTCTTTAAGTTACGTGACATCGCAAATTTTCCAAATTGGAGTAAGATAAACCGTCTTTAAGTTACGTGACATCGCAAATTTTCCAAATTGGAGTAAGTTAAACTGTATTTAAGTTACGCGACATCGTGATTTTTCCAAATTGGAGTAAGATAAACCGTCTTTAAGTTACGTGACATCGCAAATTTTCCAAATTGGAGTAAGATAAACTGTCTTTAAGTTACGTGACATCGCATTTTTCGCAAAATGATATCAGTTAAACTTGTTTATGAAATTTCATTTGCTGTTCATTCTTCTCTTGCGGTGATATGCCTGAAAAATGGTATACTGGATAAAGCAAATAAAGAATGATAGAGGTGATGGACGTGGGAGTTGCGAATGAGCGGTTATTAAAAAAGATGCAGCGGGAGCTTGAACGGGCGAGTGCACAGCAAAAATCAGGTGGTAATTGGCGCCGTCATATTGAGCGTGTGCATTTATTAAGTGAACTGCTGCTGGAAGAGGAGCCTGAAAATACATCCCCATCAGCTTCTGCATCAGGGATTTCTGAAGCAGAAATGAAAGCCATGCTTGGTGAGGGGAATCAAACTGCTTCATCAAGCTCTAAAAAGCAAAGCCTGTTGGATGACGATGATGATGTAAATGGAGATTCCATTTTTGATTTTTAATTAGATGATATGTTTGGAGGTCGTAATCAGCATGAAGATATTTTTAATACTTGGGATTATCAATGGATTTTTGGCAGTGGCATTGGGGGCGTTTGGAGCACATGGTTTAGAAGGGAAGCTTTCCGAAAAGTCATTGGCCATTTGGGAAAAAGCGGTGCATTATCAAATGTTCCATACGACAGCATTGCTAGTAACAGGATTATTATTAGCAAAAATTCAACAAACGAGTGCAGTTTGGGCAGGCTGGATGTTTTTTGTGGGGATTTTATTATTTTCTGGCAGTCTGTACCTCTACTCGACTACAGGGACCAAGCTGCTTGCGATGATTACGCCGTTTGGTGGAGTTGCTTTCCTTGTTGGTTGGGTATTACTTGGCTATGCTGTGGTGAAGCATTTATAATCGTAAAAGCAAACAGGTTGCTATGATAAAAAGCAGAACGGCGCGTGTCAGTTGTTTGGCAGCATGAGCGCTTTGTTTAGCATAAGTGGCCAGCATGCTATCACAAACAAGACTGAAAACGAGCAGATATAAGGTGAAGAGGAACAGTAAGGCATATCCTTTTAAAAGGGCAAAAAGACTAACCAGGATTGCTAAGATGATGGCAGCTAATTCACCGCGGATTAATTTTTCAAATGGATGCTTCATGGAATCACCACTTATCAATTGAAATGAACAAGGATGGAGTTGCTCAAGCTGTGTAGAAACGCTTATGCATCCATCCTTGTTTTTGTGTATCATCTGATGATGGGTTAATGGTTCGGGAAATGATTATCTTGTCTGGGTAGTAGAGAGCTGGCCAGCGAACGGGCTGGTGTACGTATAATTAATTTGTTCGTCGAAGGTCACATAATCTAAGTAAATCATCAACAGCAATAGCCACTTTCCTGTTTTTGTTTCTTGTAAAATAATATGATCTCTCCCGGCGCCCTCAATGGTACCTGTAAAGACCTTTTGCTGCTGCCCTTCAAAAGTCATATAAACATGGGCAGGCTTTCCGCGATTTAACCGTAAAATATTTTCAATATAAGACTGTTCCATTGGAAGCATTTCTGACCCAGACGATGGATTGGATTGATTTTGCTGTTGTTGGGGATTGAATTGTCGGTAATATGGTGCAGGATAATATGCTGGCGTGGCTGCTGGATAATAGTAAGGATAGGTTGGATAGGCACCTGCTTGTGGTCCGAATTGCTCCTGTTGTTTACTCATCGTAAAACCTCCTTCATGATGTGTGTCAAACGTTAATAAACAAGGGGACAATCACTTTCAGTAGGGATGTAGAAGCAGTGCGATTTAAAACGGCCACTATTCCATTGATCGAACCATTGCGGCGGGCATTCCGCTGCTGGCATAAAAAACCATAATGCATTTGTTGCTGGATGGAATCTTTCACCTCGTAAAACCCGTTCGGCAAGCCTGATTTCGTTATCTCTTGCTCGCTGATAGAAGTATCCTTTTTGGGTGGCTTCAAAACCGCCTGGATTCTGAAACACCATATCATCGATGGAACGAATCTGCTTAAAATCAAGGCAATTTGATTTCACTCGGTTTACACCGACATTTCCTACCATCAGCATGCCAAGATTGCCTTCCCCCTCTGCTTCAGCACGCATAAGCCTGGCAAGCAATTCAGTGCCTTTTTGTGTGGTAGGGATTACTGCCATCTAAACAAACACCTCACTTTTGTTTGATCATGTCCGCTATTAATATGTATGTAACGGAAAGGAATGGTATGCCTATAAAAAAAGGACCTCCCATATGGAAGATCCTTTGTTCACTCGGATAAAAGAAGTACAAATTATACGCTTAAGTAGTCAGTAAGATGCTCTTTTGCTAAGTAATTACCAACGAAAAATGCACCAAATTCGCCATATCTTGCACTTACTTCATCATAGCGCATTTCATAGACAATTTTTTTCAATTGCAGGACGTCATGAGCAAATAAAGTTACGCCCCATTCCCAGTCATCAAAGCCGATAGAACCAGTAATGACCTGTTTCACCTTACCCGCATATTTTCGTCCAGTTTTACTATGTTCATATAGAAGCTTTCCTCTTACTCCTTTTTCCAAGGTATACCAGTTATCATCGCCTTCGCGTCGTCTATCCATTGGGTAAAAGGACATATGGTTCCATTTTGGCAGAATTGGCTTCAGACGTTCCTGTGTTTCAGGTAATGTTTCCGGGTCAACGCCATCTTTTTGAGGTCGATATTTGGAAAGTTCAACAACTGATACATACGAATAGGCTGGAATAAGGAAGTCAGCTAAACGCGTTTTATTAAAAGCTGTTTCTAAATCAGTTAACTCTTCCATGGTGGGACGAAGGAACATAAACATTAAATCTGCTTTTTGTCCCACCACTTGATACATAACCTGGCTTCCCAGTTTATCATCTTCGACTTGCTCCCATTCGGATAGGAGTGCTTCGAATTCTTTTACAGCTTGCGCTCGTTCCTCCTGTGATACCTGCTTCCAGGAAGCCCAATCCATGGTGCGCAAATCATGCAAAGAATACCAGCCATCCATTGTTTCTACTGCTTCAACCATATGTGATCTCTCCTTCTTAATAATATTCGGACATGTTTTTACTATATCATAAGTGGGGAATAGTATTCAGTAGCTATAAAAATGCAACTATATACCGATAATATGGAAGGTGATGGGGTTTTCCCTGTTTTTCGGTTGAAAACACCTAAAATATTGTCAACAGATTGTCAAAGTTATCGGCTGTGACAAGAGAATATTCACGAAAAAAGGATTATGATGGTTATAGTGACATGTATAGTCAACCTAAAAAGATTTGGAGGTAATTGAATTGGATAATTTATTTCAACATCTTGAACGTAAAATAAAAGGCACTGGAAAATCCATCGTGTTTCCAGAAGCTTTGGATGACAGGATATTAACAGCAGCAAGCCAGTTGGGGGCTGCAGGGGTTTTGGAGCCCATCTTAATCGGGAATGTGCAGACCGTTCGCGGCCGTGCGAAGGAGCTGCAAATTGATATTGGTTCCTGTAAAATTATCGATCCAGAACAATATCCAGAATTTGATGTCTTGGTGGAGGCTTTCGTAGAGCGTCGCAATGGCAAGGCGACAGAGGAGCAAGCACGAGCCATTTTACTGGATCCAACCTATTTTGGAACGATGCTTGTATATATGAATCAGGCAGATGGACTTGTAAGTGGAGCAGTTAATTCAACTGCAGATACGGTTCGACCTGCATTGCAAATTATTAAAACAAAACCAGGTATTAAAAAAACATCAGGTGTCTTTATTATGGTGCGGGATGAAGAGAAGTATATTTTCGGTGATTGTGCCATTAATATTGCGCCAAGTAGTGAAGATCTTGCGGAAATTGCTGTCGCAAGTGCGCAAACAGCTAAATTATTTGATATTGATCCAAGCGTCGCTCTGCTTAGTTTTTCAACGAAGGGATCTGCTGTATCACCGGAAACAGAACGTGTAGTGGAAGCACTGCAACTGGCAAAAGACAAGGATCCTGCCTTAACGATTGATGGCGAGTTTCAATTTGATGCAGCATTTGTTCCAAGTGTCGCTGCTAAGAAAGCGCCAGATGCTATCCTGCAAGGGGATGCTAATGTATTTGTATTCCCAAGTCTTGAAGCAGGTAATATTGGTTATAAAATTGCACAACGTCTTGGTGGCTTCGAAGCGATTGGGCCAATCTTACAAGGGCTTCATAAGCCGGTTAATGATTTGTCCCGTGGCTGTCAAACAGATGATGTCTATAAATTGGCATTGATTACTGCCGCACAGGCAAAATAAGGTGAAAGCCAGTTAATCGGTGATAAAGTAATGACATACGAAAGGCAGGTTGGCATTTGAACGATAGGAGCCAACCTGCCTTTTCATAATCAGGTGCGTCAACAAGACGATAGGTCTATGAACAGATTCACTTATTGCTGTAGTTTCGCAATCTTTTCATTTCTCTTCCGCATTTGTTCATATCGTTTTTCAAATACAGCTAACTCATCACTAGATAAATCCTTCGTAAATATCACATCGTTACTGAGTTGTTTTAGAGCTGTCGCTGCCCGTAGCTTCATATCTTCAACAGTAAGTGTCATGCCGAGTAATTCGCTGAGCGATGCCATTTTTGCTGGAATGACGGTAGGATATTCAAATTTCGTTTCTGCTTGATTCCAGGCAATATCATAAAATTCCTTTACGCGGATTGCACGCTGTTGTGCATTGCCTTCCACATCTAAATAAATTTGAATTGCTGCGCCTTGTTTCACTCGTCGCTGGGAAATGCCTGCAAATTTTCTCCCGCCAATACTTAAATCATAATCACCAGGGCAATAGGAACCAACAATTTCGTATGCCTCAATTGCATCTGTTACATCAGCTAACATGAATTGAACAAATCGTACCATTGCTTCATAGCAATCATGAATAGAAATATGCTTCACATCTGGTAGGATCAGCGAAATGTTTAAGACACCTTTATCTAGTGCAACCGCTAAGCCGCCAGAGTTACGAATGATGACATGGTAGTTCTGTTGTGCAAGCATTTGTACACCTTGTTCAAGATATGGCAGTCTACCGTCTGGGATTCCAAGTACAATTGTGTTCGGGTGCACCCATAAACGAACTGTCGGTAGGGAATTGCCATCACTAACAGCTGTTGTAATGGCATCATCAATCGCAAAGGATGATATAGCTGTATTGGCTTTGTCAGCAATTTGTTGTTCATTTGAATGGTCCATAAAGCGAAAAGTGGGATGTGTAATGATGTCCTGCCAATTTTTCATAAAAATTCTCCTTATAAGATAAAAAGTAGCTGTTGAATAGCTGATTCATTGCATGCTTGTGCTGCTTTCATAATTATTTTCAAAAAATAATAAGAAATCTAACGTATAGCTGCCCCTTTTTTCCTGTGGCATTCTCCTATATAATATACTATATCAAAGACGGAAATTAGAAATGGGTGGGGAGTTTGGCATATAAAGATGAGCAATTACATGAGGAAAAAGTGTTCAAGGACCCTGTCCATCGTTATGTTCATGTACGTGATCGTGTCATTTGGGATTTAATCGCGACTCCAGAGTTTCAACGATTACGCAGGGTGTCTCAATTGGGAACGACAAATATTACTTTTCACGGAGCAGAGCACAGCCGATTTAATCATTCCTTAGGCGTGTATGAAATTGTCCGCCGAATCCTGTATAACTTTCGTGGGCTGCCACATTGGAATGATGATGAGCGCTTGCTATGCCTATGTGCTGCGCTGTTGCATGATCTTGGACATGGACCGTTTTCGCATTCATTTGAAAAGGTATTTAAACTGGATCATGAGTATTTTACCCAAGCAATTATTACCGGGGATACATATGTGCATCGAATTTTGGAACGTGTTCGACCAGGCTTTGCCAAGGATGTAGCAGATGTCATCGGCAAAACCTATGCGGACAAGCTTGTCGTTAGCCTAATCTCCAGTCAGATAGATGCGGATCGGATGGATTACCTGCAGCGGGATGCCTATTATACAGGAGTAAGCTATGGCCATTTTGATATGGAGCGAATTCTGCGTGTCATGCGTCCGATGGAGGATCAGGTCGTCATTAAATCAAGCGGCATGCACGCAGTTGAGGATTATATTATGAGTCGCTATCAAATGTATTGGCAGGTATACTTCCATCCTGTAACAAGAAGTGCGGAAGTTATCTTGACTAAAATACTGCATCGCGCCAAATATTTATATGAAAATAATTATACGTTTAAGCTGGATCCAACACATTTCCTTTCCTTCTTCAAGGGGAAGGTTTCACTAAAGGAATACATTCGATTGGATGAAACGATTGTTTATTATTATTTCCAGCAATGGCAGGATGAAGAGGATGCCATTTTAAGTGACCTTTGTGAACGATTCATTAATCGCCGACTATTTAAATATGTTGACTTTAATCCAAATGTACAGCTGCAGGAACTCATGCGCCTACAAGTGTTATTTCAGGAAGTCGGAATTGATCCGAACTACTATTTAGTCGTTGATTCATCTTCAGATTTACCATATGATTTTTATCGTCCTGGAGAGGAAGAGGAGCGACTGCCCATTCATTTACTCATGCCGACACATGAGCTGAAGGAGCTTTCCCGACATTCAGACATTGTAGATGCAATCTCCGGGAAAAAACGTACTGATCATAAGCTTTATTTTCCACTGGATTTTCTGGAGGAAAAAGGAGCAGCAGCAACAGAAATTATGGAAATATTGAGCAGGCAGGGAGAGATAGATTATGCTGACTAATCATGCCAATTTAATGCGCTTTTTTGCAGAAGCAAAGGAAATTACCGGCCGTAAAAAACTGCAAAAAATGATTTATATTTTGCAGGTATGTGGTCTACCATTTGAGGAAAAATATCAATTTCATTTTTATGGACCATACTCTGAGGAACTCTCCCTTCGGATGGAGGAATTATGTAATCTTGGATTTTTGCTTGAGACAAAAGAGGATAAAAGTAATTTCATTCAATATGAATATCGTGTGACAGCAGAAGGCTTAAATTTCCTTGAACAGTTTGCGGTTGACATGCCGCAGTTGCCGGATTTATTCACGATTTTGAAAGGGAAAAGTGCGCGCTTTCTAGAACTGGCTGCAACGATGCTATACTTTCGTGATTTGCCAAAAAACGAAGTGGAAGAAAAGGTGCAAGTAGTGAAGCCAAAACAAAACTATACACAGGATGAGGTTCAGGAGGCTTGGACATTTATCGATCAAATGATGACCAAAGCAAAAGGTACACACTAACAATTGCATCTAAGTATGAGGAAATGTTGAACCATCTAATCACTTGACAGAATAATACCTTTATCGCTAATCCAATATAACGAAGCAATTCGAAAGCATGCAGTCTATTCTGAGCTATGCTACAATGGTGGCAATCATGAAGACTGTGTAGAGGTAAAGGGAATATAAACGTACGGTCTGAAGAATGAATTGTAAGGAGGAATCATGCATGGATTCGAATCAGCCTAAAAAGAAGAGCAATGCATTTACCATTATAAAGGACGATCCGAATGATGGACATGGTGGATATGGGGTAGGTGCTATCAGCCTGGAAAACATGTCACCCGTTATTGTCGATCCGAATGAAGATAAGGCGTATATCGATATGGGGGCAATGCATGCCCGTAGTGAGGTAGAACGTCGGGTTAAATTTCTTCCGAATAAGGATGAAGTACCAAATGGCAAGCTATATTGGATCGTATGGGTGAACATGGAACGTAACGACCATGGTCCTTTTTACAGTGGTGTTGCGGCAAGCGAAATTCGAGTGGACCGCCCAATTAAGCGGGCCTATAAGTCGATGGCAGAACATGTAACCCATATGGAAAAATCATTAAAAGGCCATATTATTGTAGACCATATGGATGATAAATCGAAAAAGTTACTCGGGGATTTCCTCAAGGAGTTCGATGCGGCATATTGGGAAAATTCCACAGATGAATTAAAACAAGCTTTAGCTTAAGCAATTGCCAGCTGCCGTGTTGTACATTCAAGAACGATAGCTTTGTCAGGTCAGATATATAGTGAAACTTCAATCAGTGGGGGTTTTTGCACTTTCCCCACTGATTGTTAGTTGAACCAATCAGGCCCTTACTGGCTGTTAACCTGTGATAAAATTGAACAAATTGTGAACGAATCATGAATAATGGTGCAGGGGTATTGTACTTATTCGTGTAAATTTGTAAACTATTAGTACATGGGCTTTATCCTGTGTTACTAGGACAAAAAAGATGCCGACTGTGGCAGCGGATGGACACCGCTGGCTAGTCGGCTTCTTTTTTTTATTTTGGCGAATTAAATGGTTTTGTGGCGTGTTTATCTAAAAAAGACTTCAAACCATTTTTCCAATACGCCTTTTTGCTCCTCTGGCATATGATTGGCATGTGTGATACACATTTCAGTTGGTTCCTGTCCTGCTTCGAAATACATGATGCGACTTGTTGGACAACCCGGAGTTGCCCGCAGTCCGGTTTCGGGATCAATTGGTATTCCAATGACTCCTGGAGGCGGTATGAAAGGTGCTGCTTGCTTATTAGCATGAATACCTTCCATCAGATTGGCCCAAATTTGCTTCGCATACGTCGTTTCCTTCACTTTTTCTATTTTTCGATTGTCATCATAGCCAACCCAGATCCCTGTAACCGCACGCGGGCTAAAACCGAGCATCCAGCTGTCTGTTGGGGTAGAGCCGGATTTACCAGCGTACGTATGTGTGAGCTGATCTGAAATGAGGGAACCTGTCACAGCCATATAGCCGTCAAGCTCATGATCAAACATTCCAGTCATCAAATCGGTTAAAATGAATGCCTTTTTGGGATCAAGCAACTGTTTTTGTATTGGTTTTCGTTCGTAGAGGCTTTTCCCATTACTATCGACGATTTTTACAATCGTATGTGGCACTGTTTGTATTCCACCACTTGCAAGCATGCTATAGCCTGAAACCATCTCCTGAACAGATACAGCAGCTGTTCCTAATGCCAAGGAAGGCACAGCAGGTAGCTGCCCGGAAAAGCCAAACGTTTTGGCAGTATCGACCAATGTTTCCGGACCGAGAAATAAATTGGTCTTTACCGCATAGATATTGTCAGACAGAGCGAGCGCTTGTGCAAGTGTGATTGGTTTGTATGCGTAATAACCATTGAAATTACCCGGATTGTATGTTTCATCGTTTGGCAATTGAAAAACAGTCGGTTTACTTTCCAGCATCGTTCGTGCATTATAGCCATTTTCAAGTGCTGCATAATATAAAAAAGGCTTAAATGCGGAGCCTGGCATTCGTTTCGCTGCAACTGCCCGGTTAAAAGGACTCGCCATATAATCCCGTCCACCAAGCATGGCAGTGATGGCACCCGTTTTTGGTTGCATAACCATGGCACCAGTTTGTACATCGCTGTCAGCTGGGATGATTTGATGGACCTGCTTCATCAATTCATGCTGCGTTTCTTCAACGATGGTCGTATAAATATGAAAACCGCTTGAACGTACGGTTTCCGTATCCATTTCCAAAATGGAGGCGGCTTCCTTTAAGGCAGCATCGAGAAAATAACCATAAGGTCGCTTCACATCGACTGGAATTGGATTTGCATATGCTAGCTTTTCTTGTGAAGCAGTTGTAAATGCTTCATCTGTAAGGAAGCCTTCCTTTCGCATATTTTTCAAAATATGCTGCTGTCGTTTCGTAGCTCGATCGGCATCATTGAATGGGGAATAATAGGCAGGCCCTTTTGGTATACCAGCAAGCATAGCTGCTTCAGCGACAGAAAGCTCTGCAGCAGATTGATTAAAATAATATTTACTGGCTGCTTCAATCCCGTATGCACCATGACCGTAATAAATGGTGTTTAAATAACCTTCCAATATTTCGTCCTTGGAATAATGCTTTTCCAATCGTAGGGCATAAAAGGCTTCCTTTAGCTTGCGGCTGAATTTTTTCTCCGGTGTGAGAAATAAATTACGTGCATATTGTTGTGTTAATGTACTTGCTCCCTCTTTTAAGGATAGGCTTTTAATATCCTCTGAAATGGCAGCAAGAATTCGCCGATAGTCTAGCCCATGATGCTCGTAAAAGCGCTTGTCTTCTGTTAAAAGTGTGGCTTCAATAAGTGCTGGTGATATATCTTCGAGTGGGACCCAATAGCGACTTTCGACCCCTTTTTCTTCACCAATTACTTTGTCTTTATCATTTAAATAAATGGTTGTCTGTACCGTATGTAAATCAGGGGCAGGCATAAGAAATGCTGCAAGGTGCACAAGTGAAAAAGCCAATGCCAGCAACGAGATGCAGCCCGCAAAGATATATAATGGACCTATTTTTCGAAAAAATGTATGCATGTCTAAAACTCCCAGGTATGATCTGCTTCCATCATGCAAACAGATGTATTAAAAATATCGGGCTTTATTTCCCTTCATCATGACGACAAGTGTATGGATAAACAGCAGTCTATTACTTACATTATGGTGATCAAGCATCTGAATTAAACATCGTGCTGCACAAAAGCTCACCTCATCGAAAAACTATTGGGACTGCGCTTGCGCTCACCCCACCGAAAACACTTGTCTCAGGCACCTTCATGACCAACATCCTGTTGACCTCAAACCTTTGCTCTCCCACGTCTAAGGAGACACTGTGAAGTCAGGCGAAGCGATGACTGAACAGATGTCGCGCTTGTATCCGTAGTGGTGCATGCGAAGTATATTCCCTAAGCGGGGTATTCTACTTATTAAAAGTCGCTTTCTGATTGATTAGAAATAGCATTGTCCCTCCCTCGCTTACAGCCAGTTAATCTGTGATAATCAATAAGAGAAATGAAAACAAATTGTATAAAAAATGTATTGCTATCTATCGTTTCAAACCGATATAATTGACATATGTATGTAGGACTGGCGGGAGTGAAATCATGGATCAACAGGTAGAGATAGAATTACAAACAATCATTGATGATGAAGGACAGATGGAATACCATACGGTCCGGGAAATAGGACGTTGTTTTCAGAAAGGCAATCGAACCGTTCTGACTTTTGAAGAGAAAATAGAAAACGAAGTAATCAAAAATTTAATTACCATACAGCCTGAACGTGTATCCATCAAACGATCTGGTATTGTTGTGATGAATCAGCAGTTTCAATTGAAGCGTAAAACAGAAAATATTTTTCAGCATCCACATGGCAATATCCATATGGAAACATTTACACATACAATTGATTATGAACAACCTGCTCCGGATAAGCACCAAGGGTTATTGCAAATGACTTATACCGTACAGCTGAATGGTCAGGAAAATCGCGAGCATAAGTTAATCTTGCGTTTCGAGCCGTCACATTAAAAAAAGTACTTCAAGCAAGCGAAGACAAGTTAGGCCATGTCCAGATTGGTTTTCGCTTTTTTTCTGGCAGCATTTTTTTAAAAGGGTGTTGACTGAATGTTCATTCATAATATACAGTAGAGATAGATTGTTCGCTTGTTTTTTATTTTTTAGAAAAATGCAATCGCTATCATTTTGGGTTATGCTTATTATAAAAAGGGGGAGCGGGTCATGAATACGTTTGAATGGATCAATTTACTGGCATTTATTGCTGTCACCATATATGGAATTTATTTATTTGCCAGAGTTGTTGCAACGCGGGTCGCTTATATTAGACTAGGTAAAAAATCAGACTTTGATTTTGATTTAAAGAAACAGGTAAAAAAGATTATTACCATTGTATTTGGCCAATCAAAGCTCTTAAAGGATAAAAAATCAGGCACCATTCATGTCATGATGTTTTATGGTTTCATTCTGGTACAGTTTGGTGCCATTGACATGTTTATCAAGGGCTTGGCACCTGGTAAGCATTTGCCGTTTGGAGTGCTTTATCCCGGGTTTACCTTTTTCCAAGAAATTGTAACGATGACCATTTTGGTTGCGGTTATATGGGCGTTCTACCGTCGTTATGTCGAGAAGCTTGTTCGTTTGAAGCGTGGCTTTAAAGCAGGGCTGGTACTTGTATTTATTGGCACATTGATGTTATCTGTTTTGGCTGGAAATGGGATGGCACAAATCTGGCATGAAACGGGTACAGCATGGACGGAACCAATCGCTAGTGTCATAGCTTTGGCCTTTGGCTGGTTATCGCCACAAGCAGCAATGGTATTGTTTTATTTGGCTTGGTGGGTACATACAGTGACATTGCTCAGCTTCCTCGTATATGTACCACAATCTAAGCATGCGCATTTAATTGCTGCACCAATCAACGTATTTTTTAGTAAGCGTGTACCAGGTAAATTAAAAAAACTGGATTTTGATATAGATGAAGAAAGTGAAGAAGAGGATATCTCCTTTGGTGTTGGAAAGGTAGAGGATTTCGAACAAGTACAAATGATTGATTTCTATGCTTGTGTGGAATGTGGACGTTGCACAGATGTGTGTCCTGCTTCAACAACTGGGAAAATGCTCTCCCCAATGGATTTAATGATTAAAATTCGCGACCACTTGACAGATACGGGCGCAGCAGTTACAGGCAAGACAGCGTGGGTCCCTTCCTATTCGTTTTCCAATACGCCGGCTAACCTGGCTGCAAAAGGCGATGAATCAGCAGTTGCTGCGATTGAGAGCAGAAGTCTGATTGGGGATGTCATTACGGAAGAGGAATTAAACGCTTGTACCACTTGCCGAAATTGTGAGGAAGCGTGTCCAGTAATGAATGAGCATGTCGATAAAATTATTGATTTAAGAAGATATCTCGTCATGACGGAAGGGAAAATGGATGGCGATATTCAACGAGCTGTAATGAATATTGAACGTCAAGGAAATCCATGGGGCCTATCGAAGAAGGACCGTATTAAATGGCGTGAACTGGATGAATCCATTTATATTCCAACCGTGAAAGAACTGAAGAAAGAAGAAAAAGACTTTGAATACTTATTCTGGGTTAGTTCCATGGGTGCATATGATAGTCGCAGTCAAAAAATTGCCCTTGCATTTGCAAAGCTAATGAACCAAGCAGGAGTGAGCTTTGCCATTCTAGGTAATAAAGAAGCAAACTCAGGCGATACAGCAAGAAGAATTGGAAATGAATTCTTATTTCAAGAAATTGCTGAGAAAAACATCAAAGAATTTACCAAGCATGATGTGAAGAAAATTGTTACAATTGATCCACATGCATATAATATCTTTAAAAATGAATATCCTGATTTTGGTTTTGAGGCAGAAGTATATCATCATACCCAGATGCTTTATGATTTGGTGATGCATGGCAAACTGAAGCCGCAGCGGCAAATCCGTGAAAAATTAACCTATCATGATTCTTGTTATTTGGGCCGTTATAATGGGGTTTATGACCCACCACGTGAAATCCTTCGCGCCATTCCGGGCTTGGAGCTGGTAGAGATGGACCGTTCCAAAGAAAATGGCATGTGCTGCGGTGCCGGTGGTGGCTTAATGTGGACGGAAGAAACGACGGGGAACCGGGTGAATGTTGCAAGGACAGAACAGGCACTTGCAGTAGAACCGACTATGATTTCCAGTGCATGTCCTTATTGCTTAACAATGCTAAGCGATGGAACCAAGGCAAAGGAAGTAGAAGAGGATATTAGCACCATGGACGTTGCAGAAATTCTAGCACTATCTGTTTTTGTTGAGGAAACAGTTAAAACCGCATAAAAGTTATGGTAGAATGATAGAGGGCCATTGTGCCCCTATCTTTTCTTCTGAAATTGAGCGAGCGTTCAATCGCGGTAAGAGTGCAATCATGTGTATTGCCAGCTTGTACGTCATCTTTGGAAGGAACACTTATGAAGTCATCGAGAAAAGAAAGCGCTACCAATGTGATGGGAAGTAGTATGCTTGAAATCATACCAATGAAATAAAAACAGGAATGAAAGAGGGATGTAAGATGAGAAAGACCGTAATTGTAGCAGGTGCAAGAACTCCATTTGGAAAGTTTGGTGGATCTTTACGCACCTTAACAGCATCACAGCTGGGTGGAATCGCAATCAAGGAGGCTCTGAAACGTGCTAACGTAGAGGGAGCAGAGGTGGATGAGGTCATAATGGGGACCGTTCTTCAAGGAGGTCAAGGACAAATTCCATCTCGTCAGGCAGCCCGTGAAGCAGGCTTGGCTTGGAATGTAAAAACAGAAACCATTAATAAAGTATGTGCTTCTGGTTTACGTAGTGTAACCTTAGCAGACCAATTGATTCGGTTGGGAGATGAGGATGTCATTGTTGCTGGTGGGATGGAAAGCATGAGCAATGCGCCATATTTTCTGCCAGATGCAAGATGGGGAAATCGTATGGGGGATAAGTCTGTCAAGGATATGATGATTCATGATGGCTTAACCTGTTCCTTTACAGGTGTTCATATGGGGAATTACGGTAACTCCACTGCGGAGGAATTTGAATTGTCACGGGAAGAGCAGGATGAGTGGTCTTATCGTAGCCATCAGCGTGCGGTTGCTGCAATTGAAACAGGTAAATTCGCCGAAGAAATTGTTGCAGTGGAGGTACCTCAGCGGAAAGGTGATCCGCTTGTTGTTGATACAGATGAAGCACCCCGTAAGGATACGAGCCTGGAACGTTTAGCAAAACTACGCCCGGCATTTGATCCGAACGGAACGATTACCGCAGGAAATGCTCCTGGGATAAATGATGGTGCCTGTGCTTTTGTTGTGATGGCTGAAGAGAAGGCAGCAGCACTTGGGAAACAACCAATGGCAGTCATCCATGGACATGCAGAGGTTGCTGTTGAGGCCAAGGACTTCCCGCAAACACCAGGATTGGTCATTAATAAACTGTTGGAAAAAACAGGTCATCAAACAGAAGAAATCGATCTTTTTGAAATCAATGAAGCTTTTGCAGCTGTATCGTTAGCTAGCGGTAAAATTGCGGGAATTGACCCGGATAAAGTCAATGTAAATGGTGGAGCAGTTGCGCTTGGACATCCAATAGGTGCTAGCGGAGCGAGAATTATTCTGACGTTAATCCATGAGCTTAAGCGTCGGGGTGGCGGACTTGGTATTGCTGCGATTTGTAGCGGTGGCGGTCAAGGGGATGCCGTGTTAATTGAAGTTCCAAAACAATAAGGAGTAGGGGGCATTGTCCCCCTGTTCATGTATGGGGAGGAAAGCAACATGGGAATCAAAAAGGTAATGGTCATTGGCGCTGGGCAAATGGGAGCAGGCATTGCCCAGGTTTGTGTTCAATCAGGGTTTGAAGTGTATTTGCATGATATGAAGGAAGCTGCCATTGACAAAGGGATTCAGATGATGGAGAAACTCATGACAAGAAATGTGGATAAAGGAAGAATGACTGACGAAGAAAAACAGGCAGCGCTTAGCAGGCTATCTCGCTCTACCACTTTAGAAGATGCAAAGGATGTCGATTTGGTTATCGAAGCAATTGTCGAAAATATGGAAGTAAAAACGAAGGTATTTCGTGCATTAGACGAAATTGCACCAGCACATACCATCTTGGCTTCGAATACATCTGCACTGCCAATTACGGAGATTGCCGCGGCAACGAATCGTCCGGATAAAGTAATCGGTATGCATTTTATGAATCCAGTTCCAGTCATGAAACTGGTGGAAATGATTCGTGGACTGCAAACAAGTGATGAAACATTTGAGACAATTCAACAGATGACAACAGAACTAGCTAAGACACCAGTAGAAGTAAAAGATTTTCCCGGCTTTGTATCAAATCGCGTATTGATGCCGATGATTAATGAGGCAATTTATACAGTATTTGAGGGGGTAGCTTCTCCAGAGGATATTGATACGGTGATGAAGCTTGGAATGAACCACCCTATGGGGCCGTTGACCTTAGCAGATTTTATTGGACTGGATACTTGTTTATATATTATGGAGGTTCTCCATGAAGGCTTTGGTGATAGCAAATATCGCCCATGCCCATTGCTCCGGCAATATGTAAAGGCAGGCTGGCTTGGTAAAAAATCAGGTCGCGGCTTCTTCCAATATGAAGCTTAATAAGTGTGATAAAAAACAACAATACTTAGGTTGGAACGATGCGAAATAGATTGTGTAGGCATCATGACAAACAGAAAAGGGGTGCTTGGCATGCAAATGCAGTTCACAGATGAACAAGAAATGATGCGTAAAATGGTCCGTGATTTTGCCCAAAAGGAAGTGGCACCAGCAGTGGAGCAAATGGAAAAAGAGGATCGTTTTCCAAGGGAACTCATCGACCGCATGGGTGAACTCGGTTTGATGGGAATACCCATTCCAGAATCCTATGGCGGAAGTGGTATGGACTATATATCTTATATCATTGCGATCCATGAATTATCTAAAGTAAGTGCTACACTTGGTGTAATTTTATCCGTGCATACTTCGGTAGGAACCAACCCAATTCTAATGTTTGGTACCGACGAACAGAAACAGCACTATCTCCCGAAACTTGCAGCTGGTGAATATGTAGGCGCTTTTGCCCTAACCGAACCAAGTGCTGGATCGGATGCATCCAGTCTAAAAACCACAGCAAAGCAAGACGGCGACCATTATATATTGCAGGGTTCTAAAGTGTTTA
This sequence comes from Ornithinibacillus gellani, assembly GCF_003730295.1. Lineage (GTDB taxonomy): Bacteria > Bacillota > Bacilli > Bacillales > Amphibacillaceae > Ornithinibacillus_A > Ornithinibacillus_A gellani. The sequence continues at coordinate 160,363 of NZ_QTSZ01000047.1, forward strand.
TTACCAATGGCGGTGAGGCAGATACATATATCACTTTTGCACGTACAGGAGAAGCTCCAGGCTCCAAAGGCATCAGTGCGTTTATTGTGGAGAAAGATTCCCCGGGATTAATCATTGGAAAAAAGGAAAAGAAAATGGGGTTGCGTGGTTCCAACACAGTAGAATTAACCTTTGACCAGTGTAGGATATCGAAGTTACAGCTGCTCGGTACGCAGGGAGAAGGCTTTAAAATAGCGATGGCTATCTTAAATGTTGGCAGAATCGGCATTGCGGCACAAGCACTAGGGATTGGTGAAGGAGCACTCGAACATGCCATAGCATATGCAAAGGAACGCAAACAGTTTGGTAAGTCGATTGCTGCGAACCAAGGCATATCTTTTAAACTTGCAGATATGGCAACAGAGGTAGAGGCAGCAAAACTACTTACCTACCAGGCTGCAGCTTTGGTAGAACAAGGCGCATCCTGTGCGAAGGAGGTTTCCATGGCCAAAATGTATGCCTCAAAAACAGCGATGCGAACAGCAATCGAGACAGTTCAAATTTTTGGCGGCTACGGCTACACAGAGGATTATCCAGCTGAACGTTATTTCCGTGATGCCAAAGTAACGGAAATTTACGAAGGATCAAATGAGATTCAACGGATTGTGATTGCAAAAAACCTGTAAAATGGAAGCGATGCCATTTTGATTACTTCAAAATGAGAACTAGGTAAGAGGATAGAACGAATATCTAAACCAACTAACCATTTCATAAGATGGATAACCAAACAAACCTTTAACATCCTATACAAGGGGGAGACACATATGGATTTTCAATTGACTGATGAACAAGAAATGCTGCGGAAAATGGTTCGTGACTTCGCGAAGAAAGAAGTTGAACCGACTGCCGCGGAGCGTGACGAAGAAGAACGATTTGACCGGGAATTATTTGATAAAATGGCTGAGCTCGGTCTCACAGGAATTCCTTGGCCTGAGGAATATGGCGGAATAGGTTCCGACTATGTGAGCTATGTAATTGCTGTGGAAGAACTGTCTCGTGTATGTGCATCAACAGGTGTAACTCTGTCGGCGCATTTATCCTTGGCAAGTTGGCCGATTTTTACATATGGAAATGAGGCCCAAAAGAAAAACTTTCTCTATCGACTCGCAACTGGTGAAGCATTAGGTGCATATGCCTTATCCGAGCCTGGTGCTGGAAGCGATGTAGTTTCCATGAAAATGACTGCCAAGGAGGATGGAGATGACTATATCCTCAACGGTAATAAAGTGTGGATTACCAATGGTGGTGTAGCGGATATTTATATCGTATTTGCTAAAACAGATGCAGATGCCAAACATCGTGGAATTAGTGCATTTATCGTTGAAAAAGGAACAGAAGGCTTCAGCTTCGGTAAAAAAGAGAAGAAGCTGGGTATTCGCTCCAGTCCAACAACAGAATTAATTTTTGAGAATTGTCGTATACCAAAGGAAAACATGCTTGGTGCAGAAGGAGAAGGCTTTAAAATTGCAATGACAACATTGGATGGTGGGCGTAACGGTATTGCTGCCCAGGCACTAGGTATTGCCCAAGGTGCGCTTGATGCATCGGTTGCATATGCAAAAGATCGCGAACAGTTTGGCAAACCGATTGCACATAATCAAGGTATTTCCTTTAAGCTGGCAGATATGGCAACAGAAATTGAAGCGGCAAGACTATTAACCTATCAAGCAGCATGGCTTGAATCTAAAGGGCTACCATACGGTAAAGCTTCAGCCATGTCGAAGTTATTTGCAGGAGATGCAGCCATGCGAATAACCGTGGAAGCCGTCCAAGTATTTGGCGGCTATGGCTATACAAAGGACTATCCGGTGGAGCGTTATATGCGTGATGCAAAGATTACCCAAATTTATGAAGGAACGAATGAAATTCAGCGCCTGGTGATTGGCCGTATGCTGACGAAATCGTAACGTGAAACTTCAATCAGTGGGGTTTTTCGCACTTCCCCACAGATTGTTAGTTGAACCAATCAGGCCTTTACTGGCTGTTGATCCCCCACTTACGATTCTTGTTATCAACTAAAATGCTTGAAGTGGGGACTTACAGCCAGTTAATCTGTGATAAAGAGTTGGCGGACGCAGGGAATCAAAAACGATACCGCTTCCGCCAGTTTGGCATCGTGTGGTGGACAGTCCATGAGGGACATGGGAAAGGATGTACGTAAATGCATGCGTTGGTTGAACGATTGAAACAAAAGGATATCCGTGCATTGGCCCGGGCAATTACGATGGTGGAAAATGACCATCCGGAAAAACTGGAGCTGCTTCATGCTGTGTTTTCCATGCAGAAGCATGCCATCTATGTTGGACTCACGGGATCACCAGGCGCCGGAAAAAGTTCACTTGTGAATCGGCTCATAGCTGAAATACGTGCAACCGGTAAGACAGTCGCAGTGATTGCAGTCGATCCAACAAGCCCGTTTAGTGGTGGTGCCTTATTGGGAGATAGGGTACGTATGAACGAGCATTTTACTGATGATGGGGTTTATATTCGCAGCATGGCGACAAGAGGCAGTCTTGGCGGGCTTGCCAGAGCAACAAAGGATGCCGTGCGAATCTGTGATGCATTTGGTTTTGATGTCATTATCGTTGAAACAGTTGGTGTTGGACAGTCCGAGCTCGACATTATGAAAATAGTAGATACGACAGCAGTTGTTCTTACACCAAATAGTGGTGATGTGCTCCAGATTTTTAAAGCAGGAATCATGGAAATAGCTGATTTATTTGTGATCAACAAGGCGGATTTACACGGTGTTGGGAAATTACGTGCTTTATTACGGGAATTAGTGATGATGACAGCAGATAAAGATCGTGAGCGTGCCATCGTCAAAACCATATCGACTGAAAATAAAGGCATTGATAAGCTTTGGCAGGAAATACTGGCTCACCATAACTTCCTTTATGAAACGAAGGAAGGGAAGTCGAGACGGGATGACCAACAGCAGCTTGAAGTTTATGAATTGATTCGTGAAGAAATATGGCGTGAGGTTAAACAGTTTGTAGAAGCAAATGAAGAATCCCGTCCAATTCGGGCTGGTCAAGATCCATATCAGCTGGCAAAAGACTGGTTTGAAAAATGGAAACAGGAAGGGAGGTGCCCACAGGATGGAGGAAAATGAAGTAGTTTCTTCAATCAAGGATCGTGAACTCGTGGAGAAACGTCGCAATCAGATGATTCGGGGTGCGATTACACTGTTTAAAGAAAAAGGCTTCCATCGGACGACGACAAGAGAGATTGCCAAAGAATCAGGATTTAGTATTGGTACCTTATACGAATATATACGGACAAAAGAGGATGTGCTCTTTCTCGTATGTGATTCGATTTATGAACAAGTACGAGACCGTCTCGAAGCGAAAATCAATCCGCAACAAAAAAGTATGGATAGCTTTATCGATGTCATTCGTAATTATTTCATGCTCATGGATGAGATGCAGGATGAAGTCCTCATCATGTATCAGGAAGTGAAATCACTTAAAAAAGAAACGAAGGAATATGTCCTGGAGAAAGAACGGGATATGGTTGGTATGCTCGAACGGGTCATTGTGGCTTGCCTTCCTGTCCAACTGTCTAAACGGGATAGTGAGTTGTTAGCGAATAACATTATCATTCAAGGACAAATGTGGGGCTTCCGCAGGTGGATGCTTCAGAAGCAATTTACATTAGACGAGTATATCGACCGACAAATTTATTTCATTGTTCATGGACTGAATATGTCGGGCAGCTGGGAAGAACGAATGGCAGATTAACAAGGGGAAATCTGTTATAGAAGATGGGGCTATTGTGATAAAACAAAGGGAGGAAGGAATCATGCAGCAGGTAGAAGTGTACCGGCCAAAGCATCCTGTTCGGTTTGTGACAGCATCCAGCTTGTTTGACGGACATGATGCTTCCATTAATATTATGCGTCGGATCTTACAGGCTAGTGGGGCAGAGGTGATTCATTTAGGACATAATCGTTCGGTTGAGGAAGTTGTACATGCAGCAATTCAAGAAGACGTACAAGGAATCGCGATTTCCTCGTATCAGGGCGGGCATGTGGAATATTTTAAATATATGATTGATTTATTGAAAGAGCATGGTGCATCGCATATCAATGTGTATGGCGGTGGTGGCGGCGTCATTATTCCACGTGAAATCAAGGAATTACATGCCTATGGTGTGTCACGTGTATTTTCACCAGAGGATGGAAGGAATTTAGGATTGCAAGGCATGATCAATCAAATGCTGGAAGAATGTGATCATCCAACACCCATTGATTTTAAACAGGATTTAGAACAATTACGTAAAGGAGATCGGAAAGCTATCTCCAGATTTATTACGTATATGGAAAATGAAACACATGATCAACAAGAACGAACAGATATGTTGAAAAAACTGCAAGAAGTAGGGGATACTTCCATACCAGTGTTAGGAATTACAGGTACTGGTGGGGCAGGGAAGAGTTCTTTGACAGATGAATTAATCCGGCGTTTCATTCATGAAGTACCCGAGAAGAAGATTGCTATTTTATCCATTGATCCGACAAAACGAAAAACAGGTGGAGCGCTATTAGGGGATCGGATTCGAATGAATGCTATTTTTTCCGATCGTGTTTATATGCGATCCCTGGCAACACGTGATTCCCAGACAGAGCTTTCCAAAGCAATACAAGAAGTAATTGATGTCGTCCGCGCTTCGGACTATGATTTTATTATTGTAGAAACAAGCGGTATTGGGCAAGGGGATGCCGCCATTACGGATATAACAGATTTATCAATGTATGTGATGACAGCTGAATTCGGTGCCCCTACCCAGCTGGAGAAAATCGATATGATCGATTATGCCGATTTTATTGTGATCAATAAATTTGAACAGAGTGGTTCAGAAGATGCACTCAGTCAAGTGCGCAAACAATATGAACGAAGCCATATGCTCTTTCATGAAGATCAAACAAAATTTCCTGTGTTTGGAACGATAGCAAGTCAATTTAATGATGCAGGGACCAATGCATTATTTGCAGCTATTATCGATACATTGAATGAAAAATATGATTGGGAAATGGATGTCGAATTTGAAAGACATATCATTGCCGAGAAACAAAACCGGATTATTACCAATGAACGACGTGATTATTTAAGGGAAATTTCCCAGCATGTACGCGGATACCATCATCATACAACAAAACAAAGTGAAATTGCTCGACGTCTATACCAGTTAACCGGAGCGAAGGAGTTGTTAGCTGAAGCGGATCAACTGGCTATAGATGCAGCTATAGAGGAGCAGCAGGAGAATCTGGATCCAAAGGCTAAAAAACTACTGGATTCCTGGGATGAAACTAGCGAGCGCTATAGTGGCGAAACGATGACCTTCTCAGTTCGTGATAAGGAAATCGAAATGGATATTGTAACAGAATCGTTGGCAGGGCTTAAAATTCCTAAGGTTGCTTTTCCAACATTTGTCGACTGGGGAGAGCGATTACGTTGGCTCATGCGGGAAAATGTACCAGGTGCCTTTCCATTTACAGCTGGTGTTTTTCCATTTAAGCGTAAGGGAGAGGATCCTACAAGACAGTTTGCGGGAGAAGGGACACCAGAAAGAACAAATCGCCGGTTTCATTATTTATCGAAGAATGAGGATGCGAAACGACTTTCAACTGCCTTTGACTCGGTCACCTTGTATGGAGAAGATCCAGCACATCGTCCGGATATTTACGGAAAGGTTGGCGAGAGTGGTGTAAACATTTGTACACTGGAGGATATGAAAAAGCTGTACGCCGGCTTTGATTTGACGAATCCGTTAACCTCCGTGTCTATGACGATTAATGGTCCTGCACCTATCATCTTGGCGATGTATTTCAATACAGCGATTGACCAGCAGCTCGAAAAGTTCACAGCGGAAAATGATCGAGAACCAACTGCAGAAGAATATGAAACAATTCGTGATGAAACATTGGCGGTTGTTCGCGGTACAGTGCAAGCAGATATTTTGAAAGAGGATCAAGGACAGAATACTTGTATCTTCTCGACAGAATTTGCTTTAAGAATGATGGGGGATATCCAGCAATACTTTATTGATAAAAATGTTCGAAATTACTATTCTGTCTCCATTTCGGGCTACCATATTGCTGAAGCGGGTGCGAATCCGATTACACAGCTTGCTTTTACATTGGCCAATGGCTTTACGTATGTAGAATATTATTTAAGCCGCGGCATGGATATTGACAAATTTGCACCAAATCTGTCCTTTTTCTTCTCGAATGGATTGGATCCGGAATATACCGTGATCGGCAGGGTAGCGAGAAGGATTTGGGCGATTACGATGCGTGATAAATATGGTGCGAATGAGCGTAGTCAGAAGTTAAAATATCATATTCAAACCTCAGGCCGCTCCCTGCATGCCCAGGAAATTGATTTTAATGATATCCGTACGACGCTGCAGGCACTTATTGCTGTTCAGGATAATACGAACTCTTTGCATACGAATGCATATGATGAGGCTATCACAACACCGACAGAGGAATCTGTACGACGGGCAATGGCGATTCAAATGATTATCAATCGTGAATTTGGATTGACTAAAAATGAGAATTCCTTACAGGGATCTTTTATCGTGGAAGTATTGACAGACCTTGTGGAGGAAGCTGTTTTACAAGAATTTGAACGGATGAATGACCGTGGTGGTGTTCTTGGTGCGATGGAGAGACAATATCAACGTGGAAAAATTCAAGAAGAATCTCTTTATTATGAAGGTAAAAAGCATTCTGGAGAGCTGCCAATCATTGGTGTGAACACCTACTTGAATCCGAACCCACCAACAGAGGAAGAAATTGATTCCATGGAGCTTGCTCGTGCAACAGCTGAAGAAAAAGAACATCAAATTTCGGAACTGCACCGTTTTCAGGAAGCCCATCAGGATCAAGTAGATGAAGCATTGAAACGTCTAAAAAGAATCGCTGCATCTGGTGGTAATATTTTTGCTGAACTAATGGAAACCGTCAAAGTAGCGAGTCTTGGCCAAATTACCAATGCATTATATGAGGTTGGCGGCCAATATCGGAGAAATATGTAGCAGATAAGATGAAGTGAAACCGTTTGGAAACGATACTGTTGTTTCCAAACGGTTTTTTTCGTGAAAAATATAGTAAATTGTCTAATCAAAAAACTGGTAATTCGGGTATCTCATGGTTGGGAAATTTATTCACAAAAACTGTATATTTCCAATGGCTGTTGTCGTATAATAATAGCTATATATTTTTGGTGTAAATCAAGTATTATTAGTTGTGCATGAACAACGCTTTGGTTTATACTTTCAAGTGTTTGGAGAATATAGAAAAATGATTATGGATATTTTATACTTTTAGGCTTGACGTGTCGGCTGAAATGTATTTACATAGTCATAGCAAATAAAACGAATTGATGTAAGTTCTATACAGGGGAAATACATGGATGAGATAGATGAAATCTTATGAACAGCCATTACATGGTAGGTTTACCAGCATTGTAAGGTAGAGAAAAGGGCCATGCGCCATTCAATAAAACTAAGAAAAGGGAGTGCGGTGTCGTGAGTCTGAAAAACTATGACAACGAGCAATTAACGAAAATGTCAATGATTGAATTAGCAAATTTAATTTTGGCAGATGAAAAGAAATCATTGGAATTCAAGGATATTTTTCAACAAGTCGCTGATATAAAAGGACTAACAGAATCTCAGCGGGCAGATATCATTGCCCAATTTTATACAGATTTAAATATGGACGGTCGCTTCATAACGACTGGTTCAAATCTTTGGGGGTTGAAGCGTTGGTATCCAGTTGACCAACAAGAAGAAGAAATCACCCATACACCAAAGAAAAAGAAAGCAAAAAAGAAAAAGGTGAAGGAAGATCCATTGGGTCTGGAGTCTGGTTTTGATAGCCCGGAAGATGATTTAGAAGATGATGATTTTGATGAAGTATTAGAAGATGATGACGATGAAGTTGATTTGGATTTTGATGATGCGGACGATGAAGAAGATTACGATGATTTCGATGACGATGAAGAAGATGAAGATTTTGACGACGAAATCGATGAACTAGAAGAAGATGAAGATTTAGATGATGAGGACGACGAAGAAGACAGATAAAGTGAAACTTCAATCCGTGGGGTTTTCGTACTTCCCCCACGGATTGTTAGTTGAACCAATCAGGCCTTTACTGGCTGTTGAACCCCACTTACAATTCTAGTTATCAACAAAAGTTCTTGATATGTGTGAGTCTTACAGCCAGTGAATCTATGGTAAAATGTACACATTCAGATTTGAATTTTTCTGGATAGGCATGCTTGACATTTATAAAGCATGTAGGTAATATTTTAACTGGGCACTATAAAATTACTCGTTATGCGTTTCCCCTTTCTATATGGGGAGGCGCTTTTATTTTTTTGCTGTCATATGCAGCAGGTAATCAACAGGCTTCCTATAATGAATGAACAACTCCATGCATGAAAAATCGTGGAGAAGGAATATTTATAAGGAGAAGAAAGAGGGATTATATTGACAAAGTATATTTTTGTAACAGGCGGCGTTGTTTCTTCACTAGGAAAAGGTATCACTGCAGCATCACTTGGAAGACTGTTGAAAAATAGAGGTCTAAAAGTAACACTGCAAAAATTTGACCCGTATATTAATGTGGATCCAGGGACAATGAGCCCTTATCAGCATGGAGAGGTTTTCGTAACGGAAGATGGTGCGGAAACAGACCTTGATTTAGGCCACTATGAGCGGTTTATCGACATTAACTTAAATAAATATAGCAATATCACAACTGGAAAAGTGTATTCCAGTGTTATACGTAAAGAGCGCCGTGGTGATTATTTAGGTGCGACAGTACAGGTAATCCCTCATATTACGAATGAGATTAAGGACCAGGTATTTCGGGCAGGCGAAGCAACAGAGGCAGACATCGTCATTACTGAAATTGGTGGTACTGTCGGTGATATTGAATCCTTGCCTTTTCTAGAAGCAATTCGTCAAATCAAAAGTGATATCGGTAAAGAACATGTGATGTATGTTCATTGTACATTGGTACCATATATTCAAGCAGCAGGTGAAATGAAAACAAAGCCAACCCAGCATAGCGTGAAGGAATTACGTTCACTAGGTATTCAACCTGATGTCATCGTGCTGCGAACCGAACAAGAAATCAGCAAGGATATGAAAGAAAAGATTGCGCTTTTCTGTGATATTGATGAAAATGCCGTCATTGAAATGCGTGATGCAGACACATTATACCAAGTACCACTTGCATTGGAAGAACAGCATTTGGATCAAATTGCTTGTGACCATTTCGGACTTGGAAACAAAGCGGCAAATATGGATGAATGGGTAGAGCTCGTAGAAAAAGTACGCGGACTGACCAAAACCATTGATATCGGCTTAGTCGGTAAATATGTCGAGCTTCCGGACGCATATTTATCTGTCGTCGAATCCTTAAAGCATGCTGGATTCGCCTATGATGTGGACATCAAGGTACATTGGATTGATTCTGAACGTTTGGATACAGAATCCATTGAACAGGAATTGTCTCATGTAGATGGAATCATTGTACCGGGTGGATTTGGGGATCGTGGTATCGACGGCAAAATCGAAGCCATTCGCTATGCACGGGAAAATAAAATTCCTTTCTTTGGAATTTGTCTTGGCATGCAGCTGGCAACCATTGAATTTGCCAGAAATGTTGTTGGGTTAAAGGGCGCACATTCAACTGAAATCGTTCAGGATACACCACATCCAATCATATCCTTATTAACAGAACAAGAAGAAGTTGCTGATCTTGGTGGAACTTTAAGACTTGGAACATATCCATGTGTACTTGAAAATGATACGAAAATCAAAGCTGCTTATGATGGTGCAGACCAGATTGATGAACGTCATCGTCATCGTTATGAGTTTAATAATGCATATCGCCAGCAGTTGGCAGACAAAGGGCTTGTTTTCTCTGGCTTCAGTCCAGATGGAAAATTGGTAGAAACAATTGAGCTTCAAGACCATCCGTGGTTTGTAGCTTGCCAATTCCATCCAGAATTCAAATCACGCCCAACAAGACCACAACCATTGTTCCTTGGTTTCATCGGAGCATCCGTTGAACAAAAAAATAAATAATGAAGATACAAAGCTGCAGACAGGCCCGTAACCTATCTGCAGCTTTTTACTTTGATGGACGGCTTCTTTTTCCTAGGAAGCCGGGTTCATATGCAGTCCTTCACTGAAACAGACCGTTTATCATATGTGATTTCGTGTAAAAACTGAAATGGGGTAAGATAAACGGCTTTTAAGTTATGCGAAATCGTGTATTTTTGGAAATGGAGTAAGATAAACGGCTTTTAAGTTATGCGAAATCGTGTATTTTTGGAAATGGAGTAAGATAAACGGCTTTTAAGTTATGCGAAATCGTGTATTTACGGAATTGGAGTAAGTTAAACAGCATTTAAGTTACTCGAAATCCTGTACTTTTGGAAATGGAGTAAGATAAACGGTTTTTAAGTTACGCGAAATTGTGTATTTTTGGAAATGGAGTAAGATAAACGGTTTTTAAGTTACTCGACATCGTGTATTTATGTAAATGGAGAAAGATAAACGGTTTTTAAGTTACTCGAAATTGTGTATTTTCGGAAATGAAGTAAGATAAACGCGGTCGACGGTATTTTAAATAGGCTGGTTAACCAGCTTTATCATATGTGATGGAATGAAAAAGCTGCGGATGCCCCTGGGTGACTTCCATTTTGAGGTTGAAGGTCATGAGAACAACCACCTGATTCCTCCTAATGAAACGTATGGTTAAAAACGTAATAATTTAATTTCTCCTATTTTCTGAAAAGTCAATAAGGAAAGCAGGATTTTCCAGCCCCCTTCTAGAAGTAACATAGAAGGGGGGAACGTGTGTGACAAAAGAATTATTGGTTGTAGACGATCAGCAAGGTATACGTATGCTCATACAAGAACTCTTTTCTGGGGAAGGCTACCATGTAACAACTGCAAAAACAGGTAAGGAAGCATTAGAAATACTTCGTAAACACACGATTGATTTAATCATTATGGATTACCAATTACCAGTTATGAATGGCCTTGAGGTACTCCATATAATGGAACAGGAAGAGAGATATATTCCAACAATCCTGATTAGTGGAATGCTGGAGGATATTCAACGGAAAATAGTGGCATTTTCTTTCGTTGCAACAACTTTATCAAAGCCATTTAATGTAGTAGATTTATCTCTAGCTGCAAAGTGTGCACTGGAGATAAAGGCTTAATTATTCATTTGTATTGCTTGAAATAATTCATTATTTTTTCATAAGTATTCCATTCATAGGAGAGGAAGGCCTCTCAATTGTTGCGACTTGACTCCGGAGTTGGTATTCTTATAATGAAATACATTAAGTCATTCAACCCACCATCTAAGGAGGAAGTCAAATGCCATTAGTTTCAATGAAAGAAATGCTTGAAAAAGGAAAAGAACAAGGATATGCAGTAGGTCAATTTAACGTGAATAACTTGGAATATGCCCAGGCTATTTTACAGGCTGCCGAAGAAGAGAAGTCTCCAGTAATTTTAGGAGTTTCTGAAGGTGCCGGAAGATATATGGGTGGTTTCGGGGTTGTTGTTGCCATGGTTGACGCTCTAATGAAAGCGTACGGTACAACTGTCCCTGTAGCTATTCACCTGGATCACGGATCTAGCTTTGAAGCATGTGCAAAAGCCATTCACGCTGGATTTACATCCGTTATGATTGATGCATCCCATTCCCCATTGGAAGAAAATATTGCAACTACGAAAAAAGTGGTTGAATTAGCACATTTCCATGGTGTATCTGTGGAAGCTGAACTTGGTACAGTTGGCGGCCAGGAGGATGACGTCATTGCAGACGGAGTCATTTATGCAGATCCTGCTGAATGTAAGCAATTAGTGGATGAAACACATATTGATTGTTTAGCACCTGCACTTGGTTCTGTGCATGGTCCTTACAAAGGTGAACCAAACCTTGGCTTTAAGGAAATGGAAGAAATCTCTAATCTAGTGGATATGCCACTTGTATTGCACGGTGGAACAGGCATTCCAACAAAAGATATTCAGCGTGCCATTTCTCTGGGAACGTCAAAAATTAACGTCAATACAGAAAACCAAATTTCACAAACAAATGCAATTCGTGACGTATTGAATAATGATGCTGACGTATATGATCCAAGAAAATATCTTGGTCCAGGTACAGCAGCAATTAAAGCTACAGTGATTGAGAAAATGCGTGAATTTGGTTCTTCACAAAAAGCTTAAAGCCTTCCTAGTGGTGGGTGTATAAATAAAATGCAATAAGACTGTTCAAAGGAAAGGAGTCGATTCGATGAAGTTTTTTATTGATACTGCAAATATAAATGAAATTCAAGAAGCAAATCAGCTGGGCATATTAGCGGGTGTCACAACAAATCCCAGCCTCGTTGCAAAAGAAGGGGTTTCCTTTCACGATCGTTTGCGGGAAATAACAAAAGAAGTGTCTGGCTCTGTTAGTGCAGAGGTTATTTCTGAGGATGCAGCTGGTATGATTGAAGAAGGTAAAGAACTGGCAGCAATCGCTCCAAACATAACTGTCAAAGTTCCAATGACGTTGGAAGGCTTGAAGGCTGTAAAAGGATTTAGCGATTTAAATATCAAAACGAATGTTACATTGATATTTAATGCCAATCAAGCATTACTAGCAGCACGTGCTGGTGCAACGTATGTGTCACCATTTCTTGGACGCTTGGATGATATCGGTCAAGATGGTATGACACTTGTGGCAACAATAGCAGAAATCTTTGAACGTCATGACATCAAGACGGAAATAATTGCTGCATCTATTCGCCATCCGATGCATGTAACAGATGCTGCACTTCATGGCGCACATATTGCTACCATTCCATTCAATGTCTTGAATCAACTTGTGAAACACCCATTGACAGATCAAGGAATTGAAAAGTTTCTTGCGGATTGGAATAAGCAGTCAAAATAATTTTTTACAACCAACGATTACAAGCAGAATTGCTGTTCATTCATTATGATTTTGAACAAGGACATATTAGGATCGTTCAGAACAAATCATTTCGAACAGCCTCTAAAAGTGAGGTTTTATCATGCAGAAAATGTTAGTTGAAGGTGGACATCCATTAAATGGGAAGGTGCGGGTCAGCGGTGCAAAAAACAGTGCTGTTGCCCTTCTGCCAGCAGCTATTTTAGCAGATTCACAGGTAACAATAGAAGGCTTGCCAGATATCTCCGATGTATATACGCTTGGCGAATTATTGGAGGAAATCGGTGGGCGTGTCGTATGGGATGGTCAAACGGTTCACATTGATCCAGAACATATGATTTCGATGCCATTACCAAATGGACAGGTGAAAAAGCTGCGCGCTTCCTATTATTTTATGGGAGCCATGCTTGGTAAGTTTAAGCAAGCAGTCATCGGTCTCCCAGGCGGATGCTATCTTGGTCCACGCCCGATTGATCAACATATAAAGGGCTTTGAAGCACTTGGAGCAGAGGTAACCAATGAGCATGGTGCCATTTATATTCGTGCCAAAGAACTTATTGGGGCCCGTATCTATCTGGATGTGGTGAGTGTCGGTGCAACGATTAATATTATGCTTGCAGCCGTACGAGCCAAAGGCAGAACGATTATAGAAAATGCTGCCAAGGAACCAGAAATTATTGATGTTGCAACATTGCTCACGAATATGGGGGCTAAAATTAAAGGCGTAGGAACAGATGTGATTCGTATCGATGGGGTGCCTTCCTTACATGGCTGCCGTCATACAATTATCCCGGACCGTATTGAGGCAGGTACCTATGCGATTACTGCAGCTGCAGTTGGGAATGAAGTAATTATCGATAACGTCATTCCCCAGCATTTGGAATCTTTGCTAGCTAAATTACGGGAAATGGGTGTAACCGTTGAAGAAAGCGATGAACAACTATACATTGCTGCAAGAGACCCACTGAAAAGCGTTGATATTAAAACCTTGGTATATCCAGGCTTTCCAACAGATTTGCAACAGCCATTTACAAGTTTGTTAACGAAAGCCTCATCAACTGGTGTCATAACAGATACGATATACTCTGCCAGAATGAAGCATGTGGATGAGCTAAGGCGTATGAATGCGAACATTAAGGTGGAGGGTGGATCGATTATTGTTTCTGGACCAAATAAGCTCGCAGGTGCACGCGTAAAAGCGAGTGATCTTCGAGCAGGGGCTGCACTTATTATTGCTGGCTTAATGGCAGATGGTATCACAGAAATAACCGGTCTGGAACATATCGATCGTGGTTATGAGAATATCACCGAAAAATTAAATCAGCTTGGTGCGAATATCTGGCGTGAAGAAATGTCCGAACGGGAAGTTGTCCAATTTAAAAATTCCTAATCACTTCATCGCTTCATCACTCGATATAGAATCCATGTCAAACTCGCCTATTTTCATAAAGACCGTCTTGGGATGAGGGGATTTCTGAAAAAGGGAGAGGGATGCAACATGGAAAGAAGTTTAACGATGGAATTGGTCCGCGTGACAGAAGCAGCTGCCTTATCTTCAGCCCGCTGGATGGGAAGAGGCTTAAGGAATGAAGCAGATGACGCTGCTACTTCAGCAATGCGCACCGTTTTTGATACGATTCCGATGCAGGGTGTTGTCGTGATTGGTGAAGGAGAGATGGATGAAGCACCAATGCTTTATATTGGCGAAAAGCTTGGTACTGGTGTTGGTCCCGCAGTTGATGTTGCTGTTGACCCTTTGGAAGGAACCAATATTGTAGCCCAAGGAACCTGGAATGCGCTGGCTGTTATCGCCATTGCGGACAAAGGGAATTTATTGCATGCGCCGGATATGTATATGGAAAAGATTGCGGTAGGTACAGAAGCCGTTGGTAAAGTAGATATCAATGCATCGACTTATGAGAATTTACAAGCCGTTGCCGATGCGAAAAAGAAGGATATTGAAGATGTCGTCGCCATTGTATTGGATCGGCCGCGTCATCAGCAGCTTATCCAGGAAATTCGTCAAGCAGGGGCCCGTATTAAGCTTATTCCAGATGGCGATGTAGCTGCAGCAATTAATACCGCCTTTGATGAAACAGGAGTAGATATCTTATTTGGCATTGGTGGTGCCCCAGAGGGCGTGCTTGCTGCAGTCGCTTTAAAATGCCTTGGCGGTGAAATTCAAGGAAAACTCGTTCCAAAAGATGAAGCGGAGCGTGCCCGCTGTGAAAAGATGGGCATTAAAGATTTGGATCGTGTATTTTACATGGAGGATTTCTGCAAGGGTGATGATGCTATCTTTGCTGCTACAGGTGTAACGGACGGGGAGCTATTAAAAGGTGTCCAATTCAAAGGCACCAGGGCTACAACACAAACCGTTGTCATGCGTGCTAAAAGTGGTACTGTTCGCTTTATCGATGGTGAGCATAGCCTCAAGAAAAAACCAAATTTGGTCATGGAACCATAAATATAGAGAGAGAAAACAGGCAGCTGAACAATTTTTGTTATGCTGCCTGTTCTTCCCATCTAAGGGACTATGTTCATGTATGAATGACGGAATCCTCACATTTTTCTCCATCTAAAGGATTATTTTATTAGGAAAAGTTGAACAATAGTTTAAAAAAAGGTAATATGAGAAGGGCTTCATTTTTATATAAATATAATAAGAATTTACGGAAAAGTAGTGAATTGGTCTTCCAACCAACAACTTATTGCAACGATGCAATCTTCTATTCTAGCTTCATTTATCGCATGGACAAGAATACCCGGGGAAATTCCAAAGAATGATAAGGGAATTCAAGTCTACATATCTCCAAGGAAAAACTATCTGCATAGAAGTAGGAATCATGATATCGGGGCACTGGGATAGGAATCCCACTGGAAATAGGGTTCTCCTTCATTTTCTCCGTTTATATATAAAAGAAAATAATAGGCGTGGTGATTCGATGGGTGCATTAACAATTTCACACCTGGAAACATTAACATTAAAAGAAATTTATTCATTGGCAAGAGAGTATAAGGTATCGTATTATGCCAAGCTTACCAAAAAGGAATTAATTTTTGCTATTTTAAAAGCGCAAGCGGAAAAAGACGGTTTTTTATTTATGGACGGTATTTTAGAAATCATTCCTTCTGAAGGCTTTGGTTTTTTGCGTCCAATAAACTATTCGCCGAGCGCAGAGGATATTTATATATCAGCCTCACAGATTAGAAGATTTGATTTACGTAATGGGGATAAAGTATCTGGAAAGGTACGTCCGCCAAAAGAAAATGAACGTTATTATGGCCTGTTACATGTAGATGCCGTCAATGGCGACAATCCTGAGAATGCGAAAGAACGTGTTCATTTTCCTGCTTTAACGGCATTATATCCGGATCGCTTTATGAAGCTGGAAACAGAAACACATAAGTTATCTACACGCATTATGGATTTGATGACACCAGTTGGGTTCGGGCAGCGTGGTTTAATTGTTGCTCCACCAAAAGCTGGAAAAACGATGCTGTTGAAGGAAATGGCGAATAGTATTTCCAAAAACCATCCAGAAGCAAAGCTGATTATTTTACTTGTGGACGAGCGTCCCGAGGAAGTAACAGATATTGAACGATCCGTACATCCGGATGTAGATGTGGTCAGTTCAACATTTGACGAGGTACCTGAAAGTCATATCAAGGTTTCGGAGCTTGTGTTAGAGCGTGCCATGCGCTTGGTTGAGCATAAGCAAGACGTGATTATTTTGATGGATAGTATTACCCGCTTAGCACGGGCGTATAACTTGGTAATTCCGCCAAGTGGACGGACATTATCGGGTGGTATTGATCCGGCTGCTTTCCACCGTCCAAAACGATTCTTTGGTGCGGCGCGTAATATTGAAGAGGGTGGCAGCTTCACCATTTTGGCGACCGCACTTGTCGATACGGGTTCGCGTATGGATGACGTGATTTATGAGGAATTTAAAGGTACCGGAAATATGGAGCTGCATTTAGACCGCAGTCTTGCAGAACGGAGAATATTCCCGGCAATTGATATCCTTCGCTCTGGTACCCGGAAGGAAGAACTTTTGGTTGATAAAGGTCATCTGGAAAAAATGTGGGCCATTCGTAAAACCATGCAGGATTCCAGTGACTTTTTGGAACGTTTCTTAAGAAGAATGCGTGCCTCTAAATCGAATGAGGAGTTCTTGCAAAAAATGGATGAAGAGATGAAGCGCCGCGGGACAAAAAGATAATCGATATTGTTTTCCTTGTAATGTAATTTAGTCTTGCAATCATCTAATGACACTGTTATAATCTTAACGTGAGTTTAGAAAAGGTTAAAACCTGCGACGGCTCTTAGAATAAACTCTGTTACCAAAGGTATCAGGGCAAAAAGGAGTGGAAAGAAATGAAAAAGGATATCCATCCGGAATACAGAAAAGTAGTATTTCTTGATACAAGCTCGGATTTTAAATTCCTAAGTGGTTCTACACGTGAATCGGATGAAACAATTGAATGGGAAGATGGCAACACATACCCGTTAATTCGTGTTGAAATCAGCTCAGATTCACATCCATTCTACACAGGCAAGCAGAAGGCTGATAAAGTCGGTGGCCGTGTGGATCGCTTCAAGAAGAAATATAATATGAAATAAGCTGTCGGGAAACCGACTGAAACAGGCAAAGCGCTTTAACATTTGCCTGTTTTTTTACTGCCTATGAATGGTGTCGAGGCATATATTTGCGTCATTTGTGGTAAATAAACAGTAGCATGTTGTAAAAATATTCGCTAACAAAGTCGAATTTCATGATAAACTATAATTTATCACAGCCCCCACATCAAGCATTTTTGTTAATAACAAGAATAGTAATTGGGTGATCAACAGCCAGTAAAGACCTGATTGGTTCAACTAACAATCCGTGGGAAGTGCAAAAATACCCACTGATTGAAGTTTCACCTTATACATAGAGAATAACAATCGTTAAAGGAGTGCCTTCAGCATGTATGTAATGAAGCAGAATGGATGGATGGAAGTTATTTGTGGAAGTATGTTTTCTGGTAAATCAGAGGAATTGATAAGACGTGTACGACGTGCAACCTATGGCAACTTATCTGTTCGTGTATTTAAACCGGAAATTGATAATCGTTATGAAAAGGATTCAGTTGTATCTCATAATGGTTCTTCCATCATTGCCCGTCCTGTTAAACAATCAAAGGATATATTGGAGCATGTTAGTCAGGATATAGATGTAGTAGGAATCGATGAAGCACAATTTTTCGACGCTGATATCTTTCATGTAGCAGATGAACTGGCTAATCAAGGTATACGTGTTATTCTCGCTGGTCTTGATTCTGATTTTCGTGGAGAACCATTCGGACCAATGCCGAAGCTGATGTCGATGGCAGAGTCTGTTACGAAGCTAAATGCCATTTGCCCTGTTTGCGGTTCCCCTGCAAGTAGAACACAGCGTTTAATCAATGGAAAGCCCGCTTCATATGATGATCCAATTATATTGGTTGGTGCAGCGGAGTCATATGAACCACGTTGTCGTCATCACCATGAAGTACCCAATAAGCCGACAACGGTTGAAAAAAAACAAATCGTTCATAATAAATAGGTCGTTTACAGATTAACTGGTTGTAAGCCCCCCACATCAACCATTTTTGTTGATAACAAGAATTGTAAGTGGGGAATTAACAGTCAGTAAGGGCTTGATTCGTTCAACTTACAATCCGTGGGGGAAGTGCGCCCCCCCCACGAATTAAGGTTTCACTTTATTTTAAAAACTGCAATTGGTGAGAAGCAATCATCACCAATTGCAGTTTTTTATTTGTTTTTATCTGTTTCCGGAGCAATAATCTTCAACGGTCGCATCATATCATAGTCTTCATGCTCTAAAATATGACAATGCCAGACATAATCCCCCGTATATGGTTCGAATGTTGCGATGACGCGTGTAATTTCTCCACTATGTGCTGCTACTGTATCCTTCCATCCCCGTTCATTTGGTGCTGGTGGAACTGGGGAACCAGTATAGACAATGCTTCCATCCTTGTTGTAACGTGCTAAATCAAACGGTCGTCGGTCCAATACTTGGAATTGTATCAGGTGAATATGAATGGGATGGGTAAAATCAGTTACATTCATAAGTGACCAAATTTCTGTTGATCCAGCAGTGGGCGTTTCCGTTACAGGTTCCATCCATCCTTTGCCATCAAGCAGAAACAAGGGTCTGCCGATGTCATCAACTGTTCCATTCAGCTTAAGGTTTCGCAGTGTTTGGACAGGCTGATTGGATAAGGAAGGAATATGTGAGAGTGTGTTTGGAAGTGATGAGGTATCAGCATGTTGTTTCGAATTTTTTACGCGAAATTGCATGATTTCTGTTGTTCGATCATCTGGAGATGCATCTGGACCAAGATCATTTTTTAAATGAATTGTTTGGTTCGCATAATGGGTAAAATCAAGAATGAGATCGATTCTTTCAGCCGGTTCCAAGGAAATAGAATTCGTTGCATGGGTTCGTTTTAGCAGGCCACCGTCTGAGCCAATTTGATAAAATGGCTGATCCGAGTCAAGATAAATGGTATATGCCCTTGTATTAGAGGCATTTAATAGACGAAATCGATATTTTCGAGGTTCCACTTCCAAATAGGGCCATATTTTTCCGTTTACTACATTGACATCCCCAAGGAAAAATGGCCGGATGGAAGGGTTAGGCCAATGCGGTTCTGGGTCATCGGGTTGGGATGGATATGCAAGCCTGCCATCCTTATGAAAGGAGCGGTCCATTAAGATAAGCGGAATTTCATAATCACCAGCTGGGAGGTTTAGCCGCTTTTCGTGTTGATCACGAATGAGATACATTCCAACGAGTCCAGCATAAACGTTTAAACGCGTGATACCCATCGCATGATCATGATACCAAAGTGCAGCTGCCCGTTGATCATTGGGATATTCATATATCTCTCTTTCAAAAAAGGGACCAACCTCTCGGAAGTGCTTGGTGTACCAAGCTTCTGGATAGCCATCACTGTCTGCCTTTGTTTTCCCGCCATGTAAATGGGTAACGGTTCGCACCTCTGGCAGGCTGCCAGTATCATGAACCGTTTGATCGATTGGTAAAAAATGCTGGTCGGGCAGGTCATTGATCCACTTGACTTGAATAGGTCTGCCACGTGGAACATCAAATAAAGGGCCGGGAAATAAGCCGTGATATCCCCATAAACGGGTTGGCGGTAAGTCACGATGTACTTTTTGGCGAAACTCCTTCATACGCACTTCGTAAAAGTCATTATATTTATCCGTTCGCGTGGGCTGAATCGTCTGCAGTCGCGGTAGTGGATCCACATATGGTTGTAATCCTTGCACTTTTTTTCCTCCTTTCCATTGATCATTAGTATAGTAAATGATAAAGACCTCCATTCTGCGCGGGCATTTTGAAAAAAAGATATAGGATAGGGAGAAAATATGCATGCACATCTTCGTTTGTGTAAAAGGTTGAAGGGAGAACCTATACCCCATCATCGGTATAGCAATTGTGAAACTTCAAGATGCCTCGTAATCGAAGCGGGGTAGTACGTGATAAATCAATGGATATGCTAATAATGCAATACAGTTAGGAGGACTTTAAGATCCCCCATAATTACTTGACTCCACCGAATCAAAAATAACTTTGCCCCAAATTGTAATATATACTATAATTGTACTGTTAAATGAAAGAGGTGACCGTGATGCTGGAACGTTTGCAATCACTGGAGGATCGTTATAATAAATTAAATGAGCTATTAAGTGATCCGGAAATAGCGAGTGATCCGAAAAAACTTAGAGATTATGGAAAAGAACAATCCGATCTAGAGGATGTTGTCATGGCATATCGTGAATACAAGCAGGTTGTATCCGAATTGAAGGATGCAAAAGAAATGCTTCAAGAAGACCTGGATGCTGATATGAGCGATATGGTGAAAGCCGAGATTAGTGAGCTGCAACAACGGCAGGAAGTATTAGAAGAAGATATGAAAATTCTGCTGTTACCAAAAGATCCGAATGATGATAAAAACGTATTTATGGAAATTCGTGGTGCTGCAGGTGGTGATGAGGCAGCGTTATTTGCAGGTGACTTATACCGTATGTATTCCCGCTATGCAGAGGGCCAGGGCTGGAAAACAGAAGTCATGGAGGCGCATACGACTGGTGTCGGAGGCTATAAAGAAATTATTTTTATGATTACTGGTAAAGGTGCCTATTCCAAGCTTAAATTCGAAAACGGTGCACACCGTGTACAACGAGTTCCAGAAACAGAATCAGGTGGCCGTATTCATACATCAACTGCAACGGTCGCTGTTTTGCCGGAAGCGGAGGATGTGGAAGTTGAAGTACATGAAAAAGACATTCGTGTAGATACTTTTGCTTCAAGTGGCCCTGGTGGACAGAGTGTGAACACAACCATGTCTGCTGTTCGTTTGACACATGAACCAACCGGAATTGTTGTTTCCATTCAGGACGAAAAGTCTCAAATAAAGAACAAAGAAAAAGCGATGAAGGTATTACGCGCTCGTATTTATGATA
This sequence comes from Ornithinibacillus gellani, assembly GCF_003730295.1. Classification (GTDB taxonomy): domain Bacteria; phylum Bacillota; class Bacilli; order Bacillales; family Amphibacillaceae; genus Ornithinibacillus_A; species Ornithinibacillus_A gellani. The sequence goes on from NZ_QTSZ01000047.1 coordinate 181,953, forward strand.
AATATCAGCAGGAAGCCCAGGCTGAATATGATGAAACCCGGAAATCTGCCGTTGGTACTGGGGACCGTTCAGAGCGTATACGCACCTATAATTTTCCGCAAAATCGTGTAACAGACCATCGAATTGGATTGACCATTCAAAAGCTGGATCAAATTTTAGACGGCAGCTTAGATGAGTTTATTGAGGCATTGATTGTAGAAGAACAAACGAAAAAATTAGATCAGATTGGTGAATAATATGGAAAAGCCAGCAATGCAATATGAAGTCCTCAAATGGGCTTCTCTTTTTTTAGAGAAACATCATCGTGAACCGTATGTTGCAGAGCTATTATTGCAGCATCACTTGCAGCAGGAGCGGGCTGCTTTTTATGCCAATATGCGTGAACTGGTCCCTGCAGATGTTGTAGAACGATGGAAAGCAGACGTGATCAAGCATGCCCAGACAGGAATACCGATTCAGCATATCATTGGTGAGGCAGATTTTTACGGTCGAAGCTTTCAGGTGAATGATCAAGTGCTTATTCCACGAATGGAAACAGAGGAACTAGTGGAGCGGGTGATTGCATATGCAACATCACGTTTTTCCACCGATGAACGGTTTACCTTGGTCGATGTCGGTACAGGTAGCGGGATTATTGCGATTACATTAGCATTGGAGCTGCCCCAGGCAACTGTATATGCGGTTGATATATCCGAGTCTGCACTAGAGGTTGCATCCTTTAATGCGAAAAGACTTGGGGCAGATTGCACGTTTTTATTGGGAAATTTCTTGGAGCCAATAGCGGCAATAGGGGAGAAAATGCAAATCATCGTTTCGAATCCACCTTATATTGCCAAGACGGAAAGAGACGCTCTTGCCGATACCGTAAGGGACTTTGATCCGGAATTAGCGTTGTTTGCAGCCGACAATGGGCTAGCCGCTTATAAAAAAATAAGCACGCAGGTCCCACAGGTTTTGGCGAAAGATGGTGCAGTATTTTTAGAAATTGGCATGAGTCAAGGACCAGCTGTACAAGAGCTTCTTACTAAATCATTACCAAACCATAAAACTAAAGTACATCAAGATATTAATGGGAAGGATCGAATGGTTTCCAGCACACCTATCATCTAAAATTTATAAATAAAAAGCAGTCGGGATTCTAAGTACTAGAAAACCGTCTGCTTTTATTTATCACAGATCAACAGCCAGTAAAGGCCTGATTGGTTCAACTAACAATCCGTGGGGAAGCGCGAAAACCCCCCCACAGATTGAAGTTTCACTTTATTTTCACATTGGATGAATGATGATGAACAGTGAAAATATATATTGACAAAATAAATAATAGATTACTAGTTTAAAAGAAGTTTTTCCTGGCGATACTGCTGTTAAAGACATACACAGGGAGCGGGAAATGATGAAAAAAGCGATTTTATTGATTGGACTATGTGGCATGATTATGATCATATTTATGTTGGATTCAAAGCAAAGTGCAAGTGCAGATTATGAAGTTATTCCGGACGACGCCATCCGCTTGCGAATTTTAGCAAATAGTGATTCCGAAGCAGATCAACGTACGAAACGTTTAATCCGGGATCAAGTGAATGAAACAATTTCCGGCTGGGTAGCAGCTATTGACGATAAAGAAGAGGCGAAGCAGCTTATTGCATCACGAATTCCTGAATTGAACCAATTGATTGGAAAAGAGCTAGCAGCAGCTGGCATGGATATAGCCTATGAGGTGGAATATGATCGCAGTGTATCCTTTCCGACGAAGGTATATGGTAATTATTTATATCCTGCTGGTGAATATGAAGCGGTATTGATTACGTTGGGAGCTGGTAAAGGTGCCAATTGGTGGTGTGTACTTTTTCCACCACTTTGCTTCCTTGATTTTGGAAATGGTATTAGTACGGCAGATGCTGCTGCAGACATATCTGAGCAAGAAGAAGAACCGGTGAAGGTAAAGTTTTTTTTATGGGAATGGCTTGGTTGGTCATAAGCTGGACATTCTATGCATAGCATGATAGTAAATAACGGCTAAATGATAAAATGATGAATCAAAGCAGAGGTGGTAGCAAATGAAAATCATTCCCGCAGTAAAAGCCAATGAGGAAAAAGTAGCAGCATTTACAGAAATCAATCAAGAAATCGATAAAGAAAGGCTGTTAAGTGCTGGTTATGTGGTCGAAATCCAACAGGAAATACAAGGCTGCTTTGTGTTATCCACAATGGAGGAAGCAGATGAGTATTGGTTACAACAGCTTTTTATTACGAAGCAAGCGATGTCAAACCTGCCAGTCTTATTAGAAATGATTGTTGTCATAACGAAAGGAAAGCAAGCCAAAAAACTCTATATCCATAGCCACCAACCAGTAGTGGACTTGCTTCTCGATGCCCTGCAATTTCATGAGCAACAGCATCATACCCTTCCAAACCAAGCAAGAAAACAAGGGAAGTGGTGGGCGTACCACGTTTCTTAAATATCAACAGCATATCCACAATTTTTGTGTATAACCCGTCTTATATGTGGATAATTATATAAAAAATGTGAATAAGCTGTAAAACCCTGTGGATACGTTTTGGAAATCGTATCGTTACAGTGGTGATTGTGGATAAGTTATTTCGAATTCCTCCTCTCCTGTGGTGAATATCCACAGGATTTTTCTTTTGCGTAAACCGCATTGTTCCATTAATATGGAATAGAAATGAGGTTACAGCAATGAAAGATACGATCAGATGGACAATAGATATACCATTATCAGCACAAAATAAAAAGGATATAAATAAAGCAGCAAGATTGATTCAGCAAGGGGCTACAGTTGCGTTCCCAACGGAGACAGTTTATGGATTGGGGGCGGATGCAACAAATGAAAACGCAGTTGCAAACATCTTTCAAGCGAAAGGCCGTCCACAAGATAATCCACTTATTGCTCACGTAGCAACGAAGGAACAGTTGATGCAGCTTGTGCAAGACGTACCAGACTATGTTGGGACATTAATTGATACCTTTTCACCTGGTCCAATCACTTATGTATTGCCTAGCAATGGTGTGTGCGCAGTAAATGTAACAGCGGGGTTATCCACAATTGGCGTTCGTATTCCAGATCACCCGGTGGCGTATCAATTACTGTTGCAAGCAGATCGGCCAATTGCGGCTCCTAGCGCAAATTTATCTGGGAAACCAAGCCCAACATTGGCGCAGCATGTGTGGAATGATTTAGCGGGGAGGATGGATGGCCTTTTGGACGGTGGACCAACAGGTGTTGGAGTCGAATCAACTGTAGTAGATTGTACAGGTACGTTACCGATGATTTTGCGCCCGGGCGGGGTCACAAAGGAGCAGCTTGAACAAGTAATCGGAGAGGTGAAACAAGACCCAGCCTTGCAGCATAGTAAAGAACAACCTCGGTCACCCGGAATGAAGTACAAGCATTATTCGCCAGAGGTCCCGCTTTGGCTTATCCATGGTTCTGCAGAAGAAATCCAACAGCTTATTATACAAGAGCAGGAAAAAGGGAAGCGAATAGGTGTGTTGGCTAGTGAGCAAACCGCTGCAAAGTTGAATGCTCCGATTATATACTCACTTGGCAGCAATATGTCTGAAATTGCGAAGGCTCTATATCATCAACTTCGCAGTTTCAGTAGCGAGGCATTTGATCTGATTATATGTGAAGCTTTTTGTGAAGAAGGACTTGGGAAAGCGGTCATGAATCGTCTGCGCAAGGCCGCTAGTGAATATATGGATCTGAATAAATAATCTCATAATCCCCTTAGGACATGCATATAGTTAACAAGCATGTCCTAGGGGGATTGGTATGTCAGAAACGATGTTGGGCGAATTATCGTCATTGCTGTTAATGGCCATTGCATTGGGCATGGATGCCTTTTCTGTTGGGCTCGGTTTAGGGATGAAATTGCTCAGGTTAAAGCGTATTGCAATAATCGGTTTAACGATTGGATTATTTCATGTATGGATGCCTTTTACTGGGATTATGCTTGGTAAGGTGTTGTCCATTCAAGCAGGTGCTGCAGCGCAACTATTTGGTGGACTCCTCGTCACAGGTATTGGTGCACATATGTTATTTTCTGCTTTTAATCATGAACAAAAACGAGACTGGCAACCCATTGGGTTAGGTCTGATGCTTTTGTCATTTAGTGTAAGTCTGGATAGTTTTTCAGCAGGAATTGGCTTAGGTCTGTCAGGTGTGAAGACTGCTTTTGTTTTATTGTTATTCGGTATTACCAGTATGCTATTAACATGGAGTGGTCTATTGCTTGGGCGAAAAACACGACATGTGCTAGGGGCTTATAGTGAAATTTTAGGTGGAAGTATGCTCATGGCACTTGGCATGTATTTTATACTCGGTTAATAGCTATCCATTCCCAATTTTCATCGTGTGCAGTATGTTCGACTGGTTAACAGTGCCGTTTCAATTATGGTATATTAGGGAGTAGACCATGTACGATGTTGGAACAAAACAAGCTAGAATACCTATTTGGCATTGGAGGAGCAGGAATGAAAATACTTTTTGTTTGCACGGGAAATACATGCCGTAGCCCCATGGCAGAGGCGTTACTGAAAGCCGCAAGTCCAGATGTAGAGGTGCAGTCAGCGGGTGTGTATGCAGGAAATGGTGAACAAGCAAATCGCAATGCAATCCTATCTCTTGAAAATCGCGGTATTGACTTGGATCATCAATCCCAGCAGATTAATAAGCGTTTACTGAATTGGGCAGATTTAGTCTTAACGATGACTACACAGCATAAGCAATTGCTCATTGTAAAATTCCCCAACTTTCAAAATAAATATTTTACCCTTAAAGAATATGTCTCGGAAGCCGATAAAAAGATATGGGATGAGCTAAAAGTCCTATATGCCAATTATGAGGAAAAACGGTCGCTATTTATTCAAGCAAACCAGCATAAATTAGATAATGTCATCCTTGACCAGCAGTTGGCGGCGCATTTGCGTGAAGAAATTGAGCAAATTAGACAGCTGGAAGGAAATTTAATCAACTACGATATAACAGATCCCTTTGGGGGTGACCTTCAAGTTTATGAAGCGGCATTGGGAGAAATTGCTGATCAAATCGACCTGTTGGCAGAGAAGCTACAACAAAATACATAATGGGGTTGAAGCGGTAACATGAAAAAGCGCTATCGGTTTGGTCTACGGGTGAAGCTCATGCTGTTCACCACTATTTTGGCTGGTATAACGTATACGACCAGTGCATTTTTTCTGTACGTTTTATATGATATCGTACAGAAGTATTGGAATATTTCACTGGAGTTTTTCGCAGTCATTACACTTTTACTTGGAATCATTTGGTCTGGGATTCTAGCATACGTAGCAGCGGGTTTTATTACGAAATCGCTGGAAAAACTAGAACGTGCAGCTGCCCGAGCCGCAGATGGAGACTTGGAGCAAACCATTGCAGTTTCTTCATCGGATGATGAGATTCGTGCACTTGGGTTGTCATTTGAATCGATGCTGCAAAAATTAAACAGTATGGTGAACAACATTGAGACCCACTTTTCACACACGAATGCTTCTGTTATGGAAATTAAGGAAGCAACAGGGAAAGCAGCTGAACACTCTACGCTTATTGCTGCATCGATACAAGATATTTCCAAAGGGGCAGAGGGTTCCTCAGATGCAATTCAGCAAACAGTGGAAGCAGTAGAAACAGCAACGGAACTTGCAGAACAGGTACAGGATAAAGCGAAACAGTCCATGAGCAAGGCGAGTACCATGCTACAAACTTTGGAAGCAAGCAGACAGGTCGTTCGTGAATTGGTAGATGGTATTCAGATGCTCGCCAATGCACAGCAAGCATCCCTTCAAGACGTCGACCATTTAAAGCAAAATGCATTACAGGTAGAATCTATCATTACGATGGTTGGCGCCATTGCAGAACAGACGAATTTATTAGCATTAAATGCATCTATTGAAGCAGCGAGGGCTGGCGAACATGGTCGGGGATTTGCCGTTGTAGCAGAGGAAATTCGCAAGCTGGCAGATCAGAGTGCCCAAGCTGTTCAACGTATTTCTTCCTTAATTGAAGCGATTCAGCATGACGTGAATAAGGTGGTCGAAAAAATTAATGACAATGTCGACCACGCTAAAAAGGAAGCTGGACGTGGTGAACAAACCAATGTCACCTTTGCAGAAATGTCAGGTTCTGTGGAGGGAGTGGCGAATGAAATTAGTATCATTTCCGAGCTGGTGAATGAACAATTAGATTCTATTCGCTCCACTGCCTCTCAATCACAGGAGGTGGCAGCTATTGCTGAAGAAACATCTGCAGGTGCAGAAGAGGTAAATGCTGCCATTCAGGAACAAACGAGTACGATAGATAGCGTTGACCAGTTAGCCGTTGATCTGGAAGCTCAAGCAAAGCAATTACAGCAGCAAATTGCACAATTTAAGCTCGATTAGCCATATGGGACAATCACCTTTCTTTCGTGATTGTCCTTTTTCGGTTATGATAAGAATAGAAATGGAACATTATTGAAAGGGAGCTGCATCAACATGAAAGTAATTATTTCTGCGGACCATGCAGGTATGACGATTCGAAATGAAGTAAAAAATCTGTTGGAAGAAATGAATATTGAATTTGAAGATACTGGCTGCACCTGTGAGACATCAGTTGATTATCCCGACTATGCGCTTCCAGCTGCTGAACGAGTTGCTTCAGGAGAATTTGATGCGGGCATTTTAATTTGTGGTACAGGTATTGGTATGTCCATTGCTGCCAATAAAGTAAAAGGTATTCGCTGTGCATTGGTACACGATGTATATAGTGCGAAGCTAACCCGACAGCATAATGATTCCAACATGATTGCCATGGGAGAACGGGTTATTGGTCCTGGACTTGCCCGTGAGATTGCGAAGGTTTGGCTTGAAACAGCATTTGACGGCGGACGTCACGCCAACCGTATTGGTAAAATTTCCAAATACGAAACAGAACATTAATCAAAAAAGCTTCGCACCCCATCTTTTTACGCTTCAGATGAGGTGTTCCAAAAAGGGCCGCAGTCTCATATATTGCTGCTCTTTTTTACATTCTTTTGGAGGTGGTTGGAATGACTTCGATTTTAAAGCAAGTGGAAAAGGATATGAATAGCCTAATAGATGCATGGGTAGCTGATTATGAGTTGCAGCCTGGTCAACTATTTGTAATCGGCTGTTCTACAAGTGAAGTAGCCGGCAAACAAATTGGTACGGCAGGAAGTGAAGATATAGCAGCCGTTATTTATAAAAGCCTAACGAAACTACGGGAACAGACAGGAATCCGTCTTGTATTTCAATGCTGTGAGCATTTGAACCGGGCATTGGTAATGGAAAGACAGACAATGGAAGAAAATCGATTGGAAGCAGTTTATGTGATTCCTGTACCGGAAGCAGGTGGTTCAATGGCATCCTTTGCGTACAAGCAATTGAAAGATCCAGTTGTGGTGGAAACCGTTCAAGCACATGCAGGAATAGATATCGGTGAAACGATGATTGGCATGCAACTGAAGCCTGTAGCGGTACCACTTCGATTCGCTGTAAAACAGATTGGCAATGCCCGATTGAATGGTGCCTTAACACGGCCAAAGCGAATTGGCGGCGCCCGTGCTGTATATGCTTAAAAATAAGAAAGATCAGCTGGTAGTATTTTCACACGGAAATGCTGCCAGCTTTTCTATTTTTCACTAGTTTTCATTCTTTTTCAATTTATCACAGATTAACTGGCTGTAAGCCCCCACCAAGAATTTTAGTTGATAACAAGAATGATAAGTGGGGGGCAACAGCCAGTAAAGGCCTGATTGGTTCAACTAACAATCAGTGGGTGAAGTGCATAAAGCCCCCACTGATTGAAGTTTCACTGATATGAACGAAAATATCAAGTCCTAGCACAAAATTTCATTCGATGAACTGTTTTTGGCAATACGAAGCTAGAAGCACTAATTTTAGTGTTTCTTCTAGAAAAACTTTATATGGAGAGGCGGGTATGATAACCTCATTGGTGTAGCCGAATGATTCTTTAAATTTGGCGCTTGGCGTAAGAATCATGCCCGCAGAGGCTCCGTGTCAAGTTTTTCGTTCTCGAATTGAGAGTATATATAGGTACTTAAATCGTTAAACACACGGCACGAAGGCAAAACTACTCTACGACGGTAGGCAAACTGATATCCGTGGGTTTTCACATTTAATCTTTCCGTCTGGGGAGCTTCCGCGAACTTTATGCGTGAGTCAGTTCAAATTCTCAACTGTCACAAGTGAAACTCGTGGATTCTCCTTTCCGGTTTTTGACTTTGCCTTCGAGCCCTATGTTTAAATCCATCTTTCCCTATTTAAAAATATCTTGTTCCGAAATAAATTTTTATCATTTTGTTTTATGCTGCGTTCTTTTCTTTATCCCTAGCTAACTCTACTTCATTTGCAATTGCCCAAATAAATCCAGCTAATTCTCTAGCCACCGCAGTAATGGCTTTTCCGGGGGCTTTGCCCCTTCCGATCAAACGATTAAATTTGTTGTGTAAACGTTGTTGTGCCTTCCAAGATATGGCGGTAATAGAAGCAGGTTGTCCTTCCTGTCGTTTTTTTAAATTGCCTTTAACCACAGGTTTATATCGATAACTCCAAGCAGACTCAATTAATAACCATCGAACGTGCTTATTTCCTGTTTTTGTAATTTTTCCTTGTTTCCTAATTTCACCACTGGATTCCTCACTTGGAACTAACCCATTGTATGCCATAAATTGACCAGCCTTTTTAAATCGACGAAATGAACCAATCTCAGCGACTAAAGCAGTAGCCGAAAGGACACTTATCCCTCTCAACACCTGAAGTGCTTGAATCATAGGGGCATGAAATCCCTCTTCCGCTTGCTTTTGAATTTCTTTTTCAAAACGTTGCATTCGTTGTTCAAGTTCTACCAATTGTTGAAGGTATTCTTGAAAAACAATGTTTAAAGTGGATGATTCAAAGGAGAGTTTATCTAACCACTCCCGATAGGCATAGGTCCACTTCTTCTTAATTGTATTTGGCGGATTGATATCACGACGTAATAGGAACTTCGTCAAACGTTGTTTTGCACGTAATAAATCCTCTTTTGTGTCTTCTCTTGCACGAACTAAATCCCTTAATATCTCATCCTCTTCTGTAGGAACATGAATAGGTGTCAGTTCGCCTGCGCGATATAGTGTAGCTAAACGCAAGGCATCACGACGATCTGTTTTAACACGGTCACCAGGTCTTTTGGGAATTAGTCCTGGTGCAATTACCTCACAATCTATTCCTAAACTAAATAGATAGCGATAAATACCGTAGCCCGTTGGACCAGCTTCATAACATACCTTTAAATTATCAGGATTTCCTAATTTCTTCATTACCGTTCTTATCGCTGCCGGTGAATTTGGAATCATTCCGTAATATCTTGGTTCCGCTCTTCCCTCATCAGCAACCGCAACTGCAATTTTTTCCTTAGACACGTCTAAACCTACGTATTTTGTGTTATCCTTCATATTAATGGCCCCTTTCGTAATGTAGCTCTGATTTGTATTTCTTTTGTACTCAGTATTGCCAAATCAACCTACGAAATTACGATTAAGGAGCTATTTTCGTTCATGATAACTTTATCACAGATTAACTGGCTGTAAGCCCCCCCACCAAGAATTTTAGTTGATAACAAGAATGATAAGTGGGGGGCGCAACAGTCAGTAAAGGCCTGATTGGTTCAACTAACAATCAGTGGGTGAAGTGCATAAAACCCCCACTGATTGAAGTTTCACTTTATGGTCGACCAATTTTGATTTTTTAGATAGAATAAAAGAGTTGGTAGGGATGCATTCCCAAATGGGACGGTTTCCACTATAATTGGATGTAATATGTACAGGAGGGTATACATAATGAACCATGTAAAGCAGACAGATCAGGATTTATTTAATGCAATTCAGGCGGAAAAAAAGCGTCAGCAGGAAAAAATTGAACTGATTGCCTCAGAAAACTTCGTATCCGAATCCGTTATGGAGGCAATGGGCTCTGTATTGACGAATAAATATGCAGAGGGTTATCCAGGTAGAAGATATTATGGTGGGTGTGAGCACGTGGATGTCGTGGAGAACCTTGCACGTGATCGAGCCAAAGAATTATTCGGAGCGGAGCACGTGAATGTACAACCCCATTCAGGCGCTCAAGCGAATATGGCGGTTTATTTTACAGTTTTGAAGCCAGGTGATACCGTGCTGGGCATGAATTTAAGTCATGGTGGTCATTTGACACATGGTAGCCCAGTTAATTTTAGTGGAGAGCTATACAACTTCGAAGAGTACGGTGTGAATGAAGAAACAGAAGAGCTTGATTATGATGTAGTTTTGGAGAAAGCTAAAGAAGTGAAGCCAAAATTAATCGTTGCAGGTGCAAGTGCATATGCACGTACAATCGATTTTGCTAAATTTCGTGAAATTGCAGACGCAGTAGGTGCTTATCTATTGGTTGATATGGCACATATTGCAGGATTGGTTGCAGCTGGTTTGCATCAAAATCCGGTTCCATACGCGGATTTTGTTACAACGACAACACATAAAACCTTGCGTGGCCCACGTGGCGGTATGATTTTATGTAAAGAAGAATTTGGCCGAAAAATTGATAAAACCGTATTCCCTGGAATGCAGGGTGGCCCATTAATGCATGTCATTGCAGCAAAGGCTACATCCTTTAAAGAAGCATTATCTGATGATTTCAAGACTTATGCCAAACATATTATTGAAAATGCCAAAGCGCTTGCTGATGCTTTAACTGAAGAAGGTATCCGCATTGTTTCTGGTGGTACAGACAATCATCTACTATTATTAGATGTTTCCCAGCTTGGTTTAACAGGGAAAATTGCTGAGGAAGTATTGGACGAGATTGGTATTACAACAAATAAAAATACGATTCCTTTTGATAAGGAAAGCCCATTTGTAACAAGTGGCGTTCGCATTGGAACAGCTGCCGTTACGACACGTGGCTTCCAAGGGGAAGAAATGCAGGAAATCGCTGCAATTATTTCCTTAACCTTAAAAAATCATGAGGATCAATCTGTATTGGAACAAGCGGCGGCACGCGTTAGTGCACTAACTGCTAAATTCCCACTATATGCATAATAAAGGAGGATGCTCTATTGGAGTATCCTCCTTTCCGTGTGTTTAAGGCTGTATGTATGAAATTTTTCTATCCATGATACGTTTTCTTGAAAGTCATGACGATTTTCTGTACAATTTTAAAGATGGATTCATTGTAGAATTTTGACAGATGGGGATAATATCTCTAGTCTGCTAACTGCAATGTGAATGAAAAAGAATGGAATAATTTGAAGGAGGATCAACAAAATGGGAAATGTTCACGTACTGGATCATCCACTCATTCAGCATAAGCTGACATATATTCGCGATAAAAATACTGGCACAAAGGAATTTAGAGAGCTGGTAGATGAGGTTGCTATGCTAATGGCATTTGAAATTACAAGAAACCTTCCACTTCAAGATCAAACTGTGGAAACCCCGGTGATGGAAACAAAGGCAAAAGTATTAGCTGGTAAAAAAATCGGTCTCATTCCAATTTTACGTGCTGGATTGGGAATGGTTGATGGCATGCTTAATTTGCTTCCGGCCGCCCGTGTCGGACATGTTGGCTTATACCGTGACCCTGAAACGCTGGAGCCAGTTGAATACTATATCAAATTGCCAAAGGACATTTCCGAACGTGAGTTGATCGTACTAGATCCAATGCTTGCAACTGGTGGTTCTGCAAATGATGCGATTCATTCCTTGAAAAAACGTGGTGGCAAACAGATTCGTTTAATGTGTCTTGTTGGTGCCCCGGAAGGTGTGGAACGTATTCAGCAGGAGCATCCAGATGTCGATATTTACTTAGCAGCAATGGATGAAAAATTAAATGACCACGGTTATATCGTTCCAGGACTTGGTGACGCTGGAGACCGTTTATTCGGAACAAAGTAATAATGGAAAAAGTTGCATGAATCAATCAATCGGACTATTAGGCAGGCTCGCCTAGTGTCTGTTGGAGCAGGAGTGACAGCTAATATGGGGAAACGCAAAAAGGTAATGACGATTTTCGGGACAAGACCGGAAGCAATTAAAATGGCACCACTTGTAAAGGAATTGCAAAGTAGATCAGATGAATTTGAAGCAATCGTTGCAGTGACTGCCCAGCATCGGGAAATGCTTGATCAGGTGCTACAAGTATTTCAAATTACACCAGATTTTGATTTGAATATTATGAAACAGAAGCAGACACTCGCCCAGATAACGACCAAAGTGCTGGAAGGTCTGGACGACATCATGAAAACAGCGAAACCTGACATCGTTCTCGTCCATGGGGATACAACGACGACTTTCGCTGCATCACTTGCCGCTTTTTATAATCAAATTGCAGTGGGACATGTGGAAGCTGGTTTACGGACGTGGAATAAATATTCACCATATCCCGAAGAAATGAATCGTCAACTCACAGGCATCATGGCCGATTTGCATTTTTCACCTACGGAACTATCGAAACAAAATTTATTAAATGAAAATAAGCCAGCTGATCGTATATCCGTAACTGGTAATACCGTAATCGATGCGCTGCAAACCACTGTGGATATGCATTATTCGCATCCAATTTTGGAAAAAATGGGCGATAAGCGACTTGTCCTCATGACGGCTCATCGTCGTGAGAATCTCGGCAGTAATATGGAGCAAATGTTCCGCGCTATTAAACGATTAGTAGAAACCCATGATGATATTCATGTGATCTATCCGATCCACATGAATCCAGTTGTGCGGGAAACTGCCAATCAAATCCTGGGAGACGATGAACGGATTGAAATCATTGAACCATTGGGATTGGTAGATTTTCATAATTTTATGGCTAAATCATACTTAATCTTAACGGATTCGGGCGGGCTTCAAGAGGAAGCGCCATCACTTGGTGTGCCGGTATTGGTATTACGAGATACAACAGAACGTCCAGAAGGAATTAAAGCAGGCACTTTGAAGCTGGCGGGAACAGATGAGGATACGATTTTCAACATGGCCAATGAATTGCTTTCAGATGAAGCGGCTCATGATGCCATGGCAAAAGCATCCAATCCATATGGAGATGGCCAAGCTTCAAGACGTATTGCCGATGAAATAACGAAATACTTTCAATGATGGATAAAACCCTTCTACCTCGTGTGGAAGGGTTTTTTAAGTTAAAAAATTGTATTCGTGCTGAATTCTATTGCATAAGGAGTTTGTCTCCAGTTAAAGCTAATGAAAAAAAGGAGCAAGCCCACATGCGTAAACTGCTACAATTTATCCTGCTGATTGTATTTTTGACTGGTCTTACTTACTTATATACTCCGCCTGTTGCTGCATTAGAAAAAACAAAGGATGCTATCATCGTGGAGGTAGAGGGAGATCCACATGAGCATGAACAATACATAACAAAGTACCATCCGGAGGTTCAGGTGGTAGCAGTTTATGATCAGTTGTTAACTGGGTTGGCGCTTCAAGGCGAACCGAAACAGCTGGCAAAAATGACGACACTAGCGTTCGTGAAAGCCGTACATCCGACCACAGTGTACCAAATCGATACAGGGACAAATGGATCACCTGCTCCAACCGTTACAGAGCTGGAAGACAAACTTCCTGACCTTGTATTCCCCCATGTGATGAATGATACGCGCTATACTGGTAAAGGGGTGAAAATTGGTGTAATTGATACTGGAATAGATTATACCCATCCAGATTTGGAAAAAAATTATGCTGGAGGATATGATTTGGTTGATTTAGATGATGATCCGATGGAAACAACGATAGAAGAAGGAAAGCCCACTTTACATGGTTCTCATGTAGCGGGAATTATTGCCGCAAATGGCGATGTACAGGGCGTGGCGCCAGATGCTAGTTTATATGCTTATCGGGCATTGGGTCCAGGCGGTACAGGTACGTCGATTCAAGTCATAGCTGCTATGGAAGAAGCTTTGAAGGATGGCATGGACATCATGAATCTATCACTTGGTAATGCGATTAATGGACCCGATTTTCCGACAAGTATGGCTGTAAATCGAGCGATGGAGCTTGGTGTGCTTGTCGTCATCGCAGCAGGAAATAGCGGACCGGACAATTGGACGGTTGGTGCACCTGCAACTGCAACAAAAGCATTATCAGTAGGTGCGGCCGCTCATACAAGCAAGCTTCCTTACTTAGTTGAACCAAACACAGAAAAACATATTCCTATCCAGCCCATCCAAGGATCTCCAGTATGGGATTTGAAAAAGGATTACCCATTTACACAATCGCCTCAAGAGGCCACTGGACATATACTCCTTATTTCTGATAAGCAAAAAAATATTTTAAAGCATGTCCAGCAAGCAGAGCAATCAGATGTCGTTGCGATTTTGATTGAAAAAACGATAGAGGATACAGAGCGTCCACCCATAGACTGGACTGCCATTTCATTTCAGGTTCCAATCGCCAATATTTCCACCAAGCAGGCAAAATCGTTGCGTGAGGTAGCACAAACGAAACAAATTTATTTGGAAACGAAAGAACGAACTTTTAATCCGGGTGTTGCTTCTTTTAGTTCCAGAGGTCCAGTTGTAGCAAATTGGGATTTAAAACCAGACTTAATTGCACCTGGAACAAATATTGTCAGTACCGTTCCAGGCGGTTACCAAGCGCTACAGGGAACAAGTATGGCCGCTCCACATATTGCGGGTGCCACCGCGCTTTTGAAAGAGGCGCATCCGGACTGGTCCAATGAGAAAATAATTGCGGCATTAAAAACAACTGCAAAACAAATGTATAATGAGGAGAATGAATGGTTAGATCCTATTGTGCAAGGAACCGGATTGGCACAACCAAAACGAGCGATTGAAGCTCGTACTATCGTCTACAATTCCTCTTTTGCCATCGGAATGCCTGAAGGAGCTTTTGATGATAAGAAAATACAGCTAAAGATTGAAAATACTACAGATGATCCGATACGTTATTCTTTTTCCATTCCCCATGTCCAACCTGGCATAAGCTGGCAGCTACCACTAACCTTTGAATTGCAGGGAAATGAGATGCGCACAATGACAGTGGATACCAGGCTTAAGCAAACATTGCTTAAAGATAACATACATCAAGGCTGGCTCACATTAAACGGCTCTACAGAAACGATTTCCCTTCCATATGTTTTGGTACATCCGGAAGCAAGCTATCCAAAGGCGATGGGATTTGGTATTTCCCCAAATGCTTATCAACCAAAGACATGGAGCTATCAAATTTATGTAACAAAGGATGTGGAGCAGGTAGCGGTTCATTTATATAATCCCGATACGCTGATGTATGATCGAAGACTACTCTTAATTGATGACCCAGCTGTTGGCATGAACGAAGGAGAACTTACTGCAGATGAAGTAGGGGAATCCGGGTTTTATACAGCACTCATCACCATACAGCTCACAGATGGAACTTGGAAAACAGAACCAACCCCATTACTTATTGAAAATGAAACGTATGAGAAAACGGATGATGAATCCAGTTGAATCTTATTGGATGAACATTAAGAAGTCAGGGCGCGCTGGGTTCATTTTGTAATTGAAAAAGTGAACATGAACCTAAAGCGCCCTGAACATCAAATATCGGTGAACATATGTGGATAGCCTCATGTTTTGTATAGTAACCGTGAAGATAAGTTAAGCGTAATAACCCAAAAGATGTATTTTGCCTATCTCACAATTGAAAAAAACGCAGCGCATTAGGGGGGAATAGCCTCGGCACTCGTCAAAAAATTCGTCTTTTGAAGGATAAAACTAAACGGAAGAGCCCGTATCGTCAAAAAATCTGCCATCGCAAGCCTAAAACTAAACGAATCACTCCGTATCGTCAAAAAATCCGCCTTCGGGAGAATAAAACTAAACGAATCACTCCGAATCGTCAAAAAATCTGCCATCGAGAGGATAAAACTAAACTGATTCACCCGAATCGTCAAAAAATTCGCCATCGAGAGGATAAAACTAAACGAATCACTCCGAATCGTCAAAAAATCTGCCATCGAGAGTATAAAACTAAACGGATCACTCCGTATCGTCAAAAAATTCGCCATCGCAAGCCTAAAACTAAACGAAACCACTCGAATCGTCAAAAAATCCATCATCGCAAGCTTAAAACTAAACGATTCCCCCTCTGATCCTCCAAATAATCCAGCTGGGACGAACTGAGTCTTGATATACGTACCATTATCCTAACCTATACGATTTACCAAAAATTCCTTACGATCTACAAAAAATTGTCGAATAGAAAGCATTCCACTATGATTGTAGTGTAAAGTTGATATATGAACAATTTGTTCACAGAAATGTCAATTATTCACGCGAAACCCAATGCAAGGATATTGTAGAATTATCCGTGGGATGACTGTTCGATATCATTCTTTATTGAAAAATAAAAAGCGGCTTGTTTCACAAAAGCGAAAGTGATGGGATTTACCCGTCGAAAATACCCCGTTCACAGCGGTTAAAATGACGAATTCACCCCTGTTAATTTCCATTTTTGTGAAACCATAAACCGATTGACATTGAGTTGTTGCTACGGTACACTTCTTAGTGTAGAATGATAAGGTTTTCAATATAATGCTCGAAATATGCTTTCTTATAGGAAAACCTACATAATTATAAAGATGCATTTTCTTGGTATGAATCGGTTACCGGTATCATTTCGTAATTATTCCATACAGCTTTGGAGATTTGGGATGAATCATGGAAGGAAATGCTTGAAACGTGGGGAGAAGCAGAAAACATGTCGCAATATGAAAACATGGTGAAACGCCAAAGGAAATGGATGCTCTATCTTCTCTCAATCCTAGTGTTAGGGGCTGCATTGACCCCGTACAAGCATATTTTTTTTGGGCTTTTATTGGGAAGTACAGTCAGTTTCTATAATCTTTATTTGTTGCAGCGGAAGATTGATGATTTTTCAGAAGCGGTTGTTAAACAAACGCGTCCGAAAGGTCTTGGTATGATTTCTCGATTTGCTGCGGCTGCACTGGCAGTTATCCTGGCAATCCGCTTTAAAGAGCATGTGGATATGATTGCCGTCATTATTGGGTTGATGACGTCCTACCTCGTCATTATGCTTGATTTTATTTTTTACAGGAGCAAGGAATAGCGCTTGGAAAAGGGGTGAATAAGGTGGATCACGGAGCACCAATGTTAGAAAATGTTTTTGGTATTTCTTGGCTCGATTTTAACCTGTCCAACGTATTCATGATTTTTGTAACGACACTGGTTGTTTTTGTGCTATGTGTGTTAGGAGCACGAAAACTGCAAATGAAGCCAACTGGTGCACAAAACTTCATGGAATGGATTCTGGAGTTTGTCAAGGGAATCATCAATGACACAATGGATTGGAAAACAGGCAAAACCTTTTTGCCACTGGCACTAACATTATTCACATACATACTTGTGGGAAATATGCTTGGTGTCATCACGAATGGTGTGTATCAAGGAGAGGTTTGGTGGAAATCGCCAACAGCCGATCCGGCACTTACATTGACACTGTCAGGAATGGTAATTGTATTATCTCATTTCTATGGCGTGAAAATGAAAGGCGGAAAAGAGTACTTCAAAGACTACTTCCGTCCGATGTGGTTCCTATTTCCAATTAAAATCATCGAGGAGTTTGCCAATACGCTGACACTCGGTCTGCGTTTATTTGGTAACTTGTATGCGGGTGAAGTGCTGCTTGCGCTACTCGTAGGACTAACAACTTCTGGAGTGTTTGGATTTATTGGAGGATTTATTCCGTTTCTTGCATGGCAAGGTTTCAGTGTGTTTATCGGAGGAATCCAAGCATTTATCTTCACCATGCTATCCATGGTGTACATCTCGCATAAAGTCAGCGAGGATCATTAATTTTTGTTAATTAACCAGTTTTGATAACCATTATTAAAACCGGGAATTATCACTACATTTTACAACCATTTTAGAGGAGGAATTATATTATGACAGCTTTAGCAGCTGCAATCGCAGTAGGATTAGGTGCACTTGGTGCAGGTATTGGTAACGGGTTAATCGTTAGTAAAACAGTAGAAGGGATTGCACGTCAGCCAGAACTTCGTGGACAATTGCAAACAACAATGTTTATTGGTATCGGGTTGGTTGAAGCGATGCCGATCATTGCTGTTGTTATCGCATTAATGGTAATGTAATACAACTCTTAAAATGGCGAAGTTCATTGATTCTCGAATCTTCGCCGTTGTTTATGCTTGGAAATGACGATAACAAATGTATCGACGCTATTGTTTATGAATGTTGGCGAAAGGAGTGAATGATGTGCAGGCATTTACTGGTGTATCTACACTAAATGCAGTATGGGGTTTCAACGTAGGAGATATGCTCATGCAATTATTCTTCTTTCTAATTCTCATCGTATTGGTTCGCAAATTTGCTTGGGGACCGGTCATGGATATGATGCAAAAGCGGGAAGAATATGTCGCAAATGAAATAGACGCTGCTGAAAAAAGCCGTGCGGAAGCGGAAAAAGCTGCAGCTGAAGCAGCAGAACAGCTGAAGCAAACGAAGCAAGAAGCACAAGCGATTATCGAGGATGCAAAGACAGCAGGTGTTCGTCAAGAGCAAGATATTATCGAATCTGCTCGTCAAGAGGCTAATCGCATTAAGAAAGCAGCTCAAGAAGAAATTCAGAACGAAAAGGAAAAGGCATTACAAGCATTACAGGATAAGGTTGCATCCCTATCTGTTCTGATTGCGAGCAAGGTTATTGAAAAAGAAATTAGTGCACAGGATCAGGAGAAGCTGATTCATGATTATATTAAAGAGGTAGGAGAAGAGCGATGAGTGAAGCAGTAGTTGCCAAACGTTATGCAGATGCTCTTTTCCAACTCGGTGTAGAACAAGCCAACTTGGACCAGCTTTCTGAAGAATTAAAGCAGGTTCGTACGGTTTTTCTTACAACAAATCAACTGACTGATTTCTTGGAGCATCCACGCATTTCAAATGAAAAAAAGAAACAATTTTTGGATGAAGTGTTTCAGGATGTCCATATACATGTTAAAAATTTATTAAAGCTGTTGGTTGAACGTCATCGCATCAATGTAATTCCAGCGATTGCGGACCAGCTTGTGCTTCGTATGAACGAAGCAAAGGGAGTAGCTGAAGCAACCGTTTATTCGGTGCGCGAGCTATCGAATGAAGAACAAAAACAACTGGAACTTACATTGGCTAAGCGATTCAACAAGCATGCAATCCAGTTAGAAAATAAGCTTGATCCTTCTATTATTGGTGGTATCAGAGTTCAAATGGGTAATACCATTGTTGATGGATCCATTAAAGGCAAGCTGAATCGCATAGAACGGGAAATTGTTACAGCGAACAATTGATGATAGGGGTGAAATGGTATGAGCATAAAAGCTGAAGAAATTAGCAAGCTGATTAAACAGCAAATCGAAACATTCGATTCAGATATTGAAGTTAGCGATGTCGGCACGGTTATTGAAATCGGGGATGGTATCGCACGTGCTCATGGGCTGGACAATGTCATGGCCGGTGAGCTTGTTGAGTTTTCTAATGGCGTCATGGGTATGGCGCAGAACCTGGAAGAGAGCAACGTCGGTATCGTTATTCTTGGTCCATATCGCGACATTAAGGAAGGCGATGAGGTTCGCCGTACTGGACGTATCATGCAAGTACCTGTTGGTGAGGAATTATTAGGACGCGTGGTGAACCCACTAGGACAACCAATTGATGGTCGTGGTCCAATCGAAACATCCAAAACACGTCCAATTGAATCAGAAGCACCTGGTGTAATGGCTCGTAAATCCGTTCATGAACCATTACAAACAGGTATTAAAGCGATTGACGCACTTGTACCAATTGGTCGTGGTCAGCGTGAGCTTATCATTGGAGACCGTCAAACTGGTAAAACAACCGTTGCAGTAGATACGATTTTGAACCAAGCAGATCAGGATATGATTTGTATTTATGTTGCAATCGGACAAAAGGAATCTACAGTTAGAAGTACAGTTGAAACCTTCCGCCGTTATGGCGCATTGGATTATACCATTGTTGTGTCTGCAGGTGCATCTGATCCTGCTCCACTACTATACTTAGCACCATATGCTGGTGTATCCATGGGTGAAGAGTTTATGTACAATGGCAAGCACGTGCTTGTTGTCTATGATGACTTGTCTAAACAAGCTGCTGCTTATCGTGAACTTTCCTTATTGCTTCGGAGACCACCAGGTCGTGAGGCTTTCCCAGGTGACGTTTTCTACTTGCACTCCCGTCTATTGGAGCGTGCAGCGAAGCTAAGTGACGCACTGGGTGGAGGTTCTTTAACAGCACTTCCATTTGTTGAAACACAAGCGGGCGATATTTCTGCTTATATTCCAACAAACGTTATTTCCATTACTGATGGACAAATCTTCTTGCAGTCTGACCTATTCTTCTCGGGCGTACGTCCTGCAATCAATGCGGGTCTATCCGTTTCCCGTGTTGGTGGTTCCGCACAAATTAGTGCGATGAAGAAGGTTGCTGGTACATTGCGTTTGGACTTGGCTTCCTTCCGTGAACTAGAAGCATTTGCACAGTTTGGATCTGATTTGGATAGTGCAACACAAGCGAAGCTAAACCGTGGTCAGCGTACAGTTGAAGTATTGAAGCAAGGTCTGCATAAGCCACTTGTTGTTGAAAAGCAGGTTATGATTCTATATGCCTTGACACGTGGATTCTTGGACGATGTTCCTGTAGAAGATATCACACGCTTTGAGGAAGAATTCCACCTATGGATGGATCAGAATTCAGAAGCATTACTTACAACGATTCGCGAAACAGGCAAGCTAGCTGATGAGAGCGAAATGAACGGTGCAATTGAAGGATTTAAGAAGACCTTCTTACCGACTGAACATAAATAAACAATAAATATAGGAAAGCGACGCGAAATGTATCGGCATTCCGGTCGCTATCCATTCCATATTGATACGATATGAAACAAGCAACCTTTTAAATGAAAGGGTGGTGAATAAGCTTGGCATCACTTCGAGACATACAAAATCGGATTAATTCCACAACAAAAACGAAACAGATTACCAAAGCGATGGAAATGGTTTCTGCTTCCAAAATGAGTAAAGCTGAAATGAATGCACGTGCATTTGTACCATACAGCGAAAAAATAAAGGAAGTAGTTGCACAAATCGCATCTAGCAGTGTGGATGCAGAACATCCGATGTTAAAAACGCGTGATATTAAAAAGACAGGCTATCTTGTTATTACCTCAGACCGTGGTCTTGCAGGTGCATATAACAGTAGCGTGTTACGAAAACTGCATCAAACAGTTACCGAACGTCACCAATCCGAGAACGAGTATACCGTTATCGCGATTGGTCGAATGGGATATGAATTTTGCCGTAAGCGCAATATGCCAGTTGCCAAGAGTATTCTTGGTCTAGCTGATCAGCCTAGCTTTGCAGATATTAAAGAGCTCGCATCAGAGACAGTGCAAATGTTTACGGATGAAGAAATTGATGAATTGGTTATTATTTATAACCATTACATCAGTGCGATTTCACAAGAGGTTACAACAAATAAATTATTGCCGATTACAGACTTCGGTACAGAAGGAACTGCACCTGGCAGCCAGTACGAATATGAACCAAATCAAGAGCAAATTTTGGAAGTATTGCTTCCTCAATATGCAGAAAGCTTGATATATGGTGCGTTATTGGATGGAAAAGCCAGTGAACATGCGGCACGTATGACGGCAATGCGTAGTGCTACGGATAATGCAGAGGAATTGATTGATGATTTGACACTGTCCTTTAACCGAGCACGCCAGGCAGCAATCACTCAAGAAATTACCGAAATTATTGGTGGGGTAGCTGCATTAGAATAGAGCTCCAAGGAGCCATTCGCAAGTACGTTAGGAGGGAAATCGATGAACAAAGGACATGTTACACAGGTAATGGGACCGGTTGTTGACGTAAAATTCGACGATGACCAGCTTCCAGCTATTTATAATGCATTGACTGTCCAAGTGGAAACAGAAGGAGCAGATCAGGCGAACACAGAATTGACGCTTGAAGTTGCGCTTCACCTGGGAGACAATACTGTCCGTACAATTGCCATGTCATCAACTGATGGCGTAAAGCGTGGAATGACAGTGGAAAACTTAGGTAGACCGATTTCTGTTCCAGTTGGAGAAATAACACTTGGTCGTGTATTTAACGTATTAGGTGAAAACATTGACTTGGATGAGGCTTTACCAGCTGAAACAAGACTAGACCCAATCCATCGTGAATCTCCAAAATTTGAAAACCTGTCAACTGAAACAGAAATTTTGGAAACTGGAATTAAAGTAGTAGACTTACTAGCTCCTTATATCAAGGGTGGTAAGATTGGACTATTCGGTGGTGCCGGTGTAGGTAAAACGGTATTGATTCAGGAATTAATTAACAACATCGCGCAGGAGCACGGAGGTATTTCTGTATTTGCCGGTGTTGGTGAGCGTACACGTGAAGGTAATGACCTTTACTATGAAATGAAAGACTCAGGCGTTATTTCAAAAACCGCTATGGTATTTGGACAAATGAACGAGCCACCTGGAGCGCGGATGCGTGTAGCCTTGACTGGATTGACAATGGCTGAATACTTCCGTGATGAGCAAGGTCAGGACGTATTGTTCTTTATTGATAATATTTTCCGATTTACACAAGCAGGTTCAGAGGTATCAGCTTTATTAGGCCGTATGCCTTCTGCGGTTGGTTACCAGCCAACGCTTGCAACAGAAATGGGTCAGTTGCAGGAGCGTATTACATCTACCGATAAAGGTTCTGTTACATCTATTCAGGCAATTTATGTACCAGCAGATGACTATACCGACCCTGCACCAGCCACAACTTTTGCACACTTGGATGCAACGACTAACTTGGATCGTAAGCTTTCCGAGCAGGGTATTTACCCAGCTGTGGATCCACTTGCTTCCACGTCACGTGCATTAGACCCGGAAGTAGTTGGAGACGAGCATTATGAAGTTGCCCGTGAAGTACAGCGGACATTGCAGCGTTATCGTGAGCTGCAGGATATCATTGCCATCCTAGGTATGGATGAGCTAAGTGATGAGGATAAGCTTGTTGTATCCCGTGCACGTCGCGTACAATTCTTCCTATCTCAGAACTTCCACGTAGCTGAACAGTTTACTGGTCAACCGGGCTCTTATGTTCCTGTTAGCGAAACTGTAAAAGGCTTTAAGGAAATTCTGGAAGGAAAATACGATGACCTACCAGAGGATGCATTCCGTCTTGTAGGACGTATTGAAGAAGTTGTAGAAAAGGCCGAAAGCTTGGCTTAATATCAGGATAAGACAATTAGCCGGCATAGCAATGGATGGCACTTGTTGTCATTTCCGGTTGTCTTCAAGGAGGGGTTTCATTGAAAACACTAACGGTGAGTGTTGTAACTCCTGATGGTCCGGTTTTGGAAGATAAATATGAAATGGTAAGCTGTAAAGCAGAAAATGGAGAGCTTGGTATCTTACCAGGACATATTCCATTGGTTGCCCCTTTAACGATTAGTGCTGTCCGTTTAAAACGCGGCAATGATGTTGATCGATTAGCAATCAACGGAGGCTTCCTAGAGGTTCGTCCGGATAAGATTACCATTTTAGCACAGTCTGCCGAAAAACCTGCTGAAATTGATGTCGAACGTGCCCGCAAAGCGAAAGAGCGCGCAGAAAGTCGACTACAAACGAAGCAGGATCATATTGATTTTCATCGGGCAGAATTGGCACTCAAACGAGCAATGAATAGACTGGATGTCAGTAATTAATCAAAAAACCCTTCACGGTCTCCTGGCCAGAAGGGTTTTTTTGATTTCATTCCCTTAAGTGAGTGAAGGATAAAATTCCTTCATTGGAAAAGAAAAACATTTATCCACAGATGAACTGGCTGTAAGTTCCCCATGTTCAAGATTTATTGTTAATCACAAGAATAGTAAGGGGGGTTCAACAGCCAGTAAAGGCTAGCTAACAATCAGTAGCGGAAGTGCGGGAACCCCACTGATTGAAGTATATTTTATAAAATCAAATCACGACTATTATGTAGGTACACGCACCATACCTTTGATTGAAAATGTAAATCTTCATCATCACCTGTCGATATTTCCCGGGAAATGGATAAATATCCAGTTCAAGATTCACCATGTTACGATTAAAATGCTTTCAATTGACAAGAAGCAGCAAAACTGGCAAAGTTACAACTAGTATACGATAGCAATTGCATTGTTTTCTAATCCTTAACACGTTGACAAAGAACAACAAGAGCTGAAGAAAATCGCATGCTGGAATAATAATTTAGGGTGGTTATATGTATTCAATTGGACAATTAGCGATAACGGGAATTTTTTCTCATTTAATATTTATTTGGTTTGCTTGGAGATTGCTTCAAGTATTCAATCTGGAAACATTTATTCGTAAGGGGAGAGCAAAGGAAGCGCAGATCATGTTATTATTCATTGCGATTGTAATCGGTACAGGAGTCAGCCGATTTTTCTTAGATATACTACAATGGACAAAGGATATGATGTATCTGTTTTAATGAAAAAACAAAATGACCCAGGAAATATAGTAAAAGGTCTATTAAACTATGATTCTCGTATAATAGGTATACAACATATTACGTTCGCCCATACTGTAAATACAGTCGAGGGGAGCGTTTTTTTATGAAAAAAATATTAGCAATTTTTTTCGTGTTTACAATGGTTATTAATACGGTTTTGGCAAAGGATATAAATAGAGATGCAATGCAGCAATTAGGGGAAATTTTTACACAAGCAGAACTAAACATAGAAAACTGGGAGGTGCTCATCAAAGAAAAAAAACATCCATCAGAATTACATGACATGTTGTACCGCCTCAAAAAAGAATTCTCCTTTACAAAAGATGAGGACGAGCTTCGCGTAAAGTATGTGTTCCAAGACGGACAAGTTGAAACAGATTTTGTCGAATACTATACGGTAGTAATACCGAAAAGTACAGCGCAGGACTTTGAAATCATTGCAACCCTGCAAGGGAAATCTTGGTCGGAAGATCTTGCAAATGCATATGCGGAATGGAAGGAAACAAAAAGACATAAATGGTTCACAAATTCAGCTAAATTATATGCTTGTCTGACAACTGACATTGATGGTATAATGAGCAGTGATGTGTTTTTAGGTATGCTAAAGAACGAACTTGATTTGGTACATATATCGACTCAAGTCGACAATGTTAAGAAATCGAAGCATAAAAAAATGATTTACGGGTATACACCTTTATGGAGTCATACGGTAAAGATGAATGACAAGCCCGTAAACTTGCAGCTAGTCGAAATGATTAACGCATCAGGACAGGTAAAGTACACGATTGGAACACCTATCCTAATCAATGAATATTAATATAGTGAAATTGGAACTGAAGGAGATTTGAAATATGGAAAAAATCATCGTAAGAGGCGGACAACGTTTACATGGTACCGTTAAAGTAGAAGGAGCAAAGAACGCTGTACTGCCAGTACTCGCAGCAAGTTTGATTGCTAGTGAAGGGAAAAGCGTCATTCATGACGTTCCAGTTCTTGCAGATGTATATACAATCAATGAAGTACTCCGTAATATGGAAGCAGATGTACATTTTGAAAATAATACAGTAACTGTCGACGCATCTAAACGTTTAAAAACGGAAGCTCCATTTGAATATGTCCGTAAAATGCGTGCCTCTGTACTCGTATTGGGGCCGCTGCTAGCGCGCTATGGCCACGCAAAGGTTGCTTTACCAGGTGGTTGCGCGATTGGCTCTCGTCCGATTGATTTACATTTAAAAGGTTTTGAAGCGATGGGGGCTAGTGTAGAAGTAGGTAATGGCTTTGTAGAAGCTCGTGTAAATGGGCGTCTTAAAGGTGCAAAGATTTACTTGGATATGCCAAGTGTAGGTGCCACAGAAAATATCATGATGGCTGCCGCTTTAGCTGATGGCAAAACCATTTTGGAAAACTGTGCCAAAGAACCAGAAATTGTTGATTTAGCGAATTACTTAAATAAAATGGGCGCAAAGATTATTGGCGCAGGTACAGAAACTATCCGCATTGAAGGGGTGGAAAAGCTATCTGGTGCAGAGCACGCTGTGATTCCAGACCGTGTTGAGGCTGGTACCTTTATGGTAGCAGCAGCGATTACAGGGGGGAATATATTTGTAGAGAATGCAATGAGTGAGCATCTACGTCCAGTTATTTCAAAGCTTCAGGAAATGAATGTCACGGTAGAAGAAGAAAACAATGGTATTCGTGTCATTGGACCTGAAACATTAAAAGCGACAGACATCAAAACTTTACCGTACCCTGGTTTTCCAACAGATATGCAGTCACAAATGATGGCATTGATGCTTTGTGCAGAGGGTACAGGCGTATTAACAGAAACAGTTTTTGAAAATCGTTTTATGCATGTTGAAGAATTTCGCAGAATGAACGCGACAATGAAGATAGAAGGCCGAAGCGTTATTATGGAAGGTCCTTCAAAGCTACAAGGTGCAGAAGTTGCTGCAACAGATTTACGTGCAGCTGCAGCCTTAATTTTGGCTGGTCTTCGTGCGGGCGGGTTGACACGTGTTACTGAATTAAAGCATTTAGATCGTGGCTATGTCGATTTTGCAGGCAAGCTGGCAAGACTTGGTGCTGATATTGAACGCGTGAATGAAGAAGGCGATTTGGTTGAACCATTTTCCGCTCAACAAACAGAAAACAGCGAACAACCATCCGATATGATTGCAAAATTGTCTTAAGTCCTAAATCATAAATGGCATATAAAGCACGCAAAAGGAATTGTATAAATTCTTTTTGCGTGCTTTTGTTGTTTTTAATAAAGGTATCCCATATATATGTTTTAAGTACGTAAATATGTCATACGAATCCGCTGTGTGTTCAGTCTGAGCGCACATGATTCCTTCGATAGGAAATGATAAAATACCCACTATTTTAAAATATCATACTATTTCATCTTTTAATTATCCTTAATATATGATAATATTGTACAAAAATTGAGGATTGTTAGGAGCCATGTGATGAAGCTTTATTTATCAGTCGATATGGAAGGAATTACCGGCTTACCAGATCATACATATGTTGATTCAAAATTTCATAATTATGAGCGCGCAAGAAAAATAATGACACAAGAAGCGAATTATGTATCCCAAGCAGCTTTTGAAAATGGCTGTTCTGACATCGTTATCAATGACAGCCATTCCAAAATGAATAATCTGCTCATTGATGAACTTCATTCCGATGTAACATTAATCAGTGGTGATGTAAAACCATTTTCGATGATGCAGGGCTTGAATGATGATTATGATGGTGCAATGTTTATCGGCTATCATGCGCGTGCAGGCAGCTTTGGGGTAATGTCACATTCCATGGTCCATGCCGTACGTCATTTCTATATCAATGATATTCCTTTGGGAGAGCTTGGTATGAATGCATATGTTGCCGGGTATTACGGTGTACCAGTATTACTCGTCGCAGGGGATGACCAAGCGATAAAGGAAGCAGAAGAAATAATACCAAATGTGACGACCGCTTGTGTGAAAGAAACGGTTTCCCGTTCGGCAGTGAAAAGTATGACTCCTAAAAAAGCGGGAGAACTGTTAACGGAAAAAACGAAACAAGCACTAGCAAACAGAAACCAGGTAAAACCGCTTATACCACCAGAACGACCGATTTTAAAAATAGAATTTTGTAATTACGGGCAGGCGGAGTGGGCCCATTTAATACCAGGGACTGAAATAGTGGAAGGTACCACTATCGTGCAATTTCAGGCAAAAGACATGATAGAAGCCTATCGGGCCATGATTGCCATGACGGAATTAGCATTACATACAGCATTTTCCTGATGGGGGGTACATGGGATGAGAGATGTCCAGCAACGGATTGAAGCATTATGTGATGCAGCTGGTGGAAGCTGGGGAATCATGTTAATGGATTTGGATAATGGAAGCAGTTGGGGAATGAATGAGACACAACCATACACAGCAGCAAGTATTATGAAGATACCCATTATGGCAACTGTCCTGCAAGCACATGAATCAGGCAAGTTTCAACTTGGTGACAAGCTGATCCTAAAAAAAGAAGACCTGGTTGGCGGTGCAGGTGTGCTGCAGCATATGACTCCTGGAACAGAGCTGACAGTTTATGATTTAATGATGCTTATGATTATTCAAAGTGATAATACTGCAACAAATATATTAGTCGATTTGGTTGGAATAAAAACAATTCAACAATATCTGAAAGTGCATGGTTTCGAAGGTACCAGCTTTTATAATAAGCTGATGATTGTACCGGCAAAACGGAAAGGTCCGAATCTTATTACTGCGGTAGATATGGGGCGTTTACTAACGGAGATAGCACAAGGACATATGATTTCCTTGCAGGCCTCGGAAAGAATGATTGATATCCTAAAAAAACAGCAATTGCAGGACTGTTTGCCGGCGCTGTTACCTGAGCAGAATCAATCTATTGTAGGCACGATACCAGTATGGGAAATCGCGCATAAAACAGGAAGTGTTCAAGGCATTTTACATGATGTAGGTATATTGTATGTAGGCCAAAGGAAGCTGGTTGCAGCCATCCTTTCTCAGGGACTGGACAAATTAGCGGCGCAATCAGTTATCCAGAAAATAGGTCTGGAACTGTATCGTTATTTAAAGAAATGATAGAACGATAAAATGAAAGCGCATTCTTATATCGCCTGATAGCGAGAAGATAAAAAACAGATCAAGATGGGGGAGAACGCGATGCTGCGCTACATATTAAAACGGCTGGCAATTATGCTCGTTACCCTGTGGATCATTATTACACTGACCTTTATTCTCATGGTTAGTGTACCAGGGTCACCATTTAATAGTGAAAGTTCGTCTAATGAAATCGTACAAGCAAATTTAAATAAGCATTACAATTTGGATCAACCGAAATACATACAGTATCTCGAATATATTAAATCAATTGCCACGTTTGATTTTGGACCGTCCATATCCAAACCACATCAATCCGTGAATGATTTACTAGGTAGAGGCTTTCCCATTTCATTTGAGCTCGGTATTATCTCGATTGCGGTTGCCGTCTTATCCGGTATTATTCTAGGGATTATTGCGGCATTGCGGCATAACGGTATCATTGATTATTTGGCAATGGGGCTCGCCGTCCTTGGCATATCTATACCGAACTTCATTTTGGCAACTTTGCTCATTCAGCAGTTAGCAGTAAATTGGGAAATTTTTCCGGTCGCCACCTGGTCGAGCCCAGCCCATATGGTTCTGCCTGTATTTGCATTAGCTACAGGACCAATGGCGATTATTGCACGTCTAACACGTTCGACAATGCTAGAAGTCCTGACTCAGGATTATATCAAAATGGCTCGTGCCAAAGGACTTTCCCCTTGGAAAATCATTATTAAGCATGCACTCCGTAATGCCTTAATGCCAGTTATTACGATTATGGGGACACTTGTTGCTGGTGTATTGACTGGTTCATTTGTAATCGAAAAAATCTTCGCCATACCGGGAATGGGTAAATACTTCGTGGAAAGTATTAACCACCGGGACTACCCTGTCATCATGGGTACCACCGTCTTTTACAGTGTGTTTTTGATTGTCATGCTATTTTTAGTGGATATTGCGTACGGCATTCTTGACCCTCGCATTAAGTTCCATAAAAAAGGAGGGGACTAGGATGAAGGCCATTCAGAAGAAGAATCGTCATGCATCTGTACCAGACGAATGGTTTCAATGGAAAGGAAAGGATATGGAAGCAGCGGAGGTTGTAGCACGGCCATCCTTATCCTACTGGAAGGACGCATGGCGAAGACTCGTTAAAAACAAGTTAGCCATGATGGGGCTTGTATTTCTTATATTACTTGGGGTGATGGCTATTTTTGGGCCAGTCTTTTCGCCATATGATGTGAACAAGCAGGATTTGCCCAGTCAATATCAGCCTCCCTCTGCAGCACATTGGTTTGGAACAGATGGAGCCGGTAGAGATGTATTTACCAGGACATGGTATGGAGCACGTATTTCCTTATTTGTTGGTTTGATGGCTGCAATTATCGACGTCACCATCGGTATTATTTATGGTGGCATTTCAGGCTATAAAGGCGGAAGAACAGATAATATCATGATGCGCATCATTGAAGTACTTTACGGTCTGCCGTATTTACTCGTTGTCATTATGTTGCTTGTTGTGCTAGGTCCCAGCTTGACAACCATTATTATTGCTTTGACGGTAACAGGCTGGGTGGGAATGGCACGGATTGTACGAGGGCAAGTGTTACAAATAAAAAATTATGAATTTGTGCTTGCCTCGAAATCATTTGGAACGAAAACGTCAAGGATTATCCGGAAAAATTTATTGCCGAATACAATGGGACCTATTATTGTACAAATGACATTAACCGTTCCATCGGCAATTTTTGCTGAAGCATTCCTTAGCTTTCTTGGACTTGGTATCCAAGCACCGGTAGCAAGTTGGGGTGTGATGGCAAATGATTCTTTAGGCGCTATATTATCGGGGAATTGGTGGACATTGTTTTTCCCAGCGTTTTTTATATCATTTACCATGTTCGCGTTTAACGTATTAGGGGATGGCTTACAGGATGCTTTAGACCCTAAATTGAGAAAGTAGGTGTTCATTGGTGGAAGGAGAACGAATGCTAGAGGTGCAAGACCTGCACGTGACATTCACAACTTATGGGGGCACCGTAAAGGCTGTTCGCGGAGTTGATTTATATGTAAATGAAGGGGAAACATTAGCCATTGTTGGTGAGTCAGGTTGTGGTAAAAGCGTTACTTCCAATGCGATTATGCGACTTATTCCCAGCCCGCCAGGCAAAATTACGAGAGGGATGATTCGTTTTAAAGGGGAAGATCTTGTATCGCTATCAGAAAAAGCAATGCGAAATATCCGCGGAGTTGATATATCGATGATTTTCCAGGATCCAATGACAGCACTTAATCCAACCCTGACGATTGGTACGCAGCTCATGGAAGGATTATATGAGCATCAAAAGGTGACTGGTCAGGAAGCAAAGCGTCGCGCATTGGAAATGATGGATCTTGTTGGGATACCGAATCCTGAGGAACGCTTAAAACAGTATCCCCATCAATTTAGTGGGGGGATGCGCCAACGGATTGTTATTGCCATTGCCTTAATTTGTGAACCAGAGCTATTGATTGCTGATGAACCAACAACAGCATTAGATGTTACCATCCAGGCACAGATTTTGGAACTGTTTGAAAAAATTCAAAAACAAACGGGTGTATCGATTATTTTAATTACCCATGACCTTGGCGTTGTTGCGAAAATAGCGGACCGAATTGCAGTTATGTATGCGGGGAAAATAGTGGAGGTTGGAACCAAACGTGAAATATTTTATCAACCGGAACATCCGTATACGAAAGGTTTGCTGCGGTCCGTTCCCCGCTTGGACTTGAAGGGGGGGAAGTTAGCGGCTATTGAAGGAACACCTCCAGATTTATTTTCACCACCAGAAGGTTGTCCATTTGCTGCCAGATGTGCCTATGCGATGGAAGTGTGCACGCATGTACATCCAGTCAAAACGTCACTCAGTCCATCACATCAGGTGGATTGCTGGTTGCAGGATGAACGAGCTAAAAAGCTTTTAGCCACCTCATCACCCAAATAGTTTTGTTTGTCGGAATCATAATACATGGTTGACAAGTTATTTGTTCAAAAAAATAAAGGGAGGAAAACGAATTGAAAAAGATGCTCTTGTTTTTACTAACGCTGCTTACAGTCGTCATGTTGGCGGCCTGTACAGCAAATGATGATGCGGGGAAAGAAGAGCCAGCTGAAAATACTGATCATGCAGAGGGCGATGCAGAAGCTGCAGAGAATGAGGATGATGGCAAAGTATTGCGCTTAAACAATGGCATTGAGCCAAAGTCATTGAATCCTTCGATTGGCTTTGATTCCGTCTCTTGGACACCGTTGAATAACCTGATGGAAGGTTTAACAAGATTAGATGAGCAATCAACGGCCCAGCCTGGAGCAGCAGAGAAGTGGGATATTTCTGAGGATGGAAAGACATACACCTTCCATATTCGCGAGGATGCTAATTGGTCTAATGGTGATCCTGTCACAGCAGAGGATTTTGTTTTTGCTTGGAAGCTGATGCTGGATCCGGAACAGGATCCGCCTTCTCCAGCAGCATTTCTAGGTTATTTTATTAAGGGTGGAGAAGCTTTTAACAGTGGCGAAGGATCTGCTGACGATGTTGCTGTAAAGGCAGTTAATGAAAAAACATTAGAGGTGGAATTGGAAGCACCAACAGGTTTCTTCTTAGATTTACTGACAAATCCAGCATTCTTCCCAATTCATCATCAAGTTGCTGAAGAAAATCCAACCTGGCATGCAGAAGCTGATTCATTTGTTTCCAATGGACCATTTAAGCTGACTGAATGGGAGCATGAAAGCGAAATGGTTTTTGAGAAAAACGAAGAATACTGGGATGCGGATGCGGTAAAGCTTGATAAGGTTCATTGGGCGATGGTAAATGACGACAATACCCAATATCAAATGTTTGAACGTGGTGAACTCGATACGGCGAGTATTCCTGCTGAAATGTCTGATCAATTAATTGATGGAGATAATGTCTTTATCGGAGATTATGGTGGATTAGAATTTTATCGCTTCAACTTAACGATGGAGCCGTTCCAGAATAAGAAAATCCGTCAAGCATTTGCATATGCGATTAACAGACAGGACATTGCTGAATTTGTTGTGAAAAATGGTGTTGACCCAGCATTTGGATTTGTATCGCCTGGATTCACTGGTCCATCTGGTTCCGATTTCCGTGATGCCAATGGAGACCTCGTTACCTTGGATGAAGATAAAGCGAAGCAATTACTAGAAGAAGGTATGAAAGAAGAAGGCTATGATGAGTTGCCGGAAGTCGTTCTTTCCTATAACACAAGTGACACGAACAAAGCTGTTGCTGAAACAGTGCAGGATATGATTAAAGAAAATCTTGGTGTAGAAATTAAACTGGAAAACCAAGAATGGGAAGTCTTCTCAGCAGCACAACAAGACTTAGAACTGCAATTCTCCCGTAGTTCCTTTATCAATGATTATAATGACCCTGTAAACTTCTTGGAAAGCTTTATTACAGATTCATATATGAACCGAACTGGTTTTTCGAATGAAAAGTATGATGATTTGATAGCGAAGGGTAAATCTGAAGTGGATGAGGAGAAGCGTTGGGAGTATTTATATGAGGCAGAGAAGCTATTAGCAGAAGAAATGATTATTTTACCAATTCGTTACTACAATACCGTAGCGTTAGAATCCGATAAAGTATCCGGTATTCTACGTCACCCCGTTGGATATATGGATTTGAAGTATGCGGATAAACAACAATAAAAAGTCGTTTCTAAGCATAGCTGGAAAAAGGTATCTTTCATGAAGATACCTTTTCCTCCTATTTCTATTCAGGAGTCGAATGCCATGTTTTTTGTAATGAAGCTTAAGCTATAGTGTGGCTACACCCCATATAACCCTCATGGGAAGCCCATCGATAGATCAACTTCTAAATCTTAATAAACCAGGAATGCAGAAGGTACCAGCAGAAATAACCTAAACAAACGTTTGATTTACATAGAAAAAACTTGTGTGGATGGCTAGAGGAGGAAACGGAATGGTAGAAAGAATTCTTGAAATTAACCATTTGAAGAAACATTTTGATATGGGTAGGGGAACCATGTTAAAGGCGGTAAATGATGTTAGTTTTCACGTGAATCGTGGCGAAACCTTTGGACTCGTTGGGGAGTCCGGTTGCGGGAAATCAACGATTGGGAGAACGATAATGACCCTATATGATCGTACAGCGGGTGAAGTCTTATTTAATGGAAAAAACGTACACGAACTGCCTACAAAGGAAAAATTTAAATATTACCGCAGCATGCAGATGATTTTTCAGGATCCCTACGCCTCTTTAAATCCACGTTCCACTGTAAGAGAGGTTATCTCAGAGCCAATGGAGGTTCATGGTATTTTCAAAAATAAAAAGGAGCAGCTGGAAAGGGTTTATCAGCTTTTGGAGGAGGTCGGGCTAAACCGTGATCATGCCAATCGTTATCCGCATGAATTTAGTGGTGGACAAAGGCAGCGAATCGGTATCGCTAGAGCACTTGCGCTAAATCCTGACTTTATAATCGCAGATGAACCAATTTCAGCGTTGGATGTTTCTGTACAGGCACAGGTAGTAAATTTATTGAAGGAGCTGCAGGTGGAAAAAGGGCTAACCTTCTTATTCATTGCCCATGACCTATCCATGGTGAAGCAAATTTCTGATCGAATCGGTGTGATGTATCTAGGGAACATGGTAGAGATGACGGCAGCTGATCAATTATATGAACGCCCTCTCCATCCATATACAAGGGCATTGCTATCAGCCATCCCAATTCCAGATCCGGATATTGAAGAAAGCAGAGAAAGAATTATCTTGGAAGGAGAATTACCGAGCCCCATTAATCCACCAAGTGGTTGTGTATTCCGTACAAGATGTCCGATGGCGATGGATATTTGTGCCAAAGAAAAACCAGTTTGGCAAGAAGTCGAACAGGAACATTATGTAGCCTGTCATCTGTATCAGGAATCGAGTGGGACATCTGCTGAGCCAAAAGTAAATATCTTAAGTAAATAATGCATGAAAATAGAACATCTATCCTAAAGCAACTAAAAGGGTAGATGTTTTTTTGTTGCAGGACAATCGGGTACCTATTCTTAGTTTCCTTTACGTCTTAGCTACGCTGAAAAGCCAAGCATTATTAGTTGGGGCCAAAAAATGTCGTGTACGTATGCGGATGCCATTTTTCTTGTTTCCATTCACTAGAAATTCTTTGAAAACCCCCAGTTATGCTCCACGATTCTCCAATATATTTGATAGGCTAACAACGTTTTTAAACGGGAACAAACATTTTAATGATGACAAGGAGAAGACATACAATCTACCTACACCAGGTACGCTCCGTATGCGCGACACAGTTTTTTTCAATATACCAATGGTGGAACGGTCAGATAATAGGATAGCTGGTTGTTATTCTATTTTTTAGTTCTATTCGATTGTATTTTTGTATAAGTTAAATAGTAGGGATGCTAGGGAAAACAGGCACTCCCTATAACAATTTAGTGATACAGGTAAATATGCTTTATTAGGGAGGATGCGCATGAAAAAATACAAATCAAGCTTAAATAAGAAACAACGTCCCCTTGCTCAAATGCTTAAAAAGAAAAAAAGATTTCATCGGCGCCCGAAAATCATGCACGCGCCATTCTCTAATCGAAAGCTCGGACCGAAAAGAGGCCCCCGTTGGCAAATTCCTAGTGTGATGTTCTTTATGGTAATGGCATTTGTCATGCTCATACTTCCATCTGTCATCGTTATTCCCTTTATCACAAATGAAAAGGTGGAATCAGGAATGCAAGAAAAAATGACACCAGCATCGAAGGAAGCCGAGACAGATCTTGGGGAAGCTGTATCTGTCGCAGTGATGCGCACCAAATCGGAAAAGGTGGAAAATGTCCCATTGGAGTCATATGTAGCTGGGGTCGTTGCATCAGAAATGCCGACAAAGTTTGAACTAGAGGCGTTGAAGGCGCAGGCACTTGCAGCTCGCACCTTTGTTGTTAATCATTTGATACATCAGCAAGCTGATTCCTCCGATTATATATCTGACTCTGTTCAGCATCAAGTGTATAAAAATGAAGAAGAGCTTCGTAAAACAATGGGGGATGAATTTCAGAAAGGGATGCAAAAAATTAAGGAGGCAGTCGCTGCAACAGAGGGGCAAATACTTACTTTTCAAGGTAAGCCCATACATCCTGCATACTTTTCCACTAGTAATGGATATACGGAGAACTCAGAGGATTATTGGGATAATAAAATGCCATATCTTCGCAGCGTGAAAAGCCCCTGGGACGAAAAGGTCTCTCCAAAGTTTTTGGATCAAGTGACATACAGTATAGAGGAAGTTGCAACAGCATTAGGGATTGAATTGTCAGGAGAGGGCGCCATTTCATTTGAAGCAACACGTACAAAGGGACAGCGCATCAAGGCACTAACCATTGCGGGTGAAACATTCACAGGTCGCGAAATTCGGGAAAAATTACAGCTGCGATCAAGTGATTTTACGATAAAACAAAAAAACAATCATCTTATTTTTCGAACGAAAGGCTATGGTCATGGAATTGGCATGAGTCAATATGGCGCTAATGGGATGGCATTAGAAGGAAAGAGCTATGAAGAAATTGTTAAATACTATTATCAGGACGTTGAAATAAGTACGGTAGATTCTATTGCACCAGCTCTAGCAGCGAAATAAAATGAACTTCAATCAGTGGGCTTTTCGTCCTTCACCCACTGATTGTTAGTTGAACCAGTCAGGCCTTTACTGGCTGTTGATCCCCATTTGGTCTTACAGCCAATTAATCTGTGATAAATAG
Source organism: Ornithinibacillus gellani (assembly GCF_003730295.1). Lineage (GTDB taxonomy): Bacteria > Bacillota > Bacilli > Bacillales > Amphibacillaceae > Ornithinibacillus_A > Ornithinibacillus_A gellani. The sequence continues at coordinate 218,482 of NZ_QTSZ01000047.1, forward strand.
TTAGAAATCACCTCACAACTGCTTAGGATACCCCAAAAATGAAAAAACATCACAAAAATATGGTATCTGACGTATAGAATGCTGCATTTCTGTTCAGAATGGTTGTTGAGGTGATGAATGAATGAAAGAAGAAAACAAGCGTGCTTCAAAATGGAGCCAAATTACACGTAAGAAATGGTTTTTCCCAACGCTGTACCTAGCCGTCGCTGCCATACTACTAACAGTTGTCGTCTGGTATCAAAATGTAGACAAGCAAATTTCAGATACAACTCAGCAGCCGGATACTGAGGCTAGTGACCTGCCAAATTCATTTGGCGATGATGTTCAGGCTGTGATGGATCAGCAGGAAACCATTAAGATGCCAATAAGGGACCTGGAACAAGCAGAAATCGTAACTAAATTTTATGATTACAACGCAGATAAAAAGGATAAGGAATTAGCGCTTGTCCTTTACAACAATCGCTATTATCAGAGCACAGGAATTGATATTGCTGCATCTGATGGCAGCGCATTCGAGGTTCTTGCATCTTTAAGTGGAACAGTGGCAGAGGTCAAGGAGGATCCAGTGCTAGGCATGGTCGTCCATTTGGAACATGAGAATGACGTTACGACTTATTATGCTAGCCTTGGAGATGTACAGGTGAAGGCTGGGGACAAGGTGAAGCAGGGAGAAACCATTGCCAAAGCAGGCAAAAATCTATTTGGCAAAGACTTAGGTAACTATTTACACTTTGAGTTACGTAAGGATGGCAAGACGGTGAACCCGGAAACGTTCTTTAATCAACCAGTATCCAAGCTTGATGCAGTTCAAGCAGATGAAGCAAGCCAAGAGCAGGAATCACAAGAATCAGCAGAAAATGAAGAGGCACCAGAGGACGCGGAACAAACGCAAGATGAAAGTGATGCTTCCGAGGAAGAACCTGTTGAAAATGAAGAGCCAGCTGAAGGTGAAGAACAAGAAGAACCAGTAGAAGATGAAGCAACAGATACGCCAGAACAATAAGAAGAACGAGAGAAGGGACTGAAACATAACTAGTCCCTCATCATAAAAAAACGGTCATGTTTATCACGAAAAGATAACCATGATCGTTTTTTTGGTTCAGGCCGGTCCATGGAACGCGAAGGTGATTAATAAAAGGGAGAGGAGTTCCAGTACCATTCATTTACTGAAACTCTTTTTGTTATGTTTCACTAGGTTTTGTCCCAGATGCTTCTTTTTTCTTTTATACAGAACAAACAGTGAGAAATTTGTCGAACGATAGTTGAAAAAAATGACAAATAATATGTTAATATAATGAATACATACAAAAATCCAAAAAGTATTAGACATTATGTCATATTTTGAATGGAGCGTCATGCGAAAGGTAAGAAAGTCCTTAAACGACTTTTGATTGACATCGTCCACTAAATGAAAAAACATTGCCATAAAGCGGAAAGGAAAGTTAGGAATGGAGCGTACGAAGTATAGCCTGTACGATGAATTACTTACGGACGCGAATGATCCGAGTCTTGCGTTCGAGCAGGTTTTTCACCAATTGTTACAGAAATATCCACGGTCAGAAGCAATTGAATTCATGCGCGATTATTGCCTACAAAACAAATCCAGTTATTCAAGCAGAATTGGAATGGAATTTTTGTATATGAACGGCTTGTATAACGATCTTCAGAAGCTTATTCATATCAACAAGCAATCCCATGTATTGAAAAATAAACAATGGGCAGCTGTTTATCAACTCATCATCGATCGCCGCACAAATAAAATTCCAACGTATGTATGTGTTCAAAAGCTTAATCGTATCCACACAGATGATATTATTCTATATTGCTTAATTGAATTGACGAAGGTCGGCTGTTATTTCGATGTAAATAATTACGATAAAATTGGTAAATTTTTAGATGTCCAATTTGAGTTATTTTCTAAAATTGAAGATCCATTTATGCTTTCGTGTTTGGATTTACGTTTACATCAGCAGCTCGTATTTTATCATTGGATGCGAAATGAAGTCATTATGGCAAGAAAGTATGCCTTTCGCGCGCTTAACCAGACAAACAGTCCGCAAACAAAGGCATCCTTGCACATTAACCTTGGTTTAACCTACACCTTTGATACGTATTCACAGGGGATGTATCACTTTAATGAAGCGTTGAAAATCGCAAAGGAAAACGAAATGGACAAATATATACATGCGATTTGTAATTACAATATCCCTTTTATTTCAGCCCATTTTAATCAAGTGGATGGTATATCAAGTGAGGATCCAAGTGAACAGGCACATATTGAGATTGCAAAAGGTAATTACAAAAGAGCAATTGAATTATTGGAAAGTATTCCATTAACGAGTCCTTTTGGGATTTATTATATGGGCATGGCTAAACAGGATGAACAACTGCTGATGAAGTCTTACAATTGTTTTATTAATCGCCGCAGTGATTACTTTTTTAGTCGTTTGCCCCTGAATGCAATGAAAAATTTATCCAGTGCTTAATAACTAGCATGCAATAATGGATAGTCACTCATCTGGAAATGGCTTCGCTTAGCCACCATGAAAGGGTCGCCTCTCCTTCCTTTGTGAAGGGAGTATGCTACATGAATTTTTTTCACCACCTCCAATGTTTTGCAGGAGAAGATGAATGCCGATCTGCTGCACATGAAATGAAACTGTATGAGCCAAGGGAAGCTATAGCATCAAAGTTTGCTTTGAATTTGCTATAAAAGGGTTCAATGAATAAACATTTCATCAAAAGGAAATGGAGGGGGTACCATGAAAGTACTCAAAATGTTTCTTGGTGCAGTTTTGATTGCTTTTGTCATTGCTGTCGGTTCGATGAATGCTGGACAGGAATTGGCGGATCCTGAGTTTGGTCAGGTTGACGGCAATCCAAGCACTATAGGATAAATTTATTTTTATTGAGGGACCTAATAATCGAATAAGTGAATGATATTTGGAATGGTATATGCGAAATGGTTTTAAACAAAGAACCCTTTTTAATAGAGCTAGAGCTCCATGATATGAAATCATGGGGCTTTTTGCTGTCTTCCACATCTGATCTTCCATAGGCTGTTCAGGCCAGTCCAATTGTAATACCTCCCGCTAAAGACTTCAAAAATAATCATAATACTGAAAGCTTGGTAATAAAATGTTACAAACCAAGCAATGAGTCAAGTCTGAGGTGAGAGCTTGTGTGGTTCCTTTAATACTGAGTGACATCATTTGAAATGGATACATATTGTTTAAAGTACATGCAAATCGCATACATCATGATATGGAAGCAGATACATTGGAATGCCAGTTTATTGGATCACCATACTGGAAGGATTATAAGCGGCTTCACGACATCTGGAAGAATGGGCTGCTTAAATATACGTAGCATGATAAGCGGCCTTGCTACAGCTGGCTTTCCAATCACCTTGTCTCAAACCGCACCTCGGAAATTATCCAACATAGGAGGCGAAGGGTGTGCACGATTACATCAAAGAAAGGACAATCAGGATAGGTGAACATGTTGTAGAGACAAGGAAAACCGTCCGTATGATTGCAAAGGAATTTGGTGTATCAAAGAGTACAGTTCATAAGGATTTAACAGAACGTCTGCCGGAAATTAATCCGGAATTGGCAGCCCAGGTAAAAGAAATTTTGGAATATCATAAATCCATCCGTCATTTACGTGGTGGCGAGGCGACAAGAAAAAAATACAAGCTGGAAAATGCCGCTGCTGAACCGACAAGCTAGAGTATTACCTGCTTGGAGTTGGTGCAATGTATGGCTGTCACCACTCCAAGCCATCGTTAAATGCCCATTCTGCTATGGTATAATCTATTTCTTCCCTTCTCATATTTCTTTCGTTATTCTCTTCTGACATATGTCTTAAAAAAATCACAACCTTTTTCCTATAAATGCAGTTAATTGTAGAAAGATGTGGTAAAATATAATATTAGTAGCATTATGTTTTCTAACAGGTGCAAGATAGTTATTAAGCTAGGAGGATCTCGATTCATGTTTTCCAGAGATATAGGAATTGACCTTGGAACTGCCAATGTTTTGATTCACGTAAAAGGTAAAGGAATTGTATTAAATGAACCAGCCGTCGTTGCAATGGACCGTGTAACTGGAAAAGTCCTGGAAGTTGGAGAAGCTGCACGTCGTATGGTTGGACGGACACCAGGAAATATTGAAGCCATTCGCCCGTTAAAAGACGGGGTGATTGCTGACTTTGATGTAACAGAAGCAATGTTAAAGCATTTTATAAATAAAATTAATGTTCGAGGTTTTTTATCTAAACCGAGAATGCTGATTTGCTGCCCGACGAATATTACGAAGGTGGAGCAAAAGGCAATCAAAGAAGCCGCCGAGAAATCAGGCGGTAAAAAAGTGTATTTGGAAGAAGAACCAAAAGTTGCAGCAATTGGTGCCGGAATGGAAATTTTCCAACCAAGCGGTAATATGGTTGTAGATATTGGTGGTGGAACAACAGATGTTGCTGTACTTTCGATGGGAGATATTGTAACGGCAGAATCCATCAAAATGGCCGGTGATGACTTTGATTTTGAAATTCTTCAGTACATCAAAAAGAAGTACAAGCTTCTGATTGGGGAACGTACAGCTGAGGATATTAAGATAAATGTAGCCACTGTCTTTTCGGGTTCTCGTAAAGAATCAATGGATATTAGAGGACGTGACATGGTTTCAGGTCTTCCACGCACCATTACGATTCATTCTGAAGAAATTGAAGAGGCGTTACGTGAACCAGTATCGCTCATTGTTCAGTCTGCCAAATCCGTATTAGAACGTACACCTCCTGAGCTTTCAGCAGACATCATTGATCGCGGCGTTATTTTAACTGGTGGTGGAGCATTAATTCATGGTATTGATGAATTACTTGCAGAAGAATTAAAGGTACCAGTATTTATTGCTGAGGAACCTATGAATTGTGTAGCAAAAGGTACCGGAATGATGCTTGAAAATATTGATAAAATTGAACGAAGAAGCATCATTTAATCACGCGAATGGATTTAGTGTCCATAGAGAGGAGTTGTCATCTTGCTTAGAGGATTTTATACAGCTGCGAGCGGCATGATTGCACAGCAGCGCCGACAAGAAGCATTGTCTAATAATATTGCAAATGCTCAAACACCGGGCTTTAAAGCGGACCAAGCGTCATTGCGTGCATTTCCGGAAATGCTGTTGCATGAGATGGGCACGAAGCAAAGTCCATTAAAAAATGGGACAAACATGCCAGTAAATCGTCCTGTTGGTCCATTGAATACAGGTGTTTATGTACATGAGATACTACCTGATTTTTCACAGGGAGATATTCGTCAAACGGGTCTTCCAACAGATTTTGCATTGGTAGATGGCGCATATCCAGATGAAACTGGAAAAGCTTTTTTTACCATTCAAAATGCAGCTGGTGAAATTCGCTATACAAGAAACGGTAATTTCTCAGTGGACGGGGAAGGATTTTTAACGACAAACCAAGGCTATTATGTATTGAATCAGGCAGGTAATCGAATTCAAACAAATGGTCTTTCAGTAGACAATGGTATGGTGGAAACAGCTGGATTAGATTTAGGTATTGCCTATGTAGCGGAGCCGAATAGCTTAGCGAAGGAAGGCGAAGGTATTTACGCTGGAGAAGCGGAAAATATGCCACTCCAATCAAGCTATCAAGTAAAGCAAGGGTACCTGGAGCAATCCAATGTAGATACGATGCAAACCATGACAGAAATGATGAATTCTTATCGTATGTTTGAAACGAATCAGCGTGTATTAAAGGCCTATGATGAGAGTATGGGCAAAGCTGTTAATGAAATTGGTCGTATTGGTTAAAACTTGTAAATAATATGTGTTTTTCTGTGTAGGAGGAATAAAGAATGTCACGGACAATGATCCAGGCAGCTGCAACAATGAATCAGCTCCAAAATAAACTAGATCTCATTGGTAATAATATGGCAAATAGTCAAACAGCAGGTTATAAAAGTAGACAAGCTGAATTTTCTTCTTTGCTTTACCAGCAAATCAATAATATGCAGCATCCAGCTAATATGGATGGACGTACGACTCCCAATGGGGTTCGTGTTGGTTCTGGGGCAGCTCTTGGCTCTATTCGTTCAGACTTAACGCTCGGATCCGTGAACCAAACGGGACGAGGCTTAGATATAGCTCTACTACAGCCACAGCATTTTTTACAAGTGCAAGTTCAAGCTGATGATGGTCAAATGGAAACCCATTATACAAGAGATGGTGCTTTGTATTTGTCACCGACAGCAGATCAGACTGCAGTCACGCTTGTAACAAGTGAAGGTAATCCAATCCTGGGCGTAAACGGTCCGATTGTGATTCCAGATGGATTTGAAGATATTTCAATCGATACAAATGGAAGCATCCATATTTATAGAAATGGAATGGAACAAACAGTTGGTCAGCTTGCGTTAGTAGAAGCTGTTCAACCACATTTACTGGAAGCAGTAGAGCATAATCGTTTCCGTATCCCTGTAATAGATGGTGCGCCATATGACGTTAATCAATTGATGCAAGCGGTACAGCCTGTTACAAATGTACTGGAGAGTGGTGCATTGGAGCAATCCAATGTTGATCTATCCGAACAAATGACAGAGATGCTAATGACCCAACGGGCGTACCAATTTAATGCAAGAACCATCTCGATGAGTGATCAAATGCTTGGACTCATTAATTCACTTCGCTAAGTGCCCAGTTTTATGAAATGCATGCTGAAGTGAACATTTACCCAAGTATTTTTCAGATGGATGAAGGAGAACCAAGCCATGTCAATAAAACAATCAGAAAGACCTGTAAAGGAAAGCAAGACGAAACAAAAGCAGACGAGCGCGAAACAATCAACAGCTGCCAAAGAGAGTCGCAATGAACGTGCAACGAGAAAAGAGCAGAAAGCGCTTCAAAAACAAGCAACTGATGCTGGTAATGTGACCAATCGCAAAAGTCAAAAAAAGCTTCGCAAACAAGAAAAACGCAGGAAGAAAAAACCGCGTCGGCGGGTCTTCCCAATTTGGCTACGCGTCATTATCATTCTTCTGCTTGCAGCTGCAGCCTTTATTATTGGAATAATGATTGGTTATGGCGTCATTGGAGAAGGAGTTCCAAAGGATGCATTAAACAAAGAGACATGGCAGCATATCGTTGACATTGTGAAGAAAAAATAATATAGGCATGATTGAAAAGGGCTTGCACCAAATGGATGCAAGCCCTTTGATTATGGTTTTCGTCCACCGGTAACCAAACGAATGATTAGGATAACAAGCGCAATAACAAGTAGAATGTGGACAAGTCCACCTGCGATTTTGAAAGAAAATCCTAGGATCCATAATATCAATAAAATACATATTAATGTCCAAAGCATGAACGATGCCTCCCCTCTACCGGAACGCTTCCAGTTAATAATATAGTTTTACCTCAAAATGCATATTTTCAAACATTTTTCTGCTATAATGAACAACATATATGTAGTAAGAATTGATATACATACGAGAGGAAGTGTAGGAAATGGAACTTGATATTAAAGAAATAATCCCACATCGATATCCATTTTTACTTGTAGATCGTGTCTTGGAAATGGAAGAAGGAAAACGCGTAGTCGGATTGAAAAATGTTTCCTTCAATGAACCTTTTTTTCAAGGGCATTTTCCAGAATATCCTGTTATGCCAGGTGTCTTAATTATTGAGTCACTTGCACAGGTTGGAGCAATCGCAGTTTTGGGAAAAGAAGAGAACAAAGGAAAGATAGGATTTTTAGCAGGGGTGGATAAATGTCGTTTTAAACGCCAGGTGAAGCCAGGTGACCAACTACGACTGGAAGTAGAAATTACTCGTGTGAAGGGGCCGATTGGTAAAGGGAAAGGCAAAGCTACGGTAGATGGTGAAGTCGCATGTGAAGCGGAAATAACATTTGCTATTAAATAAATCATAAATAAAAAAGCTGTTTCATTCCTTTGGGTGAAGCAGCTTTTTCTGTCTGTCATACTAACTTGATATATTTTTGTATGGATAGAAAAAAAACGGGCAAACTACCTTTGAAAGCGAACATACAAAGGAGGATGCTTCATGTTTAAGAAAGGTTTGATGAAGTTTGGTGTACTATTTTTGGCGTTATCATTAATTACTGCTTGTAATGTGAATGACGATAATAATGATAATGTACCAAATAATGACGATAATGTTCCGAACAACGAAGCACCAAACAATAACAATGATAACAACAACGATAACCTGGAAGAAGATTTAAATCAAGACCTGAACGAAGATGTGGATGATGGCAACCGTGACACGAATCGCTAATACATTTCGTGTAAGAAGCAGTCTGGGTTAAACCTAGGCTGCTTTTTTGAGTAAGATGACGCACGAATGAAATTCAACGTAACTTAGAATAGAAAAGAATCGAATCTTTGATAAGATTCGATTCAAATCACATAGCGAATGTATTTCATTTACAGTTACTTGAAATATTAAATTAATTGCATGGTTGTAATGCAAGTATTGTCGCCTTCAAAAGTAGAAATCTCAGATTCAACGGTTTTTGAATCATATTGGATCTTTACTTGAAAGTTTTTGTCACGTGGTAACCATAAATCGATAAAGCCATTTTTCAGTGAAGTCAGCTTTTCATCAATGATGATATTACCATCCTCATCTTCAATAAATACATCGAATTCTTTTTCTGCTAATTCCCCTTGACAGCCGGTTAAACTATGAATGCTGCAAGGATGGGTCTCCTGAACAAATGGTGCAATGGAGACAAAGAACTCATCCTCTGGCAGGTCATATGTGGTCTCCTTATCTTTGGCATCTGTTACAATAAGCTCCTCAGAAGTGATGGAGGCGGAAACCTCATCATTTGAAACCTTCGTACTGTATTCCTCAACCATTTTCTTAATATCCTTCGTTTCACCTTTGTCAGATGTGTCCTCACCACATGCAGCCATTATGAATAGAAACGTGAATCCGAGTAAGATCAATATACTTTTTTTCATCATGAACACTCCTCGTATAGTATATTTAGACTATTTATAAACCATAAAAGCCAAACCAACCTGCCAAAAATGAGGTTAATTTGGTCATCCAGTCAAAGTACAACGCAATTCCCATGAAAATCATCATGTAGCCACCGACTTTAACGAATAGGCGACTATGTTTTTTAAACCATTTTAATTTCCCTACAAAAAAGGCTAACAATAAAAATGGAATAGAAAAACCTAATACATAACTGATCATCATCACCATACCAATTTCAGGATTGGTTGCAGCTAAAGATAATACAATTGCTAAGATTGGTCCCATACAAGGTGTCCATCCCAACGAAAAAGCCATACCAATAATAAAAGAACCCACAAATCCTCCAGGGCGATTTTTAAAGGCAATGGTTTTATTTTTCATTAGAAACTTGAAGTTGAGAATACCAACAATTACTAATCCGAAAAAAATAATTAAAATAGCTCCGATTTGTCTAATAATCCCCTGGTACGTTAGTAGAAATTCAGATAGAAGTGATGTGGTAAATCCAATCATTATAAAAACACTTGAAAACCCGAATAGAAATAAAACAGTGTGTAAAATAGCCTTTTTATTTAAACCCTTATTTTCTTCACTTATTTCACTGACGCTCATTCCAGTAATATAGGATAGAAATGCAGGGTAAAGTGGCAATACACAAGGTGAAATAAAAGAAAGGAAACCAGCACCAAAAGCTAGAAATATGTTAATCTCCGCCAAAATATCAAGCCCCTTTTTTAATAGACATCCACCCTTATTATATTACGAGCTCGTCTTATTTTAGACGCAACATGTGCATAAATTGTCAAGATATATTGTAGTCTTTATGAACGGACTCATTTTTGTGACAAATCGCCGTAAATTCATACATTCTTGATATTTGAATTGTATACTAGGGAAGGGAAACGGGCGTATTTATGGACTATGATTTGAGCAAGGCTGAATCATCATTTGCTCGGAAATTGGTACTTAGATTCGATGCATGAGAAGTTTTGGTGTAATGGAGGGAGAACGTTGTTTGACTTCTTTAATCAAATGAGCCAAGCTTTAAGCGGACCTATACATGGAATTGCTTATGGATTTGAGCATATCCCATTATTATTTGCTTTCTTTTTAGGATTGGTTGGGGCTGTGGCTCCATGCCAGCTAACGAGTAATGTGAGTGCAATCACGATATATGGCAACAAGACAATAAAAGAGCAGATTCCCTGGTTACATATATGTCTATTTATATTGGGGAAGCTTGTCGTCTTTTCCTTGCTGGGTATGCTGATTTGGATGCTGGGGAATGAAGTGAAGAACACGCTCGTACCATTCTTCCCCATGATAAGAAAAGCAATTGGACCAATACTTATTGTGATTGGTTTATTTATAGTAGGGGTATTTCAATTTAATAAATCCTTTGGCCGAATTAAGTTCCCTAAAAAATTAACAGATAGCTATGTTGGTAGTTTTTTAATGGGAGTTAGTTTTACATTGGCATTTTGTCCAACGATGTTCATTCTCTTTTTCATGACCTTAATGCCAATAGTATGGACGACATCCTATGGCGTGTTTTTGCCAGCTGTATTTGGGATTGGAACCTCCATCCCACTTTTGTTGGTGGTTTTTTTGATTTGGTATGTTGGCGCGAGTGGCGTAATCTTGAAGAAAAGCAGAAAAATAGGTGTCATTACCCAAAAAATTGCTGGTGGATTACTGATAGGGATTGGTCTATTTGATACATTAACCTATTGGTTGTAGAGAGGACAAAAATGATGTTTAATAAATTGTCTTTAAAAATAGGATTATTGTTTTTCGTGTTTATTGTCATTATTGAAGCATTTCTTTTTTTCATTTTATATACAAACCTTGTCAATGATCGTATCGATGAAATCATGAATAATTTATTAGCGCGGGCCAATACACATCGGGACGTATTAGAGGATGATTTCACCCCTTCCACTTTAGAGCATGTGGGCGTAATGGAATCTGCTTCAGATTTTGCTGTTATCGTTACAGATGCAGCTGGAAAAATCATGATTGCTTCAGATCCGGTTGAAAGTGAAATGAAGGATGTCATTCGTCACAATGATTATAAAAACATTCCTACAATGGGTAAAATTATTGAGGATCGTTGGGATGAAAAGAAGTATATTGTAGCAGATAGTCCGATTACAATAGAAGGCGCTCATCAAGGACATGTATTCATGTTTGCCCATACCAATATTGTTAAAAATACAGTAGATCATTTAAGTAATCAGTTTTTCTTAGTAGGGCAAATGACCGTTCTGTTGACGATTATTACTATTTTTATATTATCTCGGTTTATTACATTACCATTAATTAAGATGAAAGAAGCAACAGAGCAACTAAGTAAAGGGAAAACCAAAGTTGATTTATCTACAGATCGCCGGGATGAGCTTGGAGAATTAGCACGTTCCATCATGTCTTTATCCAGTGATCTCGAACGGTTAAAAAAGGATAGGAATGAGTTTCTTGCAAGTATTTCTCATGAGTTACGAACACCATTAACGTATATTAAAGGGTATGCAGATCTGATCAGCAAACGAGACTTTTCCGATGAAGAACAGAAAGAATATCTATATATTATCCAAGAAGAGACAGAGCGTGTTACAGTACTGGTCAAAAATCTATTCGATTTGGCAAAAATGGATGAGAATACGTTCGTTATTTATCCTGAAAATATACAATTAAGCCAATTGATTCATAGCATTGAAGAGCGAATGAGACCAGTTATCGAACAAAAGAATATCCGTTTTGTCGTGTCCTGTCCGGAAAATCTGGATGTGAAGCTTGATCCTAAACGAATGCAGCAGGTCTTGATAAATGTGCTGGACAACGCTAGCAAGCATACCAGGGAAGGAAAGAAAATAGCTTTAGAGGTGAGTCAAACCGATACCGATGTTGTTATTACGGTTTCGGATGAAGGGGAAGGTATACCTGACGCGGATTTACCATATATATTTGATCGCTTATACCGAGTGGAAAAATCTCGTTCCAGAGAAAGTGGTGGGACAGGGATAGGGCTGGCAATTGCGAAAGAAATTATCGAAGCGCATGGAGGAACGATAGCGATACGAAGTGAGCTGGCAAAAGGAACGACCGTAATCATTTCATTAAGGAGAGGCCATATCGATGAGGAAAGTGCTATTAGTAGACGATGAAAAAAGAATGCTGGATTTATTAGCATTATATCTACAGCCACATAACTATGAATGTATGAAAGCATCTGATGCAAACGAAGCGCTGCAATTATTAGAGGAAAAATCCTTTGATTTGGTATTACTCGACATCATGATGCCCGGAATGGATGGTTGGGAGCTATGTAAGGAAATTAGAAACATGTCAGATATCCCAATTATCATGGTTACTGCCCGTGAGCAGAAAGCAGATATCATTAAAGGGCTAAAGCTGGGAGCGGATGATTATATAATCAAGCCTTTTAATGAAGATGAGTTATTGGCCAGGATGGAAGCTTTATTACGGAGACAAGCCCCAACCCATGCCATTGAATGGAATGGATTACGTTGGGATGAAATAAAATATGAATTAACGTATCAAGGCAGATCCATCAAACTAACGCCGAAAGAATTTGCCATGATTGGACTATTAATGAAAAATCCCAATCAAGTATTTGAAAGAGAGCGACTCATCGAGTTGATCTGGGGTTTTGAATCAGAAACAGGTGGAAGAACGGTGGACTCCCATGTTCGAAATATTAGAGATAAAATCCGTCAATCCGGTTTTCCGATAGATGACCATTTTATTACAGTTTGGGGTATAGGCTATAAATGGATTCATGCACCACATGGATAGACACAAGAAAGGGGAACTTTCCGATTGCCGGGAGGTTCTCCTTTCCTTGTATAAAATAGTACATTTCCCTCGTTTATCACAGATTAACTGGCTGTAAGATCCCACATCAAGAATTTTTGTTGATAATAAATATTGTCAGCGGGGATCAACAGCCAGTAAAGGCCTGATTGGTTCAACTAACAATCAGTGGGGGAAGTGCGAATATCCCCACTGATTGAAGTTTCACTTTATCACAGATTAACTGGCTGTAAGATCCCACATCAAGAATTTTTGTTGATAATAAATATTATCAGCGGGGATCAACAGCCAGTAAAGGCCTGATTGGTTCAACTAACAATCAGTGGGGGAAGTGCGAATATCCCCACTGATTGAAGTTTCACTTTATCACAGATTAACTGGCTGTAAGATCCCCACTTCAGAAGTTTTTGTTTATAACAAGAACAGTAAGTGGGGTATTGAAGATTCACATTATCTGGTGTGTAGCATGCACGAATTCTTGATAATGATTCGGTATGATGGGTGCAGGAAAATGTATGGAACGGGGGGGAAAAGGGTTATACAATTGGATGAAAGCTATTGCATATGAGTCTAGTTGAACGTTCAATATGCAAAGCGATACAAAATATTCAACGCATAAAGGAGTAAGAAAATGAAACGAAAGCTATTCATCTTTATAGGCTTGCTGTTGTTACTCGCGGGCTGCAAAAGTCCGTCTACAAATCAACCTTCCAGTAAACCGGTGGAGCATGGAAATATGCATAGTGAAGATAGTATGGGAATGGACCATGAGAATATGGAAGGGATGCAAGGACATATGGATCATGATGATATCCCTCCACTTCAAGCATCAAAAGGAATAAAGGAGCTCACAATCCCACCCTTGTTGGAAAAAAAGCAGGATGCTGATTATGACTATGAGGTAGTAGCTCAGGAAGGCATAACTGAATTTTTTGAGGATGGCGCAACGAAAACATATGGATATAATGGTGATTTGCTGGGGCCAACTATGCGGCTTAAGAAAGGTGAAACGGTAAAAGTTAAAGTGAGGAATGAACTGAAAGAACCAACAACATTTCATTGGCATGGCCTTGAAGTGCCAGGAAGTGAGGATGGTGGTCCAAGCAAAGTCATTCAGCCAGGCGAAACGAAAATGGTTACCTTAAAAGCAGATCAGCCGGCAGCAACCTTATGGTATCACCCACATCCGCATGAATTGACGGCAAAGCAAGTTTTTAAAGGACTTGCAGGAATGCTATATGTCACCGATACAGATGAAGACGCCACTGCCTTACCACATACATATGGTGTCGATGATATTCCGCTTATTTTTCAAGATCGACTCTTTGACGGAGAACAGCTTAACTATGACGGTTTGATGAATAACGATGGAACAATTGGGGATATTTCAATCGTTAATGGCACCATGAATCCGAAGCTGACCATCACACAACCAATCATGCGCTTTCGAATCCTGAACGGTGCGAATGCTCGAAACTACACCTTTCGTTTAAGCAATGCGGGCACATTTACCCAGATTGCCTCAGATGGTGGATTATTAAGTGAACCGATTGAAACCGAAGAGATAACTTTATCACCGTCGGAACGTGCCGAAATTTTAATTGACTTTTCGAAAATGGACCCTCATGAACCAATTGCCATCACCGATGAAGCGGGAAATGCTTTGTTACCTTTTGAATGGAAGATAGATGAAAGTACAGAGAAGTTGGATGCGGCAGCTTGGACAGATAATACTCCGTTTCTCTCGGAGGAAGAGAAGTCATTACCAGTCAGCAAGGAGATTGAATTGTTTGGGATGATGGATAAGGTTACGATAAATGGGAAAAAATTTGATCCAAACCGGATTGACTTTAGGCAGGAAAAAGGTGTTTCAGAGGTTTGGGAAATTTACAATAAACCGGACATGATGGGAGGAATGATTCATCCATTCCACATCCATGGTACACAATTCAAAATCATATCCCGTGATGGAAAAGAGCCTGAACCACATGAACGTGGCTGGAAGGACAGTGTATTGATTGAACCGGATGAACGAGTTAAACTGCTTGTTACTTTCCCGGAAGAGGGGATTTATATGTATCATTGCCATATTCTTGAGCATGAAGATAATGGTATGATGGGTCAAGTAGAAGTATATTAAAGCAAAGGCTGTACAGACATCTTGTGATGGCACTGTACAGCTTTTATCACAGATTAATAGCCAGTAAAGGCCTGATTGGTTCAACTAACAATCAGTGGGGAAGGGGCAAAAACCCCCACTGATTGAAGTTTCACTTCATATCCTTCAAATTCATATTATAAATTAAATTATCTAAATAAATAGATTTTTATTATTTTGTGTAGTATACTAAACAGTATATAGGCATTTTGAACTATGAATACACTGAAAAAGAGGGAGATATATGTGGAGGAAGAAGCTGGATCCCCTTCGTATTACATGGAACACGAAGGCAATAGTGGCTGTGGAACATGCGTATTATCGATCTGCTATTCTGAATCAGCATGAGAAACACTTGACGGTGAAATCAGTGAAGGAAATTATGAATTATAATTGCAAAAAGTTTGGTGTTCCCTACGAAAGGCAAAAATCAAATATAAAAACGAATTATAAAATACATAATAAAATACCTATTCCTATTTCCACAAAATATGGGGTATACATGGTCCCTATTAAGTCTGAAAGAAATCCAAAATGCGTGTTTTTGAATTATTATCAGGTCTATACGACAGAGGCATTTAAACAACGAACGATTGTCCATTTTTATGATGATACGAGACTGGAAGTAGATGTATCAGAGAATACGGTGAGCCAGCAGTTGAATCGGACAGGAAGGATTATTGCGAATGATGTTCGTGAACTATTTTATGCTCGCTCCAATTAAATATAATTGGTTTCATATGAACTGCGTGCCATCAGCAAATGATACCGCAGTTTTTTATTTTTGATTGATATATAAAGGTTTTTCATCCTTTTCGTTTATCAAAAACAGGCGAGAAAACTCCTTCTTCAAGCGCGTGAAGGGCAAAGCCCAGCGATAAGTGGGAGATGAATCGCCTTCGGACAAGGGATTGCTTTAGCAATCTCAATTGTCCGACAGCTTGAAAGCATATGTAATGTGAAAACTTCATTTAGTGGGGCTTGAAACAATTAATTATTCTCCTGAAAACGTTGTCTGAACAGTATTTGTATGATATAATAGAACAAATGTTCCCGTTAAAGGAGGAATATCATGCTTGTTCATAAAGCCTATAGCTTTCGTATCTATCCGACGAAAAAACAAACAGAATTAATCAACAAAACCATTGGGTGCAGTCGCTTTGTTTTTAACCATTTTCTTGCGATATGGAATCATACGTACAACGAAACAGGAAAGGGATTATCCTACAACACTTGCTCTGCTCAATTACCCCAGCTAAAACAAGAATTGACTTGGTTAAAGGAAGTCGACAGCATCGCGCTTCAGTCATCACTACAAAATCTTGCAGACGCTTTCCTGAGATTTTTTAAGAAACAAAATAAAGCTCCACGTTTTAAATCCAAAAAGAATCATGTGCAGTCTTATAAGACAAAACAAACGAACGGGAATATCGCGATTATCGAAAACAAAATCAAGCTTCCTAAACTAGGTCTCGTTCGATTTGCCAAAAGTCGTGAAGTTCGTGGACGGATCATACATGCAACCATAAGAAGAAACCCAACTGGCAAATATTTTGTTTCGATTTTAGCAGAAACAGAAATAAGTGAACTTCCGAAAACACATGCTGCGATTGGGATAGATTTAGGCATTACTGATTTTGCGATTTTTTCTGATGGCCAGAAAGTAGATAACAACAAGTTTACAACAAAAATGGAAAAGAAATTAAAAAGAGAACAGCGAAAGCTAGCAAGACGCGCATTAAACGCAAAAAAGAACGGTATACCTCTTTTTGAAGCTAAAAATTATCAAAAACAAAAGCGAAAAGTAGCTAGATTGTATGAAAAAGTGATGAATCAACGTAACGACTTTTTAAATAAGTTAACCACAGAGATTATCAAAAACCACGATATCATCTGTATTGAGGACTTAAATGTCAAGGGAATGTTACGGAATCACAAGCTGGCAAAAGCAATCTCTGATGTATCCTGGTCTAGTTTTGTCACTAAATTACAGTATAAAGCTGACTGGTATGGCAAAACAATCGTGAGAGTAAGCAGATGGTTTCCATCCAGCCAAATATGTTCTGGATGTGGACATCAGGACGGCAAGAAGTCACTTAAAAGTAGAAGCTGGTCCTGTTCCGTTTGTTTCACTCCTCACGATCGTGATATAAATGCCAGCAAAAACATATTGGCTGAAGGATTGCGCATACAAGCGCTAGCTTAAGCAAAGTTCACCAAGAACCGCAGGGACTGCGGGGATAGCTCGGTTAATAAGAGAAACCGCTGACTATCGGTGTATACCGCTATAGTTAAGTATGCTCTGTTCCCAAGAATCCCCCACTTCAATCAGACCGTAAGGTCGATAAGTGGCGGGTAGTTCAACTTGTCATGGTACATGCAGTCCATGTATACTTATGAAAGTTATCATTTACTTTTTTATAAGTCACCAGATGGATTGGCGTGATTAATAGCAAGGGAATAAGCGTATATTTTCAAAGCTGATTTAACTGGTATTCTATTTATAGAATTTGAAATAATCATAATTGTTTCACCACATAAAAACAGCGTTCATAATGACAGATTTAACGAGGAGCTGACGATATGAAAAAACGACGTCTACTACTTGTAGCGGCATTCCTTATAAGTGTGCTTGCTGCTTGTACAGAAGCTGATGATACAAAGGATAAAACGGAAGAAGCGAAAGAAACACCAGTGGAGGTTACTGAGGCAAAAGAGGATAGCTTGACAGTTGTTCGTACTGCTTATGCACGAGCGGAGGCCAACCGATTGACTCCAGTTTCGTTAGAATCTCCAGGTGAATTGGAATCCATTGACGTGAAGGAAGGTACTGTAGTAAAGAAAGACGATGTGATTGCAACCATCAAGACGCCAGTTGGCAATCAAACCATTCGTGCATCAAAAGCTGGAACCATTGTGAATTTACAGGCAGAAACTGGTGACATGGTATCTGGAGAGGATCCGTTGGCAATGCTTGCAGACTTGGATAAGATGAAGCTCACATTTACGATAAGTGCTGCACTACATAGTAAATTGAAAGTGGATGATGAACTGGATGTCGAGCTTTCAGATAAGGCATATAAGGCGAAGGTGACACATGTTGCATCTATGCCAAATGATACGGGATTATTTCCAGTGGAAGTAACCGTGAAAACAGAGGATAAAGATATTTTGATAGGTACGGTTGCTAAAGTAAATATTCCCGTCACAAAAGTAAAGAAAGCAATTATTATTCCCACGGAGGCAATTGTAGATGAGGGCGACGCATCGTATATTTTTATCGTCCGTGATCATCATGCTGAAAAGTTAGAAGTGGAAGTACTGGAGTCACAGTCTAGTCAGTCAGCGATAAAAGGAGATGTCCAAGCAGCTGATGAGATTGTCACATCTGGAATGCAAGGACTGGAAGATGGCGATAAGATTAAAGTCGTGGGAGTGGAGGGTTAAACTTTGAAGCTAGTAAATACTTCTGTGAAAAGACCTGTTGGCGTCATCATGATTGTGTTAGCAATTATTGCGCTTGGTGCTGTATCAGCACGGAATCTAGTTGTTGATTTGTTTCCTAAGATTGATCTGCCCGTTGCGGTCGTTGCTACTTCCTATCAGGATGCAGCACCACAGGAAATAGAGAATTTAATTAGTAAACCAATAGAATCCTCCATTAGCTCGGTAGAAGGAATCAATACGATTCAATCACGCTCTCAATCAGGGTCTTCGCTTGTACTAATGATGTTTAATAATGGTGTAGATCTGGATCAGGCTTTACTGGATGTTCGGGAAAAGATAGATCAAGTGAAGGGATTTTTGCCAGAACAGGCAGGAGATCCCCGGATTATGCGTTTTAGCCCGGAACAATTACCAGTAATGTGGCTAAGTGTTTCTGGTGGGGATACGGCCAAGCTAACGGAAATGGTTGAAGATCAGGTTGTGCCTTTTTTTGAAAGACAAAAAGGGGTTGCCTCAGTATCTGTTGAAGGCGGTAAAACAAGGGAAATTCAAATTGTATTGGATCAAGCGAAATTAACCGAATATGGTGTTAATCCACAAACGATTGTCCAAGCATTAAATAGTCAAAATAAGTCTGCTTCAGCTGGTCAGGTTGAAAAAGGAGATAAGGATCTGCAGCTTCGTGTAACAGGTGAGTTTACCTCTGTAGAGGATATAGAACAAACATTGATACAAACAGCTACAGATGCGACCATTCATTTAAGTGATGTAGCCAAAGTAGAGGATACATTCAAGGATGAAAATGCATTAACTCTTGTAAATGGGGAGCCGTCCATAGTACTATCTGTCATGAAAAAGGCAGATAGCAATACAGTGGAGGTCGCCAATGCAATTACGGATGGCATGGATGAAATACGCGATGAATTACCGGCGAATGTGGAATTAAAATCCATCATTGATACCTCTGAATTTATCCAAATGTCGATCGACTCTGTTATTAGTAATATTTTAATAGGCGGACTCATTTCCATATTCGTCTTACTGTTATTCTTGAAGAGTATACGTGCAACCATTGTAATCGGGCTTTCCATTCCAATTGCAATTATTTCAACCTTTACATTAATGTATTTCACTGGAGAGACATTAAATATTCTAACCCTTGGTGGATTGGCGTTGGGAATTGGTATGATGGTGGACAGTTCCATCGTAATACTGGAAAATATTTATTCCTATCGACAACAGGGCTATAGTCTCTTTGAATCTGCAACAAAGGGTGCCTCGGAGCTCGCTCCTGCAGTAATTGCATCCACGACAACAACTTTGGTCGTATTTTTGCCGATTGTGTACGTGGAAGGAATCGCTTCGGATATGTTTACCCCGTTGGCATTGACTGTATCCTTTTCATTAATCGCTTCACTCGTAGTGGCCGTGACACTGGTGCCAATGCTATCATCTAAATTGCTATCAAAAGCGATGGAGGATCACGGTAGACGTTATTGGTTTGATCGGTTTTTAGGCTGGGTAAATGCAGGTTATCGTAAAGCATTGAAGGGAGTACTGCGTTTCCGTATATTAACCATTTTTGTTACGATTTTGGCTATAGTGGGTAGTTTATTCCTTATCCCATTGATTGGAGCAGAATTTATTCCAGCTTCTGACCAAGGGCAAGTGGAGATTCGTGTGGAAACTGCTCCTGGGAGTTCCTTAAAACATACAGAATCATTAGTAGATGAAGTAAATGAAAAACTAAAGAACTATGATAAAGAAATTGAAACGAGCTATGTATCTGCTGGTGGTGGTGGCTTTGGCATGGGGGGTTCATCGACGAATGTCGCTACATTTACCATTCAGATGGTACCAGCAAGTGAACGAACAAAATCATCTGCCAGCATTGTACAGGAGTTGGATGCAGCTTTAGGTGATTTAGCTGGTGCGGAAATTACGGTTAGTGAAATGGAAGCTGGTATTGGGACGGGAAATCCAATTGAGATTGAATTGACTGGTCCAGAGCATGACGTCTTAAGGGAGTTAGCACAGCAAACGGTTCATGAAATATCTTCCGTTCATGGTGTGTTTAATCCGGAAACAGGGGCAACAGATGGTGTTCCACAGCTCAATATTTCTATTGATAAAGAATTAGCGGCTTTTCATGGCTTGACGGAAGAACAAATTCTAGGTCAAATTCAGCTTCAATTTACCGGGCAAACTGCTACACAGTACCGTGAAGCGGGCCATGAAATGGATGTTACGATGGTGTATCCAGAAAATGAACGGAGTACTATTAGTGATGTTGAGGATATGAAAATTAGTAGCCCAACTGGAGCCATGATTCCATTGGCTGAGGTTGCGAAACTTGAAGAAGTTCGTGGACCGGTCAGTTTGCAACGTCAAAATCAGCAGGCACAAATCAATGTGACGGCAGATGTTATAGAACGTGACTTGGCAAGTGTTTCAGCTGATGTGGAGAAAACGATGGATGCAATGAATCTTCCAGAAGGCTATAGCTATGAAATTGGCGGTCAAGTCCAGGATATGACGGAATCATTCTCTGATTTGGCGTTAGCTCTCGTCTTTTCCATCTTTCTAGTCTATGCGGTCATGGCGGTGCAGTTTGAGAACTTCCTGTTTCCATTTATCATTATGTTCTCTATGCCAGCAACTGTCATAGGTGTACTTGGTGGACTGTACGTTAGTAATTTGGCATTAAGTATTCCGGCCTTTATTGGAATCATCATGCTTGCAGGGATTGTCGTGAACAACTCCATTGTATTAGTCGATTATATTAATATATTGCGACGCAGGGGAATGGATCGGTATGAAGCAATTCTAAGTGCAGGCGTCAGCAGATTACGGCCAATTCTGATGACCACTTTGACAACAGTCCTGGCGATGATTCCATTGGGGCTTGCACTTGGTGAAGGAGCAGAAATGCAGCAGCCACTCGCCGTAACCATTATATTCGGATTGAGTGTCTCCACAATCTTTACATTATTTTTAATCCCGGTCGTGTATACAATGTTCGATGATTTAACAGCAAAAATAACTGGCCGGCATAAAAAGAAAAAACAAAAGGAACCAACTGAAAACCAGTAGGTCACATTTAATATAAAAAAGCGCAGGTAAGGGCTTCAAAAAAGATCCTAACCTGCGTTTTTTTAGCTGAAAATAATGATGCATTAAGGAACGATTGTGACCGGGCATGGGGCAGCATGAACGACGCCGTAACTGACACTGCCAAGCACCGTGCCTTTAATGGGTCCATGTCCACGGGATCCCATGATAATACAGTAAGCTCGGATATCTTTTGAGAAATCGGCTATTTCCTGTTTGGCACTGCCAATACGAATGAGTTTCTCGAATTCCACACCAGATTGATTTAGTTTGTCATCGTATTGTGCAAGGACAGAGGCCCCAAGCTCCAGTGAATATTCCTCGATTTCTTCAGTGCTGAAAAAACGTTTTACATTCGGTGTTTGTAAACGAGGCTGTACATGTATGACAAATAATTTGGCTTGGAGTATGTTTGCTTGTTCGATTGCGAAATCAAGTGCACGCTGCGCATTTTCAGAATCATCAACAGGAACGACAATCTGCTTTTTCATTATGTTTGGCAGGGGATTCATACCACCCTGCCTTCCCTCCCTTGTTTAATTATCATGGAAATGGACGATTATAATTCTACCTCTACTAATGCTATTCCCTATTTAGAATAGAAATACGGTTACAAAATAAGGAATTTTTTATACCGTTTATGAAAACAACACCCTCAAGGATGGCAAAACCATCTTCAAGGGTGTTGATTGATAAATCAATTTTCATGTTTGTCCTCGGTTACTGGCCACCAATGGAAGCCGTCTTTTTCCAATAATGCATCTGCTTCTTTAGGACCCATTGATCCAGCTGCATAATTTGGGAAGTTTGGTTGTTGCTCAGACCAAACGTTTAAGATGGAATCAATGAATCTCCAAGAGTATTTCACTTCATCCCAGTGGGTAAAGTTAGTTGCATCACCAATCATACAATCATGCAATAATTTTTCATAAGCTTCTGGGGTATTAATGCCGTCGACCCCGTTATTGGTGTAGGATAGCTTAATCGGCTCAGCCTGTGATCCCATACCTGCTTTTTTGGCATTTAAATAAAGGGTAATTCCTTCATTTGGATAAATATTAATGACAAGCAGATTTGGATTTTTTTCATTTTGATCCTTGTAATAGAGGTTCATTGGAATATCTTTGAATTCTACAACGATCTTTGTTGCTTTACCAGCCATTCTTTTACCGGTACGAATATAAAACGGCACACCAGCCCAGCGATAATTATCAATCATCACCTTACCAGCTAGGAAGGTTTCTGTATGTGATTCCTCTAGTTCACTCGCTTCCTGACGATAGCCATTCACTGCTTCTCCATCAATTTTACCGGGACCATATTGACCACGGACAAAATAGTCGCCCACTTCGTCTGGCTTCATTTGTCGCATAGCACGTAATACCTTTACTTTTTCTGAACGAATTTCCTTTGTTTCCAGCTTAATTGGTGGCTCCATGGCAAGCAGGGCAACCATTTGCAGCATATGGTTTTGTGCCATATCCCGCGTTGCACCGGAAATATCGTAATAATGTGCACGCTCTTCTACACCAAGTACTTCGCTTGAAGTGATTTGGATATTAGAAATGAAACGATTGTTCCATAAATGTTCAAATATTCCATTGGCAAAACGGATAACTTCAATGTTTTGCACCATTTCTTTACCTAGATAATGGTCAATTCGATATATTTGTTCTTCATCAAAGGCAGCACGAATTTCATTGTTTAATGCTTCAGCAGATGGCAGGTTATGGCCAAATGGCTTCTCAATTACAAGTCGGGTCCAGCCTGCACTACTATCCTTCAAGCCATACTGCGCGAGATTATTGGCAATACTGCCAAAAAACTCGGGTGCCATTGCCAAATAAAAGATTCTATTTCCATCTGTATCATAATGCCCTTCCAGCTCGGTTAAAAAGCTATTTAAGCTTTTATAATGCTCTACATCTGTGACATCAAATGGATGGTAGTAGAAATGGGAAGAAAATGCCTCTAAATCTTCATTAGAGGAAAGGGTATCGTTAATGGATTGCTCCACATTTTCTCGGAAAAGCTCATTGGACCATGGGCGGCGTCCGATTCCAACCACAGCAAAGTTATCACAGATTTTGCCATGCTGACAAAGACGATATATAGAAGGAAATAGTTTACGCTTGGCCAAATCTCCAGTTGCGCCAAAGATGATGATAATTGCTTTTGGCTTTAGTTGATTCATCAAGTAAAACGCCTCGATTCGTGGAATAATCCGTATTAGTTATTCTGCAAGTATTTTTCTTACAGCAATGTTGATAATCTTTTATTATTCTAAAGTTTAATACTAGTGAAAGCAAATAGTACGCAATCAAAAAAGTGCTAAGCTTGTCTATGACGTGTGGGCATCATCTTTTTAACGATTGTGTGTAATACCTCTGTAAATATGAGTCCAATCGCAATGCCGCTTGCTAACATCATTACTTTACTGGAAAGTTCAATCCCGATTAAATAATTGCCAACGACAAAATTCCGCATCGCATCATAAGCGATCCCACCCGGTACGAGGGGAATAATACCTGAAACATTGAAGATGATAATTGGTGATTTTTTGAAACGGGAAAAAAAGTGACTAAATGCAGCGACAACCATGGCACCAAGCACAGTTGCTGGTAGTACATCCATGCCATTTGCTGCCAAGGTATAGTACACAATCCAGCCAAGCATTCCCACAAAACCACATGCGATTAATAATTGTCTCGGTGCATTAAAGATGATGCCAAATCCAGCAGCTGCAATAAAACTGGCAATGAGCTGTATCCCAATATCCAACAATGCTAATCCCCCTTTAAACAAAAGCGAAGGCAATTGCTACCCCGGCACCAATCGCAAATGCGGTTAGTACAGCCTCTGCTCCTTTGGATAGTCCGGAAACAAGATGTCCTGCCATTAATTCACGGACGGCATTCGTAATATGGAGTCCAGGGACGAGTGGCATGACTGCACCAATAATGACCTTATCCAAATGCGTACCAAAGCCATGATGGACAAATATCAATGCACTAACCCCAATAAATACAGAAGCAAAAAAATCGGCAATAAATCGCATTTCTACTAAATGTAGAAAGCCAAGCATCCCTACATAGCCAATTCCACCTGCTAGAAAAGCTGGCAAAAAGTCAGACCATGCACCACCAAACATGATAGCAAATGCACCACTAACAAGCGCAGCAGCAATGGTCTGAAGCCAATAAGGGAATGTAAGCTTTTGTTTTTCCAATTCTTGTAGCACCTGTAGTGCTTCAAATCTAGATAATTCACCGGAAGCAATCGCTCGAGAAATACGATTGACCTCATCAATTTTATGTAAATCATTTGTTCGTTGATCAATCCGGATAAACACAGAGACATTTTCCAATTCACTTGAAAAATGAATCACTGTCGGTGTTGCATAGCTTTGGGCATGCTGCAGTCCAAAAGATTGTGCAATTCGATTCATCGTGTCCTCTACGCGATTCGTTTCTGCCCCGTTTTCTAACATAAGCTTACCAGCTAATAAACAAATACTAGCAATTGAATGATTAAATTTCACCAGTTCAACCAACCTTCGTCTCCATTCTATTCATAGTATAGCAGAGGATGGGGTGCGTGCAACTGGCATGCGGATTTGCAGGCGGAGATATAGGGGAGTATTCGGCGGTTTATACTAAATCATCTGTAACATAGAAAAGGTTGGGATAGCAAATGAACATGGCTTTTTCCCAACCTATCTAACAGCTTATTACAGATTAACAGCCAGTAATGGCCTGATTCGTTCAACTAACAATCAGTGGGGGAATTGCAAAAATCCCCCATGATTGAAGTTTCACTTTATCACAGATTAACTGGCTGTAAGACCCCTACTCCAATATTCTTTGTTGATGGCTAGAATTGTAAGCGGAGGGTCAACAGCCAGTAAAGGCCTGATTGGTTCAACTAACAATCCGTTGGGGAAGGGCCAAAACCCCACGGATTGAAGTTTCACTTTATAGCAATTCAATTCCTTCTGGTACGGATAGCTTACATAGAATATCCAGTTCTTTTTCACGATCTATCAGGTAGGAACTCGCATCGCGCAGGTCATCGTCTACATAAGCTGGATGGGTCATCACTTCTACTGTCGCTGCATTTAGCTCCTGTAGCGCTGTAAAAATATGCTCACTCACACCTTCAGCATAGAAATCCAACCACAATGATTCCGTTAATAATATTTCCGGGTGATTGCTAAGAGATGGTACGAATCGAACTGGTACGTTGTATTCGGTTGCTAATGCAATGACAATATCTTTCAAAGGTTCCCAGCCGTGAATATGATGATGACTGTCGATGTGATGGAGTGGCAAACCAGTAGCGATAAAAGCTTCAATCTGTGCGCGCCATTCCTTTTCCACTTCTTTTAGGTTCGGGATTTCCATCGACCGGTAGGTATTACGGAATTTAAACGTACCTTGTTCATTTAATAGCCCTGGAACATCATCATGAACCGGCTTCCCCCAAGATAGCACAAGATGAATTCCTACCTTTAAGTCTGGATGCTGTTTTGCCAGCTTAACCGCATGTTCTACTGCAAGGCCATTCATCATCATCGTTGTGGAACGAACAACCCCTTCACGGAATGCAGTTATAATCCCATCTGTTACACCCTTTGTCATACCAAAATCATCAGCATTGAATAATACTTTCATTTGGATTCCCTCCTGTAGATGATTTAATTCTATTTATACGATGTATCTATGGACAATCCTATAGTAAATTAATTGGCTGGATAATTTCGTTCAATTACAAAATGCGTTTTATCGCCTCGGAAATAAGAACGGGAAAATTCAATTTTTTTACCCGCTTCATTTTCCGCAATGGTTTCAATGTAGAAACAAGGCAAATGGTTCTCGCATTTTAAATGGGTACATAATAAATCGTCTGCAAATGTAATTTCCATATGTTCGATGGTCCGAGCGATGTGAACATCGTATGCTTCTCTTAAGGAAGCATACAAGGAAGTTTCCGCATGTTCTTGTGTTATTCCTGGTGCTACATCCCAAGGAATATAAGCAATTTCATATTGTGTTGGCTCCCCATTGGCTGTACGTACACGCTCAATGCGCTGGACTGGATCGTTTAATTCCACATCCAGTGATTGCTGCAGCTGTTTTGTTGCAGGTACAACAGAAATATTGATCAATTGAATATGTGCTTCCTTGCCTTGGACAGCCATCTGATCACTATACCGTTTTACGGTTTGTGTCAAAGTTTGTTTGACCTTTTGATCAGCCACAAAGGTGCCTTTTCCTTGTTGGCGCACCAAATACCCCTCAAGCGTAAGCTGATTTAATGCAGTTCGGACAGTTGTTCTACTCACATTAAAGTCCTTGCATAGTTCATGCTCCGTTGGGATTTTATCTCCTTTTTTATACTTATTTGTTTTAATACGATTCAATAATTCTTCCTTAATATAAGCATGTAGTGATTGTCCTTTTTCCATCGTAGATCTCCTTCATAAACCTTATAAATAAAGTGTACAAGAAAGGTATGATAATAACAACTAATTATAATTGTAATAACAATATAAAGTTTTTATTTTAAAATGTATGGACAATGTTTTATTTGTATGATACATTTGTGATAGTAAAGCAATGACTATTATTTTTTGTAATGAAAATAAAGCGTTTTCAAATCATCAAAGGAGTGTACCTATTATGGCAAAACTAGTTATTATCGGTGGCGGGTCTAGCTATACACCGGAAATTATTGAAGGAATTATCCGTCGACACGATCGCTTTCCTGTGAAAGAGATTGTGTTAGTAGATATTGAGGCTGGTAAGGAAAAACTGGAGATCATCGGAAATCTTGCATTGCGTATGATTGAAAAAGCAAACAAACCTATTCAGCTTTCTTGGACATTAGATCGGGAAGCCGCGTTACAAGGAGCGGATTTTGTTTCTACCCAAATTCGAGTAGGCGGATTGGAAGCGCGTTCGAAAGATGAAAGAATTCCATTAAGTCATGGATTTATTGGTCAAGAAACAAATGGTGCAGGTGGAATTTTTAAAGCGTTTCGAACCATTCCAGTGTTAATGGAGATGGCGAATGATGTTCACCGCATTTGTCCAGATGCATGGATGATCAACTTTACGAATCCAGCAGGAATAGTTACAGAGGCATTGTTGCAGCATTCGAATCATAAAAAAGTAATTGGTGTCTGCAATATACCTTATAATATGCGTCATTCTACTGCAGAAATTTTAAATGCGGAGCCAGATGACATTAGTATTGAATTTGTTGGAATGAACCATTTTGTATTTGGTCAAAAGGTATACGTAAAAGGAATCGACAGAACGGAAGAAGTGCTGGAAAAATTAGTTGCAGAAAACTTGGATTACTCTCCAGCAAATATTGTTAATCTTGGTTGGTCTAAAACATTTATTGAATCCATTGGCTTGCTGCCGAATCCATATCATCAGTACTATTTTCAAACGCGTGATGTGCTTGAAAAGGACATCAAAGCTTATGAGGAACATGGTACACGTGCAGAAATTGTACAAAAGCTGGAGGAATCTCTGTTTGAAATATATAAAAATCCAGACCTGCGTGACAAGCCAAAGGAATTAGAAGAACGAGGTGGTGCGTTTTATAGTGATGTTGCTTGTAGCTTGATGGATTCTATTTATAATAACCGAGGGGATGTCCAAACCGTAAATACACAGAATAACGGTACCATCCCAGATTTGCCAAATGATGCAGTAATCGAAGCAAATTGTGTCATTACCGCACATGGCCCTGAACCAATTGTAATTGGTGAATTACCGGCAACTGTTAAAGGTTCCATTTTACAAATGAAGGCCTTCGAAGAGCTTGTCATTAAGGCAAGCATATCCGGAAATGATCAGGATGCTTATGCAGCATTTGTTATGAACCCATTGATTGCAGACGAGAAACGAAGCAAGGTCTTACTTGATGAACTACTGGAAGCACATAAAGAATATTTACCACAATTTAAGGGGGAAGGTAACAATGAATAGTAAGTTCATGCAAAGGTTTATTGAAATTGCTGGTAGAATTGGTGCTCAGCGCCATCTAGTAGCAATTCGTGACGGCTTTGTTGCCATTATGCCATTAATTATTGCGGGGTCTATTGCAGTATTAATCAATAACTTCCCGCCATTTGGCAAGAAATTCGACTTTGTTGGCTGGATGAATGGTATTTTTGGAGATGGAAATTGGCAGCTTGTTGGAGGAACCGTCTGGAATGGTACATTCGCTGTTCTCGGGCTACTCGTTGCATTCTCCATTGCATATAACTTGGCGAAGTCGTATGAAGTAGATGGCTTATCAGCAGGTTTGATCTCCATCGCCTCATATATCATGCTTGTTCCGGTGACAGAGGATTGGGGATTAAACTTCGCATGGCTTGGATCACAAGGTTTATTTGTTGGAATTATCGTATCTATTATTACAACTGAACTGTTCCGATTATTAATGAGTAAAGATAAATTAGTTATTAAAATGCCAGAGCTTGTTCCAGAGGGCGTGTCTAAGTCCTTTGCTGCATTATTCCCTGCGATGATTATTTTGGCACTTGTTGGTTTATTCCAGGCATTAATGACAGCATTAGCTGGTGTTAACGTATTTGAAGTTATCTTTGATGTGATTCAAAAACCTCTGCAAGGAATTGGAGACTCTCTACCAGCAGCAATGGTCGTTGCATTCTTGAATCACTTACTATGGTTCTTTGGATTACATGGTACAAACATCCTTGGTGGGGTAATCGAGCCGATTTACTTACCACTCCTAGAGCAGAACGTTGATTTATGGGCAGGCGGCATGTCCGCATTTGATGTACCATATATTGTAACGAAACCTTTCTTTGATACTTTTGTATATATGGGTGGTTCCGGAACAACATTAGCCCTACTAATTGCCATCTTTATCGTTGTTCGTAACGAAAGAAAGCATCCATACCGTGAAGTAGCGAAATTAGCAGCACCTGCAGGATTGTTCAACATCAATGAGCCAGTTATTTTGGGTTTACCAATCGTATTAAATCCAGTATTCTTGATTCCATTTATTTTTGGACCAGTCATACTAACGGTTATATCTTATGTAGCCCTGTCAACAGGACTTGTACCAAGAACGGTGGCCATGCTACCTTGGACTACTCCACCGATTTTCAGTGGTTATTTAGTAACAGGCGGAAGCTGGCGTGGAGTGGCACTGCAAGTTGTTAACTTAACCATTAGTGTACTGATGTATATTCCGTTTATCATGGCAGGCGTTCGAGCTTGGAATCAACAAATGAAGGAAGATAAAGCGAGCTAATCGATTTAGACCAGATTGTTTAATGAGGGGAAGGGGATCAACGATGACGAATACAACAGAAGAAATGCAAATGCTATCCTTTCAAATTATTCTTCATGCGGGGAATGCGCGCTCTGCAGCGATGGAAGCGATTGCCTTTGCGAAGGAATACAATTTTACTGCAGCGCGTGATAAGATAGAGGAAGCAGATAAAGAATTTACAGAAGCACATCATCAGCAAACGCAGCTGCTCCAAGCAGAAGCGAGCGGTGAGAAGCATGATATAACCGTTATACTTGTACATGCACAGGATCATTTGATGACATCCATGGCGGTGAAAGATTTAGCCAATGAGATGATTGACATGTACGAAAAAATACAGCAATTGGAGGGGAAATAAGATGAAGATTATTCTAGTATGTTCTGCAGGGATGTCTACATCCATGCTTGTCAATAAAATGAGAAAATCAGCAGAAGAGCGCGGCCTGGAAGCATCTATTGATGCGGTGGCAGAATCACAATTAAAAAATAATCTAGAAGGTACGGATGTTGTTTTAATTGGCCCACAAGTTCGCTTTCTAGAGAAAAAAATCAGAGCACTCGTGGAGCCAAAAGGGATCCAAACAGATATCATCGATCAAATTGCCTACGGTATGATGAAAGGCGACGTCGTTCTGGATCAAGCAATCGCGTTGAAAAAATAACGAACCCAAATCAAACGATACAAGGTCTTTACCAAGGCAACCCGTATTTTGGTAGACCATGACGAAGGCACCACCAAAATTCCCAAAACGGAATTTGGTGGTGCCTTTTTGAATGGCTTCCACGTTCTATGGCATCATTAAAAATAAAGAAATAATGGCGATAAACGGGATAGAAGTGGATAACATAAGGGCAACCATAGAAAAGGTATGAATGGCTTCTTTAGCATCTTTTGGTACACCAATGGAACGCTGCAGAAAAATAAAAAATACTGCATATCCAATCAGTAATAAAACGATGATGCCAGGTAAGAATAATTCCTCCAATGTTTCGGCCTGCGCCATATTGGCATAGCCCAGCACGACAAGAATTATAGGTAACGCTTCTGCTAAACCAACCCAGATAAAGAACTTGTTTTGAATTTCACCAATTTTTTTGGGATTATCTTTGATTTTTTCGATACTAATTTTATAAATAAATGAAATAGGCAGTACAGCTAGAGCTGCCGCTGCAACAAATAAATATGCCGGCAATTCATTTCCCCCCCCCTTTTAATATGTTGAATTGCATGTTATTTTATCACAGATTAACTGGCTGTAAAATCTCCACCTCAAGCGTTTTTGTTGAAAACAAGAATGGTAAGCGGGGATCAACAGCCAGTAAAGGCCTGATTGGTTCAACTAACAATCAGTGGGGAAAGTGCGAAAACCCCCACTGATTGAAGTTTCACTTTACCACACCCCCTTATCCCTTGAAAGAGTGTAGTAGAATTGCTTATCCCGTTTCAAGTCTACATCATTCTACCAAATTTGCACGAATCCCCTTTGATTCGTTATAATTAGACGAACGAATTATATTGGAAGAAGCCTTTTACATACGTAGGTCATCATCATCTTATTATTGTTCAACAGGAGAAGCTAATGTTTAATTATATGGATTTAATTATTGCTGGTTGTATTGCACTTGTTTCATCTTTTATATTAACCTTTCCAGTAAAAAAACTCGCCATCAAAATTGGTGCAGTTGATTTTCCTAACTATCGAAAAATACATACGAAGGTAACACCCCGGATAGGTGGAGTTAGTATCTTCTTGGGTGCTTTGCTTGGCGGCCTATACTTACATCCGCATCACGAACATTTACCGGAAATTGTGCTCGGTGCATTTGTCATAATTATTACTGGTATCCTTGATGATCGTTTCGATATTCGGCCGATAGTGAAATTAACTGGACAATTAATTGCCGCTTCTTTTCTTATTTCAGATGGACTCATTATCGAACGGATTACATTACCCTTTATAGGTATGATTGATTTAGGCTTTGCCAGCGTATTAATTACGGTTCTTTGGGTTGTAGGAATTACCAATGCCATTAATCTGATTGATGGTTTGGATGGGCTGGCAACTGGTGTTTCGACCATCGCCTTATCGAGCATGC
This sequence comes from Ornithinibacillus gellani, assembly GCF_003730295.1. Lineage (GTDB taxonomy): Bacteria > Bacillota > Bacilli > Bacillales > Amphibacillaceae > Ornithinibacillus_A > Ornithinibacillus_A gellani. Next base: position 250,477 of record NZ_QTSZ01000047.1, read on the forward strand.
TTGTGATGGCTATTATCGATTCACAAGTATTTGCAGCCATGCTTTGTGTCGTCATCATTGGCGCGAACTTAGGATTTTTATATCATAATTTTTATCCAGCAAAAATTTACATGGGTGATACGGGTTCTAACTTTCTGGGCTATATGATTGCTGTCGTATCCATTGTAGGCCTGTTTAAAAATGTAGCCTTATTTAGTTTTATTATCCCGGTCATCGTGCTTGCGGTGCCTATTTTTGATACGCTATTTGCGATTGTTCGACGGATTTTAAATAAGGAAAGCATTATGAAACCAGATAGCAAGCATATTCATTATCAATTATTATCATTCGGCTATAGTCACCGGAAAACGGTCCTGATTATCTATATTTTCAGTGCCTTATTCGGTTTAATGGCTATCTTATTTTCGGAGGCAAGTTTATCACTGTCACTTATTATTACGATTATTGTGTTGTTTTTGATTCATTTATTTGCAGAAATGGCTGGATTGGTACTGGGTGGCAAGCGGCCTGTCATTCATTTCATAGGCCGTGGCATGAAACGTAAAAAATCCACTCAGTCCAAGAAGCGTTCCTCAGATGAATCGGAAACAGATGGAAGCTGAGTATAACGCGATTCAAGTATTTAGCTATCTTGATATTTCGTGAACAGATGAGCATGGCTATGATTAAAGCGAAAAAAGTATCCAAAATGGAATGGAATCAGCAGAGCAGGCATGCAATGAGCTTTATCAATTAGCTGTTTTACAACATGACAAAAGATCCGTCTTAGGGTCTTTTTTGTTTGCGGAAAACGGCATGCAATCAAGTGTTTAAGGGGTAATAAACCAAATGAAACCTAATTAATAATGATTATAAAGACGGATCAATTAAAAATAATTCTAATTAGTAAATAGTATGTTGAAAATAGTTCACAAATTAGTCATAATGACAGCACTTTATGGCATTCCAATCATATATAGTGGAAGTACAGTGTTAAATAGGCTTCCATTGAGAATGACCTATTGATAATGATTATCACTCAATTGGAGGTGCTGTACCGGCGCGGTTACAAACGTCTATCAAGATAAAAATGGCTTTCGAAGCATGTGAACATGTTTCGAACGTAAATAGTGAGGGATTCTGTTGAAGAAGAAAATCGGTATGAGTCATATGGCACTTTTGTTTATTTTATGTTTTTTTGCCGTTCTTTTTCCAGCGACTAAAGGACATGCAGAAATGGCAGATGGAACCTATGAGGTAGATTATCAAATTTTACATGCAGATAGTGATTCTGTTTCCATCTCCAATGACTATTTTGAAAAACCAGCTACGTTGTTGATAAAAGATGGAGAAACATACATACAATTTACCCTTAACAACAGTCAATGGGTGAAAGAGCTGCAAACGCCATCTGATACGGACTTCAAGAACGTAGAAGTATTAAGTGAAGATGAAGAGAATAGCACCCGGCTCGTTCAATTTAAGGCAGAAAGTGATATAGCGGAGCCAATTACGCTAAAAATGCATATCCTTGTGGAATCGATGGATCCAGTATATGATCATCGTCACACCGCACGGATGGATCTTGATTTGGAAAGTAGCAAGCTAATATCTGAGGAAGTAGATATTCAAACGGCCACAGATGAACAAGCTGACGAGCAATCCGCTTCTGAGGAAGAAGCTGCAACTGCTCGGACAGATAATACAGAAGAAACGGCTGATCAGGCAGCAACAAGTGATCAAGCAGCTGAACAGAAAGATACGACTGAACAGGAAAAAGGGACTTCTTGGCTGATTCCTGCGGGGATTGCCTTAGTTGCAATCATTGTCTTGTTATTCATTTGGCGGAAAGTAGCCAACAAAAATAAATAATCAAAGCGAGGGATTCAAGTTATGAGAAAGATTTCTGCTTTCATCATACCGTTTTTATTGGTTGCGCTTGCTATCATACCGGTTGGATCATTGGACAAGGTTGAAGCAGCAACAAAGTATCAGGACGGAGAATATAATGTGCCATTTACGGTACTTAAAGAAAATGGCAGTGAAAAGTCAATGACAAATGACTTTATGGTTTCACCAGCGAAGTTTATCGTAAAAAACGGTCAAGGACTTATTCAAGTTACTTTAACGAATAGTAACTACTGGAAAGGCTTCCAAGTGAATTCTGGAGCGGTTACGGTGTTAAGTGAATCGAATAATACAAGGAAGGTTCAATTTCCGGTACAGGATTTAAGCCAAACACTTGGCGGGAGCGTTCATGTTGTTGTACCAGAAATGAATTATGACAATAATTACAAGGTTATATTTAAGTTCGATGCTTCCAATGTTCCTTTAAAAAGTAATGAAGCAGCAGCTACTGCACCAGAAAACCAGTCAACATCTGGAGAAAGTGCAGCAGGTGATAACGTGAAGCAAGAGGCCAACCCGCCGACAGGAGATCATACCCCCATTTTACTATTTGCAGCGATGTTAATCGGGTCTGGATTAATTATTTTTCGTAAAAAAGCCTTTAAATAATTAGATAAGAGAAGAGGAGAAATACATGAAAAAGCTATTATCCGTTGTTTCTATTTTCCTGCTCATGCTATCTACTATCGCACCGTCGATAACATTTGCAGCTGCAGATAGCAAGCCTGTTTATAAGGATGGCACGTATGATATTCCTGTTAGCGTGCTACATGGAGAAAAAGATGAACCATCCATGATGGAAGGTTCTGTTTCCGGCGCTAAAGTCATCATAAAAGAAGATGTATATACCATCCATCTCGGACTGACAAATGCTACTATGATTAAATCTTTAAAGGTTGAACAGAATGGCAAGATGGTGGAGGCCGACGTTATTGAAGATACGGGGAAAGATCGGACTGTTTCCTTTGAAATGAGCGACTTAGCTGCCATCATAAGCGGACAGGTCCATGTTTCTGTTCCTGGTGTGTATGAAACGACACATGATGTTCGCTTTCAGTTTGATGCTTCAGAATTACCAGTTGTTGAGACACCTGCTGAGCCTGAACCAGAACCAGAGGAACCAGAAAATCCTGGTGTGGAAGAACCGGAAGAACCAACATTAGAAATTCCGGCTGGCGAACCAGAACATATTTACGCAGATGGTACGTATGAACTGCCAATGGATATTTGGAAAGATAGCGAAGACGTTGATTCTTCTATGAAAAATTTTGTTGGAAACCCAGCTTCGTTAACCATGAAAGATGGTAAAGCAACAGTACAGCTCACACTTTCAAGTAGTAGTTTGATTACATCTTTCCAAATTATGAAAAGTGATGGAAAGTTTTATGAAACAGAAGTAGTAAAAGAAGATAAGGAAGCTAATACAAGAGTCGTTTCTTTTGAAGTGAAAAACCTGGATGGTATCGTACCAGGAAAAGTAGCAGTATTGTCTGGTCCGTTGGGTTTAAAAGAACATATCGTACGTTTCCAATTTAATACCGAGCAGCTTCCGCTGGCAGAAGAACCGGAAGCACCTGAAAAACCAGAACAGCCGGACGGAGAACTGGCAGATGGCAATTACACGATTGCATTTGAAGCATTGCATGCAAGTGAAGATAAGCCATCAGCTGCTGGCGACTATATGAAGAGCCCGGCAAAGCTGGCAGTCAATGCAGGTGCTAAAAAAGTTTTCGTAACATTAACAGACAATAAAAGCATTCAATCATTCGAAGTGAAACAGGGAGATGCCTACCAATCTGCTGAAGTAATAAAAGTAGATAAAAAGGCTAACACAAGAGTAGTTGCGTTCCCAGTATCCGATTTAGGTAAAACACTTTCAACGAAAATGAAAATACATGTAGAAGAAATGAATTACACGGGTGAATATGAGGTACGCGTTGTATTTGATCAGGACAGCATTCAAGAGACTGATGAAGACATAGATGTTGAGGAAGAACCGGAAGAAAAGCCTGAACCGGAAAAACCAACGAACCCAGGTACAGAGCCAGAGAATCCAAAAGAGGATGAAGGCAATATCGACGAAGGTAAAGCCTGCAAAGATATCGATCCGAAAAACTTGGAAGATGGCACCTATTTCTTGGAATATGTTGTTTTAAAAGATAAAACAGAGGAGTCATCACTGATGAATCAGTACGTTGTCTCCCCTGGTAAACTAACGGTTAAAGATGGCAAGCAACACCTGGCTATCACGATGAAAAGTAGTTCAACAATTACAGATTTCAAAGTAGAGCAGCAAGGTAAGCTGGTTGAACCAAAAATGGTAGAACATAACAAAAAGGCAGATACACGTGTCGTTGAATTTGAGGTAGAGGATTTATATCAAAAATTAAACGGTGCAGTAACGATTGATGTAAAAATGTCTGGTTTTGATTACCATGGATCCTATGATGTTCAATTTAAGTTTAATCCAGAAACAATCACTTGCTTGGATGATGGCAAACAGACCCCTAAGGACCCTGTCACACCACCAGCAGGCGATGACAATAGCGGACCAAACTTTGATCGTAATGATGATGTCAATAACAATAGTGGTAATGACAATCAAGTGAAACCAACTGGAACAAACCCAAAAACGGGAGATACAACCAATCTATTGCTTTATACATTATTATTGATTGGCTCACTCATTCCTTTAACGATTCAATTACGTAAACGTAAATTTAATTAATGAAATTGGAGTCTTGCTGGTAGTAAAACAGCAGGACTCCCTATGCTTTTTTTGGTAGTAGATACGTATGATAAACACTTGGTGGAAGCCAGGTTTTCTAAAATGACAAGTGAAAAGGAGCATACGACATGGCTAAACAACGATGTCTCCTCATATTCGTATTGTTTATCCTGCTGTTGGCAGGCTGTTCCACTGGTGGTCAAACGAATGCGAAAGAAGCAGCGGCTGACAACAATGATCCAGAGGACAATCGTATTATCAGTACAACTGTTGCGGTAACAGAAATCATGGATGCATTGGAATTAGATTTAATTGGAGTTCCAACGAGTTATAAGGAACTGCCTGAACGCTATGATGGGCTTCCGGAGGTTGGTAATCCAATGGGGCCAGATATGGAATTACTATTATCCTTGCAGCCGAAGAAGGTTATTTCTGTTACCACACTAAAAAGTGACTTAGACTCTATTTTCACAAATGCTGGCGTGGATGCAACTTATATGAATCTGGAAAGCATGGATGATATGTTAGCTGGCATTGAAGCACTTGGAAAAGAGTTTGACCGTGAAGAACAAGCGACAAAGATTGTCGGTGACTTTGAAGCAAAGGTAGCAGCAATGAAAGAAAAAACTGCTGGAAAAGAAAGCCCAAGTGTCTTAATTTTAATGGGGGTGCCAGGCAGTTATTTGGTCGCAACAGATCAATCGTATTTAGGTGATTTAGTAAGTAAAGCAGGCGGTAATAATGTGTTTTCCGGAGAAAAAGTGGAGTATTTGGCATCCAACACGGAGCATTTGCAACAGACAAACCCAGATATTATTTTAAGAACAGCCCATGGCATGCCAGACGAAGTGGTAAAAATGTTTGACCGGGAATTTAAAGAAAATGATATATGGAAGCATTTTTCAGCAGTAACGAATGATCGTGTATATGATTTAAAAGAACCACTTTTCGGTACAACTGGTAACCTGAGAGTTGGGGAAGCACTGGATGTCTTATATGATATCTTTTATAACGAGGCAGATGCAAACTAACGTATGGTATCCATGAAAAAGGATGTTTGGTGATGAATAAAAAAGGTTTAAGCTTCCTTGTCGTAAGTTTGTTGCTATTAGCAGCAATCATATTTTCCGCCTTAACGGGGAGTATTCGTGTATCGCTTGTAGAACTCGTACAAGGCCTATTTTCTGGTCAAAATGGAGATGTACAGGTGATTAAAGATTTACGTCTACCACGGATTATTATTGCTGTTTTTTGTGGGGCTGCCTTATCGGTTTCAGGTGTATTGCTACAAGCAGTCATGCGTAACCCGCTGGCAGAACCAGGGATTATCGGGGTTTCCTCTGGTGCAGGATTTGTATCTCTGTTAATGGTTGGTCTCTTCCCAACGTTATTTTTTTACATGCCATTATTCGCTTTTCTTGGTGGTGCATTGGCCTTTTTCCTCGTTTATACATTTTCTTGGAAGTCTGGACTGGACCCGTTACGGATGATTTTGGTTGGTGTTGCCATCCACGCTGTGTTTACAGGACTTGGGCAAGTCGTTAGCTTTACGGGCAACCCCATGTCCGGAATTACAACGTCTACCTTGGCAATGAAAACATGGGGAGACGTTCAAATTATGGTAATCTATGGAAGCATTGGACTCATTCTTGCATTTATCATGTATCCACTATGCAATTACTTGGCACTGGAGGATAAGACAGCGAAAAGCTTAGGAATCAATATAAATGGAACTCGTCTCATGCTGTCCGCCATTGCGGTAATGCTTGCATCCGTAGCAACAGCAGTAGCTGGTTTATTTGCTTTTGTTGGACTGCTTGTTCCGCATATCGGCAGAATGCTCGTTGGAACAGACCACCGCGCATTGATGCCATTCTCTGCATTACTTGGTGCATTGTTGATATTATTAGCTGATACATTAGGCAGAACTATGATGGCTCCAAATGAAATTCCTGCATCCATTTTGATGGCGTTAATTGGTGGACCATTCCTTATCATCTTACTGAGAAAGAGTGATCGAATTGCTGGAAATTAAGCAGGTAGCATATTCGCATAATCAAAAAATAAATCATGTCGATCAAGTGGATGAGACGATAACGCCAGGAACAATAACAACAATTATTGGTCCAAATGGCTGTGGAAAGTCAACGCTCTTAGGTGTATTATCAAATAGTTATCAACCACAATCTGGTCAAGTTATTTTGGATGGGAAAGATTTAACGACCTATCGCGGTAAACAGCTTGCTCAGAAACTAGGTGTCGTTCATCAGCATAATACGGCACCATCAGATATGACGGTAGAAAGATTGACTGGTTATGGACGTATTCCACATCAATCCTTATTTTCAAAGGACGATGCTGCAGATAAAGAAGCGATACATTGGGCATTGGAAAAAACAAATTTGCTTGATAAAAGACAAGTAACGATTGACGCATTATCCGGTGGGGAGCGGCAGCGCGTGTGGATTGCTATGGCACTTGCACAGCGAACACCATATTTATTTTTAGATGAACCAACTACCTATTTGGATATGTATTATCAATATGAAATATTAGAGCTCGTCAAGCAATTAAATGAAGAAGAACAGCTAACCATCGTGATGGTACTGCATGATTTAAACCAGGCCATTCGGTATAGTGATCATATTATCGCTATGAAATCTGGTAAGGTATTAGCAAAAGGTAATCCAAAAGCAGTCATGAGCGCCGAATTAATCAGGCAAATATATGGAATTGATGTCCTTGTGAAGATAGATGAACAGATGGGCATGTACACAATTCCTATCGGCATTTAGTAATGACTAGAGGTGGGCTTATGGAAAAGAAACAGCAAAAAAGTCGTTTCAAAACAATGTTATCGAGAGCAATAACGATTGTCAGTATTGTCGTATTTGTCTATTCTGCTTATAAATTAGGCAGTGCGGGATTAGAATACCGCCATAATCGGCAGGTGCTAAAGGATGTGCAAGAGATTTACGAGGAACTGGACGTAGCAGAAACGGAAACGGGTACTACAGGGGAGATCCGTCCACAGTTCCTGGAATTGCATACGATTAATCCGGATATCGTCGGCTGGATAACGATTGACGATACGAAAATTAACTATCCCATTTTGCAAGGGGCAGATAATGATTACTATTTAAATCGTAATTATAAAAATGAAAGCTCTGTTGCCGGCAGTATCTTCATGGACTATCGTATAGACTTGGAGAACAATAACCCTAATACAGTTATCTACGGGCATCGAATGAAAGATGATACGATGTTTAATTCTTTAACGAAATACGCTGACAAAGAATTCTTCGATGCACATCAGACTGTTTATTACGACACACTTTATGGAAGCTATGATGCAGAAGTATTCGCTGTTTACTATACCACAACAGATTTCTATTATATCCAAACAGACTTTGCCTCCAAGGATGAATTTGGTACACTACTGGAAAACATTCAAGAAAAATCAATGTACCAAACAGATGTCCAATTGGATGAAGACGATCAAATCATCACGTTATCCACCTGTGATTACACATTGGACCCTGATCGCGGCAGACTTGTTGTCCATGCCAAGCTCGTTGATAAACAATAGCACCCTAGACAGGGCGCTTTTTTTTATTAAAGAAATAGGGAAGACATCGGCATGGGCCGATTTCGGCATTCATTTAAGTTGATTAAACCTCAATCACGTACAGGGTCGCGCCCTGACAGCTAGAACCCGAGCACCGATGGAGTAAACTCGTGCACCAACTACCCAAAGTCGAGCACCAACCACCCCAACTCGAGCACCGACCAGCCAAAGTCGAGCATCAACCAGTCAAAGTCGCGCGCCAACCGCCCAAAGTTGAGCGCCAAACAGGTAAAGTCGCGCGCCAACCATCCAAACTCGTGCGGACCCAGCTAAAGAAAATATGAAATGAGGGAATCGGCTCGCCGATTCCAACTGCATTTTATTTTAAAAGCTCTGTTCATCTGATTGGGCCAGAAAGTTGCATGGTTTTGGGAAGAAGTCGCATGACTTGGCGCCTAACTCGCATACCTTTAGCTTAAACTCGCATGCCAAGGCCAGGAACTCGCATAGGTTTTGCTAAAAGGCGCATACCTTTGATTGGAAGTCGCATGCATCGAGAGGGAAGGAATCGGCTCCAGCCGATTTCAACCTCAATTAATAATCCCAAACCCTGGCCCACCTCCAAAGTCGAACACCAACCACCCCAACTCACGCTTCATTACTAAAGGGGAGCCAATTCCTTCTGCATGATATTTCATTTGTTGTGGTAGATAAGTTGAACGACGCGTTGGCTGGAGTTGCCATCGGAGTATTGGTTCCAGGCTGTGGCGAAGGCTATGCGTTTGGATGGGTCCTCTGTTTGGGATGTAATATGTGTAATCAATTCTGCAGTATGCTTAGAAACGGGACCGGGTACAAGTGCTTCGTATGTTTGCCAGAATCCTCTTTCGTCTTCGTAGCTATTCAGATCATAGGCGAAGAAATACATCGGACGATCCAGCAACGCGTATTCAAATGCGATAGAGGAATAATCGGTAATAAGTAGATCTGCTATGCTCATCAAATGCTGAATGGGATATTGTCCGGATAAGTCCAATACAAAGTCAGGATAAGGATTATGGAAATGATCGGCTACCCTTGGATGCAAATGAAGGATAAGCATATGTGTATGGTGGAGATTATCATACATGAGCTCCAAATCAAGCTGGAGGCTAGATAGGCTCATTTCTTGCTGGTGGAATGTTGGTGCATACAGTATCAATACTTTTTGCTGCAAATGGGGGAGACATTGCATCATCTCGCTCCGAATATTCCGTTGTTCCTCTACATCAAAAAAGAAATCTGTCCGTGGAATACCAGTAGGAAAGATTCGTTCAGGTGGAATGCCAAATCCTTGTTGAAAAATAGCTGCCATGTAATCTGATCCAACGACGACATGGGTAAAGCGACTGTAAACGGTTCGGAATCGTTCTAATGCCCTTGTGGAACGTTTTTGGATGGCGGGGTCTTTCCAACCAAATCGCTTAATGGCACCAACTGCATGCCATAATTGAATACAAGGAACCTGGGATTTTAAGCGGCAGGTGGCAAGTAAAGGTACATAATTATCAATCCATACAGCCCGTGCCGTGGCCAGATGGAAAAGCAGTCGCAGCCACTGAAAGGGTAGCGCAGGTCTTTGGATAATCTTTGCATAGGAATACATATCTGTTGGTAGATCACAAGGCTTCAGCTTGATGATGATTAAGGCATCCTTTGTTTGCTGATGAACTTCGTGCACAACACGAATAACAGGGTCACCAAAACAGGTGAGGAAAATCGTTTTTCTTTGCAAGGGAAGCAAGCGGAATAGCCGAAATATACAGCCGGAAAGAAATAAATAAATGGAAATGAGGAATTCCCGCATCGCTAACGCTCGTGATGGAGATCTCGTTTGATTTTTGTTGTGGAGATACCGACGGTTCGCGGCAAATAGATCACCTGACAAATATCGGACAGATGATCGAATGCCCCTTTCCAATCGTCCCCCATCACAAAGATATCAATGTTATGCTGAAGAATATCATGCCTTTTCTGCTCCCAGTGCTGTTCGACTAGTACTTCGTCTGTATAGCGAATGGCCTCGACAATGGTTCGACGTTCCTCCAAACGATAATAGGCTTGCTTGTTCTTTAAGGCATTAAATTCATCAGAGGATATGCCAACGTATAAATAATCACCGAGTGCTTTTGCACGTCGCAGTAAGTGAACGTGACCAATATGAAGCATATCAAATGTGCCATACGTAATGACTTTCTTCATGATAACCCCTCCAAACATCTACAGCTGTTTCATATAGTATATGGAGTTAAAAACAAAAAAACCGGAAATCAATAATCGATTTCCGGATCTATTCAAACCCTTTGTGCAACTCTTTCTGTTGTTTCCACCTCATAAATGGCTTCAATGAGCCGGTCGCTAGCCTGTCCATCTGCATAACGATTCCACGCTGTCCTAAAATTGGCAAGCGCCTGGTTATCAAAATGCTGTAAATGAATGGCTTGAATTAATTCATTCATAGATGTAACAATTGGTCCGGGTACGAGCACATCATAATCCTCCCAAAAACCACGATTTTCCGCATATTGTTCCAAATCATGGGCAAAATAGATGGTCGGTCGATTCAATAATGCAAATTCAAATGGAATGGAAGAATAATCCGTAATCAATAAATCCGTAATGAGCAATAAATGATTAACGGAATGATAACCGGACACATTGACAACAAATCCCGGATGTTTGTTTTGATAGGTGCCATTAATGGCTGGATGCAACCGCAATAATAGAATATAGGCATCCCCAAATTCACGGTACATTTTATCAATATCCAAGGAAAGCTTTGTATCATGTAATGCACCATCACGAAAGGTTGGCGCATACAGGATAACCTGCTTGTCTTTTATCATTGGCAGTTCCTGACGAAGATAGGATGTAATGGACGCTTTTTCCACTTCATCAAAAAATAAATCCGTACGTGGAACACCGGTATATAACATACGATCTTCCGGCAATCCAAAGCTTTCGGCAAACACAGCAGCCATTTTTTCCGAACCAACCACAATATGGTCGAAGCGATTATAGACCACTTGAAAACGTTGATTGGCCCGGCTCGTTCGCTGACGATTTGTTGGATCAAGTAATCCAAATTGTTTGATGGCACCAGTAGCATGCCAAAGCTGTATACAGCGTACGCCAGGATGAAAAGGAGTCGCTGCTAAAAAGCCATAATAATTATCAATGAAAATCGTCTCCGATGTTGCTAAATGATAAATTGACCGAAACCATTCCAAGATATGGGATCGATCAAAACGCAGTAATGTTCGATTTGATCGATGTTGAAAGTCTATTTTGCACTGTGGTGTTGTGATCAGGACAATTGGATGATCATCTATCTGTCTTTCCAATGCTTTCATTGTAAACAAAACATTTTCCCCAAATGAAGCAACAAAAGTTGTTTTCTTCTTTTGGGGAAATAATTTGCATATATAAAAAATGCATCGAAAAACAAATAGATAGAGCGTTATCGCAATCTCTCTAGCCATTTTGCGTTTTATTTAAATCTTTTTTAATTTTTGTAGTAGATATTCCAACTGTTCTTGGTAGATAAACAACCTCACATTGCTCTTTTAGAAAGTCGAATTTACCTTCCCAGTCATCTCCCATGACAAAAACATCGACTTGATGCTTTTTCACATCCTCGACCTTCTGTTCCCACGTATTTTCGGGAATTACCTCATCTACGTAACGGATTGCTTCTAAAATAGCCTTGCGCTGCTCAAAGCTGTAATATGCTTTCTTTCCCTTACCGGCATTAAATTCATCGGAGGAAATTGCAACAATCAAATAATCGCCTAGTTCCTTTGCACGGCGCAATATATTGATATGGCCAGTGTGAAGCAAATCAAACGTACCATATGTGATAACTTTCTTCATGGTTGAACCTCCATTATAATCTAGCAAACTTTATTTTTATTATTATATCATATTTAGACGCATAGACACAGTGCAAATTCCTTATCTGCAACTCGTCAATGATTCTGTAATCTATCTTTATGATACGTATACAGGCCTTTCAACCTACTAAAATCTATGAATCTCTATCGATTTCCAAATCCTGCTACATCGGTATGTAGATATGTTATAATAGCGGAAAAACAGGGAATGGATGACGTACGCTATGACCACTTTTTTGGAGACGGACGTCGGTAATCTTCCGACGTTCGGTGAAATTCCTGCAAGCGGGAGTTTGACACCTAACTAATAATAAATTGCCCTTAGAGCCAGTGATGGCTTTATTTTTTTGTCAAATTTTAAAATAAAATATTGAGTACTATTTAGTACTATGTTATTATAGAAGTATCTTACA
>NZ_QTSZ01000042.1 GCF_003730295.1 Ornithinibacillus gellani
CGGGAGTTTGACACCTAACTAATAATAAATTGCCCTTAGAGCCAGTGATGGCTTTATTTTTTTGTCAAATTTTAAAATAAAATATTGAGTACTATTTAGTACTATGTTATTATAGAAGTATCTTAGAAAGATTTGAGGGATATCCATGCGAGTAAAAAAAAGCGTATCCAAGAATTCCGTCTCCTATTCCATTATTGAAAATGTTAGGGATATTAATGGCAAATCAACAACGAAAGTCATTGAGGCGTTGGGGAATGAACAAGAAATTCGCGAAAGACATCCTGGTGTAGATCCGGAAGAATGGGCGCGTGCTTATGCAAAAAAATTAACAGAGGAACATAAGCGGAAATCAGAAACAATCATTATCAAGCATGACCCTACAAAGCCAATACCAAAAGGAAAGAAACGATCTTTTAATGTCGGTTATCTTTTCTTAAAATCCGTTTATCACCAATTGAAATTAGATAAAATTTGCAAGGAAATATCAGACAGGCATCAGTTTACATACGATTTAAACAAGATTCTTGCCCTCCTCATGTACATGCGAATTCTTCATCCTACTTCAAAAAAGGGAACACTAGAGAGGGCAGATGATCTACTAGAGTCACACTTGGTAGAAACACAGCACATATACCGGGCATTAGATATTTTAGCTGAGGAATCCGATACCATTGAAAAGACCGTATACAAAAACAGCGCAGCCATTGTGGAACGAAAGACAGAACTCCTATACTATGATTGCACAAATTTTTATTTTGAGATTGAAGAAGCCGATGGCTTAAAACAATATGGTGTGTCAAAAGAAAATCGCCCGAATCCAATCGTACAAATGGGACTATTTATGGACGGCAGTGGGCTTCCACTTGCATTTGTAATCCACCCAGGGAGTCAAAATGAGCAACCGACATTAAAACCTTTGGAGAAAAGAATCTTAAAAGATTTTCAACTTTCCAAGTTTGTGGTCTGTACAGATGCTGGGCTTTCTTCCCATGAGAATCGGCTTTACAATTCTATGAATGAACGGGCCTTTGTCACCACACAATCCATAAAAAAATTGAAAAAGCATTTGAAAGAATGGGCTTTAGATCCTTCTGGATGGAAAATGATGGAACCACCCCGGAAATCGTCCACCAAGAAAAGAAAACAAACTATCAATCTGCGTGACCTCAATCTTGAAAGCGACACACAACTGTATTATAAAGAACGTTGGATCAATGAAAATGGATTAGAACAGAAGTTGGTCGTTACCTTTTCACCGAAACATAAGCGTTATCAAGCAGGTATTCGTGAAAAACAGATTGAACGTGCATTGAAAAAGGTGGACAATCCTTCTCGGATTGAAAAAAAACGAGCAAACTCTCCAGATCGTTTTATACAGTCCACTCATGTCACAGAAGATGGGGAAATTGCTGGAAAGAGCACATACACCATTAATTCGGCACTCGTTGAAGAAGAAGGCAAATTCGATGGATTCTATGGTGTATGTACAAACTTAGAAAGTACCCCGGAGGAAATTGTAAAAATCAATCAGCGCCGCTGGGAGATTGAGGAAACTTTTCGAATTCTGAAAAGCGAAATGCGGACACGTCCGGTTT
>NZ_QTSZ01000043.1 GCF_003730295.1 Ornithinibacillus gellani
GTGGAAAGGATAAGTGCTGAAAGCATCTAAGCATGAAGCCCCCCTCAAGATGAGACTTCCCATCACTTCAAGTGAGTAAGATCCCTCAAAGACGATGAGGTTGATAGGTCCGAGGTGGAAGCGTGGTGACACGTGCAGCTGACGGATACTAATTGATCGAGGACTTAACTAACTTATTTTGGTTGACATGTCATTGAATGATCGCTTATTTGGTTTTCAGGGTATAAATTTTTTAAAATAAGACTTGCATTTTTATTCATAAATGCATATAATAGTTCTTGTCTTGAAATTTAGACAAACTGAAGTCCTATCCAATACAAACCATCTTGATGGAATGTTTGGGAGACTTACATAGTATCGAATGTCTGGCAGCAATAGCGAAGAGGTCACACCTGTTCCCATACCGAACACAGTAGTTAAGCTCTTCTGCGCCGATGGTAGTTGAGGCATCGCCTCTGCAAGAGTAGGACGCCGCCGGACAATTTATTTGGAGGATTAGCTCAGCTGGGAGAGCACCTGCCTTACAAGCAGGGGGTCGCAGGTTCGAGCCCTGCATCCTCCACCATGCCGGCCTAGCTCAACTGGTAGAGCAACTGACTTGTAATCAGTAGGTTGGGGGTTCAAGTCCTCTGGCCGGCACCATCTTTTCTTGGGACATTAGTTAGTTATTGTTCGTCAATATAATATTGTCTTCGTTTAGGATTATTTTCTATACGAGCCATTAGCTCAGTCGGTAGAGCATCTGACTTTTAATCAGAGGGTCACAGGTTCGAATCCTGTATGGCTCACCATTTTTTGCGGGTGTGGCGGAATTGGCAGACGCGCTAGACTTAGGATCTAGTATCTTCGGATGTGGGGGTTCGACTCCCTTCACCCGCATCATTTCATAAAATCGGATATTGCGCGGAAGTAGTTCAGTGGTAGAACACCACCTTGCCAAGGTGGGGGTCGCGGGTTCGAATCCCGTCTTCCGCTCCATATGACTGCCGGGGTGGCGGAATTGGCAGACGCACAGGACTTAAAATCCTGCGGTAGGTGACTACCGTACCGGTTCGATTCCGGTTCTCGGCACCATTTTCATATGCGCCCGTAGCTCAATTGGATAGAGCGTTTGACTACGGATCAAAAGGTTAGGGGTTCGACTCCTCTCGGGCGCGCCATTATATATAACGGGAAGTAGCTCAGCTTGGTAGAGCACTTGGTTTGGGACCAAGGGGTCGCAGGTTCGAATCCTGTCTTCCCGACCATTGATTTTTTTGGGGCCTTAGCTCAGCTGGGAGAGCGCCTGCCTTGCACGCAGGAGGTCAGCGGTTCGATCCCGCTAGGCTCCACCATTTTTTTGCGAATGAAGCTTGACTTTGTTTGTTAAAAATGTTATATTAATAAAGTCGCCAAATTGAAGCGACGGAATATTTGCTCTTTGAAAACTGAATAAAACAACCAGTATGTCAAGAGAAACAGAACCTGTTTTTCTTTAAAAAAATTAGTCAGAATTTGTTTCTGATTGCTAAGTATGAAACTTTACTTTTTTGGAGAGTTTGATCTTGGCTCAGGACGAACGCTGGCGGCGTGCCTAATACATGCAAGTCG
>NZ_QTSZ01000044.1 GCF_003730295.1 Ornithinibacillus gellani
GCGGTAGTAGTTGAAAGACATTTCAGATGAAAAAAAGGACCTTCTTTTGTATAGTTAAGTCTTCGACAACAACAACTATAGAAAGAGGTCCTCTAATGAAAGATATCATATCTACGCTTACAATGAAAGAATTAGAACAAATTACATACCGTGCATTACAGGAAAGTTTTTCTGAGGTGATGGCACAGACACTTAAGGAATTAGATGAAGCTATTGCATCAGAAAGGGATAAAAAAAGATTTTATCTAAAGGATAAGCGAACACTTAAGTTTGAATCTGTTTTTGGGCAGGTGGAGCTGAAAAGGAATTATTATCAAGATAGAAAAACTGGAAAATATGTTTATTTACTGGATCAATATTTGGCATTTGATGGTACGAAGGGGATAAGCCCAGTGGTGCAGGATTTAGCTATTGAACTGGCCGTCACAGGCGTTTCCTATCGACAGGCTGGGAAAGCTATGGAGAATCTTTTGGGATACCCCGTAATCAGTCATGAAGGGATACGTCAACAGCTTTTAAATACGGAGGTAGTTCCGGAGGCATCCGTACCCCTTTCAAAGGATGTTGTATTTGTAGAGGTTGACGGGCTCTATACAAAAAGTCAGGAAAAAAAGAAAAAAGGCAGGGAAATTAAGATTGCCAGTGTGCATCAAGGTTGGGAAATGAATGGCAAGCGGGCAAAGCTAGTTGAAAAGCGTCATTTTATTTATGAAGGGAAACTTCCATTTTGGGAGGAATTTGAGCAGTATTTAATGACGACTTATGAGTATGATCCGACCAAGCATCATCTGGTTATTAATGGTGATGGAGCGAAGTGGATCACATCATGTCGGGAATACTTCCGTCATAATGCCATCTTCGTCATTGACCGTTTCCATGTGGCCCGTGATGTACAGCGGATATTTCGCGATCATCCAAGATACCGTTCTATCCGAAAGAAACTGGCTAACTATGACTCGGAAGGTTTCATGGTGGAATTAAATAGTGCCGTGGGCACACTTGAAAGTGAGAAGAAAGAGGAACAACTAGAAGCGTTAATAACACAGCTTTCTCAATATCCAGAAGCACTGGAAGATTACCGTGAAAAATTAAAAGAAAAAGGTATCGACACAACGGGGTTCCGTCCGATGGGTAGTGCAGAGGGAACAATGAGCTTCTTCGCGAGGCGTCTTAAAAACGGACGTAGCTGGAGTGATAAAGGTCTTGATAAATTTATTGATATCATGGTCGCTTTGAAAGATAAATTAGAAATTAAGACATTACATGGAATACTAAACCAGACGGAGGAATTAATACAGGAGAATAGAAATGAAAAGCCGCCTAAACACTTCGTAGAAAAGCTGAAGGACAGCGCTGCAGAAGCAACACGAAACAACTTGGGTTATTTAAAACAAGCTCTTGGAAAACCAATTACAGCTGCATTAAAAGGATTACGTGGAATTTAAAAAATAATAAGGCACTGAACATATGAGTGGAAACAAACCTGAAATCGCTACCAAAACTGGGGCTAAAACCATACAAAATAAGGTACTTTAAAAATCTCCCACAAATACTTGACTCAACC
>NZ_QTSZ01000045.1 GCF_003730295.1 Ornithinibacillus gellani
AATGATTGGGGTGAAGTCGTAACAAGGTAGCCGTATCGGAAGGTGCGGCTGGATCACCTCCTTTCTAAGGATATAATAGAAGGCGGAAGCGGCCGTTTAGCAACGTACGGACTGGAGAAGTCCTGACGAGATAAAGGAAACTTGATGAACGAAAGTGAATCAAAGTTGACTTATCGTAGGAAGGAATTCGAAGTCCGCTAGTTGCTGGCCGCTGGAGCTAGACTATAATAACGGAACATGAATACCAACCACTTACGTGGTACGATTCATGAACATACTGTGTTGTTTGGTTCAGTTTTGAGAGATTAATTTTCCATCTATATGAAAATAGATGGGCCTGTAGCTCAGCTGGTTAGAGCGCACGCCTGATAAGCGTGAGGTCGGTGGTTCGAGTCCACTCAGGCCCACCATTAATCTAAATATTATACATCTGGGGCCTTAGCTCAGCTGGGAGAGCGCCTGCCTTGCACGCAGGAGGTCAGCGGTTCGATCCCGCTAGGCTCCACTTTTGTACCTTGAAAACCAAATAAGCGTAACAACGACATCAAACCAAAAAAAGTGGATACATTGCGGAAGCAATTGTAGAAGCTTGTTTTATTTACAATGCTTATTCATGAGAGATAGTTAAGTGAAGAAGAGCGCACGGTGGATGCCTTGGTACTAGGAGCCGAAGAAGGACGGGACTAACACCGATATGCCT
>NZ_QTSZ01000046.1 GCF_003730295.1 Ornithinibacillus gellani
AGTAAATATCCGCCGGTAGAACCGGCGGTTTTAATTTCGCCCTATAAGGGCACTTTACCAACATAGTCCCTAAAGGGACCTCTAAATTGACCGTCAATTGTTTATGTTCCTATCTATTTTTTGAATGGGTCCACATATTCTCGTTTACTCATGTTATCCCGCAAACGATCCTCTACTTCCTGTTCCCGAATATATTTAGCTATCGTTTTTTCATTTAATCCTACTGTGCTCACGTAATAGCCTTTTGCCCAAAATGTACGGTTCCCATGATTGTATTTTAGATTTCCATGTCTGTCGTGTATCATTAATGAACTTTTCCCTTTTAAATATCCCATGAAATACGATACAGACATTTTTGGAGGTATTTTAACAAGCATGTGAATGTGGTCTGGCATCGCGTGCGCTTCTATAATCTCAACATTTTTCATCTCACATAGTCTTCTTAAAATTGCTCCAATATCTCTTCTAATTTTACCGTATATTATTTTCCTCCTATATTTCGGTATGAATACAAGATGGTACTTACAATTCCATCTTGTATGTGATAAACTATTGTCGCTCGACATGAGCAAGACTCCTCTCGTTATTTAAAGTTGGTTTGACGGCCATCTTCTATTATAACGTTTGGAGTTTTTTTGGATACAACTCTAAAAGTTTCGTTTGCACACAGGCAGAGCCTGTGGTTTAAAAAGATTAAT
>NZ_QTSZ01000049.1 GCF_003730295.1 Ornithinibacillus gellani
TAGTAATACGTACTTCTTGGAATTTGTAGGACGTCACACATTGCTGATACCGAGTATTTGTGAGCATTATTGCGAATCACATCTACTTTCGTCCCATGATCAGCGCGGCTTGCTTTAAAATATCATTTTCCATTTCCAATTGTTGATTGCGTTTCCTAAGCTTGATTAATTCTTCTTGCTCGGGAGTCCGATTGTCTTTTTCTTCAAACGATCCAGAAGTCTTGTGTTGGCGAACCCATTTATCAAAGGCAGAAGGCGTCAGCTCATATTCTTTGATAATTTCGGCTCTTGATTTTCCCGAGGCATGAAGCTTAACAATTTGTTCTTTGAATTCTTTAGTGAATGTTCTTCGCTTTCTTTTAGTCATAGTTGATTCTCCTCCAATATCCGTTGAACCAAGTTTATATGACCTTAATGAATCTGTCTAGTTAAGTATAACCTATCCAATAACAAGAATGGTAAGTGGGGGATCAACAGCGAGTATAGGCCTGATTGGCTCAACTAACAATCAGTGGGGGAAGTGCGAAAACCCTCACTGATTGAAGTTTCACTTTAATTTCTTTTTGTATCAATAAAAATTTTATACACTTTCCCGGTAACTTCCTTTACACTTTGGGAAATGAAATCTCGATGGAACTCCTCTAACCAATCACGTTGGAGAATATTTGTGCAATAAATAGTTAGAGAATCATCTTTAAATACCGCCTTACTTTGTTTAAACCACGCTTCAAAATTAGAAGATGTGACCTTTGAGGATATATTAATTAATACTTGACTCCATATATCGCTACTTTGTGTTTGTGTTCTTTCTTGTGGAGTATCTGAATTGATTTCTTTCATTAACGTATCGAATTCTGCTTTTGATAGGGAAGAATATTTGAATAATATTAATGCGTCATTATAATTGTCATCCTTTAACGCCTTTGTTATTCTTTCTTCGTCAATCTTGTAATAAATATTTTTAACCATGTTCTCTATCATTACGTCCACCTTTTTCTTATGAAGTTATAGTTCCTATCATAGATTTTACGTCATTTTGTAGGCTCTAGCTACAGCAGTTTCAAAAAAATAAAGGCACTGTTTCATGCAGGTGATGACATATAACACATAAACAAACCCTCTTATATCATCAGCTGATCTGGACTGATATAAGAGGGTTTTTGTTTGGTTTAGGTATTACTTTAAAACCTGTTCTAGCTTTATCTTAATTGTCGTTCCTTTTCCAACTTGGCTCGTTAGTTTAATTTTTCCACCATGTGCTTCGATAATATCTCGGGAAATGGCCATACCTAGACCGGTTCCTCTGATATGTTCCGTATTGGTGCCGCGATAATAGCGGTCGAAAACTTGATCCTGTTCCTCGGGGGAAATACCTTTACCATTGTCTTGTATCACAATGGCATCATCTAAAATATACACAAAAACTTCTACCCGTTCATCATTATGAATGAAGGCATTGTATATAAAGTTAAGCAGGGCACGCTTCATCAAATGCTGGTCTATATTCCAGTTTAGCTCACTATTTTCACTTTCAAAATGAATTTGTGACGAGCGAAATTGTGGATCATTTAATAAGTCAATGACTATTTCCCGGACAAAGTCTTCCATATTTGTTTCTTGTCGTTGCAGCGGCATTTCCTGGTTTCGTAGTCGCATGGTCAGATTGAAGTCATCTAATAACTCCTTCATATAAAGCGACTGGCGCTCGATTACCTCTGCATATTTTAGGCGTTCAAGCGGCGTTACATTGTCATTGCCTAAGAGTTCTGCATAACCGCGAATAGAGGCGAGTGGTGTTTTGATGTCATGTGAGACATTACTTATCCAATCATTTCGCATTTTTTCTAATTTCATTCGTTCTGTTTGATGTTCCTGCAATGTCGTTGAAACATTGTTTAAATTAGCAAATACCCGTTTGTATATGCCTGGACGTTTTGGTTTTTCGGTGTGAAATCGATGTTCCTTTAGTTCATTAATTCGTTCAATCATACGATTCACGGGTTTTGTTAAAATAGTACTGAATAAGAAGCCAATGATTACGGCAATCATTAAGTCGACGATGATAATGACGACCAAATACTGCGAAGCATTTTTAACAAGTTTGGATGGATTCAGCATAAATACTTCGCGTGTTTCATTGGAATTAGGCACACCAATTAAGTAACTATAACCTTCATATTCGCCTATAAAGTACGTATTTAAATCATCATCCATGTACTTGTATTTATGGACAAGTTCAAAAGGTGTGTAGTTTGTCGCAACATTTTTTGGTGTTTGATAGGACGAAATGACATGTCCATTGGCATCTAAAATTTGCAGCCAAGCACCAAACTCGTCTAAAGCCTTCTTTCCTTCTGCTGTAACGTGAGGTGAATCATCCAGTAATGTTAAGTAGTTTTTGAATGTGCGTGCAAAAGCTTCACTGGAGCTGCTTTCTGAGTGATCTGTATTTTGGTAGGATTGATAAATGAACAGGCCAAATAAGAGTATCGTGTTTACAATGGTTACGATAAATACAATGCTTAAAATGGATAATAAGTATCTGGCAGTTAGCTTCCATTTCATTTTCAATCCCCATTTCTAATAAGAAAGTCCTTGTATCTTTGCCACTTTACAACGATTCCGTTATCTATTTCCGTTAGTTGGTACAAATCGGTAACCAAGCCCTTTTACGGTTAAAATATAGGCAGGATTAGAAGGAATGTCTTCAATCTTTTCCCGTAGCCTGCGGATGTGCACCATTAAAGTATTATCGGCTCCATAAAAATCTTCGCCCCATACCTTTTGAAATAAGGTTTTTTTGCTTAGGATTTGGTTTGGGTTCCGCATAAATAATGCCATTAATCCAACTTCTTTAGCGGTTAATTCAAGTACATGTCCATCTTTTTTTACTTCCGTTTCATCCGAATTGATTTCAAAAGGTCCGACGACAGTTGACTTGGCTATTGCTGCCTGTCCAGTTGCTTCTATGGCATATACGCCAGCACGTCTGAGTTGTGCTTTCACTCGATAGGCCATTTCTTTCGGACTAAAAGGTTTCGTAATATAATCGTCCCCACCGATTGCCAGTCCTAATATTTTATCCACTTCATCGGATTTAGCAGACAAGAACAGAATAGGGATACGTGAAACTTCTCTGATTTTTTTACATAAATCATAACCTTCTCCATCGGGAAGCATTACATCTAAGATGATGAGGTTTGGTTCAAATGCCTGAAATTTATTCCAGCCTTCTTCTATGGAAGCGGCCGTTTCAATGTCAGAAAACCCTTCTTTTGTTAAGCTTGTTTTCATTAATTGGCATAAGTCTTGTTCATCGTCAACAATGAGAATGCGTGGTTGTTTTACCATGTTTATCTCCTTTTTCATGCTGGTTCATATGTGCCTATTTATTCTATCTTAACAGGAACTTTCAAGAAAAAAAGAATTTAAGGATTATGTAAGGTTCATGTGATTATCGTTTAAGGATCGAGCAGTATAGTAAAGTTAACATGAAGAAAGAGGCGAGGGAATCATGGAATCTTTATTACAAGTAAAAAATGTGGAGAAGGTTTTTGGAAAAGGAACGAATACGTTTAAAGCGCTTGAGGATATTTCCTTTACGATAGACCATGGTGAATTTGTAGGAATCATGGGACCATCTGGGGCCGGAAAGTCAACATTACTTCATGTATTGGCGACAATTGACAGCCCTACTAAAGGTGATATTTATATAGAAGATGAAAATGTAGCAAAAATGAAAGGAAATCAACTGGTTGATTTTCGTAGAGATCATCTTGGATTTATATTTCAGGATTATAATTTATTGGATTCATTAACAGTACGTGAAAATATTGTATTACCACTTGCCATTGCAAAATTGCCCGTGAAAGAAATGGATGAAAAGGTTGAATCCATGGCAAAAGCATTTGGAATTGCAGCCATCCTGGATAAATATCCATATCAAATTTCTGGTGGTCAGAAACAACGGACTGCCTCTTGTCGGGCACTCGTGTCTAACCCGAAATTGATTTTTGCAGATGAGCCTACTGGAGCACTCGATTCCAAGTCAGCAACGGACTTGTTACAAGCCTTGAGCTCCTTAAATGAAGAGCAGGAAACAACCATTATGATTGTTACCCATGATGCATTTGCAGCAAGCTTCTGCAGAAGAATATTGTTTATCAGTGATGGGCATTTATTTAAAGAAATGAATCGTGGTACACACTCACGAAAGGCTTTTTATCAAATGATTTTAGAAGAACTGGCACAGCTAGGTGGTGGCGGGCATGACGTTATTTAATATCGCTCTAAAGAATATCCGGAAAAACATGAAAAGCTATGGCCTATATATTGGCTCAACCATTTTTTCCATCGTTATATTTTTTACCTTTGCAACGTTAAAATATAGCGGTGATATTAGTGAATTGGCAGAGGAATCCAAACAAATAAGCGGTATTATGAATGCTTCAGCATTTGTGCTTATTATTTTTGTTGCTATCTTTATTCTGTATTCCAATGCCTTTTTTATGAGGAAAAGAAAGAAGGAAGTAGCATTATATTCCTTAATGGGTGTACGCAAACAAAAAATTGGTTTTCTATTGTTCTTTGAAAATATGGTCATAGGAATCATCTCATTGATTGTGGGGATCGTAGCAGGTTTCTTCTTATCACAATTATTACTGTCGCTACTGTTAAAGTTAATGGGATTAAATATCGAGATTGGTTTCGTATTCTCATCCAACGCTATCATCGAAACAATGATTGTGTTCATGATTATTTTCCTTTTCACATCATTGCAAGGGTATAGAATCATTTATCGCTTTAAACTGATTGATTTATTTCAAGCCTCCAAAAAAGGAGAAGACTTACCGGTAGCTAAGGCGATATCCGTTATCCTCGGACTTGCTGCATTGGTGGCAGCGTATTGGTTAGCCTTGCAAGATTTAACTTCACCAGTATGGAGTTATTTAGGTCTGGCTATGCCAATTGTCATCATTGCTTTAACTGTACTAGGTACGTTTTTAATCTTTAACAGTGTATTGGTATACGTCCTTCATCGGATGAAGAATAGAAAGTTTTGGGCATGGAAGGGCCTTAATTTAATGACAGCTTCCCAATTGTTGTATCGAATTCGTGGAAATGCAAAAACATTAACCATTATTGCTACGTTAAGCGCTACAACGATAACAGCTGGAGGTGCCGTGTTTGGGGTGTATTATGACACGGGGAAAACGGTAGAACAAAGTACTCCATTTACCTTTATGTGGCAAGGACATGAAGAAAATATCGATTCATCTATCGTAAAAGAATCGATTCATGTGGATACGAAGACGATTCGGGTAAACAGCGAGCAAATGGAGAAGGAATATACCGTTATCGATCAGTCTACCTTTGAGAAGCTGGCTAAAGCGCTCGAATGGGAGCAGACTGCTTTAAATCTCACCAAAGGTAAAGTTGCCATGGTAGAACCGTTTTATAATGAGCAATGGATGGAAGAGGTAGCGAACGTTTCGCTTCAGGATGTAAATTATGAGGTTGTACAAATGTATGGAGAATCAATCTTTAATCTTTCCACATTGCCCGGTACGGTCATTGTTACCCAGGATGAAGTGTACAATGCATTGCATGCTGAAGAAATAACCTATCAGGCCGTGCAATTAGATAATTACAAAACGCATATCGACTTGTCTAAGGAGCTGGAAGCCAAGCCATCAACAGTAGACTTTTCCAGCGCCGTACAAAATTATCAAGATACTTTAGAAGGAACAGGAGTTATGTTGTTTGTTGGTAGCTTCCTAGGTCTCGTCTTTCTTGTAGCTACTGGCAGTATCATTTTCTTTAAGATGATGACAGAAGCAGAAGATGATAAGGATAAGTATTCCATATTATATAACATAGGTGTGCCCAAAAAAGAAATAAAGCGTACGATTCGTAACCAGGTAGGATTCGTATTTCTTGCACCACTTATTCTTGGATTATTGCATGGTACAGTTGCTTTAGTCGCATTTTCTAATCTATTGCAAATGAACCTACTAATCCCAGTCGTCATTTGGATGGCGACCTATGTGTTCATTTATATCTTGTATTATTTTATCACCATTCAAGGGTTTCATAAGACCATCTTTCATTCGATTCAGGAGGGAAACTAAATGAAAAAAATCATTGGAATTGGAGTTGTTTTATTACTGGTCATTGTAGTCATACTGGCCAGAGTTGACTTTAATCGGTTAGGAAAGGATCATGTCTATGTTCAAATTGGAGAACCTGCTAATATAGAGGAACAAAAGATTGATACAGGGGAAATAATAACACGCTATTGGTATGAACTCCCTGCATACGATGAAGAAGGAAACGTAGTGGACGTAGCGTTTTCCGCAAATAAAGAATTAAGGCAAGAAGCATACTTGAAATTATATGTAAAAAAAGAAAATGAGGTCTCTTCATATGACGAAGTTTCCTGGGAAGAAATTCCGACAGCAGCCCAGCAGGAATTAGGGCAATAAATATGGCACTGTACGTTTATCATGAAAAAAACAACGACAGGCGAAGGATACGTTTCTCCTTTACGGAAAAAATGAAATGAATTTTTTGATCATGTTGAAAAGGATGCAATCTTCGTGATTCATCCTTTTTTCTTTGGCTTTAATGATAGAAATCTGGCAGATGCGGAGAATGAAAACCAATGGGGTTTTAAAAGGAATTAGAATATTTAAATCAACCCACATCACTGAAAAGTTCCATACGAATCATTATTTTAACAAGTGTCAATGAATACAAAGATTACATAGGTGACTGAATAAGCACCAGGAGAAATGGACCGTTATTATTATTAACATGCACCTTAGATATTTACTATCCTAGCAGAGATTAAGTGGTTTGTTCAGGGAATTATTTCCCGCTATTGATGAATGCGGATGGAAGGATATACATACGCATATCCTAAAGTATCTTACAAAGGAGCATCTAAATGGAATCATGGAAATTTAGGGTTAGTCGATTATTTTTGTATTTTATTCTGGTATCGGTATTTCTCTTTGTATCAGGGACAGTTGGACGATATTTAATTGAAACAATGAATATGGACCGAAAAGTAGCTATTCTTCTGCAAGGTGTGATTTTTACTGGATTAACGCTCCTTGTGCTGTACATTTTGAGAGGAAAAAGTCCCAATATTTTTAAAAGCATCGGACTAAAAGGTGTAAAATCAACACCCAAGATGATTATTGGCATGATGTTGCCATTTATTCTGCTTGGATTGGGAATTTTAACAGCTTATTTATTTGGTGGGATTGAAAATCTTAAGCTGAACTTGACAACAGGTGTATTCATTTCCATTTTAATCAATACATTAACAGCATTTTTGTACGAGGCATTCCCGGAAGAAGTTTTTATACGTGGTTTAATATTTGAAGAGCTGCAAAAGAAGTTCCGATTTTTTACAGCATTAATTTTACAACCATTCATCTTTATTGGTGTACCAATAACAGTGATAGCGATGGAGTCCATCTTCTTTGATAAGCCCTTTGCAATAACAATAGATTATTTCATCTTACTTTTTGCGTTTGGAATTGCCCTTCAGCTTTATAGAGCATATACTGGTTCACTATGGACAAATATCCTATTTCATATCGTTTATCTGGAAGTAGTTAGATACATTGCTCTGGGGGGAGTATATGAATCTGACGTTGCACTATTGGAGTTTGATGAGACATTTGAAGGCTTCATGTCGTTATACTTGTCCTTTTTGTTTATTATAGTGCTTAGTATCGTGATGTTATCCGTTTTAATTTTAACTGATAAAAAAATAACACAAAACCGTTCTTCATGAGTATGTCATTCCAAGATTGAAATAAGCTGAAAATATAGGTTTCCATACCAAAAATAAAATGCTGGTAGGGGATTTTGTTTTTGGTTAAGAGACGTAGGGGGAGTTGAACATACTAACTCCATTTGTCGTTCGCTCCCCCAATGAATTATGGATGGTTATATTGAATTCGTTTTTTCATAGGCTAAAACAAAAACAATACCGTCAAATAAAGTAGATTCCCTGATTGTTTCTATATTTAATGATCAAGTAGTTTTCCTTCTAGCGTTTTTGAAGTCGTGATATATATCATAGATGTCACCGTATTCACCAACGATTTTGTTCGTACCGATAAAAGGTAATTGGAATAAATGATTAGAGATGTTCATCATTTAATCTTTAAAAATAAATCCACATTCTTTAAAACCATCATATTGTGGCCGATAGTTAAAAACTTCTTCCGTTTTTGATATATCCAATCTCTTAAATCGATTATTTGAAACAGCATGGATAATTTCAAAGGGGCTTTGCAGGTCAGTTAGGATACATTGTTCGATTAAATGACACATATCCTCCGGGTTAATATAGGCACTCATATCTCTAGCTGTTAAATCTGTGCCAACGTTAGAAACTGCATCAAATGCGCCAATTCTAATTGCGATGCTTGGTAGTTTTTCCTGGTAAGCAAAATAAGCTGCAAGTGCCTCGCCAAAAGATTTGCCTACTCCATACAAATTTTTAGGGCGTACAGGCATATCCGGCTGAACCTGGGTATCAATTGGATATCCTTCAACAGCTTGCGCACTGCTGGCAAAAATAACTCTTTGGCAATTTTCCTCTTTGGCTGCTTTGAAAATATGATAAGTACCTTCCATATTTACCTTTAGTACAGTCTCAAAATTTGCATGAGGGGAAGGGTCACCTGCCAAGTGAATAACTGTATCTATACCTTTACAGGCTTTACGACAGGCGTGAATATCTCTGATATCTAAATGAATTATTTCGTGTCCAAATTTTACCCACTTCTGCAGTTTTGAGGTGTCTTTGTCACCCAATGTGAGAGAGAATTTTTCATTCAGATAAGGAATTAAGGCAGTGCCTATATTTCCACCGGCTCCAGTAATTAAAACTTTTTTAGCGGAATTCATACGTATCCTCCTCATTATCTATTTCATATACTTCAACACTGCTATCCGTATTTTGCAAGCAAAAGGTTTCTGAATGATGCAAGGAAAAATACTGTATAAAGGCATATATTGTTTATTAAATAATAATAAAAATAGGTAAAAATACCCTTGTGATTTATTTTACTGTTGTTAAATTGTAGTTAACGTTCTATATAATTTATAGAAAGGAATAATAAAGTGAGTAAATCTATAAAGAAAAAAGCCATACTTAAATCAGCAGAATCATTATTTTATAATCATGGATTTCATGCAGTTGGAATGAAGCGAGTTATTGAAGAGGCGAATGTAGCAGGTATGACAGTATATAATCATTTTACATCGAAGGAACGGTTAATTGAGGAGGTTCTCAAACAATGCGAAATTCAATATTGGAATTATCTACATGCTAGTGTTGAAAAAAATCCTCGGACTCCTTTTTTACAAATAGTTAAGGGGCATGGGAAATGGATGAATGAAAAAGGAAAGAACGGCTGCATGTTTCTTCGGGCTCTTGAAGAATATGCAGATACAGACAATCAAATTGAGGCTATTGTAAGAAACCATAAAAATGATTTGTTTCAATATATTGAAAGTATAGCTTTGAAACAAGGCCTAACACAATGTGACACCATTGCTTCACAGATCATGCTATTACTGGAAGGAGCAACCTCATCTGCAGAAATTTTTGGCCCTGAGAAAGCGGAAGAACAAGCTATTTATATGTTGGAGTCTCTATTATTATCCTGGAGAATTATGTAATTGCTGAAGCGTTTTTTAAATAATGGATGCATCTAAAGGGGAATTTTGAGATTGGATCCTGAAGCGAATTGTTGGATCATTAATATTCGATTCCGGAGAGCTGTTTTTGCAGGTGAGATGAGATAAAAATTGGATTCAGAAGATGTTGAGGAAGGTACCAAAGTTGCTCTGACGTGAAAATGGACCTTAAAAAGCTTATGAATTGTTTACGGTCTATATGATAAGCCATGATTTCTATACAGAAAACAGGAAAAGTGTAAAGACTTTCAGGAGGTAAAGATGATAATTTAGCCATGGAAATGAAATCTATAGTAAATGCGTAAAACAATCTCAAACCAATAAGGAGAAGATGATATGAACAGCAATCAAAACTATTTTCAATTGCCGAATGTTGTGTCACGGGAAGAATGGCTTCAGGCTCGTAAAGAATTGTTGATGAAGGAAAAGGAATTTACGAGGGCAAGAGATGCGCTGAATGCTGAGCGTCGTCACCTTCCGATGGTAGAAATAGATAAGCACTATACGTTGGATGGTCCTAAAGGTGAAGTTGGCTTACTTGATTTATTTGAGGGGCGTCCGCAACTTATCGTGCATCATTTTATGTTCGATCCAGATTGGGAAGCAGGTTGTCCGGCATGCTCGCTCGCTGCAGATAACATCGGTCATCTTGCCCATCTGCATGCACGTAATACAACACTTGCTTTTATATCCCGTGCTCCACTTTCTAAACTTCTAAACTATAAGGAACGTATGGGTTGGGACATTCCATGGTATTCGTCTCATGGGAGCGACTTTAATTATGATTTTCACGCTACGCTGGATGAATCAGTCACTGCGATTGAATATAACTATATGAACAAGGATGAACTCCTTCAGAAAGGTGTCCCGGTTGATTCCGGTCAGTCTATGGAGGTTCCGGCTGTAAGCGCATTCTTACGTGATGGTGAAAAAATTTATCATACGTATACGACGTATGCACGCGGAACGGATATGCTGATTGGTATGTTTAACTATCTCGATTTAACGGCTTTGGGGAGACAGGAGGATTGGGAACAGCCAACCGGTCGCAGTGATGGCAACGGTAAAACGTGGTTACGCCGCCATGATGAATATGAGTACTCTAATAAATCTGATGCTTGTTGCCATTCAAAAAGAAGCGAATAAGTGCCTAAAAGATTGTAGTAAAAAGAGAGCATCCTCCTTTGTAGCGTTTCTTCTATAGCATCGTCTGATGTTCGGCCACTGTGTTTGTTGAAATGCTACGGATGACATTAAAAGATTAGTGCTTGCTCGTATTCGCCTGTGAAGAAGAGCAAATGGTGTCCCGACAAACGAATTGAATTACCAGTACATTCGAATCCGAGGATCCAGTTTTTCGGTGAAATAACATAAAAATGACTTCTAGAGGGTGTTTTGGGAGGGACCGAAGTAACTATCATTTGTGAAAACGTACCTGAAGGAATACGAAAAGAAAATCATGAAATAGGTTTACGTTCTACACTGGAAGAATCTCGCTTTCTATATTGAATGACAAACAGTCAAATTTTTAAAGTTTTTAAACGAATGAAAGCCAATTTGTGGAGGCAAAGAAGAATTTTACTGAAGTTAAAGGAAATCACCTTATTTCACACACTTTTATGAGGAGGAATGATATTGAATAAATTCGGTTTGTATAACAAATTTACTACTATTGAAGGGAAAAGGGATGATTTGGTAGAAATACTGTTGGAGGCATCGAAGTCGATGGAGGAAGTTAATGAATGTGAGTTGTATGTCATTAGTTTAGATGCAGACAATCCCGACTCAATCTACGTTCACGAAGTATGGAGGGACGCGCAGGCTCATCAAGCTTCCTTGTCGATGGAAGCGTCCCAGACACTAATCCAAAAAGCAAAACCTATCATTGTGGGTTTGGAAAAAATGAATGCATCACTACCTATAGGCGGAAAAGGAATTTCAAGTATTTCAGAGAACTAGAATTGGATGTGATCATGTTAGAGATGGAGCTAATGAATGACTATGATTGCTGCTATTCGAAGAACGACGCAGTATCAACCTAAAGTAGATAACCCTAAATGGAACATTATTCACTCTTGATTTGGAACGTATTTCTGCACCATTAAACGAAAAAATATATTACTTACTGTAAAAAAGTATTATATGTAAAAGCTGTTTATGCGGAATAAACTTACTAAAACGCTTGAATATCCAGGAGGGAAAAAATCTATGAATACCAAAATCCAAAAAATCACACCAAACTTGTGGTTTGATACACAAGCTGAAGAGGCGGCAGAGTTGTACGCTTCTATTTTTAACAATTCAAAGATAGGAAGAATGACCTGCTATGGAAAAGAAGGTCATGACATCCATGGGATACCAGAAGGAACTGTGATGACAGTGGAATTTCAACTGGACGGACAAGAATTCGTAGCTTTAAATGGCGGCCCACTATTTAAATTTACTGAAGCAATATCATTTATTGTACACTGCGAGAATCAAGATGAGCTAGATTACTATTGGGAAAAACTCTCCAAAGACGGAGATGAAAACGCTCAAAATTGCGGTTGGTTAAAAGATAAGTTCGGTGTATCCTGGCAAATTATCCCTTCGACTCTAAGTGAGATGGTAAGTGATCCGAATCCGGAAAAATCGGAAAGCGTTATGAAAGCAATGCTTCAAATGAAGAAAATTGATATAAAAACCTTAATAGAGGCGTATGAGGGATAAAGTGAAACTTCAATCAGTGGGGAGGTTTTGTACTTACCCACTGATTGTTAGTTGAACCAATCAGGCCTTTACTGGCTGTTGATCCCCCGCTTACAATGCTTGTTATCAACAAAAAATCTTGATGTGGGGGGCTTACAGCCAGTTAATCTGTGATAAAGTGAAACTTCAATCAGTGGGGAGGTTTTGTACTTACCCACTGATTGTTAGTTGAACCAATCAGGCCTTTACTGGCTGTTGATCCCCCGCTTACAATGCTTGTTATCAACAAAAAATCTTGATGTGGGGGGCTTACAGCCAGTTAATCTGTGATAAAGTGAAACTTCAATCAGTGGGTTTTTGTACTTACCCACTAATTGTTAATAGGCATAAGCAAGAATGAATCGGAAGTCATGGAGATTGGAATATGTTAATTAAATGATCACTCCTAGATCAGCAAAGGGCAATTAAGATAAATAATCTGTATCTATCCATTCCCTTGTTCCATTAGATCATCAATAAATTAGCATTTTAGTCTATTTTTCTTACAGTCTATGGCGTATGGTTCTTTGGCTTTTAGAAATATCCAGCTGATAAATAGGAGGAAAATAATGAATCGGTATGTAGTGGAGTTTCATGAGATTAATCATAACTGGCAAATGACAGTTGGAGGTAAAGGGGTCAATTTAGGTGAACTTACAAAGATTTCAGAAATAGAGGTTCCAGAAGGATTTTGTATTACGACAGAAGCTTTCAAAGATACGATTGAATCAAACCGAGACTTTCAAAAGTTGCTTAAAGAACTTGCACTGCTTAAAGCGGAGGATCAAGTAAAGATTAAGGCAGTCAGTAGGAAACTTCGAGAAGTTATTTTAAAGTCTAACATTCCTGATGCAGTTCTGAACGATGTATCTGACTGTCTCACTAAGTATGGATTAGAACATGCTTATGCGGTACGTTCCAGTGCAACTGCGGAGGATTTGCCACAAGCCTCCTTTGCAGGACAACAGGATACTTTTCTGAATATCAAAGGAAAAGATGCAATCCTTGAACATATCAAAAAGTGCTGGTCATCCTTATTTACAGAACGTGCAGTGATTTATCGCATTCAAAATGGGTTTGATCATCAAAAGGTTTATTTGTCCGTTGTGATTCAGCGGATGATTTCCTCGCAAGCTTCTGGAATATTATTTACAGCTGATCCAATAACCTCGAATCGAAAGGTGCTGTCAATTGATGCTGGTTTTGGTCTTGGTGAGGCACTCGTATCTGGCCAAATATCAGCAGACAACTATAAAGTGCGGGATGGGCGAATTATGAAGAGGCGGATTTCTCAAAAAAAGCTGGCAATAGATGTTAAGGAGGAAGGGGGTACGAAAGAAAGGAATTTAGGGCCAAAGCAACAGAATCTGTCTACGCTAACAGACGAGCAAGTACTTGAACTTGAAAAGATTGGCAGAAAAATTGAAGCATACTTTGGTCATCCCCAAGATATTGAATGGTGTTTTGCTGATGGTTCATTCTATATTGTTCAAAGCCGTCCCATTACCACTTTGTATCCTATCCCGGAAGTCGAAAGAAGCCAGGATCAACATATTTATGTATCTGTTGGACACCAGCAAATGATGACAGATCCTATAAAACCGTTGGGATTGTCGTTTTACATGTTAACCACACCTGCTCCTATGCGTACAGCTGGAGGAAGACTATTTGTTGATGTAACAGCACCATTGTCTTCACCAGAAAGTAGAGAAAACTTGCTAAACACCTTGGGACAATCTGATCCGCTTATAAAAGACGCGCTCATGACTGCGGCAGAACGAGCAGGCTTTATAAAATCAGTCGAAGACAGCCAGCGTGGTAAGGACAATACATTGCCATCAGTCGACTTTCAACCAACAATTGAGAATGATCCCAATATTGTCTCTGAATTGATTAGAAGCAGTCAAGCAATGATACATGAGCTAAAGCAAAACATTGAGAGGAAATCAGGCACCGAATTATTTAATTTTATTCAAGAGGATATTGAGAAATTAAGAAATAGTTTATCGGAATCACAAAGCATGAGTGTAATTATGGCAGCACAAAATGCCTCATCGTGGATGAATGAAAAGATGAATCAGTGGCTAGGTGAAATAAATTCAGCAGATGCGCTATCACAGTCTGTACCGAACAATATTACCTCAGAAATGGGATTAGCACTATTGGATGTTGCCGATGTGATTCGACCATATCCGGAAATAATTGATTATTTGCAGCAAGTAACTGAAGAAGACTTTTTGGAGGAAATCGTTCAGTTTGATGGCGGCCAAGAAGCAAAAGATGCCATTTATTTATTTCTCCGCATA
The DNA here is from genome assembly GCF_003730295.1 of Ornithinibacillus gellani. Lineage (GTDB taxonomy): Bacteria > Bacillota > Bacilli > Bacillales > Amphibacillaceae > Ornithinibacillus_A > Ornithinibacillus_A gellani. The sequence goes on from NZ_QTSZ01000049.1 coordinate 14,763, forward strand.
TACGGAATGCGATGTAGCGGTGAAATCGATATTACCAAGGAACGCTGGCTGGAGAAACCAGCTACGCTTATACCAATGATTCTTAATAACATTAAAAATTTTGAACCTCATGCCAGTAAACGGATATTTGAGAACGGGCAACATGTTGCATTAACAAAAGAGAAAGAATTACTAAATCGTTTAAAGGAACTGCCGAATGGTAAACAAAAAGCTGAAAAAACAAAGCAAATGATCAACTTGATAAGGAATTTTAGCGGTTATAGGGAATATCCCAAGTACGTTATGATTAACCACTACTATATTTATAAGCAGGCTTTGTTAAAGGAAGCAAAAAAACTAGTGAATAATAATGTTATGGAGAAAGTAGAAGATATATACTATCTCACGTTTGAGGAACTGCATGAAGTCATTGTATCTAAAAAGCTCGATTATCAAATCATTCGTGAACGAAAACATATATACAGATATTATGAAAAACTTAATCCGCCACGCGTCATGACATCTGACGGCGAAATAATTACAGGTGATTACAAAAGGGTGAATATACCGGAAAAGGCAATAGCGGGACTGGCTGTTTCTTCCGGAATTATAGAGGGAAGAGCACGTGTCATCTTGAATATAGAAGACGCTAATCTGGAAGATGGAGATATTCTAGTCACTTCGTTTACTGATCCAAGCTGGACCCCATTGTTTGTGTCAATAAAAGGGCTTGTAACAGAGGTTGGTGGATTAATGACTCATGGGGCAGTGATTGCGCGTGAATATGGCCTTCCGGCGGTAGTTGGTGTTGAAAATGCTACGAATATCATTAGAGATGGACAATGGATAAGGGTGAATGGAACAGAAGGGTATATAGAAATACTTTAAATATGTGCTACTTATGAAGGCTGCTATGGTTAATAACCTATGATTACCCTTACATTAGTAAAATCTTTCCTTCAGAAACGTATGAAAAGGTCAATCAAAGATAGCTTTTGATTGACCTTTTCATTATCGTTTGGTTATTCATAGCCAATAATAAAAATTTTTATTTACAATTAGGCTTTACATTTACAAACGTTAACATTATAATTGCTTTACAATCTAATTTATTAGTTTGATAAAATTAATTAGATTGTATGGAACCAACAATGGAAAAAATATAAGTCCAACCGGGAGGAATCATATATGAAGCATAAAAATAACCAGCCAATGCCTATATCAGTTGAACAGGCCAAATTATTAAGTAACACATTGCGAGTAAAAATTTTAGGTGTTCTAATTGAAACGCCTAAAACGTCTAAACAGGTTGCTACACAGATTGGTGAATCGCCTGGAAATGTACATTACCATATGAAGCAATTGCACCAAGGGAAGTTAATTGATCTCGTGGAGGAGAAACCAGTCGGTGGGGTGGTGGAAAAGTATTATTTAGCTCGTTCTAGCGCATTTGATAGCTCGATATCTGTTTATCCTGAACTGAATCCCGATTTTAATGCAAAATCTGCTACACAGATGAGTTTAGCACTGCAGCTCAAAAAAGAAGACCAGGATACACTTTTAAAGGAGTTCCGTGCACTAATGGAAAAATGGGTACGCAAGTCAGCTTCAGCCGACAATATCGATGCGGAAGAATTTGTTTTGGGTGTTAATTTGATTTCCAGGGAAGAAAAGGAGTCTGACAACCAATAAAAGAAGGATGGGGATGGAATGCGTATATTTAAGTATCGAGATTTCAGTCTGATGTTCTTTGGAAGAATTGTTTCAAACATTGGTGATAGCTTGTATTCTGTTGCTGCTATGCTTTTGATTTATGAATTGGGCGGATCGACTTTCTATACGGGATTGGCGGGGTTTTTGTCTATCTTTCCACGGATTGTTGAGTTTTGTTCAGGTCCCCTCATTGATAAAATTCCGATTCGGTCTTTACTTGTTAGAACACAATTTATTCAAGCGGGACTCCTATTAATCATTCCGCTTGCAGCAACGGTCAATATGCTATCCGTTACACTCGTGTTGGTATTGACGCCGATTATTTCAACCTTCAATGTACTCATTTATCCAGCCCAACTTGCAGCCTTACCTAAGGTTTTACCTGAAGGTCAACTTACAAAAGGAAACAGCTTATTCTCGATGGCATACCAAGGTGTTGATATTGCGTTTAATGGTTTAGCGGGAATACTGTTCGTTGCAATCGGACCATTTGCTTTATACCTCGTAAACGCTGCTGCATTTTTTATCGGTGCGATTATATTTCTATGCCTTCGCATCACGAATACAACTGTCAAAAACAAACAGGGAAAAAGGAAACAGCCGATTCCTGATATCATCAAAAAGTATCGTGAAGATTTACAAGAAGGTCTATCTATCATGTTCAATAGCTTTATCAAAAAGTTATTATATGGTGTCATTGTATTGAATTTGGTATCTGCAGCTACAGTCGCCGTTTTTCCTGAATTCGGGCTGGTCATTGGGGGTACGGAATATGTCGGATTTTTGCTTATGGCATCTGCCATTGGTAGTTTATCCGGCGCCTTACTCGCACCTATCCTTAAATTAGAGCGCTTGCCATTAGGAAAAATGTATATTATTGGCTATGTATTCGCTGGCTGCTGCTGGACTTTAGCTGCATTGGTGCCGATTGCCTGGCTGACATTGACCCTTTATATGCTTGCTTGGATACCGGCTGGCGCATTAAATATTGTGATGTTAACTACTTTGCAAAAGGTGTCTCCAAAGCATATGATAGGCCGAATTTTCACGGCAGCTACTAGTCTTTCCGGAATAGCAGCCCCAATTGGTCACCTACTAGGTGGTAGTTTAGGAGTGTGGATTGGTAGTGCACAAGTGGTTGCGCTAAGCGGGGTAGTTGTTTTACTCGTTTCCTTCTACTGGTTGGTTAATCGGGTTGTCAGAGAATTACCTGCAACCGAATCATTAGATGTAAATAGTTTAATCAATCAGGAAATTCCGGTTGGTGGGGCTACGGTTTAAGCGATTGGATGTTATTCGTTTTGGTGCAACATAATAGGATGTTTTTATAAATGGGTTGTAAAGATTTTCATGTGAGTGATTTGCGATAATAAGCAGCCAATCACTCACATGTTTTCGTATCATGTTGCAAAAGGCAGGTTCTACAATTGGGATCGCATGTTGTTGTACGAAAGGATTCAGTATGGTAGGTGATAAAGAAGGGTGTGTCAGTTATCTGTGATATTTAGTTTTCCTACTTTCTTTATGACTGTTATTGCAAGCCAGAATAATATCAAAGCGATGACTGGATGTATTGCTCCCGCTCCTGGAATATGGATACTGGCATATTGAAGTGGGACAATAAGCAAAAATAATCCAACCACTTGCCAGCGAATAAGCTTTGGAAGACGTCCAGTAAAAGATAGTACAAGTAGTAAGATTGGTATAAATTGAAACCAAATGACAAAAGTTGTATGGTACGACCAATAGGAGTAATCGGTGAAAATAGCGAGACCTGCAATAAATGTCTGGATAACAACACTAATTGCAAATACCCACGTGAAAATAAGGAAAATGTTCCGTGATAATTGAATCTTTTTATTTAAACGATTCATTTTGATACCTCCTTTACTTTTTAATTCCGTAACAAAAGGTTTTGACACTGTTTTTAATAAAATCCTCCTTTGATGTATTGATAAATTTGCCATCCCATAAAGCAGTAGATATAAAATAACTAAATAATGTAGCTAAAAACATAGATGCTTGTGCATATGCATCCGTTTGGATCATCTTTCCGTCTTTTTGCATCCGATGAAAATAATTTGTTATATAGCTTTTTAGTTTTTCTGTGTTATCAGATATCAGATTAATTATTTCAGGCATGGTTGTTCGTTCTTGAATAGCGATTGAACAAATTGATTCATTCTTCAGCATTAAATCAAGATATGCTTGTGCAATTAACAACAAATCCTGTTCTAAATCTCCCACTATTTTCTGATCAAATGCTTGCTTGAACGCTGGGATAAAAGTATTCCTTTCGATGGCAGCCTCTACAATTCCTTTCTTCGTTTCAAAGTGGCGAAACACGGTCATTTCACTTACATTTGCTGCGTCGGCAATTTCTTTGATCGTCACAGAATGGAATCCTTTTTCTTTTATCAATGGAAGAGCTAATTGCAATATACGATTGGATGTATTTGTTTTTTTCTGTTGCATGTTGCACCTCACAGATTTAAGTTTGGATAATTTATATTTAATGTGTTAGTTAGTCTAACTAACATTATTTATACTATATACTTATAAAAAATAATTGTCAAAAAAATAAGCATACTATGCTACTTTGTGTCCTTATGAAATAAATATGAGCCAAAATCCTTTTGACATGAAGGATTTGGCTCATTCGTTTTTAATGATTCACTGTTTTTATCACAGATTAACTGGCTGTAAGCCCCCCACATCAAGAATTCTCGTTGCTAACAAGGGTTATAAGTGGGGGATCAACAGCCAGTAAAGGCCTGATTGGTTCAACTAACAATCCGTGGGGGAAGTGCGAAAACCCCACGGATTGAAGTTTCACTATAGAAACATCTATGCTTCATTATTTCCGTTAAACTGTTACTTTTTCTGAAAAGTCAATTTCAAATCCCATATCTTCAAGCATTTGTATATCATTATTACTTTCTTGTCCAGCGGTTGTGAGATAGTCACCAATGAAAATAGAATTAGCTGCAAATAGTCCGAATGGCTGCAGACTTCTTAGGTTTACTTCACGTCCGCCGGAAATGCGAATTTCCTTTGTTGGATTCATGAAGCGGAACATGCTAAGAACCTTCAAGCAGTACATGGGTGATAATTCATGCGTTCCCTCCAATTTAGTCCCATCAATCGCGTGTAGGAAATTTACCGGGATGGAATCTGCATCCAGTTCTTTCAATGCTTGTCCCATTTGTACGACATCTTTTTTGTCCTCTTTCATGCCTACAATCACACCGGAACAAGGAGAGATACCAACATGTTTTACTTGTTCAACCGTACGGATGCGATCATCATATGTATGACTGGTCGTGATGTTTGGGTGATGGTTTTTCGATGTATTAATATTGTGATTATAGCGATCCACGCCTGCCTCTTTTAATTTTTCTGCTTGTTCAGGACGTAAGATGCCAAGACATGCACAGATTTTGATTTCGTGTTTTGCCTTAATTTTTTTTACCGCCGTTGTAACGGTATCCAATTCGCGATTGGTTGGTCCTCTCCCGCTTGCAACAATGCAGTATGTCCCTGCGTTTAACTCGACAGCTTTCTCGGCTCCGTTGATAATTGTTTCCTTATCAAGCATACGATATTTCTGTATTGGCGCCGTTGATTCGATGGATTGTGCACAATAACCGCAGTTTTCCGGACAAAAACCTGTCTTCGTATTAATGATCATATTTAACTTTACTTTATTCCCATAATAATGATGTCGTATTATACGTGCACCTTCCAATAGCTGTAAAATTTCTTCGTTCGGGCAATCGAGTATAGATAGTGCTTCTTCTTCAATAATTTCATAGCCATTTATGACCTTCCTGGCAAGTATATTCCAATCCATATTACTCCTCCTATGCGCTATTTTTTTCCATCGAGGTCTGATACTTGGTTATTCCACTACGATGTAGACGATAAGCAAGCAGACCAGCAACGACAGCTAAAATAATATCTTTCGGTAATGGTGGTAGCATCCATATCCATGCCAATTTATATGTAAATCCTGAGGGAGCCTCGAACCAGAACATATATGCAAGGTACATTAAGTTTGTCCCAATCAAATAATTTAGTGCTGTTGCAATTAGAGAAGCACTTATATATGACAAGGTTGTTTGTTTCCTTTCAATGATTTTTCCAGCAATATACGCAATGAAAATAAACGATAATATGAAGCCAAACGTTGGTGATAGGACGGACATCGGGCCGCCTTTAAATTGTGCAAAAACTGGTACACCAACCAATCCGAGCATCATGTACACGAACATGGAAAATGCACCTAGTCTGCTGCCTAAAACAAGACCTGCCAATACAGCAAAAAAAGTTTGTAACGTAATTGGTACGCCACCAACAGCTAATCCTGGGATGATGCTTGTAATATTAGCTCCGATTGCAGTTAGAGCTACGAATAAGCTGCCGAGTGTTAAGTTAAGCGGTGTGAATCTATTTTTCATTTTTACCCCCCCCCTTAATTTTATTGTTAACCTCTATTATTTATGGTTAACAATAATGGTAGAATATCATAAGATTTTCCGGAACACAATATGTAGTTGATAACTTATGACGAGGAAAAGTTTGTACTTCTTCAATCAAGATAACTGGTATTGCACGTGAAATTAAACCATGAAAGGGAGTGCAGTGATCATATTGGAATGTGACATGCACAATCCAATATCATGCGAAGGGGAGTAAATGCTAAGGTAACATTTTTAAATAGTAGTTTTATAAATGGTGAGCAGGGAAAAATATTTACATGATAAAAAAACTTTGTGAATTCAAGTGGAAGGAAGGATTACATGAAGAAAAAAATCATCATGATTGGGCTTATTTCCTTCGTTCTTTTGTTGGCTGCTTGCCAGAAGGATAATCAGACCGAATCAAATGATCATACGAATCAGTCCGATCAGACTACTTCAGATGAAATGGAATCTGGAGAGGAGACAGACGAGGCAGGGAACAATTCTAGTCCGGACACAGGTGATATGGAAGATACATCAGATGAGGAAGAAGCAGATGACCAATCGAATGATTCTGACAAGGAATCTCAAGATGCCAGTAACGTAAAAGAAGAGAATTTTTCAAGTGAACAAGAAGCGATTGATGCAGTAGGAGACTATGAAACGGTTGAACAAACGAATACAGATTTGGGTTATGGAATGAAGGCGCTCACCGAAGGAGCTGCTGGACATGAATATGTTTCGTGGAATGAAGGAAAATGGTTATTTGTCATTGACTTCCCTTTGGATTCACAATATGCCATTGATGAATATGAGGATGGAACAGATATGGCAAAATCTATTGTAGAATATTTGGAGCGTCATATGCTTCCACCGCCTGAACAACGTGGTGTAGTAAAAATAAGCGGATTTAAAGACAGTGCTGAAACAACGATACGTTGGCAAAAAGGGAAAACTGTATATGAAATTAATCATCAAGCCAATGATCCCATGGAAACATTAGAAATTGCAGTCGATTACGAGTCCAACAACTAAATATAAAACAAACAATGAAAGATATGGTGTGAAAGCTATATCTTTCATTGTTTGATAGGGCTAGTTTACATATGTTTAATCCACTCTTGTAAACGTTGGACATGATAGGTAGGTTGTACATCAAGATTTGGCAAGGCTTCAAAAGGGGTAACCCCAGTGAATACCATTAATGTATCGATTCCTGCGTTGATACCGGCACAAATATCCGTATGATAATTATCCCCGACCATTAAAGTTTCCTCTTTTGATAGACCTAAAATAGATAAAGCTTCTTCCATAATAATGGACTCTGGTTTCCCGATGAATAAGGGCTCTACCCCTGTACTTACAGTAACCACACTTGTTAGGGCACCATTTCCTGGCAGCAGACCACGCTCTGTCGGGATTGCAACATCCCCGTTTGTGGAAATGAAGGTTGCTCCAGCTCGAACAGCAAGTACAGCTTTCGCATACTTTTCATAACTGATCTCCCGGTCAATACCGACAATTACGTAATCCGGATTTTCATCCGTTAGCGTAAACCCATTTTCCTGAAGGGCAGACATGATCCCCTTCTCACCAATGACGTAACAACGGGCATTTTCATTATTCTTTTTTATATAATTCGCAGTCGCTAAACTAGTTGTAACCACCTGGTCTGGTGTACAAATGATTCCCATTTCATTTAAAGCATTCGAAACAGCTGAGCGCGTTTTGGAAGAATTGTTCGTTACGAATAAATAAGGGATATTTTTATTTACTAATGTACGGATAAATTCTACCGCTGATTCAATCACTTCCGTTCCACGATACATCGTTCCATCCAAATCAATTAAATAACCTTTATATGTCTTCATCACATTTCCTCGTTTCTATTTCAGTCATCACAGATTAACTGGCTGTAAGCTTCCCCACATCAAGAATTGTTGTTGCTAAAAGAATAGTAAGTGGAGGGGCAACAGCCAGTAAAGGCCTGATTGGTTCAACTAACAATCAGTGGTTGAAGTGCGTAAACCCCCACTGATTGAAGTTTCACTTTATCACAGATTAACTGGCTGTAAGCCCCCACATCAATAATTGTTGTTGATCACAAGAATAGTAAGTGGAGTTTCACTTTATAAGACAATTATAGCAAGTAAATTCATATCATTCACTTGAATGATAAAGAATCCATTTTCATAGAAATATCTAATGTAAAGAATCATCAATTAATAGATACTTGTTATATTATGTATAAGGTATACTGTAAATGATGAAGGATTAGCTGGAAAGGGTTGCGTTGGAAAAATGGGGATGATTTTTGGTGTTTTATTTATTTTGTTCGTCTATGGAAGCGTGAATTATTATATTGCTGGAAGATTATATCGTTGGCTTTGTCTGCTATTTCCATCTGTAAATAAAACACTTTATATGGGTGTTTATGCGTTGATTGCTATGACTTTGGTGATTTCCTTTATGCCTCTTGATTTTGTTGGGAAACATCTAATTAATTGGATTGGCGCTTATTGGATGGGGATTTTCATCTATTTATTTATCTTTCTAATTTTGACTGATTTATTGTTATTTATCGGAAGTGGCGTGAAGATCATCCCGAACCCAATACCAGTCCGTGTTCGTTTTTATACAGGCCTGGCTGTCGTGTTATTAACAACTGCTTTCGTTGGGTATGGCATATTTCATGCTCATCAGCTTAAACATGTTTCTTATGAGGTTCAATTAAAAGAAGACACGTTATCCAAGGATGTAAAAGTCGTTTTGATAAGTGATTTGCATTTGGGGGCTGTGAATTCTGAAAAATATCTGGAGGACATCGTGAAAAGCATAAACGATTTGAAACCAGATATTGTAACGATGGCAGGGGATATATTTAATGATAATTTTAACGAAATAAAAGATCCGGAGAAGGCCATGGACATGCTCAAGCAAATTTCGACGACGTATGGTGTTTATGCAAGTCTTGGAAACCATGATGCCGGAAAAACGTTCAATGAAATGGTCCGATTCCTGGGAAAAAGTAATATCAAGCTACTGAAGGATGAGTATGTAGTTATCGATGAACAACTCATATTGATTGGGCGGGTAGACCCATCGCCAATTGGTGGTTTTGACGGACTGGAGCGGAAAGAAATAAAGGATATCCTGTCCACTATTGATGATAAAAATATGCCCATTGTCGTAATGGATCATACCCCATCCAATCTGGAACAGTACGATGAGCATATTGATTTAGTACTGTCCGGTCACACACATAAGGGGCAAATCTTTCCGGGAAATCTCATTACCAATCTTTTGTTTGAAGTAGATTATGGACATGATCAAAAAAACGCTGATCGTCCGCAAATTATCGTAACATCTGGCGTTGGAACTTGGGGAATGCCCATGCGAGTCGGATCCGACCGTGAAATTGTTAGTATCACATTGCGTTAACGAGTTAAGATTAGTGGTGAGATATTAAATAAAGGTAGTCATCCAATCGATTATAATGTGGAAAACAAACATATAACGATATGCATTAATTAGGGGAGATACAATTGAAAATCAGACTTTCAGAGTACAATGAAAACTGGGTTGGTATGTTTGAGGAAGAAGCTCGTTTTTTGAGTGAGGTGTTCGGGGATGAAGTAATCAAGTTTGAACATTTTGGTAGTACTTCTGTTAAAGGCATGAATGCAAAGCCTGTTATTGACATTATGTGCCTCGTTAAAGAAATACATAAAATTGATATGTATAATGCGCAAATGCATTCGCTTGGATATGATGTTGCCGGGGAATGGGGGATACAAGGTAGGCGTTTATTTCGTAAAGGTGGAGAGAATAGAACCCATCACATCCATGTTTACCAGGTCAATCATCCTCAAATTGAACGCCATTTAGTTTTTAGAGATTATCTTAGAAGCCATCCCGATGAAATGGAGCGATATAAGCAATTGAAAAATGAATTAGCCCAAAAATATGACGATACAGCTTATTACAGTAAAGCAAAGAAACCTTTTCTCAGTGAAATGGAACAACGGGCATTGAAATGGTCTGAAGAAGGGAAAAAACAATCCCGTTAAAATACCAAGAAGAGATTTACTGTTCAAGTAAGGCAAGAAGTTCCAAACCAAAGCTTCGGTCAATAGAGATTAATTACCGCGGGAAGTATTAGAAAATACAGGAGAAATGAGTGATAAGTTTTAAATCAAGATAAAGAACTTAGTGATTAGGGGATCCATGGAATGAGGATTCCCTAATCATATGAAAATGATGTAACAATACATTACCTAACATTAAAAAGTAGGTTATTAATCTTGTTTACTTAGTGCTCTAATTGGCTCTAAAGCAATTTTTTCAATGGCGTAGGCTACACCACTTTTGTTATTTGTTCGTGTTTGGAAGTCTGCTACAGCCTTTACTTCAGGAATGGCATTACCCATTGCAACACCGCATCCGGCATAGGTAATCATCGATAAATCATTCCCATTATCCCCGATACACATGACTTCCTCTTGTTTAATTCCAAGTTTGTTTGCCAGATTTTTTACAGCATTTCCCTTGCTTGCGCTTGGGTGAACAAATTCAAGGAAATAGGGTGCACTCTGCACAACGGTATAAGTTTCCTGAATGTCTTTTGGCAGGGATCGTATCGTTTCCGTTAGCTTGATCGGTTTATCAATATACATAATTTTTGGTATCGATAGATCTTGAGGAATATCTTTTATTTCACGATAATATAAAGGGATTTTGTTTAAATAGGTTTCTACCACCGTATATTCGCTAATATTGGAATTTGGTGTATAGAGGCTCTCTATATCAAAGAAATGCATTGGTGTATTTAATTCCAAACTGAGGCCGTATAATTTCACCAAGTCATTATGTCCAAGAGATAATTCAGATATAATATCACCATTCTTAGTCGCTTGTACAAATGCTCCGTTATAGGCAATGGCATAATCCTCAGCTTCATTCAAATCCAGTACTTCAATATAGCTGCGCATACCCCCAATTGGTCGCCCAGAACATAGGACTATTTTTATACCTAGCTTTTTAGCTTCTGTAATTGTGCTTTTTACATCTTCTGGTACTTGATGGTAATCATTAATTAATGTTCCGTCAATATCTATCGCGATTAATTTATACATATATATTCTCCAATCTCTCGTTGTCCCCATCATTATACGACATTATACGGATTTTCACATGGAAAGGGCTGTAGTTTCTTTTTAGCAAAGCGAATTTGGATTGATTAGATTTGCAGATATCGGAGTTACAGCATTAATGAACTAAATTAGCTGAAAAGTTATAAGCGTGATGTATGTATTGAGATAATACATAAAAAAGCTGCACCCCTATATGGATGCAGCCTGGATTCTATGGAAAATAAGGTGAGTTATATTAAGCGGGTTTTACTTTTGACTTGATGATGGGATAGCCTAAGTCTTCAATGGCCTTTTCAATTTGTTCGATGGCTATTGTATCAGCATTGAAATCTGCTTTGACCTTGCTAGCGTTGAACATCACCTTTACACTATCCTTTTCAATGCCTTCCAACCCTGTTACCGCTTTTTCAATCTTTTGTAAGCATGATGGGCAGGATAAGGCTTCTAATTGAATCATTGCTTTTTGCATGGTAGATTTCTCCTTTCTTTGTTAGGCATAATAAGCTTCTTCTGCTTCGAGCAACATATGATATACACCTGCGTATGTTTCGCAAACATCGTCAGGAACTGTATAATGGTCTGTTATTTTCCGTAACTGCTTAAATGCTTCATCTAAATCTGGCTTCTTGGTTCCAGATGCCTTTACTTTTTCATTCATGGATTCAAAAATTTCTCGGACTTCAAATGCTTCTGGATGATTTTTACCATGGGCCCGCGTAATAGCAGTTGTGAATAAATCTAATTTCTCAAAGTGATTGTTTGTAAAATCATGAAATGTTGCAGTTTGTTCTGTCATGGCTATTTCCTTCTTTCTATTGTAATCAACCTTCTATTAAGCAGATTTTACTTTGGATTTGATGATAGGGTATCCAAGATCTTCAATTGCTTTTTCTATTTGTTCGATAGATATCGCTTTGGAATTGAAATCCGTTTTTACTTTACTAGCGTTGAACATTATCTTTACACTATCTTTTTCAATTCCATTTAAACCTTTTACCGCATTTTCAATCTTTTGCAGGCAGGAGGGACATGCGAGTGTTTCTAATTGGATGGTTGCTTTTTGCATTTGTATCTACTCCTTTATATAAATTGGTTTATTGTTTGTTTCTTGATTACAATTCAAGTATAGCGCGAATTCATTTATAAATAATTGACCTGCGTCAAGTTTTACTCTTTTTATTCATCTTTTTTTGTAGCGGTGAATGATGTGTAGGCTTTGACCTTTTGTTTTGTGAAAGTAACTGCTTTTTTCTGCTTAAGCGGCGCTATTTGTTTCTGTTTGGTTCATTACTGCTTTTTCAGTTTCATTTGTCTTGCTGCCTCCCAAATGGTAGCGGAGTAATCGCATACCATTTAGGATAACAACTAAAATACTTGCTTCATGTACGAGCATGCCAATCGACATATTCATCCAATCGCCAAAGATGAGGCTTGTTAATAGGATGACGACGACACCGACTGCAATGATAATATTTTGTCTCATGTTTCTTGCGGTTGATTTGGTCAAACCTAATGCATGTGGTAAGCGGCTAAAATCAGAGTTCATCAATACGACATCAGATGTTTCGATTGCTACGTCCGTTCCGCTTCCCATGGCAATTCCAATATCTGCTAGGGCTAAGGATGGGCTGTCGTTTACACCATCACCGACGAAAGCGACAATTTGTCCATCTGCTTGTAATTTTTCAATATAAGCTGATTTGTCTTCTGGCAGCATATGTCCATGAGCTTCTGTTAATCCTAGTTCACGGGCGACGATATCGACTGTGCCTTGGTTGTCTCCAGAGAGGACGACAAGATTTTTCACACCAAGTTTTTTCAGTTTCTGCAAGTCTTCTTTTACACCCAAGCGAATTTGGTCCCGAATTCCCATTAAAACCTGTAATGTACCATCAACGGCTGTGAGCACAAGGGAGCTGCCATTTTTTTCGAAGCGTTGGACATCTTTTTTGACCTGTTCTGATAAAACTATATTTTCCTTTTCCATTAAAGCCACATTACCGACTGCGATTCGATGTCCATCAATTTGTGCGATAATCCCGCCCCCTTTAACCACTTCTGTTTCTTCTACAGTGGAAAAATGTGCTGCGCCAATTTCCTGTAAAACTGCTTTTGCCAATGGATGATCAGACTCTCGTTCTACACTAGCTAGATAGCCAAGGACTTCGGCTTTGTTATTACCATAAAATGCGCTTTCTGCTACTTCCGGATTTCCGATGGTAAGTGTTCCTGTTTTATCAAAAACGATGGTGTCTACCTTACTGAAATCATTGATGACCTCGCTGCCTTTTAAGAGCACACCATTTCGGGCTCCATTTCCGATGCCGGACACGTTGGATACGGGAACTCCAATCACGAGTGCACCGGGACAACCAAGAACAAGTACTGTAATGGCAAGCTCCAAGTTGTTAGTGAATAGCCAAACGATGATGCCAAGGACTAAAACGGCAGGTGTATAGTATTTAGAGAAGCGGTCGATGAAACGTTCTGCAGCTGATTTACTATCTTGTGCTTCTTCCACTAATTCGATAATACGACCAAATGTTGTATCTTCACCTACGCGATCTGCTTTGATTTGAATGGTTCCATTTTCTAAAATGGTACCTGCGAAAACTTCTGATCCTTTTATTTTACTTACTGGTAGCGATTCACCTGTAATACTAGCTTCATTTAAATGACCTTCGCCAGAAAGTACAGTTCCGTCTACTGGAACCCTTGCGCCAGTTTTTACGAGTAAAATATCGTCTTCATCTACATCATCTACATCTACTTCTTCAAACTCACCGTCTTCCATTTGTTTCCACGCGCTTTCAGGTGCTAATTCGGTTAACTCCTTGATAGCGGAGCGGGTTTTATTTAATGTCCGCTGTTCCAGATAGGCACCAAATAAGAATAAGAAGGTGACGATTGCCGACTCCTCATAGTTTTGAATGAGGATAGCACCAGTAACAGCAATGGTTACTAATACATCAATGCTGACGACTTTTACCTTTAAAGCTTGATAAGCTTGAATGGCGATGGGTGCTATTCCGAGAATCGATGCGGTGATCAGTGCTGCATTGAAAATGAGCATACTATCTATTCCAAATCGACCTAAGAAACCAAGAGCAATAAGCATGGCACTAATGAGCATGATGTGATTTTTCTTTTGTAATATATATCTTTGCATGTTGATTCCCTCCAAAATTGAATGTATTCTTTTGTTGTTAATTCAAGTATAGGATGTTCCGCTTGAATAGTAATTGACCTAGGTCAAGATTTGAATTTAATCGTGAATTTATTATAGATTACCAGTCAGTAAATGCCTGATTCGTTCAACTACCAATCAGTGGAGGAAGTGCGAACTCCACTGATTGAAGTTTCACTTTATTTTCGTTCGTTATGGTAGTAGGACGAATAGTTACAGTTTCCAGGGGAAATGGAAGTTATGCCTGCATTGAAAATACGTCTATTTTGGTATCGAAAATTAAGATTGACTTGAAAAAAGTTTTACACTACAATGAGTAATGCGAGGTGGCACGTAATGAAAATAAGAAAGTTTAAAATAAATGAGCGTGGTTTGAATCGTTTTTTTGGCCCGCTTGAAGCCAAAATTATGGATATCTTATGGGAGGGCGATGGGAAAACGATCAAAGAGGTTCAACAAGCTTTAGAACGAGAGAAAGCGACGAACTTCAATACCGTAATGACGGTGATGAATCGGTTAGTTGATAAAGGGATTCTTGAAAAAAGAACAAATGGTAGATCTTCCTTATATCAGCCCATCCAAACAAGGTCTGATTTTTTACATACGCAGTCAAAGGATATGACGAATGAATTGATGGATGAATTCGGAAATGTTGTCATCAGTCATATGCTGAATGCTATAGAAGAAGCTGATGATGATCTTGTTGCTGAATTGGAGAAAAAAGTGAAAGAATTGAAAAAGGGTATGTAAATTATGTCTAAACGTCAATCATCTTTTGTACTTATCGGATCACTTGCTATATCGGGTACAATATTATTGCAGATGGGGTTATATGTCATTTCCCTACTATCAGGTTGGAACATGAAATTTAATTTAGTTGAGATATGTCATAGCTGGCTAGGGGCAATTGGGCTATCCTCACTCGAGTATGTACTTGATGGACTTGTCATCTTTACACCATTATGTGCAATCTGGATCATTGGATCACAAATCGTTCAATCTTCGAAATTGGAAAGACGTTTTCGTTTATATGAGGATAAAAAGCTTACTGATGAAATAACCAAGCTTTATGGGAAAAAAGATCAAGAACAGATAATCGTTCTATCACACCCTGCTCCAATTGCTATTACGATGGGATTGATTTGCCCTAAAATTATCTTATCAACGGGATTAATTAATCTTTTAACAAAGGATGAGTTAAAAGCAGTGATTTCCCATGAAATGTATCATAAGAAAAACCGTGATCCGTTTAAATTATTTTTACTATCGCTCAGCTCGTCTATATTATGGTATATTCCGATTCAGAAATGGTTTCATCGAACGTATCAAATCATTCAGGAAATACTGGCAGATGAATATGCCATTAAGCAACAGGATACAACCGTTAATTTAGGAAGTGCACTGCTGAAAATGCTGAAAGTAGGTAAATTGAAGAAGATGCCTTTCACTTATGCATCCTTTGCAGATACATCTGTTAATTATCGAATTAAATATATGCTTCATCCAGTAAAGGAAGTCCCATTAGGGATACCATTTAGGGTTGTATTCATTTCATTAACAGTGTTTAGTTTGATTTGTGGTTTATTTATATACGTCCTTGTATAAGCGGTATAACCTAGCTCCCTATACCAAAACCATCTTGCCAATCAACGTGTGGTTAATGGATAGGGAATCTGGATTCATCAATTTTAAAAAAAATAGCAATGCAGGTATTGCCGGTGTATATAGATTTATATGGGCGCCTGCCGTACACGAACATGTAATAAAATGTACACAACATGGGTCTTTTCAAACAAGAAAAAATCATCTGCTATTTCGATTTAGATAGATAGATGGATTCCTTTTTGGAAGATCTGTTATTTTTTAACTTTTAACACTACATAGTGTAGTTCAGTGAAGAGGAGTGGTTATTTTGTCCAAAAAGATTTTTTGGTATATCGGTATATTCGCCATCATCATTATTGGAATTATTGTTGTAAAAGGGGTTCAACAAGATGCGGCTGTGATGGATTATGAAGGGCAACCTTTTATTGGTGAGGATTCAGCGCCGGTTGATATTGTAGAATTTGGAGATTATAAATGTCCGCATTGTCAGGATTTCAACGATCAAATTTTTCCTATTATTAAAGCAGATTTAGTTGATACAGGTAAAGCGAAATTTTATTTTATGAACTATCCAATCATAGGGCCTGATTCCACAAGCTCGGCATTATTTGCTGAAACAGTGTATCGGGAGCTTGGTAATGATATGTTTTGGCAGTTCCATCATCTTTTATTTGAGCGTCAAATGACAGAGGATGGGAAAACAAATATATTTACAGATGATTTTATGAAAGATATTTTGGCAGAGGTTGCCAGCGCCACTGAGGTTAATCAAGTGATGGATGCAGTAAACGAAGCAGACATAGATAAAGCATTGAAGCAGGATATCTCTACTGCTAATCAGTTAAATGTATCGTCCACACCAACTATATTTATCAATGGTGAACGATTTGATGGAAAGAGCACCACTGAATTTATTGAAAAAGTGGAAGAGGCGGCGAGCGAAAGTGATAAATAAGCCTCTATTATTTGCTTGGGTTACCTCAATTATAGCGTTGGGTGGAAGTTTATTTTTTAGTGAGCAGATGGGTTTTATCCCTTGTACCCTCTGTTGGTTTCAACGCATTTTAATGTACCCTTTAACCATTTTATTGGGAATTGCTTTTTATAAAAATGATAAGGAAATTTATAAATATGTTTTGCCATTTTCGGTCATGGGAATGTTGGTATCGACCTATCATTATGTGCTGCAAAAGGTTCCTTCCATGGATGAATTCAGTACCTGTACAAGTGGGGTACCTTGCTCGGGTCAATATATTAACTGGTTTCATTTTGTTACCATTCCATTCTTGGCACTGATTGGCTTTACCATGATAACAATTATGATGGTGATCATGATGAAGCGAAAGTGAGTAGCTTATAATCAATACGTTCAAGTACAGGTTGTTCCTTGCCTTTCTTAATAGACCGTGGAAAAAGCGGTTGAAGAATTTGGACAGCTGAACGTATTTGCAAATAATGCCGGCATTGTTGTAGTGACGCCGTTTATGGATATTGATGAAGGACAGTTAAATAAGGCATTCTCCATCAATGTAAATGGAACCGTATTTGGAACACAGGCAGCTGCAAAGCAATTCATGAAACAGAACTCAAAAGGAAAAGTCATTAATGCTTGTAGTATTGCCGGACATGAATCATATGAAATGTTATCGACTTATTCCGCTACGAAGCATGCCGTACGCTCATTTACTCAATCAGCAGCAAAAGAATTAGCAGCACATCAGATTCGCGTCAACGCCTATTGCCCTGGGGTAGCCGGTACTTCGATGTGGGATCGAATCGATGAGGAAATGGTGAAGTACTATGATCATATGAAGCCTGGAGATGCATTTAAAGAATTTTCGGATGCGATTTTGCTTGGAAGATCACAAGAACCTGAAGATGTTGCAAACCTTGTGTCATTCCTAGCTTCTGATGACTCTGATTATATTACTGGACAATCCATTATTACCGATGGTGGTATTGTATTTAGATAATAGGAAGCATTTAACATTAAAATTTTGCTGGTGAACCGCATATTTTTGGACACCAGTTACTGTTCCCGGCAGCCAACTTGACGTAGTTGGCTGTTTTTTATTTGGGCGGTATTTGTTTAGTTCAGTATTTGGCTTCTCTCTCGTATCGATATAGTGAACATGTTGAATGTAGCAATATAGAAGAAATCTCAGCCAGATTGATTTGTTACAATCAAGATAAATCAAAGGAGGTACGAAATGGGTAAGGTAATTTTGGATATTTCCATATCTGTTGACGGTTTTGTCGCAGGTCCGGATGATCAGCAACAGCAGCCGCTTGGAAAGGGGGGAGATGCCCTTCATGACTGGTTATTTAGCGGTGATTACCCAAGTCGGCATAATGACATGTTCAAATTATCTCGTATAAATAAAGATATTTTTGATCGTGAAATTCCAAACGTAGGCGCGATGATTGTTGGAAGAAGGACATTTGATTTGGTTAATGGATGGGGAGGAAGTCATCCTATTCAAGGAGTTCCTATTTTTGTGGTGACCCATGAGGAGCCGGAAACATATTTGGAACATCACACGTCTTTCACCTTTGTTACGGACGGTGTGGAAAGTGCTATTCAACAAGCAAAAGCAACTGCAAATGGTAAAAATGTAGGCATCGGAACAGCCAGTATTGCTCAACAATGTATCAAGGCCGGTTTTCTTGATGAAATGCATCTCCATATTGCACCAATTATTTTAGGGAGCGGCATTCGCTTGTTTGATCAAATTGGTGAAGATCAAATTCAATTGGAAAGCAAACGGGTTGTGGATGGTTCAAATGTTGTTCATTTGATTTACAGGTTATTAGACTAGAAATATTCTTTTTTGTTGAAGAGGTGGAACTTCCGTAATCGAGGAAGGGAGAAGGATCTCGTCGTACGTGTCAGATTACGAATCAAAAAGTTGTGCCTGTGGATGCCGGTCAATCAATGGAAGTTCCAGCTGTACGCACTTTTCTAGGTGTAGTGGATCAGGTTTTTCATACGTATACGACTTACGCATGTGGCACGGTCCTATTGCTCGGTATCATTAATTATCTTGATTTAACAGCATTAGGAAGACAGGAAGATTGGGAAAAACCTTCTGGGCGCAGTGATGGAAGAGGAGGAACATGGATCTGTCGTCATGATGAATACGATTATTCCGTAGGGTTCAACTTCTGCTGACATTCGGAGGCAAGAATAAAAAATACGATATAAGGGCTGCTATGAAAGCTGCAAACTTATTCACATAAAAAGGAACCTGTTTGAAATCATTAGATTTTCAAAACAGGTTCTTCTATTTCTTTTAAAAGGCGGGGATTTATGATAATTGATAATGTAACACCATGACGCCAGTTTCAAAGGTTTTTGATTCTAAAAGTTTTAGGTGATTTGTGCCAGTTGTTTCCTTAAATAAACGTTTGCCACAGCCTTGAACAATCGGAAAAATCATGAGACGAATTTCATCAATTAACTGATGCGGAAGAAGCGTATTTATTAATTCAGCGCTACCGTGAATAACCATATTTTGTCCTGCATCCTGTTTTAATTTCGCAATTTGTTCAATAACATTCCCTTTCACCAAAGTGGAATTATTCCATTTGGTATCTTCCAGTGTTTCGGATATAACGTACTTTTTTATGCTATTCATGCGTTCGGCAAACCCATCATCATCTGTCATAGAAGGCCAGGCTTGAGCGAAGCCCTCATAAGTCACCCTTCCTAATAGTAGTGCATCAGTCGCAAATAATTCATCATACTTATATTTCTGCGCCTCCTCATTCCAGTATTGGCCGCTCCAACCACCGTGTTTTGTTTTTTCAGCTCCACCAGGGTCTTCCATGATGCCATCCAGTGATATGAATTCAGTTGCAATTATTTTTTTCGTCAATTCTCCACCCCATTCCATTATTTTTTATAGGATAACTTCATTTTATCAAAATAAATAAATTAGATTTCTTACCGATTGCTATATTGAGAAATTTCTTCGCAAAAAGGTTTTCATTAAAAGCGGCAGAGATACTAAAATTGGTGGATCATCTAATTTTGGTTGATGTAGGGTCAGGTTCTGTGGAGGTACAATCATGTTATTTTGCACGATGATAGGTTTTATGTTTCGGGCGCGCAACGTTGTGTGAGGTAATAGAATATCCGTAGCTTCTGTTCTCCAAGATACGGCAGTCGCCATTAAGAAGTAAATGCCCGGGTTTACATTCAAAAATTGATAATTGCCCACAGCTGGTAATAAGGTGCCGTAGCTCGGCATACTTTCTGGAATAGATTTTTGAAACAAACCGATAAAGATGACACCGTGAAATGGCTGCTCCGCTTTAACAGTCCCTTTTACAACATTAAAAGGAGATTCCGAGCTTAAAGGATCCCAAACGGAAAGGTTTTGTAAGGATTCCAATTGATTATCTGCTTCAAATATGGCTTTTCTAAATTGAGATGGTGATTGCCCAACTCTCTCCGTAAATTGGGTAGTAAAGGTACCCAAGCTCTGATGACCCAATTCCAACCCGATGTCACGAATCGTAAAATTTGTTTCCAATAACATTTCCTTTGCTTTTTGCAATCGAAGCGAGGATACATAATAAAGCGGTGAAATTCCAATCTGTTTTTTAAATATACGTGAAAAATGATAAGGACTGTACGATACCTGATTTGCCAAATCGGTAAGTGATATGGGACTATATATATGCTGATGAATATACGCAATAATATCATCAATTTCCTGATATCGCTTCATCTTACTTACACCTCATTTTTAGAAAGGTTAAGAATGTGGTTATCATTATAGAGTATTTTCTGAAAAAAGTCGCACGTCGCAAAAATCTTAAAGTCAATCGTTATATTATTATTAATTCCCAAGCATGCGCCTGGATGAATGAAGAAAAATAGGAAGTCCATCCTAAAGAGAGACTATCTATGCCATATATTATGGATTACACAATTACATTTATATGAACTGTTAAAAAATGCGTTGTATATGGTCTAAAACTTGACGGAAGAGCTGGAACCGTTAAAAAATGCGTTGTGTACCACCCAAAACTTGACGAAAGACCCCGAACCGTCAAAAAATCTGGTGTGTATCGTCTAAAACTTGACGGAAAAGCTAGAACCGTCAAAAAATCTGGTATGAATCACTCAAAACTTAACGAAAGAGCCCGAACCGTTAAAAAATCCGGTATGTATCACTCAAAACTTGACGAAAGAGCTAGAACCGTCAAAAAATCCGGTATGTATCACCTAAAACTTGACGAAAGAGCTGAAACCGTCAAAAAATCTGGAATGTATCTTCTAAAACTTGACGAAAGAGCTGAAACCGTCAAAAAATCTGGAATGTATCTTCTAAAACTTGACGAAAGAGCTGAAACCGTCAAAAAATCTGGAATGTATCGTCTAAAACTTGACGGAAGAGCTGGAACCGTTAAAAAATCCGGTATGTATCGCCCAAAACTTGACGGAAGACACTGAACCGTCAAAAAATCTGGTATGTACCACCCAAAACTTGATAGTTCAGCCTGATCCGTTAAAATTTGAGGCATCAATTGAAATTACTTGACGGTATACCGAAAACCAATACAGTATTACCTTCAATCATCAATTCAATCGATTTATCCGCTGCCATTTCGGGTGGGCGGTGTTCTAAAAGATGACCGAATTCCATTCATTGGACCAGGGAAAATAAATGCTTGCATTTTTATCGATTGAGTGGTAAAGTGATATTGTAAGGAGGTTAGGTAAGGATGAAAAAAAATACAATTGGTTCTCTTACTTGGCTACGAATTGTACGGTTTACGCATCAAAGTAATTTATTATCGAATGAATTTTTAAAGCAATACGATTTAACAACAGCTCAGTTTGACGTATTGGTGCAGATATCAGCATATGGTCCATTGACACAAAGTGAACTTGCGGAAAAGGTTACCGTAACACAAGGTGGCATTTCCCGGATGCTGGCAAGATTAGAAAAGGATCGTTTAATTGAACGACAGCAGGAATGGAAAACAAAAACCATTTATTTAACACAGAAAGGTCAGGAAAAATTGGATAGGGCATTTAAGGCACAGCTTGCTTTTCAATCATCTTTCTTTGAGGAGTCCCTGACTAAAGAAGAGCAAAAAACGTTACTATCACTCATGTCCAAGGTACAGAAAAATACTGAAAAGAAGTTATCTACAAGATAAACTTTTTTTCAACCAATCACTTGATTAATCAAATGATAAGCGAGACAAATGATAAGCGAGGAGAATGAATATGTATACTATTTCAGGGCATCATCACATTTCGATGATTACAAAAGATGCACAGCGGAATAACTATTTTTATAAACAAGTTTTAGGCTTACGCCGGGTCAAGGTTACTGTCAATCAGGATGATCCGACGATGTATCATTTGTTTTATGGAGATCGTACTGGCAGCCCGGGAACAGAATTGACATTTTTTGAAATGCCTGCTGCGGGAAATACACACCGAGGAACAAACGCGATTACGAGAATTGGTTTACTCGTTCCGTCAGAGGACAGCTTAACTTATTGGAAAAAAAGATTGGATGAATTTGGTATCCAACATGGTGAGATAACAACCTATGCGAATCGTGCCGCATTGCATTTTGAAGAAGAGGGATTAAGAATGGTATTACTGGTCGCAAATGGAGAAAAGGTATCTTATTGGGAGCCGTGGGAGAAATTGACAATCCCTGAAGAACATCGAATTCTTGGTATGGGCTCTGTTGAAATGACAGTTAGGCGTTTAGATAAGCTTGCTCGCACCCTGACAGAAATATTTGGCTACACCGAAATATCCAGAACAGAGGAAGAAGCGATTTTTCAATCTGTTCAAGATGAAGTATTTGGTGAAATTGTGGTGAAATATTTAGATGGACCTTCGGAAAAACCTGGTCGGGGCAGTATCCACCACTTAGCTATTCGTGCTAAAAATGAGGAAGAGCTTGCCTATTGGGATAAACAGGTTCGTGAGAGGGGCTTCCGCTCTTCAGGCGTGATTGATCGATATTATTTTAAGAGCTTATATTTTCGTGAATCAAATGGTATCGTTTTTGAAATTGCGACAGATGGACCGGGATTTACAATAGATGGCGATGTGGAGACATTAGGAGAAACATTAGATTTACCACCGTTTTTAGAAGAACGACGGGTAGAAATTGAAGCAAAATTAAAACCAATAGAGGAGATGTAATGATGCAAAATCGAATAAACCCTGCAAATGGAATGGAATTTGGATTATATTCATTGGGTGATCATGTTTTGAACCCATTAACAGGTAAACGAATTTCAGCGCAAGAACGAATTAACCAACTTATTGAAATGAGTAAATTGGCCGAACAGGCGGGAATTGATGTATTCAGTGTTGGGGAAAGTCATCAAACGTATTTTATTTCTCAAGCACATACAGTCATCTTGTCTGCCATTGCACAGGCTACCGAAAAAATTAAAATTACCAGTTCTGCTACCGTATTAAGTGTTCTTGACCCTGTACGAGCTTACGAGGACTTTGCAACGATTGATTTAATATCTAATGGTCGGGCAGAAATTGTTGCAGGACGCGGTTCCCGTGTTGGTGCCCATCAATTATTTGGTGTTGATTTACAAGACTATGAAGACATTTTTGAGGAAAAGCTGGAGCTGCTAAAACTGATTAATGAAAATGAACGTGTGACATGGAAAGGAGAATTTCGTGCGCCGCTTGAAAATGCAGAAATTTTACCTAGACCATTGGAAGGCTCATTGCCAATTTGGCGTGCAGTTGGAGGTCCACCTGCAAGTGCGATTAAAGCTGGTGCAATGGGAATCCCGATGATGTTAACAACTTTAGGTGGCCCGGCGATGAATTTTAAATCATCTGTTTTGGCTTATCGCAGAATGGCTGAACAAAGTGGACATGATCCGAAGAACCTGCCAATCGCTACAACAAGCTTGTTTTATGTGGCGGATACGGAGCAAGAAGCATTAAGAGGAATGTACCCGCATTTGAACGCTGGATTCCAAGCCATTCGTGGGACAGGATATCCAAAGCAGCAGTTTGCACAAGCTACAGACTACCGGGATGCATTAATGGTTGGCAGCAAGGAACAAATTATTGAAAAAATCCTTTATCAGCATGAGCTCTTTGATATGCAACGCTTCATTGCGCAAATTGATTTTGGTGGCGTGCCATTCGATAAATTAATGAAGAATATCGAAATGATTGGGAATGATATTATTCCAGCAATCAAGAAACATACTGCAAAAAAATAAAAAGAGGAAAGCATTTGTGAATCAAAGGATGTTCCATATATAATAATAAGGGAATGAATTTGAAAAGAATCGTGGTGAGAAAATGGCTTTTATAGTGACAAAAGAAGCAGCGAATTGGTACAAAGAAGAAATGGATTTGGAGCAAGGGGATTACGTTCAATACTATCTACAGATTTATGGTGGTATTCCAACATCGCTACCAAACTATTCACTCGGTATGTCTGTAGGAGAATCTGAAGATATTGCTGTAAAAGTTGAGGTTGCAGGAATCACTTTTTATTTCAAAGAAGATAATGCGTGGTTATTTAATGAATATGATTTAACCGTTGATGTAGAAAAAGATGATTTGAGTTTTGAGTTTAGTGAAAAAGAAGCATAAGAATACAAAGGTTGTATGGGGTTCGTCTTCAAATCGGAGACGAACCCTTTTTTGGTGAAGAAAAATGTGATTATTGCACACAAAAAAACCCCCTAAGCTAACAGTTAGGGGGAGCATATTCGTTGGTTGTGAAATTATTACAGATTAACTAGCCGTAAGAACCTCACTTCAAGAATTATTGTTGATAACAAGAATTGTAAGTGGGAATTAACAGCCAGTAAAGGCCTGATTCGTTCAACTAACAATCAGTGGGTAAAGTGCGAAGACCCCACTTTTACATCATAAGCTTGCAATGGCTATTTAAAATCCATATGCTGCTTCTTTTTGTTCGCGAATTTTGGTGAATGTTTCTGTTAATGTCACCGTATCTTCCACCAAGCGCTCGATTCGGAAAATGACATCATCATTGACAATTTCCTTACGAAGGAAATCTTGTTCTTCGATAAATACATATGTTTGAACAATTTGTGCTTTCATATAAGCCAATATCGGCTTCAATTGTTGATCGATCATCATATAATGCTTTGGAGTGCCGGCAGTAACGATTGTCCCGACGATCTTATCTCGAAACGCATTTACGGGTAATAAATCAAAAATATTTTTTAGTGTTGCAGGAATTGAAGCCTGGAATGTTGGCGTTCCAATAATGATTGCATCTGATTCCATGATCGTTTCCGTTACATATTTTGTATCCCCATCATATTCCCAATAATTACGTCCATCACTAAATACCATATCAAATGAGGCTAGATCTAGTAGTGTAACCTCGACATCTGGATATTTTTCATTCATAATTTTATGCGTATATTCCATTGCGGTCTTTGTTTTTGAACCAACATTGGATCCGGCTAGTAATGTAATTTTCATTTGAATCGCTCCTTATTTTTAGTATTTCCCATCTTTTATATTATTTTCAAACATGCCTGTTACATGATTTATTTTTCTATTATCACTTTACCACGCAAGTGATAAAAAGTCAATGCGCTTATCTCGCTATAGAGGTATATGGATTTCGGCTTAGGCTGAATCTACGAAAGGCTCTACTTCTCGCACAAACAACTTGTTGAAAGGATGGGCTTGCTGTCATTTTCCGTGGTGTCCCAACAAGATATGTTATAATGTTTTCATACTTCCTGATTTGATAAAAATGGAGGATTGACATGGATATTCGGCCGCAGCAGCTTAAAAAATCGAAAAAACCATTATATGTTATAGTTTACGAAAAACTATATCATTTCATTATGGAAGGGACCTTTCCGCCGGATAGTAAGCTGCCAACCGAGCCAGAACTTGCGAAAATGTTCGGGGTGAGCAGGGTTACCCTTCGCCAAGCATTATCGTTGCTACGTGATGATGGTTTGGTGAAAAATATCCATGGGAAGGGAAACTATATTACGAAAACGCATAATCCAAAACAAAAAGCAGGAATGGAGCAGTTAAGTAATCCACTTCATAAATGCCATACGATAGAGTCTTTTGATAAAGTAGAGCTTGAATATCGTATTGATGTGACAAGTGATTATACGCGCAAGATCCTACAACGGGACACGGCAGCAGTCGTGGTGTGTGAGCGATGGTATCACAATGGTCCGCATATTGTAGCGTATGCCTTAAGCATGATGGCAATTGATGCGGTAAAAGAACTGCATCTTGATTTGGAGAATGAGGACGAACTCCTTGAGATGCTGGAAACAGGTGTCTATGATCAAGCGAACTCGCAAACCATTGATGTGGTGTACTCTTCATCTGCTAATGCGTCGACGCAAAAATACCATATCCATAAAGGAAAGCAATTTCATTTACTTACAGATCAAGTATTTATCAGTGATCGCTATCCAATTATGTATAATAAATATTATATTCCATTGGATTATTTTCATTTAAAAATGAACATACTATCATAAAATCAGCTGTCTAATCAAAAGACATGCTGATTTTTTAATTCATTTAAAATTTTTATTGCCTAAGTAATAAAAATGTGATACGCTTTCATTGTGTTAATTAATACAACTTATTATACAACTATACAAGTTGTTATAATGAAGAAGTGATAAAAAATAAAGCGCAATCATAAGGAAGGATGAAGTAACGTGCAAGAAGGAAATATCAAAGAAACCCCTCATATTAAACCGAATGGGGCACCAATCGCAGAAACGGTTCTATTACCAGGTGATCCACTACGGGCAAAATTTATCGCAGATACTTTTTTAACAGAAGTTGTTATGTTTAATGAAGTTAGAGGTATGCTTGGCTTCACCGGATATTATCAAGGAAAACAAGTCTCTGTCATGGGTACTGGGATGGGAACTCCGAGCATGGGGATTTATTCTTGGGAATTGATCCATGTATTTGGTGTGAAGAACCTGATTCGTATCGGTTCATGTGGTGCCATTCAAGACAATATGAATTTATATGATATCGTGCTTGCGATGGGCGCATCTACGGATTCTGAGTATGTAAGACAATTTCATATCCCTGGTCACTTTGCACCAATTGCCTCTTATGATTTACTTGAAAAAGCAAAAAAAGTAGCAGACGAAAAGCAATTGCCTACACATGTAGGTAACGTTCTTTCCAGTGACGTCTTTTATAATGCAGATGAAAATGCCATTGGCAAATGGCGCGAGATGGGAATTTTATGTGCTGAAATGGAAACGAATGGTTTGTACTTAAATGCTGCAGCAGCTGGTGTCAATGCGTTGACAATCATGACGGTCAGCGATCATATATTACGTAACGAGCAAACGACGCAAGAAGAGAGACAAACTGCATTTACCAATATGATGGAAATTGCACTTACCATTGCTTAAAGTAAACAGGCAGCAGTCCTTCAAAAGACTGTTGCCACTATACTATATGGAAAAGAAGGGAACAACATGGTGGAGCAACAAACAAACCCGCTTATCAAAAAAGCAGTTCCGATTTTATTAATTCTGTTTGTATTTTGTTTGATTGTTGATAATTCTTTTAAAGTCGTTTCTGTAGACATGGCAAAAGACCTTGGTATTTCTGCTTCTACTGTGAGCTGGCAGGCCACATTAGCTGGCTTGTTTATTGGGATTGGAGCTGTCATTTATGCAGCATTGGCAGACTTCATCAACATTCGTAAATTGCTCGTGATTGGAATTGTTTTAATCTGTATTGGATCGATTATGGGATTTATTTTCCAACAATCATTTCCGCTAGTCGTTATTTCCCGGATTATCCAAACTTCAGGACTGGCAGCTGCGGAGACGTTGTATGTTATTTTTGTTACCAAGCACTTGCCATTGGAGCAACAGAAGAAATTTCTTGGATTTAGTACGAGTTGTTTTGCAATATCCCAGGTTGTTGGAGCTTTAGCAGCTGGTTATATTTCTACCTATTTGAACTGGACAGGATTGTTTATTCTGCCATTGGCAACCATCATCATCCTTCCATTTATTTTGAAATATGTCCCAAAAGAAGAGCAGCAAAAAGGATATATTGATGTAATTGGACTGTTCTTAGTGGGAATTACCGCTGCAGCTTTAATGATGTATGTTTCTAGCTTTAATTGGTTGTATTTACTCGGCTTTATTATAGCTTTAGGTTTGTTTTTATTTTATATTGCTAAGGCGAAAAAAGCTTTTATTCAGATTTCATTCTTTCAGGACAAGCATTTCATTTCGATTTTGCTTGTGGCGTTTGTCATATATTCTGTGCAGTTGGCTTATATCTTTATGTTTCCATTTGTCATGGAATCTATTTTTCATATTCGCTTGGATATTGTATCGTTGCTGCTTATACCTGCATATGTTCTGTCGGCAATTGTCGGAGCGTTCTCTGGTTCAATTGCTAAATACTTGAGCAGTAAGCAAGCGATATCTACGGCAATCGTGCTCATCGGTGCAAGTGTGCTGCTTGCTGGATTGGCGATGGGTAGTTATGCATGGATCTTCGTTATTTCCATGATTGTATTCTCTAGTTCATTTGCGTTAATGTATGCACCAATGATTGATGCAGCTATTCGCACGATTCCGACAGAGAAAACAGGTACTGCTGTTGGTTTCTATAATTTGATTTTGAATGTTGCAGCATCTGTAGGAATTGCGTACACTGCAGCGTTAATGGATAATGCTGCTTTGAATAAAACAATTTTTTCTTATATCCAAGGGGCACAGCAAACCATTTACAGTAATACTTTGTTCGTGCTGACCATCATTGCATTGGTAAGTCTTCTGTTATATTGGACTTTTTCCAGAAGAACACCAAAGCAAGTATCATAATTAGGACGTCTCCCCCCAAAAAAAAGGGGGGAGGCGTTTTTGGTGATGTGTAAAATGCTAATATCCTTTCAGATTATGGCAGGGATGTCCGATATAAGGAAGAAGGTCAATTGGAGGGTGGTGTTTTTTTGGATATCGCAGCAATGTCGATTGCGATGAATCAGAGTAAAGTAAAACAGCAAGCATCTCTATCCGTCATGAAGATGGCAATGGGAAACGCTGAACAGCAGGGAGCGGCAATGCAAGAACTATTAAGTTCTAGTGACGTAGCTTCGATTCAGCAAGCAGCTCAAGCCCATTTGGGAAAACATATCGATATCAAAGGTTAATGAGGCAAGAAGAAAGGCCGCATTTCGGGACATGCTCCTGATATATGCGGCCTTCATTTTTCCATTTACAATATCGGGCAATCTCTTATCCATCCCGTTTCTGACAGAGACAAACCATTAATGGACTATTTGCTTCAAATGGGCGTTTGTCAAAATGACCGTACATCTTTATTAGTGAAAATCCATTATAATATAGCAGCTCCTCCAGTTCCTGTGGGAAAAAATAACGGATGGCAAATGGTTCTGTTGTCTCTACTACGTTAGTTTCATCCTTCCAGCGACGATTTGTAAAGGTATAATGCTCCAACTGACTTTGATGGTCATATGAACGTTGATATGTACTGCTGCAATGGTAGCCTTCGTTGTCGACCCATGTATCAGCATAGTCCTTCTCGGCTGTTTCATTCGACTGCAAAACAGAGATAGTTGGGTTACGTGTCTCGAAAGCAAGCATGCCATCTTTATCTAAATGCTTATGGACAGATTTAAGAAAACCATCAACGGATTCACGGTCTAAGAAATGTTGAAATGAATTTCCAGTTGTAAAGATAAGCTTGTACTTAGCATTCAATTCAAATCCTCTTGCATCAGCTTGTATCCAATCTATAGAGAGATTTGCATGCTTGGCTTTTTGTTTGGCGAGCGCTAGCATCTCAGCAGTTATATCCAGACCTGTCAGATGGAATCCACTTTGGGCTAGGGGAATAGTTAATCTTCCTGTTCCACAAGCAATATCTAAGATTGGACTACCTTGTTGATTCGCCAGGTCAACATAAAATTTTTCCTCCACTTCACTCAATCCATTTAATGTATCATATGTGTGTGCATCACGATAGCCTTCCAAGTTATCAAAATGTAACATAGGCACCTCCGGGAATGATTCGTATTCCTGACGTTAAATTGATGGTACAAATTATGTTCTTGCTTCAGATTCATTCTATATATTATTCGCTTTCATTAGCTTCATACCCTTCTTTTATTTTTCACCGATTAACTGGCTGTAAGATCCCCACATCAAGAATTGTTGTTAACCAGCATTGTAAGTTGGTGATCAACAGCCAGTAAAGGCCTGATTGGTTCAACTAACAATCAGTGGGGAAGGGCGAAAATTCCCCACTGATTGAAGTTTCACTTTATCGGTTATAAAAAGGACGAGCCATACATACCATATAATAAATGTATCTAAATCATTGAAATAGTCCAACTATGTTGATAAAATAGCCTTTGAAAGCGATTACATAAATGGGAGGAATGGATCGTGAGATATGCAAATCCGAACACAAATGAATCACTCGTAAACTTTAAGGACAAGTATGATAATTTTATTGGTGGTGAATACCAAGCACCAGTAAAAGGGAATTATTTTGATAATGTTAGCCCGGTTACAGGAGAAGTATTCTGCCAGATAGCTAGGTCCACCAAAGAGGATGTGGAGGCTGCAGTGGAAGCTGCACACCAAGCAAAGGATGCATGGGGAAAAACATCGGTCACGGAGCGGGCTAATATTTTAAATAAAATTGCAGATAGAATGGAAGAAAACTTGGAAATGCTGGCAGTTGCGGAAACTTGGGATAATGGTAAAGCAGTCAGGGAAACGTTAGCAGCTGACTTACCGCTTGCCATTGATCATTTTCGTTATTTTGCCTCTGCTATCCGAGCGCAAGAGGGTGGTATTAGCCAGATTGACCATGATACGGTTGCTTATCATTTTCATGAACCATTAGGTGTAGTGGGACAAATTATCCCATGGAATTTCCCATTGCTGATGGCAACATGGAAGCTAGCCCCAGCATTGGCTGCAGGGAATTGTGTTGTACTCAAGCCCGCTGAACAAACACCTGCATCGATTCATGTATTCCTGGAATTGATTGCAGATTTATTACCTGCTGGTGTCGTGAATGTAGTAAATGGATTCGGAGTTGAAGCAGGAAAGTCACTGGCAACAAATAGCCGAATTTCCAAGGTTGCATTTACAGGCGAGACGACGACGGGCAGACTGATCATGCAGTACGCGTCGGAAAATATCATTCCAGTCACACTTGAATTAGGCGGGAAATCACCGAACATCTTCTTTGCGGATGTCATGGATGAAGATGATGGATTCTTGGATAAGACCATTGAAGGTATGGTGATGTTTGCACTGAATCAAGGGGAGGTATGTACATGTCCTTCACGTGCCTTGGTGCATGAATCGATTTATGATCCATTCATGGAGCGTGCAATAGAGCGTGTGAAACAGATTAAAATCGGTCATCCACTTGATACAGAAACGATGATGGGTGCCCAAGCCTCCATGGAACAGAAGGAAAAGATTATGTCCTATCTGGATATTGGTAAGCAAGAAGGGGCAGAAGTGCTAACTGGCGGAAATGTGAATCAATTGGATGGAGAGCTTGCAGGCGGATATTATATCGAGCCAACCATATTCAAAGGCAGTAATGATATGCGCATCTTCCAGGAGGAAATTTTTGGACCAGTTTTATCTGTGACGACCTTTAAAGACGATGAAGAGGCATTGGAAATTGCTAATGACACATTATATGGATTAGGAGCAGGCGTTTGGACGCGTAATATTAATAAAGCGTATCGATTTGGACGCGGAATTGAGGCGGGACGCGTATGGACGAATTGCTACCATCAGTATCCAGCACATGCTGCATTCGGCGGCTATAAAAAATCTGGTATTGGCCGGGAAAATCACTTGATGATGCTGAGTCATTATCAGCAAACGAAGAATTTACTCGTTAGCTATAGTGAAGGTCCAGCAGGATTATTCTAAAGGAAGTCTAGCAAAGAGGAGCTATGGGATCATAGCTTCTTTTTCGCTTAGGAGGTGTTGAGATGGTTGAAAGGGTAATTGCTACCGATGCGACTTTAGCATTGATGGAAACATTAAAAGCGATTCATGGACCATTGATGTTTCACCAATCTGGCGGCTGCTGTGATGGCAGTTCACCTATGTGTTATCCGCTGGGAGAATTTCGGACAGGGGAGTCCGATATATTATTGGGGGAAATTGGTGGCGCACCATTTTATATGGCAAAGGACCAATATGAATATTGGAAGCATACACAGCTAATCATTGATGTGGTAGATGGACGTGGTGGTATGTTTTCCTTGGAAGGCCCAGAGGGGAAGCGATTCCTCACTAGATCTCGGGTCTTTACAGCTGAAGAAATAAAGCAGTTATAAGGCTATGTGAAAATAAACAGATTCCAATCATTGTACATGTGATTGGAATCTGTTTTAAATATGGAAAAACATTATGAAGTGTTGTTGTGAAAACCTATCGTAATTCTACCTTTGTTCCTGCTAGTAAATCGCCTAAATGACGTTTATCGTTTCGAAATAATCCCATACATATTAATATCAACCCAAGAATGGTTCCACTATTTGCGATCAAGATTGCGCTCATATCAAAGTTGCTATAGATACCATGGATAACGCCAATATGCCCCATTTGCCAGGGTAGAAATTTAACTATATTTCTTAACAGGCTAGAGCTGATTTTTTTATGTTTATAGGTCAATGTTAATCCGGCAACTCGTTTCCCAATCGAACCATTTTTAACGTAATCCAAGTAGGTGAAAATAACGATGATTGGTATCACGGATGTCAGCGTTGCAATGGATTGTGCCTGTATTTCGTTATATTCTGGTAAGCCCTTAAAAATAAGGAAACTAATAAACAAATTAATGATGAAAAGAATGATTAAATAAACAACAATGACCAAATAATCAACGAGCAATTCGATGAAACGCTTTTTTATTGGGATAGCATTCATATAGCACCTCCGAATATTCCGATAAACTCTATCATCAAACTGTCTCCTGTTCTATTCAACTGATGTGTGGGCGACTTTTTTGTCTGAATGAATGAAGCCGTCCAGCATTTGTATGATTCTCGTTCCATACTCTGCCGCGTCCTGTGCGTGGGTCACTTGAAGAATAGTGATCTTTTTTTCCTTGTTAATTGTTTTGAATAGCTGCATGATGTCTTGACCTGATTTACTATCTAAATTACCAATTGGTTCATCTGCTAAAATGATTTTGGGATTCATGATTAATGCACGTGCAATGGCCACTCTTTGCTGTTGACCACCAGATAGTTCCCGCGGTGTAAAGTTTTTTCTTTCTAATAAACCGACAGTCTGTAAAATATCATCCAGTTCATGCTGATAATCCTTTGCTTTTTTTCCATCCATAGTAAGTGGTAATAAAATATTTTCTGCTACAGATAAGTTTTGTACTAAATTGTAAAATTGAAATACAAAGCCAATCTGTTTTCTTCTTAATTTACTTTTCTGCTTATCTTTCATTCTATTCATATCTTCATGATGAATGAATACCTGTCCGGATGTAGGAGAATCAATGCCGCCGAGCATATATAGAAGCGTGCTTTTTCCACAACCAGAAGGTCCCATTATAGATACGAATTCTCCTTCATGAATTTCTAAATCGATCCCCTTAATGACTTCAACTTCTTTGCCGCCATTTTGAAAGCTTTTTCGTAAGTGCTCCGTCCTTATCACTTGTTCCATATTGACCTCCAAATGATTTAAGTTTGTTATTTTGCATCGATTATCCTTTATCACAGATTAACTGGCTGTAAGTCCCCCGCATCAAGAATTTTTGTTGATATCATGAATTGTTAGTGGGGGATCAACAGCCAGTAAAGGCCTGATTGGTTCAACTAACAATCAGTTGGGGAAGTGCAAAAATCCCCACTGATTGAAGTTTCACTTTATTCAAACCGTAGATTTTCAATGATGTTCATTCGATAAATCTTCCGAATAATAGATAGGATGGAAAGAAGTAATAAAATGAATACCACCGCAGTTAATATGAAAAAGAGACTGCTGTTAAACTGAAAATCAATCCGTAATCCGATGGCATATAAGAGTCGTACCATAATAACATTCATTGCCATACTACCAGCGAATCCAATTACTACAACCGAAATAAATGTTAAGCATGTTTCAACCAATAACACTTTTACCAGTTGTCCTCTGCTCATACAAACGGAATATAATACAGCGTACTCTTTTTTTCTTTGAATAAAAGAAACGAGTAAGTTATTCGAGATGCCCAGTATTCCAATCAAAAGTCCCAATAAAACAATGATTGTCATGCCAAGGATTAAAGAATCAATGGTGCTTTTTTGCGTTTCCAAAATGTCATCGAATGTATGGACAGACATATCGGAATCCGGATAATGATAACGGATATCTTGTTTCAATTGTTCAAGGTCAGCATCTGGAATAGCTTTCAGGTTGATTTGGCTCATGGTTTCCATAAAATGATCATGAAAGTAATTTAGATTAACCAATGCAGTTGCACGATTTTGAGAAAATCCTAAACTTTCCATGGAACCTACGATAGCAGCTGTTACCTTGGTATCCTTCCCGTCCATGGGTTCAAGGTTCTGGTCAAGTGGCTGTAATACAATCTCATCACCAATTTGTAAGTTGAAGCGTTCTAATTGATATTCGTCCAGAATAATTCCGTTATCGGTTTTGTTTAGTTGTTCCTTTGCATCCTGTTGAAGGGTAATGCCTGAGTAAAATGAATCAAAAGCTTCCAAATCATCTACACCAATGACACCAAAGGATTCACTTTGATTGCCGATGACTGTTTCAGCAATATTGACATGTTGTGCGTAAGCATCTGATACATTATCCAGCTCATCTACATTTTCATATGGTTTGACATCCTGTATATCCGTAATGGCAATATCATAGTCTTTGACCAAGGATTTATGGAGATATTGATCGATGCCGTCTGCTATCATGCCCACAAGCATTAGAAGGATAAACACGACAATAATCATATTGGAATTATTGGAAGCTATTTTATTATTTCCTAGATTCTTCACGCCAAGTAGAAATTCACCGGAACCAATGGATTGAAATAAGCGATTAAGTCCTTTGGATACAAGGTTAAGAAAGCCTGGCATCCATAGGACAATCGAAATAAATAAACATAGGATAGACAGAATTCCTAAGAGTAGGTCATCTTTTTGATTGATACCATATAAACCAAACGCCGTAATCAGCAGAATCAGACCGAGAATATAAGGGATGATGGAATGCTTCTGTGACGTCTGTTGGGTATTCAGGATAATTTCCTTTAACGGCCTTTTGTTCAATCTACTGATTTGGAAATGGCTAATCACTGCCGGAAATAAAGCGCCAAATAAGAAAGCGATACATATATATGTAAATGAATAGCTTACTTCCGTTTCAACGCCTAAATCTTTATAAGCATTAAAAAGGTCTGCAACATAAGGCAAAAGCAACATGCCGGCAGTGAATCCTATGATAGAACCAATTAAACCATAAAATAAGAATTCAAGCGTTAATATAAAATGGATTAATTTCTTGCTGGCCCCAATACTTCTAAAGGTTCCAACAACAGGCATTCGCTCTACGACAATAAGCTTCGCTAAGGAAAAAATAATATAGGAACTGATCAACACGATGGTTAAAATCGCTAATATCATCGTTGTTTCAAATGTATCCCCATCATGGGCATTTGCAGCGGTTGACTGATTTTGAATGTGGAAATCAGCATTGTTTGTTTTTAAAAATTGAATGGCTTCGCTCAATTTATTTTCTGGCACTGTCAGATAAGAAGTGTTTACTTTATCTGTTGTATCCAGGATGTTATTTACTTGTTCTTGTGAAACAGCTAGCGAGATGGCGTCAACTTCCGAGAAAAATACGCCCTGTGTCTTACTAATTGCGCCCACAATAAATTTCCATTTTTCTTCTCCAGTGTCAATGGAAATAGGATCTCCCAATTGCAAATCATATTTGGCGGCAGTGTTATTACTAATCATTGCTCTATTTTGCTGCAGTTTAAATCCATCCATTTGCTGTGTTTTGTTTAGGAGCCCGCTTGCTTCAGCATCTATTGCATCCAATCCAACTAATATGACATCTATTTTTTTGTCTTTGATGGTCGTTTTTCCCTGAGTAAATAGCATGTCATTTCGTGTTTCAATTGGTATGTCCGGTAGTACGATGTCATGCTTTTCATATAGCGGATTGTCGCTGGATTTTGACATGATTATATTCGTATCTCCATAAGCCCCTTTTAACATAGAAGCATACGTATCTTTAATGATGCCATTTAAACTTAAACCAATAAATACAACCAATGTGGACAAACATACGGTTAACAAAACAATGAAGGTACGAAACTTTTTTTCAAATAAATTAATTACGATATGTTTTATGACACTTTTCATAATGTCCCCCTGATTTTCATCGATAAATGTAATGTACGGTGAGCACAATATCTCTGTATACATTTATTGTTACGTACCATTATGATCGATATCTGAAAAGTTAATTAATGTATATTTCCATTGTTTAGGATAGATTCACAAAATGCAAATCAAATGGTTATCATTTTTGATAATATTATCCACATGATTAAATGTTTATCACAGACTAACCGGCTGTAAGATCCCCCCCTGATTGAAATTTCACTTTATATTTTGGGATATGTATCGTTCATAAAATAATTTGCCTTCGCGAGACAAAATTCCTTGAATTGGATAAACTATCTGACAGATTGGAATCATTTAATTGATAATCATTATCAGTTGATGTATATTGGTTAGTAACAAGCGAATTGCTAAACAAGGGGAGTGCAACATGCAAATATATTGGACTAAAATAAATAAGATCATTGAGGAAACACCAGAGGTAAGAACGTTCATGCTCGATTGCCCGGAAGGTTTTACTTGGGAAGAGGGAGCACACACGCATCTGGCATTGAAAGGTTTTAATGAAGGTGACAAGCCGAATCGTGGTTTAATCCGCCATATGTCTATTTCAACTTTACCACATGAAAAATCCATTGGAATCACCACTCGCATCAAGGAGCAATGTTCCGAGTATAAAGGGATTCTACGTAATCTTGAAGTTGGAAATGAGCTTGCATTATTTAAAACACATTCGAATGTTCCATTAAAGCGGGAAGGGAAAAATGTTTATCTGCTATCATCAGGAGTTGGTTTGGCAACATTCAGACCACTTGTCATGGAATATTTTGATCGGGCAGACAATGTGAATCAGATCCATTCCTTGAACATTGATTCATCAAAGGATTACTTGTTTCCTCATATTTTCCAATCGGCACCAGATAAGAAATTCACATCACAATTCGTTGATAATCGTAAAGAATATTATGATGAAGTTAAAAATCTTGCTGCAGACAAGGATGGAATTTTCTACGTAGTTGGCAGTGATGAGTTTCTAACCCAAAACATTGAACTATTGCTGGAACAAGGTATTAAGCCGGAACAAATCATGCTGGACAAACGTGAAAAACAAAGACCAAATTTTATTACAGATTAACTGGCTGTAAGCCCCCCACATCAAGAATTGTAAGTGGGGGCTTACAGCCAGTAAAGGCCTGATTGGTTCAACTAACAATCAGTGGGGGAAAGTGCGAAACCCCACTGATTGAAGTTTCACTTTATTTGGTTTGTGTTATGTTTTGGAACGTTGTTGAGTGATTGCTCTAGAAAGCCTTTGTTCTCGGTTGTGTTTATTAATATTTTATGAAACTTTAACTTTAATTATCTTGTTCACCAGTCAAATCTTTGATGGTTTCCCCCTCAATGAGCTTTGGCTGGTAATAGTATTCGTGCTTCACGTTTGGATTTCCCTGTAGTTTTTTTATAATCCAATCGGCTGCGTCACGTCCCATCTGCTCCTGTGGATGTGTCAAGGTTGTGAGTTTGACACTGGAGTTTTGAGCCATATAAGAATTATCCTGTCCAATGATAGACAGGTCATCAGGAATGGAAATACCCAACTGTTTACACACATTTACTACAATAAATCCTACTTCATCGTTATAGCAAACAATTGCGGATAGCAGTTCTTTTTTTTTCGCCAAAAATGCTTGCAAATCATGATATAAATTTGATTTCGATTCGGTATCATATGAAAATACCAGTTCAGGTTGAAATGGTAGTTTCGCCTCACTAAGTGCCTTAATATAGCCTTTCATACGAAATTTACCTTGTAAATCATCCTTTTTGGATATCAGTCCTATGTGTTGATGTCCATTGGATATCAGTTTTTTTGTTGCAAGATAGCTGGATTGGACATCGTCAAGACAAAGAAACGGCACATCTAGTTCTTCATAATATGCGTTAATCATGATAAAAGGTATACCCTGTTCTTGAAATGACAGATAGTATGCGATATTTGGATTAAATAAATTACTTTTTGTTGGTTCGATAATTAAGCCGTCCACCCCATAGGAAAGCATCATTTCTAAAGCTTTTTTCTCCTGATTCACATCATTGTTTGTGCTGGCTAACAACAAAGAATAGTTACTTTTTTTTAACTTTCCTTCAATACCACGAATAATGGATGGAAAAATGTAGTCAGAAATATAAGTGGTAATAATACCAATCGTTTTATTGCTCCGTTTTGCATTCTTTGTTTGATAATCGTTAATGACATAGGTGCCAGATCCTTTTTCACTTCTCAAATAGCCCGCATTCGATAAATCTAAAATGGCTTTTCTGACAGTATGTCTACTCACATTATATTTTTTCTGCAATGCATATTCTGTTGGGATTTTTTCAAATACTGTATATTCCCCGGAAAGTATTTTACTTCTGATATCATCAAAAATGATTTGATATTTTGGCTTCATATCTTTCACTGCCTTTTTTTACCCTTTTCCAATATGTTTAGGTTAATTAGTTGTCTGTACATATATTGCCATAGTTTTAAGATAAATGAAAGAAATAGATGAATTCATACCTAAAAGGTGTACAATTAACAAATGTGTAAGCACAATTTTTAAAAATGTTGACAAATGTACGTACAGCATTTAAGCTATAAATGTAAAATAAATTAATAAAGTTATGCTAGTATAAGAAAGCGCCTTCTTATTATATGAAATCACAAGCAGGAAGGGGATTTAAGTGACAACAGCACAAGTAAGGATTCGAGAAGCAATAGCCAATGGAGAGACATCACTTGGAATTGAATTTGGTTCTACGCGTATTAAAGCAGTCTTGATGGATAAGCATTTTAAAACTATAGCGACTGGTAGTTACGAGTGGGAAAATCGCCTTGAAGATGGTTTTTGGACGTACAACTTAGTAGATATTATTTCGGGACTGCAAGCGGCTTACAGTGAAATGCGGCTACAGACGGAAAAAGATTATGGCATTACGATACGTACAATTGGTTCCATTGGGTTTTCTGCGATGATGCATGGCTATATGGTTTTTGATAAAACTGGAGAACTTCTTGTTCCTTTTCGAACATGGCGTAACACAACAACAAGTGTAGCCGCAGCGAAGTTAACGGAAGTTTTTCAATTTAATATTCCAGAAAGATGGAGTATTGCGCATTTGTATCAGGCCATTTTGAATGATGAAAGGCATTTAAATCGAATTGATTACATGACAACGTTGGCGGGCTTTATCCACTGGTTACTTTCCGGCGAGAAGGTTCTCGGAATTGGTGAAGCATCGGGGATGTTCCCAATCGATGAATCAACGAAAGATTATCATAAGCCGATGGTTCAGCAGTTTAATGCATTAATTGCCGACGAAGCGTTGCCTTGGACATTGGAAGAGATTCTCCCTAAGGTATCTCTTGCAGGAGAAGAAGGCGGAAAGCTGACAGAGGTAGGTGCAAAGATTCTGGACCGATCTCGTAATTTACAGCCTGGTATTCCAATTTGTCCGCCGGAAGGTGATGCGGGAACAGGCATGGTTGCGACTAATAGTGTAAGGAAGCGGACAGGGAATATTTCGGTTGGTACATCTGTTTTTTCCATGATTGTGTTGGAACAAGCTTTGTCAGATGTATACCGCGAAATTGACATGGTCACCACGCCAAATGGAAGTCCTGTTGCGATGGTTCATGTCAATAACTGCTCCAGTGATCTGAATGCCTGGCTTGGATTATTTAAGGAGTACTCGGATTCAATAGGGCACGCTGTAGAAACAGATCAATTATTTGAAATGATGTTGAATAAGGTTTTGGAAGCGGATGCAGATGGTGGTGGTTTGCTTAGTTATGGCTATTATTCCGGTGAAAACATTACTGGTTTAGAGGAAGGCCGTCCATTATTTATCCGCTCACCAGAAAGTAATTTTAACCTTGCTAATTTTATGCGAACACATTTATATACTGCTTTCGGTGCTTTAAAAATTGGAATGGACATGTTGACCAAACAGGAAAAGGTTTCAATTGATGGCATCCTGGCACATGGAGGCTTGTTTAAAACTCCTGTCGTCGGTCAAAAAATTGTTGCAGCTGCAATGAATGTACCTGTTTCCGTGATGGAAACAGCGGGTGAAGGCGGCGCGTGGGGAATGGCAATATTGGCCTCTTTTATGAAAGATAAAGAAAAGGATGAGACATTGGAAGCGTATATGGACAATAAAGTGTTCAAACATACGGCTGGAAAGAAAATTTATCCCGACCAATTGGATGTGGAAGGGTTTGAAAAATTTATCGAGCGATATAAAAGTGGGTTAAAGATTGAAAAAGCCGCAGTTGAACATTTTTTATTATGAATAGCGAGGTGGAAAGTATATGTTGGAAAAACTGAAAGAAGAAGTATTTCAAGCAAATTTGGACTTATCAAAGCATGGGCTAGTGAAATATACATGGGGAAATGCAAGTGCTTTTGATCAGAAGCAAGGTTTATTTGTTATTAAACCGAGTGGCGTGGATTACAGCACGATGAAGGCAAGTGATATGGTTGTCGTTGATTTAGATGGCAATGTTGTGGAAGGTAATTTAAGACCATCATCTGATACCCCTACTCATGCTGTTCTTTATA
Organism: Ornithinibacillus gellani; assembly: GCF_003730295.1. Classification (GTDB taxonomy): domain Bacteria; phylum Bacillota; class Bacilli; order Bacillales; family Amphibacillaceae; genus Ornithinibacillus_A; species Ornithinibacillus_A gellani. Next base: position 55,905 of record NZ_QTSZ01000049.1, read on the forward strand.
AACATTATCCGGAAATTGGCGGAATTGTTCATACCCATTCGACATGGGCAACCATTTGGGCACAGGCTGGGCTGGACGTATCAGCTATGGGAACAACACATGCGGACACGTTTTATGGTTCTGTTCCGTGCGCACGATTTTTGACAGAAGAAGAAGTCGGGAACGGATATGAAGCGGAAACAGGCAATGTGATTATCGAGACATTTGAGGCGCGTGGTTTAGATGTTTTTGCTGTACCGGGTGTCCTACTGCACGGACATGCCCCGTTTACCTGGGGAAAAAACGTGCAGGAAGCTGTTATGAATAGTGTCGTATTGGAAGAAGTTTGCAAAATGAATCTGATGACAAGGCAGTTAAATAGCTATGCTGAACAGCTGCCGCAACATATACTAGATAAGCATTATTTAAGAAAACATGGTAAAAACGCATATTACGGACAGGAATAATGGTCATACAAAATGAACTGGAAAAGGGGATTATGATAATGAATACAATTATGGAACGTGAATTTTGGTTTATAGTTGGTGCACAGCATTTATATGGTGAAGAAGCACTTCAGGAAGTAAAAGCACATGCACAAAAGATTGCTGATACATTAAATGAAAGTGATGTGCTTCCATACCCCGTAAAATTACAAGAGCTGGCAGTAACTGCAGATAAAATTACCAGCTTAATGAAGGAAGTAAATTATCGTGATGAGGTTGCGGGTGTAATTACTTGGATGCATACTTTTTCTCCTGCTAAGATGTGGATTCGTGGTACGAAATTATTACAAAAACCTTTGCTTCATTTAGCGACACAATTTAATGAAAGTATTCCTTGGGACACTATTGATATGGACTTTATGAACTTAAACCAATCTGCACATGGAGATCGTGAGTACGGTTTTATTAATGCCCGCTTAAATAAACAGAATAAGGTTGTTGTTGGTTATTGGGAACGTCCGGAAGTGAAACAGGAAATTGCAGACTGGATGGATGTTGCCGTTGCATATAATGAGAGCTTTCAGATTAAAGTGGCCCGTTTCGGTGATAATATGCGAAATGTTGCCGTTACAGACGGAGACAAGATTGAAGCACAAATTCAATTTGGCTGGACAGTGGATTATTTTGGGATTGGTGACCTCGTTCAATATGTAAATGCTGTCACAGAAGAGGAAATTGATGCTCTGTTTGAAACATATGAAACCTTGTATGATTTTGACTATGGCAACTATGGTAAAAAAGATTGGGAAGCGAGTGTGCGGGTTCAAGCAAGTTATGAAATTGCCATCAAACGTTTCTTAGACGATGGTGGCTACACAGCCTTTACTTCTAATTTTGAGGATTTATACGGGATGAAACAGCTTCCAGGTCTTGCGGTTCAGCGATTAATGGCACAAGGCTATGGTTTTGCTGGAGAAGGTGATTGGAAAACAGCTGCGTTGGATCGTCTACTGAAGGTAATGAGCCATAATACTTCAACAGGATTTATGGAAGATTACACTTATGAATTGGCTCAAGGGAAAGAAGCAATTCTGCAATCCCATATGCTTGAAGTGGATCCGACCTTGGCAGTCAATAAGCCAAAAATTATTGTTTCTCCTTTAGGAATTGGTGATAGAGAAGATCCTGCCCGCTTGGTTTTTGATGGTAAGGCAGGAGATGGCGTAGTCGTTTCCATGGCGGATTTTGGAACACATTTCAAACTCTTGATTAATGAGGTTTCAGCATTTGGGCCAACGGAGGAGGCGCCAAATTTACCAGTTGCCCGTGTACTATGGAAAGTATTGCCTAACTTCCATGACGGGGTAAAAGCTTGGATTGAAAATGGCGGTGGGCATCATACGGTTGTTTCCCTAAACCTATCAACGGATCAAATAATCGCCTATGCAAAATTAGTCGATTTAGATTATGTCGTGATTAAGTAATCGATTTATTCCCTGGGGAAGTATCTACTTTCCCAGAGGATACACTATTTTAAATCACAATGAAGCATTACTATTTTGTGAATTATGAAAGCGTTTAAAAAAATGATGACATGAATCCATTGTTGTACTATAGTGAGGGAGGAACTTATAATGAAGGAAAAGAAAGTCTCCAGCCGGTTTATATATTTCTTTGGAGCCTTTGGTGGAATATTATTCGGTTATGATATAGGGGTTATGACAGGTGCGTTACCTTTCTTGCAACAGGATTGGAATCTTGAAAGTGCTGCAGTTATTGGTTGGGTAACATCTGCTATTATGTTAGGTGCTATTTTTGGTGGTGCACTATCTGGACAACTTTCTGACCGCTTGGGAAGGAAAAAAATGATTTTAATTTCAGCGGTTGTATTTGTTATTGGATCAGTATTATCGGGGATTGCCCCGCCTAATGGACATATCTTTTTGATTGTTGTTCGTATTTTTTTAGGTATGGCAGTTGGTGCGGCATCAGCGCTTGTACCAGCATATATGTCAGAAATGGCTCCAGCACATTTACGTGGACGCCTATCCGGTATTAACCAAACCATGATTGTTTCGGGTATGTTGCTTTCTTATATTGTTGACTACTTATTGAGCGGCTTTTCGACAACGATGGCTTGGCGGTCTATGTTAACGATGGCAGCGGTACCAGCAATTATCCTGTTTATTGGTGTTTTGAAATTACCTGAATCACCACGTTTTCTCATTAAAAATAATAAATTAGATGAGGCTCAAAAAGTATTAAGTTATATACGTCCAGCGGAAAAGATTGAATCTGAAATTAAACAAATTCAGGAAATGGCCGAACGTGAAAAGATTGCCAACCAACAAACTTCCTGGGGTTCCTTGTTTACTGGGAAATATCGTTACTTAGTAATTGCTGGTGTTGGTGTTGCAGCATTTCAGCAATTCCAAGGGGCAAATGCCATTTTTTATTACATTCCTTTAATTGTGGAAAAAGCTACAGGGAATGCAGCTAGTTCTGCATTATTATGGCCAATTATACAAGGGGTAATTCTTGTATTGGGTTCCTTGTTGTTTATTGCTATTGCAGATAAATTTAAGCGTCGAACGTTGTTGACATTAGGCGGAACTGTAATGGGATTGTCATTTATTCTGCCAGCAATTTTAAACATTTTGATTCCAAATGCGAATCCCATGATGATTGTTGTGTTCCTAAGTATCTATGTTGCCTTTTATTCCTTTACTTGGGCACCATTAACATGGGTTATTGTTGGGGAAATATTCCCATTAATGATTCGAGGACGCGCATCAGGATTGGCTTCATCCTTTAACTGGCTTGGTTCTTTCTTGGTTGGGTTGTTGTTTCCAATTATGACCGCTTCAATGTCCCAGGAGGCAGTGTTTGCCATCTTTGGCGTTATTTGTTTACTAGGTGTACTGTTTATTCGTGTACGTGTTCCAGAAACACGCGGTTATACGTTGGAGGAAATTGAAAAGTTTGGGGAAAGCAAGCAATTAAAACGCACGGGTGCATAACCTGTTCTTTCGTGAAAAGTATTATTGTTATGAGGCTGGGACAAAACCTCAGTAAACTAAAAAGAACGGCATTCGGAAAAAGTATCCTCCGGATCCGTTCTTTTGGTATTTTAGAAAAGAAAATAGGGACACCTTTTGTTAAAATTAAGTCACCACAGCCTAATAACGGAGGTATTCCTATGTTTAAAAATTATAACATGAATCAGGGGTTGTTTTGCCGCTCGATATGGAAATGAAATTGCAGAAAAATGATATTGCCTACGCTGTGAATGGGCTGACGGAATCAATTCCCGAAGAGGTCTTCGCAGGTTTTTTGCGTGAAACAGGCTGTCCTGCCTACCATCCGCGCATGATGCTGAAGATTATCCTTTGTGCATACTCGCAATCTGTCTTTTCTGGTAGAAAAATTGAAGGCCTTTTGAAGGACAGCATACGCATGATGTAGCTGGCACAAGGCTATGAGCCGAGCTATCGCACGATCAACCGTTTTCGTGCGCATCCTGAAGTGAAGGAATTGTTGCGCCAATGCTTTGTGCAGTTTCGCTGCCAACTTGTCGAAGAAAAGCAGATTGAGGAAGAGGCCATTTTCATAGACGGAACCAAGATTGAAGCAAATGCAAACAAGTATACTTTTGTCTGGCGCAAATCTGTAGAAAGATACAGTGCGGGCCTGGTTGAGCGATCAAACCAGATGTACGAAGAACTTCTGGAAATAGAGATTATTCCGGAGATTGAACGGGAAAGTTCGGACAAACTTTCTGCGGGTAAACTGTCTAGCATCATCGAAAGTCTGGACGAGACGGTACAGGCATATGATGAAAAGATTGAAGCAAGCGATGATACAGCCGTACGGAAAGAACTGCGCACACAGCGCAAGGAGCCAAAACAGTACCGAAAACTGTTCCGAGACTACCTAAGGAGAAAAGAAAAATACCGCACGGACATGGAAATTTTTGGTAATTTCAACAGCTATTCCAAGACAGACCATGACGCCACATTCATGCGCATGAAGGATGATCATATGAAAAACGGGCAGCTTAAAGCCGGCTATGACGTCCAGGTTGCGACAGAAGGTCAGTATACGCTTGCTTATAACATTTTCCCGAACCCCACTGACACCCGGACTTTCATTCCTTTTCTGGATACAATCGAGAAAGATTTCTTTGAACTGCCTAATCATATCGTGGCGGATGCCGGTTATGGCAGTGAACAGAACTATGGGGATGTTTTGGAAAACAGGGGACGTATTCCACTCATTACCTACAACCAATATCGTAAGGAAAAGAAGAAGAAATTCAGGGATGATCCTTTCAATACAGCCAACTGGGCATACGATGAACAAGCAGATGCCTTCACCTGTCCGAATGGCCAAAGGCTCTGGTTCAGCAACTTTTTCAATAGGATGGACAAATATAGATTCACCCGCACCTTCAAGGCATACGAATGCGAAGACTGCTCCGGTTGCCCATTACGCTCCCTGTGTACAAAGGCAAAGGATGGGAACAACCGTAAACTGTATGTAAACGAAACATGGGAATCCCAAAAAGTATATATTCGTGAGAAGCTTTCAGAAGAGAAAACAGGCGAGATCTACGGCAAGCGAAAGATTGACGTAGAGCCAGTCTTCGGATTCTTGAAGGCTAATTTGTCGTTCACCCGTTTCTCCGTAAGGGGAAACGCGAAGGTGAAAAATGAAATTGGCTTCACATTCGTGGCAGTGAATTTAAGGAAATACACTGCCATGAACAGCAGCTGGAACCCAGATTACACAAAAGGCAAGAGCAAAAAAACATGGAACCACCAAAAACCAGTGGTCCCATGTTTTTTCTCTTATTTTAGGTTAGTTTTGTCTCAGCCCCTTTTCTGTGGAAGAAAATAGTTGTATTACTTTACAAGATATTTACAATTTTCATACAATGGCTTTACTTTGGTCTCCTATAATGTGGTTATCATCCTTTAGGAGGCGTAGTATATGAATTTCGCTCAAGATAGATATACTTTAACACAATCACAAAAAATGATGGTGTTTATTTTATCTATGTCATTGTATGGACTATCCAATATGATTACGGAGTTATTGCCATCGGTATATCTTGGTCCTATTGAATTTTCTGTAGAGTATTTTGCTTTTATTCCGTTAACTTTATGTATTTTATTTCATCCACTTTATGCGGCAATTGGAGCTGCACTTGGAGAAGTAATATTTGGGGAAATTATGCTTGGACAATTCGGTGGTTTAGGTGAACTCGAGAAATTTATTTCCTTTTCCCTTGCAATGTATATTGCCGGAACAATGGTAACAGATCCACGGAATAAACGGCAAGTCGGGACTGCCGCAATGATTGGTGTTATCATTCATCAGGCAATAAGCTCCATTGTTGACATTTTGAAAGTATGGGTTGGGGTAGATGAATTAGAAGCAGTACCAGGCTTAGTAGAATCTGTCGTGGTGATTGAAGGTTTTTCCTTCTTAAATGATGTGCTATTTTCTGGAATATTATTTGCGCTTATTCCAACCGTATATTTGGTTCCACGGCTATACGGGAAGATCGAACCGTTACTTGGCATGAAGCCTAGAGATACTACGAATAAATATTCCTTAAAAGAAATTATCGGACCACGGTTGGTAGTTGTCGGTGTGTTGCTAGCAGGAGCAGCCTTTTTGTTTGAATTTCTGTCCAATTCCGGTCTGAATTTAATTGAATGGGAGTTGGACTTGGGTCCAGCATTTATATGGATTAGTTTACTGGTCGCCTTCTTCATTACTTGTCTGATAATTGTCTATACACTTAAAAAGAAGAAAAAAACAATCCATGACAAAACAGAGGATCGGAGAATATCATCATGAGTGCACAAGTTTCCATTGAAAATGTTTCTTTTCAGTACCCTGGGGGTGTAGCGCCTGTTCTAAAGAATGTATCTTTAACGATTGAACAAGGTGATTTTATGGCAATTGTTGGTGGAAATGGCAGTGGAAAATCAACCTTATGCAAGCTGCTGAACGGTCTTATTCCCCATTATTATGTTGGTGATTTTGCTGGTCGTGTTATCGTCAATGGAAAGGATACAACCGCATATAAGGTGGCAGACCTTTCCAAACAAATTGGGTATGTTTATCAGGATTTTGATAATCAAATTGTCGCGCCTCGTGTACTAGATGATGCGAGTTTTGCCCCGCTCAATTATGGAGATCCCGATTATAAACGAAAAGGCAAAGAAGCATTGGAAATGGTTGGGCTGCTTGGCTATGATGAAGAGTTTATTTGGCAGCTGAGCGGAGGACAAAAACATTTACTAGCATTGGCTGGTGCGCTGGCAATGAATCCGGATATTTTAATTATTGATGAACCAATTGCTCAGTTAGATCCTGCTCATGCCGAAAGCTTATATGATATTTTGAAAGAATTAAATGAAACGTATGGAAAGACCATTATCGTCATAGAACATCATACGGAATTTATTGCGAATTATTGTCAGAAAATGGTGTTAATGGAAGCCGGGGAAATCCTATGGAAAAAGGAAACGAAAGAAGCTTTGCAATTAGTGGAGGAACTAATGGGAAGACAAATTTATCCTCCACAGGTAACCCAGGCGGCATATTTGTTGGATAGAAATAAACAAGAACATCTCCCTGTTACCTTGGAGGAGGCCAGGCAGCAATTAAAGCATCGTTTAACTACAGGTTCGGCGGTTCAACAGGCAGCAGAAATTCAGCTTCGTCGAGAAGTACTTGTTCGAATCAAGAATGTTCGTTTTTCTTATCAGACGATTAAACGTAATAGAAAACATGTGCTCAAGCAGTTGAACCTTGATGTGTATAAAGGGGATGTAATTGCATTAGTCGGAAATAACGGAGCCGGAAAATCATCACTCATGCGTCTTATGACAGGTCTGGTAAAGCCTGATATAGGAGATGTCATTGTACAAGGTAAAAACACACGTGCGTGTACACCGGAACAATTAGCGAATGAGATTACGTACATTTATCAAAATCCAGAGGAAATGTTTATCGATGATTCTGTTCGGAAGGATATTGCATTTTTCCTTAAATCAAGAAACATTCCAGATTACGAGAAAAAAATAGAAGCAGTATTAGAACAATTTGAATTACAGGATTTGCAAAATCGTGATGGGCGCTTGATGAGTGGCGGCCAACAACGGCGTGCCTCATTAGCCATTGGAATTGCAATGGACCCTTCCATAATCTTGCTGGATGAACCTACAGCAAATTTGGATATTGCGACACGAAAACATATTACCCGCCTAATTGCATCCATGAAGGACAAAGTTGGTGCAATTATTATTGCAACACATGACATGCAACTGGCTGCTGAACTAACAAATCGTATGATTGTGTTGCATGATGGCGAGGTCATTCATGACGGGGATCGTTCTACCGTCTTTACACACCCAGGGCTGTTGCATCGAGCTGGTCTAACACCACCACAAATTTTACAGCTGAGCCAGTCGCTGAATATGGAAGTACCAGCTTATACCGTTGCTGAGTTTATTCAGGCATGGCAAGGGAAGGAGAGGCATCATGGAGTACACGCGTAAATGGTCGGAAAAATTTTCCGTTGAACAAGTAAAAATAGAGCTTTTAAACACGGCATATGGGAATGGTCATACGTTTTTGGCCCGTTTAGACCCGATCACTTTATTTATTTGGTATATTTTCTTCGGGATTGTTCCATGGTTTATTCATCAGGAAACGATACTGCTTGGCATGTTCGTATTTGTAGTGATTACTACATTCATTGCCAAGGTCAGTCCGTTAATCATACTCATTCTTTGTTTGGGGTTACTCAGCCAAGGTGGATATTTATTGGTTGCATCATTATTTTTTGGCGGGAACCTTGCTACCATACTGCCATTACTTGTTCTAACATTAAAATTATCTGTTATTTCTTTAGCAAGTATTAGTGTGTTTTGCTCCATGGATCCAGATAAATTAAGTAACGGATTACTGAAAATTGGTTTTCCGGGGCAGGTTTCTTTCAGCATCGCGTATGGTTATCGGATGCTTCCGAGTCTATTGGAAGAATACCATCATATATTTCTATCCTTTCGTTTACGGGGAAAGGCCCCTGAAAAAAAAGGTTTTTTATATTGGCGAGCAATCGTTTATTTTTGTAAAGTTGCGGTTCTTTCTTTTTATCCGTTGCTCCTTAGTACATCGAAGCGAGCACGTACAACAGTTGAGGCATTGGAAACCAAAGGCAGTTTTTATGGTTTCAACCATCCTGAAGTAAAAAAGCTTAAACTAGCAAATATGAAAATGCAAAAGCATGATTATTTATTTTTGGGGTTTACAGCTTTCTATCTTGTTTGTTTATTCATATTTCTATAATTGGAGGAAAATAACGTGAATATAGACTTTCATACACATGTAAAGATTTCCAAAAGGTCTTCTTTTAACCCGGAGTATTTTGAAGAGATGATGACAGAAGCACGGGCATCGGGCTTGGACGCTATCGCTTTAACGGAGCATTTTAATACAAATTGTTTTATGGATGTTTATGATTATCTAGATGCGCATTGTTCATATGAGCATGGTTATTATGAAGCGAATGGATTGAAGGTTTTTCCTGGCATAGAAATAGATGTAAAAGAAGTGGGGCATATTCTTTTCATTGGTGCACGTGAGGATATAATTTCGATTCGCCAGTTGTTAGATTATCACACAGAGAAAGAACACTTTATTCCTTTTTCCAAGCTTCTTGATATCGGAGAAACGTATGAGGTATTGAAAATAGGTGCTCATCCATTTCGTGAAAGCACACCTTTGCACCAGCTTCCTATCGAACAATTACGTCGTTTGGATGCATTCGACTTGAATGGTAAAGACCTTTATTCTTATGAACAGGCAAGTTATCAGGAACAACTGATTAGCTTTGCAGAAAAAGTTGGACTTCCCATCGTTGGCGGAAGTGATACGCATCAATTTCTTCAATATGGCAGTATCATGAATGAGCTTTCGTTTGATTGTCGTACAGTAGCTGAACTAAAAGCATGTATTTTTTCCAATGATTATCATATTCATATTGCGGATGATTTACCTTTGAAGGTAAGGTCTGCTACATTGGTTAAAAAGTATATGAAAAAATACATCTCGGAAAAAAACCGAGCAACAAGTTTTATTTCATAATACTTAATCAGATGTTTCGTTTGTAAGCAAATGTTGTACGCTATAACTGGTTGGGAAGTGGATCCTCGTAAGTTTCAAAGATGTTGTATTCCATGGACTCTCTGATTCTCGTATGCTACTCATCATTCTTTATATCAGAGAGTTCTTATTTTTATCACTTACCAAGATTAAAGCTTTTTCTATCCCTTCTAATTTCCAATACCGTTCTATTAAGTCTGTTTACTCCATCTCTTCGGTTTGATTTCGCGATGACGCTTGATTCATATTGCCCATCATTTTTTCTTCGGATAAATAGGGAAAAGTAACTATTTTCCTGTCCAACCATATGATGAATACAGTTCTTTTCTCCTGTAATGCTACATTTTGATGGACAATTGTTGCTGTTTAAGTTTGTTTTTAGCTATACTAAGTTTATATTTTTTGTAAAATTCGCGGAAAGCAGCAAAAGAAGAAAGAAATTGGCAGATGAATCGTGTATGGAAGATTCTTGTTTGATGGTTGGTTTGATGATTTGGATGCAGTTGTTATGAACATCGTAGACGGAGGGGTTTGTAGATGAAAAAGTATTTAATTTTAATTTTAACAGTATTTTTATTGGCTGCTTGTAGTGATAAAGATGAAACAAAAAATGAAAATGGAAACGAAGAAAATACTACCCAAACAGGTGGGCAAGTAGATACGGAAGAACAAGCGGATGAAAAGGAAGATAAAATATACGGAATTGGGGAAACAGCAACCATTACAAGTGATCTTTATGATTTTGACTATGAAGTAACAGTAAATGATTTCCAGGCTGTGGATGAAGTGGACGGAACAAGTATTTATGATTATGTTCTAGGATTAGAGGAAGAAGATCCAACGCGTTTTGCGGTTGTCGATGTTACGATTAAAAATATTAGTGATGAGGCTTATGTACCGAGCGAAATGTTTTCTGCCAACTTTTCCAATGTGGATGAAGGAGCAGGTTATACATCAGAACCAGAATTTTCCCCGGAATTAGACGAAGAACTGGCACCAGGGGATGAAATAAATAGTAAAATTGTCTATACGCATGATTTTGATGGAGAAGAGGCATACTGGTTTAAATATGAAATCATGTCTGATGAAGAAACGATTTTTGAACTGCCAAATCCAGGAAAATAATATGTTTCCGCTAATATAATGCTTGATATTTCAAGATGTCTCCCTTTTATGATTGAAAAGGGAGATTATTTTTTTGGGCAAATTCATGGACCATTTGTTGTAATACTCGTTGATGCTGTTGCAATTGTTTTAGGCGATGACCATTGGCACCGGAGGGATGTGGAAAGCCGAACAAAATAGTATGCTTTTGGAGATGCCTTTCCGTTGTCCGTAATTGCCGAATGACTGCTTCCACCGCTTTACCCAATGGGATGATGAGTGCAGGATGATGGATGTGACTTAATTCCCTGGGAAACACATCATAAGCAGATTCTTTTAATAGCTTGGACTGTCCAATGTTTGGTGAGTGGCCGGTATAATTTTTGCCATTCCAAAAAACAGGATATCGAATGACCGAAGTAGTGTGTAGAATAGGACGCTTAGATTCGAACATACTTGTAGTGCTGGGTAAATCAAATATATCTGCTAGCCCAATTTGGTCAAGCATGTTACAAAGATTCCGTCTCATTTGTCCGGAAAAGCCTGCTGCTATTTTTGCATGCTGCAGGAGTTCATATTTGGTTTCATTTTGGGATAATCCTTGGAGAACACGCGCATAGGCAACTTTTGTCTGCTGCCATCCGGGTGTAATGCCAACGATTATTACTTTTGCCTCTGTATGAATGAATTCATTATGTGGTGCATAGTACATACGCAGCTGTTGTTCATGCTTTAACAAGAACAGGTCATTTAGAAGCGTGCTTTTTTCTAAAGGATGTTTGGCCTGCAATGATTTGATTTGTGGTAAAAATGTCGTAAGCTTGGATTCAAAGATCATACGTACAACTCCATTTAAGTGATAGCTATCCATTTGATTGTATCAAAAAACGGTCCATTCCTTCATTTATATACGAGATGTCCGATTATTTCGTTTCATCGCCTTCCTTAAAATATCCAAATAAAGCCAAAATACGAACATGAAACGATAATTCCTATGAATCGTTCGGAAAAGTATTGACATTGTTTTTTTCGAGTAGTAGTATATGTTCATAAGCCTTTGAAATCATAACGCAATGCGTATAATTTGTGGAATATGGCCCAAAGTTTCTACCAGACCACCGTAAATGGTCTGACTACGCGGAATATAGTAATTGCTGAACAGCCCATTTGCCGGTGCAGATGGTGCTTTCGTTTTTTTATTACTTTTTCCTGCATAGAAATGGTAGCACTTTTGGTTCATTCCGGAAGTGTTTTTATTTTGAACCATCAAGGAGGAAAAAGTGTTGAAGAAGTATTTTAAGTTTGAGGAACTGAATACAAATTACCGGACAGAGTTTATGGCTGGTATGACAACGTTTCTAGCAATGGCATATATTTTATTTGTCAACCCGGCAACATTGTCGTTGGATGGTGTGGATCTGCCTGATGGTGTTACAGGTATGGATCCAGGTGCAGTATTTGTTGCAACAGCTGTGGCAGCAGCGGTCGGTTCTTTATTTATGGGAATCATTGCGAAATATCCGATTGCATTAGCTCCTGGTATGGGATTGAATGCGTTTTTCGCTTATACTGTCGTGCTTGGGTATGGTATTCCCTGGGAAACAGCTTTATCAGGTGTGTTGGCTTCCGGAATTATCTTTATCATTTTAACCTTGTCCGGTTTACGTGAAAAAATTATTAATGCGATACCGGCCAATTTAAAAATGGCTGTTGGTGCTGGGATTGGTTTATTTATTGCTTTTCTTGGCTTTCAAAGCTCGGGAATTATTGTAGCAAATGATGCGACACTTGTTGGATTAGGTGATTTAACTTCACCAACTGTTTTACTAGCTATCTTCGGAATTGTTGTTTCCGTTATTTTATTAACCTTTAATATCAAGGGTGGTATTTTTTACGGCATGATTTTGACCGCGATTGCGGGGATGGTTACTGGTTTAATTTCAGCCCCAACTGGTATGGGGGACATTGTTGGGGAAGTGCCAAGTATTGCACCAACCTTTGGACAAGCTTTCGTTAATTTTGGTGATATATTTACACTTCAAATGCTCGTTGTTATTTTAACCTTCTTGTTTGTTGACTTTTTTGATACGGCTGGAACGCTTGTTGCCGTAGCGACACAGGCAGGATTGATGAAGGATAATAAACTGCCACGTGCAGGAAGAGCCTTGTTTGCCGATTCGGCTGCAACGGTTACGGGAGCGATTTTCGGTACATCGACAACAACCTCCTATGTGGAATCCACTGCAGGTGTTGGTGCTGGTGGTCGGACAGGATTTGCTTCGATTGTAACGGCCGGATTTTTCTTATTGGCATTGTTCTTTTCGCCATTGCTGAGCATGATTACTTCAGAAGTGACTGCGCCTGCACTGATTATTGTTGGTGTAATGATGGCAAGCTCCTTGAAGAATATTGAATGGGAACGATTCGAAATTGCAGTGCCATCCTTTTTAATTATCATTATGATGCCACTCAGCTATAGTATTGCAACTGGTATTGCGATTGGATTTATCTTTTATCCAATCACGATGATTGCAAAAGGAAGAGCAAAAGAAATTCATCCAGTGATGTACGGGCTATTCGTGATATTTGTTTTATACTTTATTTTCTTAACGTAAAGGATATAGAAAAGGGATTTGCTCTGAATGAGGCAAATCCCTTTTTGTATTGGTTAAGCTCTGTGTGATATGTGCTGACTCATTTATCATCTTATTTTTTTCCAAATGGTAAAACATGATATATCGTCATGCTGATGGCACCCAGTAGTGATAAGATTCCTATGGCTGTATATAATGTACTCCCGCCATAGTTGTCGATGAGTACCCCACCGACTAAGGAGCCAATGATGCCAGATACACCGAAAAATGTTGCAAAGAACACAAGATGTCCTGTAGACTGTAATAGCTTCGGAATCAGTCGAGAAATATAGTCAAAGGCAGCTAGATAAAATACCCCAAAAGTTACGCCGTGCAGGACCTGTAAAGCAATAACCTGATACGGGCTATTGAAAGATGCATAAAAGAACCAACGAATACTATATAATACACCGGCTGCAATGATAAACACGAGCGGGTGATATTTTCGGAACCAGTAGCCTGCAAAGGCAAATATTGCTGCTTCACTGATTACCCCAACAAACCAAGCAACGCCAACCAATCCTTCGTTACCACCTAATTCCGCAATGTATAAACCAATAAAGCTATCATTTGCTCGGTGAGAGATGGTTAAAAACATCATAAGTCCCAAGAAAATGAGATATGGTTTATTGGTCAGTAATTTGCTAAGGTCCCTGAAGCTGATAGGGTCTGATTCAACCGGTACATCCTTTAATTTAAAGGTGACTAAAAGTGCCAGTGTACCAAAAAATAAATATGGATAAATCATATATTGTACGCCAACTTTTGCTAGCAGTTCGCCAATAATGAGTGCTGACGTTGCAAAGCCAATGGAACCCCACATACGAATAGTTCCGAATGAAACTTTTAGGTCATAAGCACGACGTTGTGCGAGACTGTCCCCAAGTGCACCAATCGGCGTTGTAAAGAAGTAAAAAACAGATCCCATTAATATAATGGCGAGTAATTGGTTCATTTGAAAGAATAAGACACTGCTGATTAACAGACCGACAATACAAATGAGCAGCGAGCGCTTTACGGTTTTATATTTGTCGCTAATATATCCCCAAAATGGCTGTGAAATAATAGTCGCAAACGGTCCGACTGCCATGACCCAGCCAATTTCAGTACCGTTTAATCCACGATATTTTAAGTATAATGGCAGAAAGCTTAAGATAATGGTATTGGATGCATGAAAGCAGAAAAGAAGCATCTTTAGCGGTATGAGTGATTGTTTTTGTGTCAACATGATTGCTCCTAACTATAATATGTACAGAAATACTATTATACATGGGATGCTTCAAAAGGAACATGATTTAGACTGCTTTTTTTGGATTGGGATGGGCTGGTTTTGAGGGACAATGTGGAGCCATATCCTGACTCCACATTGCTACGTTATTTTTTCCAATGCGTGGTGATGAACTCATCTCGACCTGACTTTGCCCGATCTTCCTTATATTCCTGTTTGTTTTTTCGGTAAAAATCTTGATGGTAGTCTTCTGCAGGATAGAAGGTTTGTGCAGGCAGAATTTCGGTAACGATTGGTTTTGCAAATTTCTTACTGTCAACAAGTGCTTGTTTGGATGCTAGTGCAGCTTGGTATTGTTTATCATCATGGTAGAAAATAGCTGCACGATAAGAATCGCCTCGATCCTGGAACTGGCCACCATCATCAGTTGGATCAATTTGCTGCCAAAAAATGGTGAGCATGTCTTCATACGCCAGTAATTCGGGATCATAGGTGATTTCTACTGCTTCATAATGTCCGGTTTCGCCTGCTTTGACAGCTTCATATGTAGGGTTTTCCAAATGACCGCCAGTATAGCCGGATATCACGGCATGCACCCCGTCCCATTGGTCGAACGGCTTTACCATACACCAGAAACAGCCACCTGCAAAGGTTGCTTTTTTTAATTGTTCCATTTTTTCAACTCTTTTCTTTATCTCAGATTAACTGGCGTAAGCCCCCCACATCAAGCGTTTTTATTGATAACAAGCATTGTGAGTGGTGGATCAACAGCCAGTAAAGGCCTGATTGGTTCAACTAACAATCAGTGGGGGGAGTGCGAAGACTCCCACTGATTGAAGTTTCACTTTATCATTCTTTTTTTTCGTTATTCATGATACGATACGAACAAGATATACTCTATCATATATCATTATAAAGCAGGTGTCCTCATGAATGAACCATTTGTACATAAGTTATATATTGGAAAGGTAAAAGAAGTGGGTGCCCCTGGTGCGCCAGACCCAATGGATCGCCCCTGGAAAACGGGGATGTTTAAATCGGAAAGAGAAGAACAGGTTTGGTTAGGTGAAATAGGTTTAATCGGTGATGAAGTAGCTGATACGAAAAATCATGGTGGTCCGGAAAAAGCCTTGTTTGCCTATCCGGTTAAGCATTATACGTATTGGCGAGAGAGCCTACAGGATCCTTCCTTCCGGGTAGGGGGGATGGGAGAAAACCTTGCTGTATTGGAAATGGATGAGTTTTCCGTCTGTATTGGTGATACGTATAAGTTTGGAGATGCGATTATCCAAGTATCGCAGCCAAGGCAGCCGTGCTGGAAACCTGCTCGTAGATACCGAGTCAGGGATCTAGCGCTACGGATTCAAAATACGGGAAGAACCGGCTGGTATTTTCGCGTACTACAGGAAGGGCATGTTCTGTCTGGAATTGATCTGGAACTCATGGAAAGGCCATATCCGGAATGGTCGATTGCTGCCTGTAATGAAGTGATGCATGTTGAAAAAGATAATCTGCGTTTGGCAGATGAGCTAGCTTCGGTTGATTTATTGGCTGTGAATTGGAAACGAACCTTAAAGAAGCGATTGCGTGGACAAGAGTCCAATATAGAAAAACGCGTGCTTGGCCCAAATAAAGAATAAATGGAATATGTATAAACGCTAGTCCATGCGCTTTGGGCTAGCGTTTTAGCCTCTTATCCATTCCTTTCAGGATGCAATCATTTGGCTTGGAACAATGACGAATGGTTTATGTAATGATTGGTTTACTCAGTTTGGCATAAGCAAATTAAGGGAATAATTTGGTTAATTGACGACGGGAAAATCGTCGTTGAAACGTTTTGTGATATCTACGCAGGCAATGGCGTACAGTAGAAGTGTGAATGGGTTAGAAAGTGGATTTGGAGGGGAAAGCATGCTTGAAAATGCCTATATCATGGTAGCGATTATTTTAATCATTAATATTGTGTATGTATCGTTTTTTACAATCCGTATGATTTTGACACTTAAAGGAAGAAGATATATCGCTGCGCTCGTCAGTACCGTGGAGGTTGTCGTATATATTGTAGGTCTTGGACTCGTCTTGGACAATTTAAATGAAATTCAAAACGTGATTGCTTATGCGCTTGGATATGGTATCGGGGTTGTGGTCGGCTCCATTATTGAGGAGAAGATGGCACTTGGCTATATAACTGTCAATGTTATTTCGTCCAACCCGGATATTGAATTTACCCGTAAGCTTAGGGAGAAAGGATACGGCGTAACGAGCTGGCTTGCCTATGGTATGGAAGGAGATCGGTTATCCATGCAAATTTTAACGCCGAGAAAATATGAATTGCGACTGTATGAATCAATCAAGCAGCTGGACCCAAAAGCATTCATTATTGCTTATGAGCCCAAGCAAATTCATGGCGGATTCTGGGTAAAACAAGTGAGAAAGGGTCGCCTGTTAAATCCGAGGCAGGTCGGACAGAAGAAAAAAGCCCCAGATCAATCGAATGAATGATGGAAATCGGTATTTCCATGCGCGTATCTTTCGACAAATTTGGGTGCCCGAAATAAGATCATCATCCTGAACTACAGGATACATTTTTCACAGATTAACTGTCTGTAAGCCCCCCACATCAAGCATTTTTATTGATAACAAGCATTGTAAGTGGGGGATCAACAGCCAGTAAAGGCCTGATTGGTTCAACTAACAATCAGTGGGAGAAGTGCGATAACCCTCACTGATTGAAGTTTCACTTTATCACAGATTAACTGTCTGTAAGCCCCCCACATCAAGCGTTTTTGTTGATAACAAGAATAGTAAGTGTGGGATCAACAGCCAGTGAAGGCCTGATTGGTTCAACTAACAATCAGTGGGAGAAGTGCGATAACCCCCACTGATTGAAGTATCACTTTATCATTGTTTTTCCTGTTGTTTTTCATTTTTTTCATGAAAATAGGCTTTAAAAATCATTAAAATCCGAACGATTAACATATAAAGCATTAGATTGTTCGATGTTAATATTGACAGCTTTCCATCGGTTTTGTTATGCTTAAATCGACAAAAAAATAAGGCTCCTCATATATTTTCGAGAATAAGGCACGAAAGTTTCTACCCGGCACCGAAAATGCTGGACTATGAGGGAAGATGGGGCTACAAATAGCGTGAACGTAAGATAGGAATATTTTTATCTTATTTGTTTGCTGAGGATTCAGTCTATTCATCTTCTCCCATATGAGTGGAGGGGACGAATAGACTTTTTTATTGGATAAAACCGTTATACATATGGATTAGAATGACAAATAGAAAGAGGGTATAAAATGGCGACAGTCGGTGTAATTATGGGAAGTATTTCAGACTGGGCAACGATGGATCATGCATGTAACATGCTGGAAGAGCTAGGTATTTCTTATGAAAAGGATGTTATTTCTGCACATCGTACACCAGATGAAATGTTTCAATATGCCAAAACAGCTCGTGAACGCGGTCTGAAGGTCATTATTGCTGGTGCAGGCGGTGCAGCACATTTACCAGGAATGGTTGCTTCACAAACAACACTTCCAGTCATTGGCGTTCCGATTCAAAGCAAGGCATTAAATGGATTGGATTCATTGCTTTCTATTGTACAAATGCCTGGTGGCGTACCAACTGCAACAGTTGCAATTGGTAAGGCAGGTGCTGTTAATGCGGCAATATTAGCTGCGCAAATCATTGGTAGCTTTGATGAGCAAACAGCGAAAAAACTCACTAACCAACGTGAAGAAATGCTTAAAAAAGTAGCGGAAATGAGGGAAGATCTTGCAGACAAATAACCAAGTCATATTACCGCCGCAAACAATTGGCATCATCGGTGGTGGACAGCTGGGACGGATGATGGCGATTGCTGCTCGTTATATGGGCTATCAGATAGCTGTACTGGATCCAACACCAAATTGTCCGACCGCACAAATTGCGGATCAGCATATTATTGCAGCCTATGATGATATGGAAGCCATTCGTGAGCTAACGGAAATAAGTGATGTCATCACATACGAATTTGAAAATGTTGATTTAGCAGCGGCAGCTTATATCGAAGAACAAGGGAAACTGCCACAGGGTGCTTATGCCCTGGAAATTACACAAAATCGTGAAAAAGAAAAACAATTAATGACTGCTGCAGGTTTGTCTGTACCACCATTTGCGATTGTCCATCATGGCAAACAATGTGAACAAGCCTTGGAAACATTTACGTTACCGGCTGTTATTAAAACATGTAGTGGTGGATATGACGGCAAAGGGCAGCTAAAGATAAATTCAGCAGCTGATATACCAGCAGCCGTCGCATTCGCAGAAAAGAATCAACACTGCATTATTGAGCAATGGATTTCATTTGATAAAGAAATTTCAGTTGTATTTTCTCGTTCCCAAACGGGTGCTATGACCGTTTTTCCAATAGCAGAAAATGTGCATAAGGATCATATTTTGCATCAAACATCTGCACCAGCACGCGTGAGTGAAGAAGTAAAAGCAGCAGCTATTTCTGCAGCGGAAAAATTAGCAGAAAAAATACAGGTAGTCGGTACATTTACGATTGAAATGTTTGTACGGGGCGATGATATTTACGTAAATGAAATGGCGCCGCGCCCACATAATTCAGGTCATTATACAATTGAAGCTTGTAATGTTTCTCAGTTTTCACAACATATCCGCGCAATCTGTGGTTTGCCGTTAACAGATATTCAGCTGCTTCAGCCTGCTGTAATGATCAATGTTCTTGGTGAGCATATGGAAGCAGCAGAGCAAACACTGGCGAAGCATGCAAATGGTTTTGTCCACTTGTATGGGAAAGCAGAAGTGAAAACAAAACGGAAAATGGGACATATTACATTTATTGCAAATACACTTGAAGCAGCAGAAGCAAAATCAAAGGAAGCATTAGGAAACTTAATCTAGATTAATTAAAATCCTGGAGGGAACCACATGACAGAGCCAATGCAAGTTAGTGCAGAGCAAATTGAAAAAGAGCAACTGTATAAGGAAATGGGACTGAGCGAAGAGGAGTATAACCTAGCAAAACGTATTCTAAAGCGTCAGCCAAATTACACAGAAACAGGGATTTTTTCTGTAATGTGGTCCGAGCACTGCAGCTATAAGTCATCCAAGCCGGTATTGAAGAAATTTCCGACGAAGGGTCCACAAGTTATTCAGGGTCCAGGAGAAGGCGCTGGTGTAGTTGATATCGGGGATAACCAAGCTGTAGCGTTTAAAATTGAAAGTCATAACAGCCCATCAGCAGTGGAGCCATTCGAAGGAGCTGCTACAGGTGTCGGTGGGATTGTTCGTGATGTTTTCTCAATGGGGGCAAAACCGATTGCGATGATGAATTCCCTGCGTTTCGGTAACTTGGATCAGGATCGTACCAAATATCTTGTGAAAGAAGTGGCCAGAGGAATTGCGCATTACGGCAATAACTTGGAAATCCCAACAGTTGGCGGGGAAGTTCAGTTCGATGCTTGCTATGAGGAAAATCCGCTCGTTAATGCGATGTGTGTCGGGCTAATTAACCATGATGATATTCAAAAAGGAATTGCTGAGGGCGTTGGCAACATTGTATTGTATGCTGGTCGGGATACTGGACGAGATGGAATCCATGGCGCAACCTTTTCTTCTGATGTAGTCGAAGGGGAAGCGGAGGAAAATACATCAGCAGTTGCTATTGGTGATCCGCATATTGAAAAACGGTTAATCGATGCTTGCTTGGAGGTTATCCATTCTGATGCACTGATTGGTATGCAGGATATGGGGGCAGCTGGATTAACTTCTTCTGCGAGTGAGATGGCAAGTGCGTCAGGAACAGGAATTGAAATGAATTTAGACCATGTTCCACAGCGTGAAGAAAATATGAATGCGTATGAGATGATGCTGTCTGAATCACAGGAGCGGATGCTGCTAGTCGTGAAAAAAGGTCGTGAACAGGAAATTATCGATATATTCACCAAGCATGACATTGAAGCAGTAGCGATTGGTGAAGTAATTGAAGAGAAAATGTTCCGTATTGTACATCAAGGTAAGGTCATGGCTGACATTCCTGTGGATGCTTTGGCTGATGGTGCACCGGTATATCAATTACCAGCTCATGAAGCGCGTTATTTTAAAGCTTTTCAAGAGCAGGAACCGTTTCAACCAAAAGTAGCGGATTACGGACAAATGTTAAAACAATTGTTGCAGCAGCCAACCATTGCCAGCAAAGCTGCTGTATATGAAAAATATGATCATACAGCAAAAGGCAACACACTTGTCGGTCCGGGATCAGATGCTGCAATCGTACAAATTGAAGGAACGGATAAGGCGATTGCTATGACAACTGACTGTAATTCCCGCTACATTTATTTGGATCCACAAACAGGTGGTAAAATTGCTGTCGCAGAAGCAGCACGAAATATTGTTTGCTCTGGTGCCAAGCCGTTAGCTTTAACGGACGGTTTAAACTATGGAAATCCGACTGATCCGGAAGTGTTCTGGCAATTAGAGGAAAGTGCTGCTGGAATTAGTGCGAGCTGTGAGGCACTTGAGATTCCAGTCATTAGCGGAAATGTTTCTTTGTATAACACGTCAAAGGGAGAAGCAATCTTCCCAACACCGATTATTGGTATGGTAGGTCTGTTGGCCTCAACGAAACAGGTGACACCAAGTCATTTCCAAACCGCAGATGATTTGATTTACCTGATTGGTGAAACGACGGCAGAATTTGGTGGAAGTGAATTACAAAATGTATTGGCAGGCAATTACACCGGAAAGGCGCCAGCCATTGATTTAACTGTAGAGGCAAAGCGCCAGGCGCAGCTTTTAGAAGCAATTCAAGCTGGAATTGTCGCATCTGCTCATGATTTATCTGAAGGTGGTCTTGCTGTCGCTTTAGCTGAGAGTGTGTTCCAACCAGAGCAGCTTGGTCTAGAAGTGGAGCTGGAAGGCGATGAAACGGCAGTATTATTTAGTGAATCACAGTCTCGTTTTCTCGTGTCTGTGAAACCGGAAAATAAAGAGCGCTTCGAGGCAATGATGTCGGATGCGAAACAAATTGGTAAGGTAACGGATCGTGGCAGCGTGTCCATTCACATAAATGGAAAACAAGTTATTCAAGAAGATGTGCAAGTACTCAGCAACCTTTGGAAGCAGGCTTTACCGGAATTGCTGAAATAAGAATTAAGTGAGGCATAAATTATGTTTGGGATTTGGGGTCATCCAAAAGCTGCAGAAATCACTTATTATGGACTGCACGCATTGCAGCATAGAGGACAAGAAGGTGCAGGAATTGTCGTTAGCAATGGTGAGGACCTGCAGCTTCATAAGGGAGTCGGTTTATTAAATGATGTGTTTGATCGCTCCCATTTGGAAAAACTAGTTGGGCATGCAGCAATCGGTCATGACCATTATGTCACAAATAATGATACGGGCTTTGAAAATGTACAACCACATGTGTTTCGTTCCCAAACGGGGAGCATGGCTTTGGCGCATACTGGAAATATTATGAATGCTTACAAGCTTCGCGGAGAGCTGGAAGACGAAGGTAGTATTTTTCAAACGCCAACTGCAACCGAGTTACTTGCCCACTTAATTAGACGTAATGGCAAATCAACTGTAGAAGAAGTGATTGCGGGCGCATTGCAGCGGATGGTTGGTGCCTATGCTTTTCTACTATTAACAGAAGATAAAATGTACGTCGCGTTGGATCCGCATGGTATTCGTCCGCTTTCTTTGGGAAGGCTTGGCGAAAGCTATGTTGTTTCATCGGAAACCTGTGCTTTTGATATCATTGGTGCAACCTTTGAAAGGGAAGTATTGCCTGGTGAATTATTGACTATTAGTGATGAAGGTATTAAATCCACCCGCTTTTCATTACGTGAACAGCGCCGTTTATGCGCGATGGAATATGTATACTTTTCACGTCCGGATAGCGATTTAAACCATGTGAACGTGCATGCTTCACGTAAACGTATGGGGATTGAGTTAGCCAAGGAAGCTCCTGCAGAAGCAGATGTAGTGACTGGAGTACCGGATTCCAGCATCTCTGCTGCAATCGGTTATGCGGAGCAGCTTGGCTTGCCGTATGAAATGGGTTTAATAAAAAATCGTTATGTTGGACGAACGTTTATTCAGCCTTCACAAGAAATGCGTGAGCAAGGGGTTAAGATGAAATTATCGCCGGTTCGCGGAATTGTTGAAGGAAAACGGGTTGTCATGATTGATGATTCCATTGTACGGGGAACGACAAGTATTCGAATCGTCCGTATGCTTAAACAAGCAGGTGCGAAAGAAGTTCATGTTCGAATTGCTTCTCCAGCGATTACCAATCCTTGTTATTATGGGATTGATATGTCAACTAAAAAGGAATTAATTGCTGCTGGTCGAACGCTGGATGAAATTCGAGATGTAATTGGGGCCGATAGTGTTGCTTATTTATCAGCAGCAGGCTTGGAAAAGGCCATTATTAAGGATGAAACGATTCACCAAGGAATATGTAATGCCTGTATGACAGGGGATTATCCCGTCCAGCTTGATGGAAAACCAGATATTTCTTATTCCGGATTTTAACATATCAGAGTGATTGCAACAGAAATTACACTTGAACTGTTGAATAAACTCTATCATGGGGGCTGCTCATGCTGCAGAAATGTATCATTAGCAGCCTTTAAAATAGTGAGGGGAAGTGCACATATGTCAGATGCATATAAGCGTGCCGGTGTTGATGTTGAAAAAGGGTATGAAGCAGTTGAACGAATGAAAAAGCATATTGCAAAAACTACTCGTCCAGAAGTACTTGGCGGAGTCGGATCATTTGGTGGTCTATTTGAGCTTACTTCATTGGCATACAAGGAACCGGTATTGGTTTCCGGAACAGATGGCGTTGGTACCAAGCTCAAGCTTGCTTTCGATTTGGACAAGCACGATACGATTGGGATTGATTTGGTAGCCATGTGTGTGAATGATGTGGTCGCCCAAGGTGCGAAGCCGCTGTTTTTTCTAGATTATATCGGCTGCGGAAAAAATGATCCTGCTGTCATTGAGCAAATTGTAGCAGGGGTTTCCGAAGGCTGTGTTCAATCAGGCGCAGCTTTAATTGGCGGTGAAACAGCAGAAATGCCAGGTATGTATGCAGAAGAAGAATATGATTTGGCTGGATTTACGGTTGGAATTGCTGAAAAGGCAAATTTAATTACAGGTGAGTCTGTACAGGCAGGAGATGTCCTCATTGGTCTACCATCAAGCGGTATACATTCCAATGGATACTCGCTTGTTCGTCAAATTGTTGCAGACTTGGATTTGAACCAAACATATGAAGGCCTTTCGAAACCGCTTGGAGAGGTGCTTTTGACACCAACCAAGATCTATGCAAAATCGATTGCAGCTGTGATGGAAAACCATACCATTAAAGGAATTTCCCATATTACGGGTGGGGGCTTTTACGAAAATTTTCCGCGGATGCTTCCTGCTGGGCTTGGCGTTGAATTGGATTCCAATAGCTGGGAAGTTCCTGACATATTCCCGTTCCTGCAAGAAAAAGGGCAAATAGCAGATAAAGATATGTATGGAGTCTTTAATATGGGGATTGGCATGGCGATAGCCGTTGCGCCCGCAGATACAGATGCTATTCTTGAAAGCTTGAAGGATCAAGGAGAGCAGGCCGTTGTGATTGGTAAGGTCGTTCCTGGTGAAGGAGTGCAATTCACGTCATGAGTGAATTGAAAGTGGCTGTATTTGCATCTGGTTCAGGAAGTAATTTTCAAGCGATGTTAGATGCAGCATTACCTTGCCGTATCGAACTGCTAGTCTGTGATAAGCCAGGTGCAAAAGTAGTAGAGCGGGCAAAGAAAAAGGATGTACCGGTATGGGAATTTTCACCACAGGCCTTCCCTTCCAAGGAAGCTTATGAACAAGCGATTGTTGAGCAATTGCAGGAGCGGAAGGTGGAATGGATTTTTCTTGCAGGCTACATGCGGCTTGTTGGCCCCGTATTGCTGGGCGCTTATGCGAATCGAATGATCAATATCCACCCTTCATTGTTACCGAAGTTTCCTGGTTTGGACGCAATAGGCCAAGCATTTCGGGCTGGTGAGCGGGAAACAGGGGTAACTGTGCATTATATTGATGAAGGAATGGATACCGGACCGATTATTGCGCAAGAAAGTGTTGATATATATCCAAATGATACGATGGAAACTTTGGAAACAAGGATTCATCAAGTGGAACATATGTTGTACCCACAGGTCATTCGAAAGTTGATAAAGTGAAAGTGAAACGTCAATCAGTGGGTGTTTTCGCACCTCCACCCTGATTGTTAGTTGAACGAATCAGGCCTTTACTGGCTGTTGAACCTCCTCACAATTTTGTTATCAACAAAAGTTCTTGAAGTGGGGTCTTACAGCCAGTTAATCCGTGAAATGAAACCACAACAAGATGATGAACAGCATTCTAAATATGTGAGGAGTATGGAAATGCAGAAAAGAGCACTTGTAAGTGTATCCAACAAAGAAAATTTAACTGACTTTATTAGCGGGCTAGTTAAGCTGGATTATGAGATTATATCCACTGGTGGTACGCTCAAGAAATTACAGGATGCTGGTGTGCCGGCAAAGGCTGTTGATTCAGTAACTGGTTTTCCAGAAATTCTTGATGGGCGGGTAAAAACATTACATCCATTCGTGCATGGTGGATTACTAGCAAAGAAAAATGACCCGGACCATATGAAGCAACTAGAGGAAAACAATATTCAACCAATCGATCTCGTTATCGTCAATTTATATCCTTTTAAAGAAACGTTAGCGAAGGCAGATGCAACAGATGAAGACATCATTGAAAATATCGATATCGGTGGACCAGCTATGCTTCGGGCAGCAGCGAAAAACTTTGAATCCACAACAGTGATTGTGGATCCAGCTGACTATGCAGACGTATTAGCAGCGTTAGAGCAAGGTGACGTTTCACTTGAAAAACGTCGGGAGCTTGCTGGTAAGGTGTTCCGTCATACCGCACATTATGATGCGATGATTGCTGGCTATTTTACGGAAAAAGCGGAAATTGATTTTCCTGAAAACTATACCGTTACTTACGAAAAGGTTCAAACCCTTCGTTATGGAGAAAATCCGCATCAACAGGCAGCTTTTTATCGCTTGCCACAGGATGAGGAGCTTAGTTTAGCAGCTGCTAAACAATTGCATGGGAAAGAGCTATCCTATAATAATATTCAAGATGCAAACGCAGCGTTGGAAATGGTGGCAGCCTATGATGAACCAGCCGTTGTTGCGGTCAAGCATATGAACCCTTGTGGGATTGGGATGGGAGATACAGTTGAAGAAGCGTTTGATCGCGCGTATGCAGCTGACCCGGTATCCATTTTTGGTGGCATTGTGGCAGCCAATCGGGAAATTGATTTAGCTACCGCTGAAAAACTAAGCAAAATCTTTTTAGAGATTGTAATTGCACCAAGCTTTACTGTGGAAGCACTGGACGTGTTACAGCAAAAGAAAAACATTCGCTTATTAGAGCTTGCAATGCCCGCTTCAGTAGATACGTATCATCGTCTCACAACCGTAAAAGGTGGCGTACTCATTCAGACAAATGATACAGCAACATTGGACGTGGATGCGTTGGAAGTTCCAACCAAACGTAAGCCGACAGCTGAAGAACTGGCTGATTTACAATTTGTTTGGAAGGCAGTGAAGCATGTAAAATCAAATGCGATCGCACTTGCAAAAGGAAAACAAACAGTCGGAATTGGTGCTGGTCAGATGAATCGTGTTGGCGCTGCCAAAATAGCTATCGAACAAGCCGGAGAACAGGCAAAGGGAGCAGTCATGGGTTCAGATGCGTTTTTTCCAATGCCAGATACGGTTGAAACAGCTGCAGCTGCAGGCATTACAGCAATTATACAGCCTGGTGGCTCCAAGCGAGATCAAGACTCCATCGATGCATGTGATGCACACGGCATTGCGATGGTCTTCACTGGTCAACGACATTTTAAACATTAAAAGAAAAGCAAAACGAATAATGGGGAGGACTTCTGAATGAACGTTTTGGTAATTGGCCGCGGTGGCCGTGAGCATAGTATGATAAAGAAACTTTTAGCAAGCGATCGAATAAATAAGCTATTTGTTGCACCTGGAAATGGTGGTATGGCAGACGAAGCGGTTTGCTTAGATATAGATGAAATAGATATCGATCAACTTATTGCTGCGGCACGTGAACATCATGTTGACCTTACAATTGTTGGGCCAGAAGTACCACTTTTAGCTGGTATTACAAACCGTTTTCAAGCAGAAGGACTGGCCATCTTTGCACCGACAAAGGAAGCGGCAATGCTGGAAGGAAGCAAGGATTTTGCCAAGGCATTCATGATGCGACATGGCATTCCAACTGCTGCATACGAAACCTTTACAGATGCTGCAGCAGCCAAAGCGTATATTGAAGAAAAAGGGGCACCAATTGTCATTAAAGCAGATGGTTTAGCTGCTGGTAAAGGTGTCGTCGTAGCTGAAACGGTTCAGGATGCGATTGCTGCGGTAGACGCCATGCTCGTTGATCAAGTATTTGCAGAAGCAGGAACAACCATTGTCGTGGAGGAATTTTTGGCAGGAAAAGAATTCTCTTTGATGGCATTTGTTCATGAAAATCAGGTGTATCCAATGGTAACTGCAAGAGATCATAAGCGTGCCTTTGATCAGGATCAAGGTCCGAATACAGGTGGCATGGGCGCTTTTGCTCCTGTCGCGGATGTATCCGAAAAAGATCTTCAATTTGCCATTCAAGAAATCCTTCAACGGGCAGCGGATGGACTGGTCGCGGAAGACAGACCATTTACAGGGATATTATATGCTGGCCTTATCATGACGACAGAAGGGCTAAAGGTAATCGAATTTAATACCCGGTTTGGAGATCCCGAAACACAGGTTGTGCTGCCATTATTGAAAAATGATCTATTGCAAGTGTTTGAAGATGTACTAGCAGGCAAGGATCCTGAGCTAACTTGGGAGGATGCATGCTGTGCAGGTGTCGTTGTAGCTGCTAATGGATATCCTGGCACTTATGCAAAAGCTTTACCAATCCCGAATTTTACGTTGGCGGATGATTCCTTCCTCATCTATGCTGGTGCAAAACAAACAGCAGAAGGACTTGTATCTGATGGTGGACGGGTACTGCTCGCTGGTGCAACAGCCAAAACCCTAGATGCTGCGACAGAAAAAGCTTATCAATCATTAGGCTGCCTGTCAGCAGAAGACGGATTTTTCTATCGTAAAGATATTGGGAAATAAAGATTACACCTATTCAAACTGCCGCGGATCCGTATGCCAAATATGGTCCGTGGTTTTTTCATAGTGCTTTATAGTGACATGCAGGAGAGTGAAAAATGGGTGGAGTCATGTTTTTTTACTCGTCAGCCCTCGCCAGCAGTTTGAGTCAAAAAATTGGAAGGAAAGGCCTGATTATTGCCCTCGCCGACAGTTTGAGTTGAAAAATAGAAAGGGCGAGCCTGATTATTGCCCTCGCCAGCAGTTTGAGTCAAAAAATTGGAAGGAAGAGTCTGATTATTGCTCTCGCCGACAGTTTGAGTCAAAAAATTGGAAGGAAAGACCTGATTATTTCACTCACTAGAAGTTTGAGTTAAAAAATAGGAAGGGCGAGCCTGATTATTGCACTCACTAGAAGTTTGAGTCAAAAAATTGGAAGGAAGAGTCTGATTATTGCACTCACTAGAAGTTTGAGTCAAAAAATAGGAGGGAAGAGTCTGATTATTGCCCTCGCTATCAGTTTGAGTTAAAAAATAGGAGGGACGGGCCTTATAATTGCACTCGATTCATATGGATTAGCAATTTCATAGGTGTGTCAGGGTAATTATGTTGATCTAAATCGAATTATTTTTGTAAAATCAATCAATTGTTAAAATTTCTTCACTTTAGTTACGAAAAACTTTACCGTATGAAAGTAAAAGTATGGTAAACTAGATAAAAATGGTTATACTGGAGAGTTGTTTTATGGAGAATGGTTACTGGAGAAACCGACAAATGAGAAAACATGTTGCCGTACTGGATGGACAAGTAGCTCCTACACTCGTATTAAAACAGGCAACATATTTAAATGTACATACAAAGCAATGGTTACAGGCAAATATTTGGATATATGAGGATCGAATTGTGTATGTCGGGGAAGATATGCCGATGCAACAAGGCTATGAAGTAGTGGATTGTCAGAATCAATATTTAGTTCCAGGATATATGGAACCTCACGCACATCCATTTCAATTATATAATCCGCTGGAGCTTGCTTGGCATGCAGCAAAGTTCGGTACAACCACTTTGGTTAATGATAATTTATTATGGGTTTTTTATTTAAATAAAAAGAAAGCGTTTTCTTTACTGGATGAATTCAACCATTTCCCTGTGTCTATGTATTGGTGGTCCCGCTTTGATTCGCAAACGGCACTGAAGGACGAACAAATGCTGTTTAATACAGAGGATGTTTTTGATTGGCTCGATCATCCTTCCGTTGTTCAAGGTGGCGAATTAACTTCGTGGCCACGACTGCTGGAAGGGGACGACATTTTGCTCTATTGGATTCAGCGGGCGAAGCGTCTTGGTAAGCCAATTGAGGGGCATTTTCCAGGTGCGTCTGAACGAACATTGACGAAGATGAAGCTGTTTGGCATCAACTCCGATCATGAAGCGATGACAGGAAAAGAGGTAATGAAGCGGCTGGAACTCGGTTATCAGGTAGGCTTACGCTATTCTTCAATTCGACCGGATTTACCAAAAATATTGGAAGAACTGCTCGCTACGGATTTTCGAGTGTTTGATCAATTAATGATGACAACAGATGGCGCGACCCCAGCTTTCTATGAGGCGGGTATGATGAATCAATGTATTGAAATTGCTTTGGAGAAAGGGGTGCCACTAGAGGATGCCTATCGCATGGCTTCTTATAACGCAGCAGCACATTTGCTTTTGGATGAAAAGCTAGGAAGTATCGCACCTGGTAGAATTGCAAATATCAATTTCCTGGAGAAAAAGGAAAATCCTCATCCAATCAGTGTTTTGGCAAAGGGAAAGTGGATTGTAAAAGCGGGTAAGGAACAGCCCATGCCAATGCAGCTTGATTGGTCTCATTATGATATAGAGCCGTTGGTACCGGATTGGGATTTGACAATGGAGGATTTACAATTCTCTACACCAATTGGTTTAGAAATGGTGAATGATGTGATTATCAAGCCATATCCTATTGAAACGGATATTACCCCGGAAGAAATCCCGGAGGAAAAGGAGGACGCCTTTTTACTGTTAATCGATCGACATGGAAAGTGGCGTGTGAACAGCACATTAAAAGGCTTCACCAATCAATTGGGTACGATTGCGAGCACTTATTCGACAACAGGTGATTTTATTTTTATCGGCAAGCGAAAAAGCGATATGCTGCTTGCTTGGGACCGATTGAAAAAAATGGGCGGCGGCATTGTTATTGTCAATCAAGGAGAGGTATTACTAGAAATTCCATTAAAGCTAGGTGGCGTGATGTATGATGGGAAATTATCCGATTTGATTGAACTGGAAAAAGAGCTTAGACAGATTTTATCCCAATATGGATACACATACGGCGACCCAATTTACTCTATCTTTTTCTTATCATCCACGCATTTGCCATATATTCGTATTGCACAAAAAGGCGTCATAGATGTCCTAAAAAAAGAAGTCCTCTTTCCGGCAACGATGAGGTAGCGTATAATACGATTAAAGAATAAAAAATGATGACAAAGGTTGTGGGTACGGAATGAAAAAAACCTTCTGCATACTAGGCGCAATGTTGCTGATAATCGTATTAAGCGCATGCTCCGAGGATTTACTAAAAGCAGAGGACAGTCAGGAAAAAAAGAGTTTAATAGCTAAGGAAAAGCAAGAGCCCGAGCTAGTGGAGGAAAAGAATGACGCTACTACCGTTTATCCATTAACAGGCTTAGAACATAGTGTCGAGGATGTATCACGGGCAGTTGGAATCATGGTAAATAATCACAAAGCTGCCAGACCTCAAACAGGACTATCCAAGGCCGATGTTGTATTTGAAATTTTAGCAGAAGGCATGATTACTAGATTTTTAGCTTTGTTTCAAAGTGAACAGCCAGATGTAGTTGGACCAGTTCGCAGTGCACGAGAATATTATTTTGATTTGGCAGAACGCTATCAGGCACTATATGTATACCACGGGGCTGCTGCGCAAATTAATGACATGATCCGCAACCGTGGAATCGATCATTTGAATGGGTCTTATTATGATAATGATGGAAAGCTTTTTAAACGAGCGTCATTTCGAAAAGCACCTCATAATTCATATGTACAATTTCCAGCTATCTATAAAACGGCATCCGAAAAAGGTTTTTCAATTGAAAATAATACGAAGCCTCTCCCTTTTTTAAGTGAACAAGACGTTGCTGATATAAGTGGAGATGCGGCAGAGCACATCCAAATTGTTTATTCGAGTAAACCGAGTTTGGTCGTTTCCTATACGTATGATAAGAAAAAAGGTGTCTATCATCGTTCAAGTGATGGCCAAGAAACAATAGAATACGAGACGGATAAACCAATTGAATTGGATAATATTTTGATTATGGAAACCTATCATGAGGTCATCGATAATGCTGGCAGAAGAAAGGTTGACATGGATTCTGGCGGCAACGCTTATCTCCTTCAAAAAGGAAAGCTGCAGCAGGTACAATGGGCAAGCGAAGATGGCTTGATTGTACCGGTAAAAGATGGAAAACCAATTGGATTGGTACCAGGTAAAACTTGGATTAATGTCGTGCCAAGCGATCCAGGTATTGCAAAATCGGTAACATTTGAATAAAACTTAGGGGGTATCGTTGTGCAAATTGATAAATTAAGAGGCAAACAGCTTGACCAGCTGTTTGAAGCGATTTTATCTTTACAAGATATCGAAGAATGCTATCGTTTTTTTGACGATATAGCAACGATGAGTGAAATACAATCGCTATCACAGCGCCTGCAAGTAGCAAAAATGCTGCGAGAAGGACTTACGTATAGTGTCATAGAAAAAGAAACCAAAGCCTCTACTGCAACGATTTCTAGAGTCAGACGCTGTATCGACTACGGTAGTGATGGCTACGGCATGGTATTGGACCGCATGCAAGACAACGATAAATAAACAGTTCATTTATAAAAACACTCGCACCCGCTCAAACATTTTTGGAAGGAGCACGGGTGTTTTTGTGATGGATTGAAAAAAGAAGGAATCGGCTCGCCGATTCCAACGTCTGAAGAAATGAAGATGAAATCGGTGAGCTGACTTCTACATATTAATCACGCGGTCAACCGGGTGAAGTTGCGCATCCCCCAGTTAAAGAATATTTATAATGGAGGAATCGGTCCGCCGATTCCAACCCCATTCCATCAAAAAGAGTCGGTTCACTTCATTTGGCCGCAAAGTCGCATGGGTTTGGGTAGAAGTCGCATGCCTTGGCGCCTAACTCGCATACCTTTAGCTCAAACTCGCATGCCACAGCACTAATCTCGCATGGGTTTGGTCCAAAGTCGCATACCTTTGATCGGAAGTCGCATGCATGAAGAGTGAAGAAAGCGGCAGCTGCCGCTTTCAACATTATATAAAAAGCTAAAACCTAAGAACTCAGCCCAAACTCGCGCACCAACAATTCAAAGTCGAGCGTCAGCTACCCGAAGTCGCGCGTCAACCACCTGAATTCTAGCACGAACTACTCAAGGTCGCGCGCCAACCAGCTAAACTCGAGCACGAACTACTCAAAGTCGCGCGCCAACCAGCTAAACTCGAGCACGAACTACTCAAAGTCGCGCGTCAACCAGCTGAACTCGAGCACCAACCACACAAAGTCGCGCACCAATCACCCGAACTCGAGCACCAATCACCCGAACTAGAGCACCAACCACTCAAAATCGCGCGCCAGCCACCCGAACTCGAGCACCAATCCCCAAAACTCGCGCACCAGCCAGGATTGAAATCGGCCTGCTGATTTCTCCGACGTTGTCTATGGCGGGGTTAGGCAGGGTGTCTGGTTGAAAACTTTAGTTCTGTCCTCAAATTTCGTTGGATTTTTGCTATAATATAGGAATGGATTATGAAATTGGAGGATATAACGTTGTACAATTCGATGAATGAGTGGAAGCATGTATTTAAGTTAGACCCTGCGAAGGAAATAGATGATGATGCCCTCGAGCTCATATGTGAATCCGGTACAGATGCG
Source organism: Ornithinibacillus gellani (assembly GCF_003730295.1). GTDB lineage: Bacteria > Bacillota > Bacilli > Bacillales > Amphibacillaceae > Ornithinibacillus_A > Ornithinibacillus_A gellani. The sequence continues at coordinate 88,716 of NZ_QTSZ01000049.1, forward strand.
GTAATTGTTGGGGGGACAGATGATGTTACGTTGGACGGGGTACTGGACTTATTGTCGCGGATTAGACGTTACACGGTTCCATGTGTGTTAGAGATTTCAAATATGGATGCAATTACGCCTGGGTTTGATTTTTATTTTATTCCGATGGTACTGAATAGTACGGAGAAAAAGTGGATGATGGATATCCAGCATCAGGCGATAAAAGAATATAAAGAGATTATGAATTGGGATGAAATGTTTGTGGAGGGCTATTGCATTTTGAACGAAGAGGCTAAGGCGTTTACACATACCAATTGCAATCTTCCAGATGAAGCAGATGTATTGGCATATGCGTACATGGCAGATCGTATTTTTCATTTACCAATTTTTTATTTAGAATATAGTGGAAAATACGGTGATCCCCAGCTTGTGGAGAAAGTGAAGGATCAGCTTCAGCAAACACGGCTGTTTTATGGTGGCGGCATTTCGAATGTGGATCAGGCAAAAGAAATGGCGGAACATGCAGATGTGATTGTTGTTGGAAATAGTATTTATACCAATTTAAAGCAGGCCTTAAAAACAGTGAAGGCCGTGAAAGACAAAGAAGGTGGTGCGTAGCATGAATCGAACTGGAGATGACCTGCTCAAGGGTTTAAATAAGGAACAGCGCGAGGCAGTGAAGCATACAGAAGGACCGTTATTGGTCATGGCGGGTGCAGGAAGTGGTAAGACACGCGTGCTCACGCATCGGATTGCATATCTGATGAGTGAAAAAGATGTGGCACCTAGAAATATATTGGCGATTACATTTACAAATAAAGCAGCAAGAGAAATGAAGGATCGTGTTCGTCGTCTCGTCGGGGCGGAAGGTGAATACATGTGGGTATCGACCTTTCACTCCATGTGTGTGCGAATTTTACGTCGTGATATCGATCGGATTGGTATCAATCGTAATTTTACGATTTTGGACAGTGGTGATCAGTTATCTGTCGTGAAGCAAGTGTTGAAAAACATCAACCTGGATCCGAAGCAATTTGACCCACGGGCAATGCTTGGACAAATTAGTGCTGCAAAAAATGAACTGATCACACCTGAAGCATATAATGAAAAAGTTGGCGATTTCTTTACGCGCCAGGTGGGCAAGGTGTACTCTGCTTACCAAAATATGCTGCGTAAAAACCAATCGCTTGATTTTGATGATTTGATTATGGAAACCATTACGTTATTCCGCCGTGTTCCGGAGGTATTGGAATACTATCAGCGTCGTTTTCAATATATTCATGTGGATGAGTATCAGGATACGAACCATGCCCAATACTTTTTGGTGAAGCAACTGGCAAGCCGTTTCCAAAACTTATGTGTTGTGGGAGACTCGGATCAGTCAATTTATCGTTGGCGTGGAGCTGACATTGCGAATATCCTTTCGTTTGAAAAGGATTATCCAGCAGCACGAACTATCTTTCTCGAGCAGAATTATCGCTCAACAAAATCCATTTTACAAGCAGCAAATAAAGTCATTGAAAATAATTCCGGTCGAAAGCCAAAAAATTTATGGACAGAAAACCCGGACGGCAAGAAAATCCATTACTTCCAGGGCTCCACAGAGCAGGAAGAAGCTCTGTTTATTACGGAAAAAATTCAAACCTTACGTCGTGAGGAAGGCATTTCACCAAACGACATTGCCATCTTATATCGAACCAATGCGCAATCCCGTGCGGTTGAGGATACATTGATGAAATCAGGCGTATCCTATCAAATGGTTGGCGGCACGAAGTTTTACGAGCGTAAAGAAATTAAAGATATGGTCGCTTATTTACGGTTAATTACGAATCCTGAAGATGATTTAAGCTTTGAACGGGTTGTGAATGAACCGAAACGCGGAATTGGTAAAACCTCAGTAGAGCGTCTTCGTGCCTATGCAACAGAGCATGGTATTTCCTTCTTTGCTGCAGTAAGAGAAGTCGATTTTATTGGTGTCTCTGCAAGAGCAGCAAATGCTTTGGCAGGATTTGCAGATTTGATTACGTCTTTATCTCAGCAGCAGGAGTTTTTAACCGCAACAGATATGGTTGAAGCAGTGCTGGAGCGGACAGGCTATGAGCAAATGCTGAAAAACGAGCAAACACTTGAGGCACAGAGTCGTTTGGAAAACTTAGAGGAATTTATGACGGTTACCCAGAATTTTGAAGAAAAAAGTGAAGAGGATAAAACACTCGTTGCTTTTCTAACGGATTTGGCCTTAATTGCAGATATTGATTCTGTCGATGAGGAAGATCCGGAAAATGAAGATAAAATTACGTTGATGACCTTACATGCTGCCAAAGGATTGGAATTCCCTGTTGTTTTCTTAATTGGGCTGGAGGAGAATGTTTTCCCACATAGTCGTTCCATGTTTGATCAAGATGAAATGGAAGAGGAGCGCCGCTTGGCATATGTTGGAATTACCCGTGCAGAGAAGCAACTGTATTTGACCCATGCTCGGATGCGTACCTTGTATGGACGAACAAATATGAACCCAATTAGTCGCTTTATAAATGAAATTCCGACTGATTTAGTAGAAGGAATCGATCAAGAGGAGAAAATCCCATTTGGCGGACGTGCACAAACTACAAAATCCGAAGCACCAGGATTAAAGCGCCGCGCACAGCGCCTGCAGAAAACATCTGGAGCGGAGAGTGAAGCATGGATGCCGGGTGACAAGGCGGACCATAAAAAATGGGGCGTAGGAACGGTTGTGAAGGTGCAAGGCGAGGGAGAAGCGATGGAGCTTGACGTTGCCTTCCCAGCACCAACTGGAATCAAGCGTTTATTAGCTAAATTTGCACCAATAACGAAAAAGTAGAGGTGTTGGATGAATGAATAAACAGGAAGCACAGGAGCGGATAGCAGCGCTTCATCAGCTACTCCATCGCTATAATCATGAATACCATGTACTGGACGAACCAAGTGTTCCAGACGCTGAATATGATCAAAAATTACGTGAACTACAAGAGCTCGAGGCAGCATTTCCAGATTTGATTACAGCAGATTCACCGACGCAGCGAGTTGGCGGGAAACCACTTGATTCCTTTCAAAAGGTGACACATGAAGTACCAATGCTTAGCTTGGGCAATGCATTTAATGAAACGGATTTACGTGAGTTTGACCGCCGGGTTCGGGAAGGAACCGATCAGCCCGTGACCTATGTATGTGAATTAAAGATTGACGGCTTAGCAGTATCGCTATTGTATGAAAATGGTAAGTTTGTCCGCGGATCGACAAGAGGGGATGGGACATTATCGGTAAAATACAATCTGTCCAGAAAAGTACAAGATCTTATTAGTAATGGGAGTATGTCAACGCCTTCTTTAATTAGACAAGTGGGAGGTGCAGTGGCATGAGTGTGCGAGAGAGAATTGATGAGTTAAGAAGCATAATTCAATACCATAATAAAAAGTACTATGATGAAGATCAGCCAGAGATAATTGATTTTGAATATGACAGGCTTGCTCAGGAACTAAAGGATTTAGAAAAGGAACATCCAGAACTTATCGTGGAAGATTCTCCTACTCAAATTATTGGAGGTACAGTTAAACGTGAATTAAGAAAAGTAGCACATGATGTACCAGTGATAAGTTTGCAGAATTCATTTACCAAAGATGAAATATATAGCTTTGTAGAGAGAGTGAATTCCCAAGTATCAAATCCTAAATATGTAGTTGAATTAAAAATTGATGGTTTATCAATAATGTTAAGATATCACAACGGTAAATTAACTGATGGTATTACAAGAGGCAATGGAGAAATTGGGGAGTCGGTTTTTGAAAATATATTAGAAATTAAATCCATACCGAAAGAAATCCCAACTAAACTAAGTTATTTAGAGGTTCGTGGAGAAGTTTTCATGTCGAATGAGACATTTGAAAAGATAACAGAAAAACAAAGTGATTTAGGCGGAAAAACTTATAAAACTGCCAGGAATTTGGCCGCAGGAACATTAAGGCAATTAGATCCAAGCATAGTTCGTGACCGTAATCTTGATTTCTTTGTTTTTAATCTCGAAATTTCGGAAGGAAAGAATTTCACCTCGCATAGTGAGACATTAGAATGGCTGAGTGATCAAGGGTTTCCTGTTGTTCCTGATTATAAAGTATGTACCACAGCGGATGAAATATGGGAATATGTGTCAAACATTGGAGAAAAGAGATCCAGCCTATCCTTTGATATTGATGGAGCAGTTATTAAAGTTGATAATTTAAGTGATAGAAAAAATTTAGGTGAAACAAGCAAGGTTCCAAGATGGGCTATAGCTTATAAATATCCAGCGCAGCAAAAGGAAACTGTTGTTAACGATATTCAGATACAAGTTGGGCGTACTGGAAGATTAACTCCACTCGCTATATTAGAACCTGTTAAAATAGCGGGAACAGATGTATCGAAAGCAACGCTACACAATCAAGATTTTATTGATTCAAAAGATATTCAAATTGGGGATACCGTAGTTATTCAAAAAGCGGGAGATATCATTCCAGAAGTGATAAGAAGTATACCTGAGAAGAGACCTGCAAATGCGGTAAAGTATTCTATCCCAACAACTTGTCCTATATGTAATTCACCTACTGTTAGAGAGGATGATGGTGCAGATACACGTTGTATCAATCATGAGTGTCCTGCCCAGCAACTTGGTGGTATAGTTTACTTTGCATCAAAAAGTGCAATGGATATTGTAGGGCTTGGGCCAAGTTCTGTTGAATCATTAGTCTTAGAAGGTTATATAAAGGATGTTGCAGACATTTATTATCTTGATCAATATCGTGATGACTTAATAGAAAAAGGTGTAGTAGGAAGACAAAAAGCGACAGATAATCTTTTGCAGGCTATTGAAAAATCAAAGGATAATGATTTGGAAAATTTATTAACGGGACTTGGGATAAAAAATGTCGGAAGACAAACCGCAAGAGTATTAGCTATGAACTTTTCCGATATTGATGCCATTGGAAAAGCAACTTACGAACAGTTAATAAATTTACCTGATTTTGGCGATATAATGGTAAATAGTGTAATAAACTATTTCAAACAAGAAAAGAATCAAAAACTTATTTCAAAATTAAAACAGGCTGGCGTAAATGTTAAATCAAAAATACCTGAAAACCAAAGTTCGGATCAAAGATTTGATGGTGAAAGATTTGTAATAACAGGAACTCTTCCCACTTTAAAAAGAAATGAAGCTACCCAATTAATTCAAATGTATGGTGGTAAGGTTTCTGGGAGTGTATCCACAAAAACATCATTTGTTTTAGCGGGAGAAGAGGCGGGAAGCAAGTTAACGAAGGCTCAGGATTTAGGTATAAAAATAATTAGTGAAGACGAATTTAAGGAAATGTTAAAGTGAATGGAAAAACAGTAGATCAAACAATATATTGTTTGATCTACTTTATCTCTGTCTTTATGACTTAATGTATAATCTAACCTCATTTTCTTCCACTTTAAAACTTTTCATATCTGGTTTACCTTCAAAATGAACCGAATTAATAATAAGATTTCTTTGTACTAATTCATCAAATTTAATCAATACATTTTGAAGCCACGAATCAGTCTGAACAAAAAGATCTACTCGTAACTCAACTGGAAGATTTAATTCCTTGCGATAGGTCTGAACAGCCCGAACGAATTCCCTTACTAAGCCTTCCTCAATTAATTCTTGCGTCAAATTAGTATCTAATAAGGTCAGGAATTTACTCCCTTCAAGTAATTCAAAACCGTCTCTTCCTTTTTTCTCAATAAGTACGTCATCCGTTGTAAGAGTTACAGTTTCACCTGAACTGAATGATAACTGCATTTCTTTTTCTTTCATGAATTTTTCCTTTTCCTTATCGTCTAATTTATCAACTTTATTTTTAACTTGGCCAACGAATTTGCCTAACTTTGGCCCAACTACCGAAAAGTTTAATTTGAGATCAAGCTGTAACAAATCTGAATAATCCCTCGTAAACTTTACTTCTTTTAGGTTCATTTCATTTTTTATAATAGACGAATATTTTTCCAACTGGGATAGAGTGGATTCTTCCGTCGGGACAACTACCAATTGAGCTAATGGTTGTTTGGTTTTAATTCTTACTGTATTTCTAAGGGATCTTGTCAGCTCTATTATTTGTAAGACTTCATCCATATCTTTTTCTAATTGTTCATCAATAAGCATTTCATCCGATTTAGGGTAATCTGATACATGCACACTATCTTTCACTAAGTTTGAGTATATGTGTTCTGTAACAAAAGGTGTATAAGGAGCCATGAGCTGTGATAGCTTTTTTAATACCTCAAACAAGGTACTAAATGCCGCCCTCTTATCATTAGTCATACCACTATTCCAAAAACGTTGTCTGGAACGCCTTACATACCAATTGCTGAGTTCATCAATAAATGTTGAAATTGATCTTGCTCCTTTTGTGATATCATAATCATCTAAACTATGGGTAACTTCCTCTATAACAGTATTTAGGCGAGAAAGAATCCATTTATCAAGAGTTGTTTTAGTGCCACCCAAATCACTATCTGGATTAAATTGATCAATTTCCGCATACATCGAGTAAAAAGAATAAACGTTTAGTAGCGTATCTATAACTTTGGACTTAGCATGACTGACAGTTTTTTTAGAAAAACGTTTATTATTCCATGGTGAACTATCAGCTAACAACGCCCATCTTAGAGAATCAGCACCAAACTCATTAATAAGCTCAGCAGGATTCAAGGCATTACCTTTACTTTTTGACATTTTTTGTCCATTTTCATCTAAAATATGACCTAAAGAAAGGACTCGTTTATACGGTGATTCTCCTGTAAACAAAGTAGAAACAGCCAACAAACTGTAAAACCATCCCCTTGTTTGGTCAACGCCCTCAATAACTACATCAGCAGGAAATTGCTTTTTAAACATATCTTTGTTTTCAAATGGATAATGATATTGGGCAAATGGCATTGATCCACTATCAAACCAAACATCAATAACTTCGCTTGTTCTATCCATAGTACCACCACAAAGGCAAGCTAAATGTAATTTGTCTACGTAAGGTTTATGCAACTCTATGTTTTTTGGTACTTCTTCTACTGAAAGTTCACTTAATTCTTTTACAGAATTTGGGGCTTTTTCAATACCACAATCTTGACAAACCCAAACGTTTAATGGTGTTCCCCAATATCTATCCCTACCTATATTCCAGTCAACCATATTATCCAAAAAGTTCCCAAACCTTCCATCTTTCATATGAGAAGGAAACCACTCAACTTCTTGGTTATTGGCTTGTATTTTTTCTTTTACCTCTGTAGTCTTAATAAACCACCCCTCCATAGCATAATAAAGAAGAGGACTATCACATCGCCAACAGTGGGGATAGCTATGCTCATATTTTTCCTTATCGAATAAAAGATTTTGTTTTGATAGCATTTTTATAATTTCAACGTCGCAATCTTTTACAAATTTTCCAGCAAGCGGGGTTACATATTCCTTATAGCGACCTTTAGAATCAACTACATTTACGTAAGAAAATTGATTATCTTGGATGGCAATGTAATCATCTTCTCCATGGGCGGGTGCTATATGCACAATACCAGTTCCACTTGTATCTGTAACAAAATCCGCACCGAGAACTTTATGACCATTGGATACGGTAACATAATTAAAGGGTGCTTCATAAGAGAGACCTATTAAGTCTTCCCCTTTAATCACATCCAGGGTTTCGTAATCCTCCTTGATAACTATAGGAGCCAATGACTCTGCAAGGACAAATACTTCTAAGCCTTGTTTTACTTTTACATAGTTCATATTAGGATTTACAGCAACAGCAACATTGCCAGGCAATGTCCAAGGTGTTGTTGTCCATCCTAAAAGGTATTCATTTTTAGTTCCTTTTAAGCGGAATTTAGCTGTAACTGATAAATCAGAAACATCCTTATATCCTTGTGCAACTTCATGAGAGCTAAGTGAAGTCTCACAATCAGGACAATAGGGTATAACTCGATGTCCTTTATATAATAAGCCTTTTTCATGGATAGTAGATAAAATATTCCAAACTGACTCAATATATTCGTTATTTAAGGTAATATAAGGGTCTTCCATATCTACCCAATAGCCAAGAGCATTGGTGAATTGTTTCCACTCATTTTCATATTCAAAAACACTTTCTTTACATTTTTGAATGAAATTTTCAATTCCGTATTCTTCAATTTGATCTTTCCCACGAATATTTAACTGTTTTTCCACTTCTAATTCTACAGGTAAACCATGAGTATCCCAACCTGCTTTTCTTAAAACTTGATAACCCGACATTGTTTTATATCTTGCTACAAAGTCCTTAATGGTTCTTCCAAGGGCGTGACCTGCATGTGGTAAACCATTTGCCGTTGGTGGCCCTTCATAAAAAACAAATGCCTCATTTCCTTCTCGGTTAGATATAGAACGTTGGAATGTACCATCCTTTTTCCATTGTTCACGTACTCTTAATTCCATTGCTGCATTTGACTCTTTCAACTTTATCACCTCATTATTATTTTAATAAAAAAACTCGATCCTACGTAATGTGGGATCGAGTTTATATAAAAGAATATAATCTTCCATTAACAAAATAAAAAACCATAGTAGTGGTTTTAATCAGTTAATTACACTACGTACTATCATACGTGTCCTGGGTATCGGTAGAATGCCGTCAAAGTTTAAATTTCTTTTCAACTTTGCTTCTCGGAGAGGATTTTCATCATGGTCTTAACGTTGACTTTCAGCAATTCGTCAACTCTCTGTAGATAAGATATACATAATTACTCTTTCTCGTCATTGAATTAATTATGAAATTATTGTTAATGTTAACCAATAAAAATGTAAAAGTCAATTTATTCTGTATATCTCGCTAATCACTTTTTAAGAATACTTCAGGAGAGCATCAAGAGATAGAGGAAACTTCTCATGGGCTAATTCCTTAACTGCCTCAGCAAGAACTCTGATTTCATATTGTGCATCTTCTGGGAGCCTCAATTTTAAGAAGTGTGCTACACCTTGCAGGGAGCCAGTCCAATAATATCTCACAAACATGGAGTAAGCGGGAAGGAATAAACGAGCTTGTTCTGGAGCTATTCCTGCCTCCATTGCTTCTTCATAAAGTCGCTCACCTTCGTCAACGTGTTTTTCAAGTTTCTTTGTGAAGATGCTTCCAGATGATTCGTTTAAGACTTCACCCGAACCTTGTTTTGAATTTTGTGGCTTTGACCTCCACTCGTCAGCTTGAGGAATATAGAACTCTGGTTCCTCTGTAATATAGCGACGAGAAGATTCATTCCAAGCAACGAATGGATCTTGGAACCCAGAACCAATTATATGCTTCCAATGCTGTCTTGCAACGTAAAGGGGAACATATACCTCAAATTGAAGTGAAGTATGTCTAAATGGACTTGTGTGACCTTCACGAGCGAGAAAGTCTATAAGTCCCTTGTCTTTATCATCAAGAATGGCTTTTTTCTTGTTGTAAGACACACGAGCTGAATTTGTAACCGATAAATCGGAACCCATGTGGTCTTGTAAAATCACATAACCACCATTTAATATGTCTATTCTTTCCATAATTTAAACCCCTCTCTGATCAAATGTTGATTTAATTTTTGAGCCAATAATAGCAATTTTTTCATAATGGCTTGTTATTAATTTTACTATAATTTCTAAAATTTTGCTCCTACTAAATTGCTATCTTAATAAAATCTATTTTTCATAAACATGAAAATAATAGGTATAAGGATTTTTGTCATTCCGACTCCCTTTTTTTACAGATACTTCTTTCCATTCATCGAAATTAACTTCTGGAAAAAAGGTATCTCCTTCAAATTCATGATGAATCTTTGTAATATACATTTTCTTAACATATGGAAAGAAAATATTATAAATCTGTTCTCCTCCAAAAATAAAAATCTCTTCTTCATTTTTACAAAGCTCAAATACATCTTCGATAGAATGAGCAATTTCACAACCATGGAAATTGAAATTCTTATCTCTTGTTAAAATAATATTCCTTCTGTTGGGTAAAGCCCTTCCAATTGACTCTAAGTTCTTTCTGCCTAAAATGATGGGATATCCCTTTGTTGTATTTTTAACATACTCCCAATCATTTGGAATTCTCCAGGGGATGTCATTGTCTTTGCCTATTACTCTATTTTTATCCATAGCAACAATTAGAGAAATATTCATATATTACACAGCCTTTATATATTATTTTACCAAATGGTTTTTATCTTTTAATGTTTAGGGGAGAGCTTTACTACATTTGATTTAATATTTTCATTTACGTCTTTTTTGTGTTTTAAGTTATTATATCGTTCGTGGAGTTCAACGTTTTCCCTTTTTAATAATTTCAATTCATTCTCAACTAAGGAAACTTTTCTTCTCATGAGTTCTACACTAACATCCCGTTCCATCATTTTCTTAATTATTGATTCGAGTTCTGAAATTTTTTCTGAAAGTTTCTCGTTTCTTTTCACTGGATCGTCTTGATTGTATTGATCTATTCTAATTTCGATATAGTTTTTTAATACTTCATTGTTGTAAATTGTTTGCCGAGCAATTTTTGATTCGGTTGCAATATTATTTATTGATGGTCTATTCTTTTTCATTTGAGTCATAATTTCTTCTTGTAAGGAAAACTTTTCACTTATTGTTTTTTCCACTTTATTTAGATATTCTTTTACTTTCGGCTCAATTAATTCAATACTGACCTTCATTTTTTCTAAAGTAAGAATTATGTTTTCATCTAATTTAACCATGCCTTTACCTCCTTCTTGATAGAATCATAGTTGTCTATGAAGAATGAAACCTGTGGGAATTTTTCCTTAACTTCACTTTCACCTTTACGTTGAACTTCTTTTTCTAACTCTTCAAGTTCTGGAATTAGGTATTTTTCTACAATCCAACGTAACTTGTTTGTTTCTTTCTCGGAGGCTTTCTTAAATCCTTTTTCTTGATTGTATTTTATTGTCTTTAATAATGTTGTATATTTTTTGTAGTTAATATCGATCAAGAAAAAGGAGTGAAATAGGTTGTTGCACATGCCATAAGCACAATATAATTCATCGGTTGCATCACTTTTTCCACATTCTCTTATAGGACCACTTTTTATACATATACCGCCTTCTTTAGCCCTAATCGGAACCTTTTTAGTTAGATCATTTATAATTTCATCTAAATCAGTGGCAACATTCAAATTTGAATTTTTTATATGCTCATTTATACGAAGCATAAGGGTATCTTTTCCTTGGCCCATAATCTCCGTTTCTCCTGTAATAAGCATTTTCATTACAGATTCTGCAAAATCTTTGTCTTCTTCTAAATCTTTTTCAATTCTTTGATAACCCAAAGTTATTTCCTTTTCTAAATGATTCATGTGCCTTTGAACATATAATAGAGACACACCCTGATTAATAAGTTCATTACACAACTTTACCCTATATTGATGTGGTCGGGGAATACTTACAATATCAGTAGGCTTGTAATGGCTGAAATATTCGCTGCCTATAACTTTCCGTTCCATTAAAACTCCGATATTTTGGTGATATAAAGTAGGGTATTTTTCTTTGACATTAATACACCCAATTTCTTTACCGTATTTAAGAGCTATGGCTGTTGCCATTCTGGTCAATGTATTTTCGGTAACTGGTAATGTCCTTACTTTTAACGGGACAAAAAGCAAATTACTATTAGCCTTGATACGACTTGTGTTATATATTTCTTCCAAGGTATAGTAAGCCTTGCAAGCTAAGTCCGTCATAATAGTATTTACTTCTTTAAAATTGCCATTACCTTTTACACCCTTAGAAGTCTCATACCTTAAATAATAAGCCGTTTTTGTGCCATTTAATATTTTTAAACTTTCTAAACTGCCTATTGTGCAATCGCATATTTCCCCATTTCTTAATCCAGTTTGAGATAACAATATGAGCATAGCCGATGCTCCTCTATCATCAATAGGTGTATTTTTGTCTTCCATTACCTTAGTTAAGCAAGCTATTAAGCTATTAAAGTATTCATCAGAAATTGTATCCCATTTACCAGCATTTCTTTGAGCTTTAAGAGCATGACTATCTGTATGGGAAAGGAATCTGTGTATATCAACCCACTCAATAGATTTGTAATTAGTAGAGTAGAATTGGAAAAGTTTTATTAAATTCATCTTATATCTTTGTATTGTTCCTGCTGATAAGTCTTCTTTAGATTTAATATACTTACTTACTGTTTGAAGACTCACATAATCAAGGGAATAGATATCATTAGATGTAAGGTATTTTAAGAAATCTTTTATGTTATTGACAGTTATATAAATTGTTTGTATTTTATCAACATCTTCCCAAATCTGAGTGAGTGTAAAAAATTTAACATGGTCTTTAAATGCAAGGTTTATGTTCTTGAAATTAAATTCAGACTTTCTCTTAGGAACACGTTTGAGTGTTACAGAGTTAAAATCCCAAATATCGTTTGAAAAGAATATGTCACCAGATACGATAGGGAGTTTATCAATTCTTTTTATATGCTCAAAAATCCTATTTGTCTTTACGCTGTTTAAAATAGCATCATCAAATTCTTCTGGAAAAAGCCATTGAATATTATGTAATTCTTTTATAGAGCCATTCATGCTTTTTCCTCCTTCAACACTAACAGTTTTTCTAAATAGGCAAGGTATAGACGTTTAACAACTACATGTTTATCTCTTGTTGCTTGGGATTTTGATGATTTAATATCTTTATCAATCTTAGCGATTTTTTCTTCGTAAAATGGGATTCTATCGACAGTAGCAATAAAACCTGAACACATTAAACAATCTAAGTTTCCTTTTGTTTGAATACATGATTCATATGGGCAATATCCACAGTTTTCATTCACAAGGTCTTTGTTAGAGTGGTCTGTTTCAGTAACGATATTTCCTTTTATTGTTGGATTCCCAATAACAACCATATGAGTTGCTTCAAGATAATCTTTGATTTTTTCAGCAACGTAGTGGTTGGTGGTAGTGTTAAGTTGTTTGTGATTAGTTAAAGCTCTTAATTCCATTTCTGACATGTTTTGTTTCATGGCATATTCAATTGATTTTGTCATATAAGTATCTCTTAAATTATGTGCAGTAAAACTTTCAATCCCTAATTGATTACAGATTCGTTTTAGGTAGTCAGAAAATGATCGAACACTTATTACTTTATAGTTATAAGCTGAATTATTATGAATAAAGATTTGTTCCTTAATAGAGGGATTCTTGCATTCATCTCTTACATCTTGTGTAAACTTTATTGCAGTTTCAATGTATCGCTTAGTGTAGGGAGTAATTGGAACTTTTACCTTTTTCCCATTTGAAACCTTTGAATGAGACTCTAAATAATAGTCTCTCTTAACATCCTTTACTAAACAACTGATTTTCAAATTTAGAATTTGTGAGATTCTAAATTCTGTAGCAATAGCAATATGAAAAACAATATAGTAAAGAGTGTTTAGATAATTATCCGCCGAGTTCTCTTTTAATTTGTTTTCGATGTTTATTAGAAGTTCATCCGAGATATCTTTTGATGTGTTGTTAACCTGAGCAGTTTTAGTAACTAAATATTTAAAGACACTTGGTTCAATTTTATAAAGGTTATTTTCTTGGAGGTAAGTGAGAAAACCTCTTACAACTGAAATGTAACTATTGTTCATTTTATTGCCTTTTATGAATTGAACATAAGAAAAAACTTCCTCAACGATAAAACTATCTATTCGTTCATCAGATGATGTTACCTTTCTGATGCTATAGTCGTTCCGCAAATCAAAAATAAAGTTTATGAATTTTATACAGATTTGTGTATAATCAATTCTTGCGGGTAGGGATGTATTTGAATTCCAAAACCAATGTTTGAGACCAAATTTAAGTTTTTCATCTTTGGTGGGCTGAAAATTCACAGGCCTATATGAAAAACTATTGATCTTTGTAGTGGTATTTTCCAGACCGTTAGGCATGATTAACCATTTATCATATTCGGGTATAGGATCGAAAGGATTTAATGGAATGGGCAAGAACCCTTTTTCGTAGTTCTTATTAAAGCTAACCAATTGAAGCATATTACCATCTAATCCGTCTTTCCAATTTAAAATGTTACGCCCGTCGGAATAGGATAGTAACATCAGGTAGAATTTCTTTAATAACGTTATTGAATTCGAACCCTTTTCTTTAGTCTTATAGAAATAGTATTGCTGTTTAAATGTTTCAGCATTAAAATCAGTAACCCTATTAATAGGTTTTCCGTTAAGGCTTGCCTGAAAATTAGCGTAAAAACGATGGTTACGACTACCTGTATGATTATTCATTACAAAGTCCCTTAGTAAATTTGAAAGAAAGAGTGTGGAAGAATCATTTTTACAAGTTAAATTGTTCTCTTGGATTTTCGGATTTTTACTCTTAGTATCCTTTTTTATTACAATTAAATTATATGGAAGCATAGAATTAGAGAATAGCCAATATAACTCTTTGGCTAAATGATTCGACCAATTAAAGGATTTAACTATTTCTCTGAATTCCCCATAGTAGCAGTCATTGTTTATGAATAGCAAAACAAGTCTGCAAATACCTTCTCTGATTTTTTTGTCTTGACTTTTATTAAATAGCTTTTGGAAAAATTCCCAAGTAACAGAAAAACGGTCTAAATTCTCTTCTAAAAGTTCTATTACATTATAGGCATCCGATAAATCAAAATTGTGATAATTTTGTCGAGTTGATTTGTCAATAAAGATATTTACTATTCGCTTTATCTTTTTATCATTGAAATTAATAGGGTTACTATGTCCTGTCATATTTTATCACCTTTATATTGTTAGTTCGGGTATTAAATCGTATATGGATTTGACAAATTCAGTTCTCATTTCTACGACATCTTCATCGGTCGGGCGATAATAATGTTGAACAGAATTAATACTTCGATGTCTCAACAGCACTTTTAGATCATGTGCATCAACTTTTTTATGACGAATCATAAACATAGCGAATCCATGTCTAAAACGATGACTAAGATTAATTTCTCGGCGTCCCTTATCTACGTTTAATCCAGCCTTTTTAAATATTTCTCGTAAAGTTTTGCCCCATAGATTAGCACTTAAAGGCTTTCCTAAGCTGTTTATAAATAAATAAAAGTTTTCAGACTCATCCTGTGAATCTATAGCAGAATCAGCGATTGTAAATTGATTGTAGTTCTCTTGAAATTTAATCCCTTCACTTAGATGGTACTCATTTACATAATCATTAATCTTCTCTAATAATGTTTCATTAAGAAAAACAACCTGATATCCTAAGTCTTTTGTGGCATACGCCTTAGTTTTGTATTGTCTTTTTGTATTAACTTTTATACAGGCCTTAGCCAATTGATCAAATGAGTCTGTACAGCGGTTACGAAGATATAAATAAGCTCCTTTTTCGTTCTCAACAATATCTTCATTTGTCAGTCCGAGAACCTCGCCCAGTCTTAATCCGTTTTCAAACATTAATCTAACTATACATTCTTCTCTTAACGTATAATCATTTCTTATTACAGTAAGTATTTTTTTGAAATCCTCTATACTGATATATCTTGGAGTGCTTAATTCTGGTTTATAATCTTTGGCACTTATTTCATATTGCGTGATTTTGATGGGAACATCGGTTTCATGATTGGTAACAAGTTTATATTTATTGCTTTTTTTTAGAAATACTGACTCCTTATAACCCAAGTATGAAACAAAACTTCTAAAGATTGCGAGATAAGTATTGATAGTCGAATAAGAACGCAATGTAAACAACTCAAACTCATATAAAGTACCTTTTTTTGAGATACCTTGTAGAAACGCAATTAGGTTTTTTACGTCATTTTTTGAAAGGAATTCAAGTTTTAAGTTATATAATTTTAAATAGCTATAAAGAAGTTTCAGAGCAGTAGAAGCAACGTAACGATAATTTGGAGAACTATCGCCAATCTCCATGTTTATATAGTCAAATACATCGGAAATAGGTTTCATATCCATGTCATAAAGATATACATATTCAACCCCATCATATTTCACCTTAGCATTTCTAATGTGTACGTTTTCATTTGAAAGTACAGTTCCATCATTAGACAGAAATGTTTTGTTAAAATAGATACCTTCATTGGAATTTCTCTCAACAATTAGATACACGTTATTCCCTCTTTCAGAATTATTCCTATTCTTGGGAAAATGATAACATATTAATCTATTAAAATATACAATTTTCATTTTACTGATAAACTCATTAATTGGTTTCTTTTTGCAAAAACCTCGTTTTTTTAATTAAAATAGTGCATAATAAATTGTATAAGGTTGTATAAACTAAATAAATTATAAAAAATCACCAAAAACAGAGATGGTGTAAGGGTTCAATGGTAGTTGTACAAAAAACGTTTTACCTATAAGGAAGTACAGGAGAGGATATCACGAGTAATTTACGTACAATCCGCAGTATCCCATTATCTATTTCAGATCAGCGTACAATAGAGGTTCGCGGAGAGGCCTTCATGCCGCAGCGCTCTTTTCTTAAGCTAAATGAAGCACGTGCAGAAAACGAGCAGGAGTTATTTGCCAATCCTAGAAATGCGGCTGCAGGGTCGTTGCGCCAGCTTGATCCCAAAACAGCTGCCTCTCGTAATTTGGACATCTTTCTCTATGGTGTGGGGGAATGGGAAATTGAAGATATTCCTACCCATAGTGGACGTTTGAATTATATGAAACAACTCGGTTTAAAGGTGAATGGCGAATGGAAGAAATGTGATTCCATTGAAGCAGTATTGGAATATGTTCAATACTGGACAGCACATCGCCAGGAGCTTACCTATGATATTGATGGTATCGTGATTAAGGTGGATGATTTGGACCAGCAGGATGAACTAGGATTCACCGCCCGGAGTCCGCGCTGGGCAATTGCATATAAGTTTCCTGCAGAGGAAGTCTTAACAAAACTGGTAGATATTGAGCTAAGCATCGGCAGAACAGGAGTAATAACCCCAACCGCTGTTCTGACACCTGTCAAAGTAGCAGGCTCTACTGTACAGCGTGCAACATTGCATAATGAGGACTTGATTCGTGAAAAGGATATCCGTATAGGGGATACAGTCGTTATCCGCAAAGCAGGCGATATCATTCCGGAAGTTGTAAAAGTAATTGTTGAAAAACGGACTGGTGATGAAGAAGAATTTTTCATGCCTGAGACATGTCCTGCATGTGGTAAGGAATTGGTGCGATTAGACGGGGAAGTCGCTTTAAGATGCTTAAACCCTGACTGTCCTGCCCAACTGCAGGAAGGACTCATTCATTTTGTTTCTCGTAATGCTATGAATATTGATGGACTGGGGGAAAAAGTCATCGCCCAACTCTTTCGGGAAAAACTCATTCATACCATTGCAGATGTGTACCGGTTGGACCGGGAAGAATTATTGAATTTGGAACGGATGGGAGAGAAATCTGTTTCCAATCTGTTAACAGCAATCGAAGCATCCAAAGCGAATTCCTTGGAGCGTTTGCTGTTTGGACTAGGGATCCGATTTATTGGTGAAAAAGCTGCAAAAACTTTGGCACAAACATTTGGAACAATGGAAGCCATTCAGCATGCAACAGAAGAAGAACTCCTTGCAGTGGATGAAATTGGTGATAAGATGGCGGATGCCATTGTACAGTATTTCGCCCAGGAAAAAGTAGTTGATTTAATGGATGAGCTACGTGAATTAGGCGTTAATATGGAATATAAAGGTATTCGACCGAGCGAACAGCACACAGAATCGATATTTTCTGGGAAGACGGTTGTACTAACTGGTAAAATGGAAACCTACTCTCGAAAACAAGCCAAAGAAGCGATTGAAGCGCTTGGTGGTATAGTGACAGGCAGTGTAAGTAAAAAAACAGACCTGGTCATTGCCGGGGAAGCAGCTGGTTCGAAATATGATAAAGCAGTAGAACTTGGGATTGAGATATGGAATGAATCACAGCTGGAGGAAGCTTTAAATCAGTGAAGACGAAGAAATCTCCGCATATAAAGGAGTGGAATACAATGAAAAAAATAGGAATATTACTGCTCGGTACACTCCTCTTACTAACAAGCTGCGCACCAAGCTCGAAGGATGAAGAAGTGGTGAAGCAGGATGAACAAGCTGAGCAGGATAAATCGATTGTACCAAGCTATAAATTAGCAAAGGATAATTATCGGATGATATTACCATACCGTCCGAGTAAAGCAAGGGGAGCCATCACTAATCAAATAGCCAATCGGCTGGATATTGATGAGGTAGAAGAAGGATTAAGAAGACTCTCCAGTGCACATTTTGATCCAGAGAAATACTATTTTGAAGAGGGACAGTACTTATCACAGGACACGATATTTGAAATCATTGATGAGCTGAACCCCAAAATCAAAAAAGACCAGGATGAGAAGGTATATCGTAAAAACCCACGCTACCTATCACATGTGCTGGAGCAGAACTTTCTACGGAAAAAAGAGAATAATTCAGTTGAACTCGTTGGTGTATCTATCGCGCTAGCAATGAAATCTGTTTATCGCTTCCAGACCGAGACAGGTGGCCCGTATTACTATGAAAAAATTAGTAAGAAAGAAATGCTGGCAGAAGGCGAAAAAATGGCTGCGGAAATATTAAAACGAATTCGTAAGGTAGAAGGGTTGGAAAATGTTCCAATTATGATTGCATTATATCGTGAAGAGGAACAAGGCTCCCCAGTTCCAGGAAACTTTGTTGCGGAGACCATGGTTGAAAAAGGTAGCTCAAAAATAGGAAAATGGGACAGCATCAACGAAGAATATGTTCTTTTCCCATCTGATCACGCAAAGGATAAATATTTTGAAGATGCCCAGCTCGTTAATAGCTTTGGGGACGAAATCGCTGAATACTTCCCGAATTATGTCGGCGTTATTGGGGAAGGCTTTTATTATAATAAAGAGCTTAAAAAACTCACCTTGGAAATACCAATAGAATTTTATGGAAAAGGTGAAATTATCGGTTTTACCCAATATGCCTTCGGGCTGGTCAAGGAAATGTTTCCTGATTACTATGATTTAGAAATCAATATTGTATCCAGTGATAAAATGGAAAGCTTTATCTTTCGGGAGGCGGGACAAAAGGAGCCAACTGTGCATATTTTCCATTAATGGAGCTTGGATAATAAATGGGTCCGTTTAATTGAACGTTCTGTATAGATGCGGTAAAATGAGGGGTGGAGATATTCCACCTCTTTTCCTTTTGATAGGGAAAATGGGTAGTATTATTCAAATTGGGAGGTTGTTTTTTTATGGTAGTAGCATACAAACATGAACCTTTTACGGATTTTACAGTAGAAGAAAACAAACAAGCTATGCTGGATGCGCTTAAGAAAGTGGAAGCGGATCTTGGCAAGGAATACCCGCTAATTATTGGCGGTGAACGGATTACAACAGAAGATAAAATCGTATCTGTTAATCCAGCAAATAAAGATGAAATTATTGGATATGTATCCAAAGCGAATAAAGAACTTGCTGAAAAAGCAATGAAAACAGCAGAGGAAGCCTTTGAATCTTTCTGGAGAAAGTCTGATCCTGCTGTCCGCGCAGATATTTTATTCCGTTCTGCAGCGATTGTACGTAAGCGCAAGCATGAATTCTCTGCACTATTAATCAAAGAAGGCGGTAAGCCATGGAATGAGGCAGATGCGGATACTGCTGAAGCAATTGACTTTATGGAGTATTATGGTCGTCAAATGCTCAAATTGAAAAATGGTGTAGAAGTTGAAAGCCGTCCGATTGAGTTTAACCAATTCCATTACATTCCACTCGGTGTTGGTCTTGTTATTTCACCATGGAACTTCCTATTTGCTATTATGGCAGGTACAACAGTTGCAGCAATGGTAACTGGAAACACCGTACTATTGAAACCGGCAAGTGCAACACCTGTCATTGCTTATAAATTTATGGAAGTACTAGAAGAAGCTGGTATGCCTGCTGGTGTAGTTAACTACATTCCTGGACCTGGAAGCGAAGTAGGAGATTACTTGGTTGATCATCCACGTACTCGTTTTGTCAGCTTCACAGGTTCCCGTGAGGTTGGTACACGAATTTTCGAACGTGCAGGTGTCGTGCACGAAGGTCAAAAATGGTTGAAGCGCACCATCATTGAAATGGGTGGTAAGGATACGATTGTCGTAGATAAGGAAGCAGATTTAGAGCTTGCTGCACAATCCATTGTAAAATCAGCATTTGGCTTCTCCGGTCAAAAATGTTCTGCTTGCTCCCGTGCTGTAATTCATGCAGATGTGTATGATCAAGTAGAAAAACGTGTAATAGAATTAACAAAAGAAGTTTCCGCTGGTAATCCTGCAACAAATGAACATTTTACAGGTCCAGTGATTGACCAAGCAGCATATGATAAAATCATGAGCTATGTTGAAATTGGTAAAAATGAAGGCGAACTTCTCGTTGGTGGCGATAGCGATGACAGCAAAGGATGGTTCGTTAACCCAACTGTATTTGGTAATGTTGCGCCAGATGCTCGCATTATGCAGGAAGAAATCTTTGGCCCTGTTGTTGCACTAAGCAAAGCGAAAGATTTTGATGAAGCGATTGAGATTGCGAACAACACAGAATATGGATTGACTGGAGCGGTCATTACAAATAACCGCAGTCACCTGGAACAAGCACGTGAGGACTTCCATGTAGGAAACCTTTACTTTAACCGCGGTTGCACGGGTGCCATTGTTGGATATCAGCCATTTGGCGGCTTCAACATGTCCGGAACAGATTCCAAAGCAGGCGGACCAGATTATCTAATCCAGCATATGCAAGGAAAAACAACTTCAGAAATGTTTTAATCATATAATAAACCCTTCTTATTCAAAGAGGGGTTTATTTTTTTTCACGGATCAACAGCCAGTAAAGGCCTGATTGGTTCAACTAACAATCTGTGGGGGAAGTGCGAAAACCCCCACAGATTGAAGTTTCACTTTATCACAGATTAACTGGCTGTAAGCCCCCCACTACAAGAGTTTATGTTGATATCAAGAATGGTAAGAGGGGGATCAACAGCCAGTAAAGGCCTGATTGGTTCAACTAACAATCAGTGGGGAAAGTGCAAAAACCCCCACAGATTGAAGTTTCACTTTATCACAGATTAACTGGCTGTAAGCCCCCCACTACAAGAGTTTATGTTGATATCAAGAATGGTAAGAGGGGGATCAACAGCCAGTAAAGGCCTGATTGGTTCAACTAACAATCTGTGGGGGAAGTGCGAAAACCCCCACAGATTGAAGTTTCACTTTATGTCGAGAGGTTGGGAAAGTTAAGAATTACATCTATTTTTCAATTTTGTGCATATAGTAGTTAATAAGCAACCGATACTATCTCTATCATAATAGTACGGAATGCCTAATAGCATATTTTGGAGGTGATTGTCCTTCGACGTATGAGAAAAAGGAACTAGAAACCAATCATTATCATAAAAGTAATAAAATATAAAATAAAACCATTAAATGGTTATCCATCATGATATTTTAGGAAAGTAGGAAAGTTTTTCAGTGTTTAAATGGTAGTTTACCCCCTCAACTTTCCCAATATGAATTTATCAGAATATGTGTTATCTTATAATTAACAAATAAAAATAGAAGCAATTTTCATACTACAATGATTGGTGGGTATATCGATGGAAATTGGATCGTTTATTAAACTCCAACGTGTGAAGCAGGGAATGACCCAAGAAGAATTAGCATCTGGTATTGTTTCTATGTCTTATTTGTCAAAGATAGAGAATCAACGTACAGAAGCAAGCCCTGAGGTCATTAGTCTCTTATGCACGAGGCTAGGGGTAGAAGTCGATAACGAGATGGATCTTACCATTAAGGAAAAATGCGAAAGATGGTATGGACTACTATTTGAAGCAAATGACAAGCAAGAGGTTATTAATAGCTATAATGAAATAAATGAATTACTTGGTAGTGTCAGTTCAAATAGCCTTGTTCTTTTTGAAATCCATAGAATTCGATACTTCTTAATTTTAGGCGATTATGATCGTGCATTGGAACAAATTAATAATTTGAATGAGATCTCCAATTCCTTTGATAATTTGCATCAGTTTTACTGGTATAAATTTAAAGGAAATTACAGTTCACTAAATGGAGATTATAACCAAGCTTTAAAAATGTACGAATTAGCCCTGGAAAAATTGAATCAATTGGATTTAACAGAGGAGCAAGAAGCGGATTTATATTATACAATTGCCGTCACACATAGTAAGGTGCGCAACACATTAGAATCCATAGATTACGCAGATATGGCAATTGATATTTTCCGTAAAGAGTATAATTTTTTTAGATGTGCCCAATGTCATATTGTACACGGTATATCCTATCGCCGTTTGAATATGTTTGAAAAGGCGATCAAAAATTATAATCTAGCGAAGCATCTTGGGAAGCTGGATCATAACAAGCAAATTATTCAATTGGCGAATGTTAACTTAGGCTATTTGCATTCTGCTAAAGGAGATTCTCGAGGCGCTATTCATTATTACGTTGAAGTAGCGAATGATGAAGAAGTAGATTTGAATGCAAGAATTACTGCACTTACGTCTTTAATTAGAGAATACTTTTCAATAGGTGATTTTGAAAAGACTAGGGAAGTCATTGATAAGTGTTATGAGTTGTTAAAGGACTTTGAAAATAAGGAAGCCTTTAAGATGCATCACTATATTTTAAAAACGTATGGGCATGCAATTAACAAAGAGCATGAGAAGTTTGAATCCATTGTGATTGATGAATTCATACCGTATTTGCAAAGTAATAAAGAACATGCATTTCTTGTTGTATTTGCAAATATGCTAGGTGCACATTTTGAAGAGCTTGGCAGGTATAAGGATTCAGTTAAATATTATAAACTCGCAAATTTAACATACGAAAATTTAGTAAGTCTATAAAGGGGGGATATAAATGAAAAAGATTATCGCAAGTCTTGCTTTAGGTGGTGTATTAATGGCTGGTTTTTTGTTTGCTCAGGATAATCAATCGACTGAACTTGTATTTGGAGAGTTGGAGCCAAGCATTCTTTCAGTTAGCAACTCAGACCTTGTGTAATTACATAAGGATCTGAACAAAACTTTTTTACCCTATTACTATATGATAGATTGGCCTGAAATGGTGTGGAAACTATTTCAGGCATTTTTTTGTTTTCTTAGAGTGATTTCAATCAGAACAATACCTGGGTAAACTCTGAATAGTTGCCTGTACAGCCCTTTTTCTGCTATTATCAATAGTTGTAGAACCGTTTATTATTTGTAAAATAGACCATGATTATTGGAATAGGACTGCTGAATAAAATGGAGGTGTTCGCCTTGGCAGAGATTACGAAAGAAGAAGTAAAAAGAATTGCTGATTTAGCAAGAATTGGTATAACAGATGAAGAAACAGATATGTTCCAACAACATTTACAAGCTTTTTCCGACTTTGCAAACCAATTGGACGAGCTCGATACGACAGAAGTAGAACCGACATCATATGTACTTGATATGAAGAATGTTTTACGTAAGGACGAGCCAGCGCAATGGACGACACAGCAGGAAGTTTTGGAAAATGCACCGGATCAGCAAGATGGGCATTTTCGTGTACCATCTATATTGGAATAAGGAGGGAAAAGCATGTCATTTTTGAATAAATCCATCAAAGATTTGCAGGAGCAAGTACATACAGGCGCTTCAACCGTGGAGCAGACCGTTCAAGCATCCTATGAACGCATTCGGGAAGTGGATGAGCAACTGCAAGCCTTTTTAACGATAGACGAAGAACAAGCAAAAAACAAGGCGAGGGAGCTGGACCAAGCTGCCGATAAAAACGGTAAATTATTTGGCGTTCCTTACGGTATAAAAGATAATATTGTCACAAAAGACGTGCGGACGACATGTGGCAGCCAGTTCCTCAAAAACTTTAACAACCCTTTATATGATGCCACTGTTATCCAAAAATTGTCTGAAGCACAGGCAGTTTCTATTGGTAAACTGAATATGGATGAATTTGCGATGGGATCTTCCAACGAAAATTCCAGCTTTAGCCCGGTGCGTAATCCATGGAATACAGATCATGTACCAGGAGGTTCCAGTGGTGGATCTGCAGCAGCAGTAGCGGCTGGCGAGGTAGCATTTTCTTTAGGATCTGATACGGGTGGTTCCATTCGTCAACCTGCAGCATTTTGCGGTGTTGTAGGAATGAAGCCAACCTATGGCCGTGTATCTCGGTTCGGTTTAGTTGCATTCGCATCCTCCATGGATCAGATTGGACCGATTACGCGAACAGTTGAAGATAACGCGCGTGTATTGGAAGTCATTGCTGGTCAGGATCATCATGATGCATCCAGTGCACCTGTTGAGGTTCCAGCATATACCGCAGCACTACAGGGCGATGTTAAAGGCTTGAAAATCGCAGTACCAAAGGAATTCCTTGGTGAAGGTGTTCATCCGGAAGTGAAAGCATCCGTTCAAAAAGCGCTTGAAGTATATGAAAGTCTTGGAGCGACATGGGAAGAAGTTTCCATGCCGCATGCAGGCTATGCAATTCCAGCATATTACATCATTTCCTCTGGAGAGGCATCAGCGAATCTAGGGCGCTTTGATGGTGTTCGCTATGGCGAGCGTTCAAAGCAAGCGAAAAATATGATTGATATGTATTTTATGTCTAGAAGTGAAGGCTTCGGTGAGGAAGCAAAACGAAGAATTATGCTCGGAACTTATGTGCTAAGTGGTAAAAACCATGAAGAGTATTTTGTAAAAGCACAAAAGGTACGCACACTTATTAAACAGGATTTTGATCAGCTGTTAGAAAAATATGATGTGATTATTGGCCCTACAACACCAACAGCTGCATTTAAATTAGGTGAAAAGGTAAATGATCCATTAACGATGTATGCTGCTGATATGTTAACCATTCCCGTAAACCTAGCAGGAAATCCAGCTATTTCGATTCCATGTGGATTCTCTGAGCAAGGATTACCAATTGGTTTGCAGGTGATTGGTAAGCATTTTGATGAAGAAACCGTGTATCAGACGGCATATGCCTATGAACAAGCGACTGATCATCATAAGAAGCATCCTCAATTAGGAGGTGTTGGCGAATGAACTTCGAAACAATTATTGGGCTTGAGGTCCACGTTGAGCTAAAAACAAATACAAAGGTATTTAGTCCAAGTTTAAATGCATTCGGTTCAGAGCCAAACGCGAACGTTAATCCAATCGATTTGGCATACCCGGGAGTTATGCCGACATTGAATGAAGAAGCTGTAAACTTCGCCATGAAAGCAGCTATGGCATTGAATTGTGAAATAGCTACAGATAGTTTATTTGACCGTAAGCATTATTTTTATCCAGATAACCCGAAAGCATATCAAATTTCTCAGGACGAAAAACCAATCGGTCGTAATGGCTGGATTGATATTGAAGTAAATGGTGTTTCCAAACGTATTGGCGTCCATAGATTGCATCTGGAAGAAGATGCGGGTAAGCTGACCCATGGTGTTGACGGCCATTCCCTTGTCGACTTTAACCGTCAAGGTGCACCATTAATCGAAATCGTTTCCGAAGCAGACATGCGTTCACCGGATGAAGCATATGCTTATTTGGAAAAGCTAAAAAGTATTATTCAATATACTGGAGTTTCTGATGTGCGTATGGAGGAAGGCTCCCTACGTTGTGATGCAAACATTTCCTTGCGACCATATGGCCAGAAGGAATTTGGAACGAAAACAGAATTGAAGAACTTAAACTCCTTTGCCTTTGTAAGGGCAGGGATTGCTTATGAAGAGAAGCGC
Organism: Ornithinibacillus gellani; assembly: GCF_003730295.1. Classification (GTDB taxonomy): domain Bacteria; phylum Bacillota; class Bacilli; order Bacillales; family Amphibacillaceae; genus Ornithinibacillus_A; species Ornithinibacillus_A gellani. The sequence continues at coordinate 114,515 of NZ_QTSZ01000049.1, forward strand.
CAGCAGAAAGTATTGCTTTCTGGTGGAGAAATCCAACAGGAAACCCGTCGCTATGATGAAAAAACGAAGGAAACCATCCTGATGCGGATCAAAGGAAATGCAGACGATTATCGTTTCTTCTCTGATCCTGATATTTTGCCATTGTACATTGATGATGCGTGGAAGGAGCGGATTCGTCAGGAGATTCCTGAATTACCGGATGCCCGCAAAAAACGCTACATCGAAGCACTCGGTATGCCTGCTTATGATGCAGAAATTTTGACAAGCTCGAAAGAAATGGCAGATTTCTTTGAAGCAGCGATTGAAACAGGTGCAGATAAGAAGCAAGTATCAAACTGGATGATGGGTGATCTATCTGCCTATATGAACAAGCATTTGAAAGAGCTGCATGATTTAGCAATCACGCCGGAAGCACTTGCTAAAATGATTCAAATGATTGCGGATGGAACCATTTCCTCCAAAATTGCCAAAAAGGTATTTGCGGAACTAGTCGATAAGGGCGGCAATCCAGAAGTTATCGTTAAGGAAAAAGGATTGGTTCAAATTTCGGATGAAGGTCAGTTATTGGAAATTGTAACGAAGATTCTTGATGAAAACGAACAATCCATTATCGATTTTAAAAATGGAAAAGGTCGCGCACTTGGCTTCCTTGTAGGACAAGTGATGAAAGCAACAAAAGGACAGGCAAACCCACCACTCGTTAATAAATTACTTGCACAAGAATTGGACAAACGATAAATGGCTAGGGCTGCTGTCACGCACAGCAGCCCTTTCGCTTTATTCGCTTTTCAAATAAGCCGATAAGCGCTATGATAGGTAGCAAAGTGATTTATAAATATGAGATATTCAATCAAATAAATCGTAATGTATGCACTTATTTCTTTTGTATGGGAGGGGTCAGTATGAGAAAGGCCCGAATCATTTATAATCCAACCTCGGGAAGAGAAGCCTTTAAAAAAGAATTGCCAGCCGTATTAGAAAAGCTGGAACAAGCTGGATATGAAGCATCTACACACGCAACAACTGGTGAGGGAGATGCCATTGAAGCAGCAAAACAGGCAGTAGAACGCCGTTTTGATATTGTCATAGCTGCCGGTGGTGACGGTACAATAAATGAGGTTATTAACGGCATTGCTGAACAACCATTTCGTCCAAAGCTAGGTATTATTCCAACCGGAACGACGAATGATTTTGCCCGTGCGTTACATATCCCAAGAGATATAAAAAAAGCAGTAGAAATTATCGTTTCCGACCAAACGATGTTACTCGATATCGGTAAGGTTAATGAACATTATTTCATGAATATTGCCGGCGGTGGAAAGCTAACCGAGCTCACCTATGAGGTTCCAAGTAAGTTGAAGACGATGCTTGGACAGCTTGCTTATTATATGAAGGGGATTGAAATGCTTCCATCCTTACGCCCAATTCATACCAGAATTGAGTATGACGGCAATGTGGTAGACGAGGATATTATGCTGTTTCTCGTTTCCAATACGAACTCGGTCGGCGGCTTTGAGAAGCTTGCACCAGATGCTATTTTGAATGATGGATTATTCGATGTCCTCATTTTAAGAAAAACGAATCTGGCAGAATTTATCCGCATCGTTACCATGGCATTGCGTGGTGCCCATTTGGAGCATGATAACGTTATTTATACAAGAGCAAAGCATATTAAAGTGAATACAGAAGAGAAAATGCAGTTGAATATTGATGGCGAATTTGGTGGCATGCTGCCAGGTGAATTTTTAAATCTACAGCAGCATATTGAGTTCTTTGTGCCAGCTATTTTTCTGGAAGATTACTGAAGGTAGTCTTCCGTTTTTTTCGTATATCATGCATAGATTAATGAAAACATGGTAAGATGGAAACCATATGACTTGTAAGGAAAAGGAAGATAAAAATGGCAAAATTTTCAGCGCTAGTTAAAAAGAATGACATTATTACGATGAAATTTGAAGACCTGACACATGACGGAAATGGAGTGGCCAAACAGGATGGTTATCCGATTTTTGTCCCGTATGGATTGCCTGGTGAGCTTGCCCGGGTAAAAGTAGTTAAGGTCAATAAAAATTACGGCTTCGGTAAATTACTTGAAGTGCTGGAAAAGAGTCCAGAGCGTGTGACACCACCATGTGATGTGTTTTATCGTTGTGGCGGCTGTCAAATTCAGCATATGAGCTATGATCTACAGCTAAAAATGAAGCACGAACAAGTGAAAAATGTGATGCGGAAAATTGCAAAGCTTGATGAAGTACCTGTGCATCCCGTCCGAGGCATGGAAGACCCATGGCGCTATCGCAATAAAGTTGCGATACCAGTTGGAGAGAAGGATGGAGAACTCATCACTGGATTTTATCGAATGCGCAGTCACGACATCATTCCCGATATGGATGCCTGCATCGTTCAGGACGAAGTGAATGACCGCATGATTGAAGCCGTTCGCAGTATTGCTAATCGATTAGGAATTCGCGCATATGATGAAAAGAAGGATCGTGGTGTATTACGACATGTGATGGTTCGAACTGGTCATACGACTGGGGAAACGATGATTGTAATCATAACACGGACAGAAAAACTCCCACACCAAGCCGAATTAGTGCGCCAGCTGACGGAAACATATCCGCAGATCAAATCGATTATGCATAACATTAATCCGAAGCGAACAAATGTGATCATGGGAAGGAAAACCAAGCTACTTTACGGTGCAGCATATATATATGATTCAATAGGCGATATTCTATTTGCCATCTCCGCCAAATCGTTTTACCAGGTCAACCCAATCCAAACAGAAGTATTATACAGCCAAGCATTGGAATATGCCCAAATCGATAAAAATGATATTGTCATTGACGCATACTGTGGCATTGGCACCATATCTCTTTTCCTCGCCCAACGAGCAAAAAAGGTATACGGTGTAGAAATTGTGCCAGATGCTGTTGAAGATGCCAAGCAAAACGCCAAGCTAAATGGTATCACAAATACAGAATTCGTTGTCGGTGAGGCGGAAAAAGTCATGCCATGGTGGAAAGCACAAGGACTCAATCCCGACGTCATTGTCGTCGATCCTCCACGAAAAGGCTGTGACGAAGCGCTATTAAACGCCATGATCGGCATGCAACCAAAACGAATCGTCTACGTTTCCTGCAACCCATCCACATTGGCCAGAGACCTACGCATATTGGAAGACGGCGGCTATACAACGAAAGAAGTACAACCAGTGGACATGTTTCCTCAAAGTGTGCATGTGGAGTGCGTAGCATTGATGTCTAGGGAATAATTACATCGGCAATTGAAGTATTGATATATCAAGGTTTATAGGGTTTCACTAAGTTTATTCTAGTTGAATAAACAGGTGGAACCCTTTTTCTTATTGGCTAAAGATGTACTGAAAATTGGGGTTGAGTTGACAGATTAGATTTTAGGTAGGGGAGTTGACAGGAAAAATGAAAAAGGCAAAGTTTATTTGAAATATAAAAATATTACACAAAATAGTTGACACTAGCTTTGAAAAGTGATTTAATATGATATATATATATATTACAAAAAACATTAAGAGTTGGAGGTGAGATGCTTGAAGAAATGCAAATTGAAAGAATTTGTCACTTTTGTTCCAGGGATTAACCAATCGAGAGCGGCAACTCAATTTAAATCTAAGACGATAAAGTTTTACGATCAGGATTCCTTTAATCAAGATTATCATTATAAAGAAGTCAATATGGATGGAGATTTGCTTAATACTTCAAAATCAGATGATTTGTCTCTTGATAAAGGAAGTGTTGTCATAAGTAACTCGTTGAATCTTGCAACACTAGTTGGTGAATCTAATGTAAACAAAGTGTTATCACTGAATTTTACTAAGGTAGAATTTAACAAAAAAGAATTGGATAAAAGGTATTTTTTATATTTATTTAATGTGTCTAAGGAAATTCAAAGACAAAAGGAAAGGAAATTACAGGGAAGCGGTCCAATATTACGCATTCCGATTAAAACACTTGAAGACTTGGACATTCCTTTAATACCTTTGAAAGAACAAGAAAAAATCGGAAAGATTTATTCTGAAGTTTTAAAGCTTCAAGGAAAATTAAATAGATATTCAGACTTGGTCGAGAAAATGACACACTCAATACTTGAGGAAAGTGTAAGAGGGGGTAAGTAGAAATGAAAAGTATATCTGAATTAGAGTTCGAAAATGAAGTTATACGATATCTTACGAAAATTGGCGGAGTCAAACAATGGGAATATAAAGAAGATATTAAGACGACTGACCAACTATGGGATAATTTCAAAGTTATATTGGAGCAAAATAACCAGGCTAGATTAGATGAGCCATTATCTAGTTCAGAGTTTAATCAAGTGAAGAAAATTATATCGGAAATAGAAACACCTTATCAGGCTGGTCAATTTTTATATGGTGTGAATGGTGTTTCAGAAATTGAAATTGATTTAGATAATGGAAAACACGTATTTTTGACTGTGTTTGACCAAGCTCAAGTTGGTGGTGGAAATACAGTTTATCAAATTGTAAACCAAATTAGTCGACCTAAAGTGGTTGATGGGAAGCCTAATAGAAGATTTGATATAACAATGTTGATTAACGGACTGCCAATTATTCAAATTGAAGTAAAGAAAGCACTACATAGTGCTTCAGAATCTTTAAATCAAATGGAGCAGTATATTGCTGAGAAGCAGTATAGTGGTATCTTTTCTACCTTACAAATACTAATCGGAATGACGCCGCATGATATTCGGTATATGGCGAACACGACACTACAAAGCTTTAATCGAGCCTTTGCTTTTAACTGGCAAAACGAAGAAGATGCTAGGCCGGTCCGTTCTTGGAAGACTTTTGCTGATAAGGTGCTCTCTATTCCAATGGCTCATGAAATGGCAACACGCTATATGATTTTAGATGGAACGAAAAACAAAGAAAGTATTAAAGTGATGCGTCCATACCAAGTGTATGCGACTAAAAGTGTTTTAGATAAAGTTAGAAAGTATGACTTTAAATATGATGAAGGGAAAATCGGATATATTTGGCATACAACAGGTTCAGGGAAAACGATTACAAGTTTTAAAACTGCTTGGTTGGCTAGTCGATTGCCAAATATCGATAAAGTTGTGTTTTTAGTTGATCGAATCGCACTTACTAATCAGACAGCCGATGCTTATAAAGCATATGATCCTATCGCTGGTTTTGGAAGTAAATCAGGAATAGTAAGTGAAACAGCAAATATTTCTGATTTACACAATAAACTAACGAAGAAAAGTGAAAACAGTATCATTGTAACAAGTATACAGAAGATGTCGAGATATGTAGCACGTGATAGCTTTAAAAAATTAGATGATAATATTTTGTTTATTGTAGATGAAGCGCATCGGTCGACTGGGGATGGGACAGAAAATGAAGGGATGCTTGAAAGAATACGTGGAGCATTACCAACATCTGCATGGGTAGGTTATACTGGAACACCAAAGTTTCCTGAAACACAAGAAATATTCGGTGAGTTGCTACATGCCTATACGATTAAAGAAGCCATTGCAGATAGAAACGTCTTAGGGTTTAATGTCGAGTTTAAAGAAACGATTGAAGCGCCAGAGAATCCTACGGAAGAAGATATAGATGATCGTATTCGTGGTAGTGTTTATGATACAAGTCCAGAACATGTCGAATTAGTTGTAGCAGATATTCTTGAAAACTGGGACAAACGTTCAAATGAAAGAAAATACAATGCACTCTTTACGGTTCATGTTGGGGGAAATAAACCGAGTACACCACGAGCGATGGAGTATTTTGATAAATTTAATGAAGAAAATATGAAGCTGCCAATAGAAAAGCGCATCAAAGTGGCCGTGACTTTTTCAGCAGACACATCAAATAGTCCAAATCAATTAAGAACTAATGAAAATCTACACCGAGCGATGAATATGTATAATGCGATGTTTAAAACTGCTTTTGATATGACTTCTGTAAAAGCTTACCAAGAAGACGTAGCAAGAAGGTTAAATAAAACAGCTGATGACGGGAATTACTTAGATTTAGTCATTGTTGTAGAACAATTTTTAACAGGATTTGATGCACCTGAAATGAATACATTATACGTAGATCGAACACTTAAAGGTGGAAATTTAATTCAAGCGTATTCTCGAACAAATCGAATGCATAATCATGTCGATAAGCCATGGGGAAATGTAGTGAATTACCGTTGGCCTGAGCAAAATGAATATGAAATGAACCAGGCCTTTGCAGTATATTCTAATCGTGCTTCAGCAAATGAACAACTCTCTTTAGATGAATTAAAAGATGGTAACGAGGAATCTGGTATTTTATCAAAACCATTTAGTGCAGTTGAAAATAATTTAAAAGAAGTTATTAGTAAACTGTCTGATTTAACAGATGAATTTAATCACTTACCACCAAGTGAGCGAGAACAAGATGAAACTTTTGAACAGTTGAAGGAGTACAATCGTTTATTAAGTCAGCTGAAACAATATACGAAAGACGATGATGGGAACTCTGTATCTGCTTACGATGATCCAGAAGATTTTTATAATCGTATCGGAATTACAAAGGAAGAAGAAGTCATTTTAACTACTGTTATTGCAGGTGAACTAAAAGAAATACGTGCTAGAAATGAGGGTATTGATATTTCTCAGGTGAATCTTTCGATGGTTCACATCCATGATGTAACAATTAATTATGATTATTTAATTGACTTAATTGCTAAAATGGCGGATGAAGTTCATGAGAATGACTATGAAAAGGCTGACAAAACAAGAAGTGAGATTGATCTTGAAATTGCAAAGTCTGAAAATGAAAATGAAAAATCAAAAGTTCGAAATTTTGTATCCAAAATTTATACAAAGAACTTTGAATTTGATCAGTATCCAGCGCCGAGAAATGTAGAAAAAATGAATGAAGCAATGGATAGGTCACAGAATGAATCTAATATATTGCTTGTGACGAATTTTATTCGAACATGGGGATTAGACAACAGTGTAAAGCCAAAGGATATTATCCATCTTATTGATAAACATAGATTGGGAGAAGAAGATATGGATAAGCAGGGTGAGTTAACTGCGATAATGAATGACGCAAGAGCAGATTATCATGAAATTGCAGCAGAAGAAATTGCGAAATTATCCTGGGTTCGTTACCGTATTGAATTCCGTAAAGCCTTTTATCAAATGGCAGACGAAGTGAAGAAGGGAGAATAAAGATGCAAAAACAAAAAAGTAAATCACCAGAAATAAGATTCAAGGAATATACAGACGCTTGGGAACAGCGTAGGTTCGTTGAGTTGTTAGATGAGGTAGATGGAATTCGACGAGGTCCTTTTGGAAGTGCGTTAAAAAAAGAATTATTTGTTGCTGAGAGTAATTATGTTGTATATGAACAGCAAAATGCAATATATGATAAATGGGAAACAAGATATAACATTACAAAGGAAAAGTTTGAGGAGCTTCATAAATTTAAATTGCTAGAAGATGATTTTATTTTGAGCGGAGCGGGTACTATTGGAAGAATTGCAAAAGTACCAAAAGGTATAAAACAAGGGGTATTTAACCAAGCATTGATTCGTTTAAGAATAAATAAAGATGAAGTGGATTCAAATTATTTTCTGGAATGGATTCGATCGGATAAAATGCAAAGGAAATTTACTGGTGCTAATCCAGGTTCAGCTATCACTAACTTGGTTCCGATGTCAGAGGTTAAAAAATGGGAAGTAATGATTCCAACTAAAAAAGAACAATACGAACTTGGAGTATTTTTTTCAAATCTCGACAACCTAATCATCCTTCATCAGCGTAAGCTGGAGATTCTGCAAAATAATAAAAAAAGTTTAGTGCAAAAAATGTTTCCAAAAAAAGGTCAGGAAATACCAGAGGTTCGTTTTCCTGGATTTACGGGCGCTTGGGAACAGCGTAAGTTTGGGGAGTTGCTCGAAGAATTTAATATTAAGTCAAAAAGTGAAGATGAATATACTGTTCTATCAAGTACAAATTCTGGGATGGAAGTTAGGGATGGCCGGGTCTCGGGGGCATCCAACCTAGGATATAAAATTATTGAAGATGGTGATTTGGTACTTTCGCCACAGAATCTCTGGCTTGGAAATATTAACGTCAATGATATAGGGAAGGGACTTGTGTCACCTAGTTATAGGACATTCAAATTTGTAGATTTGGATAAACAATTTATTGAACCGCAACTTAGAATTCCAAGAATGTTAGAAGAATACAAGAATTCATCTACACAAGGGGCTAGTGTTGTACGTCGAAACCTTGAAATGGAGTCATTTTACCAAATTCCCATAAGAGTACCCAATTGTGAGGAACAAAAAATAATTGGTTTCTTTTTCAAACAATTAGACAACACTATCACCCTTCATCAGTGTAAGTTGGAGACTTTAAAGGAATACAAGAAAACGATGTTACAAAAAATGTTTATATAAAGGAGTAGAAGTGTAATGGCAAATGCAAAAGAAATAACTTCAAGACTATGGGAAATGGCGAATCAGCTGCGAGGAACGATGGATGCGAGTGAATATAAAAACTATATTTTACCATTTATGTTCTATCGTTATTTGTCAGAAAATCAAGAGGAATATTTAACAGAAAATCAATTAGAAGATTTTTATGAAGTAGAAGATGCCGAAGAAATGGAAGACTATTTAGAAGAAATTAGCCGCGGAATCGGTTATGCAATTGAATCAGAATATACGTGGGATAATATCGTATCTAAAATTGAAAATCATCAGATCATTGCTAGTGATTTTCAAGATATGTTTGAGGCTTTTAATAGAAATGCGAAACGAAATGCTAGCGCAGAAGCAGACTTTGCAAATGTTTTTTCTGATGTCAATTTAGGTGATACGCGTCTTGGAACAAGTACAAACGAGCGTGCAAAAGCGCTTAATGATATCGTGCTTATGGTAAATGAATTCACCTTCAAGGATGATCAAGGGCGAGATATTTTAGGGGATGTGTACGAATATTTAATTGGACAGTTTGCTGCAACTGCTGGTAAAAAGGGTGGTGAGTTTTATACGCCTCATGAGGTAAGTAAAGTTTTGGCGAAAATTGTTACAAGTGATGTAACAAATACAGATGAACAGTTCCGACTATATGACCCTACGATGGGTTCAGGTTCATTGCTTTTAACCGTTCAAAATGAACTACCACACGGTGATCAAGAAGGAAGTGTGGAGTTCTATGGTCAAGAAAGGAATACCACAACTTACAACTTAGCACGTATGAACTTAATGATGCATGGTGTTAACTATCGTAATATGGAACTTAGATGTGCCGATACTTTAGATGCCGACTGGCCGTTTGATGAGAGAAATGGTACGCAAATACCAGTGAAATTTGACGCAGTAGTAGCTAATCCTCCATATTCACAAAGATGGGACATTAAAACAATCAATCGAGAAAAAGATTCACGCTTTACAGGCTATGGTGTGGCGCCAGCATCTAAAGCAGATTACGCTTTTGTCTTGCACAGTTTGTACCATTTAGATAGTAAAGGAACAATGGCTATTGTTCTCCCGCATGGGGTATTATTCCGTGGAGGTGCTGAAGGAAGAATACGTAAAAACTTAATAGACAACAATTTATTAGATACAGTTATTGGTTTACCAGCGAACTTATTTTATGGGACGAGTATCCCAACTAGTATATTAGTATTCAAAGGGCGAGAAGCAAGAAAGACAAAGGATATATTATTCATCGATGCTTCCTCAGAATTTGAAAAAGCTAGAAATAAAAATAAGCTTTCCGATGAGCATATAAATAAAATCATTGAAACATATGAAAAGCGTGAAACAATTGATAAATATTCATATGTTGCAAGTTTAGATGAAATAAAAGAAGAAAATGAATACAACTTAAATATTCCTCGTTATGTAGATACGTTTGAGGAAGAAGAAGTCATTCCACTACCAGACTTAGCAAATGATTTAGTTGCAGTTTCAAATGAAATTAAAGAATCAGAAAATGCTTTATTTGAATTAATAACGGAGTTAGATGGAACTACGGATGAAGCGAAAGATGAACTAAGTAAATTTATCGATCTGTTGGGTAAAAATTAGGTCAAGATGGCAGTCATTTAATGATTATTAGGTGACTGCCAAATAAAAAGTTATCATATCTGTGTTGAACTTCTTCTTTTAATATTGATAAAACCAATAACTTAAGAGGTGACTAATTTGAAGGTTGAAGAGTTGATTAATATTATTAAAAGTGTATCTCCAGAGAAAGCAATTGATCTATCTGAAGGATTGGAATTATTAAAAGGAACTGTTGAAGATTTAATGGACGATATAAATGTTCAAGTTAATGCAGCTTATTCTAAGAGAGATTTCAGTGAGTTAAAACATTTTACCGATTTAGGTGAAGGTGTTAACGCTTATGAAAAGAAAATTGAGCAATTAATAAATTTCTTAGAGGTTGAATCCGAAGAAGAACTAGAAGTGACAGAAAAAGCTCCTTATGAGTTAAATTACTCCGATTATTTAGTGGATGAAAAAATGGAACATAGTTTATACGAGGATTTTACACATAAACGTCCTTATGGGTTTAGATTGGGAGAACAAAAGATTGTTGAGGCATCTACCTGGCAAGGGATATTGATAAAAACTATTGAAGTCCTTATGGCGATTGATGAAGAGAAATTTAGGGAATTTGAGCATGATCCAACAATGAACGGTAGAAAACGTCCATACTTTTCTACAAAAAAGTCGATGATGAGAAAGCCAAAGTTAATCAATGAAAAAATTTATGTTGAAACAAATATTAATGCAAACAGTGTAAGAAATCTATTGGTGAAACTTTTAAAGAAATATGGTTATAAAACGAATGATTTCAAGATATATCTCCGGGCAGATTATACGGACAGACACAACTAAAAGTTTCCCGAGGTAATTAAAAACATTAATTATAGCAAGGAGACTTGTCTATGGGGAAATTGCACTCATTTAAATACGTTATTCATGATTTGTATTACGATGAACTGTTTAATAAGTTGGCAAGTTTTGTTGAAGGAGATCCGTCCAGATTAGAGTCTGAATCAAATCTTGTTCTAGAACCTGATGAAGCAGAGTTAATAGACTTTGAAGTGAAATGGATAAATCTAACTGGATCTCCAGATAATTATATATTTTTTGATGTGATTGTTGAAAGCCAAGTCTTAATTGCTGAGACAATAAAGCGTGAGAAGGAAATTGATGATATTACTCAGTGGTTTAGGATTTCTTGTAGAGCTATTTTAGAAAATGGTTTACATGAATTCTCTGTAACAGATATAGCTGTATATATAAAGGAAAAACAAAACGGACATCATCAATTATCAGAGTATTTAGTTCCTATTATCAGTAAAAATCAGTTAGATGAAATTGCTGAAGGGTTCCTTAAAAAATACTATCCTAAAGCACTAACAGTCCCAATGAAGGTTCCACCAAAAAAGATTGCTGAAATTATGGGATTAAAAATTGTACAAGTTCACATCACCAAGACAGGTATAATATTTGGTCAAATTTATTTTTCAAATGCGATTACCAAAATATATGATATGAGAGCGGATACGTATAAAAAAGTAAAAGTAAAAAGAGGAACAATTCTTATAGATCCTGATGTCTTTTTTATGCGAAATGTAGGTTCTTTAAACAATACAATCATTCACGAATGTGTACATTGGGAATTGCATAAAAAATTTTTTGAGCTTGAAAGTTTATACAATCCGGAAGCGCGAGGGATTAGTTGTCAAGTTATCGAAGGCGCGAAACCGGAGAGTAATAGGACGCCACTAGATTGGATGGAGTGGCAAGCAAATGCACTTGCTCCAAGAATCCTAATGCCTAAGAGTACTACAAAACAAAAAATTGAAGAATTTATTATAAAGCATAAGGAATCACAAAAGACAAGTCATTCACTATATGAAGTTGTTATTAATGAATTGGCTGAATTTTTTGGTGTTTCTAAGGTAGCAGCGAAAATCAGAATGATTGATCTTGGTTATAAACAGGCAATGGGGATATTTAATTATATCGATGAAAAGTATGTTCCTAGTCATTCGTTTGATGAAGAAGCATTAAAAAATAATCAAACATTCTCTATAAGCGCTCATGATTTATTGTTCGAATATGCTGTAAGACCAAAGTTACGAGAAATGATTGATTCAGGAAATTTTTTATATGTCGATTCACATGTTTGTATTAATGATCCCAAATATATTGAATATGATATAAACGGATATGTGAAATTGACGAATTATGCTAGAAATCACATAGATGAGTGTTGCTTGATTTTTGATATAAAGGTTAAGGTAAACAATCAATATGGTTTTAAAAGCTATAAAAAATCAGTACTCTTCCGAAATGTAGCTTCAGATCGTTTCGTAGAAGTTTCATTTTCTGAATCTTCCCATAACATGGGTGCTGAAGAAAAAGCTAAAGAAATAAAAAAAATGAGCGATAAAGCAAATAAGATAGCGACAATCCAACGCCAATTACCGTTTACATTTGGCGAAAGCGTTGTTTCGCACATGGAACGTTTGGATTTTACTGTTGAAAAATTAGCGGAAGCTGCAGATATAAGTGATAAAACTGTTCAGCGTATTAGGAATGAAATAAACTACCGTCCAAAATTTGGAACAATAATAGCTATCTGTGTAGGGTTAAAATTACCTCCTCCACTTAGTGAAGATTTAATAAGGAAATCTGGAAATATATACATTCCTGGTAATCAAAAACATATTCTTTATCAAATGATTATTAACGGAATGTACCATTGTCCAATTGAAGTTTGTAACGAATTGATGATCGGTAGTAATTTCAATAAACTATCAAAAGAAGATTAAAATTTTAGCCCACCGGACTTGCAATGTCCGATGAAAGAAAGCAATAAAAAAAGCGTCTTACGAAGTAGTATTCAAATATTACTTCGTAAGACGCTTTTTTATGTTTATTTTAAGTGAAAAACGGACACTGCATGTCCGGGTCAAGCGCATTTAACTCTCCTATACTGGAATTATCTAATAGATAACTAGCTTTCATCTATTAAATAAAATATCAAATGCCTGATTTGCAATAAGGGCAAAGGATACATATTGAAGTACGCAATCCACACTAGGATTGTAGTGTCTCAATATTAGTACCCTTACCTTGTTGCGCACTTTTTTAAGTAAAGGTCAGGTTACTAAAGGACAAGCTCTTCATTGTTTGCATCCTTTGCCCTCCGCAAATTGGCGGAGAGGATGCCAAACAATGACAAAAAAGTACAAAACAAGCCAAAAGAACAGAGAATCTTATATTTACTATTCAGGAAGTAAAAAGATAGCAACCATCGTACCAGGAGAAAATGGTGTAACAGAGGTTGATATTGAATATTTACATTCTGAAGATGATCAGGAAGTGGACGAAGGTCGCCGCTATGATTACCGAATTGCTTGTAATTTAGAATCTTATGTAGATGAAAACGGAGATTCAAAAGCTGAACATAACAAACATTTAGCAGATTGGGATGCAGATCCGTTTAATGAAATTTTGGAAATGGAGAACTATGAAGAGAAGCAAAAGTTAATCGAACAATTGCACAAAGCAATGGGTCGGTTAACAGATAAACAATTTAGAACCATACAAAAGAAATTTTATGAACAAAAAACAAACGTTGAGATTGCAGCCGAAGAAGATGTGACTGAAGCGGCTATCAGAAATCGTTTAAATAAAATATACAGAAGATTAGAAAAACTGATAAGAAAGGGCTCTTAATTGAGCCTTTTAAATTTTATTTTAAAAAAGGGGTTCGAAAGGGCATGATTTTTCGCTTACTAGTAAGGGACGAAATAAAACCCTTAGAAAGGAGTGTTTCAGATGAGTCTAAAACACAAGGTAATCATCAATGTTAAAGATGAAAATGGTGAGAAAACAAGAGTAGTTGAAGGTAAACGTAAAACTGTACGTAGCCGAATGCTAGATTTATTGTTTGGTAAAAAAGTAAATCTGCTTGTTATCACACCTGGCGACTCAGTAGAAACTGTTGAAATAAAAGAAACTCGGAAAGGCGGTGAAGCTTAATATGAGCAGAACAAAATTACTTCTCGATGTAGTCACTGATTTACAAAATTTAGCTGGTTCACTTCAGACGATTGCTGAAGTGTTGGCGAGTAATGAAGAAACACCACGAACAGAAGAAAAAGCACCAGTAAAAAAAGCGAAGCCGAAAAAAATATCGCTTGAAGAAGTTCGTACATTACTTGCACAAAAGAGCCAAGCGGGTTTTACAGCTGACATTAAAAAGTTACTTGAAAAATACGGTGCAACCAAGCTAAGTGAGATTGAAGAAAAAGACTATGAAGCATTGATGAAAGATGCGGAGGAATTGCAATGACGAAACATGCTATTTTATCCGCTTCAGGGGCACATCGATGGATGAATTGTACTCCATCGGCTCGTCTTGAATTAGAGTTTGAAGATTCCAGTGGTGAAGCTGCCAAGGAAGGAACAGCCGCTCATGAACTAGGAGAACATAAACTTAGAGCTGCATTAAAGATCCTAACGAAAAAGCCAACATCCATTTACGATTCTGAAGAGATGGAGCGTTATACCGATGAATATGTCCAGTTTATTTTAGAAGAATTAGCGGCAGTAAAGCAAATAACAAAAGATCCACTTCTTCTTATTGAACAGCGATTGGACTTTTCGAATTATGTCCCAGAAGGTTTTGGGACAGGTGACTGTGTCATTGTTGCAGATGATGTGGTTCATGTTATTGATTTTAAATATGGACAAGGTGTTTTAGTTGAAGCAGAAAATAACCCGCAAATGATGCTTTATGCATTAGGGGCACTTAATCTATTTGATGCAATTTATGATATCAGTGCAGTAAAAATGACCATCTATCAACCAAGACGTGAAAACATCTCAACTTTTGAAATAAGCAAAACTAGTCTAATAGATTGGGCAGAAAACACACTTAAACCAAAAGCTGAATTAGCGTTCAAAGGTGATGGTGAATTTAAGCCAGGTGAATGGTGTAGGTTTTGTAGGGCGTCTGTGGATTGCAGAGCAAGGGCGGAAGAAAATTTGAAGGTAGCAAAATTTGAGTTTAAAAAACCACCCTTATTAACAGATGGTGAAATTGCTGAAATCTTACTTCATGTAAATGACCTTACTAAATGGGCGAATGAAATATTTGCTTATGCAACGAATGCTGCTGTTCAGCAAGGAAAACAGTGGGCAGGTTTTAAGGTTGTAGAAGGTAGGTCTAATCGTAAATATGCAGATGAAGAAGCGGTAGCTGAAGCCACAAAGAAGGCAGGCTATGAAGATATTTACAAGCAAAGTCTGCTGACAATAACCAACATGGAAAAGCTGATGGGTAAAAAGAAATTTAATGAAGTGCTTGGTGATTTTATTATTAAGCCAAGCGGAAAGCCGACACTTGTTCCGGTATCGGATAAGCGTCCAGAAATAAATATATCAACAGCAAAAAATGAATTTATGGAGGAGAAATAATTATGTCGAAAACAGTAAAAAATCCAACAAAAGTAATTACAGGGGTAGTGCGTTTATCTTATGCCAACGTGTGGGAGCCAAAGTCAATTAATGGTGGAAAAGAAAAGTATAGCGTGAGTGTGATTATTCCAAAAAGTGATACGAAAACTTTAGAGGCAATTGAAAAAGCAGTCGATGCTGCAATTGAAGAAGGTCGTGGAAAGTTTGGTGGGAAGATTCCAAACAAACAGTCGTTAAAATTACCGCTTCGTGATGGAGATATTGATCGTTCGGATGATGAAGCATATGCAGATAGTTTCTTTGTAAATGCAAACAGTATTACACCACCACAGATTGTAGATGCTGATATTAATCCAATTTTAGAGCGTTCAGAAGTTTACTCAGGTGTGTATGCTCGCGTAAGTATTAACTTTTACGCTTTTAACTCCAATGGTAACCGAGGCATTGCCTGTGGTCTTGGTAACATTCAAAAGATTCGTGATGGGGAGCCATTAGGTGGAAGAACGGATGCATCGGTAGACTTTGCTACTGATGTGGATGATGACTTCTTATCATGAAAACAATGCATATCGATGTTGAAACGTATAGTAGTGTGGACCTCGCTAAAAGCGGGGTCTATCGCTATGTGGAGGCAGATGATTTTGAAGTAATGCTATTTGCTTACAGTGTGGATAGTGGACCTGTTCATGTTATTGATTTAGCGAATGGTGAGTTGATTCCACATGAAATCGAACAAGCAATATTTAATAAAGATATAACAAAATGGGCCTTTAATGCTCAGTTTGAACGGATTTGTTTAAGTAAACATTTTAAGCAAGATTTATCACCTGTAGATTGGCGTTGCACAATGGTGTGGTCTGCTTATTTAGGCTTACCGTTATCTTTAGAAGGTGCTGCAATGGTAACGGGAGCAGATAAACAAAAGATGTCGGAAGGAAAAGATTTAATTCGTTTTTTCTCTATTCCTTGTAGACCAACAAAAACAAATGGCGGCCGAACAAGAAATCTAAAAGAACACGATCCTAAGCGATGGGACAGTTTTAAAGCATACAACAAACGTGATGTAGAAACTGAAATTGCGATACAAGATAAACTATCTAAATTTCCAATGCCCGAAGCAGAGTGGGATAACTACCTTCTTGATCAGTTAATTAATGATAGGGGAATAAAGCTAGATTTGGAGTTAGTTGCCCAGGCTATTAAATGTGATGACTTAATTCGCAATCAGTTAATCAGTCGTATGAAGAAAATTACTAAGCTAGAAAACCCGAACTCTGTTAAACAAATGCGTGAATGGTTACAAACAAAAGGTGTAGAAACAGACAGTTTAAATAAGGCAGCTGTAACTCATTTAATTGAAAGTAATGAAGGTGAAATTAAAGAAGTGCTTCAACTGAGAAGACAACTCGCAAAATCAAGCGTGAAAAAATACGCGGCTATGGAAAATGTCGTTTGTCGTGATGGACGAGCGAGGGGATTGATTCAGTTTTACGGTGCAAATCGTACAGGGAGATTTGCAGGAAGGTTAATTCAAGTTCAGAATCTACCGCAAAACCATATATCCGATTTAGACGAAGCACGTGCTTTATTGAAACAAGGTAATTTTGAAGCCTTACAAATTTTATATGAATCTGTTCCGAGTGTACTTTCTCAGCTTATAAGGACCGCATTTGTTCCTATTCGGAACAATCGCTTCATAATCGTTGACTTTAGTGCAATTGAAGCACGTGTGATTGCTTGGATTGCAGGAGAAACATGGAGAAATGAAGTGTTTGCATCACACGGAAAAATCTATGAAGCATCTGCTTCTCAAATGTTTAAAGTTCCCTTGGATGAGATTACTAAGGATAGTCCACTTAGACAAAAAGGTAAAATTGCTGAATTAGCGCTTGGTTATGGTGGTTCTGTTGGTGCGCTGAAATCAATGGGTGCTCTTAGTATGGGACTTGAAGAACATGAATTAAAACCACTTGTTGATGTGTGGCGGCAGTCAAATTCAAAAATAGTGAAATTTTGGTGGGATGTTGATCGTGCAGCAAAAGAAACTGTGAGACAACGAAAAGCACATATGACCCATGGCATTAAGTTTGAATACCAAAGTGGGATGTTACTGATTGGTTTACCTTCAGGTAGATGGCTCTCTTATGTAAAGCCAAGAATAGGGATAAATAGTTTTGGAAATGAATCTGTTTCTTATGAAGGTATTGGTGCGACAAAGAAGTGGGAGCGAATATTTAGCTATGGTCCGAAGTTTGTCGAGAATATTGTGCAGGCTGTTTCAAGAGATTTATTGTGTTTTGCCTTACAGCGCGTTCATGATGAAGGTTTTCGTATTGTCATGCACGTACATGACGAAATTGTCATTGAAGCACCAAACGATGTAACGGTCGAATATATCAGTGATTTAATGAGTGTATCTCCACCTTGGGCAGAAACTTTGGAATTACGTGCGGATGGATTTGATACAAACTTTTATAAAAAAGATTAATTATAGGGGGTTCGAATGCCCCTTTTTCTTCGCATATAGGTGAGGGTAAATTTTCTTTTACTCTACAACTATTTGTAGGAGGTTCATTTATATGATGAACAATATTAAAACTTTTAACTTCGAAGGAAACGAGGTAAGAACATCTTTTAAAGACGGTAATGTTTGGTGGGTTGCAAAAGATGTGTGCGATGTCTTAGGTATTAAAAATAATCGTGATGTTATCGCTCGTTTAGATGCAGATGAAAAGGGTGTAGATACTGTCGACACCCTTGGTGGAAAACAGGAAGTTTCCGTTATAAATGAGAGTGGATTATACAATATTATCTTACTCTCAAGAAAACCAGAAGCTAAAAAATTCAGAAGATGGATTACACATGACGTCCTTCCGTCAATTCGAAAACATGGATTGTACGCAGTGGATGAAGTATTAGCTAATCCAGATATTTTGATTAAAGCGTTAGAAGAATTAAAAGCAGAGCGATTAAAAAATAATCAATTATCAGAAACAGCGAAAGTCCAGGAACAGCAAATTGTTGAAATGAAACCCAAAGCAAGTTATTACGATGTTGTTTTGAATTGTAAAGATGCAGTTGCGATTTCGGTGATTGCGAAAGATTATGGAAAGTCTGCCCGTTGGTTAAATAAATATTTACACGAACAAGGTGTTCAATATAAACAAGGGAAGATTTGGTTGCTTTATCAAAACCATGCAGAGTTTGGTTATACAACAACAAAAACTCACACATTTAAAGATAGCAATGGATATGATCGTTCAAAAGTTCATACTTACTGGACGCAAAAAGGTCGTTTGTTTATTTATGACTTACTAAAAGCAAAAGGAATCTTACCTAAAATTGAAATGGACAGTTAAGCATTGGAGGTAATCGATATGAAAATAGCTGTCGGAAATAGTCGAATGGACAGAAAGTGGAAGAACAAAGATGTAACGTGGGACGAGTTTATTAATCTTGTAAATCAGACAATCCGTACAACTGAAACGGTAGATGAATATAGAAAAATGAATCGTGCAAAACAAGATGCAACAAAGGATGTTGGTGGCTTTGTTGGCGGTGCTTTAAAGCAGGGGAAAAGAAGGAACGGACATGTTTTGTCACGTTCACTTCTTACCCTTGATATGGACTACGCAGTACCTGGTATTTGGGATCAAATTGAACTTCTTTATGATTTTAAATGCTGCGTATATTCAACACATAAACACACTCCTGAAAAACCAAGGCTACGTTTAATTATTCCGTTTAAACGTGATGTTTCGGAAGATGAATATCCAGCGGTCGCAAGAATGGTCGCAAAAGAAATCGGTATTGATTATTTTGATGATACAACATATGAACCCTCAAGATTAATGTACTGGCCATCGACACCTTCAAACGGTGAGTTCTTTTTTGAACAAAAAGATGGTGAGTTATTAGATCCTGATTTCTATTTGTCGAAATATGACGATTGGCGAGATACGACAACATGGCCTGTTTCATCAAGACAATCCGAAGTTGTACAACGAAACATAAAAAAACAAGCTGACCCATTAGAGAAGGATGGTATTATTGGTGCCTTTTGTAGGGCTTATTCTATCGAGGAAGCCATTGATAGTTTTTTATCGCATGTGTATGAACCAAGTTTGATGGAAGGAAGATTTGATTATATACCAGCTGATTCGTCTGCTGGGGTCGTTGTATATAACGGAAAGTTTGCTTATAGCCATCATGCAACAGATCCTGCTTCAGGAAACTTATTGAATGCGTTTGACCTAGTTCGATTGCATTTGTTTCAAGATTTAGATGATAAATCATCTTATTCAACCGCAGTAACAAAACTCCCATCCTTTAAGGCTATGACTGAGTTTGCTTTAAAGGATGAGCTAGTGAAAGTGCAGTTCGCAGAAGAACGTAAAGAACAAGCGGAAATTGAGTTTACAGAAGATGACTGGGAAAGACAACTTGAGCTTGATAAAACAGGTGCAGTTAAAAATACACTTAGAAACCTTACTTTAATTTTGGAACATGATGAAAACCTTCAAGGGATTGTTTTTAATGAGCTATCAGACAACTTGGAGATTGTTAGTCCTGTTCCTTGGTCGCATCCATCTAAATATTGGCGGGATGCGGATGATGCTCAGTTAGTTAGTTATATCGATACGCACTATGGAACGTTTTCAGCTAGAAATTATGATATCGCAATTGCGAAAGTAGCTGATGATAGGTCGTATCATCCGATTCGAGATTATCTCGATGAATTGCCCGAGTGGGATAAAGTGCCACGAGTCGATACATTATTAATTGATTATTTAGGAGCGGATGATAATCCATACGTTCGTGCTGTAACAAGGAAAACATTATGTGCGGCAATATCTAGGGTTCTCACACCTGGCATTAAATTTGATTCAATGCTCGTTTTAAATGGACCACAAGGAGTCGGAAAAAGTACGCTAATTGCAAGGCTTGGTGGTGAGTGGTTTTCAGATAGTTTAAGTTTATCAGATACAAAAGATAAGACAGCTGCTGAGAAGTTACAAGGATACTGGATCATTGAAATCGGAGAACTCGCTGGACTCAAAAAAGCAGAAGTAGAAACATTACGTAGTTTCCTATCAAGACAAAACGACATTTATCGAGCGAGCTTTGCTAAAAGAGTTACACCACATTTAAGGCAATGTGTATTCTTTGGAACAACTAATGCTGAAAAAGGTTATTTAAGGGATACGACAGGTAACAGAAGATTTTGGCCTGTGAAAACTCCAGGTGATGGAGTAAAGAAATCGTGGGAAGTAACTGAAGAAGAAGTGCTGCAAATATGGGCAGAAACACTCGAATACGTGAAGCAAGGTGAAAAGCTGTACCTGGAGCATGATATTGATCAGTTAGCGAAAGAAGAACAACGAATGGCGATGGAATCGGACGAGCGAGAAGGTTTGGTTCGTGAATACCTTGAAACGTTGCTACCTGAAGATTGGGATGAAATGGACTTATTTGAACGTAGAGCATTTATCAATGGAACTGAATTTGGTGATAGTCCAAAACAAGGTGTTTGGAAACGGGAGCATGTTTCTAATATGGAGATTTGGTGCGAATGTTTCCAAAAGGAACGTTCCAATTTAAGACGGATAGATGGTAACGAAATATCTACCATTATGGCGAGCATTGGTGGCTGGACAGGCTTATCAAAGAAAAAGAGACTTCCCATCTACGGAACGCAGTGGGTGTATGAATTAAAAAAGTGACGTTCCAAAAAATCGAGTTTGGAACAAAAACATCACATTGGAACAGAATATTATGTTCCTGGAACAAAATAAAAGAAGTTCGTCACATAGTTAGGAACAGCAATCAACCTATGTCGTATAAGGGTTTGTAAAAAACATGTTCCAATGTTCCAAGAAAAATATGATATTAGGAAAATATAAGAATATAGGATGAAATCACGCAAATACGCATATACGCGCGTAAGAAAGTTTAAAAATGTTTGGAACAGGAGAGTTTGGAATGCGGGAAAAAACGATCGAGTTAAAGTTAAGCGAAGCGATCAAAAATATGAAGGGTTTATCTATTAAACTTACATCACCAGGTTTTGATGGATTGCCTGATCGGTTAGTGTTACTACCAAACGGAAAAATTACCTTTATTGAAGTGAAAGCTCCAGGCAAGAAACTCAGACCGCTTCAATTGAAAAGAAAAGAGCAATTAGAATCACTAGGTTTTATTGTCTTTTGTCTAGATGATCCTAAAAGGATTGGAGAGATGTTGGATGAAATTCAAGCCACATAAATATCAGGAGTTTGCAACAAATTTTATTATAGAAAATCCTATAACGGCAATATTTCTTGAAATGGGTCTCGGTAAAAGTGTGATTACACTGACTGCTATTTATGAATTGATGTTAGAACGATTTGAAGTTGATAGGGTTTTAGTAATCGCACCACTTCGAGTTGCTAGAAATACGTGGCCAGAAGAAATTGAAAAATGGAGTCACTTGAAAGGATTAACTTATGCAGTTGCTGTTGGAACAGAAAAAGAACGACTTGAAGCATTATATTCAGATGCCCACATTTATATCATTAATCGTGAAAATGTAGAGTGGTTGATTGCTAGAAGCGGTATCGATTTTAATTTTGATATGGTCGTTGTAGATGAATTATCATCGTTTAAATCTCATCAATCAAAACGATTTAAAAGTTTGATGAAGGTGAGACCGAATATAAAAAGAATGGTTGGTTTAACAGGAACGCCATCATCGAATGGTTTAATGGACTTATGGGCGGAGTACCGATTACTTGATATGGGTGAAAGATTAGGAAAATTCATCGGACGTTTCAGAGAATCATACTTCGATCCTGACAAAAGAAATCAACATATGATTTTTTCATATAAACCAAAACCAGGGGCAGAAGAAGCGATATATGAAAAAATAAGCGATATCACTATCAGCATGAAAGGGACGGACTATTTAAAACTACCCGATTTAGTCATGAATGAAATGTCTGTTTCGTTAAATCAGAAAGAAAAAGAAACGCTTGATGTCATGAAACGTGATTTGATTACAACGATAAAAGGCGAGGATATAACCGCTTCAAATGCAGCAGTCTTATCAAACAAACTTCTTCAAATGGCAAATGGTGCAGTTTATGGCGATAACGGTTCTGTTACTCAAATACATGACCGAAAACTCGAAATGCTAGAAGATATCATTGAAGCGGCCAATGGTAAACCAGTATTAATTGCTTATTGGTTTAAACACGACCTGCTCCGAATACAAAACCGATTTAAGGTAGAAGTTTTAACAAGTAATGATTCCATTAAAAAATGGAACGAGGGAAAGATTCAAATTGCTGCAATCCATCCCGCATCCGCAGGACATGGTTTGAATTTACAAGCAGGTGGTTCAACACTCGTTTGGTTTGGACTCACTTGGAGCTTAGAACTTTATCAACAAACAAATGCGAGGCTGTATAGGCAAGGGCAAACAGAGACAGTAATTATTCATCATTTAATCGCAAAAGATACAATGGACGAACGAGTGATGGATGCCTTAAATAAAAAGAATAATACGCAGTCAGCACTCATTGATGCAGTGAAAGCAACGTTAAAAGGGGGAATTCTTGTATGAATATTGTATGGCACTACTTGGATAAACGAGCAGCAACGATTGATGTGATAAAAGATTATAATAGTATGAAACACATTATAGATAATACCGATGACGATATTGCAATCCTTCATGATGGAATGATGTCCCCAAGTGCACCAGTGAATGATGGCA
Source organism: Ornithinibacillus gellani (assembly GCF_003730295.1). GTDB lineage: Bacteria > Bacillota > Bacilli > Bacillales > Amphibacillaceae > Ornithinibacillus_A > Ornithinibacillus_A gellani. The sequence goes on from NZ_QTSZ01000049.1 coordinate 137,780, forward strand.
TGCCGTCTGTTCACAATCCAAAAGCAAATGAAAACCGTATTGCTTATAGCATAGATAAAATTGATGTTCTGAAAGAAAGGTTAAGACAAGCCATCGAATATATGAATTGGTTCCAGCCTGCTTGGGATGAGTTAACCGAAGATGAACAGTTTGTTCTGTATGAATTTTATATGGTGGAAGATCAAAGACGAACCGAAGCTGTGCATACTATTTGCGATTACTTTAAGATTGAAAGGTCATCCGCCTACAACAAAAAGAATAGAGCGTTGGATAGGTTGACACTACTGCTTTATGGCAAGTGAGTAAAATCGCGGATGCATTTAGACATTACGCAGGTTATAGTGGTAGTATGGTAAAAGTATCAAAGAGAAACAAAATGGACCTTTGAATATTCAAGTGAGTAATATTGCGGACGCTTTTTGACTTTGAGCATGTTATGGTATTAATATAGACAAAATATTGAGAGCCTTCGTGGGAGAAATCCTGCGGGGGCTTTTTTGTTTGGAGGTGAAAGTTATGCCAAGGAAACCAAAGCGACCTTGTTCACAGCCAGGATGTCCTGAGTTAACGCATGAACGCTTTTGTGATGAACACCGGAAGGCAGAGGCGAGAAGATATGAAAGGTATCAACGTGATCCAAACACCGCAAAGCGATACGGACGTGCCTGGAAGAGGATACGTGACCGTTACGTTGCAAAGAACCCGCTCTGCGAGGAATGTAAGCGAAACGGGAAGCTGACTCCAGTGCAAGAAGTACACCACATCCTACCGCTGTCAAGAGGTGGAACGCATGACGAAAGCAATCTGATGTCTGTTTGCACACCTTGTCACTCATCGATTACCGCACGAGATGGTGATCGTTGGCGAAGGGGTAGGGGGTAATCAATCTCTACAACTTATGATGTGGACAACGGGCGGGGAACGTCACGCAAAAAGTCGCGATTTCAAAGAGGGTATATAGGGGGCGAGCAGAAATGAGGTGTTGAAATGGCCAAGGATGGAACAAATAGGGGCGGTGCTCGGGTTGGTTCTGGACGTAAAAGAAAGCCATTATACGAAAAATTAGAAGATGGAAATCCAGGTAGACGAAAATTAGAAGTGCTCGAATTTACACATGCACCTGACCTTCAAGGACAAGAAATGCCACCGCCAAGAGAGATGCTATCTGCCACTGAAAAGGACGGTTCAACTCTTGAAGCGGCAGAAATTTATGAAGAAACGTGGAATTGGTTAAATGAAAGGGACTGTGCTCATTTAATCATGCCGCAACTTTTAGAAAGGTATGCTATGAGTGCAGCAAGATGGATGCAGTGCGAGGCAGCTGTGACAGAGTTTGGCTTTTTAGCAAAACATCCAACAACGGGAAATGCTATGCAAAGCCCGTATGTTGCTATGAGTCAAAACTTCATGACACAAACCAATCGACTCTGGTTAGAAATTTATCAAATTATAAGAGAAAACAGTGCAACAGAATTCATTGGTGCGAATCCACAAGATGATATGATGGAGCGTTTATTAACGATGCGTAAAGGCAAATAACTGAAACGAGGTAATGTGATGACGATTAAATATTTAACAGCTGAAAGTGTATGTGCGGGTCATCCGGATAAACTTTGTGATTTAATATCAGATAGTATTTTGGATGCTTGTTTAACAAAAGACAAAGCTTCACGTGTGGCATGTGAGGTGCTTGCGACAAAAGGAAGAATCATCGTGGCGGGCGAAATCTCCTGTAGCGAAAAACTTAATCTTAAAGATGTTGTAAAAAGTGTATTAGTTGATGTGGGTTACAAACCTACAGATTTTAAAATATCTGTATATGTACAGAAACAAAGTACAGATATTGCACAAGCGGTAGATACAGCACTTGAAGCTCGTCAGAGAATCAAAGAGCCTTACGGAACAATTGGCGCAGGTGACCAAGGAACAATGTATGGTTATGCGACAAATGAAACAAAGGAAATGCTGCCATTACCATTAGTGCTTTCACATAAAATTGTAAAACGATTAGATGAAGTCCGCAAAGGAAAAATTATTAAAGGATATTTTCCAGATGGGAAAGCCCAGGTCACAATTGAATATAGAAATAATCAACCAATCAGAGTTAAAACAATTGTTGTATCTGTTCAACATCTTGCTTATAAAAGACAAACAGAAATTGAAAGAGATATTATTGAAAATGTCTTATGGCAGGTTTTTGAAGACTTCCCGTTTGATGAAAATACAGATATTTTAATCAATCCATCAGGGCGATTTGTTGTTGGAGGACCAACAGCTGATACAGGATTAACTGGAAGAAAACTGATGGTTGACACTTACGGAGGTTTTACAGCGCATGGTGGCGGGGCATTTTCAGGAAAGGATCCTACCAAAGTTGATAGAAGTGGTGCTTATATGGCAAGGCATATTGCCAAGCACATCGTGTGGTGCGATTACGCAGAGAAATGTGAGGTAAGTATTTCATATGCTATCGGAAAGGCGAATCCTGTCGCATTTTCAATAAATACATTTGGGACGGGAAAAGTTTCTGATTCAATACTTGAACAAGCAGCTCTAGCAGTATTTAACTTAAAACCAGCAGCGATTATTGAATACTTACAGTTGCGAGATGTTCAGTATGCCGATACAGCAGTTTATGGCCATTTCGATAGTTGGTTATTCCCATGGGAAGACGTGAAAAGGTATAAAGAATTTAATCAGGCGGTGAGTAAATATGATAATAGAGAAGATTGAAGTTAAAAAGCTTATTCCCGCTGATTATAATCCGAGAAAAGATTTACAACCAGGCGATAGCGAATATGAAAAAATAAAACGTTCACTCGAGGAGTTTGGATATGTTGATCCAGTCATTTGGAACAAGACAACTGGCAGAGTAGTTGGTGGGCATCAACGGTTGAAAGTTTTGGCAAGTATGGGAAGAACTGAAGTCGAGTGTGTCGTGGTTGAATTAAATGAAGAAAAAGAGAAAGCATTAAACGTTGCTTTAAATAAAATTAGCGGTGATTGGGATAAAGAAAAATTAGCTGTACTTATGACAGATTTAGATGCAGCAGACTTTGATGTTTCACTCACAGGTTTTGACGCTGCTGAAATTGATGATTTGTTTAAAGATACACTTCGAGATGGAGTAGAAGATGATGACTTTGATGTCGAAGAAGAACTTCAAAATCCACCAATAACGATGCAAGGTGATGTGTGGCTTTTAGGTAGACATCGACTCGTATGCGGGGACAGTACGAAAAAAGAAACTTTTGAAAAGTTAATGGAGGATAAAAAGGCAAACTTGGTTGTCACTGATCCACCTTATAATGTTGATTATGAAGGTAGTGCAGGGAAAATTAAAAACGACAATATGAATAACGATACATTTTACCAGTTTCTATTGGATGCTTTTACGAACACGGAAGATGCACTTGCGAAAGATGGCAGCATTTATGTGTTTCATGCGGATACAGAAGGACTTAATTTCCGTAAGGCATTTGAAGAAGCTGGTTTTTATTTATCTGGAACTTGTATCTGGAAGAAACAATCGCTTGTACTTGGTCGCTCACCTTATCAGTGGAAACACGAACCGATATTATTTGGTTGGAAAAAGAAAGGTAGGCATCGTTGGTATTCAGATAGGAAACAATCGACCATTTGGGAATTTGATAAACCAAAACGAAATGCCGATCATCCAACGATGAAACCAATTGCTTTAATTGCCTATCCGATTATGAATTCAAGTTTAACAAATAGTATTGTACTAGATCCATTTGGTGGTTCTGGTTCGACTTTAATCGCATCGGAACAAACAGACCGAATATGTTACATGATTGAATTAGATGAAAAATATTGTGATGTGATTGCGAAAAGATACATTGAACAAGTTGGAACAGATGAAGATGTGTATGTTATTCGAAATAATAAAAAGATTGCTTATAGCGAACTTGAGGTGAGTGAAAGTGCGTAAACTTACCTTAGGTTCGCTTTTTGATGGCTCGGGTGGGTTTCCACTTGCTGGTCTAATAAGCGGCATTGAACCGAGATGGGCATCTGAGATTGAACCATTTCCGATTCGAGTTACATCAAAACGAATACCACAAATGAAGCATTTAGGGAATATCAGTTCAATTAATGGAGCTGATATTGAACCAGTCGATGTTATCACGTTTGGTTCACCATGTACGGATTTATCAATTGCAGGAAAACGAGCAGGACTAGACGGAAGTCAGTCCTCTTTATTTTATGAAGCGATGCGAATTATAAAGGAAATGAGGTGTAAAACAAATGGTGAATATCCAAGATACGCAGTGTGGGAAAATGTCTGTGGAGCCTTCTCCTCAAATAAAGGAGAAGACTTCAAAAGTGTCATCGAGGAATTCAGTACGGTCAAGACCGAGAAAGTTGATATCCCTAAACCGGATAAATGGGAAAACGCAGGAGAAGTGTTGGGAGATAACTACTCAATTGCCTGGCGAGTCCTTGATGCTCAATATTGGGGAGTACCCCAGCGAAGAAAACGAATCTTTCTTGTCGCAGATTTTAATGGAAGAAGTGCATCCAAAATATTATTTGAGTCAGAGAGCTTGCGAGGGTATTTTACGCAGAGCAAAACAGCGGAGCAAGGAACTACCGGAGATACTTCAAAAAGTTCTAAAGAAACAAGCAATATCTGCTTAAATGACCAAGGTGGTAGCCGAATGGATGTAACCAAAGGGGTAACAGCAACTTTACGAGCAAAATCAAATCATCCTCCACTTGTATTCGATAACCATGGAAGGGATGCAAGAATTAAAGGACCGGTTGATGTTGCCCAGACCGTTGTGTCGTTATATGGAACTGGTGGAAACAATCAGCCATTTGTTTTAGAGAAACCGAGAACCTTTGATATTCGTTTGACATCTGAAGGAACGGTTAACGTTCGAGCAAATATTTATGAAAGTGATGTGTCAAGAACAATAGATACATCTGGTAACTCACCAAACAGTAATCAAGGCGGAATTGCAATTGTGAGTAGTAAAGATGAATTAAGAAAAGGAAAACAATCAACCTATTCATCTAGTAAAAACTCACATTTTACAAGCGCAGAAAAAGAACTTGCTAGTACGCTTGTTGCTACTGATTATAAGGATCCACCATTAGTAAACGTAGAAGATTTAATTGTGAGAAGATTGACTCCCACTGAGTGCGGGAGATTGCAAGGTTTCCCAGATGGATGGTGTGGAAACTTGGAAGATGATAACCCCTCGGATGACGAGATTAACTTTTGGGAGAGAGTGTGGGAAACGCACCGACAGTTAATCAGTAAAAATAAACGACCTAAAACTCGAAAGCAAATCATTAAATGGTTAAGCCAGCCACATTCTGACACTGCTGAATATAAAATGTGGGGAAATGGAGTCGCACTTCCTTGTGTTATATATGTTTTAACTGGAATCGCTAAGCAATTAAATAAGGATTAGAAAGTCAGATGGAATCTGTTCAAAACACTTGATATAAACACCTTTTAGAGTGATATATGTATGTACCAAAATTGAAAGGTGGAATAAAAAATGATTGTAAAATTTAATGTGAAGGGAAAGGAACGGAAAAAGCTAGTCGAATCTGTAAGCGAACATTTGAATATTCCTTTTGATTACAAAGGAACACCAAGCTTTGCATATCAGATTGGAGATTATGTAGTTGATAGGTTTGGCACATTGGAAGGACCTTCTAATGAAGCGTTAATCCAAACATTAGAAAGTAAATATAGCTTTGAAGCAGAGCGGCATGAGCAAGCGGAAACTTATACACTTTCCATTGAATACCCGCGGGAAGCCTTTGATGAACAAACAATAGAGAATTTAGAAAAACTGATTCAGAGTAAAAACACATTAATTAAACAGGCACTAGCTATTGAATCAACTAGGATTGAACTAGAAGATGACCGTATAAACTTTCCTTGGTTTGAGCGAGAATTGACACCTAATGAACTAGAAACATACACAAAATTCATTGTCGCATTATGCGAAACAGCCCTGAAACAAAAACGAGTGACGGCAGTTGAAAAACAAGTCGAAAACGAAAAATATGCATTTCGATGCTTCCTGTTAAAGCTGAATTTTATAGGCGATGAATATAAAACTGACAGAAAGCTTCTGATGTCAAAGTTGTCAGGTGATTCTTCATTTAAAAGAACAAAAAAGATGGAGGAAGCTTCATGAACAATATAACGAAAGAATCGCTGACCAAGTTAAAAAAACAATATAAGCCCGGAACAAGGGTACGTTTAATTGAAATGGATGATCCATATTCAAATCTAATTCCAGGAGATGAAGGAACAGTTTCTGACGTTGATGATATTGGAACAATACACATAAAATGGGATAAAGGAAGTTCACTCGGGATTGTATTTGGAGTCGATAAGTGTCTAATCATCGAACAATAAAAATACATCCGAATAAGTGTAGATAATACTTGCTATATAAGGCTTTTAGAGTGATATATGTATGTAACAAAAACACACATCACTCTAAAAGGGGATGATAAAATGTTAAACGCAAAGTTTGGAATTGAAATTGAATTTACAGGAATTACAAGAGAAAAAGCGGCGAAGGTAGCGGCAAAGTTTCTTGAAGGAGAATACATCGAAGGTGGAACATATTACGATGTAAAGAAAGTGATGGCTCCAGACGGACGGATATGGGAATTTGTTTATGACGGAAGTATTCGAACGCAAGTTAGTCGAAACGGTAGAAGGGTTAACGCAAACAGAGATTATAGCGTTGAGATTGTAAGCCCAATTCTAACCTACCGAAAAGACATTGACACTTTACAGGAGCTTGTTCGAAGGATACGAAAAGCCGGCGCCTTTACAAATTCATCTTGCGGCATTCACATTCACTTAGATGGGAGCCCACATACACCAAGAAGCATTAGAAATTTTATAAACATCATCGCAAGTAGAAACGATTTGTTTTACAAGGCACTAGAAATTAAGATGGCCACATCTGTATAGAAAAGAAATGATGAAAGTTAAAGTAGATAAAAAGACAGTAAATGCGATGGTCTATATTATGAATGAAGGCAGACCACTTGAGCAGCCGAGTTGTTACTATTACTCAACCATTTTAGAAGGTTATCAAAGCGCAGGATTTGATGTCGAATATTTACGTAGAGCAGTTGAGAATTCATATAAAAAAGACGGTGTTACTTTAGAAAACGAATCTAATGGAGGGAAATTAGTGTAGTCCGAATAATATGATAATATATAAGCAAAGTTGAACACACTAGGTGAATGGAAAATACCAAAAAAGGACTGCCTAGATGGCAATCCTTTTTATTAAATGCTAAGGAATTTGTCACTTAGTTATTAAACAATTTATAGCTATTAAATACTGATAAAAATTGTTCGAAGTTAATGTTCCTTAAATCCTTTATTTTTGCATAACTTAAGGCTTTATTAAACTGGTTTTTAGTAAATAGTTCTCTGTATTCTTGGTTAACCCATTTCATAACAAAATTATTATATATTTTTTTATCTTTGTGTGATATTTTTGATGGGTGTCTTTTTAACATAATTAAAGAACTATTAATTTTAGGTTTTGGATGAAAGTATTCTTTAGGGATTTTACTTAATATGGATATATCTACTTCAGTCATTAAAAGTAACGCTAGAGAACGATTTGTATTGAGTAGCCTTTTAGCAAATCCTTCCTCGACTATTAAGTAACTAACTGTCGCATTACTTTCAAAGACAATTTTTCGTACTATATCCGTACTTATATAATAAGGTATATTACCATAGATTTTATATGTTCTGTTGTTTGGGAACTTGAACTGTAATATATCCTTATTTATAATTCGAAAATTATCGTAATTTGTAACTTTATTTTGTGTTTGAATACATAAATTTGAATCTATCTCGATAGCTGTTACATAATTACATTTTTGAACCAGTTCTAGTGTGAAATGGCCTTTTCCTGAACCAATTTCAAAAACATTATCATTTCTATTTAATTCTAAATTACTCATAATTTTATTTATATGTCGTTTCGAGGTAATAAAGTTTTGACTAAATTTTATCTCTTTTTTGTTGATTATAACCCACTCCAATGTGGTTATAATGAATTTTCTATATTAACAATTCATTATAACCAATTATTTTTCATTTGGTTGATAATGAACTGTATTTATTACAAAAATGCTAAAAATACCCAAGTGCTAATTCTCCTTCCGTTTTAAGTGCTAATTCTCCTTCCGTTTTAAGTGTTAAAACTTAGACGAAAATGGAGAAGTCAATTACAAATAATGAACAATTACCCATTTAAATTCCTCCTTGTTAAACCTAAAGTTATTTTAACACATAAATTGTGAATTAAACAGTGAATATTGTTCTGCAAAAGGGTACAGATTGTGGAACAATTAAATAGATGTCTTAAGCTCAGATAGCAATCTGGGCTTTTTTGTCGTGCAAAACTTTATAAATTCATTTAGTTTTTTTATTTGCTAAGGGGGTGGTTATAATTAGAAAGCTAGAAATTTATAAACCAACAATCTTTAAAGCTGAACAATCTTACTACGATAAGGATGCTGCTGATATGGCAGTAAACTTTATAAGTTATTTAAAACATACAAAAGGTGAATGGTTTGGAAAAAACTTTGACTTGATAGATTGGCAGGAGCAGATTATTCGAGATGTATTTGGAACGATGAAGCCGAATGGCTATCGCCAGTTTAATACTGCCTATATTGAGATAGCCAAGAAACAAGGAAAGTCAGAACTTGCCGCTGCGGTTGCCTTACTTTTAACATGTGGCGATTTTGAACATGGTGGAGAAGTGTATGGATGTGCTGCGGATAGGCAACAAGCATCGATTGTATTTGACGTTGCAGTCGATATGGTGGAACAATCACCCGCACTTAAAGCTAGATTTAAACCAGTGTTGTCACAAAAACGTTTAATTTATAAACCTTTAGGGAGTTTCTATCAAGTATTGTCAGCTGAAGCTTACACAAAACATGGGTTGAACGTTCATGGGGTTGTATTTGACGAACTTCATGCGCAACCTAATCGAAGGTTATATGATGTTATGACACATGGTTCAGGGGACGCAAGGAAACAACCACTGTACTTTTTAATCACTACTGCAGGAAATGACCAACATTCAATATGTTACGAAGTACATCAAAAAGCAAAAGATGTACTTGAAGGAAGAAAAATAGACCCTACTTTTTATCCTGTTATCTATGGTGCAGAGGAAGATGATGATTGGACAGATCCAGAAGTTTGGAAGAAGGCAAACCCGTCACTAGGAATTACAGTAGATATTGAGAAAGTTGAACAAGCGTGTGAAAGTGCGAAACAGAATCCTGCTGAGGAGAACTTGTTTAGGCAGTTAAGACTGAATCAATGGGTAAAACAATCTGTCAGATGGATGCCAATGGAAAAGTGGGATAGATGTAGTTTGCCAGTTGACCCTGAAAGTTTAATTGGCAGAGAGTGCTATGCGGGTTTAGACTTATCATCGACAACAGACATCACAGCATTTGTTTTAATCTTTCCACCAGAATATGAAGATGATAAATATGTAATATTGCCATACTTTTGGGTACCAGAAGAAAACATCAGACAACGTGTGGATAGGGACAGAGTACCTTATGATGTGTGGGAACAACAGGGACATATGCAAACAACGGAAGGGAACGTTGTTCATTATGCTTATATTGAAAAATTCATTGAAGAATTAGGAAAGAAATACAACATTAAAGAAATTGCATTTGACCGTTGGGGTGCTGTTCAGATGACGCAAAACCTTGAAGGTTTAGGATTTACTGTAGTTCCTTTTGGACAAGGTTTTAAAGATATGAGCCCATCATCAAAAGAGTTGATGAAATTAACATTAGAAGAAAAACTTGCTCATGGCGGACATCCAGTTTTACGTTGGATGATGGATAACATTCATGTTCGAACGGATCCAGCTGGAAACATTAAACCTGACAAGGAAAAATCAACGGAAAAGATTGATGGTGCGGTGGCAACAATTATGGCACTCGACCGAGCGATAAGAAGAAGCGGAACAAGTGATTCCGTTTATGATGATAGAGGATTGATTGTGTTCTAACGTTGAGGAGGTGATGTTCATATGCGGTGGTTTACAAATTTATTTAAAGCAAGAGATAAACCACAAAACTATTCATTTGGGAGCAATTATAGTTTCATCTTTGGAAATTCTAGTAGTGGAAAATCCGTTAATGAATTTACAGCAATGCAAATGACTGCAGTATATTCGTGTGTACGCATATTAGCTGAAGCGGTAGCTGGTTTACCACTGCACTTATATAAGTACACAGATACAGGTGGGAAGGAAAAAGCAATATCCCATACCTTATATTTTTTACTTCATGACGAACCAAATCCTGAGATGAGTTCATTTGTGTTTAGAGAAACATTAATGACTCATCTTTTATTATGGGGAAATGCGTATGCTCAGATCATTCGCAATGGAAAAGGGGAGGTTATTGCACTTTACCCACTTATGCCAAATAAAATGTCAGTCGAAAGAGATGCGAGAGGTAATCTGTATTATTTATACACAAAAACATTTGAGGAAATGAATGGGTCAGAGAAGACAACTATTGCATTAAAAGCTGAAGATGTACTTCATATACACGGACTTGGTTTTGATGGTTTAGTTGGATATTCACCAATTGCGATGGCTAAAAATGCAGTGGGTCTAGCAATGGCAACTGAGGAATATGGTGCAAAGTTTTTTGCTAATGGAGCGGCACCAGGTGGTGTCTTAGAACATCCGGGAACTATCAAGGACCCCCAAAGAGTAAAGGATAGTTGGAATAAAGCTTATCAAGGTTCAAGTAATGCCCATCGAGTAGCTGTATTAGAAGAAGGGATGAAGTATCAACAAATCGCAATTGCACCCGATCAAGCACAATTTCTTGAAACAAGAAAATTTCAGATTAACGAGATTGCTCGAATTTTCCGAGTGCCACCTCACATGGTAGGTGACTTGGAAAAGTCGAGCTTTTCTAATATAGAGCAACAATCGTTAGAATTCGTTAAATACACACTTGATCCATGGGTTATTCGGTGGGAACAAGCAATTAGTCGTTCACTATTTACTAAAAGTGAAAAGAAAGCGTACTTTGTGAAATTTAATGTGGATGGATTGCTTAGAGGTGATTATGCCTCACGAATGAGCGGCTATGCAACAGCAAGGCAAAATGGCTGGATGAGTGCTAATGATATTCGTGAACTCGAGAACTTAGACCGAATACCAGATGAACTTGGGGGAGACTTATATTTAATCAATGGGAATATGACGAAACTTCAAGACGCAGGTGTGTTTGCAAAGAAATATGAAAAGGAGGAAACCGAAGATGAAGAAGTTTTGGAATTGGACAAAAGAAAATGAAACTGACAAGCGAACCCTTCATTTATATGGAGCAATAGCAGAGGAAAGTTGGTTTGATGATGAAGTCACACCATCTGCCTTTAGGGATGAACTCGTGCAAGGCAAAGGTGATATCGAAGTTTGGATTAATTCTCCGGGGGGTGACTGTATTGCAGCTGCACAAATTTACAACATGTTAATGGAGTATCCAGGTGATGTCACTGTCAAAATTGACGGCATTGCCGCATCGGCAGCATCTGTGATTGCGATGGCAGGCACTGAAATTCAAATGTCACCAACGTCCCTAATGATGATTCATAATCCATTTACTGTTGCAATTGGTGATAGTGAAGAAATGAAAAAGACGGTGCATATGCTTGGTGAAGTAAAAGAAAGCATTATTAACGCTTATGAAATTAAAACAAGTTTATCAAGAAATAAACTATCGGAATTAATGGATGCTGAAACGTGGCTTAATGCACATAAAGCAATTGAACTCGGATTTGCGGATGCCATTATGTTCGCAAATGGTAAAGATGAAAACCAACCTGAAAATAGTTTCGTTTTTAGTAGGCGAGCAGTTACAAATTCACTGTTAAACAAAATACAAAAACCACAAGTAAAACAATCAGTTGAGCCGCTTTATGAGCGGCTTAATTTATTGAAATATTAGGAGGAAATCAATATGAATAAAATTTTAGAATTACGAGAGAAGAGAGCAAAAGCATGGGAGGCAGCTAAGGCATTTTTAGATACAAAACGAGGAAGTGATGGTTTAGTATCAGCTGAAGATGCGCAGATGTACGATCGTATGGAAGAAGATATTATGAATCTAGGTAAAGAAATCCAACGATTAGAAAGGCAAGAAGCATTAGATGCAGAGTTAAATCGACCAATAAATACACCTATCATTGGTAAACCTTCTGTGCCAGGCATGGAATCAAAAGAAGGTCGAGCGTCAGACGAATATAAAAATGCATTTTGGAATGCAATGAGAAGTAAAGCGCCAACACAAGAAGTTATGAACTCACTTTCCGTAGGAACTGACTCGGAAGGTGGTTTTTTAGTTCCAGATGAATTTGAGCGTACACTTGTTCAAACGTTAGAAGAAGAAAATGTATTCCGTCAATTAGCAAAAGTAGTTAAGACATCGAGTGGTGACCGTAAGATTCCAGTTGTAACAACGAAAGGGTCTGCTGCATGGCTTGATGAGGGAGAAGAATTTGAAGAAAGTGACTCAGCATTTGGACAAACATCCATCGGAGCGTACAAGCTTGGTACAATGTTAAAGGTTTCAGATGAATTGTTAAATGATAGTGTGTTTAATTTAGAGAACTATATTTCAACTGAGTTTGCTCGAAGAATTGGTGCTAAAGAGGAAGAGGCATTTCTTGTAGGTAATGGCGAAGGAAAACCAACGGGAATCTTTAATGATACTGGCGGTGCTGAACTTGGAGTAACAGCAGCATCTACCACAGCTATTACTGCAGATGAGATTATTGATTTAGTGTTTTCTTTGAAGGCGCCTTATCGTAAAAATGCAGTATTCATTATGAATGATGCAACAGTAAAAGCAATTCGAAAATTAAAAGATGGTCAAGGTCAGTACTTATGGCAACCATCACTAACTGCCGGTACACCAGATACGTTATTGAATCGTCCAGTATTCACTTCAGCTTATGCACCGACTATTGAAACGAAAGCAAAGTCTATCGCCTTTGGTGATTTCGGATATTATTGGATTGCAGACAGACAAGGTCGTTCATTCAAGCGTTTAAACGAACTTTTTGCAACAACAGGGCAAGTTGGTTTCCTAGCAAGTCAACGTGTCGATGGAAAGTTAATCTTGCCAGAAGCAATTAAAGTCTTACAACAAAAATAAATTAAGGAGTAGAATGCGATGGGGTATAACGTTAAGAATTATACGGAACAAGGCGGAGAAAAAACGGTTATTGGTGGAGAGCTTGTTATTGAAGAAGGAGCGAAGGTTACTGGCCTTCCTTCTTCTTCAAATGAAAAAATGGTAAATCAATCAGATAGTACAGCAGAAACAGTAGAAGATTTAGTTGCCGATTTTAATGCATTACTATCAAAATTAAAAACATCTGGTTATATGTCAGATAATTAAAGGTGGTGTTAGTGATGACATTACTAGAAAAAGTAAAAGCTAATTTAATACTCCAACATGATAAAGATGATGCTTTAATAGAAATGTACATCACTGCAGCCATATCTTATGCAGAAAGTTACCAACATATTAAAGAAGGCACATATTTAGATGAGAATATGCCCGCGACAACGGAACAAGCGGTTATCATGTTGGCATCACACTTTTACGAAAGTCGAGATGGCAGTACAGGTGGATTTTTCGCAGATAGCGCACTTGCTGGAGAGCAAGTTTGGAAAACAGTCAACCTTTTATTAAGGCTAGATAGAGATTGGAAGGTATAGCGTATGAGTTTTGGTAAAATGCGTACATTTATCGATATCGTAACACGTGAAATTGTAAAAGATGAAGAGTCTTTCAGTGAAGAAACCGATAGAATCCTAGCATCTGTGACAGCATACAAAGAAGAACGCTTTGGTAGTAAGACTTGGGCAAATAGGGCAGCCTTTTCTGAAGCGAATGCGTTATTTCGTTTTAGAAACATTCCCGATTTAACCATTAAACCGAAAATGTTTATTGTATGTGATGATGGGCGATATGAAGTAGTAAGCGTTGATAATGTGAAAAATAGAAATATGTATATCGAGGTTTTAACAAAAAAGGTGGTGGCATCAGATGGCTAAAGTTAATATTAAAATGCCAGAAGAATTCTTGATGAAGATTTCAAGATTGGGAAGTAAAACAGATGAAATCGTTCCGAGGGTTCTTGAAGCAGGTGGAGAAATTGTATTAGATAAAATGAAGTCTAATTTAAGCTCGGTTATTGGGAAGGACACAAAACTTCCGAGTAGATCAACTGGTGAGTTGGTATCTGCATTAGGAGTATCACCTGCCTTAGTTGACCGAAGAGGAAATCATAATGTTAAAGTAGGGTTTAATGAACCACGTAAAGATGGGGTTAGCAACGCTAAATTAGCTAATATAATCGAATACGGAAAATCGGGTCAACCTGCAAAGCCATTTTTAAAACCAGCAAGAAGAACATCAAGGCAACCTTGTATGGATGCGATGATTAAAAAATTGGAAGAAGAAGTGGAAAGCATATGAATGTATTAGCCGAAGTAACTCAAATTGCGGAACAATGTGGTATTCCAGTTGAAACAGGTATCTTTTCAGATACTGCTCCTGATTTATACATTGTAATCACACCAATCGTTGATATGTTTGAATTACATGCAGATAATATTCCAAAGTATGATGTACAAGAAGTTAGGGTTTCGTTGTTTTCAAAAAAGAATTATACATCAATTAAAAATAGTTTAGTCCGCACTCTTTTGGGTGCGGATTTTGTTATAACAGATAGGAGATATATCGGTCATGAAGATGATACTGGATATCATCATTTAGCTATTGATGTGGCAAAATATTATGAATTTGAAATGGAGGAATAATTTATGGCGACTATTGGTCTTGATCGGCTTTATTATGCAAAAATAACAGAAGGAGAAAATGGTGAAGAAACCTATGAAACTCCAACACCTTTAGCAAAGGCGATTAGTGCTGAATTATCTGTTGAGTTAGCTGAAGCAACTTTATATGCAGATGATGGTGCGGCTGAAGTGATTAAAGAATTTCAAACTGGAACATTATCGCTTGGTATTGATGATATCGGTGTGGCCGCAGCTAGTGATTTAACTGGGGCAACAATTGACGATAACCATGTATTAATATCTACAAGTGAGGATGGTGGAGATCCAGTTGCGATTGGTTTTAGGGCGAAAAAGGCAAATGGAAATTACCGATATTTTTGGTTGTACCGAGTGAAATTTGGTATTCCTGCAACAAACCTTGCGACAAAAGGGGATAGTATTACCTACTCTACACCAACAATTGAAGGTACGGTTTTACGGAGAAACAAGCTTGATGGTCAAGGAAAACATCCATGGAAAGCGGAAGTTAGTGAAGGTGACGATGGTGTGAATCAAGGAATAATTACTGGTTGGTATAGTGAAGTGTATGAACCTGTTTTTGCTGCGGGAACCGAAGGGTAAAAGGAGCGAACAATTATGACGAATGAAAGAAGTGCGAAGATTTCGATTGGTGGTTCAGAATATGAATTAATTTTAACAACAAAAGCGACGAAGGAAATTGCTAAACGTTATGGTGGTTTAGAAGACTTGGGTGAAAAGTTAATGAAAGCTGAAAACTTTGAGATGGCCTTAGATGAAATTGTCTGGCTCATCACCCTGCTCGCAAACCAAAGTATCCGTATTCATAATCGATTAAATGAAGAAAAGAAGGAATTGTTAACAGAGGATGATGTGGAACTGTTAACTTCACCTGTTGAAATGGCAACTTTTAAAGATGCTATTATGGAAGCAATGTTTAAAGGAACAAAACGACATATCGAATCGGAGGAAACCGATACAAAAAACGAAGTGGTCGAGTAAACGATGAAGAAATGTTTGCTCGACTTATTTATTATGGCGTGACACAGCTGAAAAGGACTGAACAGGAAGTTTGGTTGATGCCTATCGGTCATTTACTTGATCAATGGGAAATCCACAAACAATTCTCAGGTCTCACAAAACCTAAAAATGAACTATCGATTGATGATGTTATTCCGTTAGGTATTTAAAAATTCTGATACAATAGTATTCAGAATATCTGAATGTGGGGGAATATTGAATGGAACTAATCAACGAGATTGATTCATTAATACAGGATGTGAGTAAAACGATAGGTAAACCTATTGTAGTAGAAGGATATGAAATTATTGATAGAGGTTTACCACATAAACCAAAATCGCTTCCTATTGGAATGATGGGAGTATATGCATTTTGGTATAATGACAGATTTTTAAAAATAGGCAAAGCAGGCTCTAAGAGTGGTCCTAGATTCTTAAGTCAACATTACAATCCGAAATCAGCCCAAAGCACGTTAGCCGCATCAATATTAAGGGATCCGGATATGTTGCAATTTGGTATAACTGAGGAAAACGTTGGTGTGTGGATAAAAGAGAATTGCAGAAGGATTGACATTTTAGTGAATGTTGAGCTTGGCATATTTACATTGGGCTTGATTGAAGCGGTACTTCATTACAAATATGAACCAAAGTACGAAGGCTTTGCAACACAGCGTTAATATAAGGACATGGATTTGAGAGCAATCAATAGATTGTTCTTTTTTTATGCTTATTTTTAAAGGGGGTGGCAGTATGGCAGACAATTTTGGGCTTAAAATTGGTGTTGAAGGAGAACGTGAATTTAAGAAGTCGTTACGTGAGATAAATCAAAGCTTCAGAGTGTTAGGCTCAGAAATGAAATTAGTGACATCAGAATTCGATAGAAATGATAAATCTATTAAAGCAATAACCGCAAGAAATGCAGTATTAAATAAAGAGATTGATGCACAAAAGGAAAAAGTATCAACACTAGAAAAGGCTCTTGCCAATGCTGCTGAATCCTTTGGAGAAAATGATAGAAGAACATTGTCATGGCAAACTCAGTTAAATAATGCGAATGCCGAATTAAATAATTTAGAACGTGAACTGAAGGACTCACAAGAGGAAGTAAAGAAGCTTAACCGAGAAAAAGTTGAAAAACTTGTGAATGGTTTAAAAACAGCGGGTGAAATTGCGGGTAAAGTATTGGTAGCAGGCTTAAAAGCAGCCGCCGCAGCAATGGCCGCAATTGGAACTGGGGCAGTCGCATCAGGTAAGTTTATAAAGGACTCTTTAAATGTTTATGGCGAATATGAAGATGCCATGAAGCAAGTTCAGGCAACAATGGGACTTACAGGCGAAGAAGGGGAAGAAGCCTTTAATAAATTATCTCAAGCAGCAAAAGATGCTGGAGCAACTACACGTTTCTCGGCATCAGAATCAGCTGAGGCATTAAATTATCTAGCTTTAGCGGGATATGATACAGAACAGGCGATTGGTGCATTACCTGGTGTGCTTACCCTTGCAGCTGCGGGTGATATGGATTTAGCAAGGGCATCTGACTTGGTGACAGATTCCATGGCTGCCTTAGGTCTTGAAATCGCTGATATGGATCTGTATATGGACAAAATGGCAAAGACATCACAAAAGTCCAACACAGATGTACAGCAATTAGGTGAAGGTATTCTTGTTGCAGGAGCAACAATGAAAAATGCTGGGCAAGATTTAGATACATTAAATGTTATGTTAGGAGTTCTCGCTAACAGGGGGATAAAAGGAGCAGAAGGCGGAACAAAACTAAGAAACATCATTATGTCCTTAACTTCTCCCACATCAGCTGCTGCAAAAGAATTAGAAGGTCTGGGCATAAGCGTTACCGATTCATCTGGAAATATTCGTGATATGAACGATATATTTACAGATTTAAATAAAGAACTTGATGGATTGTCAGAAGCAGATAAAATGAACGCATTAAGTAATATTTTCAATAAACAAGATCTAGCGGGCGTGAATGCATTATTATCTGGAACTGGCGATGAGATGAATAATCTATATAAGGAACTTGAAAATGCTGATGGTGCCGCACAGCAAATGTCAGACACGATGGAAAGTGGACTAGCGGGTTCTGTACGAAGTTTAAAATCAGCCTATGAAGGACTACAAATCGTTATCGGAGAACAGTTTGCAGAAATGGCCCAAGGGGCAGTTGGTGATGTGACAGAATTAGTTCGAGATATAACTGAAATATTAAATGATGGATTTCAAGAAGGTGATATTACCGCTATAGGCGAGAGAATATCATCTTTTTTAATTCAAGGAATTAATCGAATTACAGAGTATATCCCGGGTGCCATTGATATGATAGCCACAATGCTAACAGAGCTGGTGAATGTATTGGTAGAACTTTTGCCTACTTTACTGCCACCTTTATTAGAAGGTGCGATTGCTTTATTAACAGGAATTATTGAGGCGATTGTAGGGAATATCGAGCCGTTAGTTGAA
Organism: Ornithinibacillus gellani; assembly: GCF_003730295.1. GTDB lineage: Bacteria > Bacillota > Bacilli > Bacillales > Amphibacillaceae > Ornithinibacillus_A > Ornithinibacillus_A gellani. The sequence goes on from NZ_QTSZ01000049.1 coordinate 156,204, forward strand.
ATGGTCGTATATTTAGTAACAACTGTTGCGGAATTTATTATTGAAAATTTACCTATTTTAATTGAAGCGGCCATCCAAATTGTTATCGCATTAGCGAACGGAATAGCAGATGCCTTGCCACAGCTAATTCCAGCGGTTATCGAAGCAATCATTTTAATTGTAGATACGTTAATCAATAATTTAGGACAAATATTAAATGCGGCTCTTCGAATTATTATGGCTTTAGCTGAAGGTATTGTTGCAGCTTTACCTAGATTGATAGCAGCCTTACCACAAATAATAAATTCAATTATTAACTTTATTACCTCAAACTTACCGATGATTATCGATATGGGGATCCGTATCATTTTGCAATTAGTAGTTGGCATAATTAAAGCTATACCTTCCCTGGTCGCTGCTTTACCACAAATTGTGATGGCATTAATTACGGGAATAGGAAAAGCAGCAATTGCAATTGTCGAAATCGGTCGAAATATTGTACGTGGTCTTTGGGATGGAATTGCCTCCATGGTTACTTGGATCAAAGATAAAATCAGTAATTTTGTAGGTGGAATTGTAAGTGGAGTAAAAGGTTTACTTGGTATTAAATCTCCATCAACTGTATTTGCTGGTATTGGTGATGATATGGCTCAAGGTTTAGGGGTTGGTTTTGATAAGGCAATGAGTCAAGTTTCTGAGGATATACAAGATGCAGTTCCGACAGATTTCGACATTCAATCAAACGTGAATGTAGGGGCAAACGGTATTACAACAAGTCAAGATGGATATGGATCATTAATTACGATCCAACAAATGATTGTCAGAAGTGAAGATGATATTAGAAAAGTTTCACAAGAATTATATAACTTAATTCAAACAGGGTCTCGAGCACAAGGGAGGTTCGTGCCAAGTTAGAAAGGAGTGGGATGAATGGGGTTTACATTTGATGGCGTTCATTCGAAAAACATGAAAATCACCGCAAGAATTGTTAGTTGGCAAGTTTCTCCCGCTCCTAGAAATGCATTTGAAGTTATACCTGGTCGAATGGGAATTGCCGATCTAGGTTCAGATACATCAGAAAAATATATCAAAGTCATTTGTAATATTTTTCCGCAGCATTCATTTACCGAAGTGATTCATCTATTGGATGATGTAGCTGAATGGTTGAACCCTAATTTAGGATTAAAACAATTAGTGCTAGACGATATTCCAAACAGATATTTTTTAGCACGTTTAGTAGAGAAAGTGGATTGTGAACGAATATTAAGAAGTGCAGGTTCCTTTGAACTTACATTTGTTTGTCCAGACCCTTATGGTTATGCGATTACAGATGAGCAATTTACGATTAATTCTACTGGTAGCCATGTAGTTGAAAGGGAGTTAGGCAATATAGAATCTTTCCCGATATATCGAATGAAAGGAAATATCAGTAATCCAAGTTCAACATTTTTAACGGTTACCACAAATGGCGAAAGTTTAAAAGTTAATGGACCATTATCATCAAATGAAATATTAATCATTGATAGTGGATTACTAACTGCAAAAATAACAGATACAAGTGGTAATACGGTTCGGAATGGTTTATCTGTTTTAGATGAGTTAAATTTTCCAGTTTTATATCCTGGTAGTAATGAAATAAAAGTAAATGGTACAGGAGCAGCATTTACGGAACTTCATGTATTAAGTCAAAGTAGATGGAGGTGATTTTATTATGGCGATTAAATCGGTTGTAACATCTCAAACAGATTTTACTGGTGAGTTTCCGATTCATGATGAAACAGTTGCATTATGGCGTTTTAATGAATCACAACCAAATGAAAGTCAGCTGATAGATAGTGGCACAAATAATCATCATTTTACGATATCAAATTGGTCTGGAACATCTGCAAGTTTAGTAGCAGGAAGGTTTGGGCGATTTTTCAGGCAGAATATTGTCAATCCAACAAGTGAAAAGACATATCTTACCGCTACCAATGATGGTAGCTTTTTTACTGATTTAGGGGTGAAAATTGTAGTTGGTGGCTGGATAAATCCGACAACCTATTCAATTGGTCAAACATTTATTCCTATATTTAGTACAAGGAATGGACCTGGACAACCAATTTTCTATATATCTTTATATCAAGGAAGACTACGATTAATGCTTTATAACAACGCGGGGACATTAATTTATGATACATCCGAGACACCAAGTATAAGTTTTATAAACAATGGTTGGTATTTTATCACAACCATTATTAATAGGACTGATAAAACAATTCAAAACTTTATCGGTGACAGGTCGAACGGGGCAACTTGGCAATCACCTGTAAGAAATTATACAGGTATACTGAATGAAGAATGTACCGCTGACATTGTCGTGGGTATGTTACAAGATACGTATTACTATGCTGGTGGTTTTGATGATTGGTTTTTTGAGAAAGATTCAAAGTTAACAATGGAAGATATACACTTACATTTTAAATCTTCTATTCAAGCAAATGGTGCAGATAGTGCATCCCAAGTCGATGCATTAACGGAACCAGGTGCTGTTATTTTAAAGCAAGAAGATAACAAGTATCCAGGTAGTGGTGTGCTCTATACAATACCTAAAAAGTGTAGTTTAGGTGGCAATGGTAGAGTTTCAGTAACTAGTGAATATATTGCTGGAACAACTGCGATTAGTTTAGTTGAAACATCCACATCAGATGACCTTGAGGATTGGACTTCGTGGCAAACAATTGGACCAACAGGTGAATTAATTTCACCTAATAGAGCTTATATCCGCTATCGCATTACTTTAACGACAGAAGATGAAACGAAAACACCGAAACTAATAGAAGTTATATTGCATGATATCCCCAAACCCGCCTATGAAAAGCTTGGATTTGCTAGACCCGTGGTTTTGGATAGTAATGGGGCTTGGGATGCTGTTTTGGAAAATGCTTATGATGTTATTGTGACGAGTGAAATTAATGGAGCGGATATTTTAGAGTTTAAGATTCCTTTTCACGATTTAAAAAGGGAAAGTATTGAAAACGAAAAACAAATTCAAATCGTAGACGATGTGTATCGCATACGAACGATAACGGATGAAAAAAGCCAAGAAGGTAATATCATCACTCACGTATATGCAGAAGCAGATTTTTATGACTTAGCTTTTAGTACGGATAAACAGCCTATTGAATTTAATGCAGATACTGCTGATGTCCCAATGAAATATGCGTTAGAAGGAACGGAGTGGTCTGTTGGAAATGTGAATGTAACTACAAAGCGGACGTGGGAATCAGAGGAGAAAAATGCATTATCTATATTACGAGAAGTGCAAAACATCCATGGTGGAGATTTAATTTTTGATAGTGCGAATCGTTTAGTTCATTTACTGACATTTGGCGGGAAAGATAGTGGTGCGTTATTTAGTTATAGAAAGAATATGAAAAGTATTCAAAGAACAGTGGATACAAGAAGTTTAGTGACAAGATTATACGCATACGGTAAAGATGGCATGACATTTTCATCTATCAATAATAACAAAGCATATGTAGAAGATTATAGCTTTACATCAGAGGTACGGATAGCAACACTTGATGCCTCATCCTTTAGCAACCCTTATCAAATGTTAGAGTTTGCAAATATGAGATTAGGACAATATGCAAAACCGAGAGTGTCGTATGTTTTAACAGCAATGGACCTATCTGTACTAACTGGTTATGAACATGAGGAATGGGATCTAGGAGATATTGTTACCGTTAACGATAAAGAATTAAATTTACAAGTGAAGACTCGTATCGTACGCAGGCAGTACAATTTGCAAGAACCATGGAAAACAGTGATTGAATTATCGACAAAATTAAAAGAATTAGGTGATTCATCAGCCCAGTGGGATAAGGCTGCAGATATGCTACATGACACAGATGTGCTTGATCGGCAGGAAATAAAAGATTTAGTACCGTTTAATCATTTGAGAAATTCAAGGGCAGATGATGGATTTACGTATTGGGTGAATTCTGGTTTTACAGTTGACCCTAACAATGGTGCAAGCGGTGATGCATCTTTTAAAGCAGAAGGTGTTTTGGGAATGACGAAATCTATGTATCAAACCGTATATCCAGCAAATCGAAAGAATTATACTATATCCGCACAAATTGGTTCTGAAAATCTAGAGAAAGGGCCAAATGGGCAAGTAGGGATTGAAGTGGAAATTGAATACGAAGATGGATCGATTGAAAAGAGAATTATTGATTTATATTAGAGGTGTTTGAAATGGTTTTTTTTACTCAAACTGCACATGCAATTACTCCAAAAGGATCTGGGAAAATTAAGAAATTAACAATTCGATTATTTGTAAAAGATTGCACCGGGACAGTGTATTTTACAGATATTCTTTTGCAAGGTGGCTCAATCGCTACTGGGTGGGTTGGGCATGTATCAGAAATAAAGTGGACTCTTGATGGTTAGGTGATTCGAATGGCGATACAATTTACTCGATTTAGTGAAACGATACGTGTGAAAGAAGATAAAAGAGTCGTAAATGTAACTTTGAAATTGTTCGTTACAGACTGTACGGGGACGATTTATTATACAGATATACAACTTCAAGAAGGCGATAAGCTAACGGGATATGTCTTAAACACAGAAACCTCACTTGAAAAATATAGAGAAGAAAGCGGGGTTCTCCCAGTTCGTTTCTATAATGGAGTGGTTAGAAGTAAAGAAACGATTGTCATATTTAATCTGGGAACAACATCTGCAGGACTGGATTGTCATATCACACCCCTTCAATCAATGAAAGCAGGAAGTATTAAACTTTCGCAAGGATATGGATCCCACCATATGAAATTTAAAGCTGTAGCAAATCCAGATGACACATTTTCATTATTAGCTTCCACTAGAGAAGTATTGCGAAATCAAAGCAAAACAGAAAAAGAAGGGTTTTATCAATATACCGCAGCATCTGATAGTAAGCACATTGTAGAACTCGAAGAAGGAAAAGCAGCACGAGTTTTATTTGAATTCCAGGAAATGCAAGAAGGAAGTGGCAAGCAATGAGTCAATATCTAGAAGGCAAAAAGACAATGGTGTGGAGTTTCATGGGAAACGCAAGAATGTATGAGGCTTTAAACAAATACGGGGATAGGCTTGATACGGTAGGTATATTTACATTTGAGGTAGATATTACAGGTACTATTAAAGAAACAGGGACAAGTATATCGAGCATGATGCCATATATCAATAAATGGCCGCATATAAAATGGTTGCTAACAATCATGAATCATGGAACGGCATCAATATTTACAGCAATCAGAAATAACACAAATGGTGCAAAAGATAAATTTTTATCAGAAATCGTTCGAATCATGAAGAAATATCCATGGTGTGATGGAGTTGATATTGATTTAGAACGTGGTGGTGGCTATGAAAACAAAGATGCCGCAAACCTTTTATTTAAAGATATTTATCAAACTGTAAAACAGTACGATTCATCAAAGCTTGTCAATATCTGCTTACCTGGAATGACAGGGGTTCAAGGTTCTGTTGGTGGAGAAAACTGGTGTGTTTATGAAGACTTAGATCCTTATTGTGATACGGCTGCGATTATGAGTTATGGGATGGCTTGGGCGGGTTCCGCTCCTGGTCCAGTTTCCCCGCGAGATTGGTTGGAAGGTATTTATAATTATGCAACAAGCGTCATGTCTCCAAAGAAGATATTCTTAGGTCTTCCAGGTTACGGTTGGAACTGGCGAATTGATGATACACCTCAGAATTTAAATAGGGTTTATCGTGGTACGTCCAACACCTATTATGCTGCACAACTTTGGATGACAGGTGGTTATAACTTTACAAATGATGCACCACCGCAACCGATGATTCCTATCATTGCTTATTGGGATGATTACGATAAAGTCCCATGGGCATTGCCACATGTCTATGATTACATGGAAGGTCCAGATGCAGTTACGAGAACCAATCCATTAATTGCAGAAGATTATAACCGAAGAAGCTTTTTAACAGCGTATAGTAAACAACAAAAGACGGAGTTTGGAAATATATATATTGACCGTCAAGGCAGTAATTATGATAGTCATGCGGGAATTGTATCTGATTCTTCTCAGATGGTTACTCTCGGTGAAAACGGTGAAACGATATATAATTTCACATTACAATCTAGTGGAACTTATGACATTGCAGTAAGAATTGGTTTTCCATTTTGGGATAAGAATTCTATTAAGATATCAATTGATAATGATGAAACAACTATTAAAGAGAGTAGGCTATGGTGGCCTTATTGGAGAACAACTTGTTGGTTAACGTTAAAGAAGAATATATCCTTAACAGCAGGTGCACATACCATCAAAGTTAAAGCAGGAATACCTGGTGTACAGTTTTATGGTTTTAGAGTTTGCTCAGACTTTCAACAATCATCTAGCGCGGGTGAAGCGGAGTTCTTACTTGCACCTAGAAAGTTTAAAGGGGTAAATGGTCAAATGGTGGAACCAGATCGTGCATTTAAATTAACGACCGAAGTATTGAGAAGAAAACCAGACTCAGCCCTTATTTGGTACGAAGACTTCAGGGATGAAAATCCGCTACCTAGCAATTATTGGACAACCCTAAGCGGTGAATGGGAAGTATGGAAAAAAGATGATTTTAACAATCCACGTCCTTATGCACAGCTTGATGGAAAAGGTGAATTGACATGGAGATATTCAGATTTTAAAGATATACACATTAGAGCAAGAATTGGATTCCCACAAAACGGAAGTGGGAGAGCAGGAGTTTTTTGTGGAGATTTGTTTTGCTGTTTAAATTATACTTCTCAACGTCTAGAGTTGTATAAAAGTAATTCATTACTGGGTAGTTATAATGTTCAAATTGAACGAACATCAAACGCTAATTTACGAACTGCTCCTAATCTGTACACGATTGAAATGCGAATTCGTAATAATTCTGTCAGGGTGTATTCCGGGGCAGCAAACACATTCAGATTTAAAGTGGATATAAATGATTTCAGTGGAGGCTCTGCAGGAATTCGTTCAGATAACCGCATGATATCTGACTTACTTCGTTTAGGAGATGCATGGACATACGAACCATATGAAAGTGTAGATATAACTTTTCCAAATGGAAACACAGTAGAATTTGGAAGAATACCAAGAACAGGTGTTACTTGGGATAATGAGTTCCAAGTCTTTAAAGTAAATAATGATGTGGAAGAGATAAGCACAAGAAATGATGATATATCAATGGATTATGATTTCTTTCACTCACAAGAATTACCACTAATTGCGGGAAATGATTATACCGTCAAAATAAAACCAAAGGACATTAACCTTTGGATATCACGTTTATTTTTAGGAGATGCGGATGGTTTTTCAATTCTCTATTATCAAGATGTTGATAGCTTGGTTTATTGGGCAAATGAGGCAGCTTACAGGTGGAAATTACGAGGCATTGCCATTTGGTCATTAGGGCAGGAAGATATGCGAGTGTGGGAAGCATTACCCAAACAAATATGAATAATTCAAGGGTGTCTACAAAATGTGGACACCCTTTTTATATAGATGTTTTAAAACTGAAGGGGGAAATATTCTATGAAGGATATATGGAACTGGATACAAATCATCGTTACAGCACTAGGTGGATTTATTGGTTGGTTTTTAGGAGGGCTAGATGGCTTTTTGTATGCCTTGATCATATTGGTTGTTGCTGATTATATCACTGGAATTATGTGTGCAATTGTTGATAAGGAACTGTCTAGTGAGATTGGTTACCGAGGGATATTTAAGAAGGTATTAATTTTTATACTGGTAGGTGTCGGGCATATGATTGACACACATTTAATAGGGGATGGCAGCGTTCTTAGAACAGCAGTCATCTTTTTTTATTGCTCGAATGAAGGGATTTCCATGCTAGAAAATGCTTCACGCTTGGGTTTACCAATACCTGAGAAGTTGAAAAATGCACTTGCTCAGTTACACAATAAAGGAGGAAATGAATCATGAATTTAAAAAAGTTATATTTAACGAAGAATGAATGTTACAAAGCTGGAAGGAAAATCACACCAAAAGGAATTATGGTTCATAGCACAGGGGCAAACAATCCGAATTTAAAGCGTTACGTTGGCCCAGACGATGGATTGTTAGGAAAGAATCAATACAACAATCACTGGAACCAGCCACGTCCAGATGGCAGACAAGTGTGTGTTCATGCTTTTATCGGAAAGTTAAAAGATGGGTCGATTGCAACCTACCAAACATTACCTTGGAATCATCGTGGTTGGCATGCGGGTGGAGATGCGAATAATACACATATTGGTTTTGAAATCTGTGAGGATAACTTAACAGATAGAACTTACTTTAATAAGGTATATAAAGAAGCAGTTGAACTTGCTGCTTATCTTTGTAAACAATACAAACTAACGGAGAAAAATATCATCGGCCATTATGAAGGGTACCAGAAAAAAATCGCTAGTAATCATGGCGACCCACGTCATTGGTTTTCAAAACATGGTAAGTCAATGGATACGTTTAGGGCAGATGTGAAGAAGGAATTAGCGAAAGGTACGTCAACATCTAAACCATCAACTGGTGGAAAGAAACTATATCGTGTACAGATTGGTGCGTATAGTGTTAAAAAGAATGCTGATAAGCAGCTGGAAAAAGCAAAGAAAGCTGGGTTTAAAGATGCGTTTGTGAAGTATGAATAAATAAAAACAACCGAAGAGTAGTTAAACTCTTCGGTTGTAACTTAAATGACTATTTAATCTTCCACAATCGCGCCCGATTGCTGAACAGATTAATAATAGATTTTAGCTTTTTATTTGTTGAAAAAAGCTAATCAAATTGTTGTCGGGATCAATTACTGCAAAGTCTCGTTCATCCCACCACTGATCTTTTAATGATGTATTGGGGTGCAAAATGCCCAAAGGCTTAATATGTTGATATAATTCATCAATTCCCTCTACTTCAATGCGGCAACTAGCAGTACCAGCAATAAACGACTCCGCACCTGTACAAACCGGTGAATCATTACTACGAGAGCGCCAGCCTTCATCACTTGCCTCCCATAGATGAATCCGAACCTCATTACACATTAGAACTGCGAATCCATCTTCATGGTGAACCAAAGTGAAACCTAGTTTATCGCAATAAAAACCTATACTCTTTTTAATATCCCCGACTGGCAATGCCGGGATAGACTGTAACATTCTCACGCATAAAATCCCCTTTCATTTTCTAATGTAAATCTATTACCTTATTATTAATTCAATTCGCTCATAATTAATCCTTTTTCTTATTACGCAAAATGGCCCGATTTAAGCACACCCTTTATTCCGTTAATGCGCCATGACAGCCATGATAATTACTAATACTAGGAGAAGTTAATAAATACGTAACCAACATGATTAACAATTATTAGAGGTCATCGTTCAAAATGGTATGCGTTTTGACACATCCACTATATATCCGTGTCGTTCTGTCCACTCCTGAATCCCATTCCAGAAATTCTCTAGCGATTCCAGAAGTTTCTCAGAGTCGGAAAGTTGACCAGACATTACGAACTGGCACAGATGGTCATAACCTGAAGGAAGATCTGATTGCTTAACTGCTTCAGTTAAGACCGAAGCGCTCGTCGTATAACAGATGCGATGATGCAGACCAATCAACATGGCACCTGCCATTGCTACCTGTACAGTCAAGGATGGTAGAAATGTTGTCGGTCCTTGCACACGAATATTACGCCATTTGCCTGCATATTCAAACAGCTCTTCTACGATAAGGGCACAAATCGCATCGTGGAACGTTTGGGCTTCTACCGATTTAGCAGTTTGATACACTTTCTCTAAGTATCCACCTGAATCATAAATCGGCAAAATAGAGAAAAATTGACCATGTGTAAGCGGCCAATCTGATTCCACCTGAGATGCATAATCTAGTAGAATCTCTTCGCTATCAAAATTCACTTCCACCTTCCACTCACCGGTTGTCCATTCATGGCTGAACTCTGCTTCCTCTGTTGACATGACACACATCATCTCAATATCCGAATAGGGCCCATCAGTCTGACGACCAAGAGAGCCATAAACACCAATAGCCTTAACATCATCCCCATATTTATCCAATATTCGTTCCTTAATTTCATGAACAATCTTCATTCTTTCTTCTCTAGTCATTATTATTGGTCCATTCACTATTCTCATTCCCTTTTCAGATAATTTTAGATTTGCTTTTCTAAATAAGAATATTTGGAGAGCACCGTTCTTATTCAGCTATTAATAACTCGTCTTCCTAAGCATCCTTCAATCCTTTTAATAACAATTATAGCATCTAATCTTCAACAAACTGGCCCGTTTGTTGAATAATCTACTTTCATTATATCTAGAACTTCAATTACATATCAACTATTAATCAACATATTACAGAAATAAGGGTTCGAATTCCCACTTTTTTTCGCATATAGGTAGAAGACTATTTAGGAGGAAAACCATATGCGAATGACACAACTCTCATCTGAGCATCAAACACCTAATCATAAACCATCAAAACCAACTGAAGGACAACTTCAAAACGAACTTAATTATCATCTTGCTGAAAAAATGCTCATGAAACTACGTGAAAAAGAACTCATTTCAAAGGAAGAATTCAATCAAATAAGCAAATTAAATCGTCAAAAATTCAATCCCTTATTAGGCCCTTTAATGTGCGATAAACCTTGATATAACAGTGGTCTAACGCTAATATGTCACATACAAGAAAAAGGGGTGAGTGGATGAGAAAGATAACAACACTTGATATGACAACATTTTCAGTAGTAAAACCGAAACAAAAGGTCGCTGCCTATATACGAGTGTCAACATCGAATGAGGATCAATTGATTAGTTTAGAAGCACAAAGACGACACTACAAAATTTTAATTGAAAATAATGATGAATGGCAACTCGTTGATATTTATAGTGATGAAGGTATCACAGGAACGAAAAAGGATAGGCGACCTGAATTGCTTCGTTTAATATCCGACTGTGAAACAGGAAAGATTGATTTCATTTTAACTAAATCCATTAGTCGATTTGCGAGAAACACGATTGACTGCTTGGAGTTAGTCAGAAAATTAATGGACTTAGGTGTGCATATTTATTTTGAAAAGGAAAATATCAATACGAACTCAATGGAAAGTGAACTCATGCTTTCGATTTTAAGCAGTCTTGCAGAAAATGAATCAGTGTCACTTTCCGAAAATAGTAAGTGGTCGATTAGACAACGTTTCAAACGTGGGACCTACAAATTATCGTATCCACCTTACGGTTATGATTATCTCGATGAACAAGTAATTGTAAATGAAGAACAAGCACAGGTCGTCAAGCGGATTTTTAACAGTGTATTAGAAGGAATTGGAACGGAAAGAATTGCCAGGCAGTTAAATGAAGAAGGAATTCCAACAAAACGAAATGGCAATTGGACAGGTTCTACGATACGTGGAATTGTTAAGAACGAAAAATACACTGGAGATGTGCTACTTCAAAAGACTTTTACTGATGAGCATTTTAATCGAAAAGTAAATCAAGGTGAATTGGATCAATACTTAATTGAAAATCATCATGAGGCAATCATAACACATGCTGATTTTGAAGCAGCCAATCAAATGATTGAGTACCAAGCGAGTCAAAAGAATGTAGCAGCAGGAAGTAGAAAATATTTAAAACGCTATCCTTTTTCAAGAAAGATAGAGTGTGCGGAATGTGGCGATACATTTAAAAGAAGAATTCATACTTCTACCCATAAAAAATATATTGCCTGGTGCTGTTCAACACATGTCAAAAATAAAGATGAATGTTCGATGCTTTTTATGAGAGAAGAACGTATTCATCAAGCATTTATTACGATGATGAACAAACTTATATTTGCTCGTAAAAAAATACTGCATCCGCTATTTGAAACAATGAAAAATGGCTTTAAACAGGATACAGAAGAACAACTCGATAATATTGAACTGCAATTGACCGAGTGCTATGCAAAGAGTCAAATGTTGAAAAAGCTAATGGATGATAAGTTTTTAGAACAGAAATTGTATGAAGAGCAACGTGCGAAGATGGACCAACAAATTAACGAGTTGTTGGATGATAAAGAACGGTTGCTACGACTTATTCGCAACGAAGAAGAACAAGTCTACGAACTGAAAAGACTGATGAGTTTCACCAATAAACAGCAGGAAGTTGCATCATTTGAAGAAACGATATTTGAGGAATATATTGAAAAGGTTTATATACACTCGTCAACAAAAATAGGTTTTTTATTAAAAAGTGGGTTGTTGCTAAAGGAAGAGGTGAATAGGTGATGGCACATACACCATTTGGCTATCAAATTGAAAACGGTAAAGTAGTCATAAATAAAGAAGAACTGAAACAACTGCAGCATCTTTTTCAAGCGTATTTATCAGGATTGTCATTAGAAAATGCCGCTAAGGAAGCGGGAATAAAGCGAAATCATGGCGGTATTACCCGAATATTAACGGATGAAAGATACTTAGGAACGGATATTTTTCCTACCTTAATATCAAAAGAATTATTTGAAAAAGTGAAGATAGAAAGATATAAACGGGCAAAAAAATTAGGTAGACTAAATAAAAAAAAAGAAGAAACCCCGTTTGAAATTCCCACATTCACTATACCAACTATCGATATCAAACATGACAACCCATATAAACAAGCAGAATATGTTTACAGTTTAATAGAAAGTGTGGTGACCTAAAGTATGGAAAGTTCAAGAAATGTTACAGTCATCCCGGCAAGACCAAGAAGAACGAGGGAAGTAAGTGATAAGCAAAAGCTGAGGGTAGCTGCTTATTGCCGAGTATCAACTGACAGTGATGAACAGGCAACGAGTTATGAAGTGCAAATCGAACATTACACGTCATACATTCAAGCTAATCCCGAGTGGAAACTTGCAGGTGTTTATGCAGACGATGGCATTACAGGAACAAACACGAAAATGCGGGAACAGTTCAATAAAATGATACAAGATTGTATAGATGGAAAAATTGACATGATCATCACAAAGTCCATCAGTCGTTTTGCAAGAAATACGTTAGACTGTTTGAAATATATAAGAAAATTAAAAGAGCGGGATATACCTGTATTCTTTGAAAAGGAAAACATTAATTCAATGGATGCGAAAGGGGAAGTGATGCTAACCATTATGGCATCACTTGCCCAGCAAGAAAGTCAGTCACTTAGCCAAAACGTAAAACTTGGAATTCAGTACCGATACCAACAAGGCGAAGTACAAGTAAACCATAATCGGTTTCTGGGTTATACAAAAGATGAAAATAAACGTTTAGTCATTGTGCCAGAAGAGGCGGAAATCATCAAACGTATTTACCGAGAATACTTGGAAGGGTCTAGCTTAAATAAAATTGCAAAAGGACTTGAAGCGGACGGTATATTGACAGGTGCAGGAAGAAAAAAATGGTACAGCAGTTCACTTCATAAAATATTAACGAATGAAAAATATACGGGAGATGCACTTCTACAAAAAACATATACCGTTGATTTTTTATCGAAAAAGCGAGTGAACAACGATGGTGTTGTTCCGCAATACTATGTGGAAAATAACCACGAAGCCATCATACCAAAACATCTCTTCATGCTCGTGCAAGAAGAGTTGAAAAAACGAAAAATTGCTCATATTAGTAAAAATGGACAAAGGCGAAATTACAGCAGCAACCACAGTTTGGCTCAGATTGTATTTTGTGAAAACTGTGGAGAAATATTTAGAAGAGTCCATTGGAATAACCGGGGGAAGCGGTCAATTGTTTGGCGATGTGTCAGCAGGTTAGAGAATACTGGAGTATTTTGTGATGCACGAACTGTTAGAGAAGAGGGCTTAAAGCAAGCCGTTATCCAAGCGATAAATGAACTGTTTAAAAATCGGAGCAACTTTCTCAAAGTCTTAGAACAAAATATTGCACAAACGTTATCAAGTCATTTACACGATAAACTGGTGAAAGTTGAAAAAGAACTGGAAGCCTTGCAGCATTCTTTAATCGGCTTAGCGAATTCAAACAAAGATTATAATGACGTTGTCGATAATATTTACAAACGAAGGGAAGAAAAGCAACAACTTCAACTAGAGATTGCAGAACAAGATAATGGAAGAGAACGATTGGAACAAATATCAGCGTTATTAAAAGAGCAAACATGCGAACTAGAAACGTATGATGAGCAGCTAGTTAAGCGGATGGTTGAGAGAATTGTAGTTCATCCTGAAAAGTTGGAGATTGAATTTAAGTCTGAAATGATTGTTGAAATTGATGTATAGATTAATTGCATGACCCTGTGAAATCGGAGGTAACTTTTCATCGGCTTTTCAATTCTTTATTATCAAGATATCGATAGTCTAGTTGATTGGATAATAGGGACAACTTACAAGTGGAAGTTTCAGAGTATTGCCATTTGGTCAGTAGGTCAGGAAGATATGCGAATTTGGGGAGCATTACCGAAACAAATATTAATAATTCAAGAATGTCTACTAGATGTAGGCATTTTTTTATAACAGTATCATTTTATATAAAATCAATAATTGACAATTTAAAAATGATTTGCTAATATTACTGTACTGAACGTTCAGTACAGTAATATAGATAACTGGAGTGATGTATGTTGAGTAAAAAAGAAGAACATCTTACAAATGCGGCTAAGATTATAAATGAGGAAGGTATCCAAAAATTAACCATGCAGTACCTTGCCGAGAAGTCTGGAATTACAAAAGGTGGTGTTCTCTATCACTTTGATAGTAAAGAAATATTATTATTAAATATGAATAAAATGGTGATAGAACAATTCGAGGGAAAAATTAACAAATATAAATCTAAACTGTCTGGAGCTTATCAATTTACACGGGCATATGCATTAGCAACCATTGACTATTTAGATGATACTGAAAATGTTTTGCTTCCATCGGTTTTTATTTCTTCTCTAGAAGATGGAAAGAGTAAAGAACTGTGGGAATCCGTATCTGAACACTGGATCAAACTATTCGATCAAGACAAAGGAAATCCTGATAAGATTTTAGAAC
Source organism: Ornithinibacillus gellani (assembly GCF_003730295.1). Lineage (GTDB taxonomy): Bacteria > Bacillota > Bacilli > Bacillales > Amphibacillaceae > Ornithinibacillus_A > Ornithinibacillus_A gellani. The sequence goes on from NZ_QTSZ01000049.1 coordinate 171,233, forward strand.
TGCGTTTGATTTGTGACGGAATTTGGTTTTCTATCATGTATAGCTATGTGGATATTTTTAAAGAAAGAATGGAAAAAATAGTGCTTCATTATTGTGATTTAATGGAAAGAGATGTGATTTAAATGGCATATGTATTTTTAGTAAGTGCGATTCTTGCGGAAGTATTTGGTACAAGCATGATGAAACTAACTTCAATAAGTAGCAATAAAAAAGTACTTTCGATCCTTGGGGTAATTATTGGGTATGCGTTAGCCTTTTATTTACTCTCATTGTCATTAATTTCCATACCGTTAAGTTTCGCTTATGCAGCTTGGAGTGGGACAGGAACAGCATTAACAGCACTCGTAGGTTTTTTAATTTTTAAGGAAAAAATAACTATACAAGGCGCTGTAGGTATTCTTTTACTGATTGTTGGCGTTGTATTAATGAGAATTTAAAAAGGAGTTATTATGGTATGAAATATTATTTGATTTTATTTACTTCCATTTTATTTGAAATTTTTGCTACATCGATGCTTAAACTATCTGATGGGTTTACGAATTTAATTCCTAGTATTGCTCTTGTCATTGGCTTTGGAATTTCTTTTACTTTGTTAATTATTTCTCTAAAGTTTATTCCACTAAGTGTCGCATATAGCATATGGGCTGGACTTGGGACTGCAGGAACAGCTTTAGTTGGAATGTTTCTTTTTAATGAAATCCTCTCAGGCTTAAACGTTTTCGGTCTTATGATCATTATTGTTGGTGTCGTCATCATGAATCTCGAAAAAAAGTCTGATAATCTAAGTAGTTCAAATGCTCTATGAAGTTTATTGACAAATTATTTACTTAAGAAATTATATGTAATTGTTATTTCTAAAATCAAGGTAAGAATAAATTTTCACGTCAATATCATTAATATAAACCCAATTTTATCCAACTGACACGATGTTCAGTTGGAATTCTATTTTCTAGAATGAAATTATTCGAGAAAAACGTAATCTAAAAGAAGTTGAAGCAACAAATTCCCGGCTGAATGGGAGTCTTTTTGTGTATTGATTAGAACTATTTCAGGTTCCGAATTTGAGTAAATTCATTGATATGTTCCCACGTACGTACACCTTTAGTCGATATGTTCCCGCAAACGTACTCACCCATAAAAAAGCGCTAGACATCAAGCTTGGTGGCTCGTCCCATGTGGAGTGTGTATCGTTGCTACAAAGAGAAACTATATAGAAATCCTTAGTTTTAAACACTTTCACAAGCATATCGTGTTTGTAGGAGAAGGTGAAAAAAGTAGAAATAAAGTATTGAAAAACCACATTACCGTTTCAGTGGTAATTGATCTGGGGTGTGGGAACACAAGAGAATAAAAACATTGTAAGGCGTTCAAATAAAATGAACGTCTTTTTTTTACGCCTAAAAACGGAGAATAGAAGGTGAAATATGACAAAATTAACTTTAGGAAGTTTATTTGATGGGATTGGTGTATTTCCATTAGCTGCTTCTCGTTACGGGATTCAACCAATATGGGCAAGTGAAATTGAAAAAGCTCCCATATCTATTACGAAACGACATTTTCCTAACATACATCATTTAGGAGATATTACAAAAGTAAAAGGGGGAGAAATTCCACCTGTTCATATCATTACATTTGGTTCCCCTTGTCAGAACCTATCCAATATTGGTAAACGAGAAGGTCTTATAGGAAGTCAATCGAGTTTATTTTTTCACGCAATCCGAATTATAGAAGAAATGAGGTGTGCAACGAATGGAACATATCCAGTTATCGCTGTTTGGGAAAACGTCATGGGAGCTTTTTCATCAAATAACAGGCTGGATTTTAAGGCCGTGCTTGAATCGTTCACAAATACCGAAATTCCAATGCCTGCTTCTGAAGTCTGGGCAAACGCTGGAATGGTCCGAGGGAATGATGTTGATGTCGCTTGGCGACTCTTGGATGCCCAATATTGGGGAAAGCCCACACTTGCTCAAAGAAGAAGACGTATCTTTCTCGTGGCAGATTTTGGAGGAAGACGTGCCACAGAAATATTATTTAAAGCCCGCGATTTGCAATCGGTTTTTACGTCTATCGGAGAGGGCAGGCTGTCCTCCACCATTGCCAGTAGAATATCTACTCAAAAAGCAAGGGGGAAAATACCCATCATCCGTCCCTTTCAAGAAAGACGTATGCGAAGTACGGCAAAGGAAAGAAAAGAAAAAGGGTTTCACGGCAGTTTCGGAAGAACAGGAGATCCTTTCCCCACTTTACTCGCTGGATCCGTAAATTATTTTTCATTTTGGTATGAAGGAGAAGAAAAAGAAGGATTTATTCGTCAGCTTACTCCATTAGAATGTGAACGATTGATGGGATTACCAGAAGGATGGACAGCCCTTGGAAATAAAGATGAAGCAATAAGTGATTATGCTAGATATAAGGCAATTGGCAATGCGATTGCTATACCATGCGCGGAATATATTATGGCTGGTATTGCAGAAGTTTTATAAATAGAACGAAACTAACGTGTGACAAATTCATTCTGTCATGCTTTTTTAATGCCCAAAATAAGGTGGTGTCTGATTTATATGGAAGAAAATGAAGCAAAAGTGATGGATTGGATTGACGATCATTTTATTTTAAATGAGATAGAGATTGAGGACTTTCCGTTTTTTCCTAATGGGAAATTGATACGTGATAAAAATGAAGAAACGATGGTTGTTTTTTGGTGTGTAATTTATGGACGTGTAGATTATCGTTTACAAGAAGCATGAGAATAAAAAGTCGAACAACGATGTGATAATGATTATATGTCAATCTTGTATTGATGTCGCGCAAAAAAACAAGTGAAACAGAATAGACTACAACACTTAAAAAATTTCTCTCTCTATTCCTTATGAATTTTTATGTAATGAAAATAGGAGATTATGTAAAGATTTTGTAAATCGCTTTGAAAGAGATAAAATATTGTGATATTATTATTATGTATTTTTAATATCGTTAAACGTTAACGACTTTCGATAATTAAGTTTTATATTAGAATGGAGGGAAATTAATGGAGGATAAAGTTTTAAGAAAATTGTTTTTAGGATTCATTCACATACACATACTTCATCATGCAAATGAACACCCTATTTTCGGATTATGGATGGTGGAAGAACTAAAAGAGCATGGATATAGTATTAGTGCAGGAACTTTATACCCTATCTTACATTCTATGGAATCAGATGGGTTGTTAACTAAAGAAGAAAAAAATGTTGGAGGAAAAATACGAAAATACTATCGAACAACCGACAAAGGAATTAAAATACTTCATGAAGCAAGAGCAAAAGCATATGAGTTATTTAAGGAAATTAAAGAATAGTTTCTTTTATATTCCATGATGAGGGAGAGAGAATGTATGGATAATCAAACAAAGAGCGAAGGAAAGGATAAATATTCCTTACGAACTTTATTTGAGATTCTTACTGTTTCAGCAAGATTGGGTTTAACATCATTTGGGGGTCCTATTGCACATTTAGGGTATTTCCATGAGGAATATATTCGCAGAAGAAAATGGATGGATGAAAAAAGTTACGCTGATTTAGTAGCATTGGCTCAATTTCTTCCAGGTCCCGCAAGTAGTCAAGTAGGAATTGGAATAGGTGTCGCACGTGGTGGGGTTTTAGGAGGAATTGTATCATTTCTTGGATTTACGTTACCTTCTGTTATTGCCCTTATTATTTTTGCGTTGATTTTACAAGGCCTCAATATTGGAGAAACAGGCTGGATACATGGTCTTAAATTGGTAGCGGTAGCAATCGTTGCTCATGCTGTTTTAGGGATGGCACAAAATTTAACACCTGACCTGAAACGAAAAATAATCGCTTTATTAGCATTAGTCATCACACTATTATGGCAAACGATCTATTCCCAAATAGGAATTATTCTATTTTCTGCATTTATTGGTTACTTACTTTATAAACAACATAATATACAAGAAAATAATTCAGATGTACATTTTCCTATTTCAAAAAAGCTTGGAATCATTTGTTTAACTTTATTTTTTGGCTTATTATTTCTATTACCATTCTTGAGGGAAGTCACTTCTATCCAATGGGTTGCTATGTTTGATAGTTTTTATCGCTCTGGCTCACTCGTTTTTGGTGGCGGGCATGTTGTGTTACCCTTACTTGAAAGAGAATTTGTTCCAACTGGTTGGTTAAGTGAAGAAACCTTTCTTGCAGGATATGGTGCAACACAAGCCGTTCCTGGTCCATTATTTACCTTTGCAGCTTATTTAGGGGCTATTATAAATGGATGGAAAGGCGGATTAATCGCAACGATTGCTATTTTTTTACCTGCATTTCTTTTAATTTTAGGAACGTTGCCTTTTTGGGAATCCTTACGCCGTAACCCTAAAATCAAGGGAGCTTTGATGGGGGTAAACGCAGCTGTAGTTGGTATCCTGATTGCCGCATTTTACCAACCGATTTGGACTAGTTCTATTATAGAACCAATAGATTTTGCATTTGCCGCTATATTGTTTTGTATGTTAGTTTATTTTAAGTTACCACCATGGATAATCGTTATAACAGGAGCGGCAGGGGGTATCCTACTTACATTTTTATAAAAGTTCATTATATATTAACTATAAAAATATCAAAACGTCATTTTAGCGGTTTTTTTGCAAAATGACGTTTTTTGGTGTGCCTTTGCATTCATTTTATTGACTTATAAATAAAAAATAAGAAAAGAGGTATGTATCATGGAATTAAAATATGTCATTCCAAATATGGAGAAAACGTTTGGTAATTTAGAATATGCTGGTGAAGGAAATGTTGAACAACGTCGTATTAATGGACGCATGACAACATTGTCACGTAGTTATAACCTGTACTCGGATATTCAACGTGCAGACGATGTCGAGGTAATTCTCCCCCAAGAAGCAGGAGAAAAATTCTTTGAACATGAGGAAAAAGCAAAATTAGTCAATGCTAGGATTACCGCAGAAGGTTATAAAATTGGTGATCGTGGATTCACAAAATATATTTTACATGCTGATGACATGGTCAAAGCATAAGGAGGAAAAAACATGAGATTAGCAGAAGGAATTGTGATTGATAAAGAAAAGACATTCGGACTATTAAAGTTTTCTTCATTACGCCGGGAAGTGTTTTTGCAAAATGAAGATGGCACAGTATCAACGGAAGTAAAAGAACGCACATATGATTTAAAGTCTCGTGAACAAGGGCGTATGATTCAAGTCAGTATCCCTGCTTCTGTTCCATTAAAAGACTTTGATTATAATGCAGAAGTGGAACTCATTAATCCTGTCGCAGATACAGTCGCAAATGCAACATTTCGTGGGGCAGATGTGGATTGGTATATCAAGGCAGACGACTTAGTTTTAAAAGGGAAAACAGCGACACCAAGCACTAGCACTCACAAATCCACACCAAATAAAGATAAATAATGAAATTTTACCGAAAAAGAGGGAAGCGAATTCGACCGAGTGACACCTCTCTCTTTTTTCAATTTATCTTTTGGGGATTGTTTGGTGTATGGCTCGTTTTCTTTATCCCTTTTCATCTAAAATTTTTACTTTCGACAACGTGGGAACTTGATCCATTTCAAACTCATTTTGTAGGTACGTATGGATTCACTTCACTTATCATTAGTTTGGTATTAGTGGCAATCTGTGCTTTTGTTTATTATCGGTATCGTTATAACCATTTAAAACAGTTGATGCATCGTCAAAAGCTCGCAAAGATGATTTTAGACAATCAGTGGTATGAAACAAAACAAGTGATAAATGAAGGATTTTTCAAAGATATCCCATCTAGTAAGGCGAAGGAAAAAATGACTCATTTTCCAAAGATGTATTATCGGTATGAAAAAGGCATGATTCATATTCAAGTAGAAATAACACTTGGTAAATATCAAGAGCCACTGTTAAATTTAGAAAAGAAGTTGGAAAGTGGTTTGTATTGTGAATTAGTGTCAAAGGAATTACATGATTCCTATGTAGAATACGTTCTATTTTATGATATGATTGCGAACCGTATTTCGATTGATGAAGTCATTGCGCAAAACGGTCGCTTAAAGCTCATGAAGGCAATGGATTGGGAATATGATCAGCTGCCACATATGTTGATTGCTGGTGGAACAGGTGGCGGAAAAACGTATTTTATTCTTACGTTGATTGAAGAAGCACTGTTAAAAACCGATGCAACGTTATATATTTTAGATCCGAAAAATGCGGATTTAGCGGATTTAAATACTGTCATGCCTGATGTCTATTATAAAAAGGAAGACATGATGACAAGTATTGATCAATTTTATGAAGATATGATGGCCCGAAGTGAAGAAATGAAACAAATGCAGGGATATAAAACAGGAGAAAACTATGCTTATCTGGGCTTAACTCCTCATTTTTTAATTTTTGACGAATACGTTGCATTTATGGAAATGCTTGCGTCTAAAGAAAGTACTGCTGTATTAACGAAACTAAAACGGATTGTCATGTTAGGTCGTCAAGCTGGTTTCTTTCTTATTCTCGCCTGTCAGCGGCCAGATGCAAAGTATTTAGGCGATGGGATTCGTGATCAATTTAATTTTCGGGTTGCTTTAGGAAAGATGTCCGAATTAGGATATGGCATGATGTTTGGTAGTGACGTGCAAAAACAATTTTTCTTAAAACAGATTAAAGGACGGGGATACGTCGATAAAGGAGATAATGTCATTACTGAGTTTTACACACCACTTGTGCCAAAGGATCATGACTTTTTAAAAGAGATAGAGAAACTAGCACCATAAAGGCTGCCCAGTGCGGCGGCGTGCGAAGCGTAAGCCGCTGTGCTGGGCAAAGCCTGCGTGGCGACAGCCACGCTTTACCCCCCGTTTCTAACAGGGGGGTAGAAAAACATTAGCAAACAGTCAGAAATAGCTTTTAACACCAGTAGGCGCAACAGTTTGAGGTGTTTTGTAAAAGTGTCAGATTTTATGCTCTAGTTGACATCTTTTTTTACGATGGATCAATACATGAATCAAGGAACTTGGTATCAGCTATTAAAAGAAAAACGATTGGAGTACATATTACAAAATAAACTGAAGTATGTAGATAAAACTACAAAGGTAATATAGAGTTTTCACAATATAAATACACTCACGCTAGAAAAAGATAAAATGTATGATTGCGAAATATGAATGATGTATTTAACTTAAAAGTAGAATATTTCACCACCTACTTATTCTTTTAATGGAAAGCGGTGATATTCCTTCCCGATTCAATGCGTCCATGTACACCAAAATTCCTTTATGAACTAACAGCCACAGTTGATATTTGGGTGTTCTATCAGTAACTTTAGAAGATCAAGTACCAAAAGTTTGGTAAAGTATTGAACTACGAGCCGTCCAATTATTTGTAAGATTATAAGGACTACAATGCCCCGCTGTTACTAATATTTTTTTAGAAGCATTGTTTGACTGCAAAAAACGTTTGAGCATGAACCGCCACTTGCTTGTTCATTAATTATGCTTCCTGAAAAAAGATCAAGGTAAGGTTGGATGAGTGTGTCTGATGGTATATTATTTATTTCAAAATATTCATTACCAAGATCTGAAATGATTTCTTTGACTTTATTTATTAGTATTGACTATAATTAAATTTTTTCGGTGATCAATACTTGCTATATCTGCACTCCTTGAGGTTGAGCCAGATCTTATTGAAGCCTATACGGTAATAGGCTTCAAAAGAAGATTAATCATTTGGCATGTATTGCTAAGAAAAGCAAGTCCTTTGATTATACTTGGTTTAACCATTCAGTTTGAGTGATGCAACAACTACTGCTGGACTCGTTGCGCTAGTGGTTTAGGTGTTCGTGCGTATTGTTACGGACACATTCAATATGAGGTAGACATTATGTATCTAACCGTATTTATACTAATTGTCGTCTAAAGTATACAAATGCCTGGGAACTACTTTGTTACTAGGTTAAAACGAGACGAAAGAAATGAAAAAAATATATTTGAATTTGAAACAGTTCTAATTCTTTATTCGTGTTAGGGATAGCAACATGATGATAGGAGGAAAACATCAAATGTACACAGTAAAAATAGAGAATGTCAGTAAATCATATCGTAAATTTCAAGCATTACATCAAATTGATTTACAAATTGAAAAGGGATTATATGGTTTACTAGGACCAAATGGAGCATAGATATATAACAAACTTACAAAGAAGATAGAAAAACCAAGCCAACGTATCACATGACTTGGTCTTTTGTTGCCATGTGTTGCTTTTTATTTTCTTTCATAAACTCTAACATCCGTTTATGCAGGTCTGCAAACGTAAATTGGATCGTGATTTCATTGTTTTCATGAACATAGATGGTATCAATCAATTCTAGTAATAATCCACGATCGAGCGTTTGAATATTTTTGTGCTTCAAAAAGGTTTTCAGATATGGATCGTTCACGCCAATCCCTTTTTGAGTAATGGTAATTTCTGTTTCGATCTTCTGGATCATTTGTTTGACGTCATCTGCTTGTTGCTCAAATTTTGCTTTCATTCGCATGTATTCTGCTCTAGTGATGTCACCACATTTCCAGTCCATATAAAGATTGTCCGTAACACAAGTGATTTTTTCTAGTTCCTGCTTACGAGTTTTTAATAATCGTTCTAACTGTTTTGAATGCGTACGAACAATGGGCTGTTGATTGATTTCTGTAATGATCTCTGACATATTACCAACAAGCGCAATCTGTGTTTGAATGGTTTTTAAAACCGCTTTCGTTAAATCTTCTACTTTAATACTGTGTCGAGTACATTTACTTTTATTTTTAATTGCATAGGTAGAACAGACATAATAGGTATACTCTTTTACGCCATCCTTCGTTTTCCTACGGCTTGATTTTCTTGTCATTCCCATATGACAATCTGTACATCGAAGGAAACCAGAAAAAAGATAGACACGCTTTTTGGATGGGGCAGTACGAGTATCACGCTTGCCTAGATTTTGAGCTTTTTCAAACGTAACGTGATCAATGATCGGCTCATGTGTGTTTTCTACTATATACCATTCTTCTTCTGGCTGAGTGATTTTATCGTGTACTTTATAACTAATCACTCGTTGCTTCCCTTGTACCATCGTTCCAGTGTACACTTCATTCTGCAAGATGCGGAATACAGTTCCCAAACTCCACATGCCGTCATTCTTAGCATAGTTTGGGGTGTAATGTTTCAATCCTTTGTTATGTTTATATTTTGTTGGTGTCGGAATGCCAAGCTCATTTAAACGCTTGACGATGCCACTTTTACTCATGCCATCATAGACAAACCAGTGATAAATGTTTCGGACAATCTGTGCAGCTTCTTCATCAATGATCAGGTGATTCTTATTTTCTGGGTTTTTCTTATATCCATAAGGGGCAAATGCACCAATAAATTCCCCATTTCGACGTTTCATATCAAAGGTACGCCGAATATCATTCGATGTTCTAGCGGCATAACGATCATTCATTAATCCCGTAATCGGAACTTCCATACCCTGTGCAATTTCAGGTTGGAGATAGGTATCAATCGCTGGGTCACCTAAGCTAATAAATCGAACCCCATGTAATGGAAATACCCTTTCCAAAAAGTGCCCTTGGTCAGAATAGTTTCGAAACGCTCTGGCAAGGGTTTTGCAGACAATACAGTTTACAACACCTGATTCCACATCTTGAATCATATGCTGAAAGGCCATTCTTTCATAATCCGTTGTACCAGACAAACCATCATTTACATATTCGCCAACAATTGTATACTCTCCCTCGAACGTATTCTCAAGGTACTCCTGAATGATTTTCCATTGGTTAGTGACACTCAAACTTTCATCATTTCCGTCATCTCTTGATAAACGGATATAAACTGCCACCTTCCATACTTAATGTTGGTGCTTATTTCGTTTGTTTTTTACTCGTGCCATGTTCCTCCAATCTCTATAATCACGTCTTTATTGTATCATGAACAAGTGTTTTCTCCAGCGATTATAGTGGGAAAAATAATGGGTGATATGATGTGCCAAGTCTTTTCCGTTTGTTGTAAAACAAATTTGTACCGTTACAGGACCACATAGAAAATGAGTTGGATTCTGAATGTCATGGAGATACTTTTTCCATCGTTTATCTGGTGGTAAGGTCGGGTCGATATAAACTTGGCGAATGTCTACAAGGGAAGGACGGACATGCGCCTGTTTTCTTTTTATTCTGTTCATTTGTTTCACTTCCTTTCCATGATCCATCAGACGGCTGTTGGTACAGCTCCACGGGAATTTCACCCCTGCAAGTAACTTCCGGCCCTATTCATCGCTTGCGACGCTTTAAACGCTCGAGTGATGACGATAGGGGAGTATCATAATCCACACGAATGAGACTTCGCCAGCCACTCACCACAATGGCATGAGATTCAAGAGGTATCGCTCGTTTCAACGGAAAGTCATGGCGCATGAATCAAGTAGCTCGTCATTCGTAGAACGTACCTGATCGGTTGTCTATATACTGCATGGCGTTATCTTCCATGCTTTCTTTGTCAAGGAACAATATTATTTACATCATTATTTCTTACAAGAATCTCTCTTTCACTACTGGCACGTTTAAAATGAGTGTTTTGCAAACAAGGAGAAATATTAACATCTCCTCAATAAAGAAATAAAATATTTCCCTTCATATCCTTCAACAAGTCATTTCATAAAATGCCAACTCTTTTATTACTTTTTTCGTTATTTCTTAAAAAAGTTCATGGAAAACGACGTTAATATGTAAAAACAAATGATAAATATAACATGATTAATTCCCCCTTTATATTAAGTCCTGATTGAAAAGGGGCATTTGTTGCATCTTTTTGAAAAAAATTAAAATGTATGTTGGATTTTATACAACTTTACTCGATAAAGAACTTGCTTATTATATAAAAAATAATGACTTACCACCGATTGGTAAGGATTTCCTATTCTTAGGTTTTGTTAATACCAATGCATTTGATAAAATTCTTATTACTATTTGCAATTTTTCGTTATACTACCTCAATATATTCAAATTGTACTATTGTAGGTTCGTTTGTTCCTACATGACTATGAAGCAAGTAGTTTAATATATATGTCACTACGTATTAGGGAGATACAAACATGTTATGGAATACTAAATATCAATCTATAAGAAAAAAGTTAAATTTTAACACTGACTGGCTTTTTCACAAAGGAGAAATCAAGGATGCTTTGTCGACAGAGTGCAATGATAGTAAATGGGAATCAGTAATATTACCACATACAGTTCAACTCGAGCCTAAGGAATGGATAGATGCTCCGAGCTATCAAGGAATTAGTTATTATCGTAGATATTTCACATTACCTATTGGTTATCGAAACAAAAAAATATTTATAAAATTTCACGGTGCTATGATTAATTCTGAAGTTTGGCTAAATGGTCGTAAAATTTCCATTAATTATGGAGGGTATTTGCCCTTCACGGTTGATATTACTAATGATGTAAATCTGGGCAAAAAAAATGTTTTGATTTTAAAGCTAAATTCAAATGATGATTGGGAAACCCCTCCAGGAAAGCCACAAAAAGAATTAGATTTTGTATATTTTCCTGGTTTATATCGGAATGTTGATTTAATAATAACGGAGAAAATATATATTTCAGACGCCATTCATGCAAATAAAGTCGCGGATGGTGGAGTATTTATAACATATCCTGAAGTAAGTAAAGATAAAGCAACAATCCGTGTCCAATCAAATGTTGAAAATGAATATGAGCATACAAAAAACATTAAAATAAAAACGATCTTACTTAATGGTGACCAATCCATCATTGTAGAGGAAGAAACTGATACTTGTGCTTTATATCCAAAATCTAACTTTACTTTTAAACAAGACTTGAAAATAAAAAAACCCAAATTATGGAGTATGGATGAACCGAATTTATACACCGTTATCATTTATGTAATGGATGGAAATAGAATAGTTGATAACTATAAAAGGAATATCGGGGTTAGGAACATTAAATTTACTCCAGACAAAGGTTTTTTTATTAATAATAATAAAGTTTTGTTGAATGGGGTAAATTTTCATGAGGATTATTTGTATGTTGGAAATGCAGTTGCAGATTCCATGCTTTATCGTGATGTGAAAAAAATAAAAGATGCAGGTTTTAATTTAATACGTACAGGACATTACCCACACAATAAAGCCTTTATGGATGCATGTGATCAGTTGGGAATTGCAACTATTGTACCAACACCTGGTTGGCAATATTATACAGATAAAGGTGCATTTTCAAGTAGATCCATTCAAATGACAAGAAATATGATTAGGCTTTTTCGTAATCATCCATCTGTTATCCTATGGGAGCCTATATTAAATGAAACCTGGTATCCTGAATCCTTTGCAAAGGAAGCATATAAAGCGGTGCACGAGGAGTATCCAACTTGCCAGACATATGCAGCTTCTGATTTTGGTTCTCCTTATGGAAGTGAATTTGATGTAGTATATAAAGAGGCATATAGTGAGACAAAACCATTGATAACAAGAGAATGGGGCGATGCAAATCATAATGTTTTTGATGGGGAACGCTCAGCGAGAAAATATGGAGAAATTAGTCTAATTTCTTCTAGTACCCATCGTCAAAATTCATTAAAAGGAGACAGGTGGAAAAACAATGAAGGGGAGGATGGGTATTGGGATTGGGCAGGATTAAATGCAAATAAGCGTATTTCAGGTTATGCACTTTGGAGTTATAATGATTATAATCGTGGAATGTCCAGAGAAATTGCCCATACTGGTATTGTAGACCGTGACCGGTATCCGAAATTTAATTATTATTGGTTTAAAAGTCAATGTCCTCCACAAAAAAAACAAATGGTGTTTTTAGCAAATTATTGGACGGAAGCATCACCAAAAGACTTACACGTTTATACAAATACAGAGGAAGTTAAGTTATACATTAATAATAAATATATAGAAACGAGAAAACCGGACGTAGTAGAACATATTTCACACCCAATAATAGTATTTCCGAATATAACATGGGAACCTGGTGAAGTAAAGGTAGAAGGACTGATCAACGGAGCAGTTGTAGCAACAGATACTGTAATTACACCTGGTGAACCATATCAATTAAAGATAGAATTTGATACCTGTGGGAGAGATGAACTTGTAGCAAATGGTTCCGATATGATTATGGCATTTATATCCATTAGGGATAAAAAGGGTAATATAGTGCCAACAGTAGACCAAGAAATTTCCTTACATTTATCAGGACCAGGGATACTAATAGGAAATGATGATGAACGCGTTAAGGCAAACCCTGTTAAATCAGAAGCTGGGATCGCCCCTGCTTTTATTAGAACAACCTTAAATGCTGGAGAAATTGTACTTACTGCATCATCAAAGGGCTTAGTTTTGGGAAGTGCAGTAATAAAAAGTGTTCCAAGTCTTGAACAATTTGTTCCTAGGGAATCAGAAGTGAAAAGAAATTCGTCTAACTATGTAAATCTTGCTTTAGGTAAAGAAATAAAAGTAAGTAGTGAATGTATAAACAATACAGGAAAAAGTTTAATTGATAAGAATAAGGAAAGTTTTTGGTTGCCACAAAAAACAGATACTGCCCCATGGGCAATAATAGACTTGGGTAATAGTTATAGTATTACGGGTGTGAAATTAGTCTGGACACCTACTGAACGGGCAAGAAAATTTAATATAGCTGTCAGCAACAACCAAGAATATTGGATTACAATAGTTGATAGCTTTTGCACAAAAGAAATAGAAGAATATATCTTTTTTGCATCTCATGCTAGATATGTTCGTGTTGAGCCCATAAATCAGCTAAACGAAGGAATTATGAACATTGAAATATATGGAGCGAAACAAATATTAAAAAACATTAAATACAAAAATAATAATATAAATGTTGCGTTGAATAAACCAGTACTAGCCAGTAGTTATTCTCATGGCAATGAACCATCAATGGTGACCGACCATAGAAATAATCAAATGTGGCAAGCTGACGGTTATAATCTACCACAATGGATCCTCATTGATCTAGAGGATGTATTTCCGATAGTTGGACTTAAAATATTATGGGGGAAGGATAGCACACATTATGCTTATGAGGTTCAGGTATCAAAAGATGGACTATCTTGGCTAGATGCAGTAGATCAAACTACTACTGGATCCTACTATCATCCAATTGATTTTGACAATACACACTTCATTAGATATGTGAAGGTTTTAATTTATAACCTTATGGCTGGTGGTGGTGCTGAAAGGGTCGCAATCAAAAATATTGAAATCTATCGTAATAGAGATTAGGGATGATAAATAGTAAGTCAGTACCGTATAATTGAGGTTAAAACATAGTAGGAAAAATAATTCATAAGAGTACCTTAACCATTTATGTATTGGGTAGGGTACTCTTAAGTTTATTTTGTTTTATAACCATTTTTAGATTACTGCAACAAGAGTTTCTTTCGATAAAAACCAGGTGTAATTCCGTATTTGTTCTTGAATAACCTTATGAAATAATTTTCTTCTAATCCAACCCTATCTGCCACTTCAGATATTTGTAATGTCCTTTCTTTTTCAAGAATGTATTTTGATTTCTCTAATCTTATATTTGATAAATATTGGTGAGGTGTTGTTTTATATAGATCTTTGAAAAGCCTAGTGAAATGCTGTGGTGAATATCCTATCATATTGGATAAATATGCTGTCGTAATAGGTTTTGAATAGTTTGTACAAATATATTCTGCAGCTTTACGAATATGTTCGTTTTGCGAGCCTTCATCAATATTATCCAAAGAAACGTCAGACTGAGATAGTCTTTTTATCTTTAGCAATATTGAATATAAGCATTCAGATGTTTGCCATTGAATAGTACTTTCGTTTTTCTTGGCAATTAACCAGAGCTCTTCGATGTGTTCCCAAACAATGTCGTATTGTTGTATGGTAAACTTCTTCTCCCCATTCAGATTTAGCTGAGAAAGAATTAAATTTGCTAATTGTCCGTCAAACCCTACATAAGCTAGTTCCCAGCCGTTTTTAGTCAAGGGAAAATATTCATGGCTTGTTCCCGCTAATACGATAATGGCCTCTCCTGGCACTAGTTCCACATCACCAACACCAAATATGCGAAAAACACCTTTCCCTTTAGTTACAATAAATATTTGATGATAGGGAAGTCCTACTGGCCTATTTAAATATGGTTGATTGTTCGAACCAACCGTTATTAAATGTATGGGTATTATTTTATTAATTGTAGGTATTTGAAGGAAACGCAAATAGTTCATTATTTCCAACCCCTCCATATTAAAAATGTACTATTGATGTGTTCTTAATGTCCTATTTAGAAGTAAATATACATTATATAATTAAAATAATCCAATATACTACCAAGTATATCTTCTTTAAAAAATGAAGGTAATTGTATTGAATGTATGATTGTTTAAACAACTATTTATAAGCTAAATACAAACAAAATATAGTTCAAAGGTCCAAATTTATTGTTTCATATGATCTTGAAGGGAAAAATCATACGGGATAAGGTTAAATGTGTATATTACTGAAACTAGTTGAATGAAGAAGGGGCGCTATAATAACTGTCCAAAATTATTAAAAAATGACGTTTCAGTTTAATATTTAATACTTTCAAATCAATGGGGAGGTCTAAAAATGAAATATCGGAGTATACTTTTGTTAATTATTTGTATTGGTTTAATCGCTGTCTCTGCTTGTTCAAAAAAAGATTCAGTGAACAAAGGAGAACCGAGTGAAGATGAGTTACAAAATCTTAATGATTCAGCATTTCCCATAGTAAAAGAAAAAATATCGCTTGATTTTTTCGCTGTTCATGTTCCAGAAGGGCATCAAGACTGGAATGATGTATTAATATTTAATGAATATGAAGATAAGACAAATGTAAATATTGATTGGGAAATGGTGTCAAGTGAATCATATGTGGAAAAGAGAAACTTGGCACTAGGAGGTGGCTCTCTACCTGATGTATTTTATAATTCTTACTTTAGTATGCCAGATTTAACGAAATATGGTAGCCAGGGAGTATTCATCCCTTTAAATGATTTAATTGAAAACTATGCGCCAAACTTTAAGAAGTTATTGGAAGAAAATCCAACCATTGAAAAAGCTATTACAGCAGCAGATGGTAATATTTATGCATTTCCTACTCTAAACGGGCCAGGATTTACTACAAACATTATTGGGGCTCGACCTTATATTAATAAGAAATGGTTGGATGCATTGGATATGGATATGCCTGAAACGACGGAGGAATTCTATCAATATTTAAAAGCCGTTAAAGAAAAGGGACCAAGTAATGGTAAGGTTGAAGAAGTACCATTTGGCGGCTCATCGATTGAAGAATTGATTAATAATTATTTACTTGGTTCATTTGGATTAGCAAATAAAGGACTTGCGAATACTTTTATTGATAGGGATCCTGATTCCGGTGATCTACGATTTTATCCTGTATCCGAACAATATAAGGAAATGTTGGAGTATGTTCATAAGTTATATGATGAAGGATTGATAGAAAAAAATATCTTTTCCATCGATCACAATCAATTTTTGACCAATTTGGGGGAAGGAAGATATGGAAGTGTAGTTTGGTATCCTCCAGAGGAAGTCGCATCAAAAGAGCACGGAAAAGATTATGTTGGTATGCCAATGTTGGAAGGTCCATATGGGGATAAAACATTGGCTATTAAAGGACTAGTGGACTCTGCAGGGGCACTTGTTATCACGAATAAAAATAAATATCCCGCTACAACAGTGCGTTGGGCTGATTATTTTTATAGTGAAGAGGGAATGAAGCACTTTTTTATGGGTGTGGAAGGAAAAACCTATGAAATCGACGATGATGGGAACCCAAGGTATATGGACCATATTACGAATAGTAAAGATAATTTATCGTTGGAAGAAGAAGTATCGAAATATTTAGTTGTTGCGGGAGGCGGGTACCCCGCTATGAAAACAGAAGCATTTTATAGTGGTGTTGAAGTGACACCGCAGGCATTGGAAGCGGTGGAAAAGCTAGAACCTAATATAATGAAGGATGAAGATACATGGGCGCCATTGAATCATACAAAAGAAGAACTAGACCAATTACTTGGATTTGGTACAGATATTGAAAAGTATGTTAAAGAAATGAGAGATAAATTTATAGCAGGAGAAGAATCGTTTGCAAATTGGGATAAATACTTAAAAGAACTTGATAGTATGGGATTGGATAAATATATAAAGATCAAACAAGATGCATTGGATAGGCAGTTAGATGAATAAATTTTTGTAGGTGAGTGAATTTCATAATCCCTAGCCCTTACAGGATTAGGGTTTCAAAATACAAAAAAGGAAGTACCTCCCCAAATCTTGTATAATGGTAGTAGTTGAAGACTATCCAAAAAGACTGGAGGGGGTACTCCCTATGATCATTATACGACAACCAAGTTTATTTAGAATCCAAGAATTATACGAAATGGAACCTATCCAATAACATGCTGCCATTATTTCAGCGATAAATATGGGTGCTATTTATTATGAAGTTAGTAAAAAGTTCCGACTTAACGCAGCTACAGAATATCTGAACAATGGTTATTTAAAAGGATATTTTCAATTGAATAATGTAAGATATCGTTCTGGCAAACGCGCAAAAGTGCATTTTGATTAGTCTTTCACAAAGTTTTTCGTGAAACTTTCGATCGCTGTCGCTGTAAAGTTTTTATATATCCCAAAGGCTAAGCTTCCAATGAGGACTTTACATCATCACTAACTTTTTTACGTGACCAACCGTCTGTACTTTTATTTTTTAGGTTTTGCTTCTTTCGTTTCTTGTCTCCATTCGCAACTCAAAGGTGGGTGATGATTTCCCCTTTCATAACCTTCAACAAAAATTTTTATCCTAAGTTCCCGGAATTTATAACGAGATAAAACTGAGAACGCTGTAATATCAAGGTCTCGTCAAAATTTCGCTCCTGAATCCATCGTTATATTTTGAACATTTATTACGATGGAACTTTCCAGTATTTACGTAGGGTTTCGATGTTTCTCGTTACATAATTCGGGAATCCAGGTTTTATGAAACGCCAAAGATGGGAGCAATATTTTAGAAAAAAGCTTTATTAAACACAAAAAAATCCACCTGAATATAGGTCAACAGTAATCTTATAGAACTTCAAACCTTTATTGAGATGTCGAATCGTATCAAACAAATTAAAAACAGTGGTATATAAAGGAGGAGGGACGTAAATTTCTTCCCCTCCTCCTATAAATTAGAATAAAAGATAGAATTATCTCGAACTAAACGGATTGTTTGATTATTTGTTACTTGATTAATTGCTGAACGCACTTGACTACGTACAGTTTCATTGTTTTTTGCTGTATTCCCACTACCAGCAATGTAGTTCATACTTATGGTACACTGTGAATGAAATTTACAGCGTATCATAAGTATATTGACAAATTTCAAGAAAAAAATGAAATTTTTTTATCTATTTAATATAGCTTGTTATGTCTGCTTTTGCCTTTAAATTAGATGCAGAAGTATTACTTTATAAGTGACTCCACTCTTAGCATTAGAAGTTGTATAGGTTCTAGTTCCTGAACGTTCTGGAGATTCGTATTTATATCCATTTGAACCTGTAATAATAACTTTATATTTTCCACTTGTAACGTTTGAAACTTTAGTATTAAACGTATTGTGTGGATCTGAGTCAATATTTTGGACATGGATCTATGTCAATATCTTGGACACAAAAATGTTAAGTCGTTTTCTGAACGGCATCCATTCATGGAGTGTCCTGTATCCAGCGAAACCAGTCAAGTGAAAGACCGCATTTGACAGCTTTCGCTGGATACAGGAAGTGCAACCCATGGGTGTCGTCCCGAAAAAAATGTGTAGGTAGGGTAAATCGAGAAGCCAAGTGATTCCTCTAATCAAGCTGCTTCCTGACGGCATAAGTCTTCTAATTGTTGCGGCGTTAAATAGTTAATCGCCCCGTGAATCCGTTTTCGATTGTACCATGACTCAATATAATGAAAGAGTGCTATTCTTGCAGTTTCGAAGTCTAGATAAGACGTTCGATATACTTCTTCTTTCTTCAAAGTTGCATGGAACGACTCGATGCAGGCATTGTCATACGGGCATCCTTTACGGCTAAAAGACTGTTCGATCTCCGCTTCTTGTAATACTTTTTCAAAGTCTTCACTTGTGTATTGGCTTCCTAAGTCGGTATGCAAAATCAGCCCTTCACCTGGTTGTTGGACATCGATTGCGTTCGCTAAAGCTTGTAGGACAAGTTCTGTCGTCATTGATGTGGAAAATGAATACCCTACGATTTTCTTCGTATGTAAATCTAGGACGGAAGCCAAATAACACCAGCCGTCTCTTAGGGTATTAATATACGTAATATCTGCCACCCATTTTTCATTGATAGTCGTCGTTTCGAAATCCTGTTCTAACAGGTTTTCACGTTCTTCAACCCAGTGGAGGAAGCGGGTCGATATTTTTTTACGATTGTCGATTGGATTCCTGCTCTTTTCATGATGCGTTGAACGCGCTTTAGACTGACTGTAAAACCTTCTTGCGTTAAGAGATGATGAATTTTCGGTGCGCCATAGCGCCCTTTACTCTCCGCATGGATGATTTTTAGGCGAGCTAAAATTGCCTCGTTTTCAATTTCATACGAAGATTTTACTTTACGGAATGACTGATAATACGTACTTCTTGGCACTTTTAATACTTCGCACATTACTTGAACAGGAAAATTTTCTTTCCCTTCTTCAATGTGGTCAATGATCTCTTGGTCAGTTACTTTCTTGCGAATATGGTCATAGCCTTTTTTAGAATTTCTACCTCCTGTTGAAGGCGAAGATTTTCCTTTTGGATTTCTGCAATTTCCACCGGCGTCAAACCACCGCTTTCTTCAATCGGAGAAAGAGCTTTGATCCATTTATAAATGGTTACTTCAGATACACCATATTCGCTGCTGAGATCACTCACAGATGTGCCAGATCTGTGGAGTTCGACAATAGTTTGTTTAAATTCTTGATTATAACGTTTTTGTTTCATTCCGGACACGTCCTCTCTATTTATAGGATAGAGACTTAACTAACTTGTGTCCATACATCCATACTAGCACCACAGTTTAGTGTTGACATTCCATATAGAAAGTAAAGAGGAAGTACGTAATCCTCCCTCATGCAACCTTAGCCGTACAGACAGTGGTTGTCACAATTTAATTTATGCGAGAACCACCTTTTTGCCTTTAACGGCGTTGGGTGGTTTTTTTGTCTAAAATGTTTTAGAGTATATGAGCCAAAAAGACTTTTAAAATTTAACTTGAACGTATGAAACAAGGGATAATGCATTTCGGATGTTCGATTCGTGTTGGGAACTACGAATTTGGCAACAGTTATCAGACATGCTTGCCTAAACATCTTAAGATTGTGGTAAGTACTCTGAAGTTTATTTTGATACATTGTGGAAAAAGTAGGATTGTGTTTGCAATAGTTTATCCATAAAATTGAAGGTAAATATAAAGGGGAGAGGACCTATAAAAATTAATGTTATTCTGGATAGGTTATACTTAACTAGACAGATTCATTAAGGTCATATAAACTTGATTCAACACAATATGGAGGAGAAATCAATTATGACCAATAAAAGAAGACGTAGAACTTTTTCTAAGGAATTTAAAGAACAAATTGTTAAGCTTCATGCTTCCGGAAAACCAAGGAGCGAAATTATCAAAGAATACGAGCTGACGCCATCTGCCTTTGATAAATGGGTTCGCCAACACAAGACTTCTGGATCGTTTGAAGAAAAAGACAACCGGACTCCCGAGCAAGAAGAATTAATCAAGCTTAGGAAACGCAATCAACAATTGGAAATGGAAAATGATATTTTAAAGCAAGCCGCGCTGATCATGGGACGAAAGTAGATGTGATTCGCAACAATTCTCACAAATACTCGGTATCAGCAATGTGTGACGTCCTACAAATTCCAAGAAGTACGTATTACTATGAAGCAAAAGAACGTGAGAACAATGATGAAGAACTGACAATTTTAGTTGTGGATATCTTCAAAAAAAGCCGTAGTATTTATGGTCAAAGAAAAATCAAAAAAGAACTTAAAAAGCTTGGCTGGACTGTTTCCCGTCGCCGTATTGGTCGAATTATGAAAGAACAAGGTCTTGTATCTAAGTACACTGTATCCCAATTCAAACCAACAAAATCAACTTGTAACGAATCTGAAATCGGCAATGTATTGAATCGGGAGTTTAATCAAGACCAGGAATTAAAAGTAGTTGTTAGTGATTTAACTTATGTTCGGGTTGATAAGAAATGGCATTACATCTGTATTTTAGTAGATTTATATAATCGTGAAATCATTGGCTTCAGTGCTAGTCCTAATAAGACTGCAGCGTTAGTTCAGCGTGCCTTCGCATCGGTACCATACAATCTAAATCGGCTTGAAATATTTCACACAGATCGTGGTAATGAGTTTAAAAATCAGCTCATCGACGAGGCGCTGGATGCCTTCGGCATTGAACGATCCCTAAGTGAAAAAGGAACGCCTTACGACAACGCCGTCGCCGAGGCAATGTTTAAAACGATTAAGACAGAGTTTGTGAACGGCACTAATTTTCCTTGCCAACAAGCACTTGACCTAGAACTTTTCGATTATGTGAATTGGTTTAATAATATTCGAATTCATGGATCGTTGGATTATTTAACGCCAATGGAATATAAACACAAACATCGGAAAGAATTGAGCAAAATTTAATCATAAACAAGTTTTCTACCTTAAAAAATTTGTTCAGTTTAGTGTTGACATTCCATTCTTTACAGAAAAGAGAAAAACTGATTTAGTATGTGTTTCACTTGGACCATATAATATATAAAAAGGGGAATAGTATGGAAAATATGATGATAATTTTAATGTATATTGGGATCTATTTTATGCCTGTCCTGTGCATTACTTTTTGTGTAAATCTGGTTTCTATATTAAAGAAAATAAAAAATAGTGAAGACACTAGTTTTAATACATTTTGGATGACTTCATCATTCACTCTTATGATGTGGAGTATTGCAATGCTTGGTTTCGCTGGAGCGTATTAACTATAAATATATTGAAAGGTATGCCTACCCCCAAAAGAAAAAAAGACTGAGCCGGTGATAGTTGCACTTGCGATTTCTTTCCTTTTTTGCGTCGGTGCTGCATTTCATTAGAGCAGTTAAAATCAAGATATTTTAATGGTAACTGCAACAGGAAGATGGGTGAAAAACACTAAACCGGAGCTAACAGCGCCTTGTCTTTTTTATGCTGGGTTGAATAGACCGACTACGCCTATAATGGCAAAAACCATTATTACACATGCGATAAATAATAGCATGAATGTTGTTTTTTTCATGATTTTTGTCTCCTTTTTTATTAATAAAGTAAAGATTTTCCCGATTCTATTTCCTATCCGTAAGCTTAAATTATCTGGTCCCTTGCCAAACCGGATCTTATTATTTGTTATCGCATTTAATAGCACATCGAAATGTCCTATATAAACATTCCGATGTGATCTTGTACTTGCAGACACAATATCCTCATGCTTGGAAAGATATATCTAGAGCCTCCATAAATCCATTGTTCTACATAGAACCGAGCTCATGTACTTTGTTTGACTCTTAATCCTCAGTTTAGCAAACTAATTGAATATTTGCATATAATTGGTCGAGTCATATGTTGGTACGATCCCAAGCTGAACATTGCGTGTTATTGCGTCTGTATAATCATCAACATGCATGCGATTTTTTTATGAGATTTGACTGAACTATATTCAGTGATGTATCATTGAATATAGTTCAGTCATGTGAAAATAGTAGGAGATGGGCTATGAGAATATCTAAAGAACCTGATGTAAGGCGACAAGAGTTAATGGATATTGGCTTGGAGTTTTATATGAAGGGAGGGGAAAAAGGATTTAGCATTAAAGATATCGTTAATCAAGCTGGTGTAGCGACAGGTTTATTTTATTACTACTTTAAATCAAAAGAGCAGTTTGTTGATGAGATTTTAAATGATTTCATTATGAAGAATATGGAAGAAATTCAACAGATTCTAAAATCATATAAATTGACTGTAATGCAAAAGCTAACGGAAGCTTTAGAGCTATTTTGGGTTTTTATAAAAAAACTTGAACCATATAAAAACAAGAATTCGTTTCAAACAGAACAACACTTTCAGCTAGAACAGAAAATATTCATGCAAATGCAGCCACCTATACAAAAGTTGATAGAAGATGGGATAAGAATGGGAATTTTTAATACGGAGAATTCGATCTTAGCCTCGGGATTTATCTTATACGGACTTAGTAGTATTGCTCATTCAGAGAAATTTGATTTAAATGATGAGATCAAAAAGGAAATGATGAATTTAGTGTTAACTACATTAAATTATAATCAAAAAGAAGATTTCTAATTAGGGTGTGGGGCAAAGGAGGATTCAAATGAAAATTCGTATTGCAGGAAAAGATATTACAAACGAACAATTGACAGAATGGAAAAAACAACGTATAAAAAAGGTTTTTAAAATTTTTCATTATAAAACAGCTGAATTAAATGATCCAGATATGATGATCGAAAAGCTAGCTGAAATTAAAATGGGCTACTCCTATCAAGAAATGTATAGCAAATTGGAATCTAAATTAAAATTAAGTGAATTCATGATGCGTATGGGCGCTACTTTATCTGGAAATAGACGGAAATTTTCCCAGACCGAAATTTATTTAGATGGGCTTACTGCTGCGGAAGCAATTGAGGGCATTGATAACCAAATGTTAAATTCATCTATTGAAAACAATCGGATTAATTTATCTGCTTGTCCAGATCATTATGCATTAAGGCCATTAGGTGAAAATGAACTAGAAGTAATTGAGACGACTGGAAACGCTCCTGTACCGGTTCAATTTTTTATAGTATTCGATGATGAAACCGGATTACAAACACCAAGAGATCAAGCTTACGCATATCAATCAGTAGGTGTTGCGCGTATGAAGGATGGCACTGTTATTGGCGGGGTTCGCCACCAAATTAAAGATACAGAAACAGGTATGAAAATCAAACTTTCTGTTGAGTTTCCTGCACTTGCGCCCACTAGTATTATAAAATCACATCAAATGCATTTAGCCTGTGAATTTTCTTATTGGCTACAGTGGATAAAAGCGCATAAAAACAATCATAAATAATTATGGAAATGAAACAGGAAAGATATTGAAAAGACTTTAGATTATAAATGGCTAACCACAATATTTTTTCCAAATGAATTCTAACTATATTTATACCCCCTAGCTGTAGACAGAAAATCTAATTCCAGGGGGCATTTCTATTTCTATTCCATATATTCTGATAGGCTTTTCAAATTAATAATATGACTTACTTAGGGTTAATCGCAATAAATTCTTCAATCGTTTCAGGGGTGTGTTTGCCTTCTTTATCTAGGAAAATATCAATATTAACAGTTACATCCATACAGCCTAGGTATTTTCCATTTTCATCACGTACGGCCATGAATTTTTGATAAATCTGTCCAGTTTCTTCCCCTGAGCGTTTCGGAAACCAAAATTCCCAATCATCACGTTCACCTGATCGGAAATCATTCAATAATTTCTCCACATGATGGGGCATTCTTGGATGAAGTTTAAGCACATGCTGACCAATTGCTTCTTTACGACGACCATGGACACGGTTCGGGTTATTGGAATACCATCGGAAAATATCGTCAGCATCGCAAAAACCCATTTCAAATGGTAAAAGATTAATAATCGAATCTAAAGTACTTGCTTTAATTGCACCAGTTTCAAAATTTATGACAGCTTCAGGACTAATTACTTCGGACAATTTTTCTTCAGCCATTGATAACGCTCCTTTTCGCATTCTCTCCTTATGAGATGGGTGTGGTACAAATATAATTAGAAAAGAACCCCCTAACCTTAGGTGATTTTAAATCTAATTCCATTAATTATGATAGCACTGAAAAGGATGATGTATTGTGATGCAACTCACTGCACTGGTTTTTAGCTGGCCAAAAGCCGGGCATATCAGAATCCAAAATTATGCATCATCATAAAGTCTTTAAAGGCTGCATGGGTAGTCATTGCTGAACTGTCATGGTTATGATATTTAATGCGATAACGGTGCGATAAGCAATGTAGCATTTGCCTTATTAAACGCATCTATATAGCAAGGTTGTAAATGCTGATCTGTAATCAAACAATCGATTTTTTCCAGTGGTGCAATCCCAATTAGTACATCTTTACCAAATTTCGTACTGTCGGCGGCAACATAAATTGTATTGGCAATTGTCATGATTGTCTTTCGCGTGATGGCTTCTTCTAAGTGATAATCAGATACCCCTTTTTCTACGGTAATGCCGCCTGCACAAAGAAATGCTTTATCAATATTTAATGATTCAAAATGAAATAAAGCTTCATGTGAAAAAACAGATTTTTCCTCTTTTCTAATTTTACCGCCAATGATGATCACATCTACCTCACTGTCTGCTAATTCGAGTACAACCAGGATGGAATTCGTGACAACAGTTACATTCTTTTTCTGCTTGATATATTTGGCAATTTTAAAAGTTGTTGTACCACTATCCAAGTAAATACAATCTCCATCTTGCACTTGTTCACTGCATCGTTTTGCAATTGCTTGCTTCTCTTTTGACATACTTCCCATCCGCTGATCCAGCTTAATTTCTGTCATGGCAGGCTCTATATATTCAATCCCACCATATATTTTTTTTATTTTACCCTCCTTTAATAGTTGTTGAATATCCCTTCGCAATGTATCCATTGAAACCGCCATCAAAGTCGTTAACGCTTTCATTTTCATCACTTTATTGGTTTTAATCAGTTGATATATTTTCTTCTGTCTTTCAATCGGTAACATTTCCTTGTCTCCTTCTTGACTTTTCTATCCATATCTTACGTCTGACAATCCTTGTTTTCAATAGAATTTACACAATCTTCATAACGCTAATTAATAGAAAGTGGGCAATAATTGCGTAAGACTTTGGTAATACTTGGGCAGTTTTTACACAACATTTACAAAATCAGCAAACGGAATTTACATTCAGCTTTTATACTTAGGGTGTATTGAAGGAGGTGGATATTTTGTTGAAGTTACAAAATATCGGTAAAAAATTTGATCAGAAGGTTGTATTAGACAATATTAATTTAGATATTCAAAAAGGTGAGATTGTATCGTTATTAGGTCCAAGTGGTAGTGGGAAAACAACTTTATTGAACATCATGCTGGGTTTAACAAAAATGGATCAAGGAAAAATAATTTTCGATGGAAAAGACCTGACTCATGTCCCCATGAAAAAACGTGGATTTAATATTGTGTTTCAAGACTATGCTTTGTTTCCAAATTTAAATGCATATGAAAATATTATTTACGGTCTTAAAAATAAGCGGGGAAAAATCTCTGAAAAAGAAGTGAACGAATATATAGCGTTTTTAGGATTAATTCCCCACTTAACGAAACGTATTTCTGAGTTATCAGGGGGACAAAAACAAAGGGTTGCCTTAGCAAGAACATTGGTGACAAAGCCAGAAGTACTTCTACTAGATGAACCACTTAGTGCACTGGATGGGGTGATAAAGGAGTCGATTAAGACGCGGATTCAATCGATTGCAAAGGAATTTAACTTAACGACAATCATTGTCACACATGATCCAGAAGAGGCGTTAACCATGTCCGATAAAATTGTCATTATAAAAGACGGAAATGTTGCACAGTTTGGTACGCCGCAGGACATTATGGAGCGGCCAAAAAATGAATTTATTCAGGAGTTTATTTTAAAACAGCTCCATATCAAACGGAAAAATATTTATCATTTATTTGGTGAGCAATATGCATAAAGAGAAAATGGAGGCAAAGGTCATTTATATTGCAATCATTGTGCTGTTTCTTGCGTTTCTTGCGATGCCACTACTTTTCTTGTTTTGGCAATCCTTTACGAATGAAACCGGATTTATGATTGGCAATTACCTCACCTTGTTCGAAAGCAAAGAAATCTTAACTGCGGTTATAAATAGTATCAAAATCTCTACTATAACCGCAATCATTACAACAACACTGGCATTTCTGCTTACATACACCGTAAACGCGACAAGGGTATATCGTCCCTTAAAGAAAGTGATTCGAATAGGGATAATGGTTCCAATGTTACTGCCAACGATAACCTATGGCTTTGCAATCATTTACTCTTTCGGAAATCAGGGGCTCATTACAAAAATATTTGGTGGAAATCTATTTGAAATCTATGGGTTCAATGGATTATTAATTGGCTACGTTATTTACACACTGCCGCCCGCTTTCTTACTCATCCATAACTCATTTACATACATGGATAAGAAGTTTATCGTTGTCTCAAAATTGATGGGGGATGGTGCTATTCGAAGTTTTTTCAATACGATTATTCGCCCATTAATTGGCACCCTTGGTGGGGCGTTTGTGTTGTCGTTTATTCTCAGCTTTACTGACTTTGGGATACCAGCTTCCATTGGTGGAACATACCAGGTTGTAGCGACCGAATTATACCGGGTCATGCTTGGAGCCATTCCGGATTTTAATCAAGGTGCAGCTATTGCAGTACTGATGCTGCTTCCAGCATTATTTGGTGTCATTTTATTAAGGTATTTAGATCAATTTCAATTTCATTACGATAAGGTTGGCGAAACGGAAGTCCTGCAGCATCGTGGTCGTGATATACTCACCGGCATCTTTTCTTTAACTGTTTTTTTCGTGATATGCATGGTATTTGTAGTAATGTTTGTCGCGCCGTTTTTGGAGAGCTATCCGTATAAAATGAATTTTACCTTTGATCATTTTATCGCAGTATTCTCCTCCAATGACTTACTAATGGTATATAAGAATTCATTATTCGTTGCCGTTATGACAGCTATATTTGGTACAGTGATTGCGTATGGTGCGGCATTGGTCAATATTGGCACAAAAGTAAAAGGCCGCAGCACAATGGACATGATTTCAATGATAACGAATACGGTTCCGGGAATGGTACTTGGATTATCCTATTTTCTATTTTTCAATGGCAGTAGTTTAAAAGGAACCTTTTTAATCATTATTCTAAATACGATTGTTCATTATTTTACGACACCATATTTAATGGCGAAAAATTCATTAGCTAAGATGAATCCCGGTTGGGAGACGACAGGGGAGTTATTAGGCGATAGCTGGTTCAAAACCATTCGACGAGTCGTTTTACCAAATTCAATCTCTACTGTTCTGGAAATGTTCAGCTATTACTTTATCAATGCGATGGTGACCATATCTGGATTGATTTTCTTAGTAACGGCAGAAACTTCGGTAGTTGTTTATTGCATAATAAAAGTTGATAGTATTGCAACCAAAATGTGAGAAGGGTGCAAAAAAAGAAAAAGGCTTGCCAGCCCAATCAAAAAACTCTATCGTTAATAGTGACCAAACTAATTAATG
>NZ_QTSZ01000048.1 GCF_003730295.1 Ornithinibacillus gellani
TACCGTCATCGTAACCAATTTCGCCACCTGGAACCATGTAAAATGGTTCTAGCGCAAAGTCAACAGTGACATCTCCATCAACGGTCACTTCTGCTTCTTGCCCGTGGTAGCCACGCGCACTAATCTTTAACGTATACGTACCTTCATAGGCAGTTAGTTGATAATTTCCATCTGCATCTGTTTGAACAGGTGTCACGTTTGCATCCTCTACAAGAAGTAGGGTGGCATCTTCAACCGGTTCGCCAGTTGCTTCATCTGTAACAGTACCTTGAATCGTACCTTGCGGTAGTTCTTGTAAAGTAAAGTTTGCCGTTGATGTTTCATCTGCGGCTACTTCAACTGACTGTTCAGCAGATTCAAAGCCATAGGCCTCCGCCTTCAAGGTGAAGGTTCCTGTTGCATGCATTAAAGCATAGCTTCCGTCCTGTGGATTTGTATTCACGGAACGTCCACTTTCAAGTACACTCACTTTGGCAGCCATTGGCAGCTGTGCTAGGCTTGCATCTTTCTCTGCAGCAGCTTCACCTTTTTCCGGCATTGCTGGTACAGATAGCGCAGGATTAACAGCTGGCTTATTCGGAATCATATCCAAGCCTGCCATCATACCAACGGAGCGCTTTTGATCTTTGTTAATCGCTTTGGAAGTTAGATTCAATGAGCTATCTGAGATGGCTACATCATCAATATACCAGCCTTCTCTCGTAACACTTGAATCGGATGTTGCATTAAAAGTGATATAGATACGTTCACTGCTATACTCAGAAAGATCAACCTCTGCATCTTCCCATCCATCTGAAGTTCCTTCAACAATAAGATGCTGTGTCCACTCTTCCTGATCTGTTGAAACATACACATAACCGAAGTCATATGCGAAACCAGAACTATATTTCTCAAAATCATGCCAGTGTTTAAATTGTAAATATGCATTTCCATCCGATAAATCAACTGGCGGCATGAGTAAGGATGCATTCATGCTGCTAGCATAGTCACCGGAAAGATTCGTTGCATAAACTTTTTCACCCGAAAAAGCTGCTTCAGGGCCTGATTCTGGAACGCCCCATTCCCAGCTATCATTATCACCATAGGATGTCCATCCTACCGGAGCTGTTTCAAAGTCTTCAAAATAACCCACAGTGATGCCGGGCTTCACGTCAACTGTGTAGTCATCTGTTTGTACTTCATTATTACCGAAGTCATTCAATGTCCAGTAGTAGGTTAGGCTGCCTTCGGCAATTGCATCTCCTGGAATGGTTGCTTTATATTCCCCGCTCTTATAATCACCGGAAATACGATTTGCAGTGACTTCTACCGTCTCACCATCCTGTTCATAGTGAAGGGTAACAG
>NZ_QTSZ01000051.1 GCF_003730295.1 Ornithinibacillus gellani
GTCCATCTTTTAGAATGCGTGAGACGCAGGAATGGTTAAAAAACGAATCAACTGATGAATAATTATTTATTTTAGGGTGGTTCAAAATTTAATTGCGAAGTGGTTCACTTTTCACTTGCGAAATACAATATCATATGAAAAGGAGTGTTTGTCCATGGTTGATGCAATTTTTTATCATGCTGGATGTCCTGTTTGTGTAGATGCAGAGCAAGTGGTGTTAAATCATCTTGACAAATCTAAGGTCAGAACGGAAATTGTACATTTAGGTACAGCGAAAGATCGGATAGACGAGGCAGAAAAAGCAGGTATTAAATCCGTACCAGCATTATTAATTAGCGGAAATGTGTACCATATTAATTATGGTGCTAGTCTAGAAGATATCAAAAAGGGCTAAGAAAATGGGGCCACCATATCTGCATGGTGGCCCCACCTTCTAAAATGTCTAATCATCAATAACTGCTTTCCCTTGTTTACGTAGTTCAGGTAAAGCGTTCATCATCTGATTTATTTCTTTATCAGAATGTCTTTCCCATGATCCTAATTCAGCAATTATTTTTAGCGGTGATACGGATCTGTAGGATCGTGTTGGGTTCCCGGGAAATCTTTTGTCGGTCTCATTGGGATCATTTTCAAACGCTTCTTTAGAATTTTAAAGTACATATAGTTCTTTTATTCTTTCTGAAGGTAATGGATTTGAATTGCATATATCCACAAAGTAAGGCAACTGCCAATTTTGTGTTTTTACCGCTTGTTTACTGCTCGGGTTGTCCCAGCTTGGGTAGACTCTTAAAGCCATCTTCCCCTTTGTCGAGGCAGATCTTAAAATGTTCTGTCGGATAAGTACTTCTTTTGGAAAAACAAATTGACCAAACTCATGCTGATTTTTAAAGACTGTTATGACTAATAAATCAGGTGCATGCTCATATAAGAAAGGTTGGTTTTTATTGTTTTCATCCTTTTCCCAACATGCTACAAACTGCCCCAATTTGTTTGGGGTAATATTTGCAACTCTGAAACGAACTGTCTTTGAACACAACATCAAGGTCCCCGCACCGTACTTTGCATTTTGCTCTTCTTCTTGAGCCGATGTTACAGATAAACCATTTGGTTCGTAAATCCTTTTATTTACATAGTTTAATACTGTATAAAAATCGTTCATTATTCCGCCCCTTTCACTAACTACATCCAATAGATCAAGGAACGAAATCGGGTTAGGAGGAAATTAATACGCCATACTCGCACCAATCTAATTTCCTGTTTTTAAACACTTTTTCCACCCTAATATGTCCCATGCTTCTAAAAAAGCTCTACATCAAATAAAACACCATGGAGTAATAGCAGAATCCGACGATGGCAATCATGGCGATTCCGAAGTAGGCTATGGCTGCAAATTTGGACTGTTTGGCTACTCGTTCATCCTTTTTCTGTACATGTTCAATAAAGCTGAGCAGAAAATAGAAACTTAGCATAGAAAATAATAATATCAAAATCACTGCAATAATAAGTAATCCCATGTGAGCTCCCCCTTTGTGATTTTCCCATATCATCCTTGTTTCGATCATCATCATTCATTTCATTTTTTCTTGTTAAATATCTTGAATAGAAGATAAATGAGGATGGCGATTGCAGCATATATTAGAAAGAATACGAGAAATCCCCATAGCCCCATTACTGCGTCTGCGAATTCCATGTTTCCTCTGTTCGTAATTGCTTGCTGTAGTTCGATGGCAAAGACAAGGACAATCATCATGGTAAATGTATAAACAAAGGAAAGGATAGTCGTGCTCCATTTCATTTTTTCAATGATTTTGAAGAAAAAATATACGATAAAGAAGGTGATCATTCCAATGATACCGATGACCCAAAAATGGAGTTGTTTGTCCGTCATATGTAATCCAAACAAATCAAACAAAACATCATGGATATCGTTCACAAATTCTGCCAATTTAATAATGATTTCTTTCACTGGGAACCTCCTAAAATTATAGAAGCAAAAATAATATGTTTGTTTCATTTTACTATATATCATGAAGAATAAACATCTGTAGTTCAAAATCTGCCGCGCTCCGCTAGTGGTTGGATATTTTTTACATTGCAATGTTGTTTGCTTTCATTTATTTTTGTCATATAATTGTAAGCGCTAACACATACATGAAAAAGGAGAATACGAGAATGATTACTTTTTTTGTTTCCATTACGTTGTTGGTTGTTGCCTACTTTACTTATGGCAAGTATATTGAAAAATTGTTTGGACCAGATAAAAATCGGCCCACGCCAGCGTATGCAAATCAAGATGGTGTCGACTATGTGCCGATGCATAAACAGAAAAACGCACTGATTCAATTATTGAATATCGCTGGAACTGGTCCGATATTTGGTCCGATTATGGGGGCGTTATATGGTCCGGTTGCTTTTCTATGGATTGTCCTTGGTACTATCTTTGCAGGGGCTGTTCATGATTATTTAACAGGCATGATTTCCATTCGAAATCGCGGTGCTCACATTCCGGAGCTTGCTGGTAAATTTTTGGGGAAGGTTTCCCGACATTTGGTGAATGCTTTTGCATTGCTGTTATTATTGCTCGTTGGAACTGTATTTGTTACGACACCGGCTGCATTATTGCATGAATTAATCAATGGAAAAGTAGCGCTAATTGTCATTATTCTGTTGATTTTCGCGTATTACTTTCTATCAACGATACTACCAATTGATAAAATTATCGGCCGGATTTATCCAGTTTTCGGAGCTATCCTTTTAATTGGTACGGTTGGTGTTGGCGGGATGCTGCTGTTCACAGATTACCAGATTCCCGAGCTAACAATAGCCAATATGACAAACCTGCATCCAGCGGGTACACCGATATTTCCGATTCTATTTTTAACCATTACTTGTGGTGCTTTATCCGGCTTCCATGCTACCCAGTCGCCGCTCATTTCCAGAACGACAAAGAATGAAAAACAAGGACGCTATATTTTCTATGGAATGATGGTTGCGGAAGGGATCATTGCTATGATTTGGGCAGCGGCAGCGATGAGTATGTTTGATGGTCAAGGTTTGCAAGGCTTAATTAATGAAGGAACTGCTTCACTTGTTGTCAATGAGGTTGCCGTTACCTTGCTTGGGGCAGTTGGCGGTACGATTGCGGTGCTTGGAGTGGTTGTCCTGCCAATTACCTCGGGGGATACTGCATTCCGGGCAGCACGTAATATTGTAGCTGATTACATTCATATGGGGCAACGCAAGGTTTCCAAGCGCTTAATCATTGCCATTCCCATGTTTGTTATTTCCTACTGGTTAACGACTATTGACTTTAATTTGTTATGGCGTTACTTCTCATTTGCCAACCAAGGTACTGCAGCATTAGCGCTTTGGATTGGTACCATGTATCTCTTTGTGAAAAAGAAAAATTACTTTGTAGCCTTGCTGCCAGCGCTCTTCATTACAGATATGGTACTTACCTATATTTTATATGACAACAACCTGGGCTTTGGATTATCTTATCCCTTATCACATGCGGGCGGATTCATCATGACAATTCTCTGTGCAACACTATTCTTTTGGAAAGGAAATAAAAATAGAACAGAAGGCTTATCAGTAGATATCGAACTGCCACCTAAAAATACCGCGGCATAACTTAAAAAGATGCTACTAAATTCCGATTTGAAATTTAGTAGCATCCTTTTGCCATTTTCACGGCGTATCCATATCGCTTACAATAGCGTCAATTTTTTCTTTAAATACTGGTCCAAAGCTTTCGGAGTAGGAATTGGTTAAATGTCGGTTATCACGATAGATAACGATGTTTCCGATTATCGGCTTGAATTTGCCATTGACCTTGAAATAATTGGTTAGATCCAGCTTATGCAACGTATCGTTCTCTATTTCAAATTCATTCCAGAACGCTTCATCCTGCTGGTTATTCTCTGCATTCATTTTCTTCGTCGTCTTTTTAATTCCTTCTGTTTCCAATGATTCCAACACATTAAAGCTATATCTTGGATCATCGCGAACGGCGAGCACCTCGATATCATACGCATCGTGAACGAACTGCAGCTGATCAATCATTTGCTGCTGTATCTCATCTACATCCGTATCAGATGCTGTTGCTTGAGAAATGATTAAATCAATATTTTCTGCATCCTTTTGCAAATAATCCAGCACATTTTGAACCCAAATCCCTTTCAAATCATCATCCTCATAGCCTGTAGAAAAACGCGTTCCTGAACGGGTAATGCTTAAGACCCGATAATTGGAATCCTTCGTTGCTTTTAAAAGAGCCCCCAGCCAATGCTCCGAATGAGAGCTGCCGACAAGTGCTATGGTTGCGTCATAGTTTTCCGTTTTACCATATTCACCAATTTTCAGGTCGGTTTCCTTTAAACCTTGATTGCTTCCATCCAGATGTGCCTGTGGTAAATCATCAAACACTTCAGCAAAAGATGGGATTGGATCCAGCTTCGGCACCTTGTCAGGATTTTCCACAGCAATCGCACCTGGATAATTTTTAGCGGTCATTTGCTTTTCCAAATGCTGCTCGCCAATCCATGTTCCAACAACAAGCGAACCAATCAGCAGCAGGTTGATACCGCCCATCAATCCAAGTCTACGGAAGGAAAATCTATTATTTTTTGATTGACGGATTGGTTCTTCAATATATCTCGTCATGAAAAAGGACAAGCCGATGGAAAGAAGAATAATGAGCATCCCAACGAAAAATCCTGGTGTATCCTGAACATTGTATCGATAAAATTCCAAAATGACCCAATGCCATAAATAGATGCCAAACGATATGCCGCCCAGCTTTATCATGATAGGCGAACCTAGAAAACGTTTCACGCCATAATCGGTATCGACTGTACCAGATAAAACAATAAATAACGCACAAATCATTGGCCACAAAGCGATATATCCAGGAAACATTTCGGATACGTTAAATACAATTCCTGTCAAAATTAAACCAATTAACCCAAGCCAACCTATTATCGTGGCAACCGATTTATGAACGCGAATCGACGACAAATTGATACAGAGCAAGCTACCAAGAGCGAACTCCCATACACGCGTCATCGTAATAAAATAAGCGAACGGCTGGTTTACTTCTGTCAAATATACGGAATAAATAAAAGAAACAATAAATAGCGTTCCTAAAACGGTATTCATCAACCGTTTTACATTGGATAATTGATACTTTTTTACAAACCAAAAGATAAACGTAAATACAAGAAACCAAATGATATAAAATTGTCCTTGTATCGACAACGCCCAGAAATGCTCTAACGGCGTTTTCATTTGACTCGCATCTAAATAATCCGTACTGGAAAATGCCAATTGCCAGTTCTGATAAAAAAACATCGATGCAAATATTTCCTTAATCGTCTTACCCAAGATCGACCGCGGCAAGAAAAACCAGCTCAGCACAAGCACAATACCAAGTATGAAAAACACCGAAGGCAGCAGGCGCTTCATGAGCTTCGTTATATAAGGTAAAAAGCGATATTCCCCCGTACGATTCATGGTTGATATAATGGAAGTCGTGATTAGAAATCCTGATATAACAAAAAACACATCCACTCCACCCGAAACCCGATGGAACCAAATATGATATACAGCAACGAGCAGTGCCGCCACAACACGAAGCCCCTCAATCTCGGGCCTAAACCTGCTCTGAATATTAATGATTGGTTGATTCATAGTACTCTAGCTCCTATTATTCAGCATATATTACCAAGGGATAATTATATCACCAAAATAGATTCATCGTCTAATGGATAAAATAGATTTCCCCTTATGTATGCGGCTATTATGTAAGTGAAAAAAGACAAGGCTTGAGGGGCGAATAAGCATTTTAGTAGATAGCACGCGGGATTGGGATGAAATAAAGCGATTTTATGGCAAAGGTATGACATTTTAACTTTAAAGATGATGACGGTGAAATCGGCGAGCCGATTTCTTCCTTATTTGTAAAGGATGTCCGCGCGAGTTGGCATGGCTGGTGCTCGAGTTTGACCCGTTGGCGCGCGAGTTGGCCCGGTTGGCGCGCGACTTTCGGCATTCGGGGCGCGACTTTGGCCTATTGGTGCTCGACTTTTGACGTTCGGGGCGCGACTTTGACCGATCGGTGCTCGAGTTTGACTCGTTGGCGCGCGAGTTTGGCAGGTTGGGGCGTGACTATATCAAGGTTCCGAGGTTTAGAATTATATATGATGTTGAAATCGGCTACCGCCGATTTCTTCCCTCTTGATGCATGCGACTTTGGGGCTGAGGCATGCGACTTTCATGCAAGGGCATGCGACTTCCGGGCCGGGGCATGCGACTTTCATGCAAGGGCATGCGACTTTGACGCCAAGGCATGCGACTTTGAGGCTGGGGCATGCGACTTTGGGGCTGAGGCATGCGACTTTCATGCAAGGGCATGCGACTTTGACGCCAAGGCATGCGACTTTGAGGCTGGGGCATGCGACTTTCATGCAAGGGCATGCGAGTTTGACGCCAAGGCATGCGACTTTCATGCCAGGGCATGCGACTTTCATGCGGGGGCATGCGAGTTTGACGCCAAGGCATGCGGCTTTCATGCGAGGGCATGCGAATTCAGCGTCGGGGCATGCGAATTCTTCCCAAACCCATGCGGCTTTCTGACCAACTCAAGTGAACAGATGCTTTTAGATGAAATGGGGTTGGAATCGGCGGGCCGATTCCCTCATTATGCGGGACTCTTCATGGAAAATTCAAAAGGAACCGTCCGAGGACGGTTCCTACCTTACATTTATATTATGTGGAAATCGGCAATTGCCGATTTCATCTTTTCGATTAGATGAATCTATTTTTTGGCAGTGAAACCTGTCGTGAAGAAGCAGGCGATATAAGCTACAAGCGTGACAAATCCGCCCATTGAAAATCCAATGAAGCCCATAAAGCTGTCTTCCTCTGGCATTTCTGGATCCATCGTAACTATCATATAGATAAAGTTAATTGTAAGAATTAGATAAAATCCGCTGCCAATAAAGCCCTGCATCAGTCTGCCTTTTGAGGTACCCTCCCAGCATTTATACACGATATTCCACAAATAAAAGCTGACTAAAACTGCTGCGGCCATGACAAATAAATGTATGAATGGTATTTGTAAATATCCTACACCAATGATCAGCAGCAGTGACACACTGAATAAAACCGTATTTAACACAAATAAAAATAATCCACTCTTCCATGGACTTTTAAACCATGTTGCACTGGACAGCTTTTTTACCAGAAATGAATCTGAACGAATTCGATTTAAAAATATATTTCTATTTAAGAATAAAATAAGTACAACTACAAATCCCAATAGTAAAAAGATAGACATCCACAATTCCCCTCACCGATGTATATTCACTTTACTATCATACTATTTTTATACAGACAGTTAAACAAGCATTTCGTCCAAAATAGACAAATGCTTCGAATAGCAATTTAAAAATGAAACTTTTTTTGGCTTGGGTATGCGAGTTTCAGAAAAGGTATGCAAGTCATAGGCTGGGGCAAGCGAGTTTGATACAAACGTATGCGAATTTCTGCTTGAGGTATGCGGCTTCAGTACAAACGTATGCGAGTTTCAGCTTGAGGTATGCGACTTCAGTACAAAGGTATGCGGGATTCGGCTTGAGGTATGCGACTTCTGCACTAACCTATGCGAGTTTGTTGTCTGAAAAGAAGGTTCATCTATGATTATTGTCTTTTTAATTGTTCCATTTCTACTTCAACATTGTAGATTCTTTTGTTTAATACATCGGTTTTCACATCAAAATGATCAATAATCTTGTCCGTGTAAAGTCCCAAACTTTGAATAAGATTCTTTTGAAATGACTCCAAGCTGGATTCTAGCCTCTTCTGTCCATGCTTGAGTTCGCTGATATCCACGCGCATTTCTTTCAGTTCATGAATATCTGCTTGCATTGTTTTTAATTCTTTTACATCGTTACGCATTTCTTTCAGCTCACTAACATCTGCACGTATTGTTTTTAATTCACTGACGTCTGATCGCATTTCTTTTAGTTCATTAACATCCGAACGCATTGATTTTAATTCACTGAAATCTGCACGCATTTCTTTCAGCTCACTAACATCCGAACGCATTGATTTTAATTCACTGAAGTCTGCACGCATTTCTTTCAGTTCATTAACATCCGAACGCATTGATTTTAGTTCACTAACGTCTGATCGTACTTCCTTCAATTCATCTAAAATTTGCCTTAGGGTTGGTTCAAGCATAATGGGGTCCTCCCTTCCTATTATATTCTTTTTATTATACCATCTATCAATTATATATCACCTGAATATGTAGGTATTTATACTTATATGCGGAATGATGTTTTGTGGGAATCGTCCCTAGACGATTCCTTCCATATTTATATGAGGTTGTAGAAATCGGCCAATGCCGATTTCATCCTTATCGAAAAAGAAGTTTGTTGGTGCGGCTTAGGCGGGTGGACTGCTAGAGTCAGAGCTAGTAATAGATAACTCCGATTTCGAAAAAATATATTATTAAATGAAGTAGGAATCGGCGCGCCGATTCCTTCCTCATGATGTATTTCATTATATAACACCAGTAGATTTCGCAATTTGGTGCGCGAGTTTGGCCGCCTGGTGCGCGACTTCACCCGGTTGGTGCTCGACTTTCGGCATGCGGCGCGCGACTTCACCCGGTTGGTGCTCGACTTTCGGCATGCGGCGCGCGACTTCGACCGGTTGGTGCTTGACTTTAAGCATGCGGCGCGCGACTTCGACCGGTCGGTGCTCGACTTTCAGCATGTGGCGCGCGACTTCGACCATTCGGTGCTCGACTTTACCCGGCTAGCGCGCGACTTTCAGTGGTCGGGGCGCGACTTCCGGTGTACGGCACGCGCCCCCCAGTCTCCGCGCAATCCAGTGGGAGCCGCCCCCCCCACGCAACAGCCGTTCTACAGCTGTTCGCCGTTGGTTTCGATTACTTTTTTGTACCAGTGGAAGCTTTGTTTTTTGATACGGCGCATGTCTTTTTCGTCGAGTTCGTCGCGGTTGATGTAGACGAAGCCGTATCGTTTCTGGTAACCGTTGAGCCAGCTGAGTAGGTCGGTGAAGGACCAGGTGCAGTAGCCTAATAGGTCGACTCCGTCTGTGATGGCTGCTTGCAGCTGTTCGATGTGCTTGCGGATGAAATCGATTCGGTAGTCGTCATTGACGGTGTCGTTTGCTTCTAGTTTATCGAATTCACCGAGGCCGTTTTCTGTTACTAAGACGGGGAGCTGGTAGCGGCTGGTGATGCGGCGTAATCCGATGCGCAGGCCGATCGGGTCAATTTCCCAGTCCCAGTTTGTTGTTTCGAGTGCCTCGTTACGTTTGCGTTTAAATTGGCCGGCGATGCCTCCCTCGACGAAGTTGCCTTTTTTGCCGTCATGGTTTGCTTTGGTGTTGCTGAATGTGTCATCAAGTGGGCTGTTGGTGAATGTGCCGGTTTGATAATAGTTGACGCCCATGAAGTCTGGTTTGCCTGCTTTTAATAATGCTTCATCACCGGGTTCGATAGTTGGTGTGAGACCTTGTTTTTCTAAGTATTTCCAGGCTGCCTTTGGGTAGACGCCCCAGCTGTATACATCGAGCCACCAATTGCTATTGAGGTCCTCGGCGTTTTCTGCTGCCAGGACGTCTGCTGGGTTGCTTGTGTATGCATAGGCTGGGCCGTATGCGAAGCTTGGGCCGATTTTGCCTTCAGGAACGATTTGTCGAAAGGATTGGATCGCCTTTGCGTTAGCTAAATTGGCAATGTGATTCGCTTCATACATCCGCTTTTTGTCGGAGACATTTGGTGGATGAGATGCGTGTTCATAGCCGTGGCTGATGAATACATTTTGCTCATTCAAGGTGACCCAATATTTCACTTTATTTTTAAAACGTTTAAACAAGGTTACACAATAAGCATCGAAGTCTTCGATAATTTGACGGGATTCCCAGCCGCCATATGCATCCTGAAGCGCTTGTGGTAAATCCCAGTGATAGAGCGTGACGATGGGCTCAATATCGTGTTTCAGCAGTTCATCAATGAGCTGTTCGTAAAACGCCAGTCCTGCTTCATTTACTTCGCCTTTTCCAGTTGGAAAAATGCGGCTCCAGGCGATGGAGAAGCGATAGGCTTTTAACCCCATTTCTGCCATTAAAGCGACATCTTCCTTGAAGCGATGGTAATGGTCAACGGCGATATCTCCGTTTGTTCCTTTGAAGGTTTTGCCGGGGATTTTGGTGAAATGATCCCAAACAGAGGGACCTTTGCCGTCTTCATCCCAAGCCCCTTCAATCTGATATGCGGCAGATGCCGATCCCCAGAGAAAATCATCTGGAAAATGATCCAATTTTGCATGATGCATGGTATCAACCTCTTTTTTACATATTTTTTATACCGTTTCCAGCTCGAGCATTAATCCGTACACCGCGCCAAGCATATTGGCGTGCTGGCGATATGCACAAGCTTCCACGTTTGGTTTAATATGTGATGCTTCAAAACGTGCTAATAATTCATCTAATTTCCGATTAATATGATCAATGAGGTCCTCTCGCGCACTGATTCCTCCGCCGATTAAAATTACCTCTGGATCATACATGTACTGTAAATTATAAATACCTATGGCGAGCAGCTCAAAAAATTCCTCCACAGCCTGATGGCAAATGGCATCTCCTGCATTCGCCATTTCAAAGATGTATTCTCCGGATAAATCATGGATAGAACAGCCTTTTAAGCTAGCAACTTTTTTCACCAGGGCTCCGGTCGAGGCAGTTGTACTCCACGTATCATAGCCCGCATCGGTCGGAATCATCATATAGCCGAATTCGCCGCCGTGCAGGTTCGCACCTTTATGAATGCGTCCATCCTTGATTACCGCTCCACCAATACCTGTACCAATCACAATGACCAGTACATCCTGTTTATCACTTGCCTTGCCCTTCCATATTTCCGCATAGCCGGCGCAGTTTCCGTCATTATCCATAAATACCGGGATGCCGATCCGATCTGCCAGCATTTGTTTTATATTTGGACCATGCAAATAGGGCAAGGCACTGGTGCCATAAATGACCCCTGATGCGGCAACTGCACCAGGACTACTGATGGCCAAGCCAGCTACATCTGGATAGGCATGATATTTTTCTACGATAAAATCGATTAATCCAGTCAATGTGGCTGGCGTTTTTACTTTTCCCATCGTCAAAATCGATGCTGCTTCATCGACCAGACCAAATTTAATAAATGTTCCACCAATATCTACAGCCAAATACTGTTTCATTTCCTTTCACCCCTTACCTCGATGCCTTACCTGTTACAACAAACACCTACCTGTTGTTTCCTTTCTGTTTGCAGCTTAGCTGATTGCACAGGATTTTCTGATGACCAGTTCAGGGTCTACCATGACCGCGTTTGGCTGCACATCTTTATTAATTAGGTCATGAAGCATGCGCGCCGCTAATTTCCCCATTTTATCCTTATCCTGCCGAACGGTCGCAAGTGGCGGATCACTGTAACGACAAGCCTCGATGTCATCACATCCAATCAGCTTGATATCCTCTGGCACGCGGATTCCTTTTTCTTTTAATGCCTTTAATGCACCCAAGGCCATCATATCTGAAGCCGCAAACACTGCCTCAGGAATATCCGCATGCGCCAATATCCGATTCATCGCCTCATAGCCACTTGCTTCAAAATAATCCCCGTGCTGGATCCACTCCTCCTCCACCGTCATGCCAAATGCATTCATATGCTGGGTAAAGCTTTCCTTACGAATATTAGACACGACTGAATCATCCGGCCCGCCAATAAAAGCGACTTTCTTGATCGAACTGGAATATAAATGCGTCACGACCAGCTCGGAAACTTTCCGATTTTCAGTTGTTACATAACTGGAATTCGGACCACTTAACTCAATATCAATCCCAACACAAGGAACAAGGCTGTTATCGAGCTCATTTGTCGCATCCTCAATCCGATCCCCGGCAATAATTAAACAGCCATCCAGTTGGAAATGATTACAGCGTGCCAAATAATCCTGTTCATCCTTGCTAAATTTATTATTGGAAAACAGCAAAATATCATAGCCGAGATTACCAATCGCATTTTTAAACGCATTTACCACATCATTAAAAAACGGGTGGTTCATCTCCGCATTGATATTCCCGGCATAAATCAAACCAATCAAATTCGATTTTTTCGTTGCCAAGGATTTAGCTGAAAAAGTGGGCTGATAGCCTGTTTCTTCAATAATTCCTTTTATTTTATCAATGGTCTTTTGACTAATATTTCCCCTTTGATTAATTACTTTTGACACTGTACCAGGAGAAACATTGGCTAGCTTTGCAATATCTTTAATCGTTAGTTTCATCATTCTACCCCATGTCTGTGCGATCTTTTATCCTTATTTTACCGAACCTTCTGTAATACTGGAGATAAATAATTTATTAAACATCAAAAATACAATGACAAGTGGAATCGTTGCCCAAAATACGCCAGACAGCATCATGCCGAAGTCGACGTTACTTGTCGTATTCATCGATGATAAAGCTACCTGTATTGTATACATATCAGGGTCCCTAAGAACAGTAAATTGCCATAAAAACTCGCCCCAGGTTGCCGTAAAGACAATAATTCCCAATGTAGCAAATGCCGGTAAGATAATGGGCAGGACAATGCTTCTGAAAATATGAAAATTCGAGCATCCATCCAATTTCGCCGCTTCGATTAATTCATCCGGAACCGAATTCGAAATATATTGTCGCATTAAAAATATTCCCAGTGGATTCAGGAAAAAAATAATCATTGCCCCGAACAATGTATCCAATAAATCAAGCTTCGCCACCAGGAAATACTGTGGAATTAAGCCGAGCTGTGGTGGGATAATCATCGTTAGTAAGATTGAAATGAAAAAGATGTTTTTCCCGGGAAATTTAAATTTAGCAAAGGCAAACCCAGCAAGCGAGCTAATGAATAGCACGACTAGCGTTACGACCAGACAGACGACCAACGTATTCCACATCGCCCCGAAAAACGGGATCTTTTCCAATACCTTTTGAAAATTTTCAACGAGCATATCCCCTGGCGTCATGGTGGGCGGAATCGCGTTATATGCCGCACTCGGTCTTGTCGCCATGACAAACATCCAATAAAACGGAAAAATAGACAGGAAGGAAGCAATAACTAAAAAGAGATACATGAAAAATCGACCAATCTTCCATTGTTTTTTCATGACTTGATCCTCCTTCCCTTTTTACGAATTCCAGATGTCAAATACGTATTAATTGCTGAAGCCACCACAATAATAAACAATAGGATAACCGCCGTTGCAGAACCCGTTCCAAACGATTGCAGACTAAAGGCATCACGATACAAATACATCACAACCGTCATTGCCTCTGTCCGGCTAAAGGCTTGGGCCCCTAAGAAAACCGTCGGCTCGGTAAATAATTGCAACGCACCAACCGTCGAAAAGAATACGGTTAACACGATGAATGGCTTTAACAATGGAATCGTAATATAACGCAATTGCTGAACCACACCCGCTCCATCTATGCGAGCCGCTTCGTACAAGTCCTTGGGAATACTTTGCAAGCCAGCCAAATAAATAATCGTATTATAGCCAATCCAACGCCAAAACACCATAATGGAAATTGCGATTTTCGCGCCCCATTCACTTGTTTTCCAGGCGACCGAATCCATGCCAAATAGATTCAATATATAGTTGGCCAGCGCCGTGTCATTACTGCTGAAAAATACCCCAAACACCAATGCCACCGCAACCATCGACGTAATATATGGTAGAAATATCATCGCACGAAAGGCATTTTTAAATTT
Organism: Ornithinibacillus gellani; assembly: GCF_003730295.1. GTDB lineage: Bacteria > Bacillota > Bacilli > Bacillales > Amphibacillaceae > Ornithinibacillus_A > Ornithinibacillus_A gellani. The sequence continues at coordinate 13,841 of NZ_QTSZ01000051.1, forward strand.
CAAATATGCCTGATTTAAAATAAATGCGAGAATGACCCCGACGATAATTTGGGGAGCGGTCCCCATAATCCCCATCACGATCGTGTTGTACAACGCCTTCCAAAATGTCGGGTCATGCAATACGATATTAAAATTATGCAGCCCCACAAACGTCATGTCACCAAGACCATTCCAATTTTGAAACGCAAGATACAGACTAAATACCGCGGGATATAGACCAATAATCGCAAAAATGATGAAAAAAGGTGAGATATACAAGTACGCACTAATCTTATCCTTCGTTGCCTCTGAGCGATATTTCCCTTTCCGCTTGAGCGCCATTTCCTCCCCTCACTTTCCTAGCATAATGCCAGCTGCCAGTTACGATGTAACATAGCAGCCAGCAATCTAATCTCCCTTAGCGATTAATCAGATCCTTGATTCGCTTCACCGCTTCATCCCATTCTTTTTCCGGATCAGCGTTTTGCTGCTGTACATTTTTCATTGCATTCAACACTTCATCATTGGCCGCTTTATATTTCGGTCCTTTGTAAACGAAGCTAATATCCTGTGCCGCATTTGCGAAATACTGGGACGTGCTCTGACCACCGAAAAATTCATCCTCGATATTTTTAAACTCCTCCATCTCATACACCACTGGAGAAGACGGGAACAGACCCGCATCACTTGTAAATGAAGTCAATTGACCATCTGGGGAAACAAGCCATTTTACAAATTCATAGGCTTCCTCTGCATGCTCGGTTTCCTTTGGGATAGAAATATAAGAGCCACCCCAGTTACCAGCGAATTCTGTTGGCAATGTCGCAATCCGAAAATGTCCGGAAGCATCTGGTGCATTATCAAACATCCAACCCTTCAACCAGGCCGCTCCAAGCTCTGCAGCAAAATCACCATTATTGACCGCATTACCCCACTCCGGTGTCCACATATCGTATTCACCAATAATGCCACGCTCATTGAGATCAACCGCCAAATCATACGCCTCTCTTACCGCATTACCAGGCTCCTCAATTAACAGATTCCCCGCTTCATCAAAAAAGCTCTTTTCCGCCCCATCAATAATTGCCCGATAGGCCATCTCCATGCTATCCAAAAATGGCTTACCTGTTTTATCTTTAATCTGTTCTCCAACCTGGATGAAATCCTTTTTCGACTGGATTAACTTCTCCACTTCATCTGGCTCTGTTGGCAGGCCAGCCTCTTCAAATAAATCCGTCCGATAAAACATGGCTTTCGGACCAATATCTGTCGGCAAACCAAACAAGAAATCCCCATCATTGTTTTCGCCAATTTGCCATTTCCAATCCAAATACTGATCTTCAATATCCTTTGCACCTAAATCATACAGATTCGTAAACCGATCCTGTGCCTCCTTGAAACGATCCAGCTGGTCAATCTCCAGCATCGCAATATCAGGCGCACCACTGCCAGCCGATAACGCAGTAAACAAACTATTATGATGATCATCCGTTTCCGACGTCTTCACCTTGATCTTTACACCAGGATGCTCCTTCTCATACTCCTTCGCCATCTCCTCATAATTCGTCGCACCAAATATCCAGAAATTTAACGTCACATCGCCATCCTTCGCCTCACTCGACGACTTCCCCTTATCACTGCACGCCGACAACGCAAAAACAACCAAAAACATCATTGCAACGAAGAAAAATAAATTCCGCTTCTTCACACCAATTACCTCCCAATATGTTTGTTTAAAAACCAGGTAACCACGAACCATCCAACCCCCACTACACGACGCTCGGCAAGCGCACCCCCTTCAACATTTTTGCAAACAAGCTGAGCTCATGACTCCCGCCCGAGACCATTACTTTATGTCCCAATTGGAGCGGTTGCTTTCATAATCCTTTTGAGGAAACCGGTTTCCTAAAAGGGTAAATAAAAAAGGCCTTAGCAGTTAAGAAACCGCTTTCTTTACTCATTATATATCAAACTATAAAAATATCAATACAATTTTCATAAAATTATTACGATAATAGGAAATCGCTTTCTTTCACATGCAAGAATCGATAAGCCGATTCCTCCCTGTGTTGTATTTCACTATTTGATGCTCGAATTCACCTGGTTGAGGCGCGGGTTGGGTCGGCTGGGGCGCGAGTTTGGCCCGTTGGTGGGCGACTTTCGGTGTTCGGGGCGTGAGTTTGGCAGGGCTCCAGGACTTTTTAAATGATGTTGAAATCGGCAGCTGCCGATTTCTTCCCTTTTGATGCATGCGACTTCCGCTCAAAGGTATGCGAGATTGGTACTGGGGCATGCGAGTTTGAGCTAAAGGTATGCGACTTTAAGGCGGGAGCATGCGACTTTGAGGCTGGGGCATGCGACTTTCATGCCGGAGCATGCGACTTTCTGGCCAAATGAAGGGAACAGATTCTTTTAAATGAAATAGAGTTGGAATCAGCGAGCAGATTCCCTCTTTTACTTCAATGAAAGGGAAGGAATAGGCAGACCGCCGATTCCAACAATATTGAAACGTAATGTCGAAATCGGACGTAGCCGATTTCTTCCTTCTCAATCAGGCAAACATGCAATATTAATTCATCGGTATCAATTCAATTTCAATTTTTTCTTCATCTTGATTTATATAGTTCATCATAAGATATTTTGCATCACTTGATGCTTTAATCGTTTCGACTATCTCCAATTCAGTTTCTATATTTTCATGCTGTTTGTTTGCCAAGTTATATTTGACGACATTCCCATTTTGATTTTCTATATAAACAATATTATTTTTAAAAACAGTAAAACTGTATACCCATTCATCGGTAATTTTTTCGTAGACATTTCCTGCGGTATTTGTGTATGTTAACACATTCGTTACCCAATCAAAATGGTCGGTAAACTCCAAGGCAAACATATTCTCTCCTAATACATCAATATATCCTGGTGTCCCGTGCTTTGCCTCAATTTGTTTAACTTCTTCTGTTTTTAAATCGTATGAAACAAAATAGTTTTCACCATTAATCATATCAGTCCAATAAACAGAACCCATATGCATCTTAATAAAGTTATTATAAAAGTTATGATTATTTACTTTACTAATGGTTTTATAATCATTTTTATTTATATCATATAATGTCACAACGGAGGGCTTGTCACCATCTCCCATCCCAATCCATGCCACATTATTATCCATTAAGTATGGTGCAACTAAATCTAGCATATCCGGCGCAGCTTCATAAATTGTTTTCCATTTATTTTGATGACGGTCGAACAATATTATTTTTGCATTTTCCCCATCATTAGCGGATTCCACCCATGTAATATAATTTTTATTGACCATTAAATCATTGATCCGTTTTAATTCTCCATCCGTTTCATATATTACTTTTTCCGCGTGGTTATCCAAATCATACGCTATTATTTTGTTAATATAGTCCTCTTCTGATCCAACTGCAATAAATATTTGGTTATCAAATAGCTCCATACTGGAACTATTGACATATCCAGTTAAAACAATTTTTTGTTTCTCCTGAACCTCCCCGCAGGATACTAAAAATATAAAACATATAAAGATAGTAAAGTTATATCTTTTAAAGCATGACATAATAGGTCTCCCATCGCGTTGCTTTCATTCATTTATTTTTGGTAGAAGCGGAGATAATGCTTTATTTTATTTCTTTTAAAACAGGATAATATTTATCTTAACATACCTATAAAAATCGGATATTACTTCTTTTATTACTTTCATCCTAAAACAAGTAATCCTATGATATTCGTATTTATTGTTAATAAATCATATTAGGATTACCACCGCTTCTATATGCCTTTGCAGTTGCTAAAAAAGCGCCTTTAGTTTTACTTGAACCTACTGGGTCCCAGTGTTGACCATAGTAAATATTACTATAATGTGGATCAACATTTCTTACCTTCTTTACATTATTAGTATAATCATATGACCATGAACGAACAGAATTATAATGACGGATATCTTTATTTTTATACCTAGGTAAATGTCGTGTTTGCAATAATATTATTGGAGCCCTTCTTGCATTAATTAGGTTACTTTTAATTCTATTTTCCCAGGTAGTCTGTTGAGAAGTAGTTACATTTCCAACAACATATTTAGTAAATTTATATGTGCTAGTATATTTATTTAATGCATCCCTTAATCCATAGGATGATGATCCTGCCTTTGTTGTACCAGCTAACTTAGCAAGTGTATCCTGGGAAGGTAATCCAGTTGTCGAGTTTTTATGAAAACTCAAATTTTGTTGTACTGCTGCAGGCCCACAATAATATCCATTAATCTGTTTACGCGAAGCCATATAAACTGAATACCACTGACCATCAGGTATCTGGTTTATTTCCTTCGGGTCAACGGGTATACTAACACCTAAAAATTCAACTGCTTCCTTAAGTTCACTTGAGTTAGTGTAGCTAAAACTTGGAATTTTTTCGGATTCATTAAAGAATAATTCAATTTCTTTATCACGTTCTTTTTCTTCAAGTTCTGATTTAATAATTTCTTCTTCTGATATACTTACATCATCCAACACCCCAGTATGGTTAAAGGACTCATAATTTTGACTGTTTCCATCCAATTCAGCGGAAACATCAGTCATTAACAAACTAAAAGTTAGTAAAAAAGCAAAAATCATTGAATAGAATTTTTTATTAAACATTATTTATTCCTCCTTTTTTTGAAAAATCATATTGCTATAACATTGAAACTTTCAAAAGCAGCACCTCCTTGTATCTTATTATATTTTACTACTTTAAAAGTAATAATTTCTTTCATTTACATTCTTTACTTTTTATAGCTGGTCTAGTTTAGTTAATTTTAAGATATGGGATCTTATTATATTTAGAAGATAATATAACTTCTCGAACGAAATAATAATTACTTTGAACATACCACGAATGGCTCCCAATACGTATTGGGAAAGTTATTAATAATATCGACCTTATTCGTGAATATTCGACAAAATTCATTGCATTTTATAATCGAACAAATATTCTAGTTTCCCAACATGGAAATTTCTATTAACTTTATATACTAATCTACTGAATAAAATCCATTTCCCACCCATTTTCCCTTTTTCACCTGCTTATTTTCCAGAAAGCTTCATTATTTCTTATTTCGAAATTTAATATTTCTCTCTTCCCCTTCGTTTTGAAATATAATTCTGCATCGTACAATTCTGCTGTTCTGCTCGTTTCGTTTTATTTTCCTACAATACAAGTACCGCGGAATATTGGAAAGGCCTTTCCCTTTGGAGTGCAGGGGATTGAAGCATTACGATGTCAAAAATGATTTGGAATTTGCGGCAGTCGTTCGGCAGCATGAAAATCGGATTTACTATTATATTCACAAGCTAGGCATACGGGATGATTATGATGATTTTTATGCGGAGGGGCTCGTCGCCATGTGGAGGGCGTGGCGGTCGTATGATTCATCAAAGGGGGCTTTTACGACATATCTCAATTACACCATTCGTCATCGCCTATTGGATATGCTGCGCAAGGAAAGCTTGATGGCGGATCGTGGCGAATCTGTCGTACAAGAGGAAATGCTGCGCCAGCACGATGGCGTTTATGCTGGTATGAATCGAAAACCAATGGTCCAATCGAGCGCAGCTTTCATTACATTTGATGATGACGTACATTGGCATGCAATCCAAGCCATCCTCTCAGACAACCAATGGCGCTGGGTGCAATATTATATTATCGAGGATATGCCTATTAAAGAGATTGCCCAGTTGGAAAATGTGTCGATACATGCTGTAAAAAGCTGGGGACGTGAAGTACGAAAAAAATTACGCGCCCAAGCCAATCAAGGACTGATCCAACAAGTATGCTGCTACCAAAAAGGAGGCCAACATCATGTCTACCAAGCATAGCCATATGACTTTTCCCGCCTTCTTTCAGCAGTATAAATCGTTTATTTACGTCCAGCTGGAAAAACTAGAAATCAACGATCCCCACCAGGTCTATTTCGTAATCGGAGTCGTAGCCCTCTATCGCGCATGGAAATTGCATGTAACGGAAAATCTGGACGAATGGATTGGCAACCATTTGGAGGAAGTCTATGAACAAATGAATCAAAAAGAAAACGAATAGTAAAGTGAAACTTCAATCAGTGGGGAATTTTTGCTCTTCCCCCACTGATTGTTAGTTGAACCAATCAGGCCTTTACTGGTTGTTGATCCCCCACTTACCATTATTGTTATTAACAAAATGCTTATAGTGGGGGGCTTACAGCCAGTTAATCTGTGATAACAAACCATGCAGCACAGCGAAAAGGAATCGGCTCACCGATTCCTTTTTTCTATGAAAATAAAAACATCCTCCCCATCATAAGCGGAAGGATGTTCTCTCCATCAAAATTCAGCATAGCCCACTTTCTATGCGTGTTTTTGAATCATTAATGTTCGATAATAAACTGCCCTGGATAGTTGTTCGGTCATGGTGTGGTAGGATTGCTGGATTGTAAGTTTTTTGCCGTCCGCCAGCCGGACCCATGTGGATGTACTGTTTCTTGTGGGTTTATGAGTTGGAAAGATTTGGGTGATGTGTCGTAGTGAGAGCCAGCCACAGAGATGATTTGTTGTTGCGTGGGTTGGAAACATGTACACATCTTTTGCAATGCTAACCGGTATTGGCAGCTTTTGTCTAAAACTCGTGTGGTATTTCACTGCCTTTTTTAAGCCATCATAGGATACGCCATATTCCAGACAGGACTCTTGGATAATATGTAAGGCAGGTTTCCGTACGAATAACTTTTGATCCCGTTCTAGAACGACGACATCATAATCCGTATGAAGCCCCGGCAGTATCGCGATTGTATCCTCGTTAATGACATAATCGAATAAAATATTGGTTTCTTCTGGTGCGGATGTTGCTTTCTCGTTTAGATTGTATACCATATTTTCCTCCTTAAGAAAAGTATTTTATGTTTGCAGGCGATGTAAAATATTTGAAAATTTCCCTGCTGGCAAAGTGCAAAATTACGACTTTAGCACTAATTCTATTATAGTTTGATAAATCAAAAAATGGAATCTCTAAACCAACTAAACACCCAAAATGTGTGTTTTTATCCCAAGAAACCTATTAAACACCCATTTTGAATGTTTTCCTCTATGTCTTTTCAAACTATGATATTTTTTAGCTGAACAGGGGGACGGAATATGGAAGGTTTAGGTAAGAAGCTAGAACAATTACGAGAAGAATCAGGACTGAATCAAAAAGAAGTAAGTGCAAAATTAGGATATAGTAAGAATGTTTTCGGTACATATGAGCGGGAGGAACGCACACCTTCAATAGAAACACTTATCCACATTGCCGATTTTTTCAGTGTTTCCATTGACTCGATGGTTCGAGGAATTGCAACAAATAAATCCATGGTTGCAAAAGAGCCCCCCTATCATCCACTCCACGAGCTTCAACGCATATTTAATGATCACAACATCAAAGATCCTTACATATTAGAAATAGAAAAATGGTCGGAACTCACAACGGAAGATTTACACGACCTTCAAAAGCATTTTGAATACGTGGTTTATCGACGGAGGCAAGAAAAGGAAGCCTGAACAAAAAGCGCCAGTTATCGTGCACCAAAACGCTAACAAACAAAAAAATCGTTCCCATCAGCGGAACGATTTTTTGTTTAACGATATTAATGTTTCACATGTGGACCCTGCTCGCCACCGTGCTTCTGGTACACGCGCACATAGTCAACCTTCATGGTCGTGCGGTCGCCGTAGCGTGTCGTGTCATCCACATCCTGTGACCAGCCGCCTGTTGCAAGATTTAATTTCAAGAAAAAATTCTTATTAAAAGGTGCTGGGAATTCCCTCTCGATTATTTCACCAGTTTCCGGATCCTCTATCCAGTTTTGCCACTCATTTATTTCAATGACAAGCTGATCATCCACATAGAAACGAATGGATTCCGGCTCCCAGTCCATGGAATAGACATGGTAATCATCATAATATGTTCCCTGATCAATCGTCAGCGTACCACCTTTGTTGAAGTAGTAATCCGTTTGATACACGCCTGAATGCAGCGTTGACCAAATTTTATTCGGCTGGTTGGAAATGAGCTCCATAATATCAATTTCCCCAGCCATTGGCCAACCATAATCCGGATTAGCAGGCATCATCCAAATCGCCGGCCACATACCTGTTTCTGTTGGAATTTTTGCCCGCACATCTACACGACCATATTTAAAATCAAATTTATTTTCTGAAGAAACAGCAGCAGAGGTTGTGCTGAAATTGCCATCCCCTTCATATGGCTTCGCCTGAAGATGCAGGTTGCCATCCTCTAGCCAAATGTTTTCATCCTTACCAAACTTATTCGCGTAGTGATGTGTTCCATTTTCCGGAGTCGTTGCAAAACCCCATTTTTTACTGTCCAGTTTCTTGCCATTAAACTCATCATGGAATACAAGCTTCATGCCCTGATATTGCTTGATTTTATGATCATTTGATTCCACTGGATCCTTCTTATGCAGCTGCGTTTCTGCCCAGTTTGCATAACCACCGTCACCTTTGGTAACGAGCTTAATCGTTTTTGCTTTTTTAATATCCACCTTCGCAAACTCCATTGGTGTGCTGGATGTCATCCATTTACTTTCATAGCCCAGCTTGCCATCGACATAAATTTCAAATTTAACGGAAGCATCCGCTTCTGCAGCCACTTTGTCCACGCCAACCCACGTAGTCAAAAACTTATGCTTCTGGTTTGGCTTCTGATAAACAATTTCCGAATCGGCATACGTCCCAATCCCTTTCGCAAATTCCACAGCATCCCCATTATTATCTGTCAAAGTAAGCGCCTGTCCATTTGCTGCAGCATCCTTTTCAGGAGTTTTCCCTTCGCTAACAACTGTATTTTTCCATTTCATATCCGAAAGATAAACCGATTGATGCGACTGACCTGCTTTAGCCTCCGAAAAATGGCTCTGCCCGAGTAACATAAAACAGATACTCGCCACCATCATCAAGGTAAGTCCTATTTTTTTACATTTCATGCTCCCATTCCTCTCCTATTCATAAAATATACCCCATTGCTTTCACAATCTCTTGCCACCAGTCCTCCTCAGCTAAATTTGAAAGCGCTCCATTAACTAAAGAAAAAAATATAGCTGTTGTAATTTTCGATAGTTAATTAAATTAGTTAATTAAAACATTAGCCACTTTTTCGACAATTGTCAACAATATTTCCAACTTTCCCATAATAGTAAAATAGACCTATTTAATCACAAAATCTGACAGCCCCACTGACCTCCCATGACAGCAGTTCATGTAGCAGGAATCGGCGCGCCGATTCCCTCCATTGTTCATTATATGATGTTGAAATCGACTTGGGCCGATTTCATCCTTATTACCAGGTATGACTTCACGCTGGAGGCATGCGACTTGAGGCAAAACCCATGCGACTTCTGGGCAAAGGCAAGCGACTTGGAGTCATACCCATGCGACTTCCGGACAAAGGCATGCGACTTTGGGCCATACCCATGCGACTTCCCGGCTAAGGCATGCGACTTGGAGCCATACCCATGCGACTTCCGGGCAAAGGCATGCGACTTGAGGCCAAACCCATGCGACTTCCGGGCAAAGGCAAGCGACTTGGAGCCATACCCATGCGACTTCCGGGCAAAGGCATGCGACTTCCCGGCTAAGGCATGCGACTTGGGGCCAAACCCATGCGACTTCCAGGCTAAGGCATGCGACTTGGAGCCATACCCATGCGACTTCCCGGCTAAGGCATGCGACTTGGAGCCATACCCATGCGACTTCCAGGCAAAGGCATGCGACTTTCAGCCAGATCATATGATTAAAAATGGAATGTTGTTGGAATCGGCGCGCCGATTCCCTCCTTGATCATTATGTTAATGTTGAAATCGGCTTGGGCCGATTTCATCCTTTTATCCTTGGCCGGGGCTGCGCGAGTTGGGCTGATTGGTGCGCTAATTCTATTCGGTGGCGCGCAAGTTTATCTGATTGGCGCCCGACTTCCACCCTTTGGCGCCCGACTTCCACCCTTTGACGCGCGACTTCCACCCTTTGGCGCCCGACTTCTACCCATTGGTGCGCGACTTCCACCCTTTGACGCCCGACTTCCACCCTTTGGTGCGCGACTTCCAACACTCGATGCCAATCATTATCATGACAGACCAGCTTGTACATCCAGATAAAATAATAATTATGTATGCCTTGCTAATCGCTACCATGAGTTCATCTTTCCACACTTAAACCGTAAGAGGGTCTGCAAAACCAGCTAGGTAACGCTTCCTAGCGATTATTTGCAGACCCACCTTACTTAATACGAGAGCTTTTCATACTTGCTTCATTCCAAATACGCTAAACAAATTAGCTCTCCCAACTTACATGGGAATGTATAAAAGCCACCCTGGCTCGTTATGATGTCATTCTGATGTTTCCATTTTCCTTTGGGAAGGTATACCTCTCTGGACGACATACTTTTTTCGAATGCTGGAGCAACAAGCACGTCACTTCCCAACATAAATTGATTCGTTATTTCTTCTACTGGCTCGTTTGGAAATTCATAGGCCATATAGCGAATAATTGGTTCACCAGTTTTCTTTGCATGATCAACAAGCTGATTGATTTTGTCCTAATAATTTTTCCTAATCTCGATGGTTTGCAATACCTTCGCAAAATGATCCTTATCCAAGACACGATATGGTGCTGCAGAAAACTGCATAGCCGGCATAAGGCAAGCAATTTCACTATGGCGCACAAACAATTCTTGATCAAACGCACTATCTTCTAAATCAATGAAATTTAAATATTGCCCACCGCCAATCATATCCGGACTTGAGAATGGATGACCGGTTAACCCTTGAAGCAGGCTATTGGGAATCAGTCCTTGAATGCCACCGACTCCCCAAGAATGATCTTTATCCGCAAGTCTTTGCAGTAAAGACATGCCACCAGCTCCTGTAGTAAATCGAAACTCATTAAAATCATACGTTTCGCCAAACGCTGTCCATCGCTTCGATTGTTCTTCCGGAGAGACATTTCCATAGGTCACATTATCAACTGCATAGAAACCACTATCTCCCCCATCAAACTTAAACCCATCCACACCTAGTTCTAGAAGATGATCTAATTGTTCCTTCATCCATGCAATCGTTTTTGGATTGGAAAAGTCCAAAACTGCCGAGAAGCCATTCCACCACTCCAAAATATATGGTTTATTCTCCTTTGTTTTAATTAATAAATCCAAATCCCTTAGTTTACGAAACGCTACAGTATCCGGTGTAACATATGGACTGACCCAAAGCATGACGTGAAATCCTTTTTGATGCAGATTTTTAATCATTTCTTCTGCATTTGGAAATGTCGCTTCATTAAAAGCCCAATTTCCATAGTATGGTGACCAACCATCATCAATCATTAAAACCCCGGGCGGCATGCCACTCCCTTTAATGGAATCTGCATACTTTAATATATCCTTTTCATTCTGATAGAAGGTTAACTCAATCCAGCTATTATAAATAGGCTTCTTAAACAATGCTGAATCCAAGTGAATTTGTTTAAAAGGAAAATGTTGCTTCATGGCATGCAAGTACGCTCCTTTTAAATTACCATGTCCCTCTTCAAAAGTCACCTCACCAAGGATATCGATATTTCCTTTACAAAAAGTAATGTGAAAACCCTCATCGCCCCAAATATATCTGCCTTTCGTCGATAAAAAAACAGGCATGGACTGATTTGGTGACTCATTCCTTCGCAAATCTATCTCATATGAATCTGTTTCCCCAATTGCCTGACGTATACCTTCATGTACATAACCTCCAAACCAATATTCATTTTGTAGCATCTTTAACTTCATTCAAATTTGCCTCCATCCATTAAAATAAATAATTAATAACACAAAAATGAAACAACTTCTCCCAGCTACTATCTCATATCTTTCGGAATCGCAAATAAAGGGTATGCAAATTACTATATTGATGCTAACCCCGAAAACGATAGCGAATTACGTTTCTATCCCATTTCCGAAGGCTATAAAGAAATGTTGGAATATACGAATAAACTATATAGTGAAGGCTTGATTGAAAAAAATATCTTCTCACTTGAATTAGAACAATATCTTGCCAATGCAGCAGATGGAAGATATGGCAGCACAAACTGGTGGGCACCAGGACTCCAATTCGGTGAACCCGGCACTGTATTCGAAGGCGCACCAGCATTGGAAGGACCAAACGGAGATAAATCATATGTCGGTTTAGGCGATTCCGTAACCTCTTTAGGTGCATTTGCCATTACCAATGAAAATGAGCATCCTGCAGCTACACTTCGCTGGATAGACTATTTCTACGGTGATGAAGGAGCAAAGCTAATGCTCATGGGAATTGAAGGAGAAACATTCGAGGAAACAGAAGATGGCGAAGTACAATATATGGGTTATATTCTTAATAGTGAGGAATCATTGACAGATGAATTAAATAAATTTACCATCTGGGGCGGCGGCTTCCCACTCATGTTTATGGAAAAGTATTTTAAAGGGGCAGAAACAACCGAACAAGAATTAGACGCCGCAGAAAAATTATTACCGAATACCATTGAGCAACCTCTGCCATTACTACCATATACAGAGGAAGAAAGTAAACGGCTATCCTCCATCGGTGACGATATTGAAAAATACGTACTGGAAATGCAGGATAAATTTATTGCAGGCCAAGAATCCTTTGACAAGTGGGATAACTATGTAAAAACAATCGAAAATATGGGCTTGGAGGAATACATGGAAATCCAACAAGCCGCATATGAACGATATCAGGATTTTGAATAAAAACTGAAAATGGAATGGTTCCTAGTTACGATTTTCGTGACAGGAACCATTTTTATGGAAAAGTAAAATAGGTTGTATGAAATAGAGACTATGCACTGCTATTGCGAAAAAAACACTTCCGTAATTGATATAACAGATGTTATTTACAGCTATATATTAAAGAATTATGATTCCAGGACAGAACATTCTGCAAATGCTAGATTAATGAGGAATTTATTCGAATCTTCATTAGCATTTCAAGCAAACAGAATTGTAGAATTGGAATTTATAACGGATAAGGATTTATCTACTATTACACAAAGTGATATTTTGCAAGCGATTGAAATTCAATAAAAAAATTAATAAAATATAATTCTATTAATGAAGGTTTATACATGGTTTTCTGCCCTATCTGTATATTTGGTAATTATTGGAGCAAAAAAACTAAACCCTTATCATGCTCACGGGGTTTAGTTTTTTCGTTCTACATATTTAATTTTCTATTCATCTTTCATTCGTTCTTGTAGTTCTTTTTTGGCAGCATCTACAATGTCTGGGTTCTTGAACAATTCCATTGCTGTTCTAGACATGGCTTTACTACTTACCTGGATACATCTTTTCCCTGCTGAAGAGTTGGCAAGGTCTCTAAACTGTTCTGTGTGGTTTGAAATTTTGTAATCGGGAAAAATAGTGACGTATGGATTACAGATTGGGATTATCCTTGAAACGTTCCCCAAGTCTTCACCGCCATAATCAAATGGCATTCCATCCATTACCGGCTCATCGATTGATATTAATTCCTTCCTACATACTTCGGATAGTGTTTCATTAGGCACTCTCCCTAAATATCCTGGAATAAATTCTATATCAACTTCACAACCAGTGGCAATTGCCGCTCCTTCTGCACATTTTCTAACACGTTCAATATAGTCTTCCAAATCGCTTGATTTAAAACAGCTGAGTGATCCCTCAACTGAAGCGAAATCTGGAATTAATCCAGTTGTATTTCCTCCAGAATCAATAATTCCAGATAAACGGAAATCTGATTTGGTATGCTGCCTCAATAATCCCGTTGCTACAAAGTATAAATTAGCAGCATTTAGGGCGTTAATCCCTTTACTAGGATGGGATGCAGCATGTGCTGATTTACCTTTGAATTCAATTTTTATTCTTGTAGATGACATACATTCTCCAGCAAGTCTCGTTGTATCACTTGTTGGGTGCATGAACAAAATAGCATCAATGCCATCCCATGCATTTTTTTCCAGTAGTTTAATTTTACCTCCACCAAATTCTTCTGCTGGTGTTCCCATTACAACCAGGGTTCCCGGTATCTTTTGCTCTTCCATATATTTCTTTGTCTGAATAGCTGTCCCTAGCGCAGTAGTACATATTAAGTTATGACCACACGCATGACCAATTTCAGGTAATGCATCGTATTCAGAAACAACTGCTACGGTTAGCTCTCCCGGTTCATATTGATAGACTGCTTTAAACGCTGTACTGAGTCCACCAAGGTTTTCTTCCACTTCAAAGCCATTTTCTCTTAAAAAATCGCATTGAACTTTGCATGCTTTTTCTTCTTCAAAACCCAATTCAGGATTACTGTGAACATATTTTGCAATTTCCCATAGTTCATCAAGCCTTGAATCTAGATAATCATCATACTTTTGCTTTATTGCTTCTAATTCCATATATTCATTATCCTCTCTATGTTTTTTAGCTACCTTGTAAAATTCCAAAGAAACCTGTCACCAGTGATATAACTATTAACCACATAATTAATCTGTTATAGTATTGGCCTCTCAATTTAAAATAGAAATAGATTCCAAATACAGCGGCAATAGGTAATATGCCCACAAGGATCTGATCTAGAATGTCTTGAATAACAATTGGCTCGGAATTCTCAAATGAAAATTTCAGTGGTGTCGATATTTTCACATAGGTTGAAGACAGTGCTCCCATCATGAACAAACCTAATATACTGGCACTATTGATAAGGTTATTAATTAATCCAGATTTCATTAATTTGACAACAGATTCTTTCCCCAATAAATATCCGGATTTTAACATGCCGTATCCTATTAAAATTACGGCCAGTGGAAACAGGAATGGAACTAACCCACCTATAAATAATCCACTCAATGCTAAAGATGAGGCAAGTGCAAGAATAATAGGTTTTAAGGTACCCCATATTAATGTGTCTCCAATTCCTGCAATGGGTCCCATCAACCCCGTCTTGAATCCTGTAATAACTTCTTCAGAAATGGATTCATCTTTACTTTTTGCTTTTTCTTCTTCCATTGAAAGAACTACACCATGAATGACCGCACCAAAAGTACCCTCAGAGTTATAGAATTGCAAATGTCGCATAAGTGCTTCTTTATATCCTTCTTCATCATCTTTGTAGATCTTTTTTAAGCTTTCAGATAATGCATTACAAAATGCTAACGCTTGCAAGCGCTCATACGAATTACTTACTTCAACCGATAAATACCATCTGGCATATGTTTTCTTTAAATCCTTATCGGTAAGAACACGTTGCTCTTTCACTTCCTCCAAAGACATAATTAACCAGCCTCCTGTCCATTTTGTTTCATAGAGTTAAACAAGATGATAGCTGCCACACAGAATCCAAATGCTGCCGCTCCCATTGTGCTAACTCCTAGATACGCTACCAAGAAAAAGCCAATAAAGAAATAAGGCATGATATCTCGTTTTCCAATTACCATGATGATGATGGCGAAACCTAAAGCTGGAAGTAGTCCGCCCGCCACTCCAAATCCATCAATAATACCTTGTGGTAGGAAATTCATAACAGTTGTAACTGCATCTGCTCCAAATAATGTTATTGCAAAAACAGGAACAAATGTTAATAGGAAAATCACGATAGTTGGATATGTGATTGCACAATGAAAAATTTTTTTCGAATCCATTACTTCTGCATATTTTTCTGCTTTGGAAATCCAATAGGAGTTTGAAATTCTTCTAAGTTGGTCAATAAATATACCTAAAATACCAAAGGGCACTGCAAGTCCAACCGCAACCTCTACATCCATCCCAGTCTGTAATGCAATTGGGATTGCAATAATTCCTGCTAAAGATTGGTCTGCTGGCATGTTACCACCAGTAAAAATAATCCCAATATAGATAAGCTGTATCGTAGCACCAATAATTAAGCCTTTCTCAAGATCCCCATATACTAAACCCAGAATCATACCGTAGAAAATGGGGGATCCTGTTGCTTGCGTTAATCCATAACCTAATCTACTAGTTCCAATAAAGTATAGAAAGCCACATAATGCTGCTATTAAAATATTCAACTTTGATACACCTCTTCCCTAATTATTATTTTTTTAGAGAATAAAACTTGTCTAAAGCCTTCTTAAATTCCATCTTGGGCTCATCCGGGACCTGATGTAAGTAAACGCGGCAGTTGTTGCTTTCTTCCAGTTCCCGTAACTGTTCCGCATCTTCTTCATTTAAGGAGATTGGACCAAATACACTTTTTCTTCCAGGACCGGATCCTAGCCCCCCAATTTGTAGGTCCTTTATTTCAATTCCTCCTTGTATGGTCTTGAAAGCGGTGTCAACATCTTTAAATAAAATAAATAACTTACCTTTTCCTAACTTATCTTCTTTCCATTCATTAATTGCAGACTCAACTGTATAAACATTAACCGCTATATTTGAAGGTGCAGCCATTGTGTAAATACTTTTCATAAACTCATCATTAGCCAAGTTATCATCAATAATAATGATTCGATTAGCAAATGTTTGTCGAATCCACTTTGTAATTACCTGTCCATGTATTAAGCGAAAATCCACCCGAACCATTTCTATTTCTGCCATTTAAATTTCCTCCTAATTTTTAATTTATAAGATTTTTATTTTATTATTTCGCTTGATCCTCAGCGGGAAGCTTTAATTGCTGGCAATTCATAATTGCAGCTTCTTTAATTTCATTTACACTATCCTCGGTATAAGGTTGATTCTGTCTCATAACCGCTTCAATTAACATCATAGAACTCAATCCGGATAAAATATGAATATCGTATTTCTTACTTAGCATTAATGCCATATTTGATGTAGTACCTCCAACAATATCCGTAATTACCAAAGAATTTGCTGGCATCGTCTTTATCTTTTCCTCCACCTTCAGAAGGAAATCCTCTGGAGAATCAGATGGATTTAAAGCTATCTCACTAACACCCTTTATTTGACCAATAATCATTGTCAGCTTATCAACAAGCGTTTCTCCCCACCCTCCGTGTGTTAATAAAAGAATTTCATTTCTATAAGAACCATTTGACAAATTGAATCCTCCTTTCAAAAAGTGTGAATTATTATTTGAGTTTGTAGTTATTTTAGAAACGCATATTCTAAAAACCCTACAAATAAATCCACTATTGCCAACGCTTACATTTTGCATTAGAAAATAATTTATTCAGAAAATATAATACAAATTTGAATCTTATAATAACTATTTTATTTAATGTATCAAAAGAATATTATTTTTTCAACATATATTATAAAAGAATTTTTTTCGATATATTACCAAAAAATATAGAAAACTATCTAAAAACCACGTATACTCTATATATACGGGATTAAATTTCTTTTCAAACAACTAGAAAAATGTTTGATCAAATATATAAATACTTTAATGTTTAATGTATTCCCTATTACTTTAGGAGGTATTTTATGTTAAATAACACGCAAAACTGTCTCGCTCGTATTCGAAATAATTATGGTCAATTCAGTGATAAGGAATTACTTATTGCCAATTTTATTTTGGAAAACCCAGATAGAGTTATTCATTACACCATAAATCAGATTGCAGAAGAATTACGAATTGCAGACTCAACCGTTTTTCGTTTTTGTAAACGTATTGGTTTTAAAGGTTTTCAGGCAATGAAAATTGCACTTGCAGCAGAAATTGTTTCCCCCATCAATGAGATTAACGAAAAAATAGAGGAAAATGACAGCATTGGTGTAATTACAGAAAAAATATTTCGTTCCAATATTAAAACCATAGAGGATACACTTCAAATTCAAGATGAACATCTTATTACAAAAACTGTTAATGCAATCATGAAGGCAAATAAAGTACATTTTTTTGGTTCTGGCGGCTCGGCTATTGTAGCATTAGATGCTTATCATAAATTTATTAGAAGTGGCATTCATGCTAACGCGGATTTGGATTCACATCTACAAATTATGTCCGCGTCACAAATGGATGAAAATGATGTTGCTATTCTGATATCACTTAGTGGCTCCACGAAGGACTTATTGGAGATTTCACAAGTATTGAAGAAAAACAACGTCCCTATTATAGCCATAACCAACTTTGCAAAATCTTATTTGACAGAGAACGCTGACATATCTTTATTTACTATCTCAGATGAAACAGACTTTAGATTGGAAGCGCTATCGTCAAGAATTGCCCAATTATCCATCATTGATGTTCTCTACACCAACGTAATGATTGCAACGAAAGAATCCGGCAGAAAAGCATTACAAAAAATGCGTGAAAGTGTGAGTTTGAAGCATTTTTAATAAATAAGCTTACAAATCAATGGTAACAAAAAAACTTTAGCCAAATAGATTTAATATAGCAGTAAAGCCCATTCAGGTAGCTGATTTCATAATCCACTTCCTTGAATGGTTTTTTTTAGTTTTACACCCCCTCCCACCTTCAAAATCTTTCAAAATACATCAAAAAAAACAATTATATTTACAAGAAAGCACTTTCATGATATATTCATTATAATCATTATTATATTTTTAATATATACATCATAATGTATTGGAGGCTTCTATATATGTCAAAAGCAAAAGTGCCTTTATATAAGCAAGTGAAAGAGAAGATTTTAAGAGAGATTAATGAGCAAATGAAAGAAGGTGATCTACTTCCAACTGAACCCGAAATGGAAGAGAAATACCAGGTTAGTAGAATTACGGTTCGTAAGGCAATAGATGATTTAGTATTGGAAGGTTTTGTAACGAAGGAGCAAGGTCGGGGTACTTTTGTAAGATCTACCAAGATTGTGCAAGATGCGAGCAGCATAACGAGTTGGACAGAGGAAATGCATTTAAAAGGTAAAACACCTGATACGCAAAAGCTAAAGTTATTTGCAGTGTCTCCCTCTCGCAAGATGAAGCAGAATTTGAAGCTGGCCGCTAATGAAGAAATTATTTGTGTAGAAAGAATCAGGTTGGTTGATGGGGAACCAATTGCACTAATGTTTAACTATTTAAGAAGTAAATTTATTCCTGATTTCTTGGATAAAGGTTTCACAAGGGAATCTCTTTATGAAGAACTAGAGGAAAATTACGACATCGTCTTAGAAGAAGCAACAGAGCAGATTCGCGCAAGATTGGTGACAGATTTGGAAGCGTCTGCATTAAATATTCCACCAGATGAGGCTGTCATGCATATTACTCGGACAACCTATCTCCCAGATGGAACACCATTTGAAATGGTAGAAATGATTAGTAGATCTGATAAATACGAGTACAATATTAAGGTTTCTGGAAGAGAAAAAAATAAATTGTTTTAAGGGGAATGAACGACATGAAATTACTAAAAGAAGAGGCAGTTCGTCTAGATGTTCAGGCTCTAAATGCAGTTGATGCCATTCGCATTAGCGGCAATTTACTCGTAGATGCTGGATATGCCGAGCCACGATATGTAGATGCTATGCTGAAAGGTTTCCTGGAGGTTGGGCCGTATATTGTATTGGCACCTGGAATTGCTATCCCGCATGCGCGACCAGAAAACGGTGCATTGGCTAGCGGTTTTTCCCTCGTACGACTAGCTACACCAATTGAGTTTGGGCATGATAAAAATGATCCAGTAAAATTGGTTTGCGCCATTACTGGAGTAGGCAGTAATGGTCATATTGAGATGCTACAAAAGGTCGCAGGCATACTTGGTGACAAGGACAAGCATCAGCAACTATTGGAAGTACAAAACTTTGAAGATATATCAAAAATAATCACATTTTAGGAGGAAAACAACATGTATGTACTAAGTGTATGTGGTATGGGTTTTGGAACAAGTTTAATGCTATTAATGGAAGTTCAGTCCATTGCGAAGGAGCATGGTTACACCGTGGATGGTGAAGCAACTGATTTAGGTAGTGCTAAAGGAAAAAGCTGTGATTTAATTATTGCTTCCAGTGAAATTGCAGCTGAGTTATCTGATGAGGCTGCACCAGTGATTGCGATTGATAACCTGTTAGACAAAGAGGAAATCAAAGAAAAAGTACTGCCCATGATTAAAAAACTTGCCCAGGAGGGATAGTCATGATTGACGTATTGGTTTCTATTTTAAGTAACCCTTCCATTATCATTGCCATTATTGCTGGTGTTGGTCTGATTGCGCTTAGAAAGTCAGCATCCGATGTCATCAAAGGAACGATGAAGACATTGTTCGGCTTCCTTATTTTACAGCAAGGTGCAAATATTATTGTTTCTGCCCTTGTTCCCTTCAGTGCAATGTTTACAGATGCATTCGGCTTAACGGGAATAGTTGCAGAAGACAACGCCATTGCGGCGGCAGTTCAGGTCATTCTTGGAAAAGAAACAGCGTTCATTCTCATCTTTTCCTTCTTAATTAATATTATTATCGCCCGCTTTACGAGATTCAAATATATATTTCTAACCGGTCATATGATGTTCTCTTTTGCTGCTACGATGGCCATTGTTTTTCATCAGATGGGACTATCCTCTACCATGACGATTATTCTCGGATCCATTGTCCAAGGTATCGCAATGGTCGTATTTCCAGCCATATCCCAATCATCTGTTAGACAAGTGATTGGTAATGATAATGTGGCTTTTGGATTCTGGGGTAGTTCATGGGTTTCTCTTTCCGGTTGGATTGGCGGAAAGTTTGGTAACAAGGAACAATCAACCGAAGATGTAAAAGTACCTAAGTCATTGGACTTCTTAAAGGACATGAGTATTTTAATGGGGATCATTATGGTCCTAGCATACGGAATTACAGCCACTTTCGTAAGTGATGCAGCAATGGCAGAAATTGCTGGTGATGTAAACCGCTATCAATTTGCTATATTTTCGGCTTTGGAATTTGTTGCAGGTATCTTAATCCTATTAATGGGTGTACGGATGTTCTTAGCTGAAATTGTTCCTGCGTTCAAAGGAATTGGTGAAAAAATCGTTCCAGGTGCTAAACCAGCGTTGGACGTTCCAATATTCTACAACTATGCACCAGTTGCAGTAACAATTGGTTTCTTGACAGCTTTAGTCGGTGGATTAATTGTCACCTTTATGTCTAGCTTTTTACCAGTCGCTGTCCTCCCTTCCGTTATTGGCTTGTTCTTCATGGGTGGAGCTGCTGGAGTATTTGGAAATGCAAGGGGTGGACTACGTGGCGCAATAATTGGCGGATTCTTCATGGGATTCACTTTTTCATTAATGGTCGCACTCGCCTACCCTTTAATCGACCTATCAGTCTACAACATTAGTGGATTATGGTTTGCATCCCCCGATGCGATTATCGTAGTCATTCTTATTAAGCTTATCGGATTACTCTTTGGAATTGGACTTTAAACTTTTAGTATCGTGAACATCTTGCGGAACATTTAACTACATCAAAAAGTGAGGTCAAATCAAATGAAAAAAATTAGAACGGTTTTAGGAGATATTGAAAAGGACGAACTTGGTTTCACATATAGTCACGAGCACCTTTGGACAAATCCCCCTCATTCGCAAAAGGATCGTGATTTGGAATTAACCGATTATGAAGCTAGTGTGAGTGAACTATGGCGCTTTAAACATGCAGGTGGCCAAGCACTTGTTGATGCTACTACACTTGATTATGGAAGAGATGCTTCGAAATTAAAACGTATGTCTGAAGAAACAGGTGTACACGTCGTTGCAACATCTGGTTTTAATAAGCATATATATTTTCCAAACTGGGTAACTACTTTAACGATTGAAGAAATCACACAGAAATTAATAAGAGATGTTCAAAACGGTATGGATGGTACTACATCCAAAGCGGGATTTCTAAAATCAGGAGCTTGGAATCAACAGATTCATCCTTTGGAAGAAAAAGTAACCCGTGCAGTAGCACGAGCACAGCAAGAGACTGGCGCACCTATCTGGCTTCATACCGAGGCTGGTACGATGGGACTTGAGCTACTGGATATTTTGGAAGAAGAAGGCGTAGACTTAACAAAAGTTGGGGTGGGACATAGTGACCGTAATGCTGATCCCTACTATCACTTAAAGCTCGCCGAACGTGGTGCGTACGTACAATTTGACGGCACCAGTAAAATCAAATATTACCCAGACAGTACAAGAGTCGAATTGATACAAAATATGATTAACCATGGTTTTTCCCAACAACTACTTATCTCTGCAGATATGGGTAGACAAGTCTACTTGGAAGCCTATGGCGGCGGTCCAGGGTTTAGATATATTTTGAAGAAATTCATTCCACGATTGTTGGATGAAGGAATTAGCCAATCGACAATAGATACTATATTCATTGAGAATCCTGCAAACTGGTTAGCACAATTTTGATTGGAGAGATAAAGATGAGTACAAACAACTTAATCGCTATCATTCGCAACGTCTCCCCCAATGATATTGTAGATGTTGCTGGGATTTTACTGGATGTTGGTATAAATCGTATGGAAGTTTCACTCAGTGATGAAGCGAATGGACTCGCTTGTATTGAAAAAATAGCCAAAGCATTTGGTGATCAAATCGAATTAGGTGTTGGAACCATCTGCAAGGAATCACAGGTGGACATTGCACTAGAAGCTGGTGCAACCTATATCATTACACCCGGCTGGGATAGAGAATTAGTGAAGTATGTTTTAGACAAAGGAGTACAAATATATCCAGGTGTATTTACGCCAGGTGAAATCATGCAGGCAAGTGCATTGGGAGTTGAAACAGTTAAGCTATTCCCTGCAGCAAGCTTAGGCACAGAATATATTAAAAGTCTGCGCGGACCTTTTCCAAATATGAAAATCATGGCGGTTGGCGGTGTCACCCAAGATAATATCCAAGCATTTCAAAAGGCTGGTTGTTCTTCTTTTGCTATTGGCAGTGATTTAATTCCGAAAGGAGCAAGCCTCAAGCACAAAGAGACAATCATGGCCAAAGCCAAACAATATATTCAATTACTGTCAGAGGAGTCATAATGATGAATACAGCTAGAGAATCAATCAAAATGAATAGAGATGAAGTGGCTGCTGCAGTGAAGGATTATCCAGTTGCTATCCTACCAATGGGCGCATTGGAGCAACATGGACATCACCTCCCGCTTGGAGTTGATATTTATTTGGCCGAAGGTATTTCCAGAAGATTGTCTGAGCGAACTGGGGCCCTCCTGTTACCAGCGGTTCCATTTGGATATTCATGGGTATGGCGTGATATCCCCGGAACGGTATCCATGCAGCAGCATCATGTCGAAAGCATTATTAAAGATGTTGCACATAGTGTATCTCGATATGGTGTGAAATTACTCATCCTTGTCAATGGACATGATTCCAATAATACAAGTATGAAATATGCTGCTAGAGAGCTAGCCGACGAAATTGACATGCCCGTCTCCTACCTGTTCTACCCGAAAATGGAACAAATCAGACAGGCTCATTGTGAATCTTCAACTTGGGACGGTATGATTCACGCATGCGAATTTGAAACATCCCTAATGCTTGCCATTAAGCCAGAGCTCGTCGACATGGATAAAGCCGTCAAGGAATATCCAGAACAACCCAATTTATATGGTAAATCTACTATTTCTCTTGGAGATTTAAGCGACAGTGGAGTATATGGAGATGCTACACTAGCCACTAAGGAAAAAGGCGAGCAAATGCTAGAGGAATTTTTGGATGAAATGGAAAACCTTATTCACGAAGCATATAGTAGCCTTGCAAATAAATAGCATGAGTAAACCGGCATGGAAAATCCTTGCCGGTTTTTGTTTGGGTGTATCTTCTAAATCTTAACCTGTTATATGAACCGAACAAACTACCAAATACTAAATTAATTCTAAAGGTAGCTGTTCCTATATATATGTCGCATAGATTTAAAATAATACAAGCTTTCTAAATACAATTCTATTGGGTGAGAGAATTTGTTAACCATAAATATGAATGTTATTAATCTAGGCTAAAAACTTTTTTAGTTGCAGTTTTGCATACTCTTTTATAATTTCAAGTGGAACATTTCCAAGTTCTAAACCTTTTTCTTTTATTCCCTTTTTAGTTTTATTCCAAATGTGATTGTTTCTTATAGAATCTAAGAATTCATGTCCTTTCCAAGTTAAAGATGCATGCAAGAAAAAGATCTTATTACCTGCTGTTTTAGTGTTATTGTTAACGAATCCAGCTTGATCCAAAATCTTTAGATGATAAAAAATAACTTTTTGATTCCATTCTTGTGGAATGTCAAGTTCATTGCAATCATCATTTTCTTCAATTAATAACAACAAATTCCTTACTAATTCCAAATCCCGCCTCATTTCTAACTCTCCTTTTTAAATGGATTACAGTAAAATGAATACCATACTAATAGACATAGAAACTGAAAGTAAAAAATATATTCTAATATAATAAATTCTAGCACTCTACCAGGCTCACAATAGTATTGACTAATCCGCAAGAACAATATTCTCGTGAAACATGTCCCTAAAAATTAGCTGAAATACTCAGATTGTTATACATTTCTTCATTTTTTATAAATATATTCCACGTTAGAGGAGGTAAATCTTAGTCTTAATATAATTGATACTTCACAGTATGTTCCTACTGTAAACTATTTTGGCATTGCAATTCCTCTACTAAAGCTATATTTTTCGTTACATTCGTCGCAATCTGAATAAATATGTTTGTCTCTGAATCCAGGAATATCATCTTTATCATAGTATACAGTACCTTTCCTGCACGGACACTCATATTTCTCCTCGATAATAAGCCCCTTTCCTTCTCCATATCCAAAATGAGGAATATGTTTGGATTCTTTTTTCTTCAATTGAATTGTGTTCTTCATTGGAAGCAACCCCCTTTTCTTTTAATTGTACCAAATATTCAGATATATAAACTTTATACCTAAGACCTTTTGCCCTGAACATATATTCTCTCTTCATAAAAACACATAAATTATTATATAAAATTCAATTATAATGTTCTTATTCAAACCACGAAAAAGCCATCTAACTTAGACATTGTTTCCGCCAACTGCGACGTAAACATATGCCCTCTACTAAAAGAAATTAGAGAAGGACAGGTTCTCCCCCCTGTCCTCCCCACTAATTAAGCCGCTCCCGCCATTCCTCCACTAACCCCGTCCAACACATACTCCGCTGAGCGGTTGAGTTGGTCATAGGCATCTTCGGTGATTTGTTCTGCGTTTAGCTGGTGTTCTAATAGATCCTGGAAGCTGTTCAGATGCTTGATTACTTTTTCGGTTTGGCCTGTGTCTTCGTATCTTTTTACTGCTGTGAGGTGCGTTGTTAGCAATCTGGCTGCTTGGTCATCTGTTATTTCCCCGTTGTCATGCAGTTTCTCGACTTGCTGCAGCATGCTGTCGATGGTTGGTTCGAGTACGGTAACTTGTATGCTTTTTGTGATGGTTTTTCCGTTTTCTTCATAACTTACTTCAAGGTTTTGTTCTCCAAGTATTTCTGGGTCAAATCCTGTGATATTGGCAAACACCGAGACATCGCGCTGATAGTCGGTATCATAGGTTGCCGTTACTTTTACATCCAGGTCCTCGTATAAATAAGATTCCAGGCTGCCCTCAATCGTGATGTCTTCCAGCTGAGATATTGGCAAGTTCTCGGATGGTTCTACTCCGGAAATTTGATACATTCCCCGAGCCTTTAAGGAGAGGGGTTCTTCTGTTTTATCGGCGCGATACCAGCCGGCATTTCCTTCACCTACAAACGTGATTGGTGCTACGCCTAGTTCCCTAGCTTTAAGCTGGGCCATCGTATAATAGAAGATGCTTCCTCTTTTCAGGTGATATTGGCTGGTGATCATGGAAAAAGTGTCCATGTCGTAATCATTGTATAAAATCTCAAAGCTGTTGGCGGCATTTTCAACGGTTGTCGCGCTTTCATTTTCCACAATAATGCGATCCTCTGACAATCCATTTTCGATTAACCAGTCATGCATGCGATCGCCTTCTGTCCAACCGTTTTTCTCAACTCCGCCTGTCACCAATACATAGGAATTGGGATACTTTTCTGCACTGCGGAGCGCGACTTCCAATCTACCAATCAATTCATCTTCCATTTCGCCATTGTCCTTTAAGGCGAATCCCAGCACGACAAATACATGCTTATCATTATCTGGCAGCCCATTTGGTGCAACATCGTGATTTTCTACCATTTCATTTTCAATCCAATACCAGCGATCCATCACACCATTCCAAAGCCCATAATCCTCAGCCGACACTTCTTTCATGGCATCCAATGTTCTTAAAACATCCGTATGGCCTTCTTCCCCAAAGTAGTAAATCAATTCACTCGTTAATTGGTCGACTCCTTTTGTACTTGCCTGTGCCTCCACAGTCGTAAACGAAAACAAACTGCATACTAATAAAAGACTCATGACCATCGTATAAAACTTCTTCAATTTTCATCCGCTCCCCATTATAATTTTTGATTGTTCTGATGTATGCTGCGTTTTGATGTATGCTGCTATAACATAACGAAAGCCCATCCCCCCTTTCAAAATTCACTCCCGAAAAAAACAAAAAAACTCCCAAGAATAAATGACCCGAAATGCCATTTATTCTCGGAAGTTTTGCTTCATTCATTTTAATTATGTGCAGCACAGAAACGCATGGACCATGTACCATATTCAACATCTATGTATGTCACACCTTATTTATAATCGACCTCTCGCTAGACCAGCTACTACCTATATTGTACGAATGGCCAATACGGAAAGCAATGAATCTCGTACATGTAAAGCAAATTTTACACAGGGAAAAATCCAGACAAAATACAGCATGCAACTTCCCTCTTGAACCAGCCACTTGGATTGTTTTAAACCACCAGTATTTGAAAATATTTGAATCGGTCATTTTTCCATCTATCTCTGTTATAGCTATAATAGATGTGGACACCATATCATTACCATGAAATACAACTAAAGTATATTTTCTTTCATCGTAAGCAAACTGATGTAAATAAACGATTAAAAACATTAGCTTCAGAAAAACGAATGAATGGGAGGATGATACAATGAAGCGAGTCGCGGTTTTCTTCACCTTTTTATTATCGATCATGGCATGTCTGGCAACCCCTGTATTTGCCAAAAGTAGCATTAAACCAGGGTATGAAGTTAAATTCAATCTTGATCTGAATGCCTTTCCAGATTTAACGGAGATACTGCAAATATTTGAAGCTACCCACGATGAAAATCTAAAGGTATATTATTTCGATACGCCTGAACAAACTTTCCGTAAAAATCATTATATTCACCGGCTTCGCGTATACGAAGGTGATAAAAAAGCAAACCTGACATACAAGAAAGTATTTCCGGGAATGGAAATAACGGATGCGATTGAAGAGGCGTATTCCAAAGGATTTCATGGAGATATGAATCATTACAAATTCGAAAATGACCGGAAAGAACGTATCGATACTTTTTCTATCAGTCGTAAGGAAAAGTTCAAAAAGAATAATCAAATAAATTTCGATGATATCAATCCAAGCTATGCGATAAGTTTATTTAAAGAGGAAGCACCCAAAAAATATGAAGGATGGGATAATAAAATATGGTACCAGGAAACGCTGAATGACACGATTCCCTATGGTCCCGCATCTGTACAAACGTATACAGGTTATTTTCTTGGGACAGAAGCAGATATTGAAATATGGACATATCAAGGAGATACAGTTGTTGAAATCTCCACCAAAACAGCAAAAAAATCAGAAGCTGACCAAATTGAAAAGGCATGGTTTCAGGAACTATCCCATCTAAATTGGCTAAGCACAGACCAAGCATCGAAAACAAACTTTGTTATGGACCGTTAGAATGGAAATCTCAAGGCAAAACGAAGATTGTAACACCCAATATTTTAGAGCGTGATTTCACAGCCGCTAAGCCGAACGAGAAATAGGTAACAGACATCACCTATATTATGTACCGTAGTACTACTCTTTACTTGTAAAGAAAGGAACATGGTGCCTAGCATGTCCAGACAGGGGAACTGCTGGGATAACGCTTAATTGAATCTTTTCAATTTAATTTAAAAATGGATACAATTCCATTGCTTAGTATAGTTAAATAATACAATCATGGTTCAACAATCCGACCCTATAAACAAACATAAATCTTATAATAACACGCCCGTTTCGTGAAGAACGTTCTACTATTCACAATTGCACTCATATTCCTTGAACCTATATTCCTTATACAGAGTTAATGCTTCAAAACCACTTGTAACCGACTCATAAACTTTAACCAAGGGAGCAATGTCTTTTTCAGCAAAACCCATTACTTGTTGGTCTATATCGGCAGAGGAATCTAAAACATATTCATTCATATCCTCGTATAAACCATTATGTTCACAGACATCATACGTAACCGCAACATAATTCTTCAATATTATATCACTCGCTTTTTTTATTTATGGTTTGTGTCAATCTGGTTCGTTTGTCGAACAAAAACCTTGTTGATTCATTCCCTTTTATCTATTTTACATATACAAGCAAATTCCAATTCCACACGATAATCCGAATATCCACACTAATAACATCTATGATGCAGATTACACGTTTCACGTGAAGAATAATACCCATTACCATTTGGAAAACGAAATAAGCGAAAGCAACCGAAGCGCAACACTTGCTTCGGTTGTAACTTTTATAAGGTAACTTTTGCTTCCGCCATGAATAGCTTTCATTTGCTATTCGTTGAAATTTACGTATCAATTTCTTATTTTATCGGTATCCAAATTTCCGAATATAAATCTGGATGGTTCGGATCTTCATCTGTATATAATTCAAATTCTGGTGTTCCGGCTTGCTCATATCCTGTAGAAGGAAACCATTCAGAGAAAATGCGTTTCCAAGCATTTTGCATTGCAGAAGGCATTGGCCCGTGCACCTCAAAAACTGCCCATTTGGAAGCAGGGATTATCATGCTATGCATCCCTTCAGGAAGTTCCCCCGCGTAAGAAGTTGCTACCCAATAATCGAACACATTAGCCTTCTTTTGTGCTTCAGTGATTTCTCCGCAAACACCTAAAACACCGTTTACGATTCCGTCATTCAATTGAAACAGCAAATCACTCGTTCCATTTTGATTGACCTCTTCCCAGAACTCAGGTATTCCTGCCACGTTTTCTTCCATTGCCACACTAGAAAATTCCCGCTTCACTCCAACAACTTGAAATGCTTCTTTCTCAATCACACTATACTTCATTGGTTCTGCCCCTTTCAAGGTTACCTGGATTACCAGGCTGTTATAGGATTGCAGCTTCCCCTTATTCTTTCGCATTTCACTCGGAGTGATCTTGTGCTGTCTGCGAAAAGCCTTGGAAAAAGCCTCGGGAGTGTGATAGCCATATTTATAGGCAATGTCAATAATCTTCGTATCTGTATTCAGCAATTCCTCTCCAGCCAATGTTAACCTTCGCCTTCTTATATATTCACCTACCGTTATATCTGTTAAAACTGTAAACGTTCTCTGAAAATGAAAAGATGACACATTGGCTTGTTTAGCAATGCTATCAATCGTTACTTCTTCTAATAAGTTATTTTCCACATACTCAATTGCCTTTTGTATCGACTCTACCCATGCCATAGCTTCAACTCCTTATTTTTTATCCTAACAACTTTTGAAATGCACATCCTGTCAATTTATGCTTAGTTATGACAGCCCTATAAAACAACATGGGTTAAAGCAGTCGTGAATCAAAAATAAGTGTAGACTTCCCTGTGACTTGCCTGTTATGTATTACCCAATTCATTTCACAAAAAAATCCAGCATGTAAGGATATATGTATTGCAATGTTACGGCAAATAGAGCTACCAATCCTAGTGCGGATAATATTAGCACCCAAGTTTTCCTTATCTTTAATTGTATAAAAGCAGATACCAACACAAGCAAATCAAAAATCACAATCATTACAGTCCAAACCTTGTAGGATCCACCTGGGTCTGGTGTGGCTATGCTAAATACTGGACCTATGCCAATAACAGTTACCAATAAGAATATCAATCCGTGCACCACATATACTGTTTTCTTGAACAATATATCCACCTGCTTCCTCTCCATCAACTTTCACATTAAAATAAAGCCCATGACGATGATTTAATTTTTATACGCCCCTGTTTGCATGCTACTCATCCAATCGCTGTAGGAAATCATGTACACGTTGCAATAGCAATTCGGTGGAATCCGCATCCTTTGCGTGAATCTGCACGGGCAGATTTACTGGCCAAGAAGATCCCAACATCGATGCAGGAATGCAAGAGCCAAAGAATAATGCACCCTGTGCGCCTTCACATGTCATCGCGAGCTTTTGTCCTGGCATAACACCGAGTGAAAATCCTGCATAAACCATCTTATGCGGTAGCTCGCGCGCGATGTTTACTCCTCGCTCGATGATCTCTTCCAATCCAATTTCCTCAGCATGGGCTACACCGTCCTCAATTGTAGAAAAATAGGCGCCCTTCATAAAGGTCAGGAACATGTACAGTATGACCAGCCTCCCTAATCTTGTCCGCGAAAGTAAGTATACCTTCCGTTCGTCCCATTGCATGGTGAAATAACAGGATCTCAGCCATATCATTTTCCCTCCATTGGCAAACTATATTTTTGATTCGTGTTAGCAAAATCTATATTTATTCAATTATCTATCAATTGAATTCATTAAGCAAACACATCTTTTGGGCTACCCCAACCAAGTAAATCTCATAAAAAAATCACTCCCATCTACCCCGGCGCAAAACCCACCTCTGCAACAGGTTCTGCTTAAGCGTATTTGGAAGTGATTGAAAGCATAATGTATCCAATTTGTGATGGATCAGATACGCTTTCCAGTGGATGTTAGAAGCTGTTAAAACCTTGAATCCAATTTATGAGAGTATAAACACCCCCTCCCCTATAAAAAGGTAAAGAAGTGGTATTTGTTATCGTAAGCGCCTTGGTTGTATAATGCGGAAAAGGTGGATTGGCATTTTGGATTGACGCAATAAAATTCGACCTTTGCGACATGCTCCATGTAATAGCTAATCGCTGTCGGCTCAGGTTCCTGCAGTACTTCGCAAACTGGACAAATAGTTGGCACATGGCTGTCCAGATAAGGAACTTTTTTCTCGGCTTTGTAAGGCAGATACAAAATGTGTTTGACATATCCTTTTAACATTTTTACACATCCCTATTCTATTTTTGGTCACAAGAAAACATATGTAGCAAGGCATGCAGAACAATCCCGCCCCCCTCGCCTGGAATGACGGTAGCAGTAAACATACAGCATGTAGTTACTTAGAAAAATAAGGGTAAATATAAGTGAGATTCTAGAAGTTGTGACATGGAAGGATTTTCTCAAATAGAAGCTTTTCTGGATGAAGATTCTTTTGAAGGTCAAGTTCGTTTGGTTTACATTCACAGCATTTGTCGAAAAATGGATAACATACAATCTTTTCTAGTTCTTTTAACCTCTCCCATCTTTGGAACTAAGTATATATACCTATATCATATCAGAAAATTTCCATTTGTGAAGCTATTTTTTAAAATTTTTGCGCTTTTGTAATTATTTTCGCGCAACAGCCAGGAAACATGCAAATACGGAAACAAAAATAAACCATGTTATACTAATTTCAGCTAAACTTTTTTCTGGAACTGCTAACTTGAAAACCTTGATGTGAAGGCCCGCAACTTGCGGTTGCACCTCGGTGCGCCTATAACTATCTTTACTTCGCTGCTCACTCCTCCAATAATAGAAATTGTGGAAAGGGATGATTAACATGATTTTTAATGAACGGTTGAAAAAAGAACGTGAAAAACGAAATTGGTCACAGACCGATCTTGCTGAAAAACTTCATGTTAGTCGTCAGTCTGTTTCGAAATGGGAAACTGGAAAGAACTATCCAAGTATCGAAGTGATCATCGATTTAAGTGATCTATTCGGTATCACAATAGATGAAATGTTGAGGAGTGACGCGGAATTGAAGGAAAAAGTAATTCGAGACAGCAAACAGTTGGCCTACCCCAAATGGAAAACGTTTTTTGACAGTGTATTTTTGCTAGGCGCATTTCTGTTAATTACCAAATTGGTTATCATGGGCTTGCATTATTTTGTCAGCGCAAGTATTACCATCCCAGAAGGCCTACCAAGAAACTTATCCAATTTTATTCCATTGGTTTTCTTGATTATTGGTGGGATTGGATCTGACAATTTGAAAAATAAATATGTTGAATAAGCATAGAAAAGCCTGATTCCTTGCAAAGTGCTACAAGAAATCAGGCTTTTTATTTTGCCGCTCTCTAATCCACCTTCAATATAATCTTTCCGGTATTTTTATTGCTCTCCATATGTTCATGTGCTTGCTGGATTTGCTCAAGCGGAAATACACAATCGATGATAGGAAGCATCTTGTTGCTGTGGAAGAGCTCTTTTGTTTGGTTGTAAAAATCAGCTGTCAGTTCTGCCTTGTACGCGTCACTTCTTGGTGTGAGCAGCGTTCCAGTCAATTGGATGCGCTTGGAGAGGATGTCCATGATATTCATTTTTTCTATCTCGGCCCCACCCAAGACTCCAATCAGTACCCAGCGCCCATCGACTGCGATGCTTGCAAGGTTTTTATTCCAATAAGATGCCCCGACGAAATCGAGGATCAAATCGACGCCCTGATCCTGGGTCGCCTTCAAGACTTCTTTGTCAAAATCCTGTTCTTTATAATTGATGCATACATCCGCACCTAGTGAACGGCAAAACGCTAACTTCTCGTCAGATCCAGCTGTTGTAATGACTTTTGCATTGGCCAGTTGTTTGGCGAGTTGAATCGCCGCTGTTCCAACGCCACTGCCGCCAGCATGAATTAATACCGTTTCGCCTGCGGATAATTTTCCAATCCAAAATAGTGTTTGAAAAGCAGTGATGAACACCTCTGGAATGGCAGCAGCTTCTTCAAATGAAAAGTTTTCAGGGATCTCTATCGCCCTCTCATCTAGCATCACAGCATATTCCGCATATGCCCCGCCATTGACAAGCCCCATCACACGCGTGCCAACTGGTGTTTTCGTATCCGCTCCCGCACTTTCAACGATTCCAGCAACCTCGATACCTAATATCGGATGGTTTAAATATCCTGAGCTGCTTTCCCGATTCACGATATCGGTTCGATTCACTGCAGCTGCCTTAACCTTGATTAATAATTCTCCCGCTTTTGGCGTGGGCTTTTCATAGTCCACAACCTGTAATTGTTCCGCTCCACCTGGCTGTTTTACAGTAATTGCTTTCATCATTGGCCCTCCCATAATCACTTTTATTGGATACTGAACTACCTATTAGAAATTGATTCTAACATCTAAATGAAATAACATCACCTTGTTTAATTTCCTCTTTTTCATCAAAGTTAATCTGAATGCTTTTGGAAGTCAATCATTTCGGAGTATCAACTACAAATATGCGAATCACTTGATTCCTAGAATTTCCGATTTAACCGAGCGGGTCGCCCTGTTGGTTTTCATATTCTAAATGATATTCCACCTCGCCACACAAACGACTCATCCTAGAATGGAAAAACAAATCAATCCGAGCCGTTTCAAATACTAAAAAACGAACCCCAGCCTTTATGGTTAAGGTTCGTTTTCAATTTAATACGCCAAACAAATGATTACTGTTTTTTATTATCTCACTGGTGTAGCAGTTTCCCGCACGGCTTCACGTACATTTTCTAAATTTTTGATGCCGGTTGTCTCTAACCAATTGACGTAAGTTTCTTCGCCTTCTTCTGCGAATGGGCGGACACCGTCTTTCCAAATTGCACGTCCACATAGGCATCCATTAAACGTAGACCCTGCGTCTTTTGCAAAATGAAGTGTGTCAATAAATTGCTCATTCGTTACGCCACCGCTTAAATAAATAAATGGCAGACGACTTTTTTCCGAGCACTGACGGTAATAGGCAGCCGCTTCTTCTTTTGAATAAACCGGCTCATAATTATCATACTGCGAGTGACCCTCAATATGATAAATTGACACAGGTACCTCGACTTTTAATAAATCTACACCGTACATATCCTTCGAAAATTCTTCCATGAAATACGCCACTATAGCTGGTTTTCTTTTGGCAAAATCTGCGCCCTTCGAATCGAGGCCAGCCGCACTGTAAGAAACAGGCTCCAATATAAACAAGACATCATTTTGTTTACATTCATCACCAACACGCTTTATAAACGTTTTCTTCATGTCATTGTATTTTTCTTCTTCATCGATATCATAATAGACGAGTAATTTAATCGCATCCGCTCCTGCTTCAACGAGGTCTTGTACCGCATAATAATCGACTAAATTGGGGAGACGCCCTTTTTCGGAAGCGTCGTAACCTGTTTTCTCATACGCCATGATCAGGCCGATATCTTTATTTAATTTCTTTGCAGCATCCCAGCCATATTCAGGGTCAAGTAAAAATGAGGAGGATTTATTTCCAAGCACTTCGCTGACCCCTTCCTTAAATTTTGAAACACCTTCGTCATAAGTAATGCTATCATTATAAGATTGAATTATCTTCCCTAATGAACCACGTTGGTCCATTGCGGTAGCTAACACGATTCCATTTTCATCTGAAATCGCTTCTATGCCTTTTTGTTTTCCTGGTGTACGTTGCATGACTATTCCTCCAGCTGTTTTATATTTGTAGCTATTTTTGCATGACTCTATAAAGTGAAACTTCAATCAGTGGGGGCTTTCGCACTTCCCCACTGATTATTAGTTGAACGAATCAGGCCTTTACTGACGGTTAGTTAATCTGTGATAAATTGATATATGGCCTTCGCTACACCGTTCTCATCATTACTACTCGTTATATATTTTGCATGCTTTTTCACGTCTTCGCTTGCATTGTCCATGGCAAAACTATTCGATACCACTTTGAACATAGAGATGTCGTTTTCACTATCCCCTATAGCTAGCGATTGATCCAAATCAAGATTTAACACTTTGGCTAAATACTTCAGAGCATTTCCTTTGGAGGCTTCTTTGTGCTCCAATTCAAAATTGAATGGAGATGACGTAACTAGCGTAAGGTCTTTTTCATCCTTAAACGCATTCACACCGGCCAAACGTTTTTGATTGATAAATGAATAAGCAAGGATATTGTAGATTTTCTCTTGAGCCTGAAAAATTTCCCCAAAGCTATTCATAAAAGCGTAACCAGATTGGCTTAATTGCTTCTTGAGATGCATATTTATAAATTGAAATTCCTCTTTCGAAACATGATGTTCCAAATCCTTTACTTCCTGAAAAAGGATATCTTTAGAGCTGTCCAAGGTGTAAATCGCATGCTCACAAAAGACTTCATAATAGATATTATTCGCTTCAAGCCAATTGGCGATTCTCTCAGAATCCTCATCTGGCATCGGAACGGATAATATGGAGGTCCCCGATGGAGAATGAACAGTAGCTCCGTTTGCTCCGATGATATATAAGGATAAATGAGTTTTTTTAAATATTTCTTGAACATCAAAATAAGCTCTTCCTGTTCCAATGACAACGGTATGACCATGTGCTTGTGCCTGTTTAATCGCGTTAATGTTTTCTGTACTTATTTGATGTTGATTATTTATTAACGTACCATCTAAATCAATGGCTATTAATCCCATCTGTCAATCCCTCTCTCTAACACATTGTTATTTCACTGTTTTACTCCAATACTAATTGAGGGCTTCTTCTAAATGACTATTAACGTAATCATAAATCTTATCCGCACTATCCAACTGAAGCAGTTCCGCTCGTGCTTCATCACTTACAAGCATTTTAGATACTGTAGCAAGCAAGTTCAAATGGGTAGAACCTGCTTCCTTTTCAGGGATGAGAAGCGATATGAAAAATTTTGCTGGTTTTCCATCCATGGACTGCCACTCAATCCCAGCTTCATTGACGATGATCACAACTGCTGCTTCTTTGATTGCTTTATCCTTTGTATGCGGGATTGCAAAGCCATCAAAAAAGCCTGTAGTACTTTCTTTTTCACGTTTCATTAATCCTTTAACGACTCGCTTTTTATTACTTGCAATCCCTTCTTCTACAGCAAGAGAGGCAATTTCATTGAATACATCTTCTTGACTGTTTAATTGGGTTTGGTATTTTATCAATTGTTTGTTTAATAATTCCACTATTCAACACCTACCTCGTTTTTCTCATAATAACGCTTTTTATAAAAACCGAAAAGAAATCCACCTACAATGGAACCTATCAAAATTGCGAGTACCCAAAGGAATCCATGTGTGACGACTGGAAGTACAAGGAATCCGCCATGTGGTGCTGGCACTTGAACAGCAAATAAATAAGTCAATATAGCAGAAATGGATGAGCCGACCATTAAGATTGGTATAACGACTAATGGGTTTTTGGCAGCAAATGGAATGGCACCTTCCGTGATGTGTGTGGATCCCAGAATAAAGTTAACCAATCCAGCATTTCTTTCCTGCTCGTTAAAATACTTTCTGAAAAAGACTGTTGCAAAAGCAGTAATTAATGGTGGCGCGATACATGCAGCAGAAACCCCTGCCATAAAGTAGAAATTCCCATCAGATAATAACGCTGTACCTGTTAAATAAGCTGCTTTATTGACAGGTCCACCCATGTCAAGCGCACTCATACACCCAACGATCAATCCCAAAAGAATCGGATTCGAGCCTTGGAATTGGGACAGAAAACTCATCATGCTCTCATTAATCGTCGTCATTGGACCAACGATCATATACATGGCAGCACCGGTTAAAAATATACCCAGGAGCGGATAAAGGAAAATAGCTTTTAAGCCATCCAGTGTTTTTGGCAAGCCTTTAAATATGCGCATTAGCAATAGAATAATATAACCAGCAATAAACCCGGCTGCTATTCCACCTAAGAAGCCTGCGCCCCCCGTATCTGCAATCATACCACCAACAAAACCAGCGACTAAACCAGGACGTTGAGCAATGGATTGCGCTATAAATGCTGCTAAAATAGGCACCATCAAGCCAAAGGCCACGCCACCAGTATTCTTTAGAAACTCAGCAAATTGATTGTATGTTGCATGATCTGGCTCAGCTGAATGAATACCGAATAAGAAGGATACAGCAATTAATACACCACCACCGACTACAAATGGAAGCATATGAGAGACACCATTCATTAAATGTTTATAAATGGTTCTTCCAAGTTTACCTGAACTAGTCTCAGAAGAATCTTCTTGAGCAGCCTCATTATTACTTGCGCCCTTATAAGGTCGTGCTTTCCCATCGATAATTTGTTGGATTAAGTTTTCTGCGTCTTTAATCCCTCTACTTACGGAAACATCGATGGTTGGTTTACCTTTAAATCTGCCAGCATCTACATCCTTATCCGCAGCAATAATAACGCCATCTGCTTCTTGAATATCTAGCCTTGTTAGTTGATGTTGAACACCGACTTGCCCATGCGTTTCTACTTTAATGTCTACCCCTAATTTCTCTGCAGCTTTTTTCAATGATTCTTCAGCCATAAATGTATGGGCTATTCCTGTAGGACAACCAGTAGCAGCTACGATTTTCACTTTACCCATTCTTCTTTCCTCCCCTTAAATTAATCGTATTAATCTGTTTCATTAACTCACTAACATCCTGTAAATCACTTAATCCTTCCGAAAATGCTGTTGAAGATCCTGCGGCGGAAGCATAAACCATAGTGTCCTCAATTGAAAAACCTGCCTGCATTTTTTGATAAAACATGGCGAGCATTGTGTCTCCTGCACATGCCGTGTTCACGACCTTTCCTTTAGGAGAAGACACTTTTAACAAATGATCTTTATCTATATAAATAGCTCCATCCTCACCCAAACTTATTAAGACGTGTTTTGCACCTTTGTCCAAAAGATCTCGTCCGTAGTAAATAATGTCATCTTCCGTCAAATCTTCTTTACCATAAAAATGAGCCAATTCCTCTTTATTTGGTTTAATAAGAAATGGATTATATTGCAAACAATCCATTAATACTTCGGAACTAATATCTAGAATCAAATCTATTTGTTTATCAAAAGCAATCTTAGCAATTTCTTTATATATAGACTCATCAACGCCTCTTGGAGCGCTTCCTGAAACAAACAATGTGGATTGGTCTGGCAACGACTTTATCTTTTCAATCATTTTGTTATAAGCATTCGTGTCTACGTTAGGACCTCGATTCACAATTTTGTATTCTTGGTCTCCCGTATGGACAAATATATTCACTCGTGTAATCCCGTCAATTTCAACAAAATCAGTATCAATACCCATTGCGTGCAATTCATCTTGTATATAAGCTCCTGTAAAACCAGCTTTAAAACCGAGTGCTGTACTACCCATCCCTAATTTTTTCAAGATGATTGAAACATTAACACCTTTTCCATTTGCTTGATAGTCTTCCGATTTCGTTCTGTTTACTTTATTCGGCAGCAAATCATCTGCTTCAATGAATAAATCAATTGCTGGGTTTAACGTACATGTATATATCATCCAATCACCTCCCTTAACGTTATATTTATTATTTCACAAAAAAGGA
Source organism: Ornithinibacillus gellani (assembly GCF_003730295.1). Lineage (GTDB taxonomy): Bacteria > Bacillota > Bacilli > Bacillales > Amphibacillaceae > Ornithinibacillus_A > Ornithinibacillus_A gellani. Next base: position 52,342 of record NZ_QTSZ01000051.1, read on the forward strand.
TGTAAATGTTTTCAGCTTGTGTAAAGGTTTACATTGGAGTTGTGTTCTTAACTTGGTCATAGATGACATGAGAACATAACCGAGGATGATAAAAAGGAGTACATTCTTTTATTGCAAATAAAAAAGGGTGTTCAACCAATGATTGGATGAACACCCCTTTGTCACTATACTATTAATGTTTAAGTAAAAAAATCATGTCGTACGAATCACATATGCATCCAGCAATATACGGGATATCACTTGGAGCGGAAGCCTTGAGCGAACCTCATAATCGGGAAAATAAGAATGTGAATCTTTATATCCCAAGAAAATTAATTCTGATAGTTTGGCCAGGCTCGAGTCCATTTTCGTAGTTAAAGTAATCGTACTGATATTATTAATCCGTAAATTTTTACAAGCCTCAATCAATTCCTGCGTCTCTCCACTTAAAGAAACAAAAATAGCTAATTCCTTTCCTTTCAGCTTTTGTGATTTCATTTTAATGATATTCGGATCATTGTGCACCTCACAATTTTTCTCAAGCAACTGCAGCTTCGTCGCCATTTCGTTTGCAATCATTTCCGAAAAACCTCTTGCGAAAATATAGATTTTTTGTGAGTCGTTTATTTTTTGTATCGCATCTTCAATGGTTCCAATCGATAGCATCTGTATGGTTTTAATGACTTCGCTTTCATTTTTGAGAATAGCACGTTTTATCTTGATATCAATATCTTCTAGTTCCTTATGAACTTTGGGTGCCCCCATTTTTTCATGAATGGCGTATTTAAAAGACGTATAACCGTCATAACCAATCTTCTTCATCAAACGAACAATTGTAGCCGTAGAGACGTTAGCATTCTCACTTAACTTAACAATGGACATCGTCGAAATATCATCTAAGTGTTCATAAATATAATTTAATAAATAACGCTCAGCTTCACTTAAGGTATTGTATTTATCAGGCGAAATGTCAAATATCATTTCCTGCATTTTCGCAACTCCTAACGATTGGTTTGTTTATATTATGGTAGCATAAATAAAAAGGACGTGTCCGAAATGAAACAAAAAGTCTTTCCTTTGCATTTTATTGATATCCTTCTTCCCCTAATGATAATCTAATAATATATCGTTAGGAGCTGATAGTGAATGAATAAGCAAATTCCGGAGATTATTTTGAATGATGGCTTAAATGTACCGGCAATTGGATTTGGTACGTATGCGCTGAATGGGAATGCTGGTGTTCAATCGATAGAAAGTGCGATTGATATAGGCTACCGACTGATTGATACTGCTTATAATTATGAGAACGAGGGAACCGTGGGAGAAGCAGTTCGACGGAGTACCGTTCCAAGAGAGGAATTGCGGATTACGTCCAAGTTGCCGGGGCGCTATCAGGAATATGAGCGCGCGATTCCTACTATCCAAGAATCGCTTTATCGTGCCAACTTAGATTATTATGATTTGTATTTGATTCATTGGCCAAACCCGATCCAGGATCATTATGTGGAAGCGTGGGAGTCATTGATTCAAGCCCAAAAATGGGGACTTGTTCGTTCCATTGGTGTGTGTAATTTTTTACCGGAGCATTTGGAACGACTAGAAAAAGAAACAGGCGTAAAACCAAGTATCAATCAAATTGAACTGCATCCTTTCTTCAATCAAGCGGAGCAAAGAAAATGGCATGCTGAACATGATATCCAAACCGAGTCATGGAGTCCACTTGCACGTGCGAATCACATCTTTGAAAAAGAGGCGATTCAACAAATTGCTTCCAAATATCAAAAAACACCATCACAGGTCATTTTGCGTTGGCACCATCAGCTTGGCTCCATTCCTATTCCTAAATCTGCATCAAGAAAAAGACAAATAGAAAACATTTCTATTTTTGATTTTTCTCTTGATGAAGCAGAAATGAATGCAATCCATGCGCTCACTCGCCCAGATGGGCGTCAAAAAGATCAAGACCCAGCCGTTTATGAGGAATTTTAAGGTAGAATTTATGTATAACAACCGCTAGAATAATGGGTACAGCGCCATTATTCTAGCGGTTTCTTTTCATTTGAAACGACATCTCCTTGTTTCATTTCCGCTTTTTCCCCAAACTTAATTCGAATGCTTTTGGAGGTCATTGGGTCCGGAGAATCAGCTACATGAAAATGGATATGCGCTTCACTTGAATGTCCGGAATTGCCGACTTGTCCAAGCAGGTCGCCTCGCTTCACCTGATCACCTGGTTTCACTTGGATAGACTGATGTTTGAAATGCACCAGATAACTATATTCCGAGTTACCGTGGTCGATGATGACATAGTTTCCCTTCAAATCATCCTCATTCATCTTTCCAACCGGTTCATTGTCCTTCACATCATTTTCCACAGCAACAACCGTACCATCAGCTGGTGCCAGATATGCTTTTCCAAATGCATAATAGCTCTCATTTAAGGCAGGATTGCCATCATAAGAACTGTCCCCTTGCATAATGATGAAATCATAGGCATAGCGCTGGTTTTCATAGTCATAATGATAGTTTACGAGATTGTTTGTACCACCCCAAAACACGAACCATTCATCCTTAAAAGGGAGATCAAAAACCGTCTTCGTATAAATCTGGTCTGTTTCAGGATGCTTGGAAAGTGGAAACATCTGCAAACCGAGAATCGTAGCATGCACATCAAATACTGCCTTCAAACCTTTCGTTTGGCGCTCGTCCATCCAACTATATTGCATGACTCCTTCCGCAAGAGGCAGCTTGTTTTGGAAAATGTATGCCTCCACATCCCGATGAAACTTCTTTCCTAACTTCCGTAGTTGCCTCAAGGATACTTCATTCCGAAATGCTTCACTCATCTGACTGTGTACCTTTTTATAATCGGCACTCAACAACAGATCGGGTAATTCAGTTGAATTCATTGTATCTCTCCTAGTGATTTCATATGATATCTCTGTATGTATTAGCACCATCGTAACACATAACCATAATACTAGGGGGACTTGGAAGCGGTGAGTTTACTTTCTACGAAGGTTGGTGCTACAAATTCATATGAGTCTGTGGCTAAAATACCTCCAGTTGCACGTAAAACGTCCATTTCTGTACAATCATTAGAAAGTCCTAAATTTTGTAGTACAGTCTGATAATCTGGTCTTCTCGGGTCTGGTAATCGCCTAGCAAATGGACCAAAAAGTTTATCCGAAGTGTACACTTTATTCGTATCTGGAAACGCCAAATGCGGTCGATAATCATTGTCCATTGCTTCAGCTAACTTTCTTCTATAACCGTTCGTTTCGTAGGTAAAAGTATACGTACCGTCTTGGTGAAGTAACCTACCAACATGATATCGTTGCCTGGTCTTAATATTTTGCCAAATCAGCCACCGTTCAAATGCTCTTTCATTCATGAATTCCACCTCTTTCATACCAACTAAGAATCCAGTCTTTTCGGTACATTAAAAGTCTTACAACCGAATTTTTATCCAAATCATTCATTATATCACTAGGAATATCTCAATTTTCCGTCCGAAAAACACAGAATAAGTATAGGCACATGAAATAATTTTTATCATCATACGTGGTGGTTAAACTTATTTGTTCTTTTTATTTCCTATTAACGGATAAAAAATCAAATAAGAAACAAATAGAACAACAATAAGTCCCCCAAAGCCAGAAGTTATGATATAAGTTTCTTCTGGATATTGCCATTTGAGTAATCCTAGGATGCCAATTAGTATCCATCCAACGATATGAACCTTTGTTTTTCGTTTCAATCATAATCACCCTATCTTAGATATTTAATATCTGGAAAGAATTAAACATGCTACTGGATAACTGATTTTTCTATTCCTCTTTCATTTAAAAGTCACACTATATAAGTTATTCATCAAACAAGGAAAATCCTTTAAAATAGTATTTTTTATGAAAAATAGATATTCGCACCACTACGAATCTGTCCAATTAAGTATAACCTATCCAACTTGTCATCCTTCCGCCACCACTAACATAAACTCCTCTCTTACCACCTCTCCACTCCCCCCACCATCACCGTTTTCATCCTTCTCCACCATGCTTACGTGATAAAATTACAATTCACGTTCATTCCCCTTCCAAGCGCTCTTTGCTGCCACTAATCTTCCTTTTTCAATTTTACGCATCGAAAAAAATACGTTATAATACGCTTTAGCAGAATCTAGGTGAACAGAAACCAAAGGAGTTTTGAGATATAGTGGCATCTTTTGTTGAGCAGCTGGGTAATCGTTTTTGTGAGTTTTATGGTGGTCAAGTTCATTTGCAGAATGGCTTTTGTGATTTTAGTGGGAATACCAACCTTAAAGGTAAGAAGCATAATAAGAAGTATTATGTTTATCGGAATCATGGGATGGAGAAGGTGAAGGCGGAGGATTACAATGAAATGGAGCTTATTGCTACGGAAGCGTTTGGTAATGAGCAGATTATCTTTTACGCGGATGCGAATAAGAACATTTCATTTGTGCGGAGTAAGCGGCATCACTTTCTTTCGCCGATGCAGATTGCGGATAAGTGTGAGAAGCATCCGATGCTAAGGACTTTTCTGTTGGCGATGTTCTCCTCATTGCATGTGTTTGGTGTGTTGCGGTTTAGGGAGTATAACTTCCAGGATATTAGTGTCTCTGTTGGCTATGATAAGGCGAAGGAGTATAAGGTGCATTTTCTGTTTCCGAAGAAGATTCGTTCCTTACTTTCCTATAAGACCAATAAGTTACTTTTGCTTGCGCATATCTATTGGGTTAGGATTCCTTTAAAGGATATTTATGCGCATTATGAGGATGTTAGTGAGATCAATAATCCGATGTTTGTGAAGCTGCATAATAGGGAGCTGGATTACTATTACAACTTTAATGGTAAATCGAGTGACAAATATAATAAAAAGCATTTCATTTACAATACGCTATCTACCAAAATTCCGAATACAGAGGTAGAAATGTATGTAAGAAAATCCATTACCGGTCAGTTTGTCATTGTGGTTTCCACGTATTTAAGCAAGCTGATTGTGTTCAAGGAATTCCTTGCCTACCTTGTGACGAGGTTCAAGTGGAATAAAGATGTCTATGATATATATTTTGAGAAGTTTTCACAGGGAGCCTCAGAATCGGGCTTCGAACTATTTAAACATTCAATCACGAAGAATAAAAACAGCATCTATATACTGGATCGTGAGAATGATCAGTTTGAATCACTTAAAAAGCAATATCCAAAGAACTTATTTGCTAAAAATAGTTTTCCCGCCTTTTATCATATTTTTCTGGGGCGGAGCTTTATTTCTTCAGATTTGGTCACCCATATCCAAAGAAGATTGTATGATAACGACGGTTTGATCAAAAGAAAAGTGTTGCAAAATGAAAATAAGATATTTCTGCAGCATGGCGTTTCACTCGCTACGAATGTGTTTGAAAGAGGATATTATAATAAGAAAGTGCCTATTTCACCGGATTATATTATCGTAAATTCGCAATTTGAAAAGGACACCTTCTTAAAAAGCACGAACTACAAGGAAGAGGAACTCATCGTAACTGGCCTTCCAAATCTGGATCTATATGTAGAATCAAGGGATAAGACGAAGGATGAAATTACCTTTCTACTGACCTGGAGGCCTTGGGATTTGACGGGGCATATAGAGGATGGTAGCTATATTTATCGGTATTTGCAATTTATCGATTTGATCCGAAATAATGATTTTTATGCAGATAAGAAAATCAATATTGTCCTGCATCCGAAAGCAAAAATCATTCTGCAAGAACAGTTTCCAGACTTTTATCATGCCTACCAACAATACTTTTATGAGGATGACATAAAAGATGCCTTGCTCAAAACGAAAGTATTGATATCGGATTATTCCTCTGTATCGTTCATGAGCTTTTCTGGTGGTACCAATGTTGTGTTTTATTGGGAGGACAAGGAACGCGCAGAGAAGGAATATGGCACACCAAATATCCTGCAGGCCCATAACGCATTTGGTGACATGGTCTATAGCTTTAACGAGCTCCATCAAGCCATTGAACAGAACTACAATCGTCAACAAGCGAAACATCACATTGAGAAGTTCAATCAAATGGTAGAGTGCACGAATGGTGATAATACGGAAAATACGTTTATAGAGATCAACACAATATTGGAATAAGTATTGCGTACGAAGTAGACGTGCTAATGGGAGATCATACTAGAGTTTTATAAATCGTTTTCTTCCTAGCCTCATTGTTTTGCAGAACAATGAGGTTTATTTTTTTAGGGGTCAATGGTAGTGGAATATAGGATTCCTACTGCTTGAGGAAAAAACATCATAAGCCTTTTACTGCTTGGTAAAGTCTGTTGGCGTCACTTGGTAAATGGTTTGGCAAATACTGGTACAAAAGAAGGCAGTGTGGTAAAAACGTGGACCACAATCATTATGCACATGTTGCTTATGACTGTTTGAATGATATGCGTATCTACACCGTTTAAGCAGGAAAGTTCAAGGCTACCTGATTTCAACATTATATAAAAACCGAAACTATGGATTTATTGCAAAGTTGCGTTTGAACTGGTGAAAGTCGCTTAGGTATGGCTCCAAGTCGCATGCCTTTGCCCGGAAGTCGCTTGGGCATGGCTCCAAGTCGCATTCCTTTGCCCGGAAGTCGCATGGGTTTGGCCTCAACTCGCATGCCTTTGCCCGGAAGTCGCATGGGTTTGGCCTCAACTCGCATGCCTTTGCCCGGAAGTCGCATGGGTTTGGCCTCAACTCGCATGCCCTAGCGGGAAACTCGCATGCCAACCGGCCAAACTCGCATGCCCTAGCGGGAAACTCGCATGCCAACCGCTCGAACTCGCATACCCTTAAAAGGGAAGAAAATCGGCATTAGCCGATTTCAACAATATATATAAATACCTAAACCTCGGAACTCCTGCAAAGTCGCATGCGTTGAACTCGAATTCACAAGGTTTACCCTGGAAGTCGCGTGCCTGGGCGTGAAAGTCGCATGCGTTAAAAGGGAAGGAAATCGGCTCAAGCCGATTTCAACATCAACAACCTTCAAAGCACTCAATCGCACATGACCACCAAAAAAAGCATCCATACCCATACCAAAAGCCAACCTTTCTACGTGAAAAGGCTGGCTTTTATTGGGTTACCGCTGTTTAGCTTTTTATAGTCAACCCCATTTTTCTATCAAGTGGTCAGCATGCTTTTTCAATATTTGATAAGCATCATGCGATATGAAGTCTTTCTTTTGGTACTGTTCAATTAAATGGTTAAATCCATTCATATGCTTTAGCACTTTCGCATCTTTTGATTGGTTTTCAAAATGTTCCACTGTAGTTAAATGGAGATGTAAAGCATCAGATACATCTTTATTTGCAAATTTACCTTGTTTTTCTAAACTTTCTACAATCCGCTTTACATCTGATGCACTTTCGGCCAAACTGTCCTCGTTCTCAATCTCTAGTATTGTAGATAATTGATTTTTTTCTAATGACTTGTCTAATGTTTTTCCATAAACATTTATCATATCCAGGGATGGAGAAAACTCAGCTCTCAAATTGTATTCCCCAGGTACCAGTTCAGGGATTTCACCTTCAAATATAAATTCTGTTCCAAGCTGATTTTTTTGCTTTAACTGTAGGACCATTTCTTTATCTCCTATGGTCGCATGCATCGTCCAATCGCCGCTTAACATAACAAAATCATCAAATACTACTTTCACTTCCAGCTTGTCTCCCACATAGAAGTTTTCATCTTCAGAATCTACGTAAATAGAATCTATTTCGGGTTCAGGTGCTTCCGCTTCTCTTTCCCATTTCAAGTATTCGGGATTAAATTTAATGAAATCCATATTGGAGCCTGCTTCGTAAAGTAAGCCTATATTTCCATCATTCAGATTGGTAAGGCTTGAGTATCCATATGAACCTTCCTTAACTAATTGCGCGTACTTCCAATCAAATTTATATTTTGTCCTGCCATTATCGTATGTTCCGTCTTCTTTAATTAAACCAGCTCGTACTGTTCCATTCACTCTTTGCGTATGATCACCTGCACTTGCAAAAATCACCGCTTCCTCTCCGTCTATCTGACCATCATATCTTATCGCTGTCATCTGGGAATATGGTGCAACAAGATCCTGTTCAGTGACAACTTCAGAAGCCCATGTTTCCCCACCATCAAAACTGGTAGCTATTTGAGCATACCCAGAAAAATTCCTCATGAATAATTTAAGTTGGCCGTCCGGCATTTCGACTACCTGTGATTCTGTAATTTCATTCCCCGTAAATGTTCTTTCGTCCAATATTTCCCCATCGACCACCCTTCCATGGTTAGGTGATTCACCGCGATGCCATGTTTCCCCATGATCATCACTATATATTACCGCACTGGCTTGTTGTCTATTTTCATTTGTAAAGTAAATGGGTAGTACCAATCTTCCTTTATGCTCTCCTTCTGTTAACTGGATACCACTTCCAGGACCAGCTCCAAGAAACGCCATCCATGCTTCCTTTATGCCTGGATTCATATCTTGAGGGCCTTCCCATGTTTTTCCTTCATCATCACTATGCCACAATTCTAAAAAGGAAGTATTGGCTACTTTTAAAGGCGAATCCGCTAAGAAAATATTACTGATTTTATGACCATTCAAATATAAATTTCTTTTTTGGTCTACGGTATAGTCGGTTTTCTCATTCTTTCCATTATATACTATCCCATTTTCTCTTATCGTATATTCCTCTTTTTCACTATTGTACAGTGTCATGTATTCCTTTCCATCTATCGTTACAAAGCCTGTCCCCTGTTCTGCAGTTGGGAAGCCTCCACCCTCAGGAAAAGCAACGACCAAAGAATAAATACGCTTTGTATCTTTATCTTGCACCAACAATTGGTCTATGTTTGATGCATAGCCTGGGTAATCATTGATCAAAATTTCTTCGTCTTCCCACGTGTTACCTTGATCCAAGCTTCGTCTCATCATCATATCTATGTTTGCCGGTGAATCACCCGCATGATTAATCCGCTTATCGATACCCGCTAACAGGGTTCCGTCCATCGTATGGTATAGTGCTGGGATACGATAAGCATTTGAATCATATAATCCAGGGTAAAAAACAGAATGTGGTTCTGTGATGAAAGCATCATCCGGTAATGGGTTTTCTACTTTATCTTTAGCGGTCACCCCAGTAATATCCATTAATGCTTGATCAGACAGGGCTTTACGATATACTTCGGCAAAATCAATGTCTCCATTAAAGTGATATTGGTTTGCACCGCCTGCCCTTTCCGTGCGACCTAATTGCGAACGATTAGGTGCAAAAATATGATTCAAAAATTTACGTTCCGTTGTTGAATCCTCAAGTACAAGCTCACCATCTAAAAAATATTTATATCCTTCTTCTTTATCAACCACCATTGCCAGTGTATGTATTTCATTTTCTTTTAAATTAACATTGGCCTTAAGATGGATGTTACTTCCTGGTTCTCCGGGCTTTTCATATCTATTTTCACTTCCAATCGCATTCGGCGTAATATATAGATGAAAATGACCGTTTGCTAGATTATTATTAGATAACGAAAATAAAGACATCACATCTTTATTATCGGTGTAACGAAATCTTACAATGATTGTTCCTTCATCAAGTTCCTTCAGCTCATCCACTTTATCATTTAAATTGGTAAAGTTGTTCTTTCTGATTTGCTTGTTTTCTTCACGCAAAACTAAATCATCATCCTTTTCTGTTGCTGCTAATGACTGACTTGTAAAACTGATCCATAACATTGAAAATATCACTATCATTGTAAAAGCTTTCTTCAAATTTTCCCTCTCCTTTACAGATACTTTGATAATCGAAGAACAAAATATCGTATTCCAAACATCTTTTTATTGCCATATATCCCTGGTGCATTCATCTGGTTCTAAACCTAAAATAATCAAATTAAAGCGCTTTCACAATAGGGTTATTGTGGTTTATTTTAGGGATATTGCTAAATATTTAGATTATTTAGTCCATTGAGAGGGTTCGATGGGACGGCGTATACCCTGTCAGTTCATGATATAGGGCCAAAATTAAAAGCCAACCCTTCCACGTAAATAGGTTGGCTTTTTTTATAGTTTACCTAAACAGCTGCTGCACCGCTTCATAGCTCTCTATTGTACCGATATCATAGCGCATACCGGTAAAAGTATAGGCATAGACGTCCTTATGCTGGATAAGCCATGGGATGAAGTTTCCTGGTGCATCTGGATTATTGCCCGCCGAAAGATATTGATTGATCAAGGGCAGGGTTTCCTTTTGATACATATAAAATGGCGGTACGGCAAGATTGGATTTCGGTGCAGCAGGCTTTTCTTCAAAATCCGTAACCTTCCCGCTTCCATCTACTTGTACCACACCAGAGCGTTTGATTTCCTCTGTATCATTCAATTCATGTACCGTAATGCAGTCTGCTTGCTTCTTATGGTAGAAGTCCACAAATGCAGTTAGCTCAAATTCAAATAAATTATCGCCAGCAAGCACCATGATGTCTTCTTGAATATCCTTTTCTCTTAACACGTATTGGATATCCGCTATGGCGCCCAAACGATTGGCATTCGACGTTGTATGGTCATTGATGACTTCAATTGCCTTATCCCCCGCATACGTCGCTACCCAATCGCAAAAGTCCCGGTAGAACCTATCATTGGTGACAATATAAATGTCATCTATCTCATCTACCCTTTCGACCTTATCCAGGATGTGCTGCAATATCGTCTGATCGCCCACTTTTAAAAGTGGCTTTGCCGTATGCTTCGTCAGCGGATAGAGACGCGTCGCATATCCAGCCGCTAGAATGATACATTTCATGAGGATGCTCCTTTGTGTTGATGAAGGAACTTCCAATTCATCATATATTTTTTTATAAATCATTATAAGCACATTATAACTAGAAAATACTTAAAATGCGAAAATACAACACTATTATAAACTATAAAGATCTATCCACTGCGAAATTGATTATAAAAAAACTCCCGTATAATATATAGTAGCTATATTATATGAGAGTTATTCCATTTATCATAGTTTTCCTTCCAAAATATCGGCTATTCTTATGCTTGCAGTACCATCACCGTACGGATTGCTTGCCTTACTCATTTTATTATACTCATTTTCATTATCAAGCAAAACCTTAAAATTACTATATATTTTTTCTTCATTTGTTCCAACTAATTTTAAGGTCCCAGCTGCCTCACCTTCTGGTCGTTCAGTCGTATCCCTCATGACTAGTACTGGTTTCCCAAGACTTGGTGCTTCTTCTTGTATACCTCCACTGTCAGTTAATATTAGATATGACTTTGCTAAAAAGTTGTGAAAGTCTAATACTTCCAATGGCTCAATAATCTTAACTCTTTCATGGTTTCCCAATATATCTGCAGCGGTTTTTCGGACTATTGGATTCATATGAACTGGATAAATAACCTTAATATCTTTATATTCATCTACAATCCTTTTAATCGCTTTAAACATATTCTCCATGGGTTTTCCGAGGTTTTCTCTTCTATGTGCAGTAATCAATATTAATCTACTATCAGAAGCCCACTCAATTTCTTTGTGTGTATAATCTTTTTTTATAGTTGTTTGGAGTGCATCTATGGCGGTATTCCCGGTCACATAAATATTTGAACTGTCTTTCCCCTCGTTTAGGAGATTTTCTTTTGAATTAATAGTTGGAGCAAAGTTATACTTTGCAATAAGTCCTACAGCCTGTCGATTAAATTCCTCCGGGTATGGAGAATAAATATTATAAGTTCTTAAGCCTGCTTCAATATGACCAACGGGTATTTGTAAATAAAAGCATGCTAGAGAAGTTACAAATGTTGTTGATGTGTCCCCATGAACTAATACCACATCTGGATTAGTCTCTTCTAAAACAGACTTCATCTTGTCCAGAATATTTATTGATACATCGAATAATGTTTGCTTTTTCTTCATAATGGACAAATTAATATCTGGCACTACATTAAAAGCTTGCAATACTTGTTCTAACATTTCCTTATGCTGTCCGGTAACAGCAACAATAGTTTCAATATTATTTCTTGTTTTTAATTCTTTTACTAGAGGGCACATTTTTATGGCCTCTGGTCTTGTTCCAAACACTACCATAACCTTTTTTTTTATAATTTTAATCACCCATTCAATCAGACTATAGGTACTCATGCAAGGAAATTACCCATTTTTCTATCCCAATATTTTTTCTGCGTTTACTGTTTTATTTTCTATATAGTTGTATAAATTTCCAAAATTAATGTACTGAACGTTCTCATCATTATGATTTTGCACGATATTTTTAGTATCAAAAATTCTTATATTATTCATTTTGGAAAAATTATCCCAATTAATTTTTTTAAATTCATCGTGATCAGTAAGTATTACTACAAGATCAGAATCCTTTGTTGCTTCCTCAATATCTTTTGTCACAAAACTATTCATTACATGTGGATCAAAAGCCCTAATTTCAAAATCAGCTTCTTCGTTTAATATTTTATAAATTTCCATTGCTGGACTCTCTCGGATATCATCCACATTTCCTTTATATGCCAGACCAAATAAACTAACTATTTTACCGCCGGAAAGGTTCATTAATTTTTTTATTTGTTCTACTACGTAATTAGGCATTGAAGTGTTAATAGTTCTAGATAGATTAATTAAATTGGCAATATCCGGAGTTTTAGAAACGATAAAATATGGATCAACAGCTAAGCAATGTCCACCAACACCTGGTCCAGGAAAATGTAAATTAACCCTTGGATGCTTATTGGCCATTTGAATAACTTCAAGCACATTTATCTCTAGACTATTACAAATCTTGGTTAGTTCATTCGCTAAGGCAATATTTACGTCACGAAATGTATTTTCCATTAGTTTAGACATCTCGGCAGTATTCGCATTAGTCTTTATAATTTCCCCTTTCACAAATTTTTTGTAAACCTCATAGCCTGCCTCGGTACAAGTTGTTGTAACTCCACCAACTATTCTATTGTTATAAATTAACTCATGCATAATTTTTCCTGGCAGTACACGCTCTGGACAGTGCACTAAATATACATCCTCACCTACAACATACCCAGATTTCTCAATCAAAGGCTTAATGATATCAGTTGTTGTTCTAGGAGCAATAGTAGACTCTATTATTACTGTATTTCCTTTTTCTAGATACGGTATAATTGCAGAAACTGCTTTTAAAACTAATGATGGATTCATGCTTTTATGTTGATCATTATTATTAGGCGTAGGCACAGATATTATGAATACATCTGCTTCCTCAGGTTCTAATGACGCTCTAAAAGTTTTATTATTAATAACTTCATTTAGCGATTCTTTTAATCCCGGTTCTTCTATATGAATTTCACCTGAATTTAATAACTCAATAACATCTGGCTTTATGTCAACCCCAATAACTTCAACACCATGCTTTGCAAACATTATTGATGTCGGTAAACCAATATACCCTAAACCCATTGTTACGATTTTCAAAGTGATCACTCCATTTTATTTAAATTTACTTTATATATAAATGAATTATTTTAAACAATTTATTATATAAACTATTTAAACTTAGAATATCTATGTCGTATAAACTCTAAGAAAAGTAAAATAGATAAATATACAATAACCCCCATAATAACAATTGAAATGAGAGAAAAGAGCTTACTGTCAAATTCTATTTCAATAAATGTTATTATTAAAAACATTATAAAGGAAGATAAAAGTATATTTAATGTATTAAAAATACTTAAATGTAGTTTGAATATTCTTTTTGCCTTATAGATTGAAACAATAAAATAAAGTATATAGGAAATAGTAGTTGTTACTGCTGCAAAAATATAACCATATAAAGGTATCAAGATAATATTTAAAATAATATTAACAACAGCAATAAATATATTAAGATATAGAATTATTTTTGTGTTTTTTTGTAGTTCCCATATCTTTATTACATATTGACTTACTCCCAAGAAAAGCATCCCCAAAGCAATAATGGGCATAATCTTGTGTCCTGTTACATATTCCTCAGTACCAAATACAGTCATTATTTCTTTTGATAAAGATAAAACACCGAAAAAAGCAGGTATAGTTATCATAAGAAAGTACTTGATCATGTCAGAAACGACTAATTCGGTAGCTTTTTTACCTGAGCTATTCCAGGTCTTAATAATTAATGGGTAGGCACCCATCATTAATAGAGTAATAAATAAATTAAAAATGTTATACGCAACAGAATAATTTATAGTGTAGACTCCTACATCTACTGTTGAACCAAAAATCTTAATGATATATCTATCTGATAGAGTTAGCACCCAAGTGGTAAAAGTTATTCCGAGTAACGGAAAACCATAACGTAGCAACTCTTTCATGATGTTCCAGTCAAATATTCCCGGGTCATAATATTTATGCAACTTTAAGATATATACACTTACAACAATAGACACGGAATAACCAATGATTAAACTGATTAAAATACTTTCAACATTTAAATGTAATTTATTCACAATGATAAGTACCAAAAAGACCTGACATATTGATAAAAATATATCATTGAAACTAAATGCTTTAGTTTTTCTTTCAGATCTCAAAAAAGATTTAATTACTGTATATAGACTTTGGACTGAAAATAAAATAAGCCCAAAAAATATTAACTTTAATAAATTTTGTTCCATTGAATCTTTAAATAAAAATATTAAGAATGTACCTACAAGCAAAGTAAAAAAATTAATTAAACTAAACGTGAATGCTATTGTAGAAATTAAAGTTTTTTTATCAGAAAAATCATCATAATATCTTAATGCAGATTGTGACATCCAACCAGTTAATACTGTTATGAGGAATCCAACAGCGCCAGATATAAGCGAATAATTTCCAAAATCATAAGGATTAAACAATCTCGTGTAGATGATAATACAAAGGAACCCACTAATTCCAATAAATAATTGACCTGGTAAATATATTAATGAATCTTTACTAAACTTTTTTAAGATGTCATTTTTCATAGAGCTTTGCATTTTGTACTCCTACTATGAATACTACTATCTACACCTAGTAACATTCCTAAAAAGATAAACATTTCAACATTCGAGAGTCCCAAATCACCCGATAACAAACTATTAAACAGGAAATAAATAAACAACAATGGAATTAAATTGATCACATTACTATTAAATAAATTCTTCATATAACTTAAAAATCTCTTCATTCCTTGATACAGTAAATAAAATAATGGTATAGCACCTATAATACCTAATTCAACAATAGTTTCTATTATTATATTGTGGGGATAATTCCTGCCAAAAACACCACCAGTAAAATAATAGCCCCAATTGCCAAATCCAATTCCAAAAAGTAAATTATTTTGTATTAAATCAAAAGAGAACAGATATCTGTAAATTCTACTATTCTGTGCGTAAGTGTCTTCCGAACTTAATCTTGAATAAATATATTCCAAACCGATAAATTTGAACACAAGAAACATAAAAACAGCAAAAACAATAAAATAAAAAGAAATTTTTATAAAAGTTGTAAATATTTTTTTATATGAAAATTTCATTTTAAATTTAAGATTACTTATATTGTATAATACAAATATAATAAATAAACCCAATAGGGGTCCTTTAGATCCAGTTAAAATAATCAAAAACAATTGAAATAATATTAAAGCTATTTTCATTACTTTTTTCTTCAAAATAACAAATGTTATCAAGATATTTTCACCAAGAACCCTTGCTAACCAGATAGAGTTAATTTCTTCCGTGCCTAGTCTTTCACCTGTAAAAGCAGAGGATAAAATAATATCTTGATACATTATTAAAAATAAAATAATATAAACAGAATTAAATAAGAAAATAATATAAAAGAATCTGTATAGATATTTATTATTAAAATTCACCATTAAAGGTACTAAAGTAAATAAAAAAATTAGCAACACATGTTTAATTTTGTCATTTGCATATATATAATCAAATGAAAGGTAACTATAACTAATATATATATAAACCATAAAAAGAGTAATAACAAAAACATTTATAGAAAACATATTTTTTAAGCCAATTCCTCTATTTAAGAATAAAAGTAAAATTAGATAGAGTGAAAAAAGCAAAATAACAAATATGATATTTGATATAGAAAATGGAATGTATTCCTGTAAGAAAACATCCATTACACTTATTTTCCAAGTTGCAAGTATTATTATCATAATTAAAAATACTAGATAAGAATTAAGCTTAATTGAATCTTTCATCGTTCACACACTTTCAGTAACTAAATCATTTTTTTTAATCGCCTTTATTACTGGTTGAAATTCTTTATTCCAAGATATATTTTTTTCTGCTAAATCTCTTAGTATAAAATTATTTTTATTAGATTTTATATATTGTGTATAAAATTCAATTACTTCATTAATATCAACACTTGAATCGTTTGCAGGTATATTTAATACATAATCAGATATTATTTTATCTATTTGTTTATCACTGTATGATTTTATAAATGGCAATCCCCTAGACCAATATTCTTTACTTTTCAGTGTGGAGACACTTTCCAATCCAATTCTGTGAATACCCAAACTTGCAATTCCAATATCAGCATTATCATACGCTTCGTTAAGTTCATGACCATCTTTAAAACCTGCGAAAATTACATAGTCTGAGAGATTGTTTTGTAATACCATATCTTTTAAGTTGTTCAACTCTTTGCCTTCACCAACAATTGTAAAAGTAACGATTTTTTCAACACTTCTTTGATTATAATATTCAATTAATCCTTTTATCACCCTGTCATACCCATGCCATATACTAACATTTGCTACACCAAGTAAATTAATCCTTTTCTGTTTAACACTGGTTTTTTTTACTGGAATCAAATCAAAATCAATAGCATTATTAATTTTGATTGTTTCAACTCCAAATATTTTATTATGATCTGAAAAAGTGATAATGTTTTCGATATAATTATTTAGTTTACCAGAGTAATACTTATCCATTATTTTAGTAAGTGTTCTAGTTATCTCCTTTTTATATGGATACGTTGGAATTTCAATATATATTTTCACTCCAAGTTTTTTACATTCCATAAGAAATTTAATTAAATATGGATCGGAAGTCCTATATCGAATATAGAGAACAGATATATTTTTTTTATTTAAAAATGTGAGGATTTCATTGTAAAAACTTTTTCTATTTGAAATTCCTTTTATAAAATGCTTTTCATATTGGACTTTCTCTAACTTCACAATACGTTCGGTCTGAAAGTGAAAAATATTTAAACCATCCTCCACTAAAGAGGAGTAATAACAATTGTTAAATTCATTATCAAAAGATTTTAATTGACCCTTTATCTTTTTCATTACACCTGACATTTTAGGTACATCACTTCTAACAAATGTAAGATAAAATATATTCATAAACATTACCCTTTTCAAGAATTAGTAAATTAGATAATACGTAATAAATTTTTAACCAACCTGATTATACTTTAATCAAAGTTCATTAAATAATTATTTACTTTTTGAAGCTATTTCCTCGACGAAATCCATGTATAATCTATCAGCATTAGATAATTTATCCCACAGTTTAAAAGACGAAAGGCACATAGACATATATTCATCTTTATCCATATTGTAAATTCTTAACAATGCATTGGATACATCAAATTTAGTACAATTTTTTTTCAATAAGTAACCTGTTACTTTATCATCTACTATCTCTTTTGTACCACCAACATCTGTAGCTATAACTGGTAATGACATTGACATTGCTTCCATTACCGATACAGGCACTCCTTCAGATGTGGATGTGTTTACAAATAAAGTTGTTTGATTGTTTTCATACCAATCTAATACCTCATTGTTTTTAATATGATTTGTGAAATGATAGCTTTGCTCATTTAAATGTTTATCAGCTAATCGTTTAATATCATCAAAATCAGGTCCGCCACCAAGATGCGTCCATTTATATTTAATACCTTTTTTTTCAAGGATTTCTAATGAGTGTATTAGAAGGTCTAATCGTTTTAACTTTCTAACAGTAGAGCAGCTTACAATATGTAAAAAGTTGTTAGAATTTTTCTTTTCGATATTTCTTTTTACTGTCCCCAGTCTTCTAACTTCAATTTTAGATCTATATTCCGGAAACTTATTCAAAAGCTTGTTT
Organism: Ornithinibacillus gellani; assembly: GCF_003730295.1. Classification (GTDB taxonomy): domain Bacteria; phylum Bacillota; class Bacilli; order Bacillales; family Amphibacillaceae; genus Ornithinibacillus_A; species Ornithinibacillus_A gellani. The sequence continues at coordinate 70,484 of NZ_QTSZ01000051.1, forward strand.
ACACCATTTTGGGAAACGGGAAATATATTATCCAATTCATGTAAAAGGAATTCTCTCTCTGGTAAAAAGTTTAATAAATTCGCATCCTCATTAATATCATAGCCATGAGCACGAGAAAATGTATAGACAGTTTTATTACTAAAAAAATCGTTTTTTAACTCAACAGCCACCCTAGCAGTGATATAAAGCCAGTAACTATAAATTGTAATTGTATTGTATTGATCGAAGCTTTTATTCTTTAATATTTTTTTTATTTCCAAGTAGATATATTGGGATCTGCTTTCAAAATAAAGTTTAAAAAGTTTAGTGGCAATAGTTTTCCCATCTTTATGTAGTAAAGCAGTACCTTTTATTTTTTTTCTAGATAATTTATGTTTTTTTAGAACCATCATTAATTTTCCAAATATAGAATGTGAAATATTACTTTTAATTACTTCAATATTATTCGGGAGTTTTCTTGTTTGTTTCATCTTGTTATCTACCATTAAAGGAATAACATATATTTTTGAAAATTTCTCCGAAAGATAATTCATTTCAGTTTCCAAATACTCTTCACCTTTATAAAACGGATAATAATTTGTTAATAATACTAAACAATTATTCAAAATAAGGTACCTCTCGTTTGTTTTATAATGTGTATGCTTATCCTATGTTATTTTGCCATTTCCAAGCATCTATACACATATCTCTTAGATTTTTTTCCGCTTTCCATCCTAAGTCTTTGAAAGCTTTTGTTGAATCAGCATAGCATGCAGCTACATCGCCGTCCCTTCTATCAACAATCTTATAGGGTATTTCAATTCCAGTTGTTTTTTCAAACATAGAAATAAGTTCAAAGACACTATAGCCTTTTCCTGTCCCTAAGTTATAAACCTCATAAAGATTATTTTTTAATACTTTTTCAAGCGCTAATATATGGCCTTTTGCTAAATCTTCAACATGAATATAATCACGGATTCCAGAACCATCATGAGTTGGATAATCATTACCATAAACACTTAACATATCTAATTTACCAACTGCAACTTGGGTAATATAAGGCATAATATTATTCGGGATTCCCCTTGGTATTTCACCATTTAATCCACTTGAATGTGCACCTATAGGATTAAAATATCTTAATGAAGCTATTCCCCAATTAGGAGAGCTATTAAAAATGTCTTCTAACATTTCTTCAATCATTAACTTTGTACGTCCATAAGGGTTTGTGACATCAAGTGTCGAATCTTCCTTTAATGGTAAATCATTCATTTTTCCATATACTGTTGCTGATGAACTAAAGACTAAACGCTTCACAGAATACTTTTCCATTATTGTCAGTAAATTAACAGTGCCATTAAGATTATTCATAAAATATTTTAATGGACGCTGGACGGATTCATTTACTGCTTTTACACCAGCAAGATGAATTACTGCATCAAATTTATTTTCTATAAAAACACTTTCCAAATCTTTGTAATTTGTTAGATCCACATCATAAAACTTCACTTTTATACCGGTTATCTTTCTTATTCTATCTAATGTATCTATATTACTATTGCAAAGATTGTCCACAATAACTACATTATGCCCATCATTAACTAATTCTATTGAAGTATGGCTACCAATAAATCCAGTTCCCCCTGTTACGAGTATTTTCAATTAAATCACCTTTCATTATCATACTGTTTCTAAAAAAGATTTAAGTAACAAGAATTATTTTGACTCATCATTTCTATTAATATTTTTAGTGAAAATAACGGAAAAAATGGTTTTAAATATTATTTCTATGTCCAATAAAAATGATAATTTATTTACATAAAACAAATCATTTTTGACTCTTTGTTCCATTGATGATTTATTTCTTAAAACCGCTTGGTTATAACCAGTAATACCTGGTCTAACTGCAAATTTCTTGAAATATTCTTCTGGGTACAGGTCCTTATTACCCAAAGGGCTTGGTCTTGGACCAACAAAACTCATATCACCGATTAAAACATTTAGTATTTGTGGTAGCTCATCGATACTAGTTTTCCGTAATAGTTTCCCAACCCTAGTAACTCTTGGATCATTATTTGAGTTGAATGTACTACCATCTGCATTTCTAATATCTTCAGCATTTACTTTCATCGAACGAAACTTAAACATTTTAAATTCCTTCATATCTTTTCCTAAGCGAGATGCATTATAAAAAACTGGTCCTTTATCTTCAAGTTTTATTAATATGAAAACAGGAACAATAAAAATAAATAAAATTGGCAATAAAATCAATGAGGCAATTATATCTAGGCAACGCTTAATACCGTATCGGTACATGATCTAACCCCCTCATTAAATTATAAATGTCCGATAATGCTGAAACGAATGTATAATCGCATGAAAAGTATAATTTGTTTTTTGCATAGGTACTATCAAAATAAGAAGGTTGAGTTTTATCTTCCATTTCGGGATGCTTAATTAATAGATTATTGTTATTTAAAAAGACTTCATTTATATTCTGTGCCACTTCAAAATTTGTTAATGCATTGCCGCTGCCAACATTAAAAGTACCTGCCACTTTTTCTCTTCGTAAGGCACAAATAATTGCTTTTGCAGCGTCTTTTACATAAAGGAATTCTCTTTTTGCTGTACTATTAGTATTTAAAACAAGCTTTTCTTTATTAAACGCTTGTCTAAAAAACAAGTTAATCATGTAATTATTTTTTTCATTAAAACCATATAAATGAGCTAGTCTAATATTTTTCACAAATAATCCTTTTGTGGAATATATATTTCCAATATGCTCATTAGCAAGCTTACTAATTCCATACATTAAATTTGGAGAAGGAATATTTCTCTCCGTCCAAGGGATTGTACTTTTATCTGAATATACAGAAATACTAGAAGCAAATATAATATTTGAAATGCCTAAATTCAAACATGTAGTATAGAGATTTTGTGTCATGACTTCATTTTCATGAAAATCCGAAATTAACCCTTGGCTCCCCCTCTTTGCTGCAAGATGTATAACTGCGTCGATATCAATCAAATCTTCTACCAAAGCTTCATTACTATAATCTGTATATCTTAATTCACAATCAATAAATTCATTCTGCTGCTGTGATCTTGTTAAAATCACAGGTACATATCCTTCCGTTTTTAACGAGTCTATTACATGCTTACCTAAGAATCCTGTACCACCAGTTATAGCTACTTTCATACTATCCTTCACTCTTCCCACCATAGATATTTTAATTTTTATAAATAAAATAGCCTATTTTTTCATACTGTCCGTTTATTTCACGAATTGTATCCCCAGGATTATAATAATTAAAGCTATATATTGAATTTGAAATTTCATTTTGGTAATTTGAAAAGTTAGCTTTTGTATTCGGTTCCTGACAAATAAACTCTAATACATGCTCACTATTAGTAACATTATTTACTTTGTTTAATTCTGAGATATCATTATTTATTAAATGATTGAATGTCAACTTTAATAGATTCATTCCCGAGTAGTAGGATAAAATCTTCCACATATGGCATCCATCTAATCGAGGAGTTATTTCAATAATGTAAGGTGTATCACCTTCCATTTTCATTTGTGCGTAAACAGGACCATTGGATATACCTAATTTTTCACAAGCGTTATTAACAATTTTATTTATTTTATTCATACATTGTGAAGTGCAATTTTTAGCAGGCACCACATGCTTATGTATAAGACCTGTATACTTTGACCAGGTCTCCCTATCAGAAGTTTCCAAATATACAACTTCTCCATTTACAACATAACCGTTGACTGAAATTTCAGGTCCTGAAATATATTGTTCCAGAATAACATTACCTGAACGTGAATAATCCTTGGCTTTTTTAAAATATTTCAGGTATTCCTCTTGGGAATTAATTAATTTTACTCCTCTTTGTCCTTGTGAATCTGTAGGCTTTAATATAAACGGATAGCTTAATTCAACTTTTTCGCTCACATTATGTATCACTTGATAATTTACATTTCCATTAAACTTTGACCCTAATGAACTTCTCATTAAATCTTTATTATTACAAATTCGTGCTGTTTTTTCTGAAACAAAATGAGGAAGATTTAATTTTTCACTAATTTGACTAGCAATTGGCATTGCCAAATCTGACCCAACAGAATAAACTACAGATATTTTATTTTCTTCAATATATTCTATAATTTCATTAATGTTTAATATATTTATAATGACGAAGTAATCCGCGGCATCTGCACCTGGGCCATCTTTTTTCATAGCACATGCGTGCGTTTCATAACCCATTTTTTTTAATTCCATTATTGCATCCATTTGGACAGAGGCAACACCCAAAATTAGTATTTTCTTTTTCATTTCTCATCTGCCCTTCAACTTAATTTTAATGACTTATTTAGTTTACTACAAATATAATTAACATCACCATCACTTAATAAAGTATGTAAAGGTAACGTAAGTTGATTTGCATACTGATTATAAGCATTAGGATAATCTTTAATGTCAAATCCCATATTCTTATATGCAGTAAACATCGGCAAAGGTTTATAGTGAACATTACAAGATATACCAAAACTAGCCATTTTATCAATAACTTTATTTCTATCTTTTTCACTTAAACCTGGTATTCGTGTTAAATATAAATGTCCCGATGAAGAATAGTCTTTTCCAAAGTGTTTTAATGATTCGAGTCCTAACGATTTAATAACTTCGTCATACATCTCAATAATTTCCCTGCGCCGTGCTAATAATGAATTGTATCTTTTAAGTTGAACTAGGCCAATGCTAGCCATTATATCTGTCATATTACATTTATATGCTGGGTATAGAATATCGTATTCCCATGCACCTTTTTGTGATTTTGATAAAGCATCTCTTGACTGTCCGTGTAAACTAAAAAGCATATATTGGTTATACAACCAGTTGTCATCAAACTCCTCTTTATTACTCCAAACAACGGCTCCGCCTTCTGCAGTTGTTAAATTCTTTACAGCATGAAATGAAAAACAAGTAAAATCAGCAACTTGTCCACATCTTTTACCATTTCTTTGAGCACCAAACGCGTGTGCTGAATCAGCCATTACAATTAATCTATTAAAGTATTTTTGTAAATCATTATTTGGATTAAACAACTCTCTCTTTTTTTTAACTATTTTAAAGATAGTATCATAATCACACATTTTTCCGCCCAGATCGACAGGGATAATTACCTTTGTCTTATTTGTAATTAATTTCTCAAGCATTGTATAATCCATTTCAAAAGAATCTGGTGCTGTGTCAACTAATACGATTTTTGCCCCCACGTGTTCTATTACCGAAGCGGTAGCAGTATATGTATAAGCTGTTGTTATTACTTCGTCTCCAGGCCCTACACCCAAAATTCGTAACGTAAGTTCCATCGCAGCCGTAGCTGAATTTACACAAACCGCCAGCTTAGTGCCTACATATTTCGCTATTTCCTTCTCTAATTTCTTTGTTTTGGGACCTGTTGTAATCCAACCGGAATTCATAGTTTTTATAACTTCTTCGACTTCTTCACTAGTAATATCAGGTGGTGAAAATGGTATTGTTCTCATTTTCATATCAGTCATTTTTATCCTCATTTCTTATTTCAAAATAATAAATTCAAAAAATATAATTCAATTTTAAAAGAATTTGTGTAAATATTAATTTTAATCATTATTTAATAGCCAGTAATGTTCTTTCCATATATACAATTTTCATCATTTGTTCTTTTAATTCTTCATTTGAATAATCTTCATATTTTTGTATTAACCTTAATACCAAACTATCGTCAACCTCTACCGTCCGACCAACATATATTTTTTCATAAACTGCTCCTGGTAAAATTTCATCTTCCCCAAGTAATTCTTCATACATTTTTTCTCCCGGACGTATACCAGAAAAATTAATTCCAATCTCATCTTCACTGTAACCTGATAATTTAATTAGATTTCTTGCTAAATCAACAATTTTTACTGGTTCACCCATATCTAACACAAATATTTCTCCACCTTTAGCAAGGGTTCCAGCCTGTATAACAAGCCGTGATGCTTCCGGTATCGTCATAAAATACCTTGTCATTTCTGGATGTGTTACAGTTACTGGGCCACCCTTGGCAATTTGTTTCTTGAATAACGGTATAACACTACCACGACTACCAAGAACATTTCCGAAACGAACAGCCACAAATTTCGTATTACTTTTCTTCGCTAAATTCTGAATAACCATTTCAGCCACTCGTTTTGTAGCACCCATAACATTTGTGGGATTCACAGCCTTATCAGATGAAATAAGTACAAAGGTATTAACGCCAAATGCATCAGCTCCCTCCGCAACGTTTCGTGTACCGATAATATTGTTCTTAACAGCCTCATGAGGATTATATTCCATTAATGGCACATGTTTATGTGCAGCAGCATGATATATTATTGTTGGCTTATGTGTTTCTATAATATTAAACATCCGTTGGCGATCTTGTACATCACCGATTACGGGAACTATTTCCACATCCATCTGTGAATATTTCTCTTTTAGTTCCATATCAATGGAATAAATGCTAAATTCACCATGTCCAACAAGAACTATTTTACTAGGAGAAAAACGCATTAATTGACGACATAATTCAGATCCAATAGACCCCCCAGCGCCAGTAACCATGACAGTATTTTTAGTAACATATTCTGATATAGCGTTTATATCTAATTCAACAGGCTCTCGTCCAAGTAAATCTTCTACTTCTACATTTTTTAAACTACTAACCGTCACACGACCAGTCATTAAATCTTCAATTTTAGGTATTAACTTAACCTTTGCACTAGTCTCATTACATTTCATAATAATATCATTTAGAGCGCCATTCCTCAGCGATGGAATTGCAATCACAACATGATCAATTTTATGGTTTTCTACGATATTTTTAATATCTTTAATCCGTCCCAGTACAGGTACTCCATAGACTTCCATACGTTGTTTCGTTAAATCATCATCAACAAAGGCTACAGGCAATAGTTCGGAGTCATCGTGACTATTATGTAGTTGCCTAGCAATCATAGTCCCTGCTGCACCTGCACCTACTATAAGGGTACGTTTCTTCCCCTTATCAGATACAAGATAGCGATCCCGCAGTACCCTCCACATAAAACGTGAGCCGCCAATTAAAATGATATGCAACAGCCACGTCACAATTAGGGCTCGTTTATATATACTAAAATCATTTACTAAAAACTGAACAATCCCTGCACCAATAATTGACAGTGTAATAGCCTTTACAATCGCCATTAATTCACCAACGCTAGCATAAGACCACACTTTGTTATATAACTTATATATAAATGCGAATAAGTGATGGAACGCTAGTAAAGATATTACAGTAATTAATATAATGCTCATGTCCATTTTCTGTGTTGCTCCCGGATACACGATCCAAGTAGCTGCAAAAATTGCAAAGGAGACAATGATAGAATCTAAAATAATTAATAATGTCAACCGCTTCTTGTAAGTCAAGATTTTCGCTCCCTTTTAAATGCATTAAATAATTGTTTTATTGTCCAAAAGGTTTGTTACAGATTGCATTAGTAATTAATGGAAAATCCATAGCAAATATCATGATACTAAATACCCAGTCATGTTTTAAGTGACTTAATAGGATAAAAGTCATGATAAAGAGTCAATATTCGACAATACCTATCTTAATAATCGTTCAATAAATTGTATGGCTTCATCACGATAACGAACGTTTAGCTTTTGATAAATTTCACTGATATAATTCTTTACTGTACCCTCACCTAAATAAAGCTTTTGTGCGATTTGTCGATTATCCAAACCTTCTACTAGATGGCACGCAACCTCTAATTCCCTTTTCGTAAATGACAGACCATGATTTTCCAACCTTTTAGCTAATAACTGACATTTATTAAGTGAAAGCTTCCGTATACTTTTTACTAGTATTTTGGCAACGTCATAAGATAACACATGCTGACCACGATGGATATCCCGAATAGACCGAAACAGATCGTCAGGATATATCTCCTTCACTAAAAATCCGTCTCCCCCGGCAGATATTCCGCGAATGACTTCTTCTTCTGAAATATTGGCAGTTAAAAAAATGACCTTCACATTGGAGTTCATTTGTTTTAATTTTACAGTTGTTTTAATTCCGTCCAATCGGGGCATATGAATATCCATAAGGATGATATCCGGCTTTATTGCATCGAGTTCTTTCAATACTTCCTCTCCATTCGCTAGCATCCCAACCACTTGCATATCGGATTCCCCATCAATAAGTGCCTGGATTCCTTTCCGAAGCAAAAGTTCATCATCCACGATTAAAACACGAATCAATTCAACAACCCCCAATCTAAAAATCTTCTTTCAACCCCAAATATACCACAGGGCCTATACATATATTTGTTTAGCCACGTACGAGTTGGTTTATTTAAAAGAGTCCAAATCTTTTTTTCTTACGAATCGGTTCCGGCTCTAACTTGTTTACATTCTGACCATCAATTAAGAGCTGACTATTTTCCATGAATAAGTAAGCCGTTTCATTATCGAATCGGCTACTCAATTCCTGATACGCTTCTTTCATACAGAAACCTCGGGTTGTTGTGTTATGGGCATCCGAAGCAATAAAATGTGTTAGATTTGCTTCAACAAGTTGATAAGAAAATTTTTGAATAGCCTTACCGAATCTCCCAATCATGCTCGCAGCTGTAACCTGTGTTAATGCACCATTTTGAACGAACTTATAAAGCATGTCTGGGTTTTGTATCAGATCACTGTTTCGCTCCGGATGCACAATTACTGGGATATAGCCTTCCACCTGGATATCAAATAACATTTGTTTCGCATAGCGTGGAACATGATTAGAAGCAAACTCTATAAATATATACTTTGTTTCATTTAAGGAAAGAATATTACCAGTTCGTATATCCGAAATCACATCGCCATTAATTCGTACTTCTTGGCCTGCAAGCAGAGTCAAAGGGATATTCTCATTAACAAATAAATCTTGTAAAATGGCTACTTGTTTTTTTACCGTTTCACAATCGTTTTCGTACTTGCCATTTTTATGATGTGGTGTAGCAATAATGGTATGAATCCCCTGTTCCAAAGCAGATAATGCCATATTAATACTATCTTTTTCTGTTTGAGCTCCATCATCAACACCAGGCAATATATGACAATGAATATCTATCATTTTACTCACATCCCATTTCTATGTTTCTTCCAGTTTTATCCTATCATTATCAATAATGATTATATTATACGGTAATCCGACAAAATATTACAGTATTACCCATTGGGAATTGTTGAAATGATTACCATTGAATAGCTATGGCAGGAGGTTCATGCATACCAGAGCTATTCCATTATAAATTATGATAATGTAAGCGGTGAAAACGCATCCATGAAAAAAACTCCTGTTAAGGAGTTTTTTAATTAGGTTCCATAGTAGTAATAATAATTCGAAGCTCGTTTTTCACGATCATTCAACACAGTCCCTAACAACCTTGCCTTTGCAGGTAATAATGCTTCTTTCGCTCGTGTTGCTGCTTCAATGTTTGTTTGGCCACTGCGAATGACTAGTAATGTTCCGTCTACTATGTTAGCAAGAATTTGTGCATCTGTTACGGCCAATACTGGTGGCGTGTCAAAAATCACTAAATCATAGATTTCCAGTGCTTCTTGTAATAATCTCGCCATTCTTTTCGATCCAAGTAACTCGGAAGGATTTGGTGGGATTGGTCCAGAAGATAGAATATCAAGGTTATCCACATCACTAGCAAATGTTGCAGTTTGTAAAGTACCCTCTCCTACAAGAATATTACTTAATCCATGAAGGTTATCTAAACGAAAGGTATAATGTACTGTCGGTTTACGCATGTCTGCATCAATGAGTAGAACTTTTTTTCCTTGCTGAGCATTAACAACTGCTAGATTTGCTGTTGTCATGGACTTCCCTTCACTTGGACTTGATGAAGTAACAAGCATGCTACGCAACTCTTCATCTACAGCGGCAAATTGTAAATTTGTACGAACTGTACGAAACTGCTCCGAAATCGGCGACTTTGGGTTTAACTTGGTAATTAACGTTCTCATTTTACTAGGCTTAGATTGATTTCTTCTGCGGCGAAACATCATATGCCCCCCTTGTCACTCGATTTTGTTGAAAGCGAAATTGATCACTACGAATATCTTCATTGGATATATGTGAAATAACGCCTAAAACAGGTAATTCCAATTTCTTTTCGATATCTTCCTCTGTGCGAATGCTATTATCCATATACTGAAGTAAGAAGGCGATTCCCACTCCAACCATACCACCTAACACAATTGCAATCGCAATATTCAATAGTGGCCTTGGCGCTACCTGTACTGGATCAGGTGGGGTTACTGCAGCGGATAGAATATGAACGTTATCAACTCCGTTCATCACTTCCGGAACTTTCCTTTGAAAAATTTCTACAGTTGCATTTGCAATGGTAGTAGCCATTTCCGGGCTCGGATCTGTTACAGTAACAGCAACTACTTGAGAGTTTTGTTCATTAGAAACTTTTATTTTATCACGTAAAACATTCGTATTGTATGGTAGATTCAATTCTTCAACAACTTCGTCCAATATAACCGGACTACGAAGAATGACATTATAGGTATTGATAAGTTCGACGTTTGTACGAATGTCATTGACACTAAATTGTTGTGCTGGGTCCTGTTGCCCCTGATTCACTAAAAACTGCGAGCTAGACTGGTAGGTCGGAGTTAATACAAAATAACTGACCAATGCAGCAATGATAGCTGCACCAATAACAAATCCAACGATTAATGAAAATCGTTTTTTAATCACTTCGTAAATTTCCTTGAGGGAAATCGTTTCTTCCATGGTCTTACCTCCGTGTTAAAAAATAATAATATGACGTTCAAATAAATAACCGATAAAATTTTACCATTACTTCGCAAATTATACCATAGTTAATTGGAATGTATAGGGAATTTTCATTGGGAAAGCTCGTTTTTGCTAGTATTCTGTTAAATTTTTAATATAGGGTGGTCGCCTCCAGACTATTTTGTTATGTTTCCCGCATGCCTAAAGCCCTATTTCTATGACATTCCATTAGTTATATTACAAATCTATTACATTTCCATGAAAAATCACTTTCACTTGTAATAAATGGTATAATAGGGAGACCCTTGGCGAAATTTGTAATATTATCCGCTTGTCTTGGGTATTTGGCACTGCTATATGTAAGCGTTCGGGACTAAAGTATGACTTCTTGCCCCGTTATTACTATCGTACATATTTATTTTTTTGTAAAGTGTTTTTCAAGAATGTCATTTTTTAATCATTGTTTATAAAATTATTTATAATAGATTATCAACAGAATGGAAGGGAGAACCTAAGATTGTCCAATAAGAAAATTGTCATGTCGGTTACTGCCACTGCAGCACTCGCTACTATCGCATTTGGTGCCGAAGAAGCATCGGCCGCATCCTACAAGGTGCAGCCAGGAGACTCTCTCTGGTCTATCGCACAGAAATTCAATACAACTGTATTGGATCTCAAATCTATCAATAAACTAAAAAGCGATGTGATCTATCCAAATCAAGTATTAAGAACATCGGCTACGAAAGACGATGGAAAAACAGATTCGGACAAAGGATCGAATGTATCAAAGCCTGGTAATCAGGTCACCTATACAGTGAAGTCTGGGGACACATTAAGTGGAATTGCATTTAAATACAAGGTTTCCATTGCCGATTTGATGAAGTGGAATAACCTCAAATCCACGCTTATCTTCCCTGGTAATGTATTTATTGTTAAACCAGGTAATACAGATGCACCATCCAATGATAAGGGCAATAATAACACCAATAATGATAAAGGAAATAACGGCTCTAATGATTCCAAACCAGGCAGTGATGCCAAGGTTTATGTGGTTAAGTCTGGTGACACGTTAAGTGGAATCGCACTTCGTCATGGGGTTACTGTTTCTAATTTAAAGAAATGGAATAACCTGAAGTCTGATTTAATCTTAATTGGCCAGAAGCTAAAGATTGGTGCTGGCAATGTAAATGATAAAGATACTGGTAAGAAGCCTGGCAATGATAATGGCGGCAAGGATAAAGTGGATAAGCCAGCAACAGATGTTGGTTATAATGTAAATACATTGATTCGAGTTGCTGAACAACAGCTGGGAACTTCCTATGTATGGGGTGGACAAACTCCAGGAGGATTCGATTGTAGTGGATTTATCTATTATACGTATAATCAAGCAGGATTTAAGCATAGCCGAACTTCCAGTGCAGGCTATTTCGACCGCTCCTTCTACGTGAACTCCCCACAGGTTGGAGATCTCGTATTCTTTGAAGGCACTTATAAAGCTGGTATCTCACATCTAGGAATCTATCTTGGCAACGGCCAATTCATCCACGCAGGCAACAACGGCGTAGAAATTTCTAGCGTGAACAGCTCATATTGGAAGAAGCATTTTCACGGATATAAGCGGTTTTATTGAGCATAGCAGATTGAAAGCCTTTCAGGGGGAATACCTCATTGAAAGGCTTTTTTAGTTGGATTCTGAGAGATTTTAATGAACATAAAGTGAGCCACGATGTATTCTTTCAAAATACTTCTATTCATTTCAAATCGCTATTTACCACTTGAACGCATTAATTATTACTCGCTTAAGTACTCACATTAATGTAAACTTCTCATGATCCATTGGGTTATCCGCTGAAAAGGATTTAATCATATGAACGAATGTTCATTCGCAATATCTCCTTTGGCAGGGTACTTTCACGCATCTGGACTTTAATTTTAATGTATTTACTGATGATACATGTGGGTGCGTTTGAAGCAATGTTTTTAAATGCTCACAAGATATATATCACGTCACGGCGTCAAAACAATATTCTCAGTAAAGGTCTGGTCCCCTTCTTCCCATCTTAATGCAACATATATTTTATCGTCTTCATTTGGTTTTGCACTGAAATTTCCAAATGTCCATTTTTCTTTGATTTTCTGATTCATATTTTCGTCCTCGTCATAGCCCAATGCGGATTCGCCATTGATGATCAATTGGATGTTTTGTAAAACAGCTTCCCCTTTTCCCTTCCAATTAAGTGTCCCCGCCCATGTATCATGAGGCGTACCATCTGGCTTATAAGTTACTTTCCACTTGTTATCAGCAGATTTCCCTTCCCATTTTTCAGAGGCAGAAAATATCACAATACTAGACAGGCCAATGATCAAAGCAACGGCTATTAAACCAACCACCATTTTTTTCATGTCGTACTCCTTTTCAAAAGGTTTTTATTTACTTGTAAGAACAACAATTAACGTGTAAAGCCTAACACTGTCCAGTTATTGGTATTATCATTGATGTTTTTAATGTTTTTATTTAATGTATCAGTCGTGTGATACGACAAGTAAATGGTGCTGTTTGCCTTCTTTGTTACAACTGTAGTATGATACCTTCTCCCAGTTGAAGCAGATCGAAGCTGGATGATATCTCCGACTCTCGCATAAGTAATGGTACTTTTTCTTGAGTTATAATTTTTATACGGTACCCTTTTGTTCCAATATGAATAGAAATCTACAACACGAATCCAAGGTGTTGCTTCTTTCCAGCGATAAACGAAATGATTAGTGCGCCAGTCTTCATAACGATAGCTATACCAGTAACTGGTTGTATCTTTAACGCCGGTAGGAACTTTGCTTGGCTTTTTCTTCTTTTTACCGCCTGCCAATACAGCCTGCGAAGAAAAGTTAGTACAGTCCAAGCTCCATCTGTTATATAATTTGTTTCGCTTTTTGGCCCAGGTTCTAGCATATTTGGCGGCGTTACTTCCACTGTATCCTGCGAAAGGAGTAAAGTTGGGATTATGTTGCCTAAATGCTGCAGCCTGCTGTTCATGTATGCTGTCTTCTTGTTTCACTTCGTCTTTTATTTGTCCAATTGTTTTTGATTTCACATGATTTAAATTAAATGGTTTTTTATCATTTCCATCCAATTGCTGTAGCGAAATTTGAAATTGCGATTCTTCCACATTATTATTCTGATCCAATTCATAAAGATATTCTGCAGCATAAGCAAGGATTAATTCATACGCAGGAAGTTCTTTTAATTCGGCATCAGCACCATCAATTAATTGTTCAAGCAAGTAATTCTGCAATTCTGCAGATCCTAATTCATAGGATAAATTCTTATTGTTAAAGTAATCAAACAAAATTTCTTGTATTTCTTCAAGTGTGTAATCATCATTCTTTTTCAATGCTTCCGCCTGAAATGATAAATCTCCACACATCAATAATGCGAAAAAAATGACAATACCTGCTAAAACCCTTATTAAATTATTCATCCCATCCTCCAATATGAAATTAATGCATTACATGTGTAATTTCATAGATGTTATGAGTGAAACATACGCTAGTGCAAAACTTTAATACCCCAACTATATTCATACAATTCTAATTTATCTATATTAAAATTATAATAATCGAAATTAGTTTAGAAATCAACTAGTTTTTTCCATTTTTGTTTGGCGCTGCTTATTTCGATTCCCTCTTTGAAAGTCCCCCCCCTTAAAAGTGATTTGGAGTAAGTGGGCTCTTTTGGATCGGCATGCGAGTTTGGGAATGGGGGTGTGCAAGTTTGGGGCTGAGGCATGCGGGTTTCATGACTGGCATGCGATTCTTATCCCACGCCAAGAAGCTTTCAATGGTTGTAGACTTCGGCAGGCTGAATTCATCCTTGTCACATCATTTTCATATACAGGCTATTTTATGTTTAAGTGAACCTAAAAGATTCTAGAAGTAAATTACACCTCCAATTGTTAGATATCATTTAACAATTGAAGGTGTAATTTTTAGTTTGAAAAATAAAGGTGTTTATATTGTTTTTTTCAGCTATCCATCACTCTGTGTAATCAGTTCATTGATTATGACAGGCTTAAGTGGGTAGCGCACTGTAAGTTCATCTATAGGAGAGGATACCTCTGGTAAAAGTGATTCGACTATTTTCCTTAACGTGCGCTCACAATATCTTCCCTGGCAAAGTCCCATACCACATCTGGACATCAACTTTATTGCGTTTAAGGAAGTAAGGTGCGGATTTTCTTGTATTAATGTTTTTATATGTTGATAGCTGACTTCTTCACAACGACAGACGTATGTTTTCGGATACTTGTCTAGTATCTTTACATACTCTATATTTGGCATGGAAGCTTTCCCAAGCATATTTACAAAAGAAGCCCATGATTGTTTCTCTTTTTTTAAGCTGTTAAATTTTTTCCTGTAGGGGGCGAATGTATCTGGACACGTATCTTTCCATATAGCTAGCCCGGCAATTCTCCCCTCTATCTCCGACAGTTCTGCACCACCTACACCAGTTAATTCTCCGGCAATATAAACGTGTTCCTTACTGCTTTTCATCTGCTGATCTACTATTGTCAAATGCCCACCATTCAGTTCATCATAAATTGTCTCGCATTTTAATTGACGGGGTATTTCACTGGAAGCGATAAATCCATAACACATCCCTATAGTATCCGTATCTACTTTAAATTCACTATTTTTCACTACATCTCCAGCACGATCTACTTTTCCAAATGTAATTCCACTAATTCGTTTGGTTCCGTGTGCTTCTATTGGAACTGTATGGAACCAGATGGGAACTTTTTCTTTTTTAATAGCTACAAGTGCATCGACTAGCTCTTTGCTTTTATTCCATCTTTTTAAACCATGCATTCCAAATTGAAAAAATTCTTTTATATGAGGTAAATGTTGAGAAAAGGCAATCCCTTTAACTGTACCTCCAGACTCTAAGATTTGTTTTGCAACAATTAAGATGAATGGATGACTACCTGCCAATACAATTTCATTTCCAGGTAAGAAGTGCTGGGTTTTCGCGAAGATTTGAAGTCCACCTGCGCTCATCACTCCAGGCTTATTCCAACCTTTAAAAGGTATCATATGATCATAGGCCCCAGTCGCAATAATTAATTGTTTCGCATAGATCTTTTTATTTCCTTCTAGATAAATATGGTAGCTGTCCGTTTGTTGCCTACCCAATGAAACCTGGCCATCTTTTGTAAAAGGTATAATTGACCAAACTGAATTCCCTTGTATCCACTCCACATTTTCTATTCCACGAATCCGATTTACTAGATCTATCGGTTTTGTCTTTTTCATTGCATCTGATACATGGCGATAAATTTGACCACCTGCATGTTGCTGTTCATCAATCATAACAACATGCAAAACCGACCTTGATAATTCTTCCGCAGCACCTAACCCCGCGGGCCCTGTGCCAATAATTGCAACATCATACATGGTTTCATTACTTGACATACCTTCAATTACTTTTGTTTCCGTTGGCGAATGTGATTCATCATAGTTTAGAGAAGTGTGTACGACCATCCCTTCCATGGCCTCTATCATACAGGCACGGACATTCCCTCTGCCTTCAAGCAATACCGAGCACTCAAAACAAACTCCCATGTTGCAGACGGGACCTCTTCTGTCTCCATACCTCGTCTGTCGATAACCGATTTCCTTTGCATATGTAATTGCTGTTGCCAGTGTGTATCCCTTTGGAATAGTATACGTTTTAAAATCGATTTCCAATGTAATGAGATCTTGCAAATCTTCCTTCTGTTTCTCATCCGTCATTATTCATCCCCCCTCCTGAAGCGCATTCAAATCGAAAGCTATGCCATAAATAAATTTAAATGTGAAAGCTTTTTTGGAATAAATGCATCTATTTCAAATTCAGTTGAACCGGAAGTAATAAGATCGGCCAACATAGAACCATATAAAGGTCCAAACGTAAAGCCTGAGCCACCACCAGCAACCCATATTCCTTGCCTTTCCGTCATTTCTCCTATTATAGGCAATTGATCAGAAGTAATCCCAGTAACACCAGGCCAACTTCTTAACAAACGAAGTCGTCCAATATGTGGAACAAGCTCTGCTGCAATTTTACAATTTTCTTGAACGGCTTCTGGTATGATAATTGGTGATTGATTGAAATCAAGCTGGCCATTTTTTGTAACAAACTTGGATGACCAACCACCTCCAATTAATATATTCCCATCCCTGACTTGCTTCAGGGTAATACGTTTACCCACATGCTGAATCATATGATCTATAAAACCAGGTACTGGTTCTGTTACATTCATTGTCAGCGGTACCGGAAACATTGGAACATGCAATCCAATCATTTTGGCAGTCTCACCTATCCAAGCTCCTGTAGCTATTACAACATGTGAGGCCTCGTATTTATCTTCATTATTAATGGTAACAAGCCATCTTTCCCCTTTCCGAGTAATCTCTGTTACTTTTGATTGGGTTAGAATGGTTGCACCTTGTTCAGTTGCACGTAATGCATATTGTGGTGTTACCTGCCGAGGATTGGCATGTCCTTCTTCTGGACAATAAGCAGCACCTATGATACGTTTTGATAAATATGGGGCTATCTCCCTTGCTTCATCCCCAGACAATAAATAGGTGTTGAGCTTCCACTTCTTTTCCAGTTCATATTTCTTTTTAAGTAAATTTAACTCTTCTTCGGTTTCTGCGACCATAAAACCGCCATGCTGTATCACTTCCATATCAGCTTGCAATTCATTTTCTAAATTAGCCCATACTTTTTGTGATGCAATAGATAATGGTATGAGTGCGTTCATTTCTTTTTCAAGCTCTTTCCAAAAAGTAATCATTCGAAATTCCAGTTGAAAATGGAGGCTACCAGCATTTTGACCAGAAGACTGACGGTTCAACTGACCACTCTCAGCTAGTACAACTTGGATTCCTTTCTTCGATAAATAATATGCAGTGGAACAACCGACAAGGCCTCCACCTATTACAAATACATCTGTTTGTTGTGTCATTCAAAACGCCCCCTATAAGCGCTTAACCTGCTCCAATGTTTCTTTCACACGTAGTTCTTGTTCTCCCGTCAAAGGTAGAATTGGAGAACGCGGATAGCCTCCTGGCAAGTTCTGAAGATTTAGTGCGGCTTTCACAATTGCCTGCGGAGAGCCATACTTTGCAGAAAAATCAGTGTTAAACCAGGATTGAAAAAGAAATTGATCCTGTCTACCATATTTTATTGCCTGCTTATAATCTCCATCCCAAATAGAATTATAGAAACCCGGATGCACGTGACCGAGTACGGCTCCTGCTCCCATTGTTCCATCTGCACCATGATCTACCGTCATAGAGATACCCAATTCATTCATAGGAAAACCAAAATAACGAATCTTATCTTTAACAGCAAAAAAACTAGCAAGAAATTGATTCATATTTGGTGTAGAGTTTTTGATAGCGACAACCTTATCAATATCTGCTAGACGTCCTATCAATTCCGTATTCATATCCACATTGGTTCCTCTTGGCCAATTGTATACACAAATCGGTAATGGAACATGATCGCTTATGTATTGATAATAGGCTACTAACTCCTCATTTGTCGGTACAATATAGGGTGGAGGCGCCACCAGAATCCCATCCAGCTTGGCTTTTTCCGCCAATCCTGCATGACGTACCACTTGTTCTGGAGTGTAAGCTGTACATCCTGCTATAATCGGTATATCACCATTTACTACCTCGGCAGCCACCCGAAATAACTCCTCCATTTCTTCAGTGGTTTGGCTGAACCATTCTCCTGTTGTTCCATTGATAACTAATCCGTGCATTCCCTCATCAACCAGCCACGTTAATAATGACTTCCACCCATCCCAATCAACTGTCCCATCCTCGTGGAATGGTGTTGATATGGCAGGCATATATCCTTTCCAATTAACCGTGTGTCTATCCAAAAAATCATCCCCTCATATGTACATATGCTGTGTACAACGCTGCAAATCATTTACTTTCAATTCAAGCAATTACCGAGAACTTACATATAAAAATTGGACTGCTTCGTCCGTTTTATTAATCCAGTTATGTGGAACAGTTGATTCCATATGAATACTTTCACCTTTGTTTAATGAAACTTCGTCTTTCTCAAAAATGACAGTTAGTACCCCGTCAAGAACAAATATAAATTCTTGTCCACTATGTGGCATTGGCCTAACGCCTTCTTTTCGTGGTTGCAGGGTAACCATTGTAGGCAAAAATGTTTGATTTGGGAATTTCCCCGAAAGATCTTCATAAGAAAAATTTGAAACAACCTTTCGTTCCTCTAATGCACCCTGTTTATTGATTGCAATCTGCTTCATGTTCCTATCTTCTGTCTCTGAAAAGAAAAAACTAGGTTTAACATCTAATGCCTCTGATATTTTCATTAATGATTCAATCGTTATCGAACATTTGGAGTGTTCTACCTGAGATAGAAAACTAATGGATAAATCTGTTTTTTCGGCAACCTGTTTTAATGTCATTTTCTTCCCTTTTCTTAATTCCTTCATGCGTATGCCAATATTACTCATATCTTTACTCCTTTCGGTTTACACAAACTTTTACCGAATTAAATAGAATGTTTCTTGTCTAGGTGTTAGATAATCTGCTCCATCATTATAAACAGCGATTGGCTGCTCTAAGTATATAAAGGTTTCTTGTTGCCACTCCGGAATATATGCTTTGATGTTAAATTCCAAAGCATATGCAGAATTACTTACAACTTCAAAATCTCCCTTAAATGGAATACTTTTCTGCTGATCGTATAAACCGATATAGGGTCCCGCTTCATGACAATGCACACCAATTGGATGTGAATACAACATCGCCTGGATATTCTTTTGCTTTGCCATTGTAATACTAGTTTCAAATACCTCGTTACCAGTTGTACCTGCGACCATGGTTTTAAGTACAATGTCTTCCATCTCTAGTGCCTGCTTAAATGCATCTAATAACCCCTGTGGCGCATTCGTTTCCCCTTGCTTTAGTACATAAGCAAGCTGCTGGGTATCCGTCGACAGTCCAAGATATTCTAGTCCAAAATCCAGATGTACAATGTCTCCTGGTAAAATGATCGCTGGACTTAGACGATCCACTTCGCATCCCTGCCTTTGAATATCGACAGTAGGATAGAATGATGTATTTAAACCAAGATCACGTACGCTTTGTCTAATCCAATGTACGACATCATCAGTAGAAGTAATACCTGGGACAATCACTTCGTTTGAAATTGCTTGTTTTGCAAGATTATTCGTTAAATCAGCAAGAAATGGATAGGCCGTCATTTCTTCTTCTATTCTTTTCAAAAACCAGTGCGTAACAATATATTCCGAAGAAACCAATTTATCGGAGTATGACCCTATTTCTTCTATCAGCTTCTGATGAAGACTATGCGTTAAACCATCAGCAACTGCAATGTGATTGGAATGATTGATTGCAATTTTATCAGGTTGTTTTTCTTCAATAAGCTTACGTAATCGTTCCCATTGTGTTTCACTTGATCTGTTCCAGATGAATTTATAAAGGGTATTCATATCTGGATGGGTAGATCCAATAAAATAACGTTCCAATTGACCCGAAGTTTTTTCTAAATAAAAAATATAGATAGCTAGTCTTCCAGAAGTATCGTGAATACAAGGCGTAATTGACTTAACAACAGGGTCCTCGTTGTATTCTTTGCTGACAACAATCCACATAGGGATTCCAGCCTTTTCCATAGCTTCGAATAATATTGTATCTAAACGTTGTCCTAGCCAATCATCTTGTATATTTTCTTGCTGTTTCAAAGGTAAAATATTAAGTGACCGATTCGCTTGATGAGCATTGAACATGATTATCCCTGCCTTCCTCCATTATTTGTAGATGCCAATCTATGGATAGTTTTTGCATATATATTAATCCAATCTCTTATCACGCTTAGCTCGACATGTTCGTTTACTTCATGCGCATTTAGCGGCTTACCAGGTATTAGTGCACCAAATGCCACGGTATTCGGAAATGCGCGGGCATACGTTCCACCTGCAATGGACTGAGGTAATTCATTACTATCAAAGTAGTCATTATATATGGATAGTAGCTGCTGAATAAATGTACTATCGGCTGGAATATAGATTGGGTCTTTATGATCAATAATTTTCCAATTGAATGATGTTGCACTTAGAGTTTCTTTCCATTTCGTACTTAGTCTTTGCAACGTGTAGGTGGAGGGATAACGAACGTTTGCTATACATGTAGCTTGAGTACCATCCCACTCCAATACACATGTCGCCAGTGTAAGTTCACCCGAAACCTCGTCAGACACTTTACTCCCTAAGCCGCTCCCAAGTGTATCTTCTAAAAAGGTTTCATAAAAATGAATGACTTCCCAAAAACCATCTGTTTCAGGCAATATCTGCTTCAATTTCTTTATTAATATATGAATTGCATTTTTTTCAGCCACAGGTGCACTGCTTGGTCCATCTTCACCTACTGCTTTTATCATAGCATTCCCATCTATGTCTGTGCTGACTTGAATAAATGGACCACTTCTTTCAAAAAGCTTTTTCCCATCTATTTGATTCGTATTTAGATATGCAGTTGCACTACCAGGTGTCATGTTGTATTTCTCACCCGCTTTGACTAATGAAACAACAGAGGGCGCGTCCATTTTTTTATGAAAACGAATGGTTGCAATCCCTTTTTCACTATTGGTTACTGGAAAACAGCCATCTGGAGTAAAAGCAAATGTTGGGGCTTTTTCATATTTATTATAGTAATCTATATCTTCCCAAGTACTTTCTTCATCCGTGCCAATAATTAGACGAACTCGTTTATTCCAGGACACAGATAGGTTCTGGAGTAATTTCATCGCATACAATACTGCAATTGCTGGCCCCTTATCATCCAATGTCCCCCTACCCCATATTGATCCATCAGCAATATGTCCTGAAAATGGTGCATATGTCCAACTGTCCACTTCACCAGGTGGAACAACGTCAATATGAACAAGTATTCCTAACTCGTCAACACCAGTACCCATTTCCACAATGCCTGCATATCCATCTAGATTGCGTGTTTGAAAACCTAGATCTTTTGCTTTTTCTAAAAAATAATCCAATGCTTTTTTTATTGGCTCACCAAACGGTGCGTGTGCAGTAGGTGCCGATTTAACACTTGGAATTTGGATTAACTCCTGTAAATCATTCAGACATGCTAAAAAAAGCGTATCATCCACTTGGATTTTCATTATTGCACTTCCTTATTTGTTAACTTTAATATTACTGTTACTACTGTTACGAATAAAATCAGGCTGACCTTTTTACATCATGAATGTTTTAGGTCAGCCCTACTACAGTTAAAAAATGAAGGACTACTCCATTTGGTATATTTTATTTTTCAATAGAACCCCACTTAAATTGAATACCTCCCAATGCTGTTACTGCGACGTCTTTGACATAATCCTTGTTAATCCATACATTAGTATAGAAATAAACCGGGGCAATCGGCATCGCATCCATGAGAATTTGTTCAGCATCACGCAATATTGCTTTTCGCTTCGTTGCGTCTGTTTCTGTTCTGGATTCGTCTAACAATGCTGTATATTCATCATCTACCCATTGAGAGAAGTTACTGCCACCTAAAGTACGGAATGTTTCCAAGAAGTTAATGGCATCATTAAAATCAGCCGACCATCCCATACGTCCTGTTTGAAAGTCTCCGTTGGTCATTTTATCAAGAAATACATTCCACTCGGTATTGTCCAATTCTACATCAACACCTAGATTTTCACGCCACATTTCTTGTACTGCTTGTGCTAGTGCAGCATGAGATTCACTTGTATTATAGGATAGTTTAATAGTAGGGAGTTCATCAAGGCCTAACTCTTTCAACCCTTTTTCCAGATACTCTTTTGCTTTGTCTATATCTTTATCCTCAAAATATCCTGTTTGATTTTCTTCCCAGATAGATGGTGGCACAAATGCCATTGCTGGTTGCTGCTCACCCTTCGTAATATTTTGAACAATACCTTCTCGGTCAATTGCCAAGGTAAATGCCTTACGAATATTTACATTATCAAATGGGGCTTCCTTTAGATTAAAAACATAATAATAAACTCCTGCTTGCGGAGAAATATTTAACTCACCGCTATCCATTAAAGAAGGAATAGCCGATAAAGGTAGACTACCGTTTGGTGAACCTGCCCAATCCAATTCTCCATTGTTATACATGTTCAATTCCGTGTTCTCGTCTTCAATCATGTAAAAGTTGATTGTTTCAAGACTTACTGTATCTGCATCCCAGTATTCCGGATTCTTTTTAATTACGACTTGGTCT
Source organism: Ornithinibacillus gellani (assembly GCF_003730295.1). GTDB lineage: Bacteria > Bacillota > Bacilli > Bacillales > Amphibacillaceae > Ornithinibacillus_A > Ornithinibacillus_A gellani. Next base: position 93,668 of record NZ_QTSZ01000051.1, read on the forward strand.
TTATGCTTCCATGAATCCAAAAGGAACGGACCATTTGTTACATAATCATCACTAACATCTAATGACCAGTCAGGTGCGTTTTCGACCACTTTTTGATTCACTGGATAATACGTATGAAACGCTGTTAAATCTAAAAAGTATGGGGTTGGCTGTTCCAATTCAACAATCAATGTTTTGTCATCTTTTGCTTTAACCCCTACTTCTTCAGTAGAAACTTCACCATTCTTTGCTGCTTCTCCATTTTTAAGATAATAAAGCTGATATGCATAATCCGTATCGGCATTATCAGGATCTAGTACCCATTTCCATGCATATTCAAAATCTCCCGCAGTAACTGGATCTCCATTCGACCAAGTGGCACCATCACGAATGGTAAAGGTATATGTTGTTTGGTCATCGGATACATCAATTTTTTCCGCCATTGCTTCTTCTACGACACCATCTTGATTAATCCGAGTTAACCCTTCGAAGATTTGGTTAAGCACAGCTGTAGAAGTAGTATCTGTTGCAAGTCCTGGATGCAAGGATGGTGGTTCACTTCTAATATTCATGTTTAATACCTGTTCATCAGAAGAACCTTTCCCATTTTTTCCATTCTCATTTGTTTCTTTTGACTTTCCATCCTTATCATTACCGCCACATGCGGCAAGTAAAAAACTTAAAATCAAAATGGAAAATAATAATCCAAAAAACTTCTTTTTATTCAATTCGACCCCTCCTACAATTTTTTATAAATAATTGACTTTACAGAAAATTATCTATTTAGGACATCTTACTACATACCAACAATAATTTCAATATACTTAAATATTATTTTATATTTTTAAGTATCACTTAAATTACTAAATATAATAATCTATATTATTGGTTATTTATCCATTAATTCTTTTAAAAAGGATTTCCACCAATTTAGTCGAATATAAATGTATTGGAAATAAGGAGGGTTTTAATGAAAAATTTGATAGAGGAAATTAATAATAACTTATCAAACAAAAATTATTTATCAGCCTTGGCGTTGACATTAATACTCCCAGATATTTGTGCAAAAATAGAGTACCCAGAACTAATAGGTGGGAAGTATAATCGCAAGAGATACGAACGATGGTATAATGAATTTATCTATCCATATGAATTATGTCCAATAGAAAATAACCCCTACAAAGAATGGGTTATGGATGGATTTGCGGTATATAAATTACGTTGTAATCTTTTGCATGATGGTTCTACTGATATAAATCAAGAAGTAATTGAGAAAAAGAAAATTTAAAATTACCAAAGTTATAAGTTCATTTTAACAAATAATTTTAATAGTTATAGCCTGTTGTGGGCAGAAGAAGATAAGGAAAAGGCTCCCAGTATAACAGTGAAAATTGGTATAGAAGATTTTTGTAAAAAGATATGTGCAGTAGTTGAAAATCATTATTTAAAAAAGTATCCCGACTTGAATCTAAATAATGAAGTAGTTATTTTCGATTTTATAGATTAGCATCTCACATGAGGTGCTTATTTTTTTGAAAGCAATTGTTATTTATACTAACTGCTTTAAAAAAACAATAAAAAACACCCCCATACAATAAACAGTTTAATAGATTTCCCTGTCTACTATAATAAGAGCGCTCATGGTCCTTATGGTTCTAAATATATCTTTTCTGTATGGGATTGGTTGGCTTCTTCCCAGGTGATTTTTACGTATACTTCGCTGTTTTCTTTTGGTTTGTCTCCGAAGTCGCCGAATGTCCAATCGTCTTCAATCTTGGTATCCATTACCTCATCTTCTGCAAAGCCAAGTACGGATTGCCCGTTGATGATGAATTGGATATTTCGTAAAGTGACTTCTCCTTTGCCCTTCCAGTACAACGTTCCTACCCATTTGTCGTTGGGTATGCCGGCTGGTGCATAGATCACTTTCCATTGCTTGTCCGCTGATTTGCCTTGCCATTTTTCAGAAGCAGAGAAGATTGCCACACTAGATAATGCCAGGACGGCAGCTATTGCGATGATACCGACGATTATCTTTTTCATGTCATGCCCCTTTTCGAATGGGAATCCTATCTTTATTTTGAACGAACAGAATAACCGATGCCGCTCCATGCTGAAAGGCTTTTTTAAGCAACGTTATTTGACTTCGTCGTCGTTTGTCTCTTCCTGTTTACATCCTAAATCAATTCCGTATAAAATTTGCAGCGGTCTCCGCGTACGATGGATTTACAGAATTCTACGGGTGTTTTGTCAGCATCATAGGCTACTCTTTCCAGTAGTAAGGCGGGTGAGCCAACTTCTACCTCCAGATACTGTTTTTCCTCTTCCCGGATCAGGATGGGTTCAAAGGTTTCTTTTGCGGAGTTGACGATGACGTTAAAATAGGTATGCAATATATCATATAATGGCGTTTGGCTGACGAGCTGTAGTTTTGCTTCGTTATCAATCATGCTTTTTGGTAAATAGGATACTTCTAAAATAATTGGTTCTTCATTGGCGTAGCGGAGTCGCTGCAGGGTGACGACTGGTTCGCCTTTTTCGATTTGTAATTCTTTTGCGACCTTATGGGATGCTTCAATGGTTTTCACATCCAGGACGACATCATGCGGCTTTAAGCCTTTCTTTTGCAGGACTTGGCTAAAGCTGTAAAAGGCGGATAAGGATTGTTCTATTTTCGGCATGCTGACGAAGGTACCTTTTCCTTGGATGCGGTAGAGCGTTCCTTCCTGAACCAGGTCTTCAATTGCTTTTTTGGCGGTATTTCTGCTGACATCAAATTTTTCGTATAATTGGTTTTCCGAGTAAATCTTGTCTCCAGGTTTCCAGATGTTTTTATCTATTTTCTCGATGATATGTTCTTTTAGCTGCTGGTAGAGCGGCACAAAACTCGAGGGATCTAGTTGGAATTTATCCATATTATTATGTTCTCCTTCATCCATATTCTTGTTTTCCATGCTGCGGGCAATTCTTCACCGATGTATTACTTTAAATTATAGTATAGTACAGGATGCCTATGAGCGCCTACTGTTAAGCTATGATGAAGTTGTTTTTGCGATTGGATATAGCAAGACCTCCCTGTGTGCGGCTTACCACAGGGAGGTCTTGATTCATGATGATGGGATGTTATTGTGCTTCCCACTTCGCGATTAAATCATTTGCTTGGCTGTCCAGTGTGTCGAATGCATCGGCTGTGATGGATTCTTCTTCCTGGAAGTGGTTCATCAGCTGTTTAAATCCATTCATATGCTTGATGACTTTCTTCGCATCTTCCTTGGATTCATAGTGTTCTACTGCTGTCAAATGCATCGTTAGTGCACGGGCTGCAGTTTGATCGATTGCGCCTGCTTCCGCTAGTTCTTCTACTTTTGACTTGATGACGGATGCGCTGATGTCTTCGCTGTCTCCATCATCGGGGTCTAGCACATTGCCGATCTCTTCATTGGTATCAAAGGATGTATTCAATAGAACAGATCTCGTAATCTCTCCGTCAAATGTTACATCTTCTCTTGCTTCCAATGTAATCGTTGCGACGACCTGATTTCCTTCAAGTGTTGTTTGTTTCCCTTTGTTAGAGAATGCCGCCATGATGCGTTGGCCATTACGTTTGGAATAGTTCAACATATGTTCTGTCGCATCTGTTGCACGAATTCCATCGCTCACTAATTTGAATTTGCTAGTGTCAACGGTTAGCTCTAAACCAAAGGCATTGATGTCATGCAGGTCATTCCCAAGGATGTCTACGGTGACTTGCTCACCTTTCTTCAGCTCCAGCTTGTCTGGTCGAACGTCCAAGGAGCCTTGAATATCTTCCCCAGTTGCTTCGAGTGGTTCATCACCTAATTGACCAGCTACATACATCAAGTCATAGGCATCGATGACACCGTTATAGTTGATGTCACCTTTTTTCACTTGATCCCAAGCGCTGTCAGATTCATCGACTCCCATGTAGCTTGCGAAGAAGTTCAGGTCATCCTCCCCGATTGCTCCTCCTGCCCCATCGGAAATGTTTTTACCGACTACCCAGCCTTCTGTCTTGTCTTTCTTATACGGACGGAACTCCCTGGCGGAACCGAATTTTCCTACACTGTCGGTAATCGTTATTTTGATGTATCTTGCATAGACGGTTTCGTCAAAATCGATTGTTTTCGTTTCGTCGTTACGGGCAAAGGTGCCGTCTTTGACGATGTTTTTATACGTTTTCCCGTCTAGGCTGACGTCCAAATCGTATTTCAGAATCGTTCCATTTGCTGCGCCTGTTCGTGGTACATATTCGAACTTATCCAGGTCATAGGCGAGCTTCATGTCAATTTCAAAGTCCATCGGCAAGGTTGGGTCGTTCCAGTCTGAGTGCCACTGTGTATTTTCATCCCCATCGATTGCCTTCTCCGGTTCTTCACCTGGCTGATAGCTTGTCGCTTTAGCCGTCATGTTTTCGGGAACATTTCGGTAAGGGTCGAGATCTGTTTTGACCGTTAATTCGTCACTCCACTCCGAGGCACCCTTCGTATTCACGGCTCTTACTTTGTAGCTATATTCCGTATCATATTTCAGATTCGTGTGTAGATAGAATGGTGTTTCATCCTGTTTCGTGAACACATTGCGATGGATCATCCCATCAATCATTAATTCATACTGAACATTGTCACCTTCTACCTCGTCCCACTGTACCTTAATCTGGTCAGCGGTGATTGCTGCTTCATCTGCTTGCAAATTAGCAGGAGTTGCAGGTACTTCTTCATCGATTACTTCGTCTGCCGGCGTGTTGCTGAAGCCATCCACTGTTAAAGTAACCTGATTTTCGGTAATATCTGTTTTGCCTACTTTTACATATAGTTTTGGTGTGGTAATGATTTCTGTTTCTTCAAACTCCGAGCCTTCTGTGGAATACTTGTTCAGATTAGGTGCTTCATTATAGAAGTACACATTATCTGAAGCTGCAAATTCTTCTTCAGATGTCACAGCAGTCAATTCCACTTCTTCACCACCGATTGTTACGGTAACATTTTCAGGCTTTTCCAGTGTATTGACGATAAACTCTGTGCCACGTTCTTTTACCATACCGTCATAGCCGTTTCCTTCTGCTTGATCCACCGTAATGGTAGCTGTGCCATCTGCTTCTACAGAAGTAATGTTCGTCCTCATGTTCTTATCTTCTTTGTATGCTACGGTTTCGCCATCATCTTCGTACAATGTAAATGCTGATTCACCGGATGGGTAGACATCAAAGATTCTGTTTTCAGAGCCATCCAGCTCGCCTGGTGAGTTGTTTTCCGGTGCCATCGGAATAATTGCGCCAGCTTTTACAAATACAGGTGTCTTCCATAGTGGTGCTTCAAAGTTATGAACCACCGCGCCACCTTTGTATTGTTCACCAGAGAAGTAGTCAATCCAAACCTGATCTTCGTCTGGCAGATAAATTTCGTTACGTACGCCTGCTTCATGGTCGCTTTCCTTGTAAACAGGTGCCACGAGCAGATTAGGTCCCCACATGTATTGGTACTGTGTTTCTGTACCATACGTATAGGCATCCTCAGGGTATTCCAGCATCATACCTCTCACCATTGGCATGGAATCCGTCGTAGATTCTTCTGCAAGTGTGTAGTTGTATGGCAGCATTTCTGCTTTCAGCTTCAAGTACATGCGGTTGATGGATGCATATGGCTCGCCATAGTTCCAAGGGTTCTTCTCATGGGTATAATCATCTCCACCAGAAGCCCAGCCATCCATGTCCAGCTGTAATGGTGTGAATGCTTTCCACTGGAAATCTCTCGTTTGAATGACTTTGTCTCCACCGAAAATACCGTCCATATCTGAACCGATATTCGGGTTACCAGATAATCCTGCACCGATATATGTTGGGATATGCATCCTGATATATTCCCAATTTCCGCCGTACTGGTCACCTGACCATAGGCCTGCATAGCGCTGTGTACCTGCCCAACCGTTCAAGGAAACAACGAATGGACGGTCTCCACCAGAGTTTTCAACTTTTTGAATTCCTTCTGCAGCCATGCGCTGGGCATCCAAAGCCATGGAATAACCAGGGCCAACCCATGCCACGTCTGTCTTAATACCTCTTACACCAGCTTGTACTTCACCATCTAAATCACGACGTAGTGGATCATCTTCCGGAAGGCTTGGATCTGGCTCAAGCGTACTCTCTGTCCAAAGTGCTGTTTTTACATTTTTCTCTGCTGCTGCAGTTGTAAAGTCTTCAAGATTGTCCAAGCCACTATACCCACAACCATAGCCATCATTCGGCGCGAACCAGCCTAGTGGCATATCATTGTCAACATAGCGATTTAAGTAATTCAAGCCATCTTCCATGAGCGTTCTATTGTCGCCATGTCCATTATGCTTGCCATTAAAGCAGTCTAAATGCCCAAGATAGAAAGCGAATTTTGGCAGCATGGCCGGCTTACCGGTTAATTCTGTGTACTCCCCAATAATTTCAGGAAGAGAATCTTCGACAAAGTAATACGCATCAAAGCGATCTTCATAGTGTTCAAATTTTGCCGTTTCGGAAAAATCATAGAAACCGGCTTTGAATGTATTACGCATCACGCCATAGCCATCTGTACTCATGTAAAATGGCACGGGACTGGATGCTGCTCCCGCATCCCAGCCGCCACCGACAGAAATGTTGATAGATTCATTTTTATGGGAATAGTAACCATTTTGCTGACCACCACCATAAAAATACTCATCCTTGTCTGTAGCTAGCGTTTGTACGGTTTTATTGCCTTCATGCTTCAGTGGAATTGCTTCTTCCCAAAGCACTTTCGATTGGTTTTTATCATATAAGCTCATTTTTGAGGTTGCTTTATCAATTTGGAGCTCGACCGCTGCTGTGGAAATCTTATGGGTCTCATCGTCTTCAGTGATTTCAACAGCGATATCGCCATATTCTTCTTTGTATTCGTTTTCATTTTTATCAATAATGGTTGTGTCATGGTCTTCACTATTTGGTTTCGGTGTATCAGGGAACTTCTTCTCCGGATCTAAATGAAGTCGGAATAGATTATCCTTTAGGAAAGTAACCTTGATCCCTTCACCAGTGGACAAATCAATATAGACATCGCCATCTTCCTGGGTAATCTTATCTACTGTACCAATGACGCCCTCTTCTTGATCTGCGTTCACACTGTCCCCACTAAGTGCTACGATGGGAATCACCATGAGCAGTAAACCAAAGGCAAAAATCATTACTAATTTTTTTGAGGAATTAAGTTTACTCATACGATTTCGTAACATATAAACCTCCACATGAATTTTGTCATTATGTTCTGCTTTGTGCTTATTCTAGGCCGGTAAATTTTGGTTGGTGTTTGCATTGTCTTCGGTGGTTCGAATGGCTTCGGTGTTCGGGTGTTGCTGGTGGTTCTGGTTATGCTGGTTATGCTGGGTGTTTGCGTGCCCGTTCACGTGTTCCGCGTGTATTGGGTGGTTCTGGCTGTTTGTGCGTTCCGCGGGTAACGAGTGATTTGGGTGTTGCTGCCCGTTCGCGTGTTCCCAGTGTAACGGTGGTTCGGGCGGTTCTCCCCGTTTACGTGTTTCCGGTGTGCCGGGTGGTCTGGGCGGTTCTGCCCGTTTACGTGTTCCCGGGGTGCCGGGTGGTTCGGGCGGTTCTGCCCGTTTACGTGTTTCCGGTGTGCCGGGTGGTTCGGACGGTTCTGCCCGTTCAAGTGTTCCCGGGTGCCGGGTGGTTCGGGCGGTTCGGCCCGTTTACGTGTTCCCGGGGTGCCGGGTGGTTCGAGCAAGTTCTGCCCGTTCACGTGTTCCCGGGGTGCCGGGTGGTTCGGGCGGTTCTCCCCGTTTACGTGTTTCCGGGGTGCCGGGTGGTTCGGGCGGTTCAGCCCGTTTACGTGTTCCCGGGGTGCCGGGTGGTTCGGGCGGTTCTGCCCGTTTACGTGTTCCCGGGGTGCCGGGTAGTCTGGGCGGTTCTGCCCGTTTACGTGTTCCCGGGGTGCCGGGTAGTCTGGGCGGTTCAGGTGATGTTCCATCACTTCCTTTCTAAGCGCACTTCAAAGACAAATTTTTAACTGGGTTGGCAACCAGATTTAGCGCTTTGTTTGAAATGAAGGCCGGTTTAAGCTTGTGGTTCATAAGCTGGCGCTGTGCCGGATTATGAGTTTGATGGTGATTGAGCTGCTTAAAACCGGTTTGGTGAAATTTGTCATTAAAGTAGCATATGTATTCCATCTACCGTCCTATCATCTCTAGTTTATGATTATGGGGTTGATGGGTCAACCCGACCAATGCCTTATTTATCGTCCATATAAAGTACCTTGTCCGAAGATGGAACTACTACATATGGACTACTGGTGTGACAGTTTTTACAAGTTGGGGGATGGTATTTGGAAGGGATGAGGATGAAATCGGCGGGGGCCGATTTCTATGTCTTTGATGGGTGGGATGGGGTGCGATTGTTGGTGATACTACCAGGTTAGGGGAAGAGATTTTAATGGATGGAGTGGGGTTGGGTTGGGGTTGGAATCGGCGGGGCCGATTCCTTCTTTTGGATGTTTTTTGGCTGGGGGACTGCGCGAGTTTTGGCGTTCGGTGCGCGACTTGGCAGGATATTTAGGGTTGGGGTTAGATAGATAAGGGGGAAATCGGCTTGAGCCGATTTCTTCCCTCTTGATGCATGCGACTTCAGGGTAAAGGTATGCGACTTTGGCATCAACCTATGCGAGTTTAGTGTTGAGGCATGCGACTTTGGACTAAAGGTATGCGAGTTGGAGGCCAAGTCATGCGACTTTTACCCAAACCCATGCGAGTTTCTGGCCAAATTAGGCGAAGAGTTTTTTTGTTGAAATGGGGGTGGAATCGGTGGTCCGATTCCTTCTTTTGAATATTTTTTGGCTGGGGGACTGCGCGAGTTGGGGTGGTTGATGCTCGACTTTGACTCATTGGCGCTCGAGTTTGGGTGGTTGGTGCGCGACTTGGCAGGATATTTTGGGTTGGGGTTAGATCGATAAGGGTGAAATCGGCATGGGCCGATTTCTTCCCTCTTGATGCATGCGACTTCAGGGCAAAGGTATGCGACTTTGGCATCAACCTATGCGAGTTTAGTGTTGAGGCATGCGACTTTGGACTAAAGGCATGCGAGTTGGAGCCCAAGTCATGCGACTTTTACCCAAACCCATGCGAGTTTCTGGCCAAATTGGGTGAAGAGATTTTAATGGATAGAGTGCGGGTGGAATCGGCGCGCCGATTCCTTCGTTTGACATTTTCTTCGGCTGGGGCTGCGCGAGTTGGGCTCGTTGGCGCTCGACTTTGAGCGATCGGTGCGCGACTTGGCAGGAGATATGGGGTTGGATCGATAAGGGGGAAATCGGCATGGCCCGATTTCTTCCCTCTTGATGCATGCGACTTCAGGGTAAAGATATGCGACTTTGGCATCAACCTATGCGAGTTCAGTGCTGGGGCATGCGACTTTGGACTAAACGTATGCGAGTTGGAGGCCAAGTCATGCGACTTTTACCCAAACCCATGCGAGTTTCTGGCCAAATTGGGTGAAAGTTTTTTATTAATTGAAATGGGGTTGGAATCGGTGTGCCGATTCCTTCTTTTGGATGGTTTTTGGCTGGGGTCTGCAACTTTGCAGGAAAGCCGGGGTTTGGGGTGAAAACAATAAGGAAGAAATCGGCGTGGCCCGATTTCTCCCCTCTTTTTGCATACGTTTTTTTTGCCGTATTTATCAATATGCTATTTTCATTATTACTAGACCAGCAATTAGCAGCCCTATTACTAACGCGACTACAAATGTAATTACTATAATGTAATCCAATTTATTCAATTCATCATCTTTTTTGTTAAATTTATCTTTGTTTTCAGTCATTTGATTACCCCTCTTCCGATTATTTCTTTTCTCCGTCGTCGTTCATCATATCTTTTGTAGCATTTTTAAATTCCTTTAAGGCCATGCCTGCCGATTTTCCTATTTCGGGTAACTTTGAAGGACCGAATACAATTAAGGCAGTTACGAAAATTAAAATGAAACCGGGTAAACCAATATTACCCAACATAAATCAACACTCCTTGGGTTATTTTTTACTTTCATTTATTTATAAGGTCGTCCATTACAATAAAGTTAAACTTCAAGCCAGATAATCTATGATAAATTTAGTTGCTTTAATAATTGAACCTACAATATTTACACAGAATCGACTATTAGGCATGTTTAAAAAAGGGTATCCAAACCCCCATGCTCTAAAAAAATACATCAGAAAAAAACTTCTTATTTTTGCCAAACAAGAAAATAACATTCAAAATAAATTGTTTTAAAAAAATAAAAATTGGGATATTTGTTATATTAGGAGAGGTAATTCGATTGGTGTTGCACAGCGCAAATAAAACCAGCTATTTCTCTAGGATGAAACAGATGATTCATAAATATATTTGGATTAAGTTTTTCTTTTAAAACCTGTAAATCATCAGTAGAAGGGAATAGAAATTCAGTCTGCCACTTTGAAATTATCGTCTGGACTGATTCAGTAATTACATCAGAACTGGCGATTTTATAAACAGAAGAGATAGCTGGTTCATCTGTATGTTTAAATGAGTGATGTGTCATTTCTTCCGAAGGGCCTATGAATAGTGAGAAAGAAATTAACATTAATAACATACTGGCTAGTAAACACTTTTTCATTGCTAACAGACCTCCTTTCTTTATTCCATATTATTATACATTAGGATTTCGTACAATCTATTTTTAAAGCATCTTTTAGAATTTACTTATACAAGTTTCATTTAAATACTACGCTGTGTTTGTATTTTATATTTTCTTTGGCTGGGGCTGCGCGAGTTGGGCTGAATGATGCGCGACTTTGCAGGATATCTAGGGTTGGGGTTGGATTTATATGGGTGAAATCGGCATGGGCCGATTTCTTGCCCCTTGATGCATGCGACTTCGGGGCAAAGGTATGCGAGTTTGGCATCAACCTATGCGAGTTTAGTGTTGGGGCATGCGACTTTGGACTAAAGGTATGCGAGTTGGAGGCTAAGTCATGCGACTTCTACCCCAACCCATGCGAGTTTCTGTCAAATTTGGTGAAGAGATTTTATTAGATGAAATATGGGAGGAATCGGCGCGCGCCGATTCCTTCTTTTGGATGTTATTTGACTGGGGGTCGCGCGAGTTAGGCTGATTGGCGCTCGAGTTTGAGTGGTTGATGCTCGACTTTGCCTTGTTGGTGCGCGAGTTAGGTTGATTGGCGCTCGACTTTGGGCGATCGGTGCTCGACTTTTCCTTGTTGGTGCTCGACTCTTGGGGATCGGTGCGCGACTTTACCTCGTTCACGCGCGAGTTTGGGTGTTCCATGCGCGACTTCGTAGGCGTTCCAGGGTTTGGGTTGTAAATCATGATGTTGAAATCGGTCCACGCCGATTTCTCCCCTTCCAATAAATGCCCTTGGAATCGGCTAGCCGATTCCATCATCATATAAATAAAGACGGAAATGCGAAGAGGCATTTTCCGTCTTTGTTTGTTTTCGTATGTTGTATTTTAGTTTAATTCTACGGTGTAGTAGAATTTGTCGCCTCTTGCTACGCTTGTGGTGTATTCGATTAGGGTTTCGTTGTAGTAGGCGTAGCGTTTGACTAGCATGGCGGGGCGGTCTTCGCGCACCATGAGGTGTTTGGCTTCTGCTTGGCGGATGGTGGTGGCCGAGAAGCGTTCGGTTGCTTTGGTGACGACGATGCCATATTTTTCGGAGAAGATATCGTACATTGGTTTATGGACGAGTTCTTCTTCTGTTAAATCTGGGATAAACCGACATGGTAGAAATGAGGTTTCATACATGAGTGGTTCGCCATCTGCTAAACGTAGGCGTGTGACTTGATAGACGTTTTCCAGTGGCGCGAGCTCCATTTTTTCGGCTAATCGTTCGTCGATTGTTATTTTGTTAAAGGATAGTACTTTGGTAGTTGGTTCTTTGCCGATTTTGCTCATTTCTTCCGTGAAGCTGTATAGTTTAACTAGTTTTTGATTATATGATTTCGGTGCGACGAATGTACCTTTGCCGCGAAGTTTATAAATATATCCTTCTCTTTCTAGCTCTTGAAATGCTTGTCTGATGGTAATTCTGCTCAGATCATATATATCACATAGTTCACGTTCAGAGGGAAGCTTATGATGCTCTTCGTAAGTTCCTTCATTGATTTTCTGGATGAGTTCCCTCATTAACTGCAAATACAAAGGAATCTTACTCGTTTTGTCCATGTGAATCCTTCACCTCTCCTCGATGCATAGTAGGTCTCATTATATATTTAAGCGAAAAAAATAACAATTTTAAATCTAGTATATTCGAACTAGATTGCCATTTTCTTCTTGGGCCCTTAAAATCATGAAAAAAAGAAGATGTAAATCATGTACGAAACGTTGATTTTACATCTACTTAAAAACCTATTTTAAATTCCGTCGTCATCGCTTTCTTGTTCTTTTGCCTTTTTCAATTCGAATGCTTTGATGTTATTTTTTCCTTCTGTTAAAGCAAGCTCTACAAAAGCATCCAGTTCCAGTTCACGTTGAAAGGCAACGGATAGAAGCATCGGGGAATTCGTTCCGCCGATCACGCGTACATTGTCTTTTTGGGCTGCTAATCTGCTGCTCACATTAAAAGGTGTGCCGCCAGCCAGGTCTGTGAAGCAAACAACGCCTTGTCCACTGTCGACTGCTTCAATCGCCTTCTCGATATCTGCACTCAATTTGTCTTGATCATCTTCAAATGGGATGACTTTAATTTGATCAATTTCACCTGTAATTAATTGAATGGATTCTAACATACCTGTTGGAAATGCGCCGTGTCCTGTCAAAACTAATCCAATCATTTTAACGACCCTTTCTGTCTATCATTTGCTGGAATATACTCACCCCTCTATGGGATGAGCATATTCCAGCGCCGTGTTGTTTTTTTTACATAATTCCTAGGAAGGATCCTAGTAAACCAACGACAACTGTTAGTCCGATTAGCACTAAAGGAGAGCGTCCTTTTTTCAATAGCCAGTAGACTAATAGTGTATATGCAATTGGTAGTAGGCCTGGCATGATCGCATCTAGAACTTCAGATTGGATGTCCAATTCTGCATCACCAGATACCCATACGTAGTCAATGTTAAATGCAACATATGTCGCGATTAGTCCACCGACAACTGTCAAACCAACGATAGAAGCTGCACGGGAGATTTGCTGTGTGCTTTCTTTTAGTTTTGCGATTGCACTTACCCCAGCTTCGTAACCGAACTTCATTAAGCCAAAACGGGTACCGAAGTGAATGATATTAAACATGACCACGAAAATAATCGGTCCTAATATATTTCCTTCGATAGCCAAGGAGGCCCCGATACTTGCGGTGATTGGGAGCAAGGTGAGGAAGAATAGGGCATCCCCAATTCCGCCCAATGGTCCCATCGTAGCAACCTTGATTCCGCGAATTGCTTCTCTGTCTTCCTTGTTTTGCTCCATCGCAAGGATAATCCCCATGATGAATGTGACCAGGAATGGGTGTGTGTTGAAAAACTCCATATGGTCTTTCATGGCTTTACTTAAGTCTTTTTTATTCTTATGGGCTTGTCTTAAACCTGGAAGAATCGAGTATAGCCAACCAGCTGCTTGCATTCTTTCATAGTTAAAGGAAGCCTGTAATAGTAAGGATCTGAATGTTAGCATTCTAAGCTGCTTCGGATTTAATCTTTCACTTGGAGTCGGATCTTGATATTCATAGTTAGATACCATCTGTTATTTCCTCCTCTCGTGGTGCAGGTGGATCTTGTTTGCTCTTGTAGAAGTCATACAATGCAATGGATAGACCAATAAGCGCGATTGCTAGAATTGGCATATTCAAGTATGCAGCAAGTACGAAACCTACAATCATGAACATAACGTATTCTTTTTTCAACATAATCTTCAATAGCATCGCAAAACCGATTGCTGGAAGGATACCACCGGCAATTCCCAGTCCGTCGATAATCCATTCTGGAATGGTTTCTACGATAGTTGCCGCTTGGCTCGCACCAAAATAAATAGGTAAAAATGCAATTAAGGCGTTAAATACAAATAGTATGGTGACACCGAGATAGTTTATCCTCTCTATCCCTCGATAATTCGCATCTAAAGCATATTCATCTGCTTTATGCATAACTGGAGAAAATGCTGTAAAGAATAGTGTAATCAATGCTTGAACTGCTACTGCAAACGGGATTGCTACCCCAACTGCAACGTTTGGATCCTGACCGGACAAAATACCAAATGCTGTACCGATAACCCCACCGATTACAACGTTAGGCGGCTGGGCACCTGCAAGTGGTACCATTCCCATCCAAATCAGTTCCAATGTACCACCGACAATTAAACCGGTTGTAACGTCTCCTAAAATTAAACCAACTACTAATCCACTTACTACTGGGCGGTGAATGTGGGTCAAACCGACATACAGGTCAATCCCGATAATACCGGCCCAGAGCGCGATTAAAATCGCTTCCATTAACATGAAAATACCCCCTTTAAAAAGGTTATATTTTTGAAGCTTCCGCGATGTGCGAGAAGCCTCAAAGCAGGTTTTTTACAAACGGGTGGGCCCGATAAAGGGTCTGCCCGTCTCAAAATCTTATAGTAAATCTAGTAGATTTTGTCCTCTGTCATTGGGAACTTTACGTAAATCCAGTTTTACACCTAGTGAATCCAGCTCTTTAAAGTCAGCGATATCTTGATCGTCTACGGAAACGGTAGAAGAAATTTGTTTTTTACCTTCTTCATAATGCATGTTTCCAACGTTTAGTACATCAATTGGCACCCCGCCTTTTTTCAGACGCAATGCATCTTGAACATCTTTGACCACTAGGAAAATCTTTTGTCTAGGTGATGCTTTATGAATAATATCAATCGTTTTTTGTATTGAGAAGTAGCGCGCTTGAATGGTATCAGGCAAAACCATGTCCATCAGGTTTTGCTGCACTTCGTCTTCAGAAACCTTATCGTTCGCCACTACTAGTAAGTTAGCACCAAGATGGTTAACCCAGGTAACTCCTACCTGACCATGAACCAATCGATTATCAATTCTTGTTAATAAAATGTTTGGACCTGACATACTATCTCTCCTCCAAAATACGTACTATGAATTTTAATTTGGCGTTACCGCCGGTGAAGCTGGGTGAAGCCTGTGATGCTCCGTCAGCGTTGCTTCACGTGGTGGATGTATCGGAATCGCGGGTTCACGATGCTGTGTTGCTTCACATGGTGAATGCTTCGGAATCGCGGGTTCACGATGCTGCGTTGCTTCAAGTGGTGAATGCTTCGGAATCGCGGGTTCACGATGCTGCGTTGCTTCACGTGGTGAATGCTTCGGAATCGCGGGTTCACGATGCTGCGTTGCTTCACGTGGTGAATGCTTCGGAATCGCGGGTTCACGATGCTGACTGAGATGCACTTGAAACGTGAAACTGATGCGCTGGACACTTGATGCGGTTTGCAACAGTTGGGAAGTCTAGCGCTAGGTTGCGTGATGCAACATTTGAGCTCTCGATGTGCCATGTAACGTTAGCGTTTGGCTCCCTGAGTGATTACATGTAATACTCGGGTTTAGCACTCGGGCGGTTACATGTGTTACTCGAGAATAGCTCATCGCTCGAGTTTTGTTCTTCGGTGGTTATGTTGTCATAACCAGATAAATAAGCCTCCTCCCTTGAAGTATCTATCTAAGGTTACAAACAAGTAATAAAAATAATCACCAAGTGGTTATGACCACTTTACTCAAGTATAAATCAAAATGAAATTACTGTAAAGGGTTTCACGAAAAATGCAATTATCAATGAATTTAATTATTGGCAAAGCCCTGTCCTGATGGCTTTTCTTGCGATTTCTTTTTCAAACTTCGAAGCGCTTATTTCATAATTCTGCTCGGTGTTTCTGAACGTGCCAGCAACTGAGACATGGTTACATATTCGTAACCCTCCTTATCCAATTCCGTTAAAATTTTGTCCAATGCATCAACCGTTTGACTTCGGTCTCCACCAGAGTCATGAAATAAGATCACATCTCCTGGGCCGATGCCGGAAAGTACGTGATCCACAATTTTATCCACGCCTGGATTTTTCCAATCATGCGTATCCTGATGCCAGGACCAGAGCACCACAAGATAATCATTTTCCACCGCGGTGTCAATGATGAGATCATTATAATCCCCGCCAACCGGGCGATATAACTGGGGACGGCGCTTCGTAATCTGCTCAATAACATCTGCAGTCGCATCCAGCTCCGCCTGCAGTTTTTTCTTGGATTTGATCGAATAGATATGATGATACGTATGATTGCCAATTTCATGCCCTTCCAGCATTTGCCGATGAACAATGTTCGGGAATTGCTTCGCATGCATGCCAAGCACAAAGAAAGTAGCCTTCGCATTATGCTTCGCCAGCACCTCCAATATCTCCGGCGTATACTGCGGATCCGGCCCATCATCAAACGTCAGTGCAATCATTTTTTCATCTGTCTCCCGATCCCAAATCACATTGCCAGTCTTCTCATACACCGGACGACTCGACTGCTCCGCAGCAGCGTGATGCAAACCCACTACACCAAATCCCATCACAATGATTAAAGCCAGAAATCTTTTCATGCCCCTGTCCCCCATCTATTCGTCGTCTTATTATATTGCGACATTTTAGAGGAATTATGATTGATTGAAGGATTTTTTTGATGATAAGGGGGAAATCGGCCGGGGCCGATTTCTTTTCTATTGATGTGCAGAGATTTTTTAGTGAAATGAGGATGGAATCGGCGCGGCGATTCCTTCGTTTTGTATTTTATTGGGGCTGGTGGTGCTCGGGTTTGGGTGGGGGGTGCGCAAGTTTGCGAGGTGGACCAGGGTTTGGGCTTTTTATATATGGTTGAAATCGGCTGGAGCCGATCTCTTCCTTCTTGAAGCATGCTTTTTCCGGGCAAAGGTATGCGAGTTGGGGCCAAACCCATGCGAGATTGGGGCTGAGGCATGCGACTTTGGGGCTCAGGCATGCGACTTCGGGCCAAGTGCATGCGACTTTGGGGCTGAGGCATGCGACTTTGAGCCTGGGGCATGCGACTTTGAGCCATATGCATGCGACTTCAAGGCAAAGGCATGCGACTTCGGGCCAAGTGCATGCGACTTTGGGGCTGAGGCATGCGACTTTGAGCCAGGGGCATGCGAGTTAAGGGCTGAGGCATGCGACTTCGGACCATATGCATGCGACTTCAAGGCAAAGGCATGCGACTTCTACCCAAACCCATGCGACTTTCTGGTCAAATTGGTGGAATAGATTTTTTAGATGAAATGTGGTTGGAATCGGGGGACCGATTCCTTCATTTGATATTTTTCCTTGACTATGGCTGCGTGAGTTGGGGCATTTGGTGCGCGACTTTGCTGCGTTGGCGCTCGAGTTGGGGCATTTGATGCGCGACTTTGCTGCGTTGACGCTCGAGTTGGGCCACTTGGTGCGCGACTTTGCTGCGTTGGCGCTCGAGTTTGGATGGGGGGTACGCAGGTTTGCAAGGTGGGCCAGGGTTTGGGCTTATTAAATGATGTTGAAATCGGTGGGCGAATTTTTTCGTTTTATATCTTATTTGGGTGTTTGGTTCGTGAGGATATGTCCTGTAAGAACAAAAAAAGCATCAATCACGATGCTGGTATTTAATCATTCCTTTTCATTTTAAAATATTTGTGGATCTATCTATAAAAGAAACTTGTTAGGGATTACCCAATGTGGAATCGTGATGGCCGCAGTTTCGTAATATGAGTGTATTTGGTTTTTTATATTCAAATGTAATCCTAATATCCATGCTGGCACTAGCTTCCCATATTTCTGGGTTATTATAACCTTTCATTTTCTTTACACGTAATGAAGGATGAGACGAGTCTTCAACTAACATAATTAGGGCTATATTTATTATCTTTTGTGATTGTGGATCTAGTTTTCTATACATTTTTTTAAATCGATTTGTTCTTTCAATGTTCATCATCTGTTTCATTTTCACTTTCTAGGTCAGTAATTAGATCATAAACATCATCAAACTTTTTTGTTCTACCGGCTTTTATGTCTTCGGTTGCTTCTTTTTCGCCTTTCTGCCACTCTTCTGACCAAAACCACTTTTGGTTCGCAGGAATTTGAATCATTGGAGTAACACTGATTTCTCCAAAATCATCTACTTCCAAAACTAAGGAGTCCCCTTCTTCCAACCCAAATTTGTCCAAAATTGACTTTGGTAAGGTTATCTGGCCTTTTTTGCGAATGGTTACCTGTTCCTTCATGTTTTTCCTTCCTTCTTTTGTTTTTATCATTATATGTTTATACTCCTCACTATTTCCGATTTTCTGATATTCATACTTTCATTATATCCTGTTTATCCCTAATTTCAATTAATGAAGCGTTTTACAAAGGGTTAATCAAGAATTTATTTTATTTAATTTAGTTCGAGGTATTCATTTTGATAAGCAATTACATTACTTATCAAGTACAAAATTGATTTACAAATTATTCTTTGCTCGCTGCTTTTTAGTTATCAATTGCCCTTCCAATGTTTCCCCTCCTATAAAAATATTAAAAATTAAACGATGCTATTTTGTAAAAAGAACCGGGATTTCCCGGTTCTTCCTAATTTATTCTTCAATATTGGTGAGACCGATACTTTCTCCGTCTGATTCGACGGTGTATTTCCAGACGTAGTCTTTTGTTTTTTCGTTGCCATCTTTGTCGATGATGCGGATGGTTTCATTTGTTGTGACGATCCATTTGTCGCCTTTTTCTGCGATATCTACTACTTCGGCGCTGATGACTTCCTGGGTTGTTCCGTTTTTGTTTAGGCGTTTGACGAGGTCTTTTTGCATGTCGTCTAATGCGCTGCCTTTTATAATGTAGGGCTGGACCAGGTCGTAATTATTTTCGTTTATGGCTTCGACTAGATATTCGATGTAGTTTAAAGTGGTACTTTGGATGTCAGATTTGCTTGCTGCTTTGGCGGTGTCGTCACTTTTTTCTGCATCCTTTTTCTTGTCATCTTTCTTATCCTCTTTTTTGCTGGAGTCTTTTTTCTTGGTATCCACTTTTCTAACTTTACCTTCATACTTCGCGCCTTTGACTGTATACAGATCGGTTTGGATATCTAGTTTTGTATCTGCTTCCAGGTCGTAATAGAAAGGTTGCTTTTTATTGTAGACTGTCCAGCCGTCATCATCGTAGCGGAGCGTATACTGGTAATAGTTTTCCTGCTCACTTGGATCGCGATCGTCGAGATCATAATAGCGATCTGATTCATATGTTTCCAAAACGTTGACATCTACGTAATAAGCCTTGTCTTCGTACGTGATTCCGGCAATTTCTTTGACCATTTCCATGCCATTGATTTTCTTTTCCTGGAAGTAATAACCTTCATGTGCATTTTCAAAATCGTATTTGTATTCCTCTTTTAAATCGGCATGAATATTGCCAAGCTTGCCGATATCATTATTTGCCCATGCTTCCATATATGTGTTGCTATAGGTTTGTAGGGTATTGGTTATTTCCTGCACGAGCTCGTCGGTCACATGGAAGCGAACGGGAACATTGTCATAGCCCCAATTCATGTTGTCAACGTCCTCGGATTGCATGTCTCCCCACGGGAAGCTTATGGAAACGGCAAGGCTTTCTACCGCATCCTCTGTCACGGGTCCAAAGTTTTCTGTTTTAAATGGATTGAAATCGACTGCTTTACCATTTAGGACAACTTTTCCTTCTGCGTCTGGAATTTCTGGCAGGTTAAAATTTAAATAAGCGACTTCGAAATCGAAATTCACATATTCGTCCGAGCCTGTCAATAGCATTTCTTCTTCTTTTTGTAATTCGGCAAAATCTCCTTTGAAAACTGCGGCGAGTTTATATCGCCCTGGCAGCATCGGTCCAAGCCTCAGCTCTTCTTCCGCCTTCTTTAAGGTCTTCTTTTCTTCATCATTGATGAACAGTTTTGTATTGGCCAGATTGGAATAGACTGTTACGTACACAGGGTCGATGGTCAGCTCGTATGTATCGTAGAAAAGGAATTTTCCTGCTTTTTCGAGCGTCACTACTCCTGCATCTGAACTGCCAAAGATGGTGTCGACCATGCTTTCCCATTTTCCTTGTAAATTATTTTTATTGGCATTGCCCTTTTTTAATACGGCAGATTGCTGATCGAGAAATTCAATGATTTCCTCGGCATCTTCCGGGTATTCCTCCAAATAAGCGAGGAAGCCCTCTGCATCTACTTTTTCAATTTCTGTATCGATGTCGCGATAATGCAGCTGTTTGGCAATGGCTGCTGCATCTTTGTCTTCGATTGCCTTAGCAAATTTGTCCACAACCCGCTCATGCGAAGTGAAATAAGATCCGATAAAATATAAGACCATTAAAAGAGCTGCTACACCGGATAAGAGAATTAATTTTTTCTTATTTTTCTTCGACATGGGCTGTTTTGGCGGCTTCATTTGCGCAGCTGGTGCTTGACCAGTTGTCTGATTGACAGCTTGATTTGTCGCCGATTCCCCAGTTGGTGCCTTCTCGGCGGCTTGATGGGTTGGCGCCTGCTCGGGGGCTTGATGAGTTGGTGCCTTCCCGGTTGGTGTCTGATTGGAATTGCCTTGTACTTGCTTATTTTCTGTTGATTCCGATTTGGAGGCTGCAATTTCATGCCCGCAATTCGTACAAAATTGCATGCGCCCATCCTTTATTTCATGACCACATTCCTTACAAAACTTCACGATATGACCACCTTTTTATTTAGTTGTATATTTTTTTTATAAATCGGCAAGCTCCTTGTTGCTGAATGTCACCTCGATAAGCCCAGCCGCATATGGCGCAACCGCATAAGGATTGAAATAGAAAATGATGCCATCTGTTGTCAGGGTAAAATTGGCGTAATTCTTAGGGTCTGGCTTCGTGCTTTCTTCTGCAATGTCGAAATAGCTTCCATTCGGGATGACTACTTCCTTTTGAATGAGCTTTTCCAGCGTTTTTTCAGCCAGTTTGTCGAGCTTGTTCATGTCCTGGATCACATCCTCCAGCTGGATGACGCGCTTTTTTTGGATATCGAAATTAAAACCAGTTACCCCGTAATCTCCGTGAACCCCGCCGCCATAAATATAATCATTGAATAAAATAGAGATAAACTCATCCGTAATGACTGGTTCGGAAAAGGACACATCAAACAAAGATTGATATTGTGATTCCAGTTCTTTTTCCTCTTCTGAAAGGTTTTCCGCATTTTCTTTGATTCGCTTTACTTCCTCTTCAAATTCCTTCTGCATTGGTTCCGCTACGAGCGCGTCGATTTCGGGAATGGAAAAGCGTGGAAAGGAAAAGGTAATTTTATACGATTCTTTTTCCTCGATCAGCTCTACTGTCTCGTAATTCATCGCTACTTCTTTGAGAGATTGCTTTGGTTCATCCTTTTGATTCGCTTCATCAGATTCATTTTTTGCATCGGTGTTGAACGAGTTGGATTTTTCTTGCTTGTCGTCTGATGATGTTTCCTCGGTATTTTCTTGACTTTCCGATGCGTCGTTGTCGTCTGCTTTCTTTTCATCCGCTGCTTCCGCATTGTCCGTTTCGTTTTTTTTCGGCTCAGTCGCAGGCTTGGATGGTATCTTGTCTGCTGGGGCACTTTTTGTAATGCCGCAAGCGGATGTGCCAGCTAATAGAATAATAGAAAATAATAAAATGGCTAATTTCTTCATCATCTGCCCCCTTGGTTAGTATGATTCTTGCTTTTTTCGCCCCCTCTCTTCCAGTCGTTTCCAGTCGTAATAATTATAAGTATATACAACCAATTCTTTCTATTCAATACTATTTTCCTATAAAATCAATGTTTTTACTAAAACCCCACTGCATTTATAGGTCAAAAGTTTCATTTTTCTATTGGAATATTCTACAAAATATGCCATGATAGCTTTAAGCACTTTCCAAATTTTAATAGAAAGGAGATTTTTACCGTGAAATTTTGTACAGAATGTGGAACCAAACTGCAGGACGGCTTACGATTTTGTACGGAGTGCGGCACACCGATTGCAGCTGATTCCGCTGAAGAAGTATCAGATGTAGCTGCAGATGAAGGTGGAACGAAGCCGGCTGGGGATGGTGCCGCAAGTGAGACTGTGTCGGGTGATGCTGGTGCTGGGGACGTGAGCAAAACTGTGTCAGGTACCAGTGCTGATGCCGCGAGTGATACGAATTCCGGGTCTGGAAAAGCCGCTCCACCACAACCGGTCAAACGTGCGCATGCGAAAAGTCCGCCGAGAAAGCCGATGAAAAAGCTGACCAAGATTTTGATTGGGGTTGCGGCGGTTTTAGCGCTGGTGTTATTCGGGGCACATCAATACGTCTCCTCCCTATTTGACCCTGTCAAGAGCTTGCAGGAGATGGACCAGGCGATGAATGGCAATAATATGGAGGAATTCCTCAGTTACATTCATTTTGATGACAAAGCCATTTTGGACCGGGAGAGTTATTTTGCATACATACAGGAGGAAGAATGGGACAACGTGAAGGACCAGTTGCTCACCTACTTTCAAGAGCAGGAATCGGTGAAACACAGCTTTAGTAAAAAAATCACCACGGATGGTGGCGATGCCCTGTTCACGGTCGATAAGCAAAAGAAATTCGTACTTTATTCCACTTATATCATTCGTGCAACACCGACTAAGCTCGTGATTCACGCCAACATGGCGGACACGGACCTGGCCATTCAAAAGCATACGGCCAAGCTTGCCGATGAAGATGCGAAGGAAACTGTGCTCATTTATCCGGGGGAATATACGCTTACCGGAGCAGCGAAAAACCTATTCGGCACCTTTTCCTACGAGGATGAATTGGTCGTTTATCCTGGCGAGCAAATCGAGCAAGGCGTGAATTTTTCTGGTGAAACGATTCCTATTGATACCGATCAAGCAAATGCTATCTTATTTATAAACGGGGAAAGCACTGGAAAAACACTTGGTGAACTGGAATACATTGGCCCGATTCCTGAGGGAGCCGACATGGAAATGTATGCGGAATGGGAAGGCCCAGATGGTAAGAAAATCCAAACGGAAAAGTTATCGCTGAATGACACCGACTGGTATGGCTATTCATTTTATTTCGAATCTGAAGACGACGTAGATACAGAAGATGGCGATGAGGCCGAGGATGTGGACGTAGAGGATGCAGACGACGCGGATTCAAAGGTTGCTTCTGCAAAAATCGATGGAGATCCGGGCGATATCGTATTGAATTTTCGCGATGATTATGAAGCCGCATTGAACAACAAGGATTTCGACTTGATTGCACCATATCTGAAGGATGGAAGCACTGCCTACAAGGAGTTGAAGGTATACATCGGTGATTTAAAGGATACGAAATATCATTATGATTTCGAGTAAAACACCGTGCTCCATGTGGATGTGGTCAATGAAGACAAATTAGAAATCACGACCAACGAAATTTTTACATTTACGAACCACAAAAACGAAACGATAAATTATGATCGCGAAAAAATTTACACACTCGTGTGGGCAGATGATGCGTATCAAATCACCCATATCGATTATGTGGAAACGAATAGAGACTATTAATATAGGGGGAATGGCGGCATGTTAGTATGTAAAAATTGTCAAAACGAACAAGAATCAGGAAAATTCTGCGGCATATGTGGCGGCCCATTGGAGGAAGCTGGAGGAAGTGGCGGAGCGGCTGCTGGTGGAAGTGCCGGGGCTGGTAGCGCTGGCGGGACCGGCGGAAATGGTGCCTCAGCTGGCGGTAGCGCCGTGGCGAGTGGTGACGCAAGCGCTGCGGGAAGTGGTGGCGCTGATGGAAGTGCCTCGGCTGAAACAGCGGGGAGCGGGGAAGTAGCACAGCAGCAAGCGGTGCAGGAGGCAGCAGCAACAGTTGGTGCGCAAGCTGGAGCTGGGAGCGCTGCACCTGTTGCAACAGTACAGGCGGCGGGCGGCTCCGATACAACGGAATCCGTCAAAAATGGCTTGGCATCCTACTGGCAATTTATTGTGGAAATGATTAAAAATCCAACCAAGGGACTGCAATCGAACGACAGATTTTTCATACACGGACTAGTTACGATTGCCTTATTTGCAATCACATTTTCATTAAGTATTTATTTTCTCGTTAATTCCTTGGCAAAGCCCTTCATGTTATATTCGGATGAATCGGCTAGTTTACCATTTTTCCAAATTAATTCCAGGTTAGTTTTCTACATGCTTATCGTTCTTGCGATCACATTCTTTGTTGCTTTCGGAATTGCAAAACTAGCCAAAAATGCGGATTCATTTTCAGTTATCCTTGCACAATATGGTAGCTTGTTTGTGCCATTGGTCGCATTGAACGTCATTGCCCTACTCGGCGGTTTGATCGGTTCGATTGGATTAACAATTGCACCATTAATCCTTGCCACTTCCTTGGCCATTTCGTATGTGCCCATTTTATTCGTATTTGAAAAGGCTACAGTTGTCGACAACAACGGGCAAAGAGTGTATTTTGCATTCGCAACATTCGCAGTGATCAGCATCGTCTTTTACATTTTCGGAAAATCCTTTGTGCTGGATTTGCTAGCTAATGTTGAGAATTTGATAAATGGATTCTCACGCTTTCCATTTTAACTGAAGGCATGATTTGAGCAAGACCGGGAGAACGCTGCACCCAAAGCAAGCTTTGGATGTGTAGGTGACCCCGGTCTTTTTTGGTGGAGCTGGTTGTTGGATGGAAAGAATCGGTTGCACTGATTCTATTTGGATGGTGGAAATCGTCTGGGGACGATTTCTTTGGGGAGATTGGCGGGGATTGCTTCGGGGAATGGTTGGAATCGTCCGGGGACGATTCCTTTGGGAGAATTGGCGTGGGTTGATGCTCGAGTTTGGCTGTTCGGTGCTCGAGTTTGGGTGATTGGCGCTCGAGTTGGGGTGGGTGGCGCGCGAGTTGGGTGCGTTGATGCGCGAGTTTGGGTGCTTGGTGCTCGACTTTGGCGCGTTGGCGCTCGAGTTGGGGTGGTTGGCGCGCGACTTTGATGCGTTGGTGCTCGACTTTTGCTCGGTGGCGCGCGACTTTCGTTCATCATGAATAAATGCTTTTAAAATAATGCTGTTGGAATCGGTTCGCCGATTCCTACTTAATTTAAAAATATGAAAAACGGTCGTCCATCATATCAGGCGAATGACCGTTTCTATGTATGGTTATACTTTTTTCACAGCCCACACTAGTGAGACAACCCAGCCGACGAGTGACCAGCCTAGAAATAAGTTAAGGACGAGAATTGAGTAGTTCTATATACCCACCCATACAAATCCATGTACTTTACTAGTCTACATGCTATAATTACTGCAATAATATTCGGGAGTGTTCTCATGATACAGATAAAACTAACACCAAATTATGCTGGAATGGAAATGGTTGGGACTCGTGATGATTTTGAACTACTGTATGAATCGCTTCATTTTGTTGTCGGTGAAGAGGATGAATATCCTTCTATGCAAAATGCAAGGTTACGTGTGCTTGGACTTTGCTACGATTTACGGCATGCCATGATGGGGCATCGGGAATATGAATATGTGAATCATGGTCTAGATAGTGACACCATGAAGTGGATGGGGATTGTTGGTCCGGAGAAAAATTTATTGTTATCCTTTAACACGTATTATCCTGAGATGATTTTCATACATTTATGTTTGGAAGACTTTATTAAGGAATATCAAAAATCCAATAAGACCCATCCAAATTGGGATATCCATGTAAATGCTGTTCGTCTGTTTCAAGCATCCGTGGTGAGGGCGCTTCGTGATGAGATTAAACCGTCCATGTTTAGGTCAATCATTAGTCATATGAAAAGCGCAAAATTCATTTCCTTCAGGTATATGACACAGTATTTGGATTCATTGAATATCCGCTATTTGAATTGGGATGCTGAAAAGCGGCTGAAAAACATTTCCGTTATAGTGAAACGAATTGCCGTGAAGGATGCGGAATATATAAGGGCACAAAAAGAAATTATAGAGGCTGCCATCGAATACGGTGTAACCGAATCTGAAATTGCATATGATACAGAATATCCAGATTATGATTCCATTGATTGGTAAAAAACCGACAAAAAGATGCCACGTGTTGATGGCATCTTTTTTGTATGAGAGAAGGTCGTTTATCTGTTGTTTGGATCATCGTCTTCGGCAAATTCTGTTTGATAGGCTGCATTTCGTGTATCAATTCTGCGTGCGTCATACGGACCGTCTTCAGCTATTCTTATGAAAATCGATAAACTAAATAGTCCGCTGAGCCCAACAAGTGTGTAGATGACTCGTGATAGGCCTGAAGCCTGTCCTCCGAATATTGCTGCAACCAAATCAAATTGAAATAGACCGATGAGGCCCCAGTTAAGTGCCCCAATGATGACCAATGCCAGCGCGATATGCTGTAGCGTTCTCATGCTGCTCCCACCTCCTGCTGTCATGATGATACAAGGCATTCAGCTAAACTGCTGAACATATCTATATTCTTCCAAGAAAAAATTATTTCATGCATGCGGATGTTTGAGGCTTGTGTTTATATGCGGCAGCTTACTTCCATTTATCCAGAATATCTCCAATCGCTTCCTCGCCAAATTCGACCCACATACTTTTGTCGTGTATGTAACCGTCTGTGTCCAGCGGCTTCTGAAATTGATTGAATCCAGTGGCTGAGGCGAGTGAATTCTCGTCCTTATCCAGGCCGAGATTGACGACATGTTTGATCACGAAAGGCTTCTCGAACTCAATCATAGCATCACTTCTATCGAGAACACCCTTGATCACCTGGAATGGCATGCGCAGGTAGAACGTCTCGCCATCCTCCCGGTGCATCACGCCGTCAAAAATACCCCGATCATAATCCCAGCTACTCCCCATCGTGAAACCATGCTTGCTCAACTCCCGCTGCGCATCACCGAAGGACATCTGCTTCCCTTCCATATCCGTATCCAAATGCAACATCCAAAACCCCTCCAAATAAGCATTTGTAGTAGTATGGACGATGGTGGAAAAATTATACAGCAGGGATGGGAGGGAATCGGCCGGGCCGATTCCTACTGCACTGGAATTGGAGAGGGGGAAATCGGTGGATGCCGATTTCTTCCTTATGTATTGGTTGTTGGTACGTGGGGAGTTGGCTGTGGAGCATGCGAGTTTGGCGCTGGGGCATGCGACTTTCATGCTGGGGCATGCGACTTCGGGGCTGAAGCATGCGACTTCAGGCCAGATGCATGCTACTTTGAGGCAATGGCATGCGACTTCGAGCCAGATGCATGCGACTTCGAGCCAGGGCATGCGACTTTGAGGCAAACGCATGCGACTTCACGGCCAGGGCATGCGACTTCTAGCTCAAGGCATGCGACTTCCGGCAATTATCGGAGGTTTGACAATTAGTAGAATATATTTGATTGGAATCTGCGCGCCGATTCCTTCCTTTATTAAAATTCTTGTACGTGGGCGGGCGCGAGATGCGGTGGTTGGCGCGCGACCCCGACCAGGTCACGCGCCAACCACTCCCCTCCTTCCCTACCAGCAACACGCAGTCATCCACTGGAATCGGCATCAGCCGATTCCTTCCCATTCCATACTTATAAACAAAAAGAAATCGGCGCTACCGATTTCTTGTTTGTTATTGTTTGAGTTCGCCGGCTGCTTTGACGCGGACTCTTGTTGCGTTGCCGGGCAGGTAGGCGAGTGGTACGTCTTCTATGTCGACGATGACGAGGGTGTCCTTGTTTGCCCCTGCTTGGGTTGCTTCGGACATGGCTTCTTCTTTTGCTGCTTGTAGGGCGATTTCTCTGCCGATTTCGTCGAGTAGGTAAATTTTTTCGATTTGGCCGCTGACCTGGGATATGGCGGATCCGATTGCGTTGGCTACGCCTGAGTGTTCCGGGCGGATGACGGTTGATGCGCCCTGTAATTCTGTTGGGAAGAGGATGCTTCCGCCGCCAACGAGAATGACTGGTATCGGGTCTGCGCTTGTTTTCATTTTGTCGATTGCTTCTTCGACGAGTACTACCATTTTTGCATAGACCTGCTCTAGTAATGCGCGGTCCAGATGGGCGACTTTTGCCGGGTCACCTAGTTCCACTTTTCCTAGTGCGACAGCGACGTCTGTCGTTGTTAACGTGTCGCCGCCGAAAATCATCGCTTTTTCCGGCAGGCGGTAGCCGACGCTGTCTGGTCCAATGGAGAAGTCTCCATTTTCATCGATGCGGACGATGGTGCCGCCGCCGAGTCCAATTGAAATTAGATCAGGCATGCGGAAGTTCGTTCTTGCGCCGCCGATTTCGACTGCCAATGATGATTCACGCGGGAAGGAATGAATTAATACGCCAACATCAGAAGTGGTCCCGCCGACGTCTACAACAATGGCATCAGATAGGTCGCCTAAGTACGAGGCGCCGCGCAAGGAGTTGGTTGGCCCGCATGCTACTGTGAAAATGGGATATTTTACGGCATATGCTACAGACATGAGCGTGCCATCGTTTTGACCGAAAAATACTTTTGCTTCGATTCCTTCATTTTTCAACGCTTGGATAAATCCATCTGCCGCAGTTTTTGCTACGTTTACGACAGAGGCATTCAGGATGGTTGCATTTTCCCTTTCCAATAAGCCGACAGAGCCGACCTCAGATGATAGAGAAATGGCCATATCTGAGCCGAGGACCTCTGCGAAAATATCTCTTGCCCGTTCTTCATGTGCTTGCGAAACGGGAGAAAATACGGATGTGATTGCAATCGAGTCTACTTTTCCCTTGAGTTCCTTGGCTATTTCATACAAATGTGCTTCATCGAGTGGGACAATTTCACGTCCATCAAATTCATGACCGCCCTCAACGAGATAGACATATTTGCCAAGTTCCGCGCGCAAATCGTCGGGCACGCCAACGAGTGGTTTCACTGCCAATGTTGCCGGAGCGCCGATACGAATGACGGCAATTTTATTAAGCCCTTTTCGTTCAACAATCGCATTGGTGCAATGTGTCGTCCCAAGCATGGCGTATTTAATTTTTTCGCATGCAACGTTTGCTGAAGTGATGACTTCATGCATCGCTTGATAAATGCCTGTCATGACATCCGCAGTGGTGGATGATTTGGTTTCAGATAGGACCTGATTGTTTTCATCTAGTAATACAGCGTCTGTATGGGTTCCCCCAACGTCAATTCCGATTCGATATGCTGCCATTATTTTCTGCCTCCCTCGTTCACAAGCTCCTCGACTGGTGTATAGTCCACGTCATAGCCAAAATATGCTGGGCCAACGGTTGCGATTCCTTTTTCTGTTCTCCATTTTGGATGGCATGGAATTCCGATCACAACACATCTGGAGCCGTATCGGATTCCTTCTGTCGTAATTGGCAAGCCTGTCTCCGCATCGAGAACGGCAATTAAATCTGGCGTGACGCATAGGAGCTTATTTTTCGTTTGTGCGAGTAAATGTTCATTTTGAAAACGAAGCTCGAGCGTTTCATCTTTATAATCATTTGTACCTTCAAAAGTGGCGATTCCACGAGCGAAGCCGGACTCTGTTTTACGGTCAATATCCGTTACTTTTCCTTGGAATAATTCAAATCCGCCCACCGTTTCCAATACTTTTTCAATTGCGTTAACATTATTTTCTTTTGCTTCACGAATGGTTTTTCCAATCTGTTCTTCCAGCTGCAAAATATTCGTAATGCCGCTTTCCTTTAGATTTTTTCCGCGCATGGAATACATCGCATTCATGACGGAGCCACCCATTTGAATCGTTGCTGCTCTTGCAATTCGCTCCGTCCACACATTATCAATTGTCGATAAGAGCGATGTATTTCCTTTTTCATCGGCAATGACAGCAGGCGTCGCCGAAATGCCATCTAAATAAAAGGTCACCATTTGCAGCTCAGGAAAAGCCCGTCCCATGCCATCCACATCAATAACTGGCATGCCGAGTCTTGCTGCAAGTGCGAATGGGAGCATCGAGTTGACACCACCAGCTTCAATTGGGAAAGTCGCGTAAACTTTTTCCCCTAAATATTTTTCCAATTGATTAAATGCTAAAATCGCCTCTTCGCCACTCGGAATTTTTTCCAGCATGACCGTCGGCGCCCCCATCATGGATGACGGCACGACGAGTGCGTCATCTGGAACCTCGTCTGTATCCAATACGGTGACTGGACCGAATTCTTCAATGGCCTGCAGCGCCATCAGCTTGCCTATGTGCGGATCACCACCACCGCCTGTTCCAAGTAATGCCGCTCCAACTGCGATATCTTCAATTTCTTGTTTGCCAACTTTTCTCATGTTAAAACCTCCATGCTGCTATGATTTCTTCTTGAAAACTTTGATACCGACATAATAAATGACCCCACTGATTATCAGTGAATTGATGGAAGGAATACCGATTGTCATCGTATATCCGGCTACAAATCCAGCCGCCCAGGCAATCAGTGTCACCGGATGAATGCCCTCCACATGCTCCGGTAATTTCCCCTCTGCTCGCGACTCATCCAATGCCTTGCGATGGGTGCGCAAAATGAAGTATTCCACTACGATAATCCCGGCAATTGGCGGAACCAGCACCCCTAGGAATACGAGAAAATCAACAAAGTAATCCAGTATGCCAAGGATGGAAAGAAGCGTACCAATGACCCCAATGACGAGCGTCACCATACCGCGGTTCAATTTCACCTTAAAAATAGAATCAAAAATATTGGTAAAGCCTAACGAAGAAGAATATAAGTTTAAATTATTAATTTTTACCGTTGATAGAATCACGACGAGCGCGCCAAACCAGCCCGAAGTTTGGACCATGATGCTGACAACGTCACTCGTTCTAGCGGCCAGCGCCAGCAATACGGCAATCAAATTGATTCCTAATTCACCGATAAGAACACCGATTGTCGCCATCCAAAATACATCTTTTCCACTTTTCGCAAATCGGGTAAAGTCTGGTGTAATCACTGCTCCGATAATAAAGCCACCCGCAACCATTGTCGTTGCTGCGCCCATGGATAAAGGATCCCCAGCTGGAGTCGCCGCAATTAAATCCGGCAGCGAATGCTCGCTTAGCACGTGAAAAATACCAAAGCTGATCGCCAGCAGGAATGCTGGAACGGTAATCGATGCGACAATACTTAATAATTTAAACCCAAATATAACAAGAATCGTCACGCTCAAGCCGGTAATCGTTGCTGCGATTGGCAGCGATAATTTTCCACCGGTTGCTTGAACAATTCCCTCCGCAAATACGGAGTTCTGCACGCCAAACCAGCCGATACAGGAAATCGCAATCACACCGCCGATAATACTGGAACCATAGCGACCAAAGCCTGTCCACCTGGATAATAGACTGGTCGACAGCCCCTCCCGCGCACCAGCATATCCGAGCAGAAAACTAATCACCTGTAAAATGACACTCCCGAGTATGGTCGCCCAAACGGCCTGCCAAAAAGTCATTCCGTAACCCAAGGAAGCACCGAGGATAAATTGAGAAATCGTCGCCAACGCCCCAACTCGAATAATCGTAATACTCCATAGCGATTGTCGCGCCGACATCGGCACCCTTGTTAGCGAATAATCATCGCCAATATTTGCTTTGTTCCCCATTGTCCTTCCCTCCTGTTGTTGTTTGTCATGTATGCCATACATGGGGATTCACACCCACCTATATTGAAATATTCTGTATATTTAACGTAACCAAAGGAACACGCTGTCCAACGCGTGATGTTAACCTTTATACGCCTTGTTCAAATCCTCGAGCAACGCATACATAATATGATTGGCCAGCCGCAGCTGCTCATCGAAATCTTGCTGATCGTATAACTTGATCCCCCAAAAGATGCCATTCCCAATCAACACAAACTGCTTAATCACGCGATCCATTTCTTCCGCAGTGATTCCGGGATAGCTCTCCTGAAGCATGGATTCCAATGATTCGACGAGCCAAGCATTATAACGCGCCATATGGTGATGAAGATCCTTCGAAACCTCTTCGGAAATCGGCGAAGTAACAAGCGAAATATACGCATTCGTTGCCTGCATATCCCCTTTATGGTGCGCCGCAATCCCCGCAAACATCGCCGTCAACACCTCTTCAATCGGCTTTCCCTTCGTTTCCTCAACAATCCGCTTCATCTTCCAAAAGTGATCATCCAAAAGCTGTTGAAAAGCAGCAATAAACAACTCCTCTTTATTCTTATAAAAAAAATAAATCGACGCCGCCTTAATCCCCACCTCATCAGCAACCTTCTTCATCGTCGCACCTTGATAACCATGCAACGCATACTGCTTCACCGCAGCCTTAATCAGCTTCTTACGCAATCCCCACCACCACCTAATAAGTGTTAGGTTGGATTATATGACTTTTTATCCATCAAGTCAATGATTTTTTAGACAATTTAGTAAAAATTAACTCTTCCGTAAGCGCCACCAATATTGAATTATCAGTATTTACTAGCAAATGAAATTTATTTTTGTTGGAAAGGTCGGAATCGGTGGGCCGATTCCAAGTGATAGGGGAAAGAATTGGGGTTCCCCAATTCTGAGGGGTGGCGGGGGTGGGGTGGGTGGTGCGCGAAGCATGCGACTTCGGGGCCTGGGCATGCGACTTCAAGGCAAAGGCATGCGACTTCGAGGCTGAGGCATGCGACTTTCATGCCAGGGCATGCGACTTCGAGCCAGATGCATGCGACTTCGGGGCAAAGGCATGCGACTTCGAGGCTGAGGCATGCGACTTCGCTGTTAGGTGCTTATTTTAAATGGAGGCAAACGGCTACTGCCGTTTGCTCACATCGTTGATTTTACTCCATGTGCGTTTGACATGGTTGAAGTGGTATCCACTTGACTTTAACAGGCGAGTAACTACAAATGAGGATTTTACTTTTAGAAATGCTCGTAAGGCCTGATTCGTAATTTCGGGTTTTATAAGCATTTGATATGTAGCGATTGCCCGGCGGTGTGCGTTTTTCGATCGGTGCTTGCATCTGAGGCAGATCCAGATGCCGTAGTTTCGTTGCATGCCGAGGGTGCTGCAGTTGGGGCAGATGACGCCTGGCATAATGTCTGCTGGCTTGATGTCGTAGTAGGTCAAAATATGTGATGGTTTTTCTCTACTTGCTTGGGTGATTAGGCGGTATAGGGTCATGGTGTCGATTTTTCGGACACCGCGTTCGGATAGTTGTCGTTCTACTTTTGCGATCATGGTGGGAATATGTTCGCTGTGTGCGATAAGTCTTGCGATGGATTGTTCGTCTCCAGTGACTTCAATGATGGTGGACGGTTCTGCGATTGCGATGAAATAGTATACGGGTATGGCTTGGTGTTGCTGGTGATGCAGGAGCCAATTTTGTAGTCGAAGTTTTTGTTTTTCTGCTTGGGTTGGTGGATAGCGATAGCCTTTGGTTGCTTGTCCATCGTTGCGGGTAAACTGTCGGAGTGTCGTGTCAAAGTGGATGCTGCCGTCAAAATTTTTGCATTCGATCATATAAATGGCGTGCTGCGATAGGATGATGGTATCAATTTGAAAATAGTCGCCGTTTACGGTGAGGTGGACATCGGGGATGATTCGGTACGGTCCGTCCAACGTTGTTAAGTGGTAATCCATTTGTTTTTCGCCAATATAGCCTTTCATACGCTTGGCGAGGTCGGTCTGGATATCTTGATAGCGGGGAAAACGATGGGATAATCTTGGTACCAGCGCTTCCAGGGCTTGTATTTGTAGTGATTTTTTTCTTTCCAAATGGGTCCTCTCCCTTCTATATGCTATAAATATAGTAGCTTTAGGCAGGGATTGCAAATCGGCTTTTCCGTGTAAAATTGCTGTTTTGAGTGCGTTTATAAAGGTATTTTTATCATTTCCATTGTGAGAATTTGAATAATATAGCTGTCATCCTTTTAGAAAAGCTTTTTTATGTGGGCAGTAATTAAATCGTTCACATAACGTTCATTGCTTATCAAGGGGTGTTCGGCTACACTGTTGTTAGAATATGTTTAAAGTTGTTAGAGTGAATCATTGGATGGAGGGGGATGAAGGCGTATGCTTCCGGTTGAAAGACGAAGCCGTATCAAGGCGCTGATCCAATCGAAGCAGAACATGAAAATTTCGGAGCTTAGTGAACTGCTTGGTGTGTCTGAGATGACAATTCATCGCGATTTGCGTCCGCTTCTGGAAGAGGGCCTGATTCATAAAACGTTTGGCGGCATTACATTGGCATCCGATGTAGCCGAGACCAAGCAGCAGACAGATTCATGCATTATTTGTAGTCGCGGCGTGAAGGAACAGCTGGCTTATCGGATTATTCTGCCCGATAATCAAATTGAAACCGCATGCTGTGCGCATTGCGGGTTGATTCGCCATCGGCAGCTTGGTAGTGAAATGAATCAGGCGCTTTGCCATGACTTTTTCACACACACAACGATTGGCGCACCGTATGCTTGGTATGTGATGGATACATCATTGCAAATTGGCTGCTGTCAGCCGCAGGTGCTCACCTTTGCCAAC
This sequence comes from Ornithinibacillus gellani, assembly GCF_003730295.1. GTDB lineage: Bacteria > Bacillota > Bacilli > Bacillales > Amphibacillaceae > Ornithinibacillus_A > Ornithinibacillus_A gellani. The sequence continues at coordinate 128,147 of NZ_QTSZ01000051.1, forward strand.
AAAAAGCATGCAGAGAAATTCGTGCTCGGATTTGGCGGAGAGGTATATGATTTTGAGACAGCACTTGAAATAATGCACAACAAGATGAATGGGCAAGAAGGTTGTCATTAATGAATGTGAGGTAGGAATCGGCGCGCCGATTCCATCCAAACCATTGAATTTGAAGTGGAATGAATTGGGTAACCCAATTCAAACCTATTGATAGGAGCGCGACTTCGAGGCTGAGGCATGCGACTTCAGGCCAGATGCATGCGACTTCGAAGCCTGGGCATGCGACTTTGAGGCTGAGGCATGCGACTTCGGGGCCTGGGCATGCGACTTTGAGGCTGAGGCATGCGACTTCGAGCCAAGGGCATGCGACTTTGAGGCTAAGGCATGCGACTTCGAGGCTGAGGCATGCGACTTCAGGCCAGATGCATGCGACTTCGAGCCAAGTCCATGCGACTTCGGGCCAGAGGCATGCGACTTCGGGCCAAGGGCATGCGACTTCGAGGCAAAGGCATGCGACTTCGAGGCTGAGGCATGCGACTTCGAGCCAAGGGCATGCGACTTCGAGCCAAGGGCATGCGACTTTGAGGCAGAGGCATGCGACTTCGGGTCAGAGGCATGCGACTTTGAGGCCTAGGCATGCGACTTCGGGCCAGATGCATGCGACTTCGGGGCCTGGGCATGCGACTTCGCGCTAAAGCATGCGACTTCGACTAGCTCGTGCGTAAGTCAGCGGGTGTACATGGGCTATGTGAAGTGGCACACTGGCTTAACATGATTATGGGAATGGTTGTTTGATTCCTTCAACTACTGTGAATAAGGAGATATTGGTATGCGATATTTGGTTGGGCCTTTGTTGGGCTTGATGTTATTTTTGGCAGCGTGTGGTTCTGGTTCTGGTGATGTGGAAGAGAAGATTGAGACGAATATGGATAAGGATGTTGGTGCGTTTGAGTTTACGACGCAGGATAATGAGAAGTTTGGGTTGGAGGATTTGAAGGGTAGTTATTGGATTGCGGATTTCATTTTTACGAATTGCACGACGGTTTGTTTGCCGATGACGACGAATATGTCGGCTTTGCAGGATCGGATTAATGAGGAAGGCATGGATATTCAGTTGGTTTCGTTTAGTGTGGATCCGGACTATGATTCGCCTGAGGTGTTGACGGAGTATGCGGCGGAGTATAATGCGGATTTGAGTAATTGGACTTTTTTAACTGGGTATGATTTTCAGACGATTAAGGAGTTGTCTGTGAAGTCGTTCATGAGTTTGCTGGAGGCGCCGCCGGAGGATTCTGATCAGGTGACACATGTGACGAGCTTTTTCCTTGTGAATCCGGAGGGCAAGATTATCAAGAAGTATGGTGGTACGACTGCGAGTGATATGGATATCATTATGGAAGATTTGAAGCAACTCGATCTCAATTAATCTCAATTCATGGGGGAATTTTCAATGCGAAAGAAAGTCGGAATATTGTTCTTGGTGTTGATGCTTGGTGCGTTGGCTGCTTGTGGTGCAAAGTCTGATAATAAAAATGCGTCAGGCTCTGGGGATGAGGAAGAACTTAAAATGCTGGAGGTTGATCTGCAGGTAACGGAGGAAGTGGCTGTGGATGAGCGTGTCGACATGAAAGCGACGGTTACGTTTGGTTCCGAGGAAGTGAAGGATGCGGATGAGGTTGTTTTCGAGGTGTGGGAAGAAGGGAAGAAATCCGACTCGGAAATGATTGATGCGACCAATCATGAGGATGGTACGTATACGGCAGAGACCAATTTTGACCATGATGGATTGTTTCATATTCAGGTGCATGTGACGGCGCGGGATATGCACACCATGCCATTGAAGGAAGTGACCGTTGGCGATGGCGGTCATTATGAAGAGGCGGAAGAAGCGAGCGCAGATGCCCAAGCTGAGCATGGTGACCATGGTGATTTTCACACAGAGGGATTTGGCATGCATTTCATGGATCCTGAGGCTGTGAAGGTCGGTGAGGCTGTTGATTTGATGACGCATATTCAGCTGCATGAAGAGGCGTTGGCTGATTTGAATGTACGTTATGAAATTTGGGATGAGGCTTCTCATGAGGAGCAGCATGCCTGGGTGGATGCGGAAGAAGGTAAGGATGGCGAGTATACTGCATCCCACACATTTGAAAAAGCTGGCACCTATAAAGTACAGGTTCATGTGGAGGACGATGAAGAGCTGCATGAGCATCAAGAATTTGAAATTGTTGTAGAAAAATAATGGCAAAAAAATACCGCATGTCGCGCTGACATGCGGATTTTTTTAGATGCTTTATGCTTTTAACAGCTTGGCGTTGATGGCAACGATGATGGTGCTTAGGCTCATGAGTACGGCACCGACTGCTGGGCTGAGTACAATGCCGAATGGCGCGAGTGCCCCGGCTGCGAGCGGGATGGCAAGAATATTATAGCCGCTTGCCCACCATAGGTTTTGAATCATTTTTCGATATGTTTTTCGTGATAGATCGATGAGCGAAACGACGTCTTTTGGATTACTTTTGACGAGGACTACGTCTGCCGTTTCCATTGCCACATCTGTCCCTGCGCCAATCGCGATGCCTAAATCAGCAGTCGCTAGTGCAGGGGCATCATTGATTCCATCGCCGGTCATGGCTACGCGCCAGCCTTTTTCCTGCACCTGTTTGACGCGGTCTGCCTTGTCATTCGGCGACACTTCGGCATAGACCTCATCCATGTCCAGCTGGTCTGCCACCCATTCGGCGACTTTTTTATTGTCACCGGTGAGCATGATGGAATGGATGTCCTGCTCCTTCAGGTCCGCAATGGCTTCTTTCGCGGTATCGCGGACGATATCAGCGAGTGCCAGCATCCCAATTAGTTCATCTTGTTTTAGTACGAATACGACGGTTTTTCCTGCTTTGGACAGCTTGTCAAACAATTCTTTATCATAGGTGTGGGATTGATTTTTGATATAGCTTGGGCTGACAACGAGCACGTCCTCCCCATCTACTTTTCCTTCAATTCCTTTTCCAGTAATCGAGTCAAAATCGGACACTTTGCCAAGCTTTAAATCTTTTTCCTTTGCTGCCTGCAAAATACCGGATGCAATCGGGTGCTCGGAGTTTTGTTCGAGTCCAGCAGCAAGCGCCAGCACTTCCTCTTCCTGATGGCCCTCACTCGGTACGATATCCGTCACGCCAAACCGGCCTTCTGTTAATGTACCGGTTTTATCAAAAATAACGGCATTGAGATTGCGGGCATTTTCAAAATTGGCGCGGTTACGAATGAGTAAACCTTTTTGTGCAGAGATGGACGTCGACACAGCGACTACGAGTGGAGACGCGAGTCCAAGTGCATGCGGACAAGTAATGACCATAACCGTCACCATCCGCTCCACCGCGACGTCAAAGGAATAGCCGACAAGCATCCAGATGACCAGTGTGAGCGCGCCGACTGTCAGGGCAAGATAGAACAGCCACTTGGCCGCGCGGTTCGTTAGGTCCTGGGTTTTCGATTTGGAATCCTGTGCTTCTTTGACAAGGTTGACGACCTGGGATAAATACGAGTCATTACCGGTTTTCTCCACCTTGACCGTTAACGATCCTTCCTTATTAACGGAGCCACCAATGACCTCTTCCCCTTTTTTCTTCTCGACAGGAATTGATTCTCCCGTGACCATTGCCTCGTCGACGGCTGAATTTCCATCGACAATCGTTCCATCAACAGGGATTTTTTCACCCGGTTTCACAAGTACGTGGTCGCCTTGTTTTAATTTGGACAGCGGTACATCGGTGACATTGTCATCCTCATCCAACAGATGCGCCTCATTCGGCATGAGCTTAATCAATTCCTCGAGCGCATTCGACGCGCCCATTACGGATTTCATTTCAATCCAATGACCGAGCAGCATGATATCAACGAGTGTCGCCAGCTCCCAAAACAGGTCATCCCCCTGCCAGCCAAACACGGTCAGCGCACTATAGCCATACGCGATGATGATGGCGAGGCCAATGAGCGTCATCATGCCAGGATTTTTTTCTTTGAGTTCATCGACTGCACCAGTCAAAAATGGCCAGCCCCCATAGAAGAACACAAAGGACGCCAAAGCAAAGAGAATGTATGTGTCATATGGAAAATGAAAATCGACACCGATGAAGCTTTGAATCATCGGTGACAATGCCAAAATTGGAATCGTCACCACTAGCGAGATGAAAAAACGTCGCTTGAAATCCGCTACCATATCCCCGTGATCATGGTGACCATGATGCCCATGACCAGAATGATTGTGATTGGCGTGGTCACTGTGGCCGGAATGCTCGCTGTGATTGGCATGGCCGGCGTGGTCACTGTGATTGACGTGACCGGAATCATGCGCGTCGTGCTCGTGTGCATCGTGATTCGATTTATGCTCGTCGTGATTTTGTTCGTCGTGCGCGTGGGCGGCATGATCCGAATGCTCGCTGTGACCCGAATCCTTGGCATGACCCGCGTGGTCGGCGTAGTCACTGTGGTCCGAATGGTTAGCGCCGTGATCTGACCCATTTGAGTCGTGACCGGAATCGTCCGCGTCGTGCTCGTGTGCATCGTGATTCGATTTATGCTCGTCGTGATTTTGTTCGTCGTGATCGTGAGCGGCATGATCCGAATGCTCGCTGTGACCCGAATCCTTGGCGCGACTCGATTCATGCGCACTCTGGTCATGCTGTTTATCGCTTGCGGAATCCGCTGTTGTATAATCTGTTTGCTGCGTGTCAGAAGCATCTTGATGGTTGTGATTTTTCTCATCGTGCTGCTTGGACATGGCTACTTGCTCCTTTCTTTCTCTACCGTGAATCATCATTCTGTTAACAACTCTTCCCTCATTTTTTACAAATCACACATCCATTTCAACAAAAAAATAGGAAACCTCTCCTCATAAGAGATTTCCTATTTTGAACGAATCAACGGTCCTTTAAAATGCGCCTGCTCCACCGCCTCCACCAGAGCTGGTGCTGGAACTAGTTGAAGTTGATGCTGCCATCGTTGTCACATACATATGCGAAGGGGTTTGCTGTAATGCGACAGCGGCCATCACAGGATTGAGCACCAATGGCAGATTGGTGTACGCTGGTAATTGCTGCTTACCACACTGCTCCGCATATGCTTCACCAACTCCGAGAATAATCGCATATTCCAAGCGGGCTTCTACACGTTTTGGATCTTCTCCAACAGGATAATTGCCCTGTTTGATTTGTTTTCTCATAATGCTTCCTGCCTGCTTAATCGCACGGGTGCCTTCCCGCCAAACTCGATTCGGTACGAGCAATACCATGCCGGCAGCAATCGTGTAATAAAGCAGTAGCAGCCCAAGCTTTAATGTATCGGTAAACAGGATTGCTGAAATAATAAATAATGATAAGTAAAATCCGCCGACCACCCATTTGCTGCGATTGAAAAGAATCGCGATAAGCGCTATTCCACCACCAACAAGCGGTAGAACGGTTTGTTCCGTCGGTGTCAAAATTTCAAACTGTATAAAATAGTAATAGAGCCCATAAGTCAGCAGTGTCGTCACGAGGGAAAACAGCCCAAAAATCTTATGACGTTTTTTCGTATCCTGATACGCCTCGCGTTCTTTTACCATTTCCATCCAAATGGTAAAATGGTTCTGGAAATGCTCTGCTTTTTCTTCCTTCTCTTCATCCGAATCGGTAGCTTTTTCCATAATGGATTCGAGTAGAAAATAGCTGCCGCGCTCATCCTCCTCGGTAAACAACCAAGAAATCAAATAATGATCTGCCTGATCGCCATCCGCTACATTACCAGTAAGTGTAAAACGATAGCTCACTTCCTGATCCGTTACCGTCGCAGGTACCTCTTCCATCGTAACGATACCACGGCGCTTTAAGGAAAATAACCCAGCTAAAAATGATTCATAGGGCAGTGACTCTCCCTTGACAATAAATTGTGCCAGCAATGGATCAGTTTCCTCGAAGATTTGCAGCTTTTGGTCGATCTCCGTGTTTTTTCCTTTTCGATTTGGATTGACGATATATAACCCAATCCCAAAAAGAAGTACAAACACCATGCCCGCAATCAAGTATGGCACTGCTTTGGCAAAGTTCTCCTCATAATGTGCCTTCCGCTCCGCCAGCACCTGTTCCGTTTTTATAATATCATCCTTAACCAGCTTCTCTTTCGTTTTCATCTTTGTCAGCTGGTCGGCTGGAAAAATAAGCCGAAACGACGTCGATTCCCCCGCCTGCAGCAAATCTGTATCATACTGCACCTTGCCCTGCGCAACCTCTACATTTCCTGTCGCACCAGGCTGCAAAAATACTTGTATATCATTACCCGGCCCAGGCGTCGTCACAGCTATGGATACATGCTGTAAATCCGTTTCGTTGGAATCATCAAAGAATGCATACGTCATATCGCCGACATCCTGATATTTTTTCACCTGATCCTCAACCGTATAGGTATACACGACAGACTTCGTTTCATCCTTCGACTTCGTATGAATTTCAAACTCCCCGTCATCCGCTTCCACCTTCAATGCATCCAGGTTATCCGTGGCTTGCGTCGGACTCGGATTATCGGTCAGATAGGCCCTGAAATTTTCAACATCGGCATTTATCACACGAGTCGTCCCCTTAAATTCGCCATCAAATGTATATGTAAATACCTCCGTAACCTGCATATTGCCAGCCTCATCTATTTGCGCATCAATGCCAACCTCATCGATGGTAAAAGTACGATCCCCATCACAGCCAGCAACAATCAATAAACTAAAAATAAATATACCAAATAATATCACTCTCGTATGTTTCATGAAGTAACCTCCCTAGTCCGTTAATACGTAATACGATAGAACCTGCAAAAACGTTTCAATTTTATCACGTAAGCCCCCCACTTCAAAAGATAACAAAAATTGTAAGGGGGGGAGCAACAGCCAGTAAAAGTCTGATTCGTTCAACTAACCATCAGTGAGAGAGGTGCGAAAACCTCGACAGATTAAATTTTCACTTTATGCTTGTTTGTGTTTACCCAATCACGCTGCGCATCAATCAAGGGAAAAAGGGTGGTAATCGGCTCGGCCGATTACAGGGAATGGAGATGGATGTAGAAATAGGGTGGGTCGATTTCGTCCTTATGGTCTGATGATGGTGGAAAGGAATCGATACGCCGATTCCATCCTTAGATGATGATGTTGAAATCGGTGTAGACCGATTTCTTCTTTTTTTAGGCATGCGACTTCTGGCCAGATGCATGCGATTACCACTCTTTGGTGAAGAAGCGCACTTTAAATCAAGTTTATCTACCTCGTAATCGTGAATGAACCAAAGTCAGATAACTTAAAACAGGTTTATCTACCTCGTAATCGTAAATGAACCAAAGTCAGATACTTTAAAGCAAGTTTATCTACCTCGTAATCGTAAATGAACCAAAGTCAGATACTTTAAAGCAAGTTTATCTACCTCGTAATCGTGAATGAACCAAAGTCAGATAACTTAAATCAGGTTTATCTACCTCGTTATCGTAAATGAACCAAAGTCAGATACTTTAAATCAAGTTTATCTACCTCGTAATCGTGAATGAACCAAAGTCAGATAACTTAAATCAGGTTTATCTACCTCGTTATCGTAAATGAACCAAAGTCAGATAACTTAAAACCGTGTTATCTACCTCGTTATCGCAAATGAACCAAAGTCAGATAACTTAAAACAAGTTTATCTACATGAATTGGAATCGGCGCGCCGATTCCATCCTTCTTAGATGATATTGAAATCGGGCACTGCCCGATTTCCTCCGCTGGGATTCCTCCCAAAAGAAAGAAGCTTGCCGTTTCGGCAAGCTTCTTTTTGTTAGTTGATGTTGATTTCTTTGACTGTTATTGCGTTGGTGCACCAGTCGATTTTGTCGGGATTGATGTGGCCGGTTTTTTCTTCCATGGCGTTGAGTGTGCCCATGGTGAGGCCAAATTTGATAGATTGTTCGGTGTCGTAGCCACGTTGAAATGCGGCAGCAAAGCCTGCTACGACGGAATCACCTGATCCGACTGGGTTGACGACGTCTACGGATGGAATGGTAGCGTCATAGATTCGGTCCTGGTGTCGGACGATGGCACCATCTCCGCCACGTGTGACGACGACCCATTCGACATCGTCAAAAATGGATGCTTGAATGGCTTCCACGATGCATTCCTTGGATTGGAAATCAGCTGAAATGAGTGCGGCAAGCTCTTCTGTATTTGGTTTTACGAGAAATGGCTTGTCATCGCCCCATAGTGCTTTTTCCAATGCGTCACCGCTCGTATCCAAGAGGGTGCGCTTGCCTTTTTCTTTGGCAATTTTTAAGAGCTGTTGATAGAAATCCTTGCCAAGACCTGCTGGCAGGCTACCGGAAATTGTAATCACATCACTTTTTTCGGCGACCTTGGCGAATTTTTCCAGAAATAAATTAGCTTCGTATTCGCTAATTTTCGGACCACTCTCGAGAATTTCTGACTGCTTGCCCTCATGTAAAATGGCGATGCAGTTGCGGGTTTCCCCGGAAATTTCAATGAACTGGTCCTGAATGCCCATTCCTGATAGCTCTGTGCGAATGAAGGATCCGAGGCTACCGCCTAAAAAGCCGGTTGCACCTGTCTCTTCTCCAAGCTGCTTCAGTACGCGAGCCACATTTAGTCCTTTTCCACCAGCTGTTTTGGATGTGTCGGATACGCGATTGACTGTATCCAATTCAAATGTATCCAGCTTATAGCTTATATCTACTGATGGATTCAATGTAACCGTTGCAATCATTTTCAAAAAACACTCCTCTATCCGCATTTCCATGCATGATGCTTGAGGTATTCTCTTCGCTGTTTAAGCATGTCATATTATTGTAGCATTACCGTGCACGGGCAGGCTACCGTTCTATTATTCTACTGCAGAGGCAGTTTTTTCCAATACACCATTCAGTTCTGTAATGTTTGCTTTACCAGTATCCTGTAACCACTGTACTGCTGCAGATTCGCCGCTTTCTTTATACGCATCTGCTGCACCGCTCCATGTTGCCCGGCCGCATAGCACGCCGTGGAATTTAGCACCAGCTTCTTTTGCGAATACAAGGGTATCCTGGAATAGCTGTGCAGATACGCCAGCACTTAGGAAAATGTATGGAATATTTGTTGCTTCACTTTGCTCCTTGAAGTATGCAGCTGCTTCTTCCTTCGTATACAATACTTCGCCGTCTGCATAGCCTTCTACAAAGCCCATGGTGACAGGTACTTCAACTTTAAGAACATCAACGTTGAAGCGTGGATCTGCATAATGTTTCATAGAGGAAATCACTTTTTGTGGCTTCACTTTCGCATATGCAGCACCTTTTACGTCTTCGATTTCTTCAGAATACGTAATGATTTCCAAGAAAAATGGAATTTCTTCTGCCTGACATTCAGAACCGATGCGCTCAATGAAAACATCCTTCTTCTCATTGATGCCACTTTCATCATCGATGTCATGATACAATAGCACCTTGATACCATCTGCACCTTTTTCAACAAGGCGTTTTACAGACCATTCTGGTAAAAGGCTTGGGAAACGTCCTTTTTCACTTGTGTCATAGCCAGTTTTTTCATAGGCAACGAGTAATCCGCAGCCTGCATCTTTTGCCGCTGCAGCTGGCCAACCGTACTCTGGGTCGAGCAAAATAGCAGAAGCATATTTCGTTAACTCGCTGGATACAAGTGTTTTAAAAGCTTCCATTTGTTCTGTTGTTGTTTCTTGGCCCATCATTCGCTTCAAAGCACCGCGCTGGTCAATTGCCAATGCGCTGAAATAACCACTGTCATTCATTAATTTTTGCAAACGTTGCTGTTTCAAATTTTCACCCATGATAAGAACTCCTTTTCACATTACGTTATTTTTTTGACTCAAAACGAATTTCTCCAGCGATTGCAGTAGCATGTACGTTAAAGCTGTCATCCATCGCTACGAAATCTGCTGTTTTACCTGATGCGATGCTACCAAATTGTTCTTCCAAGCCGAGGCTTGCTGCCGGTGATAAGGAGGCGCGATGCCACACATCATACAGCGGGCTGCCGCTCCAGGCTTGTAAATTTTTCACACCATTTTTCAAAAGTAATGTACTGCCTGCCAGTGAACCTGCTTCGGTACGAGCAATACCGTCCTGCATCACAACCGGGAATTCCCCTAGCATGTAATTACCATCCGGCATGTTGCCTGCTCGCATGCAGTCGGTGATGAGCACAAGCTTGTCCTGCTTGGTTGCGTAAGCGTGCGTGGCAACCTGTGGATGAACATGATGCCCGTCACAAATCATCTCCGCATAGGCTCGGGAATCGGTCAATGCTGCACCAACAACACCTGGTTCCCGGTGATGTAGACCGCGCATGCCGTTAAATAAATGCACATATTCCCGCGCACCTGCATCTACTAACTCCTGGCAGCAATCAAAGGTCGCATTTGTATGGCCTAAGCTGACAAGAACCTCTTTACTCATTTCCTTAGTAAATGCGGCAGCCTGATTACGCTCCGGTGCGATGGCGATCTTTACAATCGTGCCATCTGCGAGCTCCTGCCATTTATGAAATTCCGCTACGTCTGGATCACGGAAATAGGCCGGGTTTTGTGCGCCCTTATGCTCTTCGGTAAAATAAGGACCTTCAAGAAAAATCCCCGCTGACTGTGCACCTGACAATCCGGTTTCCACCGCTTTCCGGATCGAAACAATCGCTTGCTCTAAATCCGCTGGCGAGGACGTCAATGTCGTTGGTAAAAATCTCGTGACTCCAAGTGGCAGCAAAGCTTTCGATATTTCTTGAACAGCCTCGACCGTACCATCCATGATATCGTAGCCACCGATGCCATGGATATGGGTATCAAAAAGTCCTGGTGCTATCGTATAGTCGCTATAATCGATGATGTCCATTTCCGGCGGGGCTTCGGCTGTTATTTCACCGAAGCGCCCATCCTCTACAATAAGGTATCCCGGACCTGCTTCCTCCTGCTCGAGCAAAAATCGAGCTGCGTGGATTGCATACTTCATACGTATCGCTTCCTTTTTGATGGTTTATCGTTTGGTAAAAAGGCTGTCAGATTAGCCTTCGTAATCGTAAATGGTTACCCCTTTTACAACACGGTTGATACGGCCGGTTGGGCTTGGGTTATCCGGTGAGATGCCAAGCTGTACTGATTTTTTCAATGCCAATGCCTGACCGAATAGGATGTATAAAAGTGCCAACTGGAAGTCCGTCGTTAGACTTTCTTGGCCGAAGTTAACGGCTACCGTTACATCTGCTAGTTTTTCAATTTCTTCATCTGCCTGTTCTGTCAATACAACGACCTGAAGACCAGACTCATCCGCTGCAACCTCGCGTAAAATATCCATATCATACTTGCGTGTATATGGATCCTGTGACATGAATAACACGACAACGGATTTATCATTCAAAATCGACTTCGGACCGTGACGGAAGCCTAGAGAAGATTCATGAACCGCTACAACCTGTCCAGCGCTCAGCTCGAGCATTTTTAACGCTGCTTCATGTGCCAGCTGTCCAAGCAAACCAGACCCTAGATAAATGATCCGTTCAAAATCAAATTCCAATAGCTGATCAATTTGTGTAGTCATTTTATCCAGTAAGTGCTCGCCATTTGCAATCACTTTAGAGGAAGTATTGCCTGTAAATGGATGTACCGTAAATAATGCAAATGCAGCCAAAATCATGCTCGTAAAGCTACTTGTCATTGCCATCGATTTATCATTTGCTTCCTCTGGTGTGCAGAACGTAATGCTGCGCTCGTCCCCTTGAGTATTTTTTGCAAGCTGACCATCTTTATTACAAGTAATAACAACTTGATAAAAATCATCTACAAGCTTCGTACCTAGCTTCACTGCTGCAACACTTTCCGGGCTATTTCCAGAACGAGCGAATGATACGAGAATCGTCGGCTCATCCTTCATGAAAACGTTCGTCGGATTGGACACAATATCTGTCGTTGGAACCGATTCGAAATGAACATTTTTCTGATGCTGTGCGGAAAGTGCCGGTGCAATCGTGTCACCCGCAAATGCAGAAGTACCTGCACCTGTGAAAATAACGCGGACGCGATCATGTTTCGCATAGACATCCTCCAGGAAACCACGCGTTGATTCGCGCTGCTGAAATAATTCGGATAATGTTTTTTGCCATAGACCAGGCTGCTGGTAAATCTCGCGAGCCGTATGTCCTGCCATGCCTTCTTGTAATTGTTCTTCTGTTAGTTTAAACATGTGACAACCTCCATTATGATATTTATAATCGCCATATTGGTTATGACCAGTTGGCGCTTGTTCAAATGTTTTTACGTCAGCTCAACCGTGTAATCAAACTTATCCCCACGTGCGACACTGACGGTGTACTCCAATAATTGCTTGTTTTGATAGGCAAAACGCTTAATCAGCATTGCCGGTTGATTCTCGCGCATCTCCAGAAAGGCTCCCTCCTGCGCGCGTACCGCTGTCGCCGCAAATCGTTCCACAGCCTTCGTCACGGTAATCTGATAATCATCAGCGAACACATCATACATTGGTCGGTAAGTGAGGGCCTTCTCCGTCAAATTCGGAAATAATCGCGCCGGCAAATACGATGTCTCATACATGAGTGGTTCGCCATCCGCTAACCGCAGCCGCGTTACCTGATACGCATCCTCCTGATCATCCAGCCCCATCTTTTCTGCCAGCCGTTCATTCACTGCCAGCCGCTGAAACGACAGCACCTTCGTGGACGGTTCCTTGCCCATCGCCTTCATCTCTTCCGTGAAACTATACAGCTTCACCAAACGCTGATTATACGATTTCGGCGCAACAAACGTCCCCTTGCCATGCTCCTTATAGATGTAACCCTCGCGCTCCAGTTCCTGCAATGCCTGCCGAACCGTAATCCTGCTCAGTTCATACATCCCACATAGCTCACGCTCAGACGGCAGCTTCTCATATTCGCGATACTGACCCGCATTCATTTTCTTCACCAATACCTGCGTCAGCTGCAAATACAACGGCACCCTGCTCGCTTTATCTAATATAACCCCCAACCCCCCTCCAAATATAAAAATGCATTCTGTTCAACTGGTTATAACCAGTTACCCCGAGTATAGACCCTTTTTCACCAAATGTAAAGCCAATTGAAAAGGAAAAACGTAGAAATCGGGACGAGCCGATTTCAGTGGGATTGGGGTGGGTGGCGCTCGAGTTTGGGTGTTCGGCGCGCGAGTTGGGGTGCGTGGCGCTCGAGTTTGGGCGTTCGGCGCGCGAGTTTGGGTGGGTGGTGCTCGAGTTGGAGCGTTCGGCGCGCGAGTTGGGGTGCGTGGCACGCGAGTTGGGGCGTTCGGCGCGCGAGTTTGGGTGTTCCATGCGCGACCTTGCAGGGGGTCCAGGGTTTGGGTTTCTTAAATGATGTTGAAATCGGCCCGTGCCGATTTCTACCCTCTATATGCATGCGATTTCACCACCAACCCATGCGATTTTCATTATTAGGCGGAGTCACGTACTTTAAATCGGATTTAACTACCTCGTAATCATGAATGAACCAAAGTCAGATGCTTTAAATCAGGTTTATCTACCTCGTAATCACGAATGAACCAAAGTCAGATAACTTAAATCGGGTTTAACTGCCTCGTAATCATGAATGAATCAAAGTCAGATACTTTAAATCAGGTTTATCTACCTCGTAATCATGAATGAATCAAAGTCAGATACTTTAAACCGACTTAATTCACTTCATTTCCAAGATAAGCGACTTCTTGCCAAATCCATACGGGTTTCTGGTCTAATTGGGAGAAGAAGTTTTATTAGTTGAAATGCGGATGGAATCGGCATTCGCCGATTCCTTCTTTTTCAATTTTCTTCGCGAGGCGATGTGCGACTTTACAGAAACTCCAACGATGTTGAAATCGGCTGGTGCCGATTTCTTCCCCATGAACGCAACTACATCGCAGCTAGAATTTTTCCATCCTGTAAAATACAAAAATATCATTGAAATCGCCTCAAGACGATCCCTTCCCTATATCCATGATGCAGAAATCGGCGACGCCCGATTTCATCTTCTTTTCTCTAATGTCGTTTTATTTTGGGTGTTTGGGGAAGGCTTGTAGTATACAAACTTCGGGGAAAGGGTTGGGTATGATGGTCGTTTCGAATAAATGGCGGCTGGCTGCTTCAGTTGCAGTGCCGCTGATTGGAGGCACGATTGCCGGAACGCTCGCAACGAAATCAGCGAAGCGAAAATATCATCGGTTGGACACGCCTCGTTTTTCACCGCCTTCTTGGGTATTTCCGGTTGCATGGACAAGTTTATATGTAACGATGGGAACTGCTAAATATCTTTTTGACAAGGAAAAAAAGCCCGCTGCCTTGCAACAGCAAGCGAACATGACTTACTCTGTGCAGCTTGGGCTCAATTATTTGTGGTCATTTTTATTTTTTCGTTGGAATTTACGTGGCACTGCTTTCATTGAAGCTGCCATGCTCTGGTCTGCGGTTACCTTGAATACGTATTATTTTTACCGAAAAAGTCGCCTTGCAGGTACGTTAATGATTCCTTATATTGCATGGGTGTCCTTTGCGCTGGCTCTAAATTATGTTGTTTGGAAGGATAATCAAGACGTATAGGAAATAAAAACAGATACCTGTACAGTGATGTATACGGGTATCTGTTGAAATTTTTTAAATATATTTCTTAATTAAGATAATTAAAATAACATTCGAATGCCTAATCCAATTAAGAGTAAGGACAGAAGCTGCACAATTAAACGACCGGACATGCGGTTCGATACGAATACACCGATTTGTGCACCGATCATTGCACCTAATCCTCCCCAGAATGCTGCTAACCAATCGACGTTCCCGTTGAAAATATGGATTCCAACACCGAACGAAGAGTATAGGCATAAAGCAAATACAGAAGTCGCCGTCGCACGGTGTGGCACAACCTTATAAAGATACATCAAGATTGGTACCATCAGCCAGCCTCCGCCAATGCCGAAAAATGTCGAAACGGTTCCCATAAAAATACCGAGCATCAAAATACCTGCCCAGTAACCTGGTGAATGATATTGCTTCACTTCCAGCTCCGATTTCGGCGCGGAAGATGCACCTTTGCGATTTTTAATTTGCAGAAAGATTCCTAGTCCAATCAATACACAGGCAAAAATCGTGTAAAACTGGGCTGTGGATACGAATTTTGTTAAATATGCACCGAGAAATGACCCAGGAAATGCACCAATGGTTAGGAAGATTGCCAGCTGGTAATCGATTCGCTTTTGCTTTGCAAAGCCCGCCACACCAGACAGGGAGTTTACCATTACTATCACTAGCCCGGTTCCTGCCGCAAGATGTGGTGGCATATTCATAATCAACAGCAATGCTGGTACAAATATAAACCCTCCACCTGCTCCAACCATAATTCCATATGCGCCAGAGAAAAGTCCAATTAATAATAGTATAATTCCTTCCATTCACACACCGCTCTCTATCGAATTCGGTTGACATACATGGCGTATGCCGTTGTCTGATGTCATCTATTTTCCAACTTATCAACTACCAAAGAAAAGAACCCGAGCAGGGTTCGACAACATCATATCTACTTCTAGCTTACCGCGGATAACGTGATTTTGCAAATGATGCCATATGTTTTTTTTATAAAAATTTTGTGACAATGATTGGTTTTATCCATCATTCCATAAAGAAATTACTACTTGTTCACAAAAATTTCCCGAAACGATTTTTGCATTGCCATTAGGGTGTTCTATTGGACATCAAAAAGCAAAATCCATTGATTTTTGCATGTTTTTACGTTAAAATGGATATAGATTAAAAAAGAGGAAGGACTGCAATCCTCCCTCTTGCTGCCTCAGCCGTACAGGCGGTGGTTGTCACAATTTTATTTTCTATGAGAACCACCCTGCTTCTGACGGCGTTGGGTGGTTTTCTCATTTTTAAAATCTTTTTTGTTTCAAAAAAAGAGAAAGGATAAAAGATGTTAAACATCTCCTATCTTTTCCCATAGGATCATTCATTTTTTGCAATAGCCATCCTCCAGCTGTTTGGATGCTTTTATTTTGTACTGTCGCGTATGATTAATTCCGTTGCAATATAGGTTGTTTTTGCGATGGTTCTACCTTCCAAACGTTCAATCAGCATATTCACTGCTGTTTCACCCATGAGCTCGGTATGTACGCGGATTGTGCTCAGTGGCGGGTACATATGCTTGGAAATGGAAATATCGTTGATACCAATAATGCTGACGCGTCCTGGTATATTGATATTCGCTTCATGCAAAGCGCGCAAACTTCCGACCGCCATGACGTCACTACTGACCAGAAATGCCGTTGGAAGCGCGTCACCTAATTCTTCAATTGCTTGCTTCATTAAGTGGTAACCATTTTTCACAGAAAAACCACGGCTGAACACATTGGCCTCATTGTACAAACCTTTTTCCTGTAAATAGGTAACAAAAGTATGTTCGCGCGGATCGATTTTCGGAGTTCGTTCCCCACGCGGCTGTTCTTTCCCGCCGATAAAGCCGATATTTTGATGACCTGTGTCCAAAAAGTGATCCAGAATTTTTTTAGTCGCATGGTTAAAATCGATGACGACGGAGTCAAATGCCTCGACATCTGGTTTATGGTCCACAAAAACAACACGAGGATTTATGTTCACAAGCGCCTCGACCTGCTTAGTACCAAATTTACCGACGGCGATAATTCCTTCCACCTCATTCGGAATAATATCATCAATATTATCGTAGAAAAAGATTTCCATATTCATATCCAACTCTTTGCATCGCCGCTCGATGCCAAGTCGAATGGATAAATAATATAAATCATTTAGTTCCTCTTGCTCTGTATACCAATGCACGACAGCCATCTTCTTGCCAGTGAACTGTCGGTTGATTTTCTTCTTGTAGTTGAGTGCCTCTGCAGATTCAAAAACCCGTCGCTTCGTTTCATCGGAAACAGACAAACTGGCGTCATAATTCAGCACGCGTGATACAGTTGCTGGGGATACCCCTGCTTGTTTTGCTATATCTTTAATTGTAGCCACTTTTTTATCCACCCCAAATATACATCTGTCTAATCCTATTCTACCATGTTTTTACTATAATGGTGTTGAATGTTTTTTGTTTCATACAAACGACCCACTCAAGTTCAGCCTTGCCACAAAAACGAAACCGATAACTTCATGAATGATGATGAAATTGGCCACAGTCAATTTCTACATTTCTTTATTGGTGTGCATGGAGGGTGCCCACGGAGATCGGTTGAGATGGTGCGCAAGCATGGTGAACTCGAGCACCAATCGCCGGAACTCGAGCACCAACCAGACAAAGGCGAGCGCCGAACGACGGAACTCGCGCGCCAACCACCCCGTCTCGCGCATCAGCTTCCCCACCATATTAGAAAGGAATCGGCGTGCCGATTCCTTCTGTCCTGCTTGGGTTGCTTATTCATGTGGTTGAAATCGGCTGTCTCCGATTTCGGTGTTATGCTTTTCTGGCTAGCTGTTCTTGGTAGAATTGGTCAATTTCGATTACTTTTCCTGCTTCGACGCGGGATGCTTCTGCGGCGAATGCGAGCAGGTGGCTTTCTAAAGACACGGCTGCGGATGAGCTTGTTGCTGCGCCTGGTTCTTTTCTGACTGCGCTGAGGAAGTCGCTAACGATACCTTCGTCTCCCCCGCCGTGTCCGCTCATTGTTGTTGGTAGTTTGGTTACTTTTTCTTGCTTGGTTAGGAAGTCAAAAACAGAGATTTCATTTTCATCCATTTTGCCGCGGATTTCTCCTTTTGTTCCCATGATTTGGACAATTCTTGTTTGTTCACGAGTGAAGCCGCACATGCTGAAGGTGGCGGTTGCGCCAGTTTCGAATTCCAGATTGACCACTTGATGGTCCACGACATTATTGTCTGAACGATACACACATTTGCCGTATGGTGTTGTGTTCAGCGCATGGATAATGCCTTCGCGGGAGTCGTCAGTTGTAAATTTGCGTGCCCAGCCGCGGCCTTCGCCTAAATAATATCTGCCGGCATGGAATGGGCATTCATTTGCCACGGGACATCCGTCCAAGCAACGCTCTGGTGCGCCCTCTGGTGCATTTTCTTCGCAGAAATGCATGAGCGAACCGAATGAGCTGACTTGCTTACAGCGCTGGTCCATCAAATACATCAGAATATCCATGTCATGGCAGGATTTTTGTAAAATCATCGGGCTGGTGACATCACTATTATTCCAGTTTCCACGTACAAAGCTGTGTGACATATGCATGATTTCCACATTTTCATTCAGTTGTATCGAAACAATTTCACCAATATCGCCGGATTCAATGACCTTTTTAATGGCCCGCCAAAACGGTGTATAGCGCAGCACGTGGCAAATTGTCAGCATGCGGTCATGCTTTTTCGCTGCTTCTGTCATTTCAATACATTCTTTGGGATCGGGTGACATCGGTTTTTCTAGTAAAATATGATAGCCTTTTTCGATTGCGGCCATGGTAGGTTCATAATGTCCCTTATCCAATGTGCAAATGAAGGCAACATCCGCCTCCACATCCGCTGCGAGCAGCTCCTGCCATGTGTCGAAGCACTGACTTTCATCCAGGTCATACTGCTCTACAAAAATGTCACGTCTATCCTTATTTGGTTCGGCAACGGCTACAAATTCCAGCTCATGGGGATAGTTTCTAGCATATGGTGCATATGCCTTGGCCCCTCTGTCACCGGCTCCGATGAGAATTGCTTTTGTTTTTGTCATGCGAAAACTTCCTTTCTGTCTATTCTTGTATGATATTTTTCAAGTTTGTATGTTTTACGATGATTTGGTTTCCTTTATGTTCAACACATCCGATTGCAGGAGGCCCGCTTTCGTCATCTGTGCATAGTATAGTGTTGGCTCGATGTCTGCTGCATAGCGATTATTTGCAATCAGCACGTGCTGGCAGGCAATCAATTCAAAGGTAGCTGTCTCGCGCTCTGTTTCATGTGCTTCGCCGACAATGGTTTCTGGTATCGATGTGTCTCTCGCTGGCGTATACGGATAAATTTCATTATTAACAAAGGTTAAATGATCCACGCTTTTTGCTGCCAGTACAGATTCATGCTCCATATAAAAAGTGTTTTCTTCGATGCGAATGTTTTTATGAATCGTATTCGTCACCGGTGGCAATGTATTTCCATAGGTGATGGGATCAATTCGAATGGCAGCGTTACGCCATGGTGCGCCGCCAACCTTGGTCACATAAAACGTATTATTGCGAATCGTCGTATTACGAATCGGGCCGGATTCATACCAGAAATGGGAATCATTTGATAAATAAATACAATCCATCGCCATATGCTTGAACACATTTCCTTCGATGAGTACACTTTTTCTCGTCGTGCAAAGAATCCCACGTGTGGAGATGGTCTCAAAATGATTGTCCTTGATACAAACGGACGGCGTAAACGTAATATTTTCTGCGACAAACATCGGTTCTTTGTCCGTCAAATACGTAGCAAGATCATCTGGCAATTTCTCCTCAAATGTGACGCGCATCGATCGCATATCATTGCCTTGTTCACCAGGGTGAACGACCTTTTTTACGGTATATATTTGACCATTGTCTTCCCCAGGCACAAGCAGGTCCCGGCGATAAAACATCACCTGGTTCCCAACATAATATTGTGGGAATCCCCCTTGCTGACGCTGGATATATTTTAAAAGCAAGGTGTGGTCATCGATTTTTTCCTCTACGCGCGTAAAGGTTCCATGCACATTAATTGGGTCGTCATGGGCTTGTTTAAAAGTACAGCCCTCGATATGCACATGTCCGCCGGCACCGGAAAAATGAATGCAATCCGCATAACCTGACGTATGGCGCTCTGATTCCGGTCTCGTTTGGAACGTACAATCATAATAGGAAACATGATGCGACATTTGGGTTAGCCAGCCAAACGCATGCATATAATGCACATGAACCTGTTCGATGACGGTGTGCGCACTTTCCCAAATAAATGCCCCCGCCGTTTCCCTTCTTGGCGTCGAGCAAAATTCAAATACAAGCCCTTGCTTATGCAAGTGGGGTCTGTTTTGATCATAATAAATGCGAATGGTAGTGTCGTCTAACTGCTCAACCTTTGTACGATGCTCCGCAAATGGGCCGAGTTCCAACGCATAGCGCCTTGTGATATTTCGATCAGGATGGTACGCGACCAAGGTCCAACCGTTTTTATGATTCTTATCCTGCCAATAATAGGTCTGACTGGTCGGATCCACGGCACTGTTCCAAATAACGTCCCTTTCATTATCGGCAATCTCATGGGAAAAACAGGCTGGCATGTAAAAGTCGGTATATTCTCCACCTTCCCAAGTGCCTACATCTGACACGGTCATTTCTATCGTTGTCGGATCGGCAAAATCCCAGGAAAAATCATATAAATGAATGTTTTTCGATTTGACAACGGCCAATGCCATGCAATCGCCATGAATCATAAACAGTGAACCATTTCCATTGATGATGACATCTGATTGTTCCTCGAGAAGCAGTGCGATGTGCTTGATTGGAAATTCAATGCTGTTCGTGTTCGATGTATGGTACTCCCGTTGCTGCGCGGTGCCTTTTTGCAATTGATAGGTACCTGTTGGAAAATCAATCACGACTAATTCAGTAACTTGCTTAGCCGCTTCAAATGCTTGCCAAATTGCTGTTGTACTATCTGTTTTACCGGTTGGATCCGCTCCAAAATCCGTGACACAGATGGTGTGCTGACATGCTTGGATGGCAGCTTTTATATTTTTCCTCGACAAAAGTGTTCCCTCCGTCACCAGTGCTTCCTTTTTAAGAAGCGTAAAGGGGAAACATGAACGTTCCCCCGAATTTTTTGCTTCTATACGCTGCTGGCATTAATTTTTTTCATAACGCTCCAAGGCTTGTTCTTTGATTTTCATATATTCTTCCAATCCCATTTTTTCAATGGTATCGACATATTTATCCCATTCTGAAAAAGGTACGTCGCCGGAAATGAATTTGTCACGCATTTCCAGTGCATATTTTTCAATATCAGCACCAGTCGATGCAAGCACACGATTTTCTTCCGCTGTATGGGTGAAAGTTGGCCATGCTTCCTCAATCATATATGGCTCCAATTTCTTCGCAGATTCAGCCGATTTCGGTGAGTTTTCCAGACCTTGGAACAGTTCTGCCTTCACATATCCTGGGTAACCGCCACCAGGCCATGTCAAATATTTAGCCAATTCCTGTTCAAAGGAAAGTCCTTCTTCACTTTTGGTAATTTTATCGAGATATTTCAACTCGCCATCTTCTGTTGACGTGCGGCGCTTGGCGTGGGATGCACCGGTTGATGCTTCACGCACATTTGATGAAAGTTAATTTAATTTATATAAGGTTCTCCCCTCCCTTATATGACGCAAAGCCGTTCCAGTGTACATACTGGAATCAATTGAAGCATCAGCCAGGTTCACAAGGTTGTGAGCCTCTGATACCGTTTCCATTTTTTGATTCCAAAACTGTCGTTATTGGCTATGCGCTGCTTCATCAACTTTTTCCGTGTGTTCCCTGTTGTTCATCTTACTCGTAAATTCACGTTGAAAAAATTTAATAAAACTTTTACTAATTGTTTTCATCCTAGCATAGAGTGAGTTTTCTGTCTATATGAATTCCGACAATTAATGGGATGAAATCGGTGGCTGCCGATTTCCACATCATTGGATTTTTTTTAGTAAGGACGGAATCGGCGCGCCGATTCCTACTGCATTTTTTTATTGGGAAGACGATTTATGGCTGGGTGACGCTAGGATTTACAGTGAAGTCGTATAGATTTGGTCCAGGGTTGCTTACTTTGGTAAAAGAGGTGGATTAAATCAATTTAATGTGTCTGACTTTGGGTCATTCACGATTACGAGGTAGATAAACGTGATTTAAGTTATCTGACTTTGAGTCATTCGCCATTACGAGGTAGATAAACAGCATTTAAGTTATCTGACTTTGAGTCATTCACAATTACAAGGTAGATAAACGCGATTTAAGTTATCTGACTTTGGGTCATTCACGATTACGAGGTAGATAAACACGATTTAATGTATCTGACTTTGATTCATTCACGATTACGAGGTAATTAAACTGCATTTAATGTATCTGACTTTGGTTCATTTGCGATTACGAGGTAGATAAACACGATTTAAGTTATCTGACTCTGGGTCATTCACGATTACGAGGTAATTAAACTGCATTTAATGTATCTGACTTTGGTTCATTTGCGATTACGAGGTAGATAAACACGATTTAAGTTATCTGACTTTGAGTCATTCACAATTACAAGGTAGATAAACCCAATATAATGTCCGCGACTTCGCCTAAAAGTGAAAGTCGCATGGGTTTGGCCGGGAGTCGCATACCTTCGCTGGAAAGTCGCATAAGTTTGGCATGAAGTCGCATGCCTTTTGGCGGAAGTCGCATGGGTTGGTGGCAGACTCGCATGCCTTGACCCCAAACTCGCATGCTTATGCTCGAAAGTCGCATGCCTTGACCTCAAAGTCGCATGCCTATGCTCGAAAGTCGCATGCCCACATTTCAATGTCGCGCACCGAACACACGAAGTCAAGCGTCAACCAGCCAAACTCACGCACTAACCACACGAACTCACGCACCAACCACGGCAGCTCGAGCGTGGATTGCATCGACTCGCGCACCAACTCCACCTCCCTAACGATCACCCCGAATGAGAATGAAATCGGCCAGCCGATTTCTACCGACATAAAAAATGGAATCGATGTGTCGATTCCTGCCAATAGAATCTCTTCAAGTGGAAAGGAATCGGTTCACCGATTCCTTCATGTGATTTCTTTTGGTTCGTTGTGGTGCTGGTAGTATTTGGCGAAGTCGCTTGGTAGAACGTTGGTGTAGCGTTTGAATACTTTGATGAAATAACGATAGTTGCTGAAGCCGACGTCGAGTGCGAGCATCGAGATTTTGCAGTCGCCTTGGCGCAGCATTTCGATGGCGCGGTGGACGCGGTAGCGATTTAAGAATTCATTAAAGGTGTAGGTGGTGCTTTCCTTGAATTTATTATTTAAGTAGGTGGCGCTGCGGTCGAGCGCTTCCACCAGGTCGTTCATGCTAATTTTTTGGTCATAATTTTCCTGTACATAGGCAATCATCTGCGCGACATGGCTGGATGGATGCTGTTGTTTATTCCATACGTGCATGTCGAGTACATGCAGTTCATCTGGTTGTTTGGCGGATGTTTGCAGCAGTTGTAATTTCTGTTTTTGCTGAACCCTTTCTTTAGCATGTTCCACCGCTGCCCGCAGCTCGCGGTGGTCGACTGGTTTCAGCAAGTATTCAATGACACGATATTCGATAGCACGCTTAGCATATTGAAAATCATCATAGCCGGACAGGATGATGATGCTGAAAGGTGGCTCTTCGTCGTAGGTTGCGAGCATTTCCAACCCACTCATGATCGGCATGTTGATATCAAGCAGGACAATGTCTGGTTCAATCGCTGCGATTTGTTCCAAGCCCTCTTTGCCATTGCTTGCTTCACCAGCTACGACACAATTGAGCGCCGTCCAGTCCATCATATAATGCAGTCCATTGCGAATCATATCTTCATCTTCCACAATTAATACCTTATACATCGATTTTCGCTCCTTTGTATGGCATCTTTATCGTTACAGTGGTGCCGACGCCGATTGAGCTGTCGATTTGAATCCCATAATCCTCACCATATTGCAGCACCATTCTGCGGTGCGTATTGTACAATCCGATACCAATATCCAAATTGGTGCTGTCCATCGTTTTTAAATTTTCACGGATGGCTGCAAGTTTCTCGGCTTCGATACCAGGGCCATCATCCTGAACGGAGAACACGATTTGATTACCCTTAATTTTGGCGCTGATTAAGATATGCAGATGTGTTTTTGTTTGATAGCCGTATTTTATTGCATTTTCGATTAATGGCTGCAGTAGTAAGCGCGGTACGAAAATCGGGCGTACGGTATCAGCAACGTCCAGCTCATAATCCAGTCGATCCTGGAATCGGTATTGATGCAGCTGCAAATAATCGACGATATAATTTAAATCCTGCTCGAACGGAACGAGCTGATCATCCTTATGAATGCTGTAACGTAAAAGCCGTGACAAGGAAAAAATAATTTCCTGTGCCTGTTCCCGGTCAATAAACATCGTATAGCGTAACGTTTCCAGTACATTAAACATAAAATGCGGATTGAATTGGCTTTCCAACAATTTAATTTCCTTGATACGGCGAATATTGGATAGTTCACGGTTTTTCTCCATTAATTCATTTAAATTATCAAGCATCTTATTATAATGCTGCGCCAACATCTCAAATTCATCACCCGTCTGGATGTGCACGTAAGCCGTCATATCCCCTTTTTCCAATTTAGTGACCGCCTGCATGAGTTTATCGATGGAGGCTGCATTTTGGGAGGACATTTTTTCGGCTAAATTTTTCAACAGGAAAAATAATAGAACACCGATTAAGGCGAGAAAAATAACGTATAAATAAAAAACGAGATGATCATTTTTCATATTTTTTAATGCATAAATGGAAAAATCGCCTGCCGCAATTTTACTCATATAATAATTATCATCTTTGATTTTGACATAGTGATCATGGTAATGCTCGGGACTGAATTTATTCATTAAGCCGACGACGATGCTGTTGGTCGAAGCAATAATATAATCATAGTCATCCGCCAGCACGATGATATCTGCCTTTTTGCCAAATATGAGCCGCTCCAAATCTTCCTCATACAGCTGATAAATTAAATAACCAGCCACTTGTCCCTCCTGCATGACTGCCTTGCCGATGGTAAATGACGCTACCTTGCCATTGATAAATTCAGTTCGGTTGGCATCCATATAAATTTCTTCCGGATTTTTATCAATCCAGGGCAGGATATCACGGATAATTTTCTTATTCAGCTCATGATCCGATGGAATCGTTTGGGCCAAAAAAACATCCCGTTTATCGACAAAATGGAAGGCGCTCTTCACTGTTTGTTGATTATTAAAATTATAAAATTCCTCGTACACATAATGATTTTTGCTGCTGGAGCGCAGTGTTTCTTTTACTGCTGATGCATTCGCCATGTACTCCAGCTCATCAAGATAGGTTTGGTACACAGTCATGATTTCTGATTCAACCTGCTGTGCGGACTGCTTCGTGTCATGTATCGCTTTAATTTTGAAGACGAAAACGGTGAACACAAGAAACAAGATAATAATGAGCAGGATGGGGATGACGGTATATTTTAAAAATAATGCCCTCGTCGCATCCTTGAAGTTTTTCCCTTGCAGGGGTTTCATCCCATCCCCTCCTCTTCTAAAGCTATTATACTATGGATAGCGAAAGGAATAATGCATCTGAGCCTGCAGATACATTATTCCCTTTATGCATGTTTATATCGATACTTCCTTCTGCCCGGTAAGCTTGAAGAAAATGAGCAGGGAAATGATGGTGATGGCGATTAAGATTGTCGAAAGTGCTGCAGCAATGCCATAATTTCCGCGGACAACCTCTGTATAGACAGCAATCGTCATCGTTCTTGTTTTTGCTGTATAGAGAATAATTGACGTACTCAATTCACTAATAATCGTGACCCAGCTTAATATTGCCCCGGAAATAACGCCGGGTATCATCATCGGTAATGTGATGCGGGTAAATGTCTTTAACGTTGATGCACCAAGGCTTGCCGATGCTTCTTCGACACTTGGGCTAATTTGGTGGACAATTGCCGCACTTGATCGAATCGTGTAGGGCAGTCGCCTGATGACAAAGGAGATGACCATAATTGCTGCTGTTCCGCTTAATAATAATGGCTTGCTATTGAAAGCTAAGAGCAGCGCAATCCCCATGACCGAGCCTGGCACGATGTACGGCACCATGGAAATGACATCAAGTGCATTCGTTGCCGAGGTTCGTTTCCTTACCGTAACATACCCGATGAAAATGGCAATGATGACGACAAAGACGATTGCAGTCAAACCGAGCATAAATGTATTCAGGATCGCATCGCCCACCCGGTCGAAGGCTTGACGGAAGCTGTCCAAGGAATAGCCTTTGACAAAAATCCGCCCCGATGTTTTCAAAAAGGCCGTATACACAACGTAAAGCTGTGGTAAAATAGCCAGCGCAATGAAGCCATACACGTATACATGAGAGAGGAAATTTTTCATGCCGGATTCCTTTTTCTCTTTAATCGGATGCAAGGCATTCATTGAAAAGGACTTGCGATTGGAAATATATTTTTGAATGAGGAAAATGGTCAGCGCAATAATGATGACGATGACACTGATTGCTGCTGCAAAGCCGTCATTTCCACCCATTTCACTAATAAACTCATTAAAAATCAGCACTGGCAGCGTCATGAAGCCTTCCCCAATTAACATTGGTGTACCAAAGTCTGCCAAAGCACGCATGAATACCATCAAGGCACCCGCTAAAATTGTTGGTACGATCAAAGGCATGACTACTTTGACCAGCTTGCTGATCCCGGTATAGCCCATGCTTTCGGCGGCCTCGAGTAAGGAATTATCAATGCTTTTCAACGCGCCCATTAAAAACATATAAATCAATGGAGTCAGCTGTAAGGTGAGCACAAGGGTAATTCCAAGAAAACCATAAATATCTGGTGTACCAAGATGGAATACATCGCGCATAAAGTTGGTCACTACCCCATTACGACCGAGCAATAAAATCCACGAGTAGGCGCCGATAAATGGTGGTGCCATTGAAGAAATCAAAATTAAAATCTGTAAATAGATTTTCCCTTTGATTTTCACCGTTGTCATAATGTAGGCGAGCGGTGTTGCCAAAATAACTGAGGCGATGGTTACCGCAACAGTTACCTTCATACTATTAAATAGAGCACCATAGTAATACTTTTTTCCAAAAAATTTGAAGAAATAATCCATAGAGAAGGCGCCGTCTTTTCCCGCTGTAAAGCTTTCCTTCAATAGGGCAATGAGCGGAAATACGAGTACAAAGGCATAAATCACAATTATTCCCAGCGTAATGAGTGACCACATGTCTCTTTTTTTCGCTAGATTAGATACCATTGTCAACACCTTCAATCACATTCATTTCCGTTTCAAAATCAAAGATATTGATTTTTTGTTTCTTGATTTGCAGCTTCACTTTTGTACCTGGTTCGATTGTTTCACCAATCATCGATTCTTGAATGACTTCGACTTTTTCACCTGATTTCAACCGCACAAAATAATGAACATTGAGACCGAGGAATATGTTTTCCAATACCTCTGCTTCCATGCCAACCGTATTATCCGGATCAATAATGAATTCTTCCGGACGAATCGAAAGCTTAACCGAAACCTTGCCACTGTCTTTCGGAATGGTTAAATGGTCGATGTCCACCTGATAATCGGTATCTAAATGAAGAACATGCCGATCGGCTTGCCCAGTAATCTCCCGTTCTAAAATATTGGTGCGACCGATGAAGCTGGCGACGAAGATATTCGCTGGTCGTTGGTAAATCGATTGCGGCGTACCAATTTGCTGAATCTCGCCAAGATTCATGACGGCAATTCGGTCTGAAACCGCCATGGCCTCCTCTTG
This sequence comes from Ornithinibacillus gellani, assembly GCF_003730295.1. Classification (GTDB taxonomy): domain Bacteria; phylum Bacillota; class Bacilli; order Bacillales; family Amphibacillaceae; genus Ornithinibacillus_A; species Ornithinibacillus_A gellani. The sequence continues at coordinate 155,744 of NZ_QTSZ01000051.1, forward strand.
GTCATGGGTTACATAAACCGTCGTAATCCCTACTTCATGCTGAATATCTTTGATTGCATTCCGCATGTCCACCCGCAGCTTGGCATCGAGGTTAGAAAGCGGTTCATCCATCAGCAATACGCTCGGCTCGATGACAATGGCCCGCGCCAGCGCGACACGTTGCTGCTGACCACCAGATAAATTTTCTGGAAGGCGGTCGGCAAACTGTTCGATTTGCACCACTTGAAGCATGTTGTTCACACGTTTATCTATTTCATCCTTTGGTACCTTGCGATTGCCCAGACCAAAGGCGACATTTTTTCGTACAGTTAAATGTGGAAATATCGCATAGTTTTGGAAAACCATCCCAATATTTCGATGCTGAGGAGAAATTTGATTGATCACTTTGTCATCAAAGCTAATTTCTCCCCCCTCGATACTGTTGAATCCAGCGACCATCCGCAAAAGGGTCGTTTTACCGCACCCTGATGGACCAAGCAATGTGAAAAATTCACCCTTCTTAATCTGAAAGGACAGCCCTGGAATCACAGTGACATCCCCATACTTTTTTACGACATTTTTAAAATCAATTGAAATACTCACTGCAATCCCCTTCTCCCATGCTGCTATTTTGATAAGGGTCCGACCCCGAACATCGGTATCGAACCCCCTGTTTGTTTGTCGATTATTTAAAATTTTGCATTACTGTGCATCTGTAAACACGTCGATGTATTTTTCAATAATTTCATCACGATTTTCTTTTACGTAATCTTCATCTTCCTCGATGACATGGATCTCAGATAGTGGTGTCATATGATCACCAAGTTTTACCCCTTTACGAAGTGGGCGGTTTGTTAGTTCGGTACCAAATGCGTCCTGTGCTTCCTGACCGATAACAAAGTCAACAAACTTCTTCGCATTTTCCATGTTTGGTGCATCCTTCACAATTTCGACCCCTGCATCCAAAAATACCGTTCCTTCTTCTGGATAAATAATTTCGACTGGCGCTCCATCACGCACATAGCTTGCAGATGGATCCTCATAGGTTAAACCAACTACATACTCTCCGTCAGCTACTCCTTTGTGCACCGCACCAGAGCCACTTGCGACTTTTCCATCCAGATTTTCAACAAGCTTTGCGACATAATCCCAGCCAGCATCGGATTCATAATCGCCACCCATTGCCAGCAGCATATTCGTCAGCTGTGCAAATGCGGAGCTGGAGCTTGCTGGATCTGCCGCAGCAATTTTTCCTTTTAGTTCCGGGTTTAATAAATCCGCATAGCCATTGATTTCAATGTCACCAATCAAATCTGTATTGACGAGCAGCACACTGCCATCGGCAATAATTGGCGTCAAGAATCCGCTATCATTTTTATGACCATCTTCCATCTCTTTATCATTATCAGAAACATATTCTTCAAATAATTCCGGGTAACCAAGTGCTTGTGCCTTACTTCCACCAAACATCACGTCCGCATACGGATTATCCGCTTCCGACTGTATTCGTTTGATCAATTCCCCTGTCCCAGCGGAGATGAGCTCCACTTTAATTCCTGTTTCCTTTTCAAACATCGGTATTATCGTATTGACAATATCCTCACTGTTCGGAGAGTAAATGACCAACTTGTCTTCATCAGCCTTGTCTCCCCCACAAGCTGCGAGCGCAACCATTAACCCCAATATTGCAACCAAGCCCATTAACTTTCTCATGCTTTGACCTCCCTATGTTTATCACTTGCTCCTTTATTATAAAAGCGCGGGTAAGCGGTTACAATGCCACAAAACAACACAATTGTCTACTATTGAACACGTATGATGAGGCTTGACTACCTCCTAATGGTGGAATCGGCCAAAGTCACGTGCTTTAAATTGGGTTTATCTACCTCGTAATCGTGATTGAACCAGAGTCAGATAACTTAAATCACGTTTAACTGCCTCCTAATCACGAATGAACCAAAGTCAGATAACTTAAATCATGTTTAACTACCTCGTAATCGTGATTGAACCTAAGTCAGATAACTTAAATCATGTTTAACTGCCTCGTAATGGCGAATGAACCTAAGTCAGATAACTTAAATCACGTTTAACTGCCTCGTAATCGTGATTGAACCAAAGTCAGGTAACTTAAATCACGTTTAACTACCTCGTAATCGTGATTGAACCAAAGTCAGGTAACTTAAATCGGGTTTAACTGCCTCCTAATCACGAATGAACGAAAGTCAGATAACTTCAATCGGGTTTATCTACCTCGTAATCGTGATTGAACCAAAGTCAGATAACTTAAATCGGGTTTATCTACCTCGTAATGGCGAATGAACCTAAGTCAGATAACTTAAATCACGCTTAACTGTCTCGTAATCATAGATTCAGCCTAAGTCACATCCTTTACATTCACCACAGACAAAACGGTGAATCAACTTTCTTTTCTAGTTCTATTTTCGGACGGCTAAAAGCACTATTTTCGATCTGTTTTGGGCTGTTTTTCGGGTCAAACTGTCGTAACGGGAACCGTTGATTTTGTGCACTTTGCCGAAAAGAAAGGGCATACAAAAAATCTCTTGAATTTACGGGATACGTCACGTAAAATAAGACTTAGTTAAATTAATTAATAAATTTCTACAAATAGCGATATCATTGGAAGGAGAAACAATATGGACAATCTGAAATCGGCATTCCAAAAGGTATTTGGCAGCACGGATTTGGCGCGGTTATTTTTTGCTCCGGGACGGATTAATTTGATTGGTGAACATACCGATTATAATGGTGGGCATGTTTTCCCTGCTGCTATTTCTTATGGCACTTATGCTTTGGCAAAAAAGCGTTCAGATAAGCAGCTGCGTTTTTATTCGATGAACTTTGAACAGGACGGCATCCACACAAGCTCACTGGATGATTTGGACTACAAGGAGGAAGATGGCTGGTCCAATTTTCCAAAGGGGATGATTCAGGCGCTTATCAAAGATGGATACACCATTGATGCAGGTATGGATATATTATTTTACGGAAATATACCTAATGCTGCGGGGCTATCCTCTTCTGCTTCCATTGAGTTGGTGACTGGTGTGATGTTGGAAGGATTATTTGAACTCGATATCGACCGGATTCGGATGGTTCAATTGGGCCAGCAGGTTGAAAATAATTACATCGGAGTCAATAGTGGCATCATGGATCAATTTGCGGTTGGCATGGGACGAAAAAACCATGCTATGCTGCTGGATTGTGATACGCTAGAATATCAGTATGCGCCAATTGTTTTGCAGGATCATGATATTATCATCATTCATACAAATAAAAGTCGGACGCTTGCTGGATCGAAATATAATGAACGACGTGCGCAATGTGAACAGGCTTTGGCTGACTTGCAAAAAACGCTTGATATTACAAGTCTTGGTCAGCTTACTGTGGAAAAGTTTGATGCCCATTGTGAGCAAATTTCCGATCCGATTCATCGGAAGCGCGCCAAGCATGCCGTTTATGAAAACGCACGTACACTGGAGGCACTGGAAAAGCTGCAGCAAAATGATTTGGTCGCATTTGGTCAGCTCATGAATGCATCCCACGAATCTTTGCAACAGGATTATGAAGTGACTGGAATCGAATTGGATACAATTGTTGAGGCAGCTTGGAAGCAGCCAGGTGTTCTGGGGGCGCGGATGACGGGTGCCGGTTTTGGCGGTTGTGCCATTGCAATTGTCGAAAAAAATCAGGTTGCGAATTTTGAAGAACAGGTGAATGCGATTTATCGGGAACGGATTGGCTATGATGCGACATTTTATTTAGCAGCTATCGGTGACGGTGCGAAAGAAATTACAGAGGACACACAATCAGCAAAGTAATTACAAAAATCGGGAGGTTCTGCACATGAGTATTTTAGTGTTAGGTGGGGCTGGATATATTGGCTCCCATGCTGTTTATCAATTGGTCGATAGCGGAAAACAGGTTGTCGTGGTCGATAATCTGGAGACAGGACATCGACAGGCGGTTCATCCAGATGCCGTATTTTATGAAGGAGACATTCGCAACCGCGATTTTCTGCGTTCTGTTTTTGAAAAAGAACAAATCGATGCAGTCATTCACTTTGCGGCCAACTCCCTCGTTGGGGAATCAATGGAAAAACCGTTAAAGTATTTCGATAATAATGTATTTGGTACACAGGTGCTGCTGGAAATGATGACGGAATTCCAGGTGAAGCATATCGTATTTTCCTCTACAGCAGCGACTTATGGAGAGCCGAACACGGTGCCCATTGGCGAGGATATGCCAACACAGCCAACAAACACATATGGTGAAACGAAGCTGACGATGGAAAAAATGATGCATTGGACCGAACAGGCACATGATTTAAAATATGTATCCTTACGATATTTTAACGTGGCAGGTGCACGTGTTTCCGGAGAAATTGGTGAAGATCATGATCCAGAAACACATTTGATTCCCATTGTTTTGCAAACTGCTTTAGGGCAGCGGGAGCATATTACCATTTTTGGGGATGATTATGTCACACCGGATGGCACATGCATTCGCGACTATGTGCATGTCGAGGATTTAATCCAGGCACATCTGCTTGCATTGGAATATTTACAAAAAGGCGGACGCAGCAATGTATTCAACCTTGGCAGCAGCAATGGTTTCTCCGTTAAAGAAATCATTGAAGCAGCACGGAAGGTAACTGGCAAGGACATTCCAGCCAAAATTGGCGAACGTCGTGCTGGGGATCCGGGTGTGTTAATTGCTAGCTCGGACAAAGCGAAGCATATTTTGGGTTGGGAACCGAAACGCACCGAAATCAATACAATCATTCAGGATGCATGGAATTGGCATCAGGCCAATCCACATGGCTATGATGGGGAGTGAGAACGTGAGCATTTTTCAAACGATACAAGGACTCGTCGACCAAGCAGTGAAGGTGAAGCTCATCGAACCGAGCGATCAAAATTATGCACGTAACCAGGTGCTCGCTCAGTTGCAGCTTACCAGTTTTCCTGCAGACATCACAGAACCGGAACAGGACACGATTCCCAACCTCGTTGAAAAAATCATTGCCTATGCTGTAGCAGAAGGCGTTATTGATGATATTTTTGATGAAAAAGAAATGTTAGCGGCAAATGTGATGAACTGCTTCGTTGCTCGTCCATCAACCGTGAATCAGCTTTTTTGGCAGCATATGAAAGAAGACGGACCTCAAGCGGCAACCGATTATTTTTATGAACTAAGTAAAAATAGCAATTATATTCAAAGCAATCGGATTCAAAAAAACATTCAATTTAAAGCAAAAACAGATTACGGTGCACTGGATATTACGATCAATTTATCCAAGCCGGAAAAAGACCCCGAGCAAATTAAGCGGGAAAAGGAAATGAAGCAGCCTAAAATTCAATATCCATCCTGTGTGCTCTGTGTGGAAAATGAAGGCTATGTCGGCAGAACCGGTTATCCGGCGCGGGCAAATCACCGCATTGTTCAGGTGCCATTACTTGGTGAACATTGGTATCTCCAATACTCACCATATGTTTACTACAATGAGCATAGTATCCTACTTGCGGAGGAGCATCGCGACATGCATATTGATCGCCATGCATTACAGCGATTGCTTACTTTCACTGAATTATTTCCGCATTATTTTATCGGTTCCAACGCGGATTTACCGATTGTTGGTGGATCAATTTTGACACATGACCATTATCAGGCCGGTCGATATGATTTTGCCATGACCAAGGCGGCATCTGTATTTGATTTTGAATTGGCAGGCTTTGAACAGGTGTCTGCTTCCATCCTCAAATGGCCGTTATCTGTCATTCGTTTGCAAAGTGATCACTTGCAATCCCTCGTTGATGCAGGCGATCATATTTTATCGGTATGGCGCAACTATCAGGATGAAGCAGCAGATATTATTGCCAAAACTGGTGATACACCGCATAACACGATTACTCCGATTGCCCGCCGTCGTGGAGAAAAATTTGAACTTGATGTCGTGCTTCGTAATAATCGAACAACCGCGGAGCATCCGCTCGGCATTTTTCACCCGCACGCGGATGTACATCATATTAAACGGGAGAATATCGGCCTTATTGAAGTCATGGGTCTTGCCGTATTACCGGCACGTCTGAAGGAAGAACTGGCAGAAATCAAACAAGCCTTGCTAGGTCAGCCTGCTGATGTGGCCGCCTATCATCTTCCATGGCTGGAGGAACTGAAGCAACACCAGCCAACATCGGATACGGTCGATGCATTGATTGAAAAAGAATTGGGCAATAAATTTGCTCGTGTGTTGGAGGATGCTGGTGTCTTTAAACAGACAGATGAAGGAATCGCTGCATTCAAGCGATTCATCCAGCAGGTGAATATATAATATGGGGATATTGAAAAAAATGACATGCACACAAGAAAGCACATACAATGGCTGGCAGCAATTCACCCTGGAAAATGATCAAGGAATGGTCGTTCAGTTTCTGGATTATGGCGGGATTATTACTTCGATTCAAGTTCCGGATCGAAATGGTAAGCTGGAAAATGTCGTCCTTGGCTTTGAACAAGTAAGTGACTACAGCCATAACACCAATTATTTAGGGGCGCTCGTTGGTCCCGTTGCCGGCAGAATTGCTCAAGCTGCCTTTGAAATAAATGGCCAAACGTATTCATTGGAAAAAAACGAAGCGAACCATCATTTACATGGTGGATCAAATGGCTTTCATCAGGTTATTTGGCAGGCAGCGCCGTTTGAAACAGCCCAAACGGTTGGCGTACGCCTAACCCATCGCCATCCTGCCGGGCTTGATGGACATCCAGGCAATTTGGATGTAGCTGTTACGTATACATTGGATCAAAACAATGCTTTTACCATAACGTATGAGGCGGTTTCCGACCAGGATACCGTCGTGGCACTGACCAATCATAGCTATTTTAATCTATCCGGCAACCTTCAAGATACTGTTCATCAGCATCAGGTTACGATAAACAGTGAAAAATTCATTGAGCTCGACGCTGATTTGATTCCAACTGGTCAGGTACTCCCTGTTGCTGGAACGCCGTTTGATTTCCAGCAGGGACATTACCTCGCGGATGGCATTGCTGCAGCGCACGAGCAAAACGTGACGGTCGGCAATGGCTATGATCATTATTTCTTGTTCCGTGACCCTGCTTTTCAAGCGCAAGTGCTGGTCACGGAGAAGCAAAGTGGAAGAACGATGACGATTGAAACGAATCAGCCGGGCATGGTTATGTATACGGCAAATGCGTTGACAGAAGGAATGCCGCTTGCAGGTGGCACTTCCAAAAATTACTTAGGTGTATGCTTTGAAACACAAGCATCCCCTGCTTCCCTCGAGCTGGATACCATCCCTTCTGTGAAGCTCGCAGCCGGGGAACGCTATGAGAAGAAGACTGTGTTTACATTCGGCAATTTATAGAGGTAAATATACAAATAAAAAACTGGCAGATAATCGATTGCATGTCGATTCGCTGCCAGTTTTTTGGTTATAGCTTTAATTTCAAACCTTCATGTGTCGCTTGAAAGCCAAATGTACGATAGAACGGTAACGCGGTATCCGCGCGCTGTTTGTCCATCGTCAGCTGCACCAAATGACAGCCCCTTGCCTTCGCACGCTCCACCGCAGCCTTGATTAAGATGCTGCCAACGCCTTTACCACGCATCGATGCTTTTGCCCGCACCCCTTCGATGCTCGCGCGCCAACCGCCTTGATGGGTAAGGAATGGTGTGAACGTGATTTGCAAAACACCAACTACTTCCTCTCCCTGACAAGCAATCAGCAATTCATTGTTCGGATCCGCATCAATTGCCTGAAATGCCCGCTTATAGCTATCAGGCAGCGGATTCTCATAACGCTCCCGTGTTTTCCCAAGCACATCTTCCGCCAATAATGCCACCATTTGCGTCAGCTCTGCCGCCGTCGCCGTTCTTACTAAAATATCCATATGCATCCCCTCCTCCTACTGATAAGTGTAGCAGAAGGACATGTATGGTAGAGATACCGCTTTGTTATCCCTAGCGATTGGTTTTGCTGATACCTGAGATCAATCGGCATGACTATTTTGGGATTCGTTTTTCTGGCCTGGTATACTTTGTCTCGTAGCCTGTTCTTTGGGTTGGTATTTTCCTAACTAGTGGCAATGACGCGTTTTGCCTGGCGGTTCACTTTGTCGGATGAACGCTTTCCAGATAATTGCAGATGGCGCGTTGACCTTTTAACAGCACGACTTTATTATTCGGATGCAGCTTTTCGAATTCACGCAATCGCTCCCGCATGCGTGATTTTCGTCGGCGATAGGTGGTCCAAATAAATTTCGTAAATGCCCAATCCAATTTTTCCGGGCAGCCCGGCGCCATGTCTGGACGCGTTTTGCCATGTGATCGAATTCTTCTTTTGATTACACGAAAATAGCATACAAGAAGAGGTAGTTCCAAATAGATGATCGTATCCGCCTAATCACGGCGCGGTTCATACGTACCTGTATAATTTCCCTCCATGATCCAGCGCTGATGCTCGTTCATAAAATCAAGCTGCTTCTGGGCAAAATCTTCCATTGGAGCCTGGACCCAGCCCGGCAACCAAAATAATCGATCCAAATGACAAACTTCCAATTGCAGCCGCTCCCCCAGCTGTCTGGCAAACGTCGACTTTCCAACACCTGCTGAAACTCCCAAAATCAAAATCCGCTCCATGAAATCCCCCCTCGTAACTGTTGAAATCAGCGTACGCCAATTTCTTTCGTATGATTGATATGGAAAAGAATCGGTTCTTCGATTCCATCCGTTACTACATAATGATGTGGAAATCGGCAGCGGCTGATTTCATCCAAATGCCTGATGGTATTTATGAGGTATTCATGATGTGCGTGTTACAGTAGTTATGTGAGATGTTAGCGATGATGTGTAAATGCCGACACAGGATGAGGCAATTTTCTGGCTTAGGTATGTGGTTTTTATCTTTGGATAGGATAAAAAAAATCGGCAGTGGCCAAGATTTCTTCTTATTTTTATTTGAGCACCTGTTGAGTTGGTGCTCGACTTTCGGCGTTCGGTGCTCGACTTCTAGCGCTTGGTGCGCGACTTTCGGCGTTTGGTGCTCGACTTCTGGCGCTTGGTGCGCGACTTTCGGCGTTCGGTGCTCGACTTCTACCGCTTGGTGCGCGACTTTTACCGCTTGGTGCTCGACTTCCTGCGTTTGGTGCGCGACTTTCGGCGTTTGGTGCTCGACTTCTGGCGCTTGGTGCGCGACTTCTGGCGTTCGGTGCTCGACTTCACTCGATCGGTGCGCGACTTCTACCATTCGGCGCTCGACTTCTACCGCTTGGTGCTCGACTTCCGGCGTTCGGTGCGCGAGTTATGCTGATTGGTGCTCGACTTCTACCGAGTGGCGTGCAACTTAAATGGAAAGGAATCGGAATACCGATTCCATCCTTCCCCTCCATGTTGTGGAAATCGGCAGCGGCTGATTTCTTCCTATGCTTCTATTGGTTTTGGAGCCAGAGGGTGGGCCTGATTGACTGATTTGTTGGAAGAACTAATTTTTCAACGATGACTCCATCTGCTGAAATGAGTGTCAGTGCTGTTTTTGTTCCACCAATATCTACGCCAAAAGCATACGTTTGGAAACCTCCCTATTCTATTCATAATCTTTTCTCCCTTTCTATTATACTTACTCCAACATAATTGATTTTGCATCTCGCTAAAAACGCATAAAAGCACCGATTGCTTATACAATCGGTACGATATGAAACGTTATATTGTCATAGATTACAGACGAAATGCACGCTTTTTGCGGATGGCATTTGTCTTCATAATGACGCGTTGCTTGGCCAGCCGCATATTGTGGACATTGGACAGAACGCGAATCGTGCTATAGCTCATGGATACAATTAAGATGGAAGCAACAGCATCTACTACAACGTGCTGCTTCGTGAATACCGTTGATAGAATAATAAGTGTTCCCATTAACTGTACGAAACCGGCATGCAGCATATGTTTATCCTTAATATGAACGGAAGCAAGCATAATCGCATAGGTTGTCAGCACATGGATACTTGGGAAGCAGTTGAACGGTTCATCATGATTATAAATAAATTGCACCATGGAAACAAATATGCCATCTCCCTGAAGTGCTGGGCGAACAACGGTAGATTGGAAGAAATAGTAACAGGTAAAGCAAATGACCTCGCCAATAACAATCGTAATCAGCGTGTGCTTATATACCTTTAAATCCTTCCACCAAAAATAGACAAGATATCCTAAAATATACACATACCAGAAGAGATATGGGACTGCGAAAATAGGTAGTAATGGAATGCGGTCATCGATGACACTTCCAAGCTGCAGCACAGAACCATTATGCACATTCAGTAAGGCATACGAAAGTCCCAGTACTGGGAAAACCAATAACCAAAGCAAGTGAATCCATCTATTTTTTATCTGGTTCATTATTTCTGTTCTCCTCAATATATACAAGCATGACAAGTCAATTGTTCCATTGGCTTTATCAAACATCGTCCATGTATACGTTGTAATTTTCGAAACCTCAGAACAATTGCTGACGTATATGTTAGTACATACCCGCTCCACTTGTACTGAAACTTTTGTCCTAAGAAAATAATTATAAACTGTTGCAGGCCCTTTCACAATAGATTTTATCAACTTTTTATTAAAAAAGCTTAACTTTCCGAAAATAATTACTAAATTGATGGATTTCAATCGACAACCTCTGGCAGGGGCAACTTTTTTCATATATGCTAGAAATACGAACAGGACAAAAGGAGTTGATTCCTTGTTGTTAACCGAGCGCTGTAGGCTCTGTAAACCACGACTCGCTGATTACGAACAAATTCGATTATTATTTCAAGATGAAATGGTTCGTGCTTATTTGGGCGGGCCACGACATGATCAGACCATCCAAGCGATTTTTTCCGATATGCTGGTAGCAAAACCACCTACTCACCATTGGCTCATTTTTCACGTGGAGCAAGATCAATTTATGGGGCTTGTATCCTTGAATCCGCATCATGATGGTGCACAGATAGAAGTTTCCTATCAATTTTTGCCACATTGGTGGGGAGCTGGCTATGCAAGCGAAGTGGTTGCTTTTATTTGTGCGTATGCACGAACCATACTTGGTGAAAGTAAAATACTTGCTGAAACACAAATCGCCAATACCCGCTCTTGCCAGCTATTGGAAAGAATAGGCATGCGGCCGGAATATCAAGTAGAGCGATTCGGTGCCAAACAAATTGTTTATGCTTTGGAGGCTACATGTGATGAATGAATTAACAATTTTGATGCTTATTATTCTTCTTTTAGAACTATGTCTGCGCAAAATACTTTTTGGTCATGTCAAATCTAACATTCTAAATACAAAAGCAAAACAACTCTTCATCCGATGGAGTATCATTCTAGCGATGGCGTCGTTGATCGTCGTTATGTTTTTATACGAAGGGCCTGAAAGTGAAACAGCATTATATTGGTTTTGGTTCGTTTTCTTTGGGATACTGTATGGGTCTAAATTCATTTTTGAAAGAATATATAATCGTGCAGCCAAGGAATATCGATTGGAATTTATATTAATGCTGTTTTCAACTGGCATGATATATGCCGTATTATTGGGGTAAGCGGGCAGCTACGTCATGCCAATACATACGCCCATAACAAAGATGCAGGCTGAAATGGGTCAGCCTGCATCTTGATGTTTCAGCATAAATATTTCCACGTTAACAATCGCTTTTCCCTATCCTTTTACAGAGCCGGCGAGCAGTCCACGGACGAAGTATTTTCCGAGAAAAATGTAGACGAGCAATGTTGGCAGGGCTGCTAGCAAGGCGCCGGCCATTTGTACGTTCCATTGCACGATTTGACTGCCGGAAAGATTTTGCAGGGCGACCATGACTGGTTGTTTATCAGATGTCGTGATGGTGACCGCGAATAGGAATTCATTCCAAATATTCGTAAACTGCCAGATGGCGACTACGACAAACCCGGTAATCGACAGCGGAATAATTATATGGCGAAATACACCAAGAAAGCTGGCGCCATCTATTTTCGCAGATTCGATCATTTCATCTGGAATATTTGCGTAAAAATTACGGAACATGAGCGTTGTGATTGGCAAACCATATACGACATGGACAAGAATCAGTCCTGGTATGGTGTTGTACAAATCAATTGTCCGTAAAAATTGAATCATCGGGATTAGGATACTTTGATAGGGAATAAACATCCCGAATAAAATAACCGTAAAAATGAGATCCGAGCCTTTAAATTTCCATTTCGACAATACATAGCCATTCATCGCACCGAGCAGTGCAGATAATAAGGTTGCCGGGACGACCAAATAAATGCTGTTCATCAAGTTGGGTGCCAAATTTTTAAATGCATGGGCATATGAACTGAAATCAATCGCACTTGGCAAGGTCCACATGTCCGCTAGAGATACTTCGTCCAGCGGCTTCAAGCTTGTGACAATCATGACATAGACCGGTGTTAAAAAGATGATGGCAAAGACAATCAAAATCAAGTATTTGATGAGCTTTCCAATATGAGATGCCGTCATGAGTTGTCACCCTTTCTGCTGCTCCATAAATATGGCACAATGAAGACGGCCACAAGCAGGAGCATGATAATTGCAATTGCTGCTCCGTTCGCGTAGTAGTTCCCGCGGAAGGTTGTTTCAAACATATATACACCAGGCACGTCGGTAACAAAATTCGCTCCTGACCCAGTCATCGCATAGATTAAATCAAATATTTTCAAGGAAATATGTGCCATGATAATAACGACACTCATCGTAATCGGCATCAGCATCGGCAGAATGATTTTGCGATAGATTTGAAATTCACTTGCTCCATCCATCCGAGCTGCTTCACGCATGGATTCATCAATTCCCCGCAAGCCAGCTAAATACATGGCAAGCGAAAATCCTGTCATTTGCCAGACTGCCGCAATTACGACGGCAATAATGGCGACGGGAAGCCCAAATTCAATGCTGCCCCATTGGAAGCCTCCGATAATATTCGTATCGGTATACCATTTCGGTGTAATTCCAAAAAACTTTAAAAAATGATTAAAGCCGGTAGATGGATTGAGCAGCCATTGCCACACAACTCCTGTCACAATAAAAGACAATGCCATCGGAAAAAGAAAAATATTACGGAAAATCGACTCTCCTTTTAATTTTTGATCGATTAAAATGGAAAGTCCGAGCCCAAGTACAATGACAAGGGCAATAAATAACACAGTAAAAAATAATGTGTTTCGTAGGTCCGCCTGAAAACGGAAGTCCTTAAACAAGTAAAGATAGTTTTTTAGTCCAGCAAATGAAAAATCAGGAACAATCGTATTATAATTGCTCAAGGATACATATCCTGTCCAACCGATAAATCCGTACACAAACACGAGGATTAAAATAAAGGATGGAATTAAGAAAGCAATTGCTGTCCAATGGTCACGGGATATTTTCTTTTTATTTTTTATTTGTATTTCCTTTGCCATCTGTACATCCTCCTTCGATAGAGGTTCACCTTTCTCCAATACAAAGGGCCGCCAAGCTTTGGCAGCCCCGAACCTTTCTACCTGCTTACATATCTGGCGCCGCGTTTTGTAGTGCTTGAATAAAGTTGTCTACATTACGCTGGGTGACGAAAATATTGACCGCTTGGTTTGCCTTCGTGAGAAAACCTTCCGATGCGGCTGAACCATGTGCAAGACTTGGATATAAACGTGATTCCTTAAAGTCTTCGATGGTATCCTTGCCATAGTCGTTGTACTTGGATGGGTCTGCATCGACACGTGCCGGGATGGAGCCCTTCAGTGGGTTAAACGCATCCTGCCCTTCTACAGAACCGAGCACTGTTAAGAATTTCTTTACATCATCCACATTGTCGACACCTTTTGGTAAGCCAAACGTATCGGTGATGACACCGAAGTCACCCTCTGTACCAGGGAAAGTGAAATAGCCATAATCGACATTGGTTTCCAAATCAAGATCATTGACGAAATAGCCTACTGCCCAGTCTCCCATATTAATCATGGCAGCATCCCCACTTGCTACAAGCTGAGCCGAGTCCTGCCAGTTACGGGAAGCATGATCCTCATTGATATAATCCAGCATTTTCCCAAAGGTTTCAGCCGCTTTCACTACACGTTCATCATCGAATGCGATGTCGCCTGCGAATAGTTTGTTATAATCATCGACGCCAAGCTCTGCAGCCAATACGTTTTCAAAAATTTGTGTCGCTGTCCAGGATTCCTTATCCCCTAAAGCCAGAGGAGTAATGCCAGCCTCCTGCAATTTATCTGCGGCCGCAAAGAACTCATCCATTGTCGTTGGTACGTCAATGCCGTTGTCTTCAAATACTTTTTTATTATAAAAAATCGGATTACCACGGTGAATATTGACTGGCACAGAATAAATATTGCCATCATCACTTACTAAATCAATTAAGTCTTCCGGGAATTTATCCATCCAATCGTTCTCTTCATACAAATCATTGAGCGGCTCCATTTTATCTGCTGCCACCCAGCTTTTGTTCAATTCTTCCCCGCCATGCACCTGGAACGTGGATGGTGGGTCATTTCCTTGCATACGCGTTGCCAGAACTGCCTTTGCATTGGTACCAGCACCACCAGCTACCGCCGCATTTTCTACTGAAATATCTGGATGTTCATCTTCAAATAAGTCTATTAATGCGAGTAAGCCATCCTCTTCCCCTGCACCTGTCCACCAGCTAAAAATTTCTACCTGCCCACTTGCCTGACCGCCTTTATCCTTTTTATCTCCATCCGATTTTTCTCCGGAATTGGAACAAGCCGCCACTACAAGCATGAGTGCTAATAATGCCATCAGTCCATATATTTTTTTCAAAACAGGAACCCCCTTCAAGTATTGATAACGCTTTCAGTCTCTATTATAAAAAATATCTCCCGCAAACCGCGTCTTCTTTTTCTGTACTTTTTACTGTTTTTCTTCACTATTTAAAGATTCTGTACTTTCTGGCTATCAATATAAAACGGAACCGGAAATGCCGATTCCGTTTCTATTTATTATTTCTGATATAGTCCCCGCTGAAATGCTGTCGGTGACTCGGAGAAATGGCGTTTGAATACCCGGCTAAAATAATTCGGGTCACGATAACCGAGCTGAAAACTAATTTCTTTCAAGCTATATTGATTTTCTTCAATGAGCTGCTTCGCCTTTTCCATGCGAACGGTCGTGACGTAATCGGTAAAGGTTTGCCCAAACTCCTGCTTAAATAGATTGGAAAAATAATTCGGGCTGAGCTGAACGGCCTGGGCTGCTGCTTCCAATGTAATCACCGCTTGAAAATGTTCGTTAATAAAGCTTTTCACTTTTTCAGCAAATTGATGGGACTCATGAAATGCTTTCAATTTCATACAGCAAAGCTCTATAAAATTGAACCAATCCTGATCCCTTTGCAAGGATTGAATCGATGTCATGTCTGAGGTCAGCCGCTTGCGATGCAACAGATTACGAATTTGAACGTATAATTCTTCTCTATCAAAGCTGTTCCAATGCGGATTATTTTCCTGATAAAGCAGGCGTGCTTGTTCGGCATTCCCCTTTTCAATTGCTTGCAATAGTGCTGGAAAGACATCATTCGCTTCACGATTTGTTTCTACCTGCCAAAACCCATACCTTCTGCTCCCCTGCGCTGAGAGCTGCATGCAAGCAGAAAAGGCTTGTTGATAGGAATGGGCAAAGTGCTTCACCTGTTTTTGCTGTGTACCTATCCCTATATAGATTGTATCCCCAAGTGCGAGATGGAGCGACCTTGCCAGTTGGAGCAATGCAGGATTTTCCAGCGGTTCCGTCGCAAGTAAACAAATCATCGCTGAATCCTCTGCTGTTTGCAATAGCCACGTATAGGATTGTTGCGCAAGTATTGGTTCGATTGTTTCGGCATGCAAGGGCGTTTTCCCTTTTAGAACGAAAAAGCAACCATGTGAAATCGCAGGAAAATGCTGTGTCCACATGCGCTCTGCTTCATCCGTCCATTGTCCTTGGATGAGATGATGAAGCAAATGCTGCTTAATTACCGATACTTTACTGGCTTCCTCCTGCTCGCGGAGCGCCTCTGCCTCAAGCTCTTTTTTCACCCGAAGAATCGCTTGGACAGTTTCCTCTTTTTTACCTGGCTTCAAAATATAATCCTTCACCCCATAGCGAATGGCTTCCTTTGCGAAGTCAAACGAATCATAGGCCGAAACGAGAATAAATTTGATTGTTGGCTGAATAGCCTGGATTTGTTCAATTGCCTCTAAGCCATTAATCCCAGGCATTTTAATATCCATAAACATCAAATCCGGCTGGAGTGTCTTGGCAAGTTCTATCGCTTTTCGCCCATTTATTGCCTCCCCCACTACCTGTAAATCTGAAAAATGCTCTTCAATAAATTTACGCAATGCCTTCCGCTCAATCAATTCATCTTCAGCAATGACGATGCGCATGAAAACTTCCCCCTTTACACAAAAGCTTGATATGATTAGGTATTATTTCCTGGGCAATAATAACCGAATCGTCGTTCCTTCTCCAAGCTCCGACTCCAATTCGACAATATGCTGTGTTTGATAAAACAGCTGCAGACGCCTGATCACATTATGTAAGCCAATTCCTGTCGAATGTCCGACATGTGCTTCCTTTGCATCTGCCAGTGACAGTATTTCTTCCATTCTTTCCGGACGCATCCCTGCTCCATCATCTGTAACCTCAACCACGATCTCTGCTGGTTGTGGATACACACGCAGCCAAATATGTCCACCTTCTTCCCGTTCTTCTATTCCATGAATAAACGCATTTTCGACCAATGGCTGCAGGGTTAGCCGCGGAATATGCACATCCAGACAAGCATCATCAATGTCCATTTCAAATGTGACACGTTCGGAAAAACGGGTTTTTTGAATTTGAAAATAATCCTTTACTACTTCTACCTCCATACCTAGGGTGACACTTTTATTAATATCACCAAGACTATGCCGAAGCAGTGTTGCGACCGAATCAATCAAATTCGATGTCACTTTGGCATTTTCTAAATATGCCATTTTCGACAGCGTATTTAAGGTATTGAATAAAAAATGCGGATTGATTTGATTTTGCAATTGCTTCAGTTCCATTTCTTTCACAAGCCGATCCAGCTCGGATTGATCCTGAATCTCTTTCACTAGTTCATGAATATCTGTCCGCATATTATTAAACGTATCGCCCAGCAGCTTCAGCTCATCATTGGATTCAATCTGCACCGGCTCCCCGACTAGATTACCAGCAGCCACTTCATTAGCAGCTCGCGATAGCTTCTTCACCGGTGTCGTAATGCCTTTTGAAAACCACAGAGCAAAAAACACAGCCAGCATAATCGTTGTGACAAAGAGAAACAGAATGAACAGGAAAAAGCTCTCATTACGGTCTTGTAAATCCCGATAAAAATCCTGATAAGAGGTGAGCTCAATATTGATTAGCTCCAAGGTTGCCTCCTGAATAAATTCAGACGCCCGTCTCGCCTCTTCAATTCGATAGGAATAAAGCTCCATATCGTCTAAAATAACAAATCCAACCGTCATCTCTGTTTCTGTCAACAGGGTTTCGATGAGATTGAGATAGTTCTTCATTTCAATCCGGTCAATGGTATAAAAGGTGTCTGCCAGTTGATTCTTTTCATTGATCACCTGCTGTCGCACCTGGAAATATTTCTGGAAGTTATCCGTATTTGGTTCCTTCACATACGTACTCATGCTACGATACAAATGGTCGGATTCCTGGGAAATTGCATTCAATAGCAAAAATCGTTCAAAGCTATCATGGTAAGTATTCATCAATCCATTCGAGCTCACAAATATCGATACCGCGGTAATTTGAAATAACAGGACAAAGACAAAAAAGTACACCAGCAGCTTCCCACGTATCGTCTTCATTGCAGCTCACCCGATCTGGAAATGTCCGCCTTCCGAATAATCCGTGTTTCTGTAAAAATTTGATTATCTAAAAGATCGTTCTGTTGCAGACCCATCATCACTTCAACCACTTTGGCACCCATTTCCTCCGGATACTGTGCAACCGTCGCGTCTATATCCCCCGTTTTGATGAGCCGAATCGTTTCAGGCAGTACATCAAAGGCAACTACATATAGCGGCCTGGCAATCGCAATTTCATTCAAGCCTTCGACAATCCCGATCCCATCCAATGCACTCATTCCAACCAGTGCATTAATATTCGGGTGCTGCTTCAGCAAGGAATATGCCGCTTGCATGGCACCAATTTGGGTAATATTCGACTCCGCTGTTTCGATGATATGTATACGTGATTTCGTTTTCACCGCCGCCTTAAAACCGGCAAGTCGCTCCTGCTGATTGATCGACTCCGCGCGCCCCGTCACGATTCCAACATACTGCTCCCCGTCTGTATCCTCCAATAATGCCTGTCCAAGCAGCTGTCCTGCAACATAATTATCCGTACCAACATAAGCCTTCCGCTCACTGCTCTTCACATCGGTATCCACAGTCACAACCGGAATGCCACGTTCCACTGCCCGATGCACCAAATTCACAAAGCGCTGCCCCTCAACACCTTGCGTCATGATGCCATCCACCTTGGCCGCAATCAGCCGATCCATCAAATTAAGCAATTCCTCATTATCTGCCTTTTGTGGAGCAACATATTCCAAATATATATCATTCTCCCTCGCAACATCACGTGCCCCTTTTTCCACCAAGCGCCAATAATCATTATCTGTCTCCTCGGCAATCAAAGCAAAATGATACGCATACTGCTTCGACGCAGCTGGCTCACTCTCCAAATAGAACGTCTTATAGCCATATATCAGCATGCCTACAAAACTAATCAAAAACACAACCCCACCAGCCGTATACAGCACCCACTTCGAATCCGCTTTCATTCCCTCACCCACCTCATAACCTAGATTTAGTTTAGCATAGCAATATATTTCCGCCTAGCCACTAAAACCCCTTTCACGGTGGTTGGAATCGGTGAGCCGATTCCCCTCCTTTAAATATTATTGATGTTGAAATCGGCTTGAGCCGATTTCGTTCTATTTTCCTTGGCTGGACTGCGCGAGTTGGGCGGTTGGTGCTCGAGTTGAGGCGGCTGGTGCTCGTGTTTGAGTGATTGGCGCGCGAGTTGGGGTGGTCGGTGCGCGAGTTCAAGCGGTTGGTGCTCGAGTTGGGGTGGCTGGTGCTCGAGTTTGGCGATTTGGCGCGCGGGTTGAGGCGTTCGGTGCGCGAGTTGGGTAGGGTTTTATGGTTTGGGCTTTTTAAATGATGTTGAAATCGGCGGCTGCCGATTTCTACCCTCTTGATGTATGCGAGTTGGGGGCCGGGGGCATGCGACTTTGGACCAAACGTATGCGAGATTAGTGCTGAGGCATGCGAGTTGGGGGCCGAGGCATGCGA
The DNA here is from genome assembly GCF_003730295.1 of Ornithinibacillus gellani. Taxonomy (GTDB): domain Bacteria; phylum Bacillota; class Bacilli; order Bacillales; family Amphibacillaceae; genus Ornithinibacillus_A; species Ornithinibacillus_A gellani. Next base: position 175,146 of record NZ_QTSZ01000051.1, read on the forward strand.
CTTCGAGCCATAGGCATGCGACTTTCATGCCAGGGCATGCGAGTTGGGGGCCGGGGCATGCGACTTTCATGCCAAGGCATGCGAGTTGGGGGCCGGGGCATGCGACTTCGAGCCATAGGCATGCGACTTTCATGCTCGGGCATGCGACTTTGAGTCCGGGCCATGCGACTTTGAGGCCGGGGCATGCGACTTTGAGGCCGAGGCATGCGACTTTGAGTCCGGGCCATGCGACTTTGAGGCCGGGGCATGCGACTTTCATGCTCGGGCATGCGACTTTCATGCTCGGGCATGCGACTTTGGACCAAACGTATGCGAGTTAGGGGCCAAGTCATGCGACTTCTACCCAAACCCGTGCGACTTTCTGGTAAAGGCATGCGAGTTCCAACTCTAGGCATGCGACTTGGCCCCAAACCCATGCGAATTTCTGGCCAAATTTGTGGAAGAATTTTTTTAAATGAAATGAAGTAGGAATCAGCCCGCCGATTCCTTCCTTTCAACATTATTAATGTTGAAATCGGCCCAAGCCGATTTCATCCTAATCCATTATTCATAACGTTCTATGTAGATAGTCGATTCAGTTGGTGTGAGATAGGCTTGGTCGCCGATTGAGTAGTCCGCGCCATTTCGTTTGTGCTCTGCATAGCGGATGACGGTGTCGTTTTGTACAAATACCAATAAGTAGATGTCGTCGCGCATATCGATGTTGCTTGGATCTTTGAAAGCAAATCCTAATTCCTCTGACATCCCATCTTCCGTGGAGTATGGAGTGAATAAATAGGCTTTGTCCCATTCAAAATTCGTTTGTTCTTGTACTTGTATCTCTGTTTCGTTGTCATCCTTCGTTGCTTTGGCAAATACTTTTTCGAGCTTGTCGGCTTGCTTGGGTCCAAATAGTCCGCAGCCAGCCAGTAAAATAGAAGCAGTGATCATAACGAGCATTATTTTTTTCATCGATCTTTCCCCCCTGGTTCATCCCCTGATTACTAACTAAAAGATGCATTACAGTATTTCACTCGGTTTTCATAGAACTTTTTACACTACCGTTCATCCTATAAAATAAGCGAATCCCCCCACTGTAGAGAAGATTCGCTTTAGATGTCTATCCATTCATGGTTCGTACAGTCGTAGGATTTTCCCGATACTGTAAGCTATTTTTATTCATACCACTGGGTGTGGAAGACACCTTCTTTGTCTTTTCTTTCATACGTATGTGCACCGAAATAATCACGTTGTGCCTGGATAAGGTTGGCAGATAAATTTTCGGAACGATAGCTGTCATAGTAAGCAATTGCGCTTGAAAATGCCGGGATTGCAATACCATGTTTTATCGCAACAGCTACAACCTCGCGTAGTGCAGCCTGATACCCTTCAACAATCTCTTTAAAGTAAGGATCAAGTAACAGGTTAGCAATTTGTGGATCACGGTCATAGGCATCCTTGATTTTTTGCAGGAAGCGAGCCCGGATGATACAGCCGCCACGCCAAATCATAGCGATGTTACCGTATTGCAGATTCCAATCATTTTCCTCGGATTGGACGCGCATTTGTGCAAAGCCTTGTGCGTAGGAACAGATTTTACTCATATAAAGTGCCTTACGAACCGCTTCGATTAATTCTGCTTTGTCACCGTCAAACGTCACTGCTTCCGGTCCACTTAATACTTTGCTCGCTTTTACACGTTCATCCTTCATGGCAGAAATACAGCGCGCAAATACAGATTCTGTGATAAGTGGTAGTGGCACACCAAGGTCGAGGGCGTTTTTGCTTGTCCATTTACCTGTACCTTTTTGACCCGCTTTGTCCAAAATAACTTCTACGAGTGGCTGTCCTGTTTCTTCATCTGTCTTTGTGAAAATATCGGCAGTAATTTCAATCAGATAGCTGTCTAGCTCTCCTGTATTCCATTCCGCAAATACGTCATGTAGCTCGTTTGCATCCAAGCCTAGTACATGCTTCAGGATAAAATAAGCTTCAGAGATTAGCTGCATATCGCCATATTCGATTCCGTTGTGTACCATCTTCACATAATGTCCAGCACCGCTTGGGCCGATATATGTGCTGCATGGCTCGCCGTCGACTTTTGCTGCAATCGCATTGAAAATTGGTTCGACGAGATCATAGGCTTCCTTCTGTCCACCTGGCATAATGGAAGGTCCGTTCAAAGCGCCTTCCTCTCCACCAGAAACACCTGTACCAATAAAATGAATGCCTGTTTCGTCCAGCATTTTATTCCGACGAATCGTATCTTCAAATAGTGTGTTTCCGCCGTCGATTAGAATATCGCCTTTTTCAAGATAGGGCTGCAAGGAAGCAATTGTTGCATCTGTTGCTTTACCAGCCTGTACCATTAATAAAATTTTACGAGGTTTTTCCAAGGAATTTACAAATTCTTCGATGCTAAAGGTGCCAACAAAATTGCGGTCCTTCGCTTCATTTTCCAAAAATTCCTCTGTGCGTGAGGAGGTTCGGTTATACACCGCAACGGAATATCCTCTGCTTTCAATATTCATGGCTAAATTTTTGCCCATTACTGCGAGTCCGATGACCCCGATTTGTTGTTTTGACATATTATTACCCTCTCTGCTAGTGATTATTTAAAGAGCAAAGCGCCTCGTATTTTCCAAGCAATCAGAATGTGAAGATTCTCCATCTTATGATTGCTCGTCCAATCGAATGTAGCCAGCATCTTCATCTGAATGATTCATATCTTCAATTGTATCATTAAACACCTCTATAATTCCAAACTGAGCCTTGCCAGCCCCGTTAAATAAAAAATGCGCTCCCATTTAAAATAACAGTTTTGCTACATAAATGACCATGGTTACGGTTCCTGCACTTGCAATGGTAGAAAATAGGACAATTTGTGCAGCAAATTGCGGATGATTACGATATTCCTGAGCGATGACAGCACTGTTTACGGAAGTTGGCATGGCCGCTGCAATAAATAATGCTTGGGCGATGAGTCCTTTTACCCCGAATCCAAATAAAATAACGAAGGCAATGGCTGGTCCTGCCAATAATCGTAAAAACATACTTATGTAGACGGCAGATAATCCAGTAGTAAATTTTATTTGAGCTACCTGTGCCCCCAATGTAAACAACGCAAAGGCAATCATAGCGTTGGCAATATAATTTGCCGGCACCCAGATAAATTCAGGAATGGGAACCGCATATATATTCAATAAAATCCCCGCTGCCATCGCATACAACACCGGCATGCGGAAATAGCCTAGAATCGCTTGGAGCTTACTTGTGTTCATCGACTGCAATGAAAAAATACCATAGGAAAACAGAAAAATATTTTGCAGGGTTAAAATAATGACCTGAATAGACATGGCTAATGGATCCCCGCGAAATACAAGATCATTTACCGGTACCCCATAATTCCCTGAGTTAAAAAACATCACACTATTCGTAAAGGTCGTCTTTTTTGACCGCTCCAGTCCCATCCAATTACCAATTAGATTGGAAATTACAAATAATACGGCGACATATAGGATGAAAAATAATAAAATATAGCCGAATAGCTGACCAGAAAATTGCGTGCTATACAGTTTCACAAAAATAAATCCCGGCACAAGGAAATAGATATTCATTCGGGCTAACGTCTGAATATCGAGCTCGAACTGACGCTGCATGAAAAATCCAATTCCCATGATAACGAATATCGGTAAAATAATATCCTTTAAAATGATAAATAATTCCATGTCGCACGCTCGTCCCTTTCCAAAACATCGTGTTCCCTTCCCTAGCCGCAGGTAGCATCAAAGCCCCCACAGCCGGGAAAGAGATAGAGCACGAACAGATTCTATTTTTCTATCTGCTATCGTTTCCGTACATCGCAAACCATTGCTGCCAAATGGCAAACTTTTGACCATCCCATTTCAATGTATTGATTATATAGCCGAATGAATCGGCGTGATACAACCCACTGATTTGTTGATAGGCTTGGATTTCATATACGCCATCACGTTCCATATCCACTGGATAAAATCCACTGACCCCATCTGCCATTCCTTGAATCGGTTTTTTCAAGCTCCCGTTTTGATGGTAAATTTGTGATAAATAATCAGCGCTTCTGCCAGCAAGCGAAATCCAATACGTTTTCCCCGTTGCAGGGCTATCTATCTTTACGCGGTATTGGTCCATGAAAGTAACACTGTATTGATTCTCTTCATTATAGGCATTAAAATCAAACAGCTTCTTCGCTTGGTTGTTCCGAAAAGAATAGACATAATTAAACGTCAATGCACCAGAACCGCCGGAATCAATCGTTATGAGAATATCTGATACGCCATCTTTCGTAAAATCACCAAGAAATAGTGTTGGCTGGTATCCGGAATTACCATTTTTATCGAGCGGGATAGGATGGATTCTTTTCGTTGCCCCATCTTGAATGTTTAAGGTTATTTGTGTTACATATGGGCTCGATGGGTCTTCCGATTTTACTGCTGTCAAAAATACGTAATCCATGATGCCGTCCCCGTTCACATCGCCATATGCACCACTGACAATCTCGGGATTAACCGCCCGATAGGGATCCATTTGAAACATATTCATCACTCCTATGCGAATAATCATCGTCTCACCCAGTATATTCATCTATACGGAAAAGTGATTCAATCGCACAAAGGGATGCGTAACTACCAGCAAACCAGCTATTTCTAGCTGGTCTGCTGGCTTTCCCCTATTTATTACAGATTAACTAACCATCCGCGGGGGAAGTGCAAAATCCCCCACGGATTGAAGTTTCACCTTATTACCCTTCTTGCTGACCGGTCTCGTGGCAAATCATTTCATACAGCAGACGAACACCGAATCCGGATGCCCCTGGAACATAATAGCCTGCTTGTTTCCATGGTCTGACGGTGTTTGCCATATCGATATGAACCCATTTATTCCCTTGTTGCACAAAATGCTTCAGGAATAAAGCGGCCGTGATTGCTCCGCCAAATTTGGAGCTGCTATGATTATTGATGTCGGCACAATCACTTGTCAGATAGGTTTCATATTCTTGGATAACTGGCATAGGCCAAACAAAATCACCGGATTTACGTCCAAGTGCTTCATATGTCCAAAGGCTGCTCGGATCATTGCTGAAAACACCAGCGTTTCTTAAGCCAAGTGCCTGACCGATTGTGCCAGTTAAGGTAGCGATATCAATTATCGTTTCTGCTCCCAATTGCTGCGCATACAATATACCATCTGCGAGCACGAGGCGTCCTTCTGCATCGGTATTTCCAACCTCGACTGTTGTCCCATTTGCATACGTAATGACATCAGACGGTAGAAATGCATTAGAACCGGCTACATTGATGGCCATCGGGATAATTGCAACAACATGAACAGGGAGCTGCAGATCCGCGATGAGCTTGATTGCGCCAACGACAGCTGCAGATCCTCCCATGTCCATTTTCATTTCCCCAATATGGCTGCCGGTTTTCACATTTGTCCCACCAGAATCAAATGTGATTCCTTTGCCAACGAGGGCAGTCGGTTTGTCGGTACTATTTTTATACGTCAAAATAGTGGCAGCAGGTGGATGGGCACTTCCTTTTCCAACCACTGCGGTGGCGTGAAAGCCTTTTTCCTCCAGTTTATCAGCTGTAATCACTTCAACTTGGATATCGGTATCGGTAAATTGTTGTTCCAAACGCCCCGCATAACGCTCCGGCGTCAGTATATTTGCCGGTTCATTGCAGAGATCACGGGCAAGCATAACGGCATTTGCACGAGTTTCGGCAAGTGAACAGGCCGCGTTATAACCAGTCGGAAGAATCGTAAGTGCGACTTCCTGTTGCACTGGAGCATCCTGTTTATAGTGGCTAAAGGTATAACCGGCCAAATACCAGCCCTCCATAAAAGCAGTCATTGCCGTCTGAGCAGCCAACTCTTTTACGTGCTGCAGCAAGCCGGACAGCTCTAGTGTTACGTCTGTCGTTGTCACTGCTTTTCTTGCGGTCCCGCCGAGGTAGCGAACATCCTCTTCAGTCCAATCCGCTTTCTGTATTCCGAGTACGATAAATTCCTTGCCTTCTGATTGAATGCATTGCATCTTTCCAAATGCAAGCTTGTCCTCCTGAAGGTGTAATCTTGTTTCTTCACTTGCTTGAGCAAGTGGCAATACGATGGTGTGCACTGGAAGTCCTCCCCTTGTTGTTCATTTCTTAAAATAGTCTGTGTTTACAATAAAACCTTTGTCTCGCCAATTGGCTTGCCGCTATCATTTAAAATGGCTTTGGAGCGAATGGCGAGCAGGCGTTCCATAGTTGCTTCATTATCGTAATTTAATTTTCGCAGGATTTCTGCAACTAAAACAGGCCAAACAAGCTCTGAACCGCTCAGTACTTTTAAGGCAATACTGATTCTCTCTTTGATAAGTGACAAACAATAGACGCCCTGTGCGCCACCTTTGGCAATGATGTTCGGATCTTCTAATAATGCGGTACAGATAAAATCATGGGATGCGACAATTTCCGGATGTGCATGCATTGCTTTGCCAATTTTTTTCACCGCTGTCTGAGTCTTTTCATCGGCAATCAAATCTGGTGCAGCAAATTTCAAATAAGAGACGGCCATGTTTTTCAATGGAATACTAAATACCGGCACCCCACAGCCATCTACACCGATTTTAATGTCTGCTTTTGGTGTTACCGATAGCTCTGACACATGTTGTAAAATTTCCTGTTGCAGGGGGTGGTCAATATCATGATAGCTTTTCAAGTCATAGCCTTTTTCCCTGGCATATGCAAGTAAACCAAGATGCTTCCCGGCACAGTTATGCATTAATTTCCGCTCTTGTTTATGCTCCCATACATAAGCTTTTTTCGGTTCGTCATTCAATGGCAGACTTGCCTGACAAACGAGCAAGTCTTCCTGTATGTCTAATTTTTCCATCAGACGAAGCAATGCTTTTTCCTGGTATGCCTCGCCACGCTGGGATGCCGTAAATAATGCTGCCTCTTCCTGTGTCAGCCCATATTTTTCAATAATGTCCGTTGAAAAAGCAGGAATCGCTTGAATTGGTTTCATGGCAGACCGATAGAATACCGAATGGGTAATGTCCCCTTTTTCGTATAGCACTTCTTGTTTATCATTGATGACCACGATCACACCTTGATGGGTATTCTCTAAGGAACCGCCCCGGTATTCCTCTACGATGACTGGTTGATTATTCATGTTGCTTCCTCTTCTCTTTCGTATAGTTTCTTGTTTTATTGTAACAGGTGGTCCTTCCATTGCGAATGGTTCCTGTTGCATGCTTTTTCATTTATGCTTGCCAGTTGATTTGGATCAAGCGATAGCCAGCTATTTTCTCGACCGTAAAAAGCAGCTGATTTCCCTTTATTTCAAATGGAATTTCCTCACCGCTCGGTAATAGCTGAACCGATTGCACCTGCTTATCTGCAGTTCGCAGTTGAAATGTAGTGTGATACAAAGGAATAATGTCTTCAATCGTATAAATATCCTCTGACCGTTTTTCCGTAATATAGTGCAGCATGTGCAGGATGTTCGCTTGCGTTTTCTCATCTTCATGTAAAGAAGTAAGCAATGTCGATGGACCGTCATGCTGGACAAGTGGCGTATCCAATAATAAAGATACGGCATCCTGGAGCATTTGCTTACACCAAGCTGGACAGTTTTTACGATATATTCTAAAAATTGGATGTGAAAAATAAATCACATTCCCATGTTTCGTAACTGCGGGATGACCAATTTTTCCGCTGGATGGTGCATGCTGGTGAGAGCAAAACGTTTCGCCCTCCCGATTAAAGTACGGCTGCACGGTATCCATCAATGTATCTGCAGTAGTCGGTGAGACCTCCGCACCTTGTCCATACATGACAAATGCTTCTTTTGGCAGTTCTTTTCCAATGGTTTCATTTGGTAACACAAAATCACGATCATATGTAGACGCCCCATGATAGGTATGACCATATAGCGGGTTTTCCTGCCCTATTTGCTGCAAGGATTCATGCGTTCCAATCACTTTTCCACCCCGCTCTACGTAGGTGCGGATTTTTTCCATCAATGCTGCTTGATACGGAATCACATCCGGTAAAATGAGCAATGAATAGGCATCCAAATCCATACTGCTATCAATGATATTAAATTGATAGGATAATTCCTGCAGCATCCGCACCGTTCCAATTAAGGATGGATGCACTCCGCCTCCCGTAAATTCCTCCGGCGTCAGGACAGCCATTTCGACCACGGGCTTGCTGTGTTTACAATACGGTTCCAGCTCCTTTACGCTGCCGTACACATGCCCAATTAAATCATATGCAGCAGGTGAAAGTGTACCGTTTGGATGCAACTGGTCTCCAATCGAACAGGCCGTCCCCATTGCCAGCATCTGAAACACTTCGAATTCAAGAGCAGCTTTGTTTTTTAAGGAATGAAAATCTCCCCAATACGTATGGAACTTTCCAGTCATCCCAATGAGATCTTTATTTAAACAACGGGCATATCTAGCCGTCGCTGGAAAATGATCATAGCCCCAGCCACCACTAGGAAGGGATTCTAGTTCCAAATGTGTATACGAATCCAATGATGCTTTCGCATTCGGCCCAATATGGGAACTATTATAAAAAATCCCGGCATGTGGAACCCTTTCTTTGATCAGCGCAGATATTTCTGCTCGAAACTCATCCAGCATATCCCCAGCATACTGTAGCCGCTCCGATTTCTGTGTCGTATCTATTCCTCTTGCTTCCATCTGTTTCATACAATGTGTACAGTGACAATCCACCCGAAATAAAATATCCATAAACAGCCCGTCTATACGTTCAGGACCAACAACCTCGATGAGATCCAACAGATGCGCCTTGAAATAATCACGATAATCACTATTTAGGCAAATCGTATTGTAAAAATGCGGTTCGGCAACACCTTGTGTATTGATGTAATCGCCATTCTCATCAATCGCCAGCCATTCCGGATGGTTCCTACTAATGTATGCATCCCACTGCACCGTCGTATAAATCGGAACCTTTATCCCTCGACGATGACAGCTATCAATCTGATCCAATAGTAAATTTTCAGCAACCAAATTCGGATGCATCAGATCCGGTCTATTTTTCGACGGATAATAAAGCCATCCATGATGACAACGCGCAAAACATGTGATGGAATCCACATGCGCAGCCTGCAACGTCTCCGCAAACTGTTCCCCATCAAAATCCTTCCCAATATCCGGAATGTGCTCACTCGTATGAAAATCCAAATGTACCTGCCTGTAACTCAACTCTGACATCAACAACCCTCCGACAACAATTCTTACAATCTAAAACACTATTGTACTATTGTACTAAAAATTTTTCATTGTCACCTATTTTTTTGTTTTTTAAATATTGAAAGAAGGATGGAATCGGCACGCCGATTCCCAACAGATTTATTTTTTTGAGGAAAGAAAGCTGTATTGGGAGGAAGTCGCATGCATTCAGGCGGATCTCGCATGACTTGGTGGGGAAGTCGCATGCATTCGAGCGGAACTCGCATGACTTGGTGGGGAAGTCGCATGCATTCGAGCGGAACTCGCATGACTTGGCGGGGAAGTCGCATGCGTTTGTTCGGGCGGAACTCGCATGCCTTGGTGGGAAAGTCGCATGCGTTTGGGTGGAACTCGCATGCCTTGGCGGGGAAGTCGCATGCCTTCGGGCGGTACTCGCATGACTTGGTGGGGAAGTCGCATGCCTTTCACCCAAACTCGCATGCTTCAGCACTAATCTCGCATACGTTTGGTCCAAAGTCGCATGCCTTTGATCGGAAGTCGCATGCATCAAGAGGGAAGAAATCGGCAGCCGCCGATTTCAACATCATTTAATAAGCCCAAACCCTGAATCTCCACTAAAATCGTGCACCGACTTCCCAAACTCGAGTGTCTACGGGTAAACTCGCGCACCGAACGCCTAAACTCGCGCGCATAATCTCCATCTTAGCCCCCGAATCTCTCCAAACAAACAAAGACAAACCTCCTCCCATATGGATGGAATCGGCACGCCGATTCCTACCGAATATCTTCTAATGCTTCCCGATATCAAGCAACCATACAAAAAAGAACTGCGGTACGTGGCCGAAGTTCTTTTTCGTATGGTTAGTTCATTTTATCTGGTAGTGCGTGGATGGAGTCAATTAAGAGATTTAGCTTTCCTTCGATGCGGTGCAGTAAATAAAAGGTTACCGCAACGGGAAAGCCGACCTCTGTTATGAATGGGATCCATGCCTCCATAGGAATGACCTCCTTTTCTCGTTTTAACAAAACAGACCAGCCTGCGTGCTGGTCTGTTTTACCTCGTAATTAGGATAATTCAATTGGTTCTACGGTGCGTTCTACGACACGGGCACCTTTTTTCGCGACAAGTCCGCCGCCTGTGGATGTAAATACATCCTCTGCAAGAAATGCGTCCATTGTAGCGTTGACTTTTTCGGAATCGATTGGTTCAGCAGGATTATCAACTGTATAAGTAACAGTCTTCCCCTCCTCATTCTCAAACTGAAGCTCCAATACTTTAGCCAATGCCTCCACCTCCTTTCCTCACCTATTCCTTTTACCCCGCCAATTACGCTTCTTCGATGTTGAAGCTGTCTCTGCGCTCAATGTTTTGAATTGGATGCTGCTGTAAGCTTGCATAAGCTTCTGCGACTGCGTACAGCTGATCTGTTGTTGCATCAATCTTCACCTGGGTGAACGCTTTTGTTTTGAGAATTGGCTTACCCGTTTCCGAATCCTCTCCTTCGTGAAAAGTAATTCGCAGCTGAGAGTTCATTTTTTCTGCTACTGCCATGGTCTCCACCTCCTTTCACCTATACAATCGTATAAAAAATGAAAAAGGTGGCATCAATAAAAATACTTTTTACAACAGACGCATTTCATCTACATATTTAGACCCAATTCTTCCATTTACGTAAGACGTTTTTCATAGTACAATGAGGAGTGATTCCCTGTTCTAAAAACTTTTGACATGGAATCCATTCTAACTGACAGGTTTAACTTTGATAGGCGGGTCACTGCCTGTCCTCAGCGAGGAGAATGATGATAAATGAAACAGATTCCGTCCCGTTCTGTTAAGCATAAAAAGAGGAAGCTACGAAAAAGGGTTTATTTTATATTCATCCCACTATTTCTATTGTTGTTAGCTGGTGGGTATGGCGGTTATTTGTATTTGAAAGCAGATGCTGTATTCTCTGATTCGTATGTAGACGATGGTCGTGAAAAATCAGACTTGCGAGATAAGATGGTGGATCCGAAATATGATCATGTTTCCGTATTGATTATGGGAGTGGATTCAAGTGATAAGCGTGCAAATGCTGAAAGTTCTCGAACCGATACATTAATGGTCGCGACATTAAATAAAGATGATCACAGTGTGAAGCTATTGAGTATTCCACGTGACTCCTACGTCTATATTCCAGACGTGCAGCGCGAGGATAAAATCAATCACGCTCATGCATATGGCGGTACAAAAGCCACCATTGACACAGTAGAGAATTTACTCGATATTCCAATTGATTACTATGTCAAAGTGAACTTCGAAGCCTTTATTGAGGTGGTAGAAGCTGTGGATGGCATTACGGTTGATGTACCATATGAATTTAAAGAGCAAAACTCTAAGGATAAGGCAAACGCCATTCATTTAATGCCTGGTGTTCAGACATTGGATGGAGAAGAAGCACTTGCCCTTGCTAGAACACGAAAGCTCGACAATGATATTCAGCGTGGTAAACGCCAGCAGGAAATCATTAAAGCAATTGTGAAAAAAGCAGTTTCTGTTAACTCGATTTTAAAATACGATAATATCATTGAAGCAATTGGCGGCAACATGACGACAAATATGCATTTTGATGAGATGAAAAGCTTTATCGCCTATGGAACAAGTGGTGACCTTGACTTTGAAACATTATCTTTAGAAGGTCATGATTATCAACCATCAGGCGTCTATTATTGGCAGGTAGATGAGGTTGCGTTAGGTGAAACGAGAAGAAAACTACAGCAGCATTTGGAAATCACTACATCTGACGACACCAGTTCCATGACGGATACCGCGACACAAGACGAAGCAACGTCCACACCATAGATATACAATTTCGCAGGCGACAATCGGTACACCCGGTTGTCGACTGCTTGTTTATCACAGATTAACTGGCTGTAAAAAACCCCCTTCACTTTATCCAAAAAAATGCTTGCAGAGGGATTCCTTCTACAAGCATTTTTTAGATTACTTATGCCAAAACCCTTTGACGAACTTGGTTAGCGGTTTAAAGTCATTGTTAATCAGGCCTAAGCTTTCAATTAAAATTTGGACCGTCAATATCGCGATGGTAAAGATGAGGATGGATCCCCAAACCGTTGTCATCGAAAATAAAATCGCTGTCACACTAAACATCAGACTCAACCCATAGATGAATAGAACCGTTTGTTTATGGGTAAAACCGAGCTTCATCAAGCGGTGATGCAAATGCGATTTATCCGCACCGGAAATCGGCTGTTTATTAATATACCTTCGTACAATAGCAATTAATGTGTCAGCGATGGGTACCCCTAGAATGAAGATGGGGATGACAAAGGAAATAATGGCTACATTTTTAAAACCGAGCAATGCGAGTACAGATATCATATATCCGAGAAATAGCGCTCCGGTATCCCCCATAAAAATACGCGCGGGGTAAAAGTTATACCGTAAAAATCCAATCGTACTAAAAAACAGGACGATAGCCATCGTAAACACATACACATGGCTGATAATCATTGCCATTGCGGCGATTGTCAGTAATGCGATGGCAGAAACCCCACCGGCAAGTCCATCCATTCCATCTATTAAATTAATTGCATTCGTTATTCCTACAATCCATAAAATCGTAAATACCGTACTAAGTATTCCAAACTCCACTTGACCACCAAATGGTAGATTAATAAATTCTACCTGCAAACCGCCCCCAAAAACAACCACACCGGCAGCAAGCAATTGGCCAATGAGTTTGGCCTTTGGTGACAGTTCAAATAAATCATCCAATATCCCAACTATTAAAACAATCACTGCCCCTGCCAAAATAGCAACATGATATTTCCCTTCCGGCTGGGTAATGATTAATCCAATGATAAAGCTGATAAAAATAGCAATACCACCTAAAGTTGGGATGGGATCTTTATGGACCTTTCGATTATTCGGCAGGTCTGTCCAATTCCATCGTTTAGCAATTTTAATAAAAGCTGGCGTTATCACAAGTGCAATAAACATCGTTAAGCAGGCCAATAAAAACAGGTTAATCATATATCCACCTCATTGTTTAAGCCTGGGGTATGGGTAAAAAAACAAGGAAAAACCGATGAGGACGTATGACTCCGATTGAGCCTTCGACGATATTTCGTCTGATTCCTTGTTATCATACTCCGATATACATTATATCTGTTTTTTGTCAAAATCGCCAATCGATTTTCAAATCTCTCCCAAACGAATCCCATCTCTATTACCATTTATAGCTGCAAAATTAGAATGTATGGAATTATTTGGAGTGGTAAAGCTTATGAATAGGATAAACGTCAATTTTGGGAAAGGCTTGTGAAATGGAATGAAAGTCAGTATAATCGTGCCAGTTTATAATGCAGAAACAACGTTACATCGGTGCATCAACAGCATCCTCAATCAAACCTATTCCGATTTGGAGGTACTCCTTATCAATGATGGGTCAACTGATTTTAGTGGTATCATTTGTGATTCCTATGCAGAGACAGATGCTCGGGTGGTCGTCATGCATCAGTTAAATAGCGGTTCTGCAGCGGCTCGTAATGCCGGTATCCGTGCTGCAACTGGCGATTTTATTCAATTTGTTGATGCCGATGATTGGCTGGAGGAAGAAATGACAGCGCTACTCGTTCAAGCAATGACTCCCGAGCACCAGCTTGTGATTTGTGGATACCAAATGCTTGATGAAACTAAACAGCCGATACGTAGTAAGAAAATACTTCCGGCTATACGTGGCAGCATGGATATGCCGCAATTTTTAAATCATATTGTGCAGCTTTATCGTAATTTCTTACTTGCTTCCCCATGTAATAAACTGTATTGTACGCAAACCATGAAACGACAACAAACCTTTTTCATGGAATCCATCCGTCATGGAGAGGATCTCATTTTTAATTTGGAATATTTATTAGGAAATCCACGGATACAATTCATTCGACAAGCACCGTATCATTATATGATTGGAGCGCAGTCCCCGTTGGTAAAAAAATTCCACCGCCAATCAGCGCGGGATCAGCAATTCATGTTCAATGAGCTAAAGGAGTTCCTCAAGCTGCATGCCTGTTATTCTGATACCAATAAAAAACAATTGGATCGTCTCTATACCAATAGCATATTGCATGCATTAAACGAGTTATTTCATCCTGATACAGCCATGCCGGCAGCCCATCAACAGGAGGCGATTACAGCACTCATTACCAATTCACAGGTCCGGGCACATCTTCCCTATTTCCGTGGAAGTGTACAAGCACGCATCATTGGCTGGCTCATGGATAGACAATCAGTCCGTGGAATTCAGCGGTTTTTTTCCTTCAAGCATATGCTGCAGAAACGAGTAACTTTTTTATATCATGTACTAAGGCGTGCGGGCTAAATAGGACTGGAGCAGGTCGGTCTTGGTTCTACATTTTCTACTCGCATAAATGTCTCGAAGCACCCGCCATCCTATGATATGCTTTACATACATTTTTAAAATCGGGAGGCGGCAGCATGGTATTAAATTTCGCCCATCGCGGCTCATTAACAGATGCCCCAGAGAATACGTTACCTGCATTTTTGCATGCATTGGACCACGGGGCAAAAGCAATCGAATTGGATGTACAGCTAACAAAGGACGGAGCTCTTGTCGTATGTCATGACCATACGTTGAAACGATTTAATCCAGCAGCAACGAAACGCATAAAAGATTGTACACTAGCTGAAATTAAACAAATTGATATTGGCAGCACTTTTTCTGAAGCATATCAAGGGCTTACACTCGCTACGTTAGAAGAGGTACTTGATCTCGTCCCGCCAGATGTCCTGCTTAATATTGAAATTAAAAATATACCTGTACTTTATGAAGGAATTGAACAACGGCTATTGGATTGCCTGAAGCAATACAATCGAATGGAGACTGTCATTATTTCCTCATTTGATCATGTAGCACTTGAAAAGGTACAACAGCTTGCGCCTGACATGGATTTAGGCATGCTGTTTCACTACCGTATCCTGCGTACATGGGATTACGTACGAGAAAGTGGCCTAAGGATACGCAGCATCCATCCCAATCAGGTGTATGTGGATCAAAACTTCGTCCAGCAATGTAAGGCGCTTGGCTATGAAGTTTATCCATATACTGTTTTATCCAAGTCACGTTATGAGGAGCTTCTTTCTTACGGTGTAGATGGTACCTTTACAAACCTGCCATCTATTTTTGGGCAACCCAACGCGTAGATAGACTCATATCCTAGCCGTTATCCACACGCATCGCGAGTATGCTAGATTTGCACCTACGCCATTATCCAAGACTCACCGTATTTTGTTGCATAAGTTTGGATTCCACGGAGTATTATGTCAGCATGAGCTCAAGTTCCTTTATCTCGTCAGATCAATCGGAAGTTCGGCTAAAACCGTCGCTTTGCGCGACAACGCCGAAGCCCCCCGCTTGGCGGGGCGCAGTTTATACGTTGCCAATCGGGCGCTTGCACTTTTATTCGGCTAGCTTAAGCGCCCAGCAACTAGTAAACTTGGGCCTACACGATGTAGGTCATGAAGGCGGTGTCCCAGGATGGGACGGTTTTAGCCTTCCTTCCTTAAAATCTTCCTACGATAAGTCAAATCAATTGGAAGTTCGGCTAAAACCGTCGCTTTGCGCGACAACGCCGAAGCCCCCCGCTTGGCGGGGCGCAGTTTATACGTTGCTGATCGGGCGCTTGCGCTTTTGTTCGGCTAGCTTAAGCGCCCAGCAACTAGTAAACTTGGGCCTACACGATGTAGGTCATGAAGGCGGTGTCCCAGGATGGGACGGTTTTAGCCTTCCTTCCTTAAAATCTTCCTACGATAAGTCAAATCAATCGGAAGTTCGGCTAAAACCGTCGCTTTGCGCGACAACGCCGAAGCCCCCCGCTTGGCGGGGCGCAGTTTATACGTTGCTAAGCGGGCGCTTGCGCTTTTGTAATTTAATGCTACACTTTCTTGAATAAATGCGGTAAAATAAAGGGTAAGTTTTTGATGCTTATGAATATAAGGAGTACGTCGATGAATAAAAAATTAAAAAAATGGGTTGGAATTACCGCTGTTGTTTTGGTTGTGTTACTTTCTGCTGGTATCGGGTATGCTGCTCATCTGTATCAGAAAACGGCATCTGTTATGGGCGATTCCCATGAATCAGTGGGGCGGGAAGATGAAAAATCTGATTTACGTGATGAGGTTGTTAACCCCGTAGAAGACAATGTATCGGTACTAATTATTGGTGTAGACACAAGTGAAAACCGTGACTATGGAGAAGCAAGCCGTTCGGATGCGCTCATGCTTGCCACTTTTAATAAAAAAAGAAATTCTGTCAAGCTACTAAGCATTCCACGTGATGCCTATGTGTACGTGCCAGAGGTCGGTTATAGCACAAAGATCAATCATGCGCATTTCTTTGGTGGGCCTAAAGCTACCATTGAAACCGTTGAGCAGTTTTTAAATGTCCCAGTTGATTATTATGTTCGCGTTAATTTTGAAGCATTCATGGAGGTTGTCGATTCCCTTGGCGGCATCGAATATGATGTTCCATATGAAATGACTGAAATGGATTCCCAGGATCGCCAAAATGCCATTCACCTAATGCCTGGCTTTCAGGAACTAAATGGTGAGGAAGCTTTGGCCCTTGCACGTACGAGAAAATATGATAGTGATATGGAACGTGGCAAGAGACAGCAAGAAATTATCAAGAGTGTTGCCGATAAAGCATCCTCTGCTTCTTCTATCCTGAAACTGGATAATGTTATTGAAGCAGTAGGATCTAATATGCGAACCAACCTAACCTTTGACGATATGAAAAGCTTTCTATCCTATGGTTTAAGCAAAAACATTGCAATCCAAACCGTTAATTTAGAGGGTGAAGGTGGTCGGATGGATGATGGATTATGGTATTTCCATGCAGATGAGGAAAGTGTTGCAGCTGTTCAGGATGAATTGCGTGAACAATTGGATTTACCTGTAGAAAAACGAGAAACAACGAATGACTTCGCCGGTGACAGCAGTCTCGATGGCGATCAAATGCATTAAAAAATAAATGGTTACCGCCTCTGCCAAAACAGCCTGCGGTAACCATTTTTATATGGGCCAGGTTAGCATATAAAAACCGTATGACATGAATAACGCTTCTATCCATGACATACGGTCCAATTATGTTCTTTTTAATAGAATTCGGATCATAAACTCGAATACTTTTGTTATTCGCTTCACGCGGAATGGCTGCTTTAATAAGCGATATAACCACTCCAGGTTCAGGTCAATCCATTTTTGTGGGGCACGAGGAAGCTCACCGACAAACGTATCAAAGCTGCCGCCTACACCCATGAATAGCCCTTTTGAAAACCGATCATAATGCTTGTAAATCCATTTTTCTTGCTTTGGCATACCAAGTGCAACAAAGACGATATCCGCACCAGATTTAGCAATCTCCTCAACAATATGCTCATCCTGATTTCCGATAAAACCATGATGATGCCCGGCAATATGGATGTTCGGATACTGCCGCTCCACCTCCAGGGCCATTTTTTCATTAACATAATCCTTGCCACCAAGGAAATAACAGCTTAGTCCTTGGACATTAGCAAAATTCAATAAATCAAGGACCAGCTCATAGCCTGGGATGCGTTCCGGTAATGGTTGCTTCATGATTTTCGCAGCCTTAATAATCCCGACACCATCTGGAATGACAAAATCCGCATGCTGAACGATTCGTTTGTATTCCTCATCTTCTCTCGTGCGCATGACAATTTCTGGGTTGGCAGTCACGATGAAGCATTTCTGCTGTCGATTGAGTCGGGGAAATAACTCATAATGAAGCAGATTCTTTTTCGTTGTATGGACAAAGTCGATATCCATAATTTGTACGGTGTTTTTTTCTGTCTCTGTCATGCTCTTCGCCTCCCTACCGTTCCGCATCTTTAGCTTTGCACCCTTCTTTGCAAACATCATACCATGATGATTTCATGAAGTGAAACAGGTTTTACGATTCTTGTAAAATACGTTCGACGACGTGCTTGCTTGCATTGCCGTCCTCTAAGCTGCAAAACCGTTCATAAAATGCTTGTCGTTCAGCAGTTGGAGCAAAGCCTGACTGCTCCAATTGCTGAACTGTATCTATTATTTCCATCGTTGACTGTAGTAATGGTCCTGGCGCTTCCTGTTCAAAATCAAAATAAAAGCCACGAAGGTCATCACGATAATCATCTAAATCGTACACAAAGAAAAGTATGGGACGCTTCAGTATGGCATAATCGAAAAATACCGAAGAATAATCGGTAATTAATATGTCAGCTAACAGGTACAAATCCTTGATATCCCCATATGTGGAGAAATCATAGGCAAAGCCTTCCAGCCCTGTTAAATCGAGGTTTTCAGCCACTAAATAATGGAGTCTGAGCACCAGCACATAGTCTTCCCCAAGCTCCTTCTGCATCCGCTTCATATCCAATTGAATTTCAAATTTATATTTACCGACGTCATAAAATTGATTATCACGCCAAGTCGGCGCATATAAGATTACTTTTTTATCCGTTGGAAGCTGGCAGGCTTTCTTTAGCTGCTCTACCGTTTCCATGTTGTTTTGATTTGTTAGTACATCATTTCGCGGATAACCAAATTCCAATACTTCTTTCTTAAAATCAAATGCCCGACGAAAAATTTCCGTAGAATAAGCATTGGGAGACAGTAACATGTCCCATTTGGCTGCTTCCTCCAGGAAGTTTCTCTTATATCTTTCCGTATCCGTTCCTGGCATATATACCGCATCCATATCTGCCGCTAACCGCTTCAATGGCGTGCCATGCCATGTTTGAACATACATGGTTCCCTTTCGTTTTGGAAGCCATTGCGGCATCCTGGCATTGACAATCCAATAACGCGCCCGGGCCATCTTGCATATCCAAGCAAATGAGAAGCGGCGCAGATAAGGCAGCTGCTGCTGGGCAAACAGCTCTGTATGCCGCCGATCTGCACTCCAATATAGCTCCAGCTCTGGATAATGGGTACGCATATATTCATAGATTGCTCTAGGGTTATCACTATACTGCTTCCCGTGAAAGCTTTCAAAGATAACGAGCTGCTTGCGGACCGGCAATAAACTGGCTAATAGAAAACAAGCTTTTAGCAGTCCAATCACAAGCGGCCCCCTTCGCAATCGGATGATGAATCGTTTGATCTTCAATTCCAACTACCACCTACATCATAATTTACTATTTCTTCCCGTTCGATGTATGAAAGACGGCATCCACGACACGCTTGGTCGCATGTCCATCTTCCAGTCCACAGAATCGTTCACGGAAACGGGTATATTTTTCTTCATATGTCTGCTTTACTTGTGCAATATTTTCAATCGACGTAACAATCTCTTCTGTATTGTAAACAAGCGGACCTGGTGCTTCTGCCTCCAAATCCATATAAAATCCACGCAGACTATCCCGATAATGCTCTAAATCATAGGTGAAAAACAGCATCGGTTGACTCGTATTTGCAAAATCAAACATTACCGAAGAATAATCGGTGATCAATACGTCAGAAATGAGTAAAAGCTCCTGCATATCCGGATAATTGGATACATTATGAGCAAACTCTTCCCACTCTTCTTCCAACGTTAATTTCGAACTAACAACTACATGCATCCGCAGCAGCAGTACATAGTCATCTGCTAAGCGTTCTTGCATTTGCTGGATATCCATTTCCAATTCAAAGGCGAAGCGATTCTTCTTTCCCTTTTGGTCATCACGAAATGTCGGCGCATATAAAATGATTTTTTTATCCGCTGGTATTCCAAGTTTATTACGAATTCGCTCTTTCATTTCCTCTTGATTTGGCTGATAAAAAATATCATTTCGTGGATAGCCTACTTCGAGCACCTCTCCATTATAATGGAAAGCACTACGGAATGCCTTCGTGGCGTAGCTGCTCGGTGAAACTAAATAATCCCAATTTTTCACTGCATTACCTACACGTTCCACATAATCATCACTTCGACCATGCACTTCTTCTATATCATACAGCATCTTTTTCAGCGGCGTCCCATGCCATGTCTGCAAATACGTCGTTTGCGGACGTTTCTTTAGATAGGTTGGGAAGTTCTGGTTATTTACCCAGTAGCCAGCTTTTGCCAAATAATAATAATATCTTGGACTTAGCCGTTTTACAGAAATTGTGTTCGTATCATCAAAACGAACATTTTTATTATGAATCCAGACCTTACGATAATTAAGTTTTCTACTAACTATTTCCTCATAAACAAAACGCGGGCTATCCGCATATTGTTTCCCAATACCACTTTCAAACACAATTAGATTTTTATCTACCTTGGTAAAACGTTTTGCAAGTCGATAAAATAATTTCATCATTGGAAAATAGTATTTACTTTTTCTCCACCGTCTGAATATAGTTCGTATAATCTCATTTTGGCGTAGTTTGTCCACAAACTTTTTACCTTTTGCATTTGAAACCGCCCGGTAAATACGTTCGGAGCTTTTCTGATCTTTGTACTTCAGAAACTTGTCTGCTTTAGCTATATGCAAATCTTTCATCATAAATGCAGACTTCGCATAATGTTTGACAAGTGAAATGATATCACTTTCTTCATAAACAATTTCACCCGGCAAATCTTCATCTAAATTCAAGTGTGAACCTTTTTTACCTATATAACGTTTCCGATCAAACTGATAATAAATAATTGGCTTGTTTAGAAAACTAAAATCAAATGCCACACTTGAATAATCCGTTATCATCATGGCACTTTCCTTTAGTAAATCCTGTACATCCACCTCGCCCTGACTAATGACCTTTACAGGGGAATCCTTAAAATAGTGGGTAAATCGTTGCATATTTGGATGCAAACAAAATACGATTTCAAAACCGTACTGTGATGCAAGTTGATGTAATGCTGGATCATTCACTAACTCTTGGTAACGACGCAAATAATCGCTTTCCAAAAATTGTTCATCATTGACGAGCCATTCTCGCCAGGTTGGAATAATAAGCAATTGCTGCTTCAAAGGGATATCCTGCTCGAATAAACTATCAAACCTAGAAAGACCAGTTACTTTCACCTCACTAGGGTAATAACCAAAATCATTAATAATTAATTTTTTTTCAAAATCCGAGCTCACCAAGAATAGATCTGTGTCAAAACTATTTGAGTTCTTTCCATAAAAATGTATAACATTTTTAGTTCCAATCACACCATGTTGAATAAAGACCTTTAACCCTTTAACTTTGTGCTTAAATTCATCTGTTCGTAAAGGGTACAAATAATCTGGATGATGGGAACCTATAATTCTTCTTGCCATTAACGTGTATAAAATATGCTTTTTTGATTTATAAATAAGTGTATTCCCATATGGTTTTACATTTTTTAATTCGGGGGAATCTGATTCAATTACATAATACACTTGTTTATCTGGATGTTTTTCACGCATATATTTAAAAAAACGATATCCAGTATCTTGTGCTTTATACGGCCTTTCTCCAACAACCCATATATCCTTCTTCCAATAAAAAGGTCTTAATATCCAATACCAGCGCATGATTCGCTTTAAATAACGATACGTATCTGCGGCAAATTCATCCACTTGAAGAGAAAGATTTTTGTATTTAATCGTATAATAAGGGCTTATTGACAAAATTTGATTTCCAACACGGGCAAAAGAAGATTTCATGCGAAAACGAGCCCAAAATCTCGGTTTTCCAACACGAACCATGATAGGTTCCGAAATATCATTATAATCCATTACAAAAAACAGATCATAAATATCTCCTTCTAGTTGCGCCTGTTCGAAAACTTGATCAAGATTAAAGGATATTTGAAAGTAATAACGATTTAAACCGAACTTTCTTTTGACGTCCTCTGTAATTTGTTCATAAGTTACAGGTATATTAACTTCCTTGCCGGTTTCCCGCCCTTTTAGCAGCAAATGACAAGATTCAATCCAAGAGTTTTTAGTAAATACACGACCATCCAAAAACATTTGATTATGTTTAAATTTCAAATGATTTATTTGTGTTTTAGTGCTTGGACTTAATGGTTTATTTACAGCGAAGGAGAGATTCCCTTTCACCGTTTTATACAGTACACCTGTATTTCCATTGATACTAACAACATCTAATTTTGAAAATATGGATTCCTGAAAACGTCCAAACCGCATCTGGTACTCGATATATTCCTTACCTGCTTCATCAAGCTGCGGAGAAGACTTCTGTAGTAATTTATTATAACTATTTTTACTTACATCTTCCGTATACACACGTATATGTAAATATAAATCATAAATATCTTCTTCATCTGATACAAATAGTTCTTCTTGAAATTCATTTAAAGAAAAATCAAATTCAAAGTAATTACTTTGTTTTTTTGATTTTATCAGTATTTCTATATCTGTTGTACGAGAAACGAAGTATAGTCCTCGCACTTGATAATTTGAATTATTTAAGTTTCCGTGAATATAATAGTTCTGCGATTTTTGCTGAATGACTAGAGATTGTTTAAGCCTTTTCTTATTAGATTTCTTTTTAAAAAATTGCATTTACTAAACCACCTACATCTTATTCGTAAAGATTATTATAATACATCACTTATTAGAATTCCCCATTTCACTACAGATTTAATCAAAGTGTAACAATTTATATTGAAATAATCAGGTGATAAGAAGCTTCCCATTTATTGTTAAAAGTTTCAGTTTATACCATAAATCTTATCATAGAAAAACCCCGTCAAGGAAAGAGTCCTATATGTAATGAAGGACACCATATGATGTGAATATGTAAGAAACTTAATATTAAAGAGGGTTTTTTTATTCTCTACTCTTAACTAGATATAATAAAATAAGTTATTTGGTACGCTTAAACCATTTACCCTTTCTTTCAGAATAGAAGCAGTTATAAACAGTTCGAAAGTAATCGAGTAGGAGGGAGTGATTAACTCCCGTCCTCTCACACCACCAGTACGTACCGTTCGGTATACGGCGGTTTCATTTAAGTCCAACGCATTGTTTCATATCTGTTTAAAAGACTTTTCAAACCTA
>NZ_QTSZ01000050.1 GCF_003730295.1 Ornithinibacillus gellani
AATCGAGTAGGAGGGAGTGATTAACTCCCGTCCTCTCACACCACCAGTACGTACCGTTCGGTATACGGCGGTTTCATTTAAGTCCAACGCATTGTTTCATATCTGTTTAAAAGACTTTTCAAACCTAATTTTTGCCAGTATTTATTGCCAAGAGCAACGTGAAGAATCGGGCTACTAGAAGTTCTCCAGTAAGCCTTTCGGCTATTTGCCCATTCCCATGCTTTCCACTTATCTATACCTAGCTTCATCAGATTTGTGTGTTTTGCTTTTGTTTTCTTCCATTCTTTCCACCGTATCATTCGCATTCTCCGTCTTATCCAACTATCCATATTTCTAAATATTGTTGGTGTTTCGGCTAGTTGATAATATCCTAGCCATCCAACTAGATATCGATTCAGTCTTTCAATTCTACGTTCCATGTCAATGGAATGTTTCCTTGATGTTAATTCACGGATTCGTTGTTTAAATCGCCTCATACTCTCTTTATGAATGCGTATCTTCGGTCTTTTCTTATCCGATGTAAATGAAAATCCAAGAAACTTTCGTTTCCACGGACGGTCTACTGCACTTTTCTGTTCATTCACTTTTAGCTTTAGTTTTCCTTCAATGAATTTCGTGATGTTTTCCATCGCCCTTAGACCTGCACGTTTGGAACGAACGTATATGTTACAGTCATCTGCATAGCGAACGAAGCTAAGCCCCCTTGTTTCTAGCTCTTTATCGAGTTCATCCAATACAATATTGGATAAGAGCGGGCTAAGTGGTCCACCTTGTGGTGTTCCTTCTGTATTTGGCTGTACAAGTCCACGTTCCATAACTCCCGCTTGTAGATATCGACGAATAAGTTGTAAGACCCGTCGGTCTGTAACTCTTTCACTCAATTTCTGCATCAGCCTATCATGGTTCACTTTATCGAAAAACTTCTCTAAATCAATATCGACAATCCAACGTTTTCCTTCTTTGATGTAGTTTCTTGCTTGTCTAACGGCATCATGCCCACGTTTGTTTGGGCGAAAGCCATAGCTTTGGTGTGAGAATGTTGGGTCATATATTTGTGTGAGAACTTGTGCGATAGCCTGTTGAAGAAAACGGTCTATCACGGTAGGGATACCTAATTTCCTAACTCCACCGTTTGGCTTCGGGATTTCGACGCGACGTACTGGGCTTGGAGTATAAGTACCCGCAAGGATTTCTCCTTTTAAAGTATACCAATGGTCGACGAAGTGCGCTCGTAGGGATTCTACTGGCATCTGGTCGACTCCATGACTTCCTTTATTCTTTTCAACTCGCTCTAAGGCAAGCAAT
>NZ_QTSZ01000052.1 GCF_003730295.1 Ornithinibacillus gellani
ATATACTCATTCAAAACTAGCACCACCATGGATTTAACCACATCATTTAAGCTGGATTGCATTACATCTGCTTTTAGTTTATCAAAATCTAGTGTAAAATTAAGTTGGGTCATCATCAATTCCTCCTGTTATGGTTTTTGTGGTAAAAACATTGTAACATAGGGTTGATGAATGACCCTTTTCTATTTACACAATTATATGGACTTAATCGATTTTTTCACTCGAACTAACACCGAGGCGAATTTCCAGCAACTTCAACAAGAGTTTTTCACTCGAACTAACACCGAAGCGAATTTTCACACTATACACTAGGATTTTTTTACTCAAACGGCGGTCAAACGAATCTCCAGCTGTTTCAATCCATTCACGCAAGAAAGCGATCTGGACAGATTTCGGAGTGGGCTCAGAAACCAAATATTTCAAATGCTTGTTCCTTCGTACGCCATTACTGGTCCAAGGGCACTACAATTCATGAAATTATCACATTTTTTAAAAAGTCACTTGACATTGTCTCGTTCCTTCGATATCATTGTTCCCAATAACTTTATTTGAGAAGCGGCTATGATGAAGAAGAGTAGTCTAATGGTATTTATTCAGCGAGCTGGTGGTTGGTGCAAACCAGTATAAATCCGTAGATGAATGGCCTTCTGAGCCTCCAAACCGAACCGATTTTTTGTAGTAGGCTTTGGCGAGCATGCCTCATCGTTACACGAGGCGGATATTTGGTATAGACTGCCAGATATTGCAAAGTGGACTGCAGATGCAGTCAATAAAGGTGGCACCACGGGTCCCTCGTCCTTTTGATGGATGAGGGGCCTTTTTGTATGGAAAAATTCATATATAGCTAAATTGTTGAGCAAGAGGAGTACGTATGTTTACTGCGTTTTCAGAGAGCCGGAGCAGGTGGAAGCCGGTACGTAGTGATATGCCGAATGGGCTTGCGAGAGTTTTCCCGAAATGAGGAGCAGTGGTAAACATAGCTCCTCAGTAAGGAAAAACGGATTTCCACCGTTATCAGGATAGGCTGTCGGCACGCCATTCATTGTATTCGCTTCGCCCGCAGCTGAATGAGTTGGAAAATGTTTTTTCAATGGAGGTGGCACCGCGGGTCCTATCGTCCTCTATAAGCACAAGCGTATTGTGTTTATAGAGGGCGTTTTTTTTATACATTTCTAAGGAGGCGTTACAAGATGGAAACAGCGATTCCGTATAAAATGGTCAGATTGAACGCAGATATGCTGACACCGATTGGAATATTTCATGCGCTGCAAGGAAAGAAGAAATTTTTATTGGAAAGCACTTTTTTACATGAAGAAAAGGGTGCCTACTCCTTTATTGGAATGGATCCTTTTCAGGAACTCATTTGTCGTGGAACGGAAGGCGTCATCATTGACTATGAAAAAGGCACACAAACAATCAAGCGGGGAAATTTACAATCCATCCTAAATGCTTGCATGCCACCCATCGATTTATCACTCCCCTTCCCTTTTTACGGCGGGGCAATCGGCTATATCGGTTATGATGCAGCACGTGTCTATTACCAGGTTGGTGCTCCACTTCAAGATGATTTGGATATGCCTGATGTTGATTTAATGTTCTATCACACGAGTATTGTCTTTGATCACCATGATGATTCCGTCTACTTGATTACCATGAATCTCGACAATCAGACCGAACACGTCCTAGACATTCGACTGCAAAACCTGGAGCAAACCATTATGGGAGGGGTGACTCACGCTGTTACGACAGCGGCAGATGATATTTATTTTGAACCGGAAATGAACAAAGCAGATTTTCTAAACCGAATCCATCAGGCAAAGGACTATATTGAAAAGGAACATGCGGTGGAACAAATCGTGCTTTCCCAACGGCTGTCAGCTGATTTTACTGGTGATCCATTTGCATTTTATCGTAAGTTACGTAAGAAAAATCCATCGCCATATATGTTCTATATTGATTTTGAATCTTACGTCGTTTTGGGGGCATCACCCGAAAGTCTTGTGGAAGTGGCTGACACACATGTGATCACCAATCCAATTGCAGGCACGAGGCCTCGCGGTGAATCAATCGCTGAAGATTTGAAGCTGACAGAAGAACTGCTGGCAGATCAAAAAGAAATATCTGAGCACCTCATGCTAATTGAAAGCAGCAAGCGGGATTTACAGCGTATTTGTGATGCCAACCGAATTACTGTACCCATTCATATGAAAATTGAAAAATACGAGCATGTGATGCATATCGTTTCCCAGGTTCACGGCGAATTATCGCCAGGGTTCACTAGTATTGATGCCCTGCTTGCCTGTCTCCCTGCTGGAACCGTCTCCGGCTCACCAAGGGAACGTGCCATGCAAATCATTAATGAATTGGAAGAACAGAAGCGTGGCGTCTATGGTGGCGGAATTGGTTATATCAATGTGAATCATGATTTAAATATGGCCCTTGCTATCCGTTCTCTGCTCATCAAAGGAGAAAAGGCGTATCTACAAGCCGGAGCGGGGATTGTAAAAGATTCCATACCTGAAAATGAATTTCACGAAACGATGCATAAAGCAAAATCAATCATGCAGGTAGCAGCATATGATGTTGCTTCCATTTGAACAGAAAGGAAGGATAGAGAAATGAAACAATACTTGGAAAAAATGTTAGAGGCAGAAAATCTGAGCAAGCAAGAAATGAAGCAGGCTGTATTAAAAGGCTTTTCTGGGCAAGCTTCCGATAGTGAGCTGGCCGCATTTCTAGTCGCTTTACGAAGCAAAGGAGAAACAGCAGAAGAAATCGCTGCACTCGTCGAAGTTATTCGAGAACAATCAAGCTTTACCTTTTCCCCCGTGTCCGGTGTCATGGATAATTGCGGGACTGGTGGCGATGGTTCGCATAGCTTTAATATTAGCACCACTTCCGCATTCGTCATTGCAGGTGCTGGTGTAACGGTAGCTAAGCATGGCAATCGCAGCATATCTAGCAGTACAGGTAGTGCAGATGTATTAGAAGCACTTGGGGTGTCCCTCGATTTTGGCACCCCACAAATTGAAGAGATATTACAGGAAAATAAAATTGCATTTTTATATGCACCGCATATGCATCAAGGGTTACGTCGATATATGAAGGTTCGTCGTGAGCTACGAATTCCGACTATTTTTAATCTGATTGGTCCACTGACAAATCCTGTCCAACTGGATTCACAGCTCGTTGGTATTTATCGGCGCGACATGCTACCCATGATTGCCGCTGTTCTATACCATTTAGGCCGTAAGCGCGCCGTTGTCGTGAATGGCGCGGATCATATGGATGAAGCATCACTTGCAGGTGAAAATCATCTGATTCTTATGGAAAAAGGCGAATTTATTCCTTTTACAATCCAACCGGAAGAATTAGGATTGCCGAGCTATGAGAATTCGAAAATAAAAGGTGGCAGTGCCAGGGATAATGCTGAGATTCTGCTTGACGTGCTTCGCGGCAAGCCTGGTCCCTATTATGACACTGTATTATTGAATGCTGCTATTGGATTATTCGCCAATGGAGCAGCAGCCACAATACAAGATGGGGTCCAGCTGGCCCGTGAAAGCCTGGAAAGCGGTGCTGCGTTATCCAAGCTGGAATACCTCATTCAATATAGTAAACCAGTCACTGCTGGCAGCTCATTATAGGAGGACAATAAGATGAATATTCTAGATAAAATTATTGCCAAGAAACACGTAGAAGTGGAACAACTCAAACAGAAAGGGATACCGACATTTGAATTCGTTCCACAAACCATTCCCTCTTTGGCAACATGCTTTAATGGGAAGTCAACATTGAATATTATTGCAGAAATAAAACGATCCTCCCCTTCCAAGGGAGCGATTCAAATGGATGTCAATCCAGTGGCACAAGCGAAAAAATATGCATCTCTTGGTGCTGGTGCCATTTCCGTATTAACGGATCAGCCCTTTTTCAACGGTTCCTTTGCGGATCTTGCAGCTGTTCGTAATGTAGTTGATTTACCCATATTGTGTAAGGATTTCATCATTGATCCGGTTCAAATCGACGCGGCAAAGGCGGCAGGTGCATCGATTATCTTATTAATAGCTGCTGCTTTAACGCCAGATCAGTTCAAGCGTCTCTATGCGCATGCTCAAGCCGCTCAAATGGATGTGTTATTCGAGGTGCATGATGAAAGGGAAATGCAATTTGCTTTGGAGCAGCAAGTGCCGATAATCGGGATCAATAATCGAAATCTGGAAACATTTGAGGTAGATTTGCAAACGACAGCAAAATTGGCAGCAATGGTCGAGAACCAAGATTGCACCCTCATTAGCGAAAGCGGGATGCGAACAAAAGAAGACGCCACATTTGCAGCAAATCACGGTGCGCAAGGTATCTTAGTCGGCGAAACATTTATGCGCTCCTCCCAGCTTGAGTTAGCATTTTCCAGAATGCAGGTTCCAATTCAGAAACGAGTGGTGCCACATGATCGTTAAAATATGTGGCATCCAAACATGTGAAGCTGCCAGCACTGCTGCTGAGGCGGGTGCGGATATGATTGGGTTTGTCTTTGCTCCAAGTAAACGACAAGTCACACCTGAAACAGCAAAGACGATCGCTGCTTGTATACCAGCTACGGTCAAAAAAGTTGGTGTATTTGTTGACGCCTCCCCCTCTTTCATGCAGCAAATTGCAATGGAGGTCGGGCTTGATTATCTTCAACTGCATGGACAGGAATCACCAGCCATCGCCAAAAAACTATCTTTACCAGTCATCAAGGCATTTCCGAATCATCAAATAAATGACCAAATAGCAACGTATCCTTGTGAATATGTCTTAATCGATGGCACCCATCCTGGTTCGGGCAATACATTTGACTGGCAGTTACTAGATCGGCTGCCAGTTAACCGGAACAAGCTGCTTCTGGCTGGCGGCCTTGCACCGGATAATGTTCAGCAGGCGATTCGCCAGGTCCAACCAATTGGTGTAGACACTTCAAGCGGTGTAGAAATCAATGGACAGAAAGATCGCACACGCATACAAGCCTTTATCCAGGCTGCTAAAGCAACATTAAAGGAGCAAACATTCATAACAAGAGAGGAAGATTGCATTGACAACCTATACAATGCCAACAAAGGAAGGTAAATATGGTATTTTCGGTGGCAAATTTGTCCCCGAACTGCTCATGCCAGCTGTTATTGAGTTAGAACAAGCATACACGGAGGCTAGGAATGATCCTGCATTTATCCAGGAACTAGACAACCATTTGCGTCAATATGTCGGGCGCGAAACACCTTTGTATTTCGCCGAAAATTTAACCAAAAAATGGGGCGGCCCCTCCATCTATTTGAAAAGGGAGGATCTGAATCATACCGGCGCACATAAGATTAATAACACCATTGGCCAAGCATTATTAGCCAAACGAATGGGCAAACAAAAGATTGTTGCTGAAACAGGAGCTGGTCAGCATGGTGTTGCTACCGCGACGGTTTGTGCCTTACTTGGTTTAGAGTGCGTTGTATTTATGGGTGCAGCAGATATGAAGCGCCAAAAATTGAATGTATTCCGGATGGAGCTGCTCGGTGCTGAAGTTCGTGGAGTGGAACAAGGGAGCGGCACACTAAAGGATGCTGTTAATGAAGCATTACGCTACTGGGTTCGTCATGTAACAGATACCCACTATATTTTAGGTTCTGTAGTCGGACCACATCCATTTCCACAAATTGTCCGTGATTTTCAATCCGTCATTGGAAACGAAACGAAGCAACAAATACTTGCGGCTAGCAATAAGCTACCTGATGCTATTGTGGCCTGTGTTGGTGGCGGGAGTAATGCAATGGGCATGTTTTATCCATTCATTGATGACCATGCGGTACGCCTGATTGGTGTAGAAGCCGGTGGCAATGGCCTACAATCAGATAAGCATGCAGCTGCATTGTCGACTGGTTCAGCGGGAATCTTACATGGTACCCTCTCCTATTTATTACAAAATGAAGATGGGCAAATCCAAGAAGCTACCTCGATATCTGCAGGCTTGGATTATCCTGGTGTCGGTCCGGAGCATAGTTATTTACATGAGCAAAAACGGGTAACCTACACAGCCGCTACAGATGAAGAAGCATTAGCTGCATTTCAATTGCTTTCCAAAACAGAAGGAATTATCCCCGCCTTAGAAAGCTCCCACGCAGTTGCTGAAGCATGCAAGCAAGCGGAGAAAATGCAAACAGATGAAACGTTAGTTATTTGTCTGTCCGGTCGTGGTGATAAAGATGTAGAAGCAGTACAACAATTACTTAGAGGTGATAATCATGGGGAGTAAATATTTAAAACAAACGCTTGAACAAAAGATATCCAATGGGGAAAAGCTTTTTATTCCTTATATAGTTGCCGGTGATGGCGGATTGGATCAATTAGAAGCGCGTATCCATTTGCTTACTGCTGCTGGCGCTTCTGCAATCGAGCTGGGAATTCCTTTTTCAGACCCAGTTGCTGATGGTCCTGTTATCCAAGCCGCAGGAAGCCGAGCATTACAAAATGGAACAACTTTAAAAGGGGTTCTAAAGACATTACAAGCATTTCAAGAAGAGCCGACTATCCCTATTGTTATTATGACTTACCTCAATCCCATTTATCATTATGGCATCGAGGCCTTTGCACGGGATAGTGCCGATGCAGGAATAGATGGTGTCATCATTCCTGACTTACCGATGGAGGAGGAACACATTTTAACAGATGCTTTCAAACAAGCCGGAATTGCTAACATACGTCTTGCCGCACCAAATAGTACACCAGACCGTCTCCAGGCAATCTGTCAACGTGCAGAAGGTTTTTTATATGCTGTGTCCGTCATGGGAACGACTGGGGTTGCAGAAGACCATGCCGTAGAAGTAAAACAATATTTGCAACAGCTTAAGCAAGTTAGTCCTGTTCCTGTTTTGGCAGGATTCGGTGTTGCCAATCCAACGCAGGCAAAGACGTTAAGCGACTGTTGTGACGGAGTTATTGTTGGAAGTAAAATAGTCGAGCTATTTCATCAAGGAGAGGAAGCTGCCATTACTTCCCTCATTCAGCAATCTCTCTATTCCGATAAAACTCCAGCCCATGATTTATCATAAAGTGAAACTTCAATCAGTGGGGATTTTCGCCCTTCTCCCACTGATTGTTAGTTGAACCAATCAGGCCTTTACTGGCTGTTGATCCGCCACTTACAATTCTTGTTATCCATAAAAATTCTTGACGTGGGGATCTTACAGCCAGCTAGTTAATCTGTGATAAACGATCCATCCATCACTGCATTCCTGCCTATCATTGAATGGCAGGATGCAGTATATGGTAAAAAACAAGCATACATGGTTCACACCTGCTACAATACAATTGAAAAGTCATTTATAAAGGACGGTGTACCATATGCTGCTACAATCACTACATATGACCGCTCCTCCCAAAACGGAGCAATATCCATTTCATTTAGCACTCATTCAAAACCTAAAAAAAATCGAATTTACAAATCCGATTTCCTTTTTAGTCGGTGAAAATGGCAGTGGTAAATCTACGTTGCTAGAGTCCATTGCAGTAGCCGTAAATTCTATTACAATCGGGAATGAACCCGTTACAACAGACCCAACATTAAACGCGGTTCGTCAGCTCGCGGCTTGTATGAAGCTTCATTGGAAATATAAGCGAAATCGTGGATTTTTCATGCGGGCAGAAGATTTTTTTAATTTTGTCAAGCAGCAAGAGAAAACACGCACTGAAATGTTTGAACATATCGAAGAAGTAAAGGAAACATATAAGGATCGCTCCCCCTATGCGCAGGCACTTGCCATGCAACCATATGCACGTTCCTTACATGAAATTAACGCTAAGTATGGTGAGAATTTGGACGCTAATTCTCATGGAGAAAGTTTTTTTGAAGTGTTTTCCAGTCGATTGGTGCCAAATGGCTTATATCTGATGGACGAACCAGAAGCAGCTCTTTCTCCCATGAGACAGCTGGCATTCATTGTCATGCTGCAGGATGCGGTAAAGGATGGGTCACAATTTATTATTGCCACCCACTCCCCTATTTTACTTGCTTATCCTGGTGCAAAAATATTAGAAGTAAAAAATGACCAGCTGCAAGAAACACCGTATGATCAGCTGGAACACGTTCAATTCACGAAATCATTTCTGGAAAATCCACAACGTTTCTTGCGACATTTGCAGGATGATTAGCAACTACTCGTTATTTAGACCCTTTACATTTTTTTTATTCATGGTAGCATAGACTGTGAAAACTGCATCATAAAAGAAAGCACTAGGGGAGCTGCATATGAGCGGCTGAGAAGAACTGGATGTTCTGACCCTTTGCACCCGATCTGGATAATACCAGCGTGGGGAAGTGTGGTCGAATCGTATGCTTGCTGATGTTACTTTTTATGCATATACATACAACCAGACTGCATTCCCATGGGATGCAGTCTTTTTATTGTTCAAAAATAATAGAAGGAGTGGTTTTCATGGACAACACAGCATGTCAAAAAAGCAGCATTGCAGGTGCAAGCTTTTCGATTCACCCGATGAGTGATGATTTTGTAACGATTATCCTGCGCGCCTTGGAGGAGGTAGATACATCCAAGGTGTGGCTGCAAACAGATGATGTTACGACAACCGTAAGAGGAAAGTTAATTCACGTTTTTGATGTAACCAAAGCATTATTTCTCCACGCAGCTCAATCGGGAAAGCACGTTTCGTTTCAAGCAACCTATTCTTTTGGCTGCCCCGGCGATTCAGAGGGAGACGTATTTCTTGTCGAAGATGACATCCCAGCTAATGAATCGTCTATAAAGGAAATGGAACAGCATGCCGCTGCGAAGTTTTCGCTTTATCCGCTTGGTGGAGGTAATTACATGGATATTATTTACGAGCAAATTGAAGCCATGAAACGTCGTGTTGATGTATCCCCTGCCCACTATTCTACTCGGTTAACAGGAGATACACATGCGCTATTTTTCGGGCTACAGGATGTGTTTCAATCGACCATACATGGTGGTTCTGCTCATACAGTAATGACGGTGTCCATTTCAGCAAACAGTCCATCTCATACAGGGGGACAAGAAAATGCACGCTAACTGGCGCTTTAAAGAAATTGTTGTCATGGCTGCTTTATCCGTCGTTTTTGGAGTTGTTTATCTCGCATTTTTGCCAGTTGGGAAATTTCTTGTAGGTTTATTTGGACCGATTGGCTACGATATTATTTTCGGTGTATGGTTCCTTGTTTCCATTATCGCCGCTTATATCATCCGAAAGCCTGGTGCTGCATTCCTATCCGAGACCATTGCAGCCATGGTTGAAGTACTTATTGGAAGTACAGCTGGTCCAATGCTTATTATTGCTGGAATGGTGCAAGGAATTGGTGCAGAAGCCGTGTTTGCTTCTATGCGCTGGAAGAATTATGCGACATGGGTGCTTTTACTAGCTGGAATGGGATCTGCTGTTACAAGTTTTACCTATGGTTATTTTATGAGTGGGTATGCTGCACTTGCAACCGGTTATGTAGTTGCCATGTTCGTGCTTCGTCTCATTAGTGGTGCAGTAATTGCAGGTGTTGGCGGAAAAGCAATCGCAGATGGTCTGGCCAAAACTGGTGTACTCGCTAGCTTTGCACTCGGAAAAGAACAAAAAAGGAAGGATGCTGCATGAAACCACTTGTGCAGGTACAGGAGCTTTCCCTGCAATTCGATGCAGCAAAAGCAGCTGTCCTTTCTAACATTAGCTTTGAACTATTTGAGAATGAACGGGTACTCCTGCTTGGACCGAGCGGCTGTGGCAAGAGCACCTTAACCTTTTGTCTCAATGGGATTTACCCACGAGAATTGGATGGCAGCATGACAGGACAGGTTATTTTTAATGGAAAAAATACTGCCGATTATCTACCCGGAGAACTCAGCAAGCAGGTAGGTGTCGTCTTTCAGGATCCCGAAACACAATTTTGTATGCTCACCGTAGAAGATGAGATAGCTTTTGGCTTGGAAAATCATGCGGTCCCACCATCCGAAATGGAAGATAAGATTGTGGAAGTGTTACAGCTAGTCGATTTACTAGCATTCAAATCGGCTCCTATTGCAACCTTGTCCGGTGGGCAAAAGCAACGATTGGCTCTAGCATGTATTCTTGCGTTGGAACCGCAATTGCTTATTCTGGATGAACCAACCGCCAATTTAGATCCAGAAGCAGCACAGCAGCTCATTCGCACCATCCAGACTTTACAAAGGAAACGCTCATTTGGATTGCTGATTATTGAGCATCAATTGGATGGTTGGACCGATATTGCAGATCGCTGTCTACTACTTCAATCTAATGGGGAACTATTTTATGATGGTTCCTTTAAAGAAGCAATTGCTAGCAAACTAGCAAGCCTTGAAACGGAAGGGATTTGGCTACCTAAGGTTGCGCAATATGTACTGCCAGCTATTGCGCCACCTTATCAACATGTACCCCTTACGATTGGGGCCTATGCAGCACAGCCAATTGAATTGCCTGATTACACCTTACATAAGCAGACGGAAACTCAACCCATTCTTCAGGAACCATTCATGAAGCTGAACAATCTTTCTTGGCATGTAAAAGACAGGAATATCATTCAAGATGTATCCTTCCAATTATATACAAATGAATTTGTAGCAATTGTTGGTGCAAATGGCAGCGGAAAAACAAGTCTATCTAGATTGTTAGCCGGGATTCAGTCCCCCACCAAAGGAGACATTGTCTTACAAGGAAAAAAACTACCTGAATGGCGACAATCCGATTTACGTAAGAAAATCGGCTATGTATTTCAAAATCCGGAGCATCAATTTATTGCACACACTGTTTTTGAAGAGCTGGCTTTCGGCCTCAGATTGCGCGGTCTATCAGAGGACATCATTATTGAAAAAGTATCTCAAGCGCTAGCTTCATGTCATCTATCTGGAATGGAGCAAGAACACCCTTATACATTGAGCCAAGGTCAAAAAAGACGACTAAGCGTAGCGACGATGATCATAGATGAACAAGAAATGCTATTACTTGATGAACCAACATTTGGTCAGGACGCGCGCACCAATCAGGAATTAATGCAGCTGTTAACCGCAAGATTTCAACAGGGAACGAGTATCGTGATGATTACCCATGATATGGAACTGGTATATCACTATGCCACGCGCGTCATCGTGATGGAACATGGACATAAAGTAGCTGACATGCCAACAGCAGCGCTTTGGAACCATTCGGATGAACAATTATCCGCTTGGAAGCTAAAACGACCCATTCCATTGCAGCTGCAACAGCTTTGGGAAAGGAAGTGTACACATGTATTTGCAGCGCCTTAACCCAAGTATTAAAGCCTGTACTGTCGTGTTGCTCATTATACTGCTCGCATTTATTTTTGATCCCGTGACGCCGATGTTGATGATTTTCTTTACGATGTTCATTACGCTGGCATTTGGCAAGGTACGCTGGAAAACCTATTTTCTATTTTTTATTCCGTTTAGCATATTTGCTTTCGGCATGCTATGGACAACACTCATTTTTCAAAAACCACCTACAAATGCGGCAGATACCATAACTGTCCTCTGGTGGAGTTATCCACGAGAAAGTCTGTTGACAGCATTAGCACTTTCAACAAGGGTACTTGCTGTAGGATCACTGTCACTCTTATTTATTTTTACAACCAATACCATAGATTTTATTTTAAGCTTGATTCAGCAATGTAAAGTTCCACCCAAAATTGCCTATGGTGTACTCGCAGGCTACCGGTTTTTACCCATGATGCGTGATGAGATGAAGCTTGTACATGCAGCACATCGCATTCGTGGTGTAAACGAAGCACATTCCTTTTGGGGAAAATGGAAGCAGTACAGCCGGTTCGCGATTCCTTTATTGGCAAGTGCAATCCGCAAAGCAGAACGCACAGCAATGGCAATGGAATCAAAAGGATTCACAGGTGATAGACAGCGTACGTATTATAAAAGCTTTTCCGTCGTTTTACAGGATATCGGATTTTTATTACTGATGGTAGCTGCATTTGCAATCGCAGCCTACCTATCCTTTTTACTTGGATATTTCAAATGGGGCGCGAGTTAATGACACTCGCGTAAAGAGGACGTGAAATGAGTTGGAAACATGGGGATTTTTAGATAGTGGCGCAAATCATGCGGCAGTAAATATGGCGATGGATGAAGCCCTGATGAATTGGCATCGGGAAGGATTAATTCCACCAACCATCCGTTTTTACCTCTGGGAAAACCCGACACTGTCGATTGGACATTTTCAAAAACTAAACGGCATTCACATGGAAGCTGTCCACAATCATCAAGTGGAGATGGTGCGAAGGATGACAGGTGGTAGCGCTGTTCTGCATGCTGACGAACTAACCTATAGTATTGTGATTACCGAAAAACATGCCAGTATTCCACGTTCTGTTAGTGAAGCCTACTACATCCTATCCAAAGGGGTCGTAGCCGGTTATGCAAATTTAGGTATAGCAGTTGACTATGCCGTACCTGAAACCGAAGAGCGTAAGACCAAAACAGCTGTCTGCTTCGAGAAGTCTGCCTTATACGAGATGGTCGTTGCAGGTAAGAAATTATCAGGTAATGCACAAACGAGAAAAAATGGCGTATTGCTACAGCATGGTTCCATTCCGATGCGAATAGACATCGATTTGCTCTTTGATTTATTTCGCTTTCCATCTGAAGTGAAAAAACAAGAAAGAAAGCGACAGTTTTTTCACAAGGCTACGACCATTGATGAATTAACCGGCAAACGTCATACATATGCTGATTTACATGCCGCTTTTCATGATGGTTTTCAACATGGTCTTGGCATTTCACTTCATCCCATTACGCTATCTGACGCACAGTGGGATGAAGTTTACAAACTAGCTCAAGAAAAATATACAACAATATCTGACACAAGGAATAGAAGTATCTCCATGAAAGGATGAAGATGGATGTCAAAGCAAACCGAACACATTCGCAAGCCAGATTGGTTAAAAATCAAGCTTAATACAAATAAATCCTATACAGGACTAAAAAAGTTAATGCGTGAAAAAGGATTAAATACTGTATGTGAGGAAGCAAAATGTCCAAATATCCATGAGTGCTGGAGTGAGCGGCAGACTGCAACCTTCATGATTCTTGGAGATACATGTACAAGAGGTTGCCGCTTTTGTGCTGTAAAAACCGGCCTGCCAAATGAACTTGATTGGGGAGAGCCGGAGCGGGTCGCTGATTCCGTAGTTATCATGGGATTGAAGCATGTGGTTGTAACTGCAGTTGCTCGAGACGATTTAAAGGATGGCGGTGCTGCCGTTTTTGCGGAAACAGTACGGGCTATTCGACGTAAAAATCCGGGCTGTACCATTGAAATTCTACCATCTGATATGAAGGGGGATTATGAAAGCCTTCATACTTTAATGGACAGTGAACCGGATATTTTCAATCATAATATCGAAACCGTTCGCCGATTGACAAAGCGAGTCCGTGCACGTGCAACCTATGATCGCTCCTTACAGCTGCTGCAGCGTGTCAAGGAAATTTCACCACATACTCCAACGAAGTCCAGCATGATGCTTGGACTGGGAGAAACAAAGGAAGAAATTCTTGAAGCAATGGATGATTTACTGGCCCATCAAGTAGATATCATGACGATTGGACAATATCTACAGCCAACTCGAAAGCATTTATTTGTAGAAAAGTATTACCATCCAGACGAATTTGCGGAGCTAAAAAAAATTGCGCTCCAGAAAGGATTCCGTCACTGCGAATCCGGTCCCCTTGTCCGCTCTTCCTATCATGCGGATGAACAAGTGAGCAAAACAGCGGCCCAACGACGAATTGATTATATGAAGGGCTATGAGACACAAGAAAGTAAGCAAGTTGATTTTAACTTTTAATGTAGAATGATAAAGTGAAACTTCAATAACAAAATTCTTAATGCGGTGATCTTACAGCCAGTTGTGGTAAAAAAGCAGGCTAGCTTCCGAACATAGAAATCGGAACGAGCCTGCTTTTTTCCATTAGATTTCTTTTCACTCTTAAAATAGGAAGCATTAAGAGCCGCTGATCAGACGGCTCTCCAAGTACGTCAAGGGTTGGGCATGTGTCACTTATTTTAATAGTCTTGCAAAACTATACTTATTTATATGTTTACCAGTACACATCGGTGTTGGCCAAACCAATAGGGTTATCGCATATTTAAAGTATATTTACGCTTTACAATGAACTCAGGCTGGGCAAATAAATACCCTGATATAAAATACCAGGGTATTTAGTAAATTACCTTTCCTTCATCGATCATCTCATTTATACTGCTACGGGAAATCGAACATAGTTAATAAAGTCCACTGCAATATATACTCTATTGTTTAGCCCATAACCGCCAATGACATCAATCACTAGGATTAATTCTTCTGTAACGCCTGAAAGAATTCCTTCTACAACATTATTATCCGTTGTTACTTCAACTCTTGAACCAACATGCTTGGATAACTCATCAACAAAGAGTTCCTCAAACACCTAAATCCCTCCCCTTAATGGATTAACAAGTGCAATCTTTTCGATACGCACATGCACCTGTTCCCCGGTAGTTTCATCAATCATTACGATATAGTCACGTTTCACAGCAATTAGTGTACCAGTGACTGGGCCAAATGGGGTAGTAACCTGGATTTGTTCGCCAGTTAAATTGCATAAAATCTCCCTAATAGTTGTGGGAGAATTGGGTGGGCATTCCAAAGAAGGGGGGCGCCTTTTATCGCAGGAATCGTTATTGTACCTACTGCCGCATCTATCACTATCCAAATTATTGTCATGTTTGGAACCCCATTTATCCATCATGAGGGACCTACCGTGACTATCATATTTTGATCCTTTATATGACTTTGACATATTACCTTTCCTCCTTACCTGTGTTTAAAATATCTTATGCCAGAGGTTTAAAAGAGTAAGGGTGACTGTCCGGAAGAAGCACCCATTTATTAATAGAATAGGCAAAGCGAATAGACGAAGTAAGGTAGCTGTCGGATTATTCCTCCCGTCTGTCAACTGAGGGTAGCGGATATCCTTTGTTTTTGTCTGTCTTGCAATCCACCATTTTTGGTTTAATCCCTACCACTTTGAACGCAACACTACTCTTCTGTAGGCCGGTTGGAAATGGAATGAAATTATTTTTCCTGCATTATCGTTTTGATAAAATCATTCCACTTTATATGATTGTTTTTCGTTATACTTTCATTATGCTCGCGCACATTATAAACAGTGAAATCTCGATAACAAAATGAAGATTGCTTTATAAGTCTATTTAGTACACTTACATCTTCATAAAGCCTACCATTTTCATAATCAATAACAGGAAATCCACCTATTTCTTTTAAAGTGGATGACCGATATATCCGCGGTCCTAAAGGAAACCGATAGGAAAGCAAGTCAATTGTTCCAGAAACAGCATATCCTTTGGCAACCTCCTTATATAGAACCTCCTCTTTCACTTGCTTCCACTTTTTAAGATTGCCATATAGTACCGAAACTGCTTTCGGTAGATCTATTACTTGTTTTTTAATCACAGAAATAGCGTCGAAATCAAGCCAATCATCTGCATCCAGCTCCAGTATGAAATCAGACGTTACGTGTGATAATAATTCATTTAAAGCTTTTGCTTTTCCTTCGTTTTTTTTGCGGAATACTTGCACCCGCTCCCTTTCCATAAAACGCTCTATTTTCTGGATCGACTTATCTGTTGATCCATCATCGATGATAAGCATTTGATCACACTTTTCATTTTGTAAAAGACAGGAGGCAATTGCAGTTTCCACATATTTATCCATGTTATAATTTGAAATTAAAATAGAAACCGTTGGTGCTTTGGTTTTAACTATTTCAAGCTGATATTTCTGTATTGCTTTTTTCTTTTCCATCGTATTGATATCCATCATTTTTCGCGATTGTTTCACCAAATCTTCATTTATAAATTGACAAGCAGTTGCTACACCTGCGAGCCAAATAGGAAATAGCGCCTCCTCAAATGGTAAGTAGGATGCGGATAAGAATTTTTTCTGTTTTAATAATGAAGTGCGTACAAGCAACGGCCGATGAATAACAATGTCACGATCGTAGCTGGTAGTTGCCAACACTGCTTTATGATTGGGTAAGCGAAAATGCTCAACACCGATAGTTGGTGAAAGATAGTCTGTATCCCGAAGAAATAATACGTATTGGGTATCTAGTTTATCTATTGTATGATTTAGCAATTCTCCCATGTCATCTTCCTTAGTATCTATGAATTCAACAAAGTTTTCCCATTCATGAAGCTGGTTTTCTCTAACGACCACACCCTGCTTCTGAAATACAATTATTTTTTTTACTCTAGATTCAAGCTTTCTCAGTGAAAGAATTGCTTTATATAGCTCTGCCTGATTGGAGTAATTTACAAGAATAGCAGCGATATCCTTCAAAAGAAGTTCCCCCTTTCCTCATATGTTCTCTCATTTATAGATATGTCATTTCTTTTAAGAAGTTGTTTATGCGCAGATAAAGGCGCTATTACCTAGTGTCTATTTTAATTTTCCCAATGGATTTCGTAAAAAATAAAAATTTTTCTATATCAAGTGGTTTCTATATATTTTTTAGAATAACTTAAGCATTTTAATCAATTTTATGGAAGCATAGGACCCTTGCACAGCCTCTTATAGAAAGCGTACATACATTAGTAGGGATATTACGAAATCTTTAAGGGGGGATATCATGGATTTTTATAGGAACAGGAACGGGAACAGGGACAGGGCAATAACTAGAGCAAGTGATCACAAGGAAACTACCGATAGTTGCGTATGTGATGTAGTAAAAAAGATTGTTAAGGCACAAGATGAAGTAATGAATGATTGCTCAACTTGCTGTGAGCAATCCATTCGAGAGTTACAAGGAAAAGGAAATCGAATGGGGCATAAAAACACGACAATTCCATTTATTCTTTATGCTAAAGGAACAAGTGAACCATTTATAGGAAGTGGGATATTTAAGACTCCGGGAAATAAACACAAGGAATCTTTCTTTGGATGCATAGAAACGCCTGTATTTCGTGCGAAGCGTTTTATTAAAAATAGTGATTGTTGTGTAACACTAGAACTATTATTACCTGCATCTGATGATTGTGAAATTAAATACCACCAATGCGATAATAATGGTAGGGTTTGTTCGTTTTTCCCTGAAAATGACCCAGTTACAGACTTTATAGCTACAGGCATTTGTTTAACAGTTGATTTAGACCATTTCGTAGGCATTACTTGTTTGGATCCTATTGATCCAATCTAACGGTAAGAGGTAAATATCCCGTCATAAATACCTCCCATTTATAGAAAAGGCCAGCCCAAAAAGTATGGGGTTGGCCTTTTACGATAAGCCTTCTATTTCAAATGGTAGGTAGTTAATGGATATGATTATCTTTTGACACTATTCCATATCGAGAATGAGTGTCCGAATCTATAATAAAGTGATACTTCAATCCGTGTGGGTCTTCGCACTTCCCCCAACTGATTGTTAGTTGAACGAATCAAGACTTTATTGGCTGTTGATCCTTCACTTACAATTCTTGTGATCAACAAAAATTCTTGAAATAGGGGTCTTATAGCCTATTAATCTGTGATAAATAGGGAAAGGCCGTTGCCAAAGAACGTTGCTAGAATATATTGATCCTATAGTATTTTTTGAAGGGATGATTTAAATGGAACCTGACGTGGGAATTGTTATGCCCGTATATAAACAAAGCAGCAACCTTTTTATAGCGGCGATAGAATCCATCATCCATCAGAAGTATCCTTATTTTCATTTGGTAATTGTTATCGATGGAGCGACGCCTAATGTAGTTCGTGTTGCAAATGAGTATGCCTCAAAAGATGCAAGAATAACGGTAATTGAAGAGGAGGAAAATAAAGGAACAGATGTTGCACTTAATATAGGATTTAATTATTTGCAGGGTAATGTAAATATACATTACCTAACCTGGGTTTCAAGTGACAATATTTATTATCCTGATTTTGTAGGCGTTTTAAGAGAACTATTAGTGGAATCTCCTTCAAATATCGGTTTGGCTTATGGGGGCTTTCATGTTATGGATGACAATGGAGAAGACATCGATAAAACAATAGCATGGAATAAACGTTTAAACCAGCCAAAGGAAAACTTAATACAAGAGTATTTCATCGGTTATGCATTTATGTATAAGAAAGCTTTCGCACAAAAAATAGAAGGATATAGGTATATGCCTGTTGAAGATTATGATTATTTTTTACGGCTGACGGAGCATTGTGACATTACATTTACACCTCAAAAACTAATGGGATTCAGATTCAGCTCCCCTTACAGTAACTCCCTGCAAATCAGTAATTCTCCGGAAGTAAGCCAACGGAGAAACGATCTTTTATTTATTGTGATGAAAGAGGCCCGCCACCGTAGGGATAAATTACGCAAATTGGAGAAGCAATACAAAATAGATGCAAGGTATAGTAATCCATATACTGGACCAACTATCGCTAATAATCGCGTTATTATATATATTCCATTTAATAATTTAAATGTTCAAGAGACACTTCCTGAAGACCATCCAGCAAATCAAACTCAAAAAAATATCCATTTAACAGAAGAATGGATTAATAATAGAATTTCCATTTTTATGAACTTCACTTTAAAAAGTCTAGTGAATCAGTCCAATCAAAACTATCTTGCCTTTGTCGTATATCACGATAGCACCAAACCATATATTGATAAAGCTTTGCAAAATTACCCTGAACTTCCTTTTCATATTCAATTTATCTCCAGCAGCGGATATGAAGAAGCTGTAATAAAAGCACTAGACGGCTATGATTACTTCTATGAGCTTCATTTATACAGTGATGATGCGTACCATAAGGATTATATTGAACAGCTTTATCATTATCGCCCTGCCCCTCAAACAAAGGTATTAATTTGTCAAAATGGCTATGCCTATCAATCCAACACACATGAATTAGTAGAGTACTATAATTTTTCAAGCTCCTTTAATTGTCTGATTTATAATGTGAAAGACTATGTAAATGGTGTAAGACACAATATTTACGAACCAGTATGGACAGGGGCTATTGCGCTTCCACATGAAATTATTAGCAATCGAGTCTATCTTAATCATGCCCATGAAGCTAATTCAGCTTTTTTCCTCGAGGATGAAAAAAACTGGAACTGGCGTAACGAAAAAGGGGAGCCTCTAAACCTGGTTGAGAACACGATAACCAATAATGAGGAAAAACAAAGGATTTTACAAGAATTTTTGGGGCCTAATTATAGAATGGAACAAACGGGCCTTGACTAGTTAACCAGCTATTGCATATAAACGAAATGAATTGGAGGCCACAAGGAATGTATGAAGGTAAAACAATTTTGGTAACGGGAGGAACAGGCTCCTGGGGGCAAGAATTAACAAAGAAGTTACTCGCCCAAAGCCCGAAGGAAATACGGATTTTTTCACGTAATGAATTTCTCCAAGTAAATATGAAACGTCTTTTTGATCATCACGAAGCGTTAAAATTCGTGATTGGTGATGTCAGGGATTATCAATCTGTTAACGATGCAATGCAAAACGTGGACTATGTATTTCATCTTGCAGCCCTCAAGCATGTACCTGTTTGTGAATTTCAACCTGGAGAGGCGCTTAAAACAAATGTCAGCGGTACGGAAAACATTATACGAGCAAGTATTTCAAACCGCGTAAAAAAGGTCATTGACGTTTCTACGGACAAAGCAGTTGAACCTGTTAATTTTTATGGCATGACAAAATCATTTGGGGAAAAGCTGATGATTCGTGCAAATGATAATAGTGATTCGACACGGTTTGTCTGTATTCGAGGAGGAAATGTGCTTGGAACTAACGGTAGTGTTGTACCAATTTTTAAAAAACAAATATTGGAAAACAAAGATGTAACCTTGACATCCAAAGCTATGACACGGTTTTTCCTATCCGTTTCGGAGGCTATTGACTTATTGCTGAAAGCCTCGGAAGCAGCTATAGGTGGGGAAATTTTTGTCA
Organism: Ornithinibacillus gellani; assembly: GCF_003730295.1. Taxonomy (GTDB): domain Bacteria; phylum Bacillota; class Bacilli; order Bacillales; family Amphibacillaceae; genus Ornithinibacillus_A; species Ornithinibacillus_A gellani. The sequence goes on from NZ_QTSZ01000052.1 coordinate 20,032, forward strand.
TGAAAATGAATGCCTGCCGCATAACCGATTTAATCCATGTATTGAGCAAGCAACTTGCAGCAAATTCAATTTCAATAAAAGAAATCGGAATACGACCTGGTGAAAAATTACACGAGGTTCTAGTTTCCAGCTATGAAGCACCACACACATTTAAATACAGTAATCAATATTATGTGATTCTGCCAACCCACCCTTCCAATAATCTTCTAAAGCAATATCAACATTTACCAAAAGCAACCTTTAAACAATATCAATCTGATGACTTTCTTATGTCTGCTAATGAAATTACCGACATGTTAAAGCATGGAGGATTCCTTGCATAAAAACGGTTGAACACTTATAAGATGTTATTTAAAAAAGATGATCATGACTAAACTAATAACTGCATTAGACAGCAGATCTGAATTCTTCACAATGGGAGTGATTTCGTGAATGTTTTAGTTACCGGGGCTGATGGTTTTATCGGTAAAAACTTACTAGAAGCCCTTAAGCGATTAGATAACATTACCGTCCAAACCTTTACAAGAAAAAATAGCTTAAAAGATTTGGATACATTTTTGGATAGCGTAGACTTAATTTATCACCTAGCCGGTGTTAATCGCTCCAAAGATAAAGATGAATTTAATAAAGATAATGTTGCGTTAATAGAAAATATGATAAGGATGCTTCGTCGCAAAAAAAGAAAACCAACGATTATCTTTTCATCATCTACACAAGCAAAAAATGACACACCATACGGCAGGAGCAAAAGAAAAGCAGAAATCGAACTCATTCAATATGCCAAGGAATTAGATATACAGTTATATATATACAGATTGCCGAACGTCTTTGGTAAATGGTGTCGCCCTAATTATAATTCTGTCGTAGCCACATTTTGCTACAATATTTCACATGATCTGGAAATTACAATAAATAACCCGGCTGTTGAGCTGGATTTGGTTTATATCCATGATGTAATAGACGAATTTATACAAGTAATGAAAGACAAACAGCCGAAACAGAAGCAAACCACCTATTTTTTTGAAGTCTCACCTGTCCATAAACTAACACTCCAAAGATTAGCAGATACCCTTTATCAATTTAAAAATATGAGAGAGAATTTATGGGTTCCAGATTTCTCTGACCCATTAACGGAAGCTTTATATTCCACGTATCTATCGTATCTGGATGAACATGATCTTTCCTATAAATTAGATATGAAGGTCGACCACAGAGGAAGTTTGGCAGAATTATTTAAATCATCCTATTTTGGGCAAATTTTTGTATCTAAATCGAAGCAAGGGGTTGTGCGCGGCAATCATTATCATGACCATAAGGTGGAAAAGTTTTGTGTCATTAACGGTCAGGCCGAGGTTAAGCTTCGTTCCGTTTTATCACGTCACGTGGTGTCCTATGTTGTTTCTGGAAACAAGTTGGAGATCATTGACATCCCCCCTGGATATACGCATTCATTGGAAAATTTAACTGATCAGGAGCTAACTGTTTTGTTTTGGGCAAACGAGGCCTTCGATCCAAAGAATCCTGATACGTATAATAATGAGGTGTAACATGGAATGAAAATAAAAAAAGTCATGACAATTGTTGGTACACGACCTGAAGTATTACGATTATCTGCTGTGATAAAGGCATGTGATTCGTATTTTAATCACATTTTGGTTCATACAGGACAAAATTGGGATTATTATCTGAATAAAGTTTTTTTCGAGGAATTGGATATTCGAGAACCTGATTATTTTTTGAATGTCGTTGGCAACCACTTGGGCGAAACGATGGGTAATATTATTTCTAAAACGTATGAAGTCCTAGAAAAGGAAAAACCAGATGCATTATTAATATTAGGAGATACCAACAGTACGTTGTGTGCAATTTCTGCCAAACGTTTAAAGATTCCCATATTCCATATGGAGGCTGGGAATAGGTGCTTTGATCAAAATGTCCCAGAAGAAATCAATCGTAAAATCGTTGATCACACTAGTGATGTCAACCTTCCTTATACAGAGCATAGCCGGCGCTATCTCTTAAGTGAAGGCATACCAAAAGAATATATATTCGTTACTGGTTCTCCAATGACCGAGGTCCTTACGTTATCCATGGAAGACATTCATAAAAGTGATGTTCTCAATCGATTAGGACTGGATAAGAAAAAGTATATACTCGTGAGCGCGCATCGCGAGGAAAACATTGATCATCCAATCCATTTTAAAAATCTGATGGACGCACTAAACGAAGTGGCAAAGATATATAATATGCCCATTGTTTACTCCACTCACCCAAGAAGCTTGAAGAAAATTAAAGAACAAAAAGTAGCCTTTCATCCACTCATACAATCCCTGAAACCATTTGGATTTTTTGACTATAATCAACTTCAGCAACATGCTTTTTGTGTTCTATCAGATAGTGGAACACTAAGTGAGGAATCCTCCATTCTTAACTTTCCAGCGGTCTTAATTAGAACCAGTACAGAACGTCCAGAAGTGCTGGATAAAGGATCCATGGTTATTGGCGGAATTACAGCTGACGAAATCCTGCAAGCCATAAGATTGGCAACCGAATTGTATGGAAAGAGCCATGTACAGCCGCAAGACTACAGGGACACAAATGTATCACATAAGGTGGTTCAGTTGATTGAAAGCTACACAGAGATAATCGATAGGAATGTTTGGAAAAAAAGATAAGACTAAATGATCATGCACCATACACTACTCCACTTTGAAATAAGATATATTTGTTGGCATCATTAATATGAAACGTCATTTCCCAAATTACTAGCCTAAGCAAAATTACAGTCGTTCCACCAATACCATGCTATGATGGAATCAGTTAGGAGTGTGGAATGATTGAGAGATTTCCATGAACTAAATCAACTATCAGAGATAGAACATTTTATTCAAGATCATGAACTGGCGTTTTTGTTTATTTCTCGTAAAAATTGCAGTGTTTGCATAGGACTCAAGCCGCAAATCCAACAACTGATGGAAGACTTTCCTAAAATAGCAATTGGATATGTTGATGCGGATCAAGTACCAGAAATCGCTGGTCGATTTTCTATATTTACAGTCCCTGTATTATTGCTACTCATCGATGGCAAGGAATATATTCGTGAGGCGCGAATCGTACACACAGATATATTGAATCAAAAGCTAAAACGTGTATACGAAAATATGGTTGGCAACTAATGCCAACCATATTTTCATTGTAAAACACAAGGAAATTCATTTTATTTATGGAACCCTGATTTGATCAATAACCAATTGATAACCCTTTTTCTTTGCGGAATCTTTAAACTCCAATATGCCTTCATATAAGCTTTCACCTGATTGGGCATCCATTACCCGCAATATGGATGAACTTCCATCGCTCATTGGATTATCAATCGTATAAATTTTTCCATTACTGAATGTTAGGCTAGATCCTTCTTTAAGCCAATCAAAACTGTGCTCCTCTTCCTGCTTTCCAGTATCTACATTCCACTCGCCAATGGTTTGTTTTCCATCTTGATGCAAAAGGAAGTACAGCATGTTGCCTCGGAAATAAACTGGGTCTGCACCTTTCCATTCTTTTGGAAGTGCAACTGGCTTCATTTCTTTCGTTTCTAAATCATAAATAGACAGTTGATCCAACTCGATATTGGTCCCCTCTGGTTCCACGAATTCCTCAACCAAGCTACCTACTAGCAGCTGCTGATTACCAAGTTCCTCATCATCATTGATTAATATAAATGGACTACTCCACGTATTGTCTCTCTGATCAAAAGTTAAAAGTGTTTCCTGATTGACCAATTTTTTCGATGCCAATTCAATCGTAAACATCTCCAGTTGTTCACCTGTACGACCATCTTCATCATTTAAATTGGAATAGCTTTTGGCAGCTATACTTAATTTACCTTGATGATAAAACACTTGCTCTGCATAGACATAATCATACGTTTCCTCATTTGGTACAGGAATGGTAAAATCTGTCGACTGATTTGTTTTCTTATCCAATACATCCACTTGGATCGTAAAGCTGTCTGGATTATAATTTTTATATTCCACTTCAATATCGCCATAAATTAGCACATCAGCATTTTCATAAAACAATTCTGCTCTCTCTAATTTCCCACGCATGAAACCGCGATGTTCCTTGACAAGCTGCTCCACTTCTGGTTGAAACATAAGATTTAATTTTTTTAAATAACCCATACGTTCAAAATAAATCGTTTCATCTGGTCTAATCAGCACATTGCTTACATTTTCATTATTTTCCACATAACCTTCAATTTGAAGATCAGCTATTTCTTTCCGGTCTCCATCTTGGTTTTTCATTACTACCTCAGGCAGCTTGCTGGCCTCAATCCGATTATGAATATAGAAGGTGCTAAAGATAAGCACCGGTACAATCGTTAATACGAGTAATTTCCAATAACGCATCTCATTCTCCCCCTATCAAACTGTTACTTTTTTATTCAATAAATAATGACTTGTAAATAATGACATTCCCGTAACCAAAAGCCCCATCACTATCGTTATTCCAACTAATTCAATTGGGTATAGATAACCGTACATAAAGAACTCGTCGATAAGAACTGGGAGCATGAGTAAACCGACAGATAAAGCGATATAAACTACTCCAATTAAAATCCCTTTCCAACGAAAGCTTCGTTCAAAAAGAATCGCAGTAAAGATAACCAAAATGCTCATTGCACCAGCACCATACCAAAGGAAGAATTCCGTTGGGGTTAATGGAAATAAAACAGCTGCAAAATTTAAGCTAAAGATGGTTTGCAAAATATTTAAATCCAACCGAAAATCAACTGGAACCATCCATTGCATCACAACTGCCTCAACAGGAAACAATGCCAGCTGTAAGGCAACCATTCCGATGACCATTAAGAAGATAGTTGTTGCCTTAGCTAAATATACATTCATTCTTGCTGTAGGAATCATAAGCAACCGATAGATAAAGGTATTTTTCCCTAGCCAATCGCGATACCAAATGAGAAACATATAAAATAATAAAGCCGCCCCACACAAGGCAATTGGACCCATGAACCAAATACTTTGTGTCAACCAATAAAATGAAAATTCACCATGCTGATTAATAAATTCAGTTTTCGACATCATATTTTTGTACATTTCTTCATTTGCCAGGCCCATATAGGATTTTGATTTCACAATTACACCCGTGATTTGCATAATAATGGTGAAGCAAATCATTACCACATACAATTTCATAAATCGGCTTAGTTCAAAATTAACTAATTTTAAATAATTGCTCATGCTTGATACACCTCTCTCATCACATCAACAACAGATTTCCCTTCTTGTTCACGAACTTCCTCTGTTGCAAATTCCTTTAGTACCCGACCATTGTCCAGCAAAACGACATGATCAATTAAATGCTCGATGTCACTGATTTCATGCGTCGTAATAATCACACCACGATCCTCGATTAAATGTGTCGTAAAAACCTCAGCAATTTTTTCCCGACTAAACATATCTATTCCAGAAAACGGTTCATCCATTAACACATAATCCACATCCATTGCGAGTCCCAGCAATAAATTAACCTTTGCCGTGTTACCTTTAGATAAACTGGAAACACGGTCATTCGCATTTAGCTTAAAAAAGTCCAATAATTCGGTTGCCCGTTTCTCATTCCAGCAGTCATAAAAATCATCCATAAATTGCATTGCTTCCGATATTTTCATATGGGGCATGACCGTAATTGCATCTGGTATGAAGGTGATTTTCTCATAGCTTTTCTTTGTGATGCTTTCGCCATTTAATAAAATCTGACCACCATTTATGGCTGTGAGTCTCATAATCGCATTCAATATGGTTGTTTTACCTACCCCATTAATACCAATCAAGCAGGTGATTTCACCTTTTTTTGCTGTAAATGAAACACCTTTTAATACTTGCTTCCTGCCAAACTTCTTTTTCAAATCCTTGACCTCTAACATATCTTAACCCCCTAGTCCGCTCTTTTCCGATTATAATTTTCTTTTACAAGCTCCACCGCTTCTTCCAGTGACACATCAATAGATTGAATGGAATGAATAAATTCCGTTACTGCCTCTAGCACTAGCTCTTTGCGAACATCCGTTAAAATGGTTTCATCCATTGTAATTCGACTTGGCATATTCCCTTCCGTAAATATCAAACCGAGCTCCTCCATTTCCTTGTATGCACGCTGGGCCGTATTAGGATTTATTTTCAATTGATTTGCAATTTCTCTTCTGGATGCAATTTCCTCACCAGGTGCCAATTGCCCCGTGGCAATCTGTTCTTTAAAATAGCGCATCACTTGTACATATACGGGATCACGTTTATTTACATTTATTTTCATGAATCCATCTCCTACCTGTCTTCTTCAGATGCGTATCCCATCGTGTATTAACTAGTTAGTACACAATGGGCAAAAAATATAGTGTATTAATCACTTCATACACCACTTAACTGTATTATACGGTTAATACACCCAAAGTCAATGATTATTTTAAAACTTTTTTTGAATCCAATGAGCAACAGAAAAAAGGTCCCGCTATAAATTATGTTAAAATAGATGCATTGGGAATATTAAAGGAGAAATCAAATGAAGCTCGTATCATGGAATGTAAATGGACTTAGAGCCTGTGTACGAAAAGGCTTTTTAGATTATTTTCATCAAATGGATGCAGATTTCTTTTGCGTTCAAGAAACAAAGCTGCAGGATGGACAAATTAGCCTGGACCTTGACGGCTATTATCAATATTGGAATTACGCTGAAAGAAAAGGATATTCCGGCACAGCTATTTTCACGAAACATAGGCCTAATGCTGTGAGCTACAGTATGGATGGTGCGGCTGTACACCCAGAAGGTCGGATTATTACGTTGGAATATGACACTTTCTATCTCGTCAATGTGTATGTGCCAAATGCCCAGCGTGATTTAGCACGGCTTGATTTACGCCTTGCATGGGAAGATGAACTGCTTGCGTATATACAGATGCTTGATGCAACAAAACCAGTTATTCTTTGTGGAGATATGAATGTTGCCCACGAGGAAATAGACTTAAAAAACTTTAAAACCAATCACGGTAATTCTGGTTTTACGACAGAAGAAAGAGCTTGTATGACCCGGCTGCTGGATGCTGGATTCACCGATACGCTACGCTACTTCCATCCAGAAACAGATGGACTATATACGTGGTGGTCCTATATGAAAACGGTCCGGGAACGGAATATTGGCTGGCGGATTGATTATTTTATTGTATCGAATCGATTACAACAACAGCTCCAGCAAGCTGGTATTCATTCCGAAGTCATGGGAAGCGACCACTGTCCAATCGTGTTGGAAATAGATACAATTTCATAAATGTATGAAAGATCATGATAAATGAGAGGCTGATAAATATGTCGAAAGAAGAAAACGTAAAATTAACTGCTTTATCCTCTAAAGGAGGTTGTGGTTGTAAAATTGGTCCTGCAGATTTGGCGCAGGTGCTGCATGCCCTTCCACCCAAAAAAGCCCATCCAGACTTGCTTGTTGGGCTGGATACGAGTGATGACGCAGGTGTTTTCCGAATTAACGATGATACTGCCATTGTACAAACCGTTGACTTTTTCACACCGATTGTGGACCGACCGTATGATTTTGGTCAGGTAGCAGCTGCAAATGCCATTAGTGATGTATACGCAATGGGTGGAAAGCCAATAACTGCTCTTAACATCGTTGCTTTTCCAATTGGGACATTAGATAAGGAAATATTGACCGCTATCCTAAGAGGTGCAGGCGATAAGCTAAGGGAAGCCGGCGTTACACTTGTCGGAGGGCATTCCATTGACGATCAAGAACCGAAGTTTGGTCTTGCTGTCACAGGTGTTATTCACCCTGACCATATCCGCACAAATGCTGGATCCAAGCCTGGTGATCGGCTCATTTTAACGAAACCAATTGGTGTAGGTATTTTAACCACCTCGTTAAAACGCGGTCTCTTGGATGATGCTGAGATTGATCGGGTGACAAAGGTGATGACAACCTTAAATAAGACAGCCGCAGAGGTTTCTGCAGCATACGATATACATGCATCCACTGATGTAACAGGGTTTGGTCTGCTCGGGCATGCTTCTGAAATGGCTAAAGGAAGTCAGGTTGGGATTTCTATTGACCAACATCTGGTTCCAATCCTTCCACGTGTTCGGGAATTGGCTGTGGATGGCGCCGTGCCTGGAGGAACCAAAAATAATTTTGCCCACTTGGAAGGTGATGTGTCCTTTCCAGATGATATGGAGCAAATCGACAAATGGATTTTATGTGATGCCGTTACTTCAGGTGGTTTACTGTTATCTGTTGCGGAACAGGATGCAGATAAACTACAGCAAGAATTATTAGAACATGGCGTGGAATCCGCCATCATAGGCGAGGTAACTGCTAAGCATCCAGGCCATATAACAATTCGCACAGCCAAATAAAGTGAAACTTCAATCAGGGGGGTTTTCGCACTTCCCCAACTGATTGTTAGTTGAACCAATCAGGCCTTTACTGGCTGTTTGATCCCCCACTTTCAATTCTCGTTATCAACAAAAACGCTTATTGTGGGGGGCTTACAGCCAGTTAATCTGTGATAAGTATAATTATGCGGAGACTCCCGCCGTCAGCACTGGCTCGCGTCTTCCGCATTTAGTAAATCTGTAAACTTTTTAAACGGGGTGTAACGATGCATACCATATCACTAGAAGAATTATTTACCTTACAAAAGAAAAAAGCGCATTGCCTCGTTGACGTTCGTTCCCCTATCGAATATCATGATGCAACCATTCCCGGAAGCATTAATATTCCTGTTTTTACAACAGAAGAGCGAGCAGAGGTTGGTACCATTTACAAACAGGTAGGTCAGCAAGCAGCCAAAAAGCGCGGCTTAGAAATTTTTTCAAAAAAACTGCCCGACTTTATTGCTGCATTCGAAGCGTTGGACAAGCCATTTACTGTCTTTTGTTGGCGTGGAGGAATGCGTAGTAAAACTGCTGCAACCGTACTTGATTTGATGGGTATTCATGCGAACCGCTTGAATGGCGGCATACGTACGTACCGAAAGTGGGTCGTTCAACAACTCGAGAATTATACGTTTCGTCCAGCTGCTTATGTATTGAATGGATATACGGGATCTGGAAAAACAACCATTCTTCACTTATTAAAAAATAACGGGCTACCCACCATTGATTTGGAAGGATTAGCTGGACATCGCGGTTCTATTTTTGGACAAATTGGATTGGAACCTCGGAACCAGCGGAAGTTTGATTCCTTGCTTATCACAGAATTAAATCAGCTCCAACAAGAGCCATTCGTATTTTTGGAGGGGGAAAGTAAACGCATTGGTAAAGTATTACTGCCAGATTGTTTATTTGAAAAGAAACAGCAAGGTACCCAGTTTTTCATTCAGTTGCCAATGGAGGAACGTGTAAAAAATATTTTGGCAGATTATCAGCCCGATGACGATCCAGAACGATTTCTAGAAGCATTCCAGTATATTAAACGCCGGATTCATCAACCGATTGCCAAACAAATTGAAGAAGCTTTACTTCAAAGTGATTTCCCGACTGCTATCAAACTGCTTTTGGAATATTACTATGATCCACGGTATGAATACGCGGTCAAGGATGTAGATCAGGAGGAACACATTTACATTGCTGCCGATACAGCCCAGCATGCAGCCGAGCAGATCATGAATCACATGACAATTCAACATCACACGCAGCACAGGTAACAAAACTGTGCTGCGTGTTTTTTGTTATCAACTATTCACGCTCCGTTCATATTCATTTCATAAACTATATAACATATAGGAAAAGGACAAAGGAGCGAGTATGTTGCACACATATAGTAAGGTATTATTACGATTTTCAGCTTTATTTGCATTGGTTGGAGCATTTCTTGGTTCCCATATGGCTGGAGCAGGCAGCTATGCTTTTAAAACCGTCCATGCCCATATTTTAGTTGTTGGCTGGTTAACCCTCTTCGCCTGGGCTGTTTTTTATAAAATATTCACACCCGCCAAAACAATCATGGCGACCATTCATGTTTGGACAGCTATTATTGGTGCAGCTGGGCTTACCATCGGGATGTGGATATATTATTTGAAACCATTTGGCTTAGATGGTGCCCTGCCAACTGTTTTCTTTATTGTTGGTGGAACCATTCTGTTGGTCAGTTTTGCCGTATTCTTTCTATTGACGTTTATGAAAACAGAAAAATAATAAAGCAAATAAGTCTAAAACTAAAAAAGAGTTTCAGTAAATTAATTTTTACTGGAACTCCTTTTCATTTTATTTGATGACCTTCATCACTCCATCAATCTTCTCCGCGTTCCACGGGCCGGTCTCACCAACAAAGAAATTCACTTCAGCTATTTCATCACTTGATCAATCGTTTGATTAAGTTCCTCAACATCTACTGCTGGGATTGAATTATGATGCATGCCATATTTCTTTTTTAAACTGATGATACGTTGTAAGCTTTCATCGATTCTTTTCTCCGTTATTTCTCCTGCTTCCACAGCATGCTTTAAGGAATAAAAAACAGCATCAACCGCTGCTTCTTCGTGGGCAACGAGTACAATATCCGATCCTGCCTGAATAGATTTCACGGCTGCCGCACCAATGTCATATTGATTTACAATAGCTCCCATCGTCAAATCATCTGTAATCACAAGTCCTTTAAAGCCTAATTTTTCCCGCAATAAATCCTGGATGACCTGATTTGAAAGCGAGGCCGGCCATTCCGGATCAATTTCGTTCAGCATGATATGTGCGACCATCATTGCTTCGGCGCCCTTTTCGATAGCTTCCTGAAACGGCTGAAGCTCCAACTCTTGTAACTCCTGTAACGATTTCTCCACTACTGGCAATCCTTCATGAGAATCTGTTTCCGTATCCCCATGACCTGGAAAATGCTTCACTACCGGAATCACCTGCTGGGTCTGGATCCCTTTCATTTCCTGGATGCCAATCTTCCCCACTGTTTCTGCATCCTCCCCAAACGCTCGATTGCCAATAACAGTATTGGCTGGGTTACTGTAAATATCCAACACAGGAGCAAAATTAAGATTAAAGCCGAATAATTTTAACTGTTTCCCTAACAATACTCCCATTTGATAAGCATAAGATGGACTGTTTCGTAAGCCGATTTCCTTAGCGGTTGGTAGCGCACGAATTTCCTCCGGCAACCGGGAAACCTCACCGCCCTCCTGATCAATGCTTAAAAATAAGGGATATTTGTTTTCCGCATTGTCCTTCTTCAATTGATTCATAAGCGCAACGGATTGCTCTGTTGTTTCTAGATTCTCCGAAAAGAAAATGATACCACCAACATGATATTCATGAAGTAATTTATCAGTAAAATCAGATGTTGTCGTTTGGTCAATCCCGCTGATGAGCAGCTGACCAATTTTTTCATCTAATGACAATGCTGCAATCTCCTCTGACACACTATCTATGGAATCATCCAAACCACTTGTAACAGAAATATGGTGCAAAACCGGATTTTGATCCGTTTCAGTCGGTTTAGGAAAAATCCATTTCAATTGAAACATTTCATTTACTTGGTAGATAAGAATGATTTGGTCAACATTTGTATCCTGGTAAAAATTGATTTCATCCGGTTCTCCCTTTGTCCCGATGATGTCGTTGAAGTGAATGGCTTGTAATGACGGGGCATAAGAACGGATATCAAAAATGAGCTGATTCTGATACCCAATATGTACATATTGATTATCATATTCCGCATAATAACGGTTATCTATTTCATTTGTCTTAACTGGTTCACCCCAACGCGTAACGACTTCTTGAATATCGGTTTTTTCAACCTGGAATGGCGACTCATTAACCTCTCCCGCTTCGGCTTTTGAAAAAATTTGATAAATCAACTCTTCCGAGGACTCCCGATTAATGGAATGATTGTCCTGCTGTTTATTTTCATCATTTGGTTGATTTAAGCTACTTTGCGGCTGGTCAAAATCCCGATCAACAAAAATATCGAGCGTTACCAAAATAATTAATATAATTGCCAAGGAAAGCCCGACCTTTTTGACCATTGGAATTCCTCCAGTCTTATAAATATTCCCATACGTATCATATGGATAATCGTAAATCTTCCTATATATCTATATCTCCATTATACATATTTGCCTAATGACTAGAAAATAATAGCAACCCTTTCTTATAACCTTCACCAAACTGTTGGAAGATGATCGTGTTTATACTTTATTAATAATCATCCGAAAAAATACTTCTACATGCTGTGTATATTTTTCTCTTGACCAACCATAATAAGCATGAAAAAAAATGAAGGAGGATACATCATGCATAATCAGAATCAAACAGGCAATTTCCAAGCTTCCAATCAAATTCCAAGTCAGCAAAACCATGGTGGACATGAATTATTTGATGCACACGAGGCCATCTCAGGCCTTGTTTCAGGATTAGAACAGTCTGTCATATATGAACAGCATATTCAGGATCCGGAGTTACAATCTATTCAGCAAAGACAGCGTACATTTTTAACCCAAATGTATAATACGATTGTTGAAACGCTTAGAACAGGTCAAGATCCAGCAATTAAAACCCAAACCTATACCATGCCTGAGGGACATACGGCGGAATACGGAATGAAGCCAACACAGCCGACAACGCCTATCCAATCCGTTAGCGAGCTGAATGATCAATGTATTTCGGGCTTCTTAATGGGCGCCTTGAAATCCTCAGCCACAGCCTTCACGACAACCGCTTTGGAGGCGACCAACCCAGTATTACGTCGCGTATTTGCCGACAGTATTCCGAACCTCATTGAGATGGCTTTTGAATTGTTTTATTACCAAAACAAACATCATTATTACCAGGTGCCACAATTAAAGCCAGAGGACATGCAGCAGTATACCCAGGCCTTTGCACCAATTCAAGGAACCATGCCACATTAAACATGGACGAAAAAAATTAAAAACATGGTAATTGCCATCTACTCCCGAAAAATTGCGGGCCATGATGGGCTTTACCATGTTTTTTTATTTTTCTGCTATAGCTTTTGTCCGTAATACTTGTCCAAGGAAAAGCCTCGTCCTAAGATTTCCGAAGCATTGAGGAAAATGACAAAGGAATCGGGTTCTTCTTGTTGAAGCATGCGTTTCAGATACACTGCTTCTTGCTTTTCAGCAACACATAAAATCATTGTTTTATCCTTATTGGAATAGCCACCAACAGAACGAACCTTCGTTAACCCACGATCAATACCGTCTTTAATCAGGCTCTGTATTTCTTTTTCACGTTCCGTAATAATAAGGATGAGCTTTGTAGAAGAAGTCTGTAATTGAACCATGTCAATTGTTTTACTCGTAACATAAATAGCCATTAAGGCAAATAACGTTAATTCCAAATTAAAGACGATGATTGAACTAATTACAACAAATCCATCAACAATTAATTGTGAATATCCACTGGACAAGCCGGTAAACTTTTTGACAATCTGGGCAATAGCGGCAGTACCTCCTGTAGATCCATTACCTTTATATACAATCCCTAAGCCAATCCCAAGCACAATACCACCATATAATGCACCTAACAAAGGATTCGTTACGGTATACGGAATATCAGCGCTTAACCATATAACAAAGGGCACAAAAAACGTTCCTACCAATGTTTTTCCACTAAAATCCTTCCCCATTGCAAACCAGCCAATTAAAAAGATAGGGATATTTATCAGTCCCTGTGTGAGGGCAGGGCTTAAACCATACACCTCATAGATAATGGTACTCACCCCTGAAATGCCACCTGCCGCCAGTTTTGCCGGCAATAAAAATATATTATAGGACAAACCAACCAAGGTTGCGCCAAACATGATATATATATATTCTTTCCAAACACTTTTGGATTGTTGCGGTAAATTTTTCATGTTTTCATTATTCCTTTCTGGGTATATACTTGTTACGGCAATTCATATATTTATGGATATATGCTTTTTTTACAGAAATTCCTAGTCTAGTCTAACACATCATAATCTACAAATGCACGATATAAACCAGTGCGCCCACATGGTTTCCCACTATTTTACAAATATTATTCCATGAATAAACTTGTAAAATTAGGGAACATCATTTATAATATTCTCTTGCAAGAAAAAATTGAGGTGAAAATGAATGAAGAAAATAACAACATCCAAAATGTCATTCTTTCTGGTAGCCGTTATTTTACTTTGGATTAAATCTTACATCGTCTATATAAATGAATTTAACTTGGATATTTCAAATGGAATGCAAGCTTTTCTCTTATTTATTAACCCTTTAAGTTCTGCACTGATTTTTCTAGGTGTTGCACTTTTTGCAAAGGGAAGAAAAGCTGGGATATGGATTATTGTCATACAAACATTAATGGGAATCTTTTTGTATGCGAACGTCGTCCATTACCGTGCAAACTCGGACTACATTACACTGCCGACCCTTACACAGTTTAGCAACTTTGGAAGTCTTGGTGGTAGTATTGTCAGTCTTGTACAATGGTCTGATTTGCTCTACACCCTGGATATCATTATCTTGATTGCGCTATTTGTTTTCATGAAAAAAGATTGGTCTGTCAGTCGTTTGCAGTTTAGAAAACCATTGCTCGTTATTGCGTCTGGTTTGATTGTATTTTCCATCAACCTGGCATTGGCTGAAGTTGACCGACCACAGTTATTAAAGCGTACCTTTGACCGTAACTATATTGTTAAGTATTTAGGTGCCTATAACTTTGCTATTCATGATGCCATTCAAAATATCAAATCGTCCTCCCAGCGTGTGTTGGCGGACAGCAGTGATATTACCGTGGTAGAAAACTATACAAAAAACAAGTATGCAGAACCAAATAAAGAATTATTTGGCGCCGCAAAAGGGAAAAACATTATCAAAATTCACTTGGAGTCTTTCCAAACCTTTTTGATTGATTACAAGCTGCATGGCGAGGAAGTAACGCCATTTCTAAATTCACTTGTTCATGATAAAGATCAGGATTTCACTTATTTTGATAACTTTTTCCATCAAACAGAACAAGGAAAAACGGCTGATGCTGAGTTTATTTTAGATAACTCCATCTATGGTCTGTCTCAAGGTGCTGCTTTTGTCACAAGAGGAAACAACACCTATCAGGCATTACCAGCCATTTTAAATCAAGAGCAAGATTACACGTCAGCAGTATTCCATGGAGATGATCGTTCTTTCTGGAACCGTGATGAGATTTATAAGAAGTTTGGTATCGACACGTATTTTGACTCCAGCTATTATGACATGAGTCCAGATCAAGTCATCAACTATGGCTTAAAGGACAAACCATTTTTCAAAGAGTCCATGCCATATTTAGAGTCATTGGAACAGCCTTTCTATGCGCATATGATGACACTGACACACCACCATCCATATTTAATCGATGCAGAGGATGCAACGATTGCACCGGCTGAAACAGGTGACCCTTCTGTGGATCGCTATTTCCAAACGGCGCGTTATTTGGATGAATCCTTAGAGCAGTTTTTCAATGATCTAAAGGATGCTGGACTATATGATGATTCTGTCATCATGATTTATGGGGACCATTACGGTATTTCTACAAACCATAACCGTGCAATGGAAGAATTGCTTGGCGAGGAGATTACGCCATTTAAGAATGCCCAGCTGCAGCGTGTACCATATATGATTAAAGTTCCTGGCGTTGAAGGCAAAGGAACAGTTCATGAATATACTGGACAAATGGACGTTATGCCGACATTCTTGCATTTGCTAGGTATTGATGCACAAGATTATATCCAATTCGGTACGGATATGTTCTCTGAGAACCATAAAGACTATGTGCCATTCCGAAATGGTGACTTTATTACCCCGGAATACAGTTATGTATCAGGTGTTTACTATGACACAGAAACAGGGGAAGAAATAGAAGCAACAGAGGAAATGGATGAAATGAAGGAAACGATTCACCATGAGCTTGAGCTATCCGATAAATTACTAAATGGTGACCTACTGCGATTCTACTCTCCGACAAAAGATTGGGAGCCAGTAGATCCATCCATCTACTCTTATGGAAATAAAGAAAAAAACAATTAAACAAAAAGGAATCGATTGAAGCATAGATGCCAATCGATTCCTTTTTTTATTATTCAATGTGCGGGCAGTTCTATAGTGGGCACTATATATGTGAAAAACTACACATTGTTTGCATTTCCTGTCAATTTATTGTATAAAGGATAGTCAGAAGGGCATTTAGAAAATGGAATATAGGCAAACCTTTTGTCTCATACTATGAATAAAATGAATCGATAATTAAGATAAATGTAATGAATAAAGTGGGGATTTCAATGAGTAAGCAAGTAGAAGATTATTTAAATGATGGAATGTATGGTACACGTCTTCCAAAACAAGCTGAGCGAAATCATTATCTCGGTACGCTAAGAGAGCGTGTCGTGCTAGTCCTAACATTTGGTCAAGTTATGGCTGATAAAGGCCTACAGGACCTCGAAAAGGCGATAAAGGAATATCCAGATGCCAAGCTGATTTTTAACGGCCATATTGCCGACCGTTTTTTTCGGGCTGAAAAAACATTAGCAAACCAATATAATGTTCCCTATACTGTCATCCAGGATGAAGAAAATAAAACGGATATCGGGGCTGTATTGGCATGTGATTATGCGGTAAACGTTGAAAATATTGCCGCAGAGGATGACCCCTCACCTGAGGAAATAGATAAGGATAAAACAGAACCCTCCTCCTTCTGGAATAAAATAAAAGGCTGGTTTCAACCCAAATAAAGTGAAACTTCAATCCGTGGGGGGGTTTCGCACTTCCCCCATGGATTGTTAGTTGAACCAATCAGGCCCTTACTGGCTGTTGAACTGTAATAAAAATGGTTGGGCACTTAATCCCCAACCATTTTTATTTACATTTTTATTTTTGGAACGCGCACATTACTCACCATTAATAGCATCAACACGGAAGTTAAAATAGAAAAGAATAGAACGGAGAAATACGGTATTAGAAAACTGCTTAATGTCATTATAATTCCAGCAGCTGTAATCGGTATCCCGTAAAATGCCCCATCGAATTCTTTCACATTGAAACGAGCTAGACGAATAGCACCACATAAAATATACATAATCATAATGGTCATCCCCACACCAGGAACAGTGTAAAGAATACCTTGATAGATTAATAAGGCTGGAGCCACTCCAAAGGATACTAGATCGCTTAATGAATCCAACTCCTTACCAAAATCAGATTCAATATTAAATTTCCGCGCCACAAGTCCATCAAATAAATCGAAGAAAGCAGCTAAAAAAATGAAAAGCAGACTCATATGTGCTAGATTATTAGTTATCAAAACGATGGCTACAATACCAAAACTTAAATTCATTAAAGTAATTGCATTAGCCAATTGAGCCTTCAATTTAGTATAATCAAAAAGTCGTGATAAAAACATTTGAACTCCCCCAAACATAGCGTATACAAAAAAGTACAAATACCATACAGGCAACGTATTTCCTGCACTGAGCCAATTTTATAAAAAAAGGATTTGAATCAGATGATCAAAACAGGTTTAAAGCTATTTGTTGAATTAACAGGTAATCCATTCGCATCGAACATGCTAAAGCAGATCTCAAGCTCTAAAATAAGTAAGCCACTCGTACGTCCATTTTCAAAAGTATACCATATAAATGAATCAGAAATAGAAAAACCATTAGAAAAATATCATAGTCTTCATGCATTTTTTACGAGAAAGCTAAAACCTAATCTTCGACCAATCGATAGGACACCATATACATTGACCTCACCTGTTGATGGTATTGTAAATGGAATTGGCAAAGTACTACCGAATCAAGCCTTCTACATTAAAGATCGATTATATCGTTTAGATGATATTTTTGGAGATACAAAACGTGCAAGCACCTACTATGATGGCTACTATTATATTCTGTATCTATCACCTAGCCATTACCACCGTATCCATTATCCAATCGATGGTAAACTAATCCAGCGCTATGCACTTGGGGAAACATCATACCCTGTCAACAGCTTGGGACTGCGTTGGGGTGATAAGCCCTTCTCCACCAATTATCGTATTATTTCCGAAATCGATACAGATACTGGCAAGGTTGCCTTCATTAAGGTTGGAGCATTAAATATAAACAGCATTCAGCTAACTAACTCTTCTGACATATGTGTCAAAGGGGAAGAAGCTGGATACTTCTCATTCGGTTCAACAGTGCTCTTATTTATTGAAAACAAACAT
Organism: Ornithinibacillus gellani; assembly: GCF_003730295.1. Classification (GTDB taxonomy): domain Bacteria; phylum Bacillota; class Bacilli; order Bacillales; family Amphibacillaceae; genus Ornithinibacillus_A; species Ornithinibacillus_A gellani. The sequence goes on from NZ_QTSZ01000052.1 coordinate 38,289, forward strand.
GCCTTTCAAAATATCGTTCCAGACAATACCGAAATCAAGCTTGGACAAGCGTTAGGTAAGTGGACAAACGTATAATCTCTGCTGCTGGAGCATTCCAGCAGCAGTTTTACAAAATATTATTAAACTTATGATTTCGATATATATAATACAGACCACCAAATGCAGCGAGAGCCAAAGCTAACCCACCAATCAACCATATATACTGATGGAAGAAGGTAGAAATAAGGCCCCAGTTTTCACCCAGTCGACGCCCAATTGCGATAAACGTAAATACCCAGAACAATGCGCCTACATATGCAAATATCATAAAGCGCTTGAAGGAATATTTCGTAATCCCCCCTACATAAGCAGCTACATGTCTAATTCCAGGTATAAAATAACTAATAATGAGCACAAACGGGCCATACTTTCGAAACAGCCTATTTGTGCGATCAATGGTTTTATCAGAGATAAATAGCTTGGGGCCATAACGCCTAATAAAAGGTTCTCCTAATTTTACGCCTAAAAAATAACTGATTGATATACCGGCAACAGCACCAATCAATGCAGCTACAAAAGTAATCGAAAATTTCATACCATCCATCGAAATAATATAGCCTAAATATGTCAAAATCACTTCATCTGGTATCGGCAGTCCAATAATCCCTAAGCTTAAAATAACTATAATTGCAATGTAGCCATATTGGCTTATAAAATCATACCATGTACCCATACCGTTCCCTGCTTTCAATATTCATACATCTAAAAACATGTTTAATATTACTATTATACTATAGAAAAAGTTAAATTTGGACACCTTCAGAAATATTTTTTCAATAGGTTATCATTCCTTTTACTCAACAAATGGTCATTCATTTGTTATCCTTCCAATAGGAGGGATAAATTCATGCAGTTAAAGCAAAAGAAAGTGATTTCTCTTGTTGCCAATGATTATGAGGATCTTGAGCTTTGGTATCCAGTGTTACGTCTGCAGGAAGCAGGCGCTGAAGTCCACTTGGCTGGGGCGCAAGCTGATGAAACATATCTCGGAAAGCATGGTCTACCCGCAAAATCCAACCTATCTATTGCGGATGCTGCTGCAGATCAGTATGATGCAATTGTTGTTCCAGGAGGATGGGCACCAGATAAACTAAGACAAAACCCAGACGTCATCAAGCTCATCCAACAAATGGATCAGGCAGGAAAACCGATCGGTATTATTTGCCACGCAGGCTGGGTGCTCGTTTCTGCCGATATTCTAAAGGGAAGAAAGGCAACGAGTACACCTGCAATTAAAGACGATATGATTCATGCAGGCGCAAATTGGGTTGATGAACCTGTAGTAGTAGATGGACATTTGGTTTCCAGTAGACGCCCACCTGATTTACCAGTTTATATGAAAACATTTATTGAATTACTTGTTGAAGTATAACGAACGTGGACAGGCTTTCTAGCATTAGAAAGTCTGTCTTTATTATTTAATCCATTCTTTACACTTAGAAAGCGTTTCCATATAATGAAGTTAATTGCTACATTTAGCGGGGGGATGAGTGTGACAAAAATAAAAGAAGGAACCTTATTATGGGAACCAGATGAAAAATGGATCAAACAAACCAATTTGATGGCTTATATGAGATGGCTGAAACAACGAGGCACATTGGAGCCAGCCAACTACCAAGAACTTTGGCAATGGTCTGTGACGCATATAGAAGACTTTTGGCAATCACAATGGGAATATTTTGATATCCAATCCCAAACACCTTATCAACAAATATTAACGAGTCATAATATGCCAGGAGCTAGGTGGTTCACAGAAGCAAGTGTGAATTACACAGCACATATTTTTCGTAACCGGAAGCCAGATGACATTGCCATCATGCACACATCTGAAGTGCGCGGGTTGCGTGAAACAACGTGGAAGGAATTATACCAGGATACTGCCGCATTACAACATACCTTAAAAAAGCTACAGGTCAAAAAAGGTGACCGCGTTGCTGCCTATACAGCAAATATATATGAAACCATTGTTGCTTTTCTTGCCACTGCGAGCCTCGGGGCTATTTGGTCCAGTGCTTCACCGGACTTTGGCACACAAAGTGTTATTGATCGCTTTAAACAGATTGAACCTAAGGTCATGATTACCGTCGATGGTTATCGTTATGGTGGAAAAGCTTTTGATCGAATGGATGTCGTTGAAAAAATCCAATCCCAGCTTCCCAGTTTAGAAGCTACAATTGCAATACCTTATTTACATGCAGAGGCCGATTTTTCCCATCTCAAACAAGTCATCCATTGGGAAGAAGCAATTACATATGATCATGAGCTGTCACTTTCCTATACGGATGTAGATTTTAACGACCCGTTATGGGTACTATTTTCCTCTGGAACGACTGGTATTCCAAAACCAATCGTCCATAGCCAAGGAGGAATCTTACTAGAACATCTCAAAACTGTAACCTTCCATGTCGATTTAAAAGCGGGTGACCGATTTTTTTGGTTCACTACAACTGGCTGGATGATGTGGAATTTCCTTGTTGGCGGTTTACTAGTAGGCAGTACCATTATTCTATATGATGGTAATCCAGCCTACCCCAACATGAACCGGTTGTGGGAACTGGCAGAGGAAACAAAAATGTCTGTATTTGGTACAAGTGCCAGCTTTATCACTGCCTGCATGAAAGATGAAAACATGGATCCGGGAAAGCATTATGACTTAAGTCATTTGACATGTATTAGTTCCACTGGCTCTCCCCTGCCACCTGAAGGATTTCAATGGTGCTATGATCACGTCAAGCAAGATTTATGGATCGCTTCTGTTAGCGGAGGGACAGATGTTTGTACGGCATTTATTTTAGGTGCTCCCACCCTGCCAGTTCATGCTGGCGAGCTGCAGTGTAGAGGGCTCGGTGCTAAAATTGAAAGCTATTCGCCCAAGGGAGAAGCAAAGCTGGACACAGTTGGAGAGCTTGTCATGACGAAACCATTCCCGGCAATGCCGATATATTTTTGGAATGATAGCGATGGCAGTCGCATGCATGACAGCTATTTCGATATGTATCCCGGCACTTGGCGTCACGGAGATTATATAAAAATAACAGGACGCGGCACCTGTATTATTTACGGAAGATCAGATGCCACCATTAATCGTGGCGGTATTCGAATCGGCACAAGTGAAATTTATCGCGCTGTCGATCAAGTAAAGAAAATTGCGGACAGTTTAATTGTCGATATTCCAAAAGCAGATGGTGATTCCGCTGTACTACTTTTTGTCGTGATGAAAGACGGATATGCCCTGGATGAAACGGTAAAGCAAGCCATTCGTTCACATATTCGTACCCAATGTTCGCCAAGGCACGTGCCGACAGCAATACACGCGGTTCCTGAGCTGCCACAAACCTTAAACGGCAAAAAGCTTGAAATTCCAATTAAAAAAATATTAATGGGGCAAGACGCTGATCAGGTCGTCAATATCGGTTCCTTGAAAAATCCATCGTCACTTGAATATTTCATCAACTTTCAGAAGGAAAATTTATAATGTATCTAAACAAACAGACCAGCATCCTGAATGGATTTCTGGTCTGTTTTTGCTATGATCGATTGTGAGTGTCTCTAAATGCTGCTTGTCGCTGGTTGCTTCACATTTCTTCTTTTTCCTCGATTGGGTTAAATATATACCCGAAGCCGCGAACGGTTTGGATGTATTGCGGATTTAATTGCTTCTTCTCCAGCTTTCTTCGCAGATTGCTAATATGCACTTTAACGGTTTGCACATCTCCCGTGGAATGATAGCCCCAAATTTGATCATACAGCTGCTCAGCGCTCCAAACATGCTTCGGTCGTTGTGCTAATAAAATTAAAAGCTGTAGCTCCTTCGTAGATAAATTACACGGTTTCCCATGTACATAACAACTATAACTGTCCAAATCAATCGTTAGTCCTTTAAATTTCAATAAATTCATCGGTTCTATATGATTCGACTGGGTTTCACTTTGTCTGTAACGACGTAAATGGGCAGTAATTCGTGCCTCTAGTTCTGCAAAATCAAATGGTTTGGTAATATAATCATCCCCACCAAGCTCAAAGCACTTCACTTTGTCCATCACATCGCGCCGACAGCTTATGAATATAATTGGGATATTCAACACCTGTCTGATTCGTTTGCAAACCTCAAAGCCGTCCATTCCAGGCATTTCAATATCCAATAGCACAAGCTTCGGCTGCTTGCGTTGTAAAAGCTCCAAGCCCTGTTCTCCGTCTTCTGCTACAAAAACCGTATACCCTTTTTTCTCCAAATACAATTGGACGAGGCCGCGAATCCCTTCCTCGTCTTCTATCAGTAAAATATCTTCCTTCGCCATGCGCTCCCTCCATCCACTAATAGGTTTTACATCGATGTAAGGGCCTAGTTGTTAGAAGATTCCGTCTCATATAAAGTCATCTTCATTATAGGGGATACAACAGGCTAAGGCAAATTTTTCCTGTTAGCAAAAGGCAGCAATTGCTAAAACAACTGCTACCTTTTCCAATTTAGTACGATATCACCAGAACCAGTTCGGAGCTGAACAGGGTTTTTCCCTTCGCCTACAATACCATGTATATGGTGACTATTATTAGCAGTGATCTTCAACGGTAAGTTCGTAATCAACTGTCCGGATCTTTTGGATACTTCTATCGTAGCATCCGCTGTATCACGGTCTAAGGCAACAGTTAGATCACCAGAGCCAACCTCAAGATTAAGCGCTGCATCGCCTTTGGAAACGATTCGAAGGTCACCAGAGGTTGCGCTACCATGTAGACTTCCTGAGAAATCTGATATGCGTGCATCTCCGGAAGTAATTGCCAGAACAGCATTATCTACCGTGAGCCCTTTCACTTCAATGTCACCAGAGGTTACCTCCAAAACACTTTTTTCTGCAATGGCATCTTCGATATAGATTTCTCCAGATGTTGCTTTTAAGTACAGATGGTCTCCCCGATACGCTACTACATTCACATCACCAGAACTAACCTTCCCGGTTATAGCGCCATATATATGCTTTAATTGCATACTCCCTGACTGCACCGCCGCGTGTAAATGCTGAACACGTAATGCATCACAGTAATAATCACCAGAGCCACCTTTACACGTTATAGTATGAGCAAGTAAATCACGACAGATAACCTTACCTGATCCACACGCTATTTCCCAATGCTCCGAAATATCTGGTGGAACAGTCAATTCCAATTGGCATTGCGCTTCTTTCTTATGTTGAAAAACAGACCGCTTTGAAGGTGTTTCCACATTCAACTCTACCCTATCACCGTGTCTTGTTGCCGATAGCTCTGGTCCGCCTGAAAATGATGTCATTCGAATATCCATCCATGGATGATTATGAATCGTAATTTTCACATCGACAAATGTTGTGCTCACAGATATGTGTGGAATGGAATCAGAAGCTATCCGCCCTGTCAAAACAAAGAAGCCTTTACGTGATTCGGAAAGACTGCGTTCCAATATAATCGTCTCATTCCCTTGCTGATTTGATTGTTTCAAGTCTGTCCCCCCTTTTTATTGCTGCGTTTGTTTCATTTTAACAAGCGAATCCCAACACAACAACGAGCTGACGTTGGATGGTTCCTCCGCCCCGAGACGGAAATCTTAAACCTGCTGCAGTTTTTTCTTCGTAAACAAGCTGATAATGACATATGCAAAAAAGGAACAAATAACCGGAAACACAATGGAATGCATTCCAAGTGGCTCAGGATAGAAGGTATCAAAGAAAATATACAACGCAACCCCCGTAACCATGGAGGCAATGGCACCATATTTATTGCCGTTCTTCCAATATAACCCAAGCACAATCGGCCAGATAAAGGCGGCCTCCAATCCACCAAAAGCAAAAAGATTTAGCCAAATAATCAAATCAGGTGGATTCAACGCTAACAGAAATACAATGACACCAAGCACACCCGTAACAGCAATACTTACCCGCTTAATCAGCTGATTTGAAGCCTTCGGATGCATGTAATTAATGTACACATCTTTCACAATGGCCGAGCCAACTAAAATAAGCAATGAATCTACGGTTGACATAATCGCAGCCATTGGAGCAGCTAACACAATCCCTGCAAGCCATGGCGGCATCACTTCCAATGCAACAAGCGGCATTACCTTATCGCCAATCTCAATCCCCGGTAAAATTGGTCTTGCAAATACACCGACTAAATGCATATTGAGCATGATAAAACCGACTACAATTGTTCCGATAATGAGGGCGCGATGCATGGATCTTGCATTTTTATAAGACATCGCCCGAACTGCGATTTGGGGAAGTGCAACTACCCCAACACCGACTAAAATCCAAAACGAGGATACATATGCAGGGGTCAAATTTCCCTCTGCCCCATATGGCGTAATTAAATTGGGGTTTTCGTTATATAAATCTTGAATAATTGCTGGAATACCACCACCTGCAACGATCACCGCAATAAGCAAAACAAGTGTCCCAATGAACATAATCGAGCCTTGAATGGCGTCTGTTAATGCTACCGCACGGAATCCACCAATCATCACGTAAATCAGGATGGAAGCAGCAAAAATAAACAATGCTGATAAATAAGATAGACCAGTAATCGATTCAATCAATCGGGCTCCGCCAATCCATTGGGCTGCCATAGCAGAAAAGAGAAAGATAATAATGCTAAAAGCGGAAAATAAAACAACCCATTTCGATTGGTAACGTTCCTTTAAATAATCGACAAGCGTAATGGCCTTATAGCGACGTGTAACAATGGCAAACTTCTTGCCGAGTACCATCAGTACAAAGTAACCAGTAACCACCTGCGACATCGCTAGAAGCACCCAACCAAGTCCTTCATTGTATGCAACACCCGGACCTCCCAAAAAACTACTTGCACTGCCATAGGTTGCCGTCATCGTCATCGCAAGTACAAAACCGCCAAGACTTCTATCACCTAAAAAATATTCCTGTAAAAAAGAATGGGAGGATTGTACATATTTACTAGCCCAGACACCGACAGCAAAAACGGCAAAGAGAAAAACCAGCAATGGAACTAATACCTGCCAACTCATACGTCTTCCTCTCCTTCTTCATCAAATGGAATTTCGACAAAAAATACCTTGACGATAAAAGTAACGAGAGCAACCATGACAACAAACCCTACTACACAGCTATAAAAGAACCAAGCAGGCAGACCTAAAATATAACTGTAATCCTCTGGTTTTTTACTCCCTAATCCATACGCAAACAGATACCACCAAGCAAAATTAAATATGGCCAGCCCTACACCAATCAACGCTTCACGGTTCGCAATTTGATTCCATTTGTCAGGAATTTGATTTCGCATATCCATCTCTCAACCACCATTCCTTTATTTTTTTACGTATATCCAAGTGTTTCTTACGGATCAAGATAAAACATGATTGAAAATTATGTACTTACAATATAACGCAAATATGGGTGAAGATACACATTTTAAACCGTTCGATTCGTCAAACAACAATTGCGAGCATTCCTCTATTCAATGATTTCGGGACTCAGGATCATGTCTATGAAAAAGATGCAGGCTAACATCCGTACACTTAGATGTTAGCCTGCATATTGTGTATCTAATTTACTTATTCTGAAAATAATTAAATTTCTTCATAGACGCATCCATTTAGGCACTGACGTTTTTGGAAATTGCGTTATTAGCGAACGCCTCGCATAAATCCTTGAATTTTCGGAGCAACGGTAAATAGTAAAATACCGAGTAAAATAGAGATACCTCCGATGACACCAAAATAAATAATTTCAGTTTCTGGTGTATACAGCTTTACAATTTGTGCATTAATTGCCTGCGCAGATGCATTAGACAGGAACCATAGGCTCATCGTTTGAGCAGAGAACGCTGCCGGTGCAAGTTTGGTTGTTGCCGATAATCCAACCGGAGACAAGCATAGTTCCCCGACAACAACTAGGAAAAAGCTAAGCACAAGCCAAATAGGGCTTACAAGTGTTTCCGTTCCGTTTAATACGGATGGGATAATCATAACTAGGAAAGATAAACCAGCAAAAACGAGTCCGAACGAGAATTTTCTCGTAGTTGTCGGCTGTCTATCTCCCAACTTCACCCATAGTCCTGCAAATAATGGTGCAAGAGCAATAATGAACAATGGATTTAGTGACTGGAACCAAGAAGATTCTAATTTAAAGCCAAAGATGTGTAATGCCGTACGTTTATCGGCATATTCAGCCAAAATAATTGATCCTTGTTCTTGAATGGCCCAAAACATCATTGCCGCAATAAATAACGGGATATAAGCAAGCAAACGAGATTTCTCATCCTCATTTGTTTTTGGACTTCTATACATCACAATAAAGTATAGGGTTGGGATGACAATACCAAGAATACTAACCAAGAACGTAAAACGATTAATCGTCAATATTCCAGTCGGAATCGTAATCGCGGCCAACACAGCAATAATGACACCTGCGATTGCAAACCGTGTAAAGACAACCTTCTTCTCTCCATCTTCCAATGGGTTTGGCACATATGTTCCTGCAAGTCCAAGATTTTTCTTACGTGTAGCAAGAAACACAATTAAACCAAGGAACATACCTATTGCAGCGGTACCAAAACCGAGGTGATAATTATATTTTTGTCCCAAGGTACCAACGATAAATGGTGCAATAAATGCCCCCATGTTGATTCCCATGTAGAAAATACTGAAGCCTGAATCGCGGCGCATATCCTGCGGGCTGTACATATCACCAACAACATTGGAAACGTTTGGCTTAAGTAGGCCTGTCCCAATAATAATGAGGAACATGGAAATAAATAATGCCGTGACTCCTGCCGGCAATGCCAACACGATATGACCTGCCATAATAAGTACACCACCGTAAAATACCGTACGCTGTGTACCAAGCAATCTGTCGGCAATCCATCCTCCGATAATACCGGACATATAAACCAATGATCCATAAATTGCCATGATGGAACGTGCAGTGGAATCTTCAATTGCTAATCCACCATTTGCAATCGAATCATACATATAGAATAGAAGTAATGCACGCATTCCATAGTAGGAAAAGCGTTCCCAAAACTCCGTGAAAAATAAAGTAAATAATCCTTTTGGTTGTCCAAAGAACCCACGTTGGGGAACACTTTGTACAATCTGTTCCTTACTTAATTTACTCATGTTGTGATTTCTTCCTCTCTGTTGCGCTGAATTATTCTCAGTTTCGTGCCATTAGACCACAGTTGTAATTATATCCCATCTATTCGCTGAGCGCTATTCAATCGATAACAAAAAATACTGTTATTCAATAGAATGAGCTTCCCACATAAATTGATTCATAAAAATACTACTTCACTTCGCTAAAAAAGAAAAAAGGTATAGCCCAGCTCACGGCATACCTTTTTTCTTGAAGGTTAATCTAAGCTGATAAGCATCATTGGTTTGGTAATGTCACGCATGTGAAATGTTTTTGAGACAGTGCCATCTGTAACACGTAAGGTAATATTTTTCATTCGCAGCCAATCAATTTGTGGTTTGGTCAACAATAATAAACTCGTTTTTTTCTTATGGGATATATTTATTACAACATGTGCATCCTGTTGTAGTCCAATCAAATCCCTCATCCATATCGTCGCAATAACATGAAGTTGCAAAGGTATGATTTCGACTTCTTCGGGCTGATTCCCTTCACCAGGTTCTTCACCATCTGAGCGCGTATAGCCGTAACTTTCCGCCTCTTCCTCACTAGCAAAGAAGACCCTTTTTTCCACTGGTACCTCTGCCCAATCATCTGGTAACACATATTTCATCGTATCTGAATTTCCAACATAACGCAAAAATCCTTTTTGATCATCCATCGCCCGAAATTCAAATGGCAGTTCCATTAATGGTTCCTCAGGATCCCAAATGCCAAGTCCTGCATCTTTAGCAGCCTTAACTGCAGCCTGATATTCCGGATAAACCGTTTCATCATATGGTGCGATGAAATAGGTAACAGCCATCCCCTGACGTACCATTTCCAGGTTAATGTTCATGCCGTCTTCCTTGCGAATAATTTCGGCAAGCAAACGCCCATAATCATCTGTTGGCTCTTGACCAATTTTTACAAGCACCTCATCGCCTGGTTCTATTAATGTACCAATATAGTCTGCTGCTAAATCGCCAAAATACTTTTGGTTGGCATTAATTTCTGCCCGCTCTGGGTCCTTATTATGGGCTGTATACGTTTCAGCAGTATCCATATTCAGAAAACGTACCTTCGTACCACCTAATACAGGATCACGTAAATGAATGGTATCCCCATCCGTTATCCGCTCTACCGTTGATTCATAAATCCCTTCTGCTGAAGGCGGGTCAGGCTGTTCATCAGCCGTCTGAATATCAGCCTGTTCAGTCGGAATAAGCTGGTACGAATTGTACTGGCTAACGATACCTGTCACGTCATACCAATATCCTGATGGAACCTGTGAAATATCCAAAGCATTTTCCATCACGCGTAAAATGGTTCCATTAAAATCCGCATCTATGATAGAGACATTATAGCCTCCACCAGCAGGGGTATCTGGTACATTATTAATATAACCATTCAATTGCACCAGCTGACCTTCCAATGACTCTGCAGTAGCTTCATCTTGTAACTCGGATAAACTGATTTCTATCGGTTCAGGAAGCTCCTGATCCTGTTCTATCACTTCAATTGAAGTCGGTATTAATTCCTTTAGTCCATTATAGGTATCCAATGTTCCCGCTACTTTTATTTTGTCTCCCTTTTCAACATCGGGTAAGTTTTTCTGTTCATATGCAAAAACATTGATGCCGCCTGTTTCGTCCTGTACATATGTCGTAAATTGTGCGCCAACTCGGAGCGCATCATTACTAACTGTCACAACTCCTTCAACCGTAACGGCAGTACCGTCAGAAAGTTCTCTTGCATCGGCAATGCTTTGCAGCTCACCAGGTTCTTCCGGCTCCTCCGGTTCATCCGGATCCACCCCGTCCATGGTATGATTTCCTAGATAAGCAAAGGTATCTTTTGCATAGTCCTGCCATTCCGCCGTATCATAAGCTGTATTGGGAGACGTTACATGTGATTGCCTCACTCTCGTTACATCTTTGGCAAAATCCGCTTGAACACCAATTTCGCCAAAAGTATCTAGAAGTTCTTCTCCTTTCACGAGTGCAACGGCATCATCACCGTTAAAATTGACGACCGTTGAATGAATCAGATCTGCCATGTCCAATATTTCCTCAGCTGCATTTCCATGAGCGATGACAAACACTTCACCATGCTCCAGTTCCCCAGACAAGTCCACATGCTGACTTGGAGAACCAGCTCCGTTAGAGTATAGCTCCAAACGATAATCCGCTAAGTCCACTGCTTCCCCGGTTCCGTTATAAATTTCCAATGCCTTATTATAAGAACTTCCCTCAATATATTCTGATATAAATAAGTCCTCAGCTGTAATTTGCTCCGCTTCTGCGGATACATCATTAGCATACAAACCGGAAAAGTTCATGAGTACGAGCGAAAGCGCCAACATAACATGTGCCAAGCTTCTACAAACAGCAGATTTTTTCATCGTGTCCCTCCACTTAAATTTATTCCCATACAGGATGATGGTACTTTAAATATGGCATAGAAATATGGCGGTAACAACGGTGAATTTGCATGTAGTCAGGAGTTTAGCCCCATGTTTTTCACTTCAGATTGAAAACGATTATTTAGACCTATTCTAAAAAATATCCCGATTGGTTAAAAGGACTGATGCAACAGCTCCAAAAACACATCCATTGCCTTCGTACGAAAAGGTGAATTGGTTAATACAGAGAATTCCCTTTTAAATGGTAGTCCAGGCACTTGAAGTACCCGCATTTCTCCTCTTGATAGCTCCTTTTTTAACGCCCATTTGGAAAGCAAGCTTATACCTAATCCCGCTTCCACCGCTTCTTTGATAGATTGTGTGCTGCTAAAAGTTATACATTTACTTGGAGAAATACCGAGTTGCTTAAACAGCTTTTCCGTCGCTTCCCTCGTTCCCGAACCCGATTCCCTAATAATCCACCTTTGATTCTCCAATGCATGTAAACAGTCCTGGTTGTTTGCTGGTAGCTCAGGATGCCCTACTGGTGCTGTAATCACCATCGTATCATCTGCCAAATATTCTTCCTGCAGCTGAACGTCCTTGATACCACCTTCAACAATCCCTACGTCCAACTGCTGTGCTGACAGCATTCCAGCAATCTTTTCGGTATTCCCAATGGTTGCCGTAGCTTCGATATTAGGAAATCGCTGCTCCAGTGCTGCAATAATACCAGGCAATACATATTCACCAAACGTATAGCTTGCACCAATCGAAAGCCGTCCTTCTGCCTTATGCATCAAATCATCCACCAAATATTGCATCCTGGAATATAGCCCCAATATTTCTTTCGCATGATGATAAACAATTTCACCCGCTTTGTTCAGCCTGACATATTTATTTGTACGCTCCATGAGTCGCGTTCCAATTTGTTGTTCAAACGTACGAATATATTGACTGACAGCCGGTTGTGTCATATGCAATTCCTCTGCCGCACGCGAAAAATTGGATTTTTCTGCAACAGTGGCAAATACTAATAATTGTTGATCCACCAATTTCTCCTCCTGTAAAAGCAATGCTTTTTGCATCTATTATATCATTTTACTTATCATCATCATAATATATATTTATTTTACTTATACATAATAATCCATTATTCTAAGCTAGGAGGTGTTGAACGGTGAACAATCAATCAGATGTAATCGAAAAAGAACCAAGTGGATGGCCCAACTGGATTGGTGGCGTATTATTTACATTTTTCATTGCCCTGCTTGGCTTTTTATTGGCAAAGGTACCTGGCTTTGATCATGTCGGACAACTCGCTTGTTCGATTCTAATTGCAGTCGCATACCGGCATTTTTTCGGCTACCCTTATGCCATTCAGCAAGGAATTGTTTTTTCATCAAAAAGATTATTACGAGTTGCCATCATACTATACGGTTTAAAGCTTAATATTGATGTTGTATTGCACGATGGTCTTGGCCTGCTTGCGCGAGACGCACTCATTATTACATTTGCAATCCTACTTACCATTTGGCTTGCGAAAGTATTCAAGGCGGATAAAAATATTTCCCTGTTACTCGGTGTTGGTACTGGTGTATGTGGAGCCGCAGCTATTGCAGCAGTGGCACCCATCGTTAAATCCAAGGATGATGATACCGCAATTGGGGTTGGAATCATTGCGTTAATGGGGACTATTTTCGCCATTGCCTATACCATTTTAAGACCCATTTTACCTTTGGATGCATTGGATTACGGTATTTGGTCAGGTATCAGCCTGCATGAGCTGGCACATGTTGCCATTGCGGCAGACCCTGCCGGGGAAGATGCACTTGCAATCGCTTTGTTAGCGAAATTAGGACGGGTATTCTTACTTGTTCCGCTATGCTTCATTTTTATTTATATAATGAAAAGAAAGCATAAAGGCAGTCCAGAAGAAGGAAATACGAAAATTCAATTTCCATGGTTCCTATTAGGATTTATCCTATTAAGTATTTTAGGCAGTTATGTTTTCGGTCATTCCATTCCAGTTTCAGACAGCACGATGGATGCTGTATCCACAATAACAACATGGTTACTAACAGCTGCAATGGTTGGACTCGGATTAAACGTAAGCTTGGAAGATTTACGTTCCAGGGCGCTGAAGCCTTTACTGGCAATGACGATCACATCTGTATGTGTATCTATCCTAGCTTTCTTCATTATCTAACATGCATTTGTGCATGCATTTGTGGACCTTTTTATAAAACCGGCTTGAAAATATTCCTAAAAGAGCTTATAATAATGCAGGTAACACTTTGCGGGGCATTAGCTCAGTTGGGAGAGTGCTTGCCTGGCAGGCAAGAGGTCACCGGTTCAAGCCCGGTATGCTCCATTTAAAAAACGCTTATACATATTTCGTATGAGCGTTTTTTTGTTGTCTGCTTTATTTGTTCGCGATGATGTGCTTTACATATGTGTCCATTCGTTCCTCCATTAATTTATCCGTTAATCCAGTCATCCCAAACGCCAGCCAGCCGGGATACACTTGGAGTGGCCCAAGTAGAAAATCAAACACAGATACCAAATCCCAATAGGCATTATAGATGAACTTTCCCTCGCTTAATGATTCATATGCCTGTAAGAATGCATCTGCTGTTTCAACATCATGGAGCAATGCTAAATTAATCCGACAGTGACCAAGATCAACTGCTGCAGGACCGCGGCATGCATTGGCCCAATCCACCACACCACTCACTGCACCATCTTGCCACAGCACATTCGCTGGATGATAATCCCGATGAATCAAGCAAGAATGAAATGTCGGCCACCTACCCCTGACAATTTGAATGGCTTGTTTCCAGCTTTCAGGAGAGTCCGTCCATGCTGGAATGTTTAAATCTTTTTCCGTATGATAACTCGCATACTCCCACGGAAATGCGTCTGCATCAAGCTGATGAATGGCATATAATGCCCTCGCAAGCTGACACGCCCACTGATGACGCTCGCCCGGATCAAGAACCACACCCCCCGGCAACTTCTCCATAACAATCGCAGGCATCCCGACAATCGGAGCCGCTTCATAAAGTGCTATATATGCGGGTGTTTTTATAGTTGCATTTGCAGCTATCTGTAAACTCGCTACCTCATGCTGGGGAACGTCAGGCTCTTCCCTTAACCATTCCACATGATCAAAAAAGCGAATGACAATTTCTCGCCATGAACCTTGCTCCAGTGAAACCTCATAAAGTGTAGACGAAGTACTCCCCTTTAATTGCTTCATCGCGGCGATCTTCGCTTCCCGATCCAACTGATTCACAAGCTGCTTTATCGCATGTACATAATCATTTGTTTTTATCATTGGGTATTCCCACCCCTTTAAATAATGGATAAATTTGTTTCAGCTTATATAACCATTTAGACATAACTGGGAAAAATCCACAATCCAAACCCTTCTTATCCAAAGGACCATGCTTACAGTTGGATTTTTTACAGAATTGGGTGATCCGTTTAAAATTACGCTCCCGCTGGCGTTTTTTTTGACGGTTCAGGCGCTTCCGTTTAGTTTTCTATGATTTCTGATGGATTTTTTGACGGTTCGAGCCCTTTCGTTTAGTTTTCTATGATTTCTGATGGATTTTTTGACGGTTCAGGCGCTTTCGTTTAGTTTTCTATGATTTCTGATGGATTTTTTGACGGATCAGGCGCTTTCGTTTAGTTTTCTATGATTTCAGTTGGATTTTTTCACTCGCGCAGCAGTCGAGATGAATTTTACCCTATTCCCATCTGAAAATTTCACTCGCTTTCTCTCCCAAGTGAATTTCTCACGGTTTCTTGAGGTTTTTTCAACTCACTCAACTGACAAGACGAATTTCCCCTAAGAATCCCATAGACACAACAAAAACACACATCGAATGACAAGAATGATTATACAATCCTTTTCTAATTTACCATGACAAATTTCTTTTCTTCTGCTATGGTGGTAGTAATCAAGCATGGATAGCAAAGCTACTAGGGGAGCCTTTTATGAAGGCTGAGAGAAGTGCCGTTAGCATTTTGACCCTTGAACCTGATCTGGATCATGCCAGCGTAGGAAAGTAGTTAGACGTGAAGTCTGTCTATTTTCGAGCGTTGGCCAGGTTCTTATGTAGAATCTGGTTTTTTTCTTTGCCTAAAAGGGGGGATATCCATACGACTTTATTCCACTGCTTGAAATCTATCAATCTCTATATTTATTCGAAGCTGCTAGGGGCGCTTATTGCTGAGAAAAGGTGGTTGCCTTTGTCCCTTGAACCTGAACTGGGTAATTCCAGCGTAGGAAAGCAGTGAGATACCTCTCACATGATCCTGCTTATTCTTCAGGCGGCTTCTGAAAATCTATTTTCAGGAGGCATTTGTATGACATTCACCGATCAATTAAGAAAAGAAAACGATGATATTTTCGAACTCATTTTTGAGCATCCATTTGTAACAGGCATTGGCAAGGGAGATGTTCCAAAAAAAGCATTGGAGCATTATATTAAAGCTGATTTTGGTTATTTAACTGCGTTCATGCAGCTATATGGAATCGCATTATCTAAATCTGCAGCCCGAGAAGAAATTGGCTTTTTTAACGAAAAAATTAATTTTGTTCTCCATAGTGAATCACACCCACACCATAATTTTTGTGATCATATTGGTGTTGGATATGAGGAACTGCAAGGGTATGCATTACCACCAACGGCAGACCATTATGTGAAGCATATGTTTTACCATGCCCATACAGGAAGTCTTGGAGAGTTGATTGCTGCACTTTTACCATGCCCATGGACGTATTTGGAAATCGGGGAGCAATTAACAGCACGCTACAAGCCAAGTGAGGAGCATCCTTTTTATCCGTGGATTACCTTCTATGCGAATCCATCCATTGTAGAGCTTGAAATGATTCATCAACTGAATAAAATAGCGGACCGTGCAGGAATTGCCGAAAAAGAAAAAATGCGTGATGCCTTTCGTAAAAGCTGTCAGTTAGAGCTTGGATTTTGGGAAATGTCCTATACTTGCGAGGCATGGCCTTCAAAGGAGCGTGCACAAATAAAATGAGCCTTGTACCATCCGTATTAACCATTGCTGGAACAGATCCGAGCGGCGGCGCAGGGATTCAAGCAGATTTAAAAACATTTCAGGAGCTCAAGGTATATGGCATGTCCGCGATTACCACTGTCGTTGCCCAAAACACAACAGGCGTACAGGATGTGCATCACCTGCCCCTTTCCATGATTAATAATCAGCTACAATCGGTCCTATCAGACATACCAGTACATGCTTTCAAAACAGGTATGATTGCAACCGTCGAGATGATGCAGGTTATTTTAAAGTACATTCCGAACTTCGATGCACCCTTTGTGTTGGACCCTGTCATGGTTGCGACGAGTGGAGATCCATTAATTGCGGAGGATGCCCGTGAATATTTGCGTACACATTTATTACCAGAAACGACGATTGTCACACCGAATATTCCTGAAGCAGCATGCATCATCCAACAAGAAATTCACACTTTAGATGATATGAAAGCAGCGGCAGTTGAAATTGTCACGAAATATGGGGCGGGTGCTGCATTGGTCAAAGGTGGCCACTTAACTGGTGACGCAATCGACTTTTTATACGATGGTGATAGGATTTATACCTACCCCGCAAAAAGAGTCGCTACCAATAACACACATGGCACCGGCTGTACGTTGTCAGCAGCAATCACTGCCTATCTTGCTAAAGGTTTATCTTTACCAAAGGCGGTTGAAAAGGCAAAAAACTATGTGACAGCGGCAATCCAGCATGCCTTTGATTTGGGACATGGAAGTGGGCCGACCAATCATTGGGCACCACGAATGGTGGCTCCCACACTTCATTCAAACGATGAATTGAGACAATAATGCGTAATGGAGGTGTTCCTATGACACATAATATAATTAATCAAGTACGTCAAAACATACCTTTGATCCATCATATAACAAATGATGTGGTGATGAATTTTACTGCAAATGGTTTACTTGCTTTTGGTGGTAGTCCAATTATGGCAAAAGAAGAAAAGGAAGCAGGAGCCATTACCGAATTAACCGATGGATTACTACTTAACATTGGAACCATCCAACAGCCGGAGGTAGCTGCAATGTTTTCGTCAGGTAAAACGGCAAATGATAAAGGCATCCCAATTGTGCTTGACCCGGTTGGCGTTGCAGCTAGTTCCTTTCGAGCCGAAGCTGTCCAAATGATACTGAAACAGGTACAGCCTACAGTGATTAAAGGCAATGCAGGTGAAATTGCTTTTCTAGCAGATGTTTCTTGGGATACAAAAGGTGTTGATGCGGTTGGAAATGGCAATACTGAAGAAATCGCTTATCTTGTCGCAAAAAAATATCAAACTGCCGTTGTCGTTACCGGAGAGACAGATGTTTTTGTAGTGGATGGCAACCTTTTTACCAATCAAACAGGACATCCTTTGCTTACGAAAATCACTGGTGCAGGCTGTTTGTTAGGCTCCATTATGGCTGCTTGTCTCAGTACCGACTTCTCAATAGAAAAACAATTATTAGCAGCTTTGGAATTTTACGGGGGAGCTGCAGCGTATGCAGCTGCACAGCCACACACCAAAGGTCCAGGAACTTTTTTGCCGGCGTTTTTGGATGCCCTCTCTTTCAATTGGGAGACGATCAAAGGAGATACATCATGGACAAATTAAGACAGCAATTACGTAAATATTTCATCATGGGAAGTCAAAATTGCAATCGCCCTCCTGAAGACATTTTATTAGAGGCAGCAAAAGCAGGCATAACTGCTTTCCAATATCGTGAAAAAGGTCCCGGCTCGCTTACTGGCGCTGAAAAAATTAAGTTAGGTGAGCGTTTACGAACGATATGTCGTGCTTACCACATCTTATTTTTTATCAATGATGATGTCGAGTTGGTAGAGGTTTTAGATGCTGATGGAATTCATGTTGGCCAGGATGACATGGATGCAGCCGAATTACGTCGCCAGTTTCCAAATAAAATCATCGGACTATCTGTAAGCAATCAAAATGAGGTAAACAATAGTCCAATTACAGCGGTTGATTATCTTGGTGCCGGTCCTATTTACGGCACCTATACAAAGACAGATGCCAAAGCACCAGTTGGGGTAAATTGGATGAAGGAACTACGTGCTCAATTCCCTAGCCTACCGATTGTTGGCATTGGTGGTATTCAGCCAATGAATTCCCATCATGTAATCGAAGCCGGTGCAGATGGTGTCTCCGTTATTTCAGCCATAACAGAGGCGCCTCATATTCATAAAGTTGTAGCAGCGCTTTAAAGTCTAAATAAGCGGTTAGCTGGTTCCACAAGAATCAGCTAACCGCTTATGTTCAAGTAAACCACCCCATTCAATCATTACCACTCCTTCAAACAGCTACATCATCCGCCCATTCCTCAAAAAAACAATCCCACTTTGGACTGTTGACCCATATATTGAAGTGAATGTATTTATAAATGAGGAGTTGATTTTCATGCATCGTCATCCATACCAGCAACAAGCGGGATATGAAACACCTTCTTCATACACCGAGCAGCATACACCCCAATACATTGAAGAGGATACTGAGGACGGAGCACGCTTTTTCCCTGGAAGCCCATTTCCCGGGCAAGTACCCGGAGGCTTTCTACCAGGATTTCCTGGGCAAGGTGGACCAGGACCTTCTTTTCCAGGCGGACAGCCACCCGGTTTTCCTGGAGGGCCAGGTGGACCTGGAGGACCAGGCGGACCGGGTGGGCCTGGTGGGCCGGGTCATGGCGGTTTTCCTCCGCCATTTTCCGGAGGTCCGCAACAAGGTGGACAGCAAGGGGGCCCACCATCGACACCGCCACCAAATTTCACACCACAGCAGCCAGCCTTTCAAACATTTGCAGTTGACCCTGGCGCCATTCGTAATTGTTTATTCCGCTTCACCTATGTTTGGCTCCATAATGGTAGATCATTCTGGTTCTATCCTATTTTTATTGGCAGAACGTCAATCGCGGGATTCCGCTGGTCGCGAAATAGATGGACCTACTTCGGAATTGATTTACGATCGATTCAATCCTTCCAGTGCTTCTAGCAACAGTCATATGAAAATGGACGAAAGCAATTCGCCTTCGTCCATTTTTTCATATTTCATTATCATTGATATCAACAGGTTTATCTTCCATTGGCTCTGCACGATAAACAAAGAAAGCTAACACAACTGCAACGAGTGCCATCGCAAATCCAATCAGATAAACAAGCTCCACCCCTGCTACCAGCGAATCATTAATGACTGCAGGATCGGTTGGATTAGCAGCCTGATTTAAGAAATGAAGCTGTCTGGCATTCATAATACTAATAAATACTGATACACCAATGGCTCCTGCAACAGGCTGTAACGTTGTCATGATTGCTGTACCATGCGGATATAATCGTTTCGGTAATTGATTCAATCCATTTGTTTCAGCTGGCATCATAATAGCAGATACTGTAATCATCAATAAAATATAACTGACAATCAATACCCATAATGGCGTATTTAGATTCAGTCTGCTCATCACGAACATGGTTGCTGCAAGTACAATGGTTGCCGGTAGTAATAACGGCTTCGGTCCAAGTTTATCAAATAAGGACCCCATTACCGGCGACAGTAAACCATTAATGATACTGCCAGGTAGTAAAATTAATCCCGCTGTTGCGGCAGTTAACGCCATTGGACCCTGCATAAAGATAGGCAGGATAATCTCCGAGGAAAACATTGCCATAATAATGATCAAAAACACAATGACGGCATGTGTATACATCGGATATTTAAATACACGTAAATCTAAAATTGGCTCCTCCAGCTTTAACTGGCGAATCGAGAACAAAACGAGTGCGCCCGTTCCAATCAATATAGGCATATAGGCTGCAGGATCCAAGAATCCCGCATCTTCCCCGCCTGCGGAGCTAAATCCAAAGACGATACCACCAAAAGCAATAGTAGATAGCAGCAATGAAAAATAATCTACTTTTGGCTTGGTTACCTCTGATACATTCACCAAATATTTATAGGCAAACAGTATAGAAAATAAAGCAAAAGGAATTACAAGTATAAAAAGATAACGCCAGCCCAGATGCTCGACAATCACCCCGGAAAGCGTTGGTCCAATTGCTGGTGCAAACATAAAGACAAGCCCAATTAATCCCATAATTTTACCGCGGCGATGTGGTGGGTACAGCAATAGGAATACATTGAATATAATCGGAATGAGTAGACCTGTTCCAACCGCCTGAGTCAGACGACCAACAAGTAGGATAGGAAAACTCGGTGCCAACGCGCTAATCGTCGTTCCGATTGTAAATACGAACATCGTTCCAAGAAAAAGCTGTCTTGTCGTAAACCACTGCAGTAAAACGGCGGATGCCGGGATCACAATCCCCATGACTAGCATAAAGCCAGTTGCCATCCATTGAACGGTTGTTACTTGAATGTCAAATTCATGCATCAAGGTTGTCAATGCAATATTAAGTAAGGTTTCATTTAAAATGGCAAAAAAAGCACCAATAATTAATGAGACCATAATAGGCAGAACCTTCACATGAGGATCATCCGCTAAAAATTCGTATTTCTTCGGTTTGTTATTTTCGTTCATCATCTAACCTCTTTTATTCTTATTCTTCAAACTATCAACCAACATGAACCAGTGCTGTATCTTCTCATTTTCTACAAATAAAAAAAGAATTCCGCAGATAGCAGAACCCCTTTAAAATAGAAAGGGGAAGAATTGTCTCTTCCCCAAACAAATCATTTATTCATGTTTTTTAAACAGGCAGACAAATTCCAACACAGCACCGTGCTGACGGGCTTTATTACTATTAAATTTTATCAATCACCGTGAATTGGAACTGTACGAAAACCATTTAAAAAACCTCCGTTCAAAATAAGTAAAGTAATCTTATCACGTGATCCTTCAATTAGCAAGAAAAAAATCTGTTCCTCCGTATACGCAAAACAGCCCCGACATGGTTGCATATTTCCATCATTTGTTGCAAGACATACATACAATCAAAAAAAGACAGGCGTTCATAAGATATAGAGAGAAAGGGGGTATACGAATGAAACAACCCATTCTAGCTTATCTAGCAGCAATCTTGGCAGGGTTTGCGCTCATCGTTGTTGTTGACCTAGCGAGTTCATTCATTACTGGAACAATCGCTTCTATCCTCATTGCAATTGGAGCTGTCGCAGTAGTCGTATTCTCACTTGCCATTATTATCCTGGCACTTAACAAACTATTTGGCAGAGGGCGTACACTATAGCATCTACCCATTTTCCAAAGAATTCTCCCGCATGTAAGAACTGCGGGGGGATTTTTATTTTTTCCTACCCTCTCATAATATACTCATCAATTTCTAATCTTTCACACAGTACCATCTAAGAATTGGTATTTAGTATAGAAAATAGAAATTCACAGGAAGGGAGTTGGCCACATGGCAATCGAGGTTTTCACAAGAAGAGAGCAAAAGTATTTGATTACAAGACAACAAGCTGATGATCTAATTGCTGGGATGAAGCCCTATATGCGAGCCGATATTAACGGAAACAAAGGAAATTATACTGTGTCTAGTCTTTATTTCGAGAGTCCGGAAAATACAATCTATTATGAAACGAAAAACAAGTTAAGATTTCGGCAAAAGCTTCGTCTACGAGTCTATGATGACACGGACATAAATGGAACAGCTTTTTTTGAGGTCAAACAAAAACACAAAAAAGTAGTTAACAAGCGCAGAATGGTCCTGCCGTTAAAAGAAGCCTATCGTTATTTAGTTAGTACGGAAGAATGTCCTTTAGAAGAATACGAGAGTTCCAATCCACAGGTTTTTCGGGAAATAGACCATTTTCGCAGCCTGTACAACCTACAGCCCGAAATGATTGTCAGCTATGATAGAAGCGCATTCCATGGCATAGATGATGCAGATTTACGGGTAACCTTTGATTATAATTTACGCTGCCGCAACAATGATTTGTTTTTAGAAAATGGACCACAGGGCGAGCATTTTATCGACAATGATCTCGTCGTCTTAGAAGTCAAAGTAAATCATAGTGTCCCTTTATGGCTAACCCGTATTTTACAGACGCTAAATTGTGAACAACGGAGTGCCTCAAAATACTGCACGAGCCTGGAATTATTGAAGGGTGAATATTTACCGAACGGAATTGTAAAAGAAACAGTACAAATTGGAGGAGGAGTTTAAACATGGATATGATTAACGACTTATTTACAAATGGAACAGGAAATGGATCGACTATAGGAATGATCTTGCTGGCAATGCTAACGGCAACCATTCTTAGCTTGGTCATCACAAAGGTGTATCAAATCACCTTCCAGGGAGAGCGTTATTCACAGGCATTCGTTCATACCATTATTATGATGAGTGTGATCGTGTCTGTCGTTATGAATGTGATTAGTGGGAATGCTGGAGTAGCCTTTGGTTTATTCGCTATTTTCTCACTCATTCGTTTTCGTAGTGCTGTAACAGATGCGAAGGACATTGCATATATTTTCTTCGGACTTTGTGTTGGTATGACAAGTGGTCTATTCCGATTTGATCTAGCAATCGTGCTCACTTTATTTGCGAGTTTGATATTCTATCTATTGTATAAATTCCAATACGGCAAAGGAAAAGACACACAAATTTTAAAAGTAACTGTACCGGAAAACCTAAACCATGAAAATCTTTTGGATGATATTTTAGAGGAGTACACAGAAGCACATACACTACGTCAGGTGGAAACAACAAATTTAGGTACCATGATTTTATATACCTTTGCAATCCGTAGTAAAAATGCAACGAAAGACAAAGAACTGCTTGACCGAATCCGCGAGAAGAATGCGAACCTAAAAGTATCACTCACCTATTTGAACAACGAATATTAAGTATTGAAATAGCATACAAAAAAAGACACCGCATATCCTGTTGGTGGCGACCCCTAAAAGTTAGATTTATCACTCTAACTTTCGGGGGTCAGTACCTCCGGTGTCTTTTTTTCTTTATACCTAGTCTTTCATAATTTCTTCAACAGTTTCTTCTACTTCATGACGTGACATTTTTTCCTCGCCTCGTTTGAGAGCACGCAATGTTTTCTTTGCAAGTGCCAATGGTATTCTACAAAATAGAAGAATGTTTCGGTTTTTAATGTCTTTAATATATTCATCTGCCTGCTGTAAATTTCCCTCTGCATAAACGAACATATCCTCTCTGGACCAATTGTCTGGAAAGAATCGCACACCACGTGCAGCATCTTCGTCTTTATTACGCAGTACATTTACAGCTTGTAAGCCTCTGCCATAGCCAATAGCTAGATCATAATCCGTCTCTGTTCCATCATACCACTTCCAAATATCAGATAGCATGACACCGACAAGTCCAGCAACATAATAAGTGTAGTCATCTAAATCTTCTTTTGTTCGAACATCCCAGTTTTTCTCTGTCCAATCTGCCATGCCTTTTGCCATGACAGCAGTGGATTCCTGGACCTTGCCAGTTATATCTGACGGACAGAAGCCAATCCAATCGGCAAGTCTTAATGTCACTTCAGGTAATTCACTTGCATACGGCTCAACAAGTGCCTCATATGCCGCCTGATCGAATCCTTCCTGCAGCAATACACTTGTTTTACGGAGTAGATGCTGCTTCACTTCCGAATTTAATTGTTCATGATCCTCTATTTCATCAATGGCACGCATGCAGAGATATGCAGACGCAACTGTTTTTCGTAAGGTAGGCTTTAATAATTTAATCGGGATATAAAATGTCCTACTCGTTTGCTTTAGCATATGCATGGCTTCTTTTTCTAGTTTTACCGATTCACTCAATGGTTTGGTCCTCCTTCTAAACAATGAGGTATATTTAGTATATCAAATAACTGAATAGATTACCTATTTGAAGAAGCCCAGGCAAGTCAATATAAAACACCCCCATCAGCTGTTATGCTCATAAGGGTGCCCTTTTAATATCCATATCAACCTTTACAGTGCTTTTTTTATACTTTCTGCTGTAATTGCATCATGGGAAGCATGCCAAGCAACCTGCTTATTGTCCATGATAATAAGCTGTGGTGATTCATGCTTCACACCTGTAATGCGCTCGATTTCATTGGAGACTGGTCGGTCTTCAATTACTTTCACAAGATAACAGGAAATATTTTCTTCTGCCTGATCGAGGAAACTTTCATATTCCTTAAATGCACGCGCGCTAATGGGACATGTTGTACTATGCTTAAAAAGCAACACCTTTTTATTCTGTGACTCTTCTAATGCCTCATGTAATGCATCCTCTTCAAATAATGCTGTTAATTGTGCCATGCCCTTCCTCCTTTATACTCCCCTGTGTACTTCAGGGTGCCTCTACCTACATTTTAAAATATAGCTGGCTATTCGTACAGGCAAATAGCTTAACGTATGCATTTATATTAAACCTGCGATGGTTCATCTTCCTTTCGAACAAAACACATAATTGCTGCTACTACGTAAAGTATGGATTGAAAAGCACCAAGTGTAAATAATAACCAGGATGATAATAAGGCCGAAGCAATAAATAACCCACCAGCCAGTTTGGGCCTTTTATTCCCAGCGATTTGATACGTTGCAATTGCAGCTAGCATACCGCCAATAGCACAGGAAATAATGGGCAACCAAATAAATACAGTTACCACCTGAAAAAGTTGACTTAGAGGCTCTAATGATGGATAGGCGCTAAAAAGTCCATCAAATCCAAACGATAATAAAAATACAGATAATACACCTATAACGGCCATCCCAAAATCCGCTACCATCCCAATAATTCCTAAAACCATTTCAAATGTCCGATTCAAGTACACACGCCCTTTCCTTCTATCTTTCTTACTATTCTTCGTATGAATGAAATCTTTGTCAACCCACAGCCATACATTGCTTTTTAACAATTATTCAACATTTAGTTCCTTTTACCTATTATATGTCATTTTTTTATATATTTTTCATATCATTGTTTGGTACATTATGGTATGATAACATTGTTTAAATTGCTGTTAAAAGTAAGGTTAGAGAGGAAACATCCGATGAAAAACAAAAACGCCATCATACAATTTCTTGACACAGACCAAAGTACTATGCCTCATTATTATGATTATGCTCGTGCGATCCATGAAATTAAACAAATTTTAACGGATAAATTGGGAAATGAGTGGATGCTTTGCAGTGCTGAGGACGAATTGGACGAATTATTTGATACATTACAAAGAATATTGGAGCATGACCCTGATAAGGTAGAAATTCTTGCAAGTGTTTATGATACAGTAGGAATTTCAACCATCCATGCTGCCGAAGATGGATCCTATACCGTTACACCAGCAATGATGAATAATATATTTTATTTTCCAGACCATGAAGTAGCAATTGTTAGAATTCCAATCTACCAAAGTCATGAGGATTATCCAGAGTCGTTTGTTTTTGCTAGGGATCATGCAAGTCTTTTAAAATTCTTATCCTATATGCTAGATATACAACGACAATATATGATGGATGGAATTACCGTGTTCACGGATACTGAGGAAGGGATCATGCGTAAGCAGGAACAAATTACCTACCAGATCCATCGTGACGATATTTTATTAAAACCAGAGATGAAAACCGATATCTTCCGCTCTATTGATGAGTTTTTCTTAGAAAGCGGCACATTTTTTAAAGAATACAATATCCCATATAAACGCGGGATTCTTTTATACGGTAGTCCAGGAAATGGGAAAACAACCCTTGTGAAATCCATTGCCGGAAGTGTCACTGCACCAGTTGTATATTGGCAAATTACAGAATACACGACAAGCTATTCGATTAAGGAAGTATTTACAACTGTAACCAAAATGGCCCCGATGGTACTGGTGATAGAAGATATCGATTCCATGCCGGAAGAATCACGGTCTGTTTTCTTAAATACGCTGGATGGTGCCACCTCCAAGGAAGGCATCTTCATTATCGGTACAACCAATTATCCCGAAAAGATTGACCCTGCGCTTATTAATCGAGCTGGTCGGTTTGACCGTGCTTATGAAATCCAGCAACCAAATAGCACCCTCCGGGAAAGCTATTTGCGTCGTAAAGATATTACCCGCTTCTTGGATAGGGATCAAATCGAGGCCTTAACGAAAAAAACAGATGGGCTTTCGATTGCCCAGTTAAATGAATTACATATGTCGATTGCTTTACAGTGGCATTATGAGCAGCATGTGGATGTAGATCGTATCATTAAAGAACTGCAAGCCAACCAGCGAAAAACGGTCAAACAAGCATGGGACACAGATGAATTTACAAGAGTTGGCTTTTAATTAAATAAAGAAATGAGGCGCGCTTCTTTGTTGATAAGCGCACCTCTTTATTCCCCATTATTCTGATTCTGTTTCCTCACCAATCCACTCAATCCAAATATCCCCTTGTGCTTCAACATCTGCTTGTTCTGGGATACGGAGATAAAATAAATAATCCCCTCTTTCAGCCAGAGGTCCTTCAAAGAAATCTTGATGTTGATCAAGATAGAATTGATTAATAGGAAACTCCCGCTTCAAGGCAACGAGCTCCAGCACCGTATATCCGGTATCCTCTATGATGATCTGATTTGAACCTGCTTCAAAGCGAAGGCGTGGCTCAGATAAATAACCCGAGATATCCAAACCGCTAGTCAGCACAACCGGTGTGCGATAATAGCCTACCTCCATAACATCTAAGCCTTTGATCCGTTCAACAAATATTTGTGGCTGGGATTGATTGAGTTCATCTGGCAAAGCAATTTGAATCATTTCTTGCTTAGGTGTAAATGTCCATTCCTTCAGTAAATATTGTGAATCTACCTGATCGATTCTACCTTCATAGCCCTCATGAAAAATATCTGGAATGGTAGAAATATCTATTTTTCCACCGACCAATTGACGCTCAGGCAAAAAGAAATGCATGACCGTCGAAACAATAAGTACAATGAGAAAAATAGAGATAAACCGATCTCGTAAAAACCCTGCACCCTTTCGTTTACCCCAGCTATTTGCTACCCATATCAGCATAATTAATAGGATAAATATGAACGGAAAAATAATCATACATTTCTTACCTCCTTTTGATTCAGCAGGAGAATAGCTGCACCATAGCAAATAGCAATCGTGCAAATGAGTTTCACTGCAAATAATCCAAGATGATGCTCCGAAAAATAAAACGCCCAAATTTTTCCCATTATATAACCTTCTTGGGTACCTAAAATGACAGAATAGCCAATGACTACAGCTGGAATAATAATAACCAACCCTTTGTATAACTGGACAAGACTGCCTACTAAATAACCAAGTGCACTACATGCAGCAATATATAATATCGTTGCTATTCCTCCACCAACTACCATATACCAAGTGTTTGGTCCATCCATATCTTGCATATAACTATGCTCAGGCAGAAAATAACGAATCATTTCAATTACATTCCTGGAAAGGAGTGCTGTGATGCCTGTTGCAACACTTACAGTTAATAAAAAAGCCATATTAGATAGATTTTGGCTCAGCCGATTGGTCACGAAAACAAAGTCATCTTCACGAAAAGGCTTTGTTGTCATTTGAATCCCATTGATAAATAAACCAATCATCGTAAAAGCAATCACCGCATCCGCTGAATAATATTGCACATTAAAGCTAATCGTCATAGAACCGCTCCCAGTGGATGCAACGCCTGCCAGTGAAGTGAATCCGATCGCAATAACCTGCAGTATGATAATCGAGCGAAACATACCATAAAACGATTTCAGCTTAAAACAGTATTGATTCCAAACCGTTTCCTTTAGACTAACGTTGACGAAAGACATCATCGATTCCACCCTTCTGCCCTTTTGTTAAATACATACAGACATCGTTCGCTGACACAGGCGACACCTTCACTCCCTGTTGTTTTACCTGCTCCAGCTGTTCGGTGTCAAAGTCATTTTTAACTGCAATATAGGCGTAATCACTAGCGGTCCGCTTCGTCAGAACAGGCTGGTCACCCAACCATTCTTTTAATACTGCTGTCTTGCCTTCCAGTCCAATTGCATACTCCTTCAGGTCCTCCATCGGTATATGCAATAATTCCTTTCCTTTTTTAATAACCAGTACATGCTCGAGTAAATGCTCCATTTCATCCAAATGATGACTGGAAATAATGATTGTTCTTGGATGGGCTATGTAATCCTTCAATAATGCCCGATAAAAATCATTGCGAACCACCGCATCCATTCCAGTAGTCGGCTCATCAAATATCGTTAATGGACATCTGGAAGCAAGCCCAATAATCATATTAAAGGTGCTCTTCCTTCCTTTTGACAATCCTTCATGAATTGCATTTGGTTGAAAAGAAAAATAATCAAATAACCGAAGCGCCAGATCCATGTCCCAGTTTTTATAAAAACGGCCTGCCTGCTGTAATAATTCGTATAAAGATATGGAATTAGCAAAACTCATTTGGTCATCCACTAAAATAGAATTCGCTGAGACAAACAAGTTATTAAATGGATGTTTGGAAAACACCTCTACTTCTCCACTAGATTCCTTAATCATTCCTGTTAATATTTTTAATAAAGTGGTTTTTCCCGCTGCATTTCTGCCGATTAAACCGGTTATCGTATTTTCATGAATATTACAGCTTAAACGATTTAACGCAGTAGTGCCACGATAGGTCTTGGTCACATGCTTGCACGATATCATTTTATATTTCCTCCCCCTTTTGTTGCTTCATTTCTTTCCGAATCATCTCAAGTAGTTCATCATCCTCCACCTGAAGCTGCTTCGCTTCCAGCACAAGGTCTGTAATTAACCCTGTTAAGGTTTGACTTTTTCGTTTCTCCATAATGATTGTTTTGGCAAGTGGTGATACGAATTTTCCTAGTCCACGCTTCGTATATAGAATTTCTTCTTCCGACAGTAAATGCAGTCCCTTGGCAGCTGTTGCCGGATTGATATTGAACATTTCTGCCAATGTATATTGTGAATGAACTTTTTCATCTATTTGAAATGTCCCATTTAAAATTTGATTTTCCATCCATTCTGCAATTTGAATATAGATTGGTGTTACACCATTCAGATCGAGCATTTTGGCATCAGCTCCTTTTAACCAACATAGTGCATTAGTGTTGTAATGTACTATATAATATTTTTTCATAAAACACAAGCTTTTTACAAAAGGAGAAACAAAATTATTTAAATTTTTTAAAGAATGGTATAGTATTATCAATCAATTGGAAACGATTTCACCGAATTATGCGAAAATTATTTGTTTTATCTATTGATTTTCCCTCACATACAAGCGTATAATGTCCTTCATACGTAAACGTTTGTATTTTTAGAGAAAACAGTAAAGGGGTGTACGCATGGGTAATAAAATAGCGGTTGGTTTATTAGGCTTAGGTGTGGTCGGATCGGGTGTCATCCGTATTATTGAAGATCACCAGAAAAAACTGGCCCACCAGCTTGGTTGTGAAGTGCAAATTAAACGCGTGCTTATACGAGATCCGAATAAAGATAGAAATGTATCTTTACAGGATGGTGTGCTTACAACGAATCCGAAAGATGTTTTGGAGGATCCAGATATTGACATTATTGTGGAAGTCATGGGTGGTGTTGATGAAGCCTATGAGCATATTTCACAAGCATTCCAAGCTAAAAAACATGTCATCACCGCCAATAAAGATTTAATCGCACTACATGGACCTGCCTTGGAAAAGCTGGCTGGACAACATGAATGTGACCTATTTTATGAAGCAAGTGTAGCAGGTGGTATTCCTATATTGCGTGGCTTAACCGATGGCTTGGTTTCCGATCAAATCCATCAAATTATGGGAATAGTCAATGGTACCACCAATTATATTTTGACAAAAATGGATGCAGATGGAGCTACCTTCCACGATGCTTTAACGGAAGCACAAAAGTTAGGTTTCGCGGAGGCTGATCCGACTGCAGATGTAGAAGGATTAGATGCTGCACGGAAGATGGCCATTTTAGCTCGGCTAGCCTTTTCTTCCAATGTAAATTTGCAGCAGGTTGACACGGAAGGCATCGCTAACATTGCATTAGCTGACTTGGAGTATGGGAAACAACTAGGCTATACAATGAAGCTTATTGGTTATGCGAAAGATCATGACCAAAGTGTTGAAGTCAGTGTACAACCGACTTTACTATCTAAGACACATCCTTTGGCAGAGGTAAAAAATGAATACAACGCAGTATATGTGAACGGGGCAGCAATTGGCGAAACCATGTTTTATGGCCCTGGTGCTGGCAGCTTGCCGACAGCCACTGCAGTAGTGTCTGATATTGTCGAGGTCATTAAAAACATTCAGCTCGGTGCCACGGGAAGAAGGGTAACCGTCCCACAATTTAATAAAGGTGCAGCAGAGCCCAATCAATGCTTTAGCCAATATTATCTACGTTTACAAGTTGGTGAAAATGAAGAAGTATTTGCCGCAGTATCCAAGCTGTTTCTCGATATAGGAATTCGTTTGGAAAAAACCGTACAAAAACCTGGTGAATTAATTCTTGTTACCGAATCGACTTCCTTAGAAAATCTTGAGCAAATCAAGCAACAACTTGTACAGCTGGAACATGTAAACGGGATTGCCGGCTGTTATCGCGTGGAAGGAGAGGAAGGACAATGAATTGGCGAGGTCTACTAAAAGAATATGAACGTTATTTGCCAGTAAATGATACAACACCTTCTCTCAGTTTACACGAAGGGAATACACCACTCATTCCTTTTACAAAGCTATCCGAACAGCTTGGCATTGAATTATATGGAAAAGTGGAGGGAGCAAATCCAACTGGTTCATTTAAAGACCGCGGCATGGTCGTTGCTGTTGCCAAAGCCTTGGAGTCTGGAAGCAATGCCGTTATTTGCGCTTCTACTGGTAATACCTCTGCTTCAGCTGCCGCCTATGCAGCCCGGGCTGGGATAAAGGCAATTATTATCATTCCTAAAGGAAAAGTAGCGATGGGAAAATTAGCTCAAGCTACAATGTATGGTGCCAAAATATTGGAGATTGATGGAAACTTTGATGATGCTTTAAAAATGGTACAACGCATTAGTGAGTCGTCACCCGTAACGATGGTCAATTCCATTAATCCATTTCGATTAGAAGGGCAAAAAACAGCTGCTTTTGAAGTTTGTGACCAGCTTGGCCAAGCACCTGATATTTTGGCAATCCCCGTTGGGAACGCCGGAAATATTAGTGCTTATTGGAAAGGCTTTAAGGAATACCATTCAGAAAAGGGTACAGCTTTACCGAAAATATTCGGATTTGAAGCAGCGGGAGCAGCAGCAATTGTACAAAATAAGGTGATAGAAGCACCGGAAACAGTCGCTACCGCCATTCGAATAGGTAATCCCGCAAGCTGGAAATTAGCAGCTGCAGCAAGAGATGAATCAGGCGGGCGAATCGAGTCCGTAACCGATACTGAAATCCTGGAAGCTTTTCAACTGATAGCCGGAAAAGAAGGGATTTTTGCAGAGCCGGGATCCTGTGCCTCCATTGCCGGAGTCATTCAACAATGTCAGCTTGGTCATATCAAACCAGGTAGTAAAGTTGTTGCCATTTTAACTGGAAATGGTTTAAAGGATCCACAAACAGCAATGGATCAAGCAATTGCTGATCCAATTTCCTTGCCCAATGATGAAGATGCTTTACGGAAGTTTATCCAATCTGAGGTTACATCATGAAACCGTTCCGGATTACTGTCCCTGCAACTTCGGCAAATCTTGGGGCAGGCTTTGATTCTATTGGCCTTGCCATTAATCAATATTTAACAATCCATGCAATATCACATCCAAGCTGGGAAATAGAGCATGTATCCAGCCATTTACCAGCAGTGGAAGCTTGCACAGACCATTTCATTTATCAAATCGCAAAACAAACAGCTGACGCTTACGATGCCGTACTACCACCCTGCCACCTAACGATTAAAAGTGATATCCCACTTACTCGTGGATTAGGGAGTAGTGCTTCTGCTATCATTGCTGGTATTGAATTGGCCAATCAGCTTTGTGAGCTGGATCTTTCCAGTGAAACAAAACTTATGATTGCGCAGCAAATCGAAGGCCATCCCGACAATGTAGCCCCAGCCTTATATGGCGGACTCGTCTTGGCTGTTTTGCTTGGTGAACGAATAGAAACCTTTCAGATGACACAGCTTCCTTTGGAGGCTGTGCTGTCCATTCCCGCAACAGAGCTTCCAACAAAGGACGCCAGAAAGGTGCTTCCCGATTCTTATCCACGATCTATCGCAACAAAAGCAAGCGCCATTAG
Organism: Ornithinibacillus gellani; assembly: GCF_003730295.1. Lineage (GTDB taxonomy): Bacteria > Bacillota > Bacilli > Bacillales > Amphibacillaceae > Ornithinibacillus_A > Ornithinibacillus_A gellani. Next base: position 71,160 of record NZ_QTSZ01000052.1, read on the forward strand.
CAGCCTCATGGTTGCCGCATTACTCAACCATGACTTTAGCACAGCAGGTAATTTGATGGAGCATGATTTATTTCATGAACCATACCGTTCCAAATTAATACCGTGTTATGATGGAATCCGCTCAGAAGCAAAGCAGCTTGGAGCATTCAGCACTGTCATCAGTGGCGCAGGTCCAACCCTTATTTCTTTTGTTCCAACAGGTACCGCAGAACAGATTGCAGCAACACTGGGGCATAGCTTTTCAGATTTTCAAATCAAACCTGTCCAAATAGATACACAGGGGTTAAACGTTGAATTGATTGGCTAAGCATAGGTTTTACCACATGCTAAAAAACGTAACCAACATGATACATTTTGTTGGTTACGTTTTTTGTTGACCTTCATTATGCAGCAAAAATTCGTTTCCCTGCTTTTACCAGTTCATTGATAATGATTGGAATAATAGATAATCCCAATACGAAGAGCCAATCCTGCCATACAAGTGCATGTATATCAAAGAGGCCACTAAATAGTGGTACCTGAACAATTGTAAATTGGATAAGCAATCCTGCAACCACCGCTCCAATTAAATAACGATTGGAAAAGAGACCGACCTGGAAGATTGATTTTGTATCACTTCTTAAATTAAAGGAATGGAATAGCTGTGACACACTTAACGTAATAAATGCCATGGTTTGTGCATGTGTCAATGTTTCATCGGAAATATGCTGAAGATCCATCGCAAATAACGAACTGGAATCGGTATATACCTTCAGCCCTTCCATAAATGCAAATAATGTCAATGCCCCGATTAATAAACCATTCCATAAACTAAAGGTAATATTTTCTTTCGTGAATATCTTTTCACTTGCATCACGTGGTTTTTCCTTCATCACATCGGGATCATCTGGATCCAGCCCAAGTGAAATCGCAGGCATCGTATCTGTTATGAGATTAACCCAGAGGATATGTACCGCAGTGAGCGGTGCCGGCCAGCCCATTAATATACCGATAAATAAGGCGGCTAGTTCCCCTAGATTACATGACAGCAAGAATAGAATAGACTTCTTAATATTTTTATAAATATTCCTGCCTTCTTCTACGGCTTTCGCAATCGTAGAGAAATTATCATCGGTCAAAACAACATCCGCAGCACCCTTCGCTACATCTGTTCCTGTAATCCCCATCGCTACTCCTACATCTGCTTCCTTCAAGGATGGGGCATCATTTACGCCATCCCCTGTCATGGACACGATATTGCCGTGGCTTTTTAGCGCCTGCACAATTCGGACCTTATGCTCTGGAGAAACCCTGGCAAAGACACGAATCTTTTGTACACTTTCCTTTAATCTCGTGTCACTCATCGTATTCAATTCCTGCCCTGTCAGCGTTTCATCCAAATGGTTCGCAATATGTAGCTCTTTGGCTATTGCTAGCGCTGTCCTTTGATGGTCACCAGTTATCATCACCACCTGGATTCCTGCATCTTGACAAGCTGCAATGGAGTCTTTCACTTCCTCACGTGGTGGGTCAATCATTCCGGTTAAGCCCAAAAATATTAATTCTGTTTCTGCTTCTGAATCTGCAGTAACCAGCTTGTAGGCAACTGCAAGAACACGCAATGCCCGCTCCGACATATGATTTGCTTGAGCCATTATTTTCTCTTGATCTGCTGCTGTCAGCGAATGAACTTCCCCATCCGTTTCCACACGGTTCAATTGGGGCAAGATACTTTCCAATGCCCCCTTCACATAGACAATCCTTTCATCACCAGCAGCATGTATCGTGGACATCATTTTTCGTTCCGAATCGAATGGATTTTCATCTACCCGGGGAAATTCTTTTTCCACTGCCCGCTTCGTGATACCCAGTTGAATTCCAGCCTCTACTAATGCAATTTCAGTCGGATCACCTGTCTGTTTATCCCCATCGATTGTAGCATCATTACAAAGCACAATCGCTTTGATTAATTTTTCATTGGTGGATTGATTGATAACGAAATCAGCAGTTTTTACAGCTGTTCCATTTGAGTATAGCTCTGTAACAGTCATTTTATTTTGAGTAAGCGTACCCGTTTTATCCGAACAAATGACACTTACTGCACCAAGTGTTTCTACAGCAGGTAACTTACGTATGATTGCATGCTGCTTGATCATACGCTGCACCCCGACAGCAAGCACAATCGTTACAATTGCCGGGAGCCCCTCTGGAATAGCCGCAACTGCTAAACTCACAGCAATTAAAAACATTTCCAATACTTCTCTGCCTTGCAAAAAGCCAATTAAAAAGATAGCTAGGGAAATAGCAATGGCTCCAATACCGAGTACCTTCCCAACTTCATCCAGCTTCTTTTGTAATGGAGTCATTTCTTTATCTTTATTAGCAAGCATCTTCGCAATTTTTCCAATTTCCGTATCCATTCCTGTTCGGGTAACCACACCTGTTCCTCTCCCATGAGAAACGAGCGTGGACATAAAAGCCATATTACGCTGATCACCTAGTGGGATATCCTCTCCCTCAGCCAGCCAGTTAGCATCTTTTTCCACCGCGATGGACTCACCTGTTAACGAAGATTCTTCTATTTTCAAATTAGAGGATTCAATCAATTGAATATCCGCCGGTACAAATCTTCCGGCGTCCAATAGTACGATATCTCCGACAACCACTTCCTCGGAGGATATTTCCTGTGCTTGTCCATCCCGCATCACGATGGCGTGTGGAGTAGAAAGCTTCTTCAATTCATCTAATGCTTTTTCCGCCTTTGCTTCTTGAATAACGCCAATTACCGCATTCAGCAAAATAACAAAAAAGATGATCACTGCATCGCTAACTTCACCTACTGCGGCGGAAATAACTGCAGCAGCGATAAGGATATAAATTAACAGACTATTGATTTGCCCCCAAACTAATTCCAGGAGAGAGGCTTTTTTCCCTTCTTCAAAACGATTTGGACCATTTGCCTCTAAACGTTTTTTCGCTTCATCATTGGAAAGACCTGTTTCTGGATGGACATGCTTTTCCTCATCTACTGCCATTTCCGTTCCCCACCTTTTTTTATTGATTAGTTATCATAGTACCCTCATTATACGTTATATATGCCAATTATAAGTTGACAATATGCAAGCTTTCCGATTAGATGGAAACAAGTTTATGTTTGCAGTTAAGGAGAGAGGTCATGAAAATATATGTAGATGCTGACGCTAGCCCTGTTAAAGATGTGGTTTGCCAAACAGGACAAACATTTTCCATTCCAGTTGTGCTCGTGAAAAGCTTCAGCCATTTCTCCAATGCGGAGGAATTAGAAGGTGTGAAGACCGTTTATGTTGATGAAGGGGCCGACTCAGCTGACTATCGCATTCTTCAGCTTGCCAAGCATGGAGATATCATCATTACCCAAGATTATGGGTTAGCATCCCTTGCCCTTGGTAAGAAATGTACGGTTCTTCATCACAAAGGCTTCCAATACACGAATAAAAATATTGATCAGCTACTTCAAACGCGTCATTTAAGTGCAAAAGCAAGAAAAAGTGGTCAACGGACGAAAGGACCAAAACCATTCACAGATGAAGACCGAAAAAAATTCCACGATCTTCTTGTTCGTACCATTGAACGCATGCAATCCAAATGAAAGGTGTGAGGATGAGTGAAAGAAAATGTATACAAATTAATCGGGGAAAAAGTACCAAACATGAGCAAGGCACAAAAGAAAATAGCTGTTTATATGTTGGAAAACCCGCATTCTGCACCCTTTTTAACCGTTGGAAAACTAGCAAAAATGGCTGGTGTCAGTGAAGCAACTGTCGTGCGGTTTGCTACGTTTCTTGGCTATAAGGGCTATAACGAGCTGCAGCAGCATATGTATGATTCAGTAGAGAAGCAGCTTAATACTGTAGAAAGACTTCAAATGTCACGGTCAATCTATCATAAAGAGACGGAAAAAGGGATATACGAGATTTTTGAAGATGATATGGCGAATATCCAAACAACGATGGAAACTTTAGATCTTGGCGAATTTGAAACTGCAGCCCATTATTTACTAGAGGCAGATCGAATATTTATCGCCTGCAATCGAAGTGCAGTTTCTCTTGGTGCATTTTTACATTATTATCTAAAGCTTATTTTTGACCATAGTGAGATGGTTCATTCCAGTGAATCTGCCTTTGATAGTATGTACGATTTAAATGAAAAAGACGTTGTAGTCGGTCTCAGCTTCGCCCGCTATACAAGAAGTACGGTAGATATTGTGAGCCATGCTGAAAAACAAGATGCAAAAATTATCGCCATTACCGACAGTCATCTGTCGCCTGTCACACAATTTGCCGATGTATCATTAATTGCATCCAGTAAAATGCCATCCTTTATGGATTCTTTTGTCGCTCCACTGAGTTTGATCAATGCACTCATAGCTTATATTGGTCAACAACGACCCGAGGAAATAGATAAACGCCTCAAACAATATGAACAGCTATGGGATCAATATGACGTATTTTATTGAATAGGATTGCCTGTTTGGTTGTTTGGTTGTGAAATTTATATTTCATTATTATTAAAATATGAAATAAACGTTGCATAACATCAGCTTTTCACATACACTATTGGTAAGAATTAGGAGGAGCTGATGCTTTTGTGTGCTCAAATATATTTTGAGAAGAACAGCATGGTGAAGTCAGAGGCAGTGTATCGACAGGCCAGTCAGGTGATTCCGGGTGGGGTCTCAGCAAATATTAAGTATTTCCCACCTTTCCCAATCGTCATGAAAAAAGGATATGGAAGTAAATTGGTTGACATGGACGATAACGAGTATATTGATTATTCTCTTTGTTACGGTGCCCTTGTTACCGGCCATGGGCATAAAAGGATAATGCAAGCTACAGCAGACTTTTTACACCAATCGGGTACAGCTATATTTGGTACACCACACGAGCTGGAGGCAGTGATGGCTGAAAAATTAGCCCAGCTGTATCCGGCTATTGATATGGTTCGTTTTACCAATTCAGGATCTGAAGCAATTCAACTCGCCATCCGGCTTGCAATCGCATATACCGGTAAGGAAAAGATTGGAAAATTTGAAGGCCATTATCATGGAGGGTTAAACCATATGCTTGTGAGCATTAACCCGGATCATGAAGAAGCAGGAGATGCACACAGACCACACAGAATCCCGGAATCAAAGGGAATTCCAAAGCATGAACTTGATCAAACGCTTGTTTTACCATTTAATGATCTCGAATCAGTGGAAACCATCTTACGTGAACATAAGGACGATCTTGCGGCAGTCATCCTGGAGCCTGTACAAGGCGGATTTATCCCAGCAACCCCTGCTTTTATGAAGGGACTACGGGAATTAACTGAGGAATTAAATATTGTCCTGATTTTTGATGAGGTTAAAACCGGATTCCGTGTCCATCTTGGAGGGGCCCAACGTGTCTTTCATGTAAAACCTGACATTACAACACTTGGGAAGGTTCTAGGTGGAGGATATCCGATAGGCGCTGTCGGAGGTAAAAAAGATATCATGATGCTCAGCGCCCCAAATGAAGAAAGTGATGTGTTTGCTACCGGTAGCAAAAGCAGGAAAAAGGATGAAGTTGTTTTCCATAGCGGGACATATAATGGCCACCCCATTGCACTAGCAGCTGGTCTCGAGACGATTCACATGCTTGAGGAAGATGGTGTGATGAACGATATAGCCCGCCAAACAAATAAACTACGAGATCAGCTTGAAAAATTGTATGCCACATACGATGTACCCATGCAAACCATCGGGATGGGCAGTATTTTCAATATCGTTCTTACTGACAAACCAATTCATAACTATCGTGACATGTGGCAGTCCAACACAGCCCTAAGGCAGAAAATAGATCAAGCACTGCTACAGCTCGGAATATTTTCAAAGCCTTTAAACCGATATTCCATGTCCCTCGCCCATAGCGAAGCCGATATAAACCGAACAGTCGCAGCACATGAAAAAGCACTCCAACGAGTCAAAGGCTAAATACTCCCTACCATAAATATGCAGCCTGGAATCCCTCAAACTGGATTTCAAGCTGCATATTTAGCTTAATTGTGTTTCACTTCCTCCATTTGGTGAAATACATGATTTCGCATCACTTAAATACGGTTTAACTTACTCCTAATTTCAAAATACATGATTTCGCATCACTTAAATACGGTTTAACTTACTCCATTTCCTGAAATACATGATTACACATCACTTAAATGCAGTTTAACTTACTCCTAATTTCGAAAATACATGATTTCGCATCACTTAAATGCAGTTTAACTTACTCCTAATTTCAAAAATACACGATTACGCATCACTTAAATGCAGTTTAACTTACTCCATTTCCTGAAATACATGATTACACATCACTTAAATACAGTTTAACTTACTCCTAATTTCGAAAATACATGATTTCGCATCACTTAAATGTAATTTAACTTACCCCACTTCCGTTTTATCGCGAAATCGCATCGCTTAAACGTGATACACAATCAAACGTGATTCTCTCTTCCTGATTCGTGCTTGACTCAATCACCTAATTAGATTACTATCTAATTAGGTTAGATGGTTGTAGGGGGGATATGGATGCAAATTGATCGGTTGGTGGCTTTTCATAAAACGTTAGGGGATCAAAATCGAATTCAAATTATTTCCATGCTGCGCCATGGGCCTTTGCATGGGCAGGCAATCGCTGGCAAGCTCGGACTGACGCCAGCTACAGTTTCCTATCATGTCACACGTTTACGTGAAATCGATGTTATCTATCAGCGTCGGGATAAGAATACAATCTATTTCCACTTAAACGAAAAAAAGCTCGCTTACATGGCAGAGGCAATTTTAAGAATTGGTGGGGATGATGCGATGAATAAACAGCAGGTTGATTGGACCGAGAAACAAAAGGTTATCCGCAATTTCTTCTCCAAGGATGGACGTTTACAAACGATTCCTGCACAGCGTAAAAAGAAGCTGATTATCTTGGAGCATATGGTGGATCGTTTAGAATTTGGAAAAAAGTATCCGGAAAAAGATATCAATGCATTTATTAAACAGTTTCACGATGATTATGCAACGATAAGAAGAGAATGGATTATGTGCCATTTTATGCAACGTAACGACGGGATATACGAGCTAAACCCGAAAGAAATGTGGCTGATTTGATCAGTCTTTTTTTTCATCATCTAATTAGACGTATATCAAATTAGATGCTTATTAAATGAGGTGTTTATTGTGACGAATTGGACGGTCTGGAAATCAGAAAAAAACTATCGCCAATTGTTTTGGTCAGGAGCTATCAATGGAATCGGTAATCGGTTTAATCAGGTTGCCATGCTTGCATTACTTTATTCGATTACTGGTTCGGGATTGTCAATTGGAATTTACTTTGCCATTCGCTTGATCCCGTTTCTAATCTTTGCACCACTTGGCGGCATGCTCGCAGACCGCTTCCCTAAAAAGCATATTTTAATTTGGCTTGATATGGCGCGAATTCCATTAGCATGTATCCCCTTGTTTGTTCATGATGCGAACGGGATATGGCTTTTATATATTGGATTATTTTCGCTAGCCATCTGTGAGGCGATATATGCACCAACAAGAATGTCAGTTATTCCTGCATTGGTAAAATCAGATAAAATTTTATATGTAAATGCTTTAGAGCAAATCATGCTGGGTGCAGTGCTGGTTGTCGGCTCCACAACAGGTGGAATAATTGCGTTTTTATTTGGAACCCATGTCTTGTTCTTGCTTGATGCAGTTACGTTTCTAATTTCCGCTTATATGCTTGGGCGAATGTTGATACCTACACAATCACAAACGAGAAAAGTCCGGCAAGCTCCATCTATCCCTATTTGGAAACTTGCATGGGGATCCTCTGCATTATTATTATTTTTATTTATCGATGCAACCATGCCATTAGCAAATGGAATTGACAATGTGCTAATCAGTATGTACGCATTAGACGTATTTCACATGGGCGATTTAGGAGTCGGTCTTTTATATGGTGCACTTGGATTGGGCTTCATTCTTAGTTCCTATAGCGCATGGTTATCCGGAAAAAAGCTAGCTGCCGTTATTGTTATTTTCATTTCTTTGGAAGGGCTTGGGCATATCCTGTTGAGCCATGCCCCAACATTTATAACTGCATTGCTTATTGTCGTTTTCATTACCTATGTCGGTGGTATTAGCAATATTTATGTCGCAACTCTTATGATGAAAATAGTTCCCCGTTCCAGTCAGGGTGCTTTTTTTGGTATCTCCCAAATGATTTCCAATAGTGCACTTGGCGTTTCCATGGGAGCGGCAGGATTTATTGTCGATATCATCCCGGCAAGAACACTGAGTCTATACGTTGGAATTACCTATATCTTTCTAACGATGCTATATGCTTTTTTCTTTTCCAAGATTAATTGGCAGCAAGCGAAAAGAACACTCCGGCGCAAGATTAAACAGGCCGGGTAGCAGCATGTACCTGACCTGTTTTCTGTCGTCATTTTTTAATGAAAAAATTTTGCTGGAGGACTGGCCAATTTTGTGGGAATGGATTACCCAACACCCAATAACTGCCACCCCTTATGCCATACTGTTTAATCGTGTCATATTTCACCTGCATACTTCGAGCATCTTCAAACCAGACCTCATGCTGTTGCCCTGTATCATCTGTATACCTAAAAAAAGGAGATTGATACTGTTCATGATATTGAATGGCCGCACCATGTTCTTTTGCCAAACGGACAGCTGCTTGCGGACTAATCGTTCGAGCGATTGTCCCTTGTTCCCACGGAATTTTCCAATCACGCCCATACAATGGAATACCCATCATGATTTTATTCCTTGGTATAACCGATACCGCGAAATCAAGCACATCACGAACCTTGTTAATTGGCGCTATGGCCAAGGGTGGCCCACCTGCCCAACCCCACTCATACGTCATTAAAATAATAAAATCAACAATCTCCCCCTGTGCCTGATAATCATGTGCTTCATACAAGAGCCCAGGTTGGTCAGCACTTTCCTTTGGGGCAAGAGCCGTTGATAATAAGAATCCTTCCGCATGCAGCCTAGGGGCAAGCTTTCTTAAAAAAGCATTATAGTTTTCCCTGTCTTCCGGATAGACATATTCAAAGTCTATATTCAGTCCTTGATAGCCCTTTTCCTTCATTATCGCTAGCAAATTAGTAATCAATGTTTCTTGTATTGTGGCATTTCGCAAAATCGTTGCGGCTAGATCTGAATCAAATTTCCTATTTCTAAAATTCGTTAATACAAGTAGTGAGGCCGTATCCGTTGCCTTTGCTGCGTCTAATAATGCCCCTTCCTGCATTTCTGTCAAACTGCCATCTTCCTTCACACTGTACATAAACGGAGAAAGATACGTAAAGTTATGACCCAATCGACGGACTTCCTGTGCTCCCTCATCACTAATTGCTGTCGTATATGCATTGATTTCTGTCACTGGTCTGTCCATCAACGGAATACGAATGCTTTGTCCAGCATAAATTAAAGAAGTGTTGGTGATGCCATTAATTTGACTTAAACTATGGATACTAACTCCATATCGGTTCGCAATAGCTGACAAAGTTTCTCCCGGCTGAATGACATGTATAAACGACGGAATGAGTAATAATTGGCCAATAGAAAGTATAGATGCTTCATTCAAACGGTTGACACGCATAAGGTTTTCAATGGAAACACCATATTGATTGGCAAGCGATTGTATCGTATCACCAGCATGTACGACTGCATTTCTTCCGGGTGTAGGAATAACCAAGGACTGACCGACTACAAGCTGATTGGGATCCTCTATTTCATTCACCAACGCAATATCATTACCAGAAACACCGAACTGCTGTGATAACTGCCATAGTGTATCTCTTGTTTTCACAACATAAATTTGCATTTTAAATCTCTCCCCTACTCAACACATTTCTATTAGCCCATCGTATTCACGAACAGATCAGCATGTGCCTTTCCAATCTTTTTCCTATATACCGTGCTCCCTATCAAATGAAACTTATTTCTGTGTTCAATCGTATAATAAGTCCAAAGGCTTAATTATTTTTATAGCCTAGAGTGGTTATCAACGGAAAGAAATTGGCTTACACTAAATAGAGTTCAAACATAGGGAGAGAAACCAGATGAAAACACAGGAGGTATATATACTGCTAACCGATACAAGCACCTTACTTACAAAGGCGATTAAGCTGTATACGAAAAAACCATATAATCATGCCTCCATTTCATTGGATGGTGAGTTGCAACATATTTATAGCTTTGGGAGAAAACGGGCGAATAACCCATTTATTGGCGGCTTTGTAAAGGAAAATCCCCGTGGAGAAATCATGCGGGAAGCAAATTGTGCCATTTACAGTATTCGTGTTACCGAAGGGCAAAAAAGAAGAATTAAACAATTTATTTTACAGATGGAAGCAGAAAAAAATCTTTACCGCTATAATTTTATTGGCTTGATCGCTTTTGCATTCCACAAGCAAATTGACCGAAAACGCGCCTACTTCTGTTCACAATTTATTGCCGTTCTTTTACAAGAATGCAATGTTACCAGCTTTGATAAACCACCAGCTTTTATTTCACCGGCTGATTTACAAACCGTTCCTGGCATGGAACTTGTTTACCAAGGTCCATTGCAGCATTTTTGGGGAAATACCCAGCAGGAAGAGGCCCTTTCTGGTGCCTTTTAGCTATTATCATTATTTTTTTATTAAAGGTTTAAAACCTTTGACCTACGGGTATTATATAAATACAAGGCGTAACCTATGACGAAGCTATAGTCTTAACGCATCATGTGAACAGGCTTCGTTACAGATTTGCACAGCCTTGGCGGAAAATTTACTTCTAGCAGTACCGGTTACAAATGCTTTACAAGCTTTATGTATGGGCTTTGCATGTAATCTGTAAGCAGTAAGTTTTTTGTGTAAGTGCATTTGCAAGGCTGATCCAATCCTTCGGGTGAATGATTCACCGAAACTGTCATAACGGATCAGGTAATGGATTCAAACGATGGGTACGAAACACCATCGTGCATTACAAGTAAGTAAAAGGAAATACGTAAATTTTCCGTGTGCACCCCAATAAGGGGAAAAGGCATGGCTTCGAAATTGGGAGCCATGCCTTTTCCTTGCCTTGTATAAAGAGAATATACCGCATCTTAGGCATAGCAACCGTGATACGTCAACATCTAAGAAGAGCCCGCAAGCGAATCAAGGTCGTTTCAACCGTGTATTGCATGTAAAAGAAACCAATGACAGCAGCTTTAAAAAAAGATTTCTACAAAAACACCAATCAAACAATGAAATAGGAGAGACTGTGAGCTTCACCTATACATACTTGACCCAAGCTTCCATATGCGGAACATTGACAATTCGCTTTCCATAAAATATAGTAGGATTAACATAACTTAGAAAGGGTGACTCATGCCGATGCGCTTCTAATCCTATGACGCAGAAACACGATATAAAGATGGTTCATGAACGGTACTACATTCCGTTTATTTTTGCATGCCATCTTTCGTATTTCGGGATAGGATTAGCTAGATGGATGACACCCTTATAACGTGACGGCAGGACACTGCTGTTTTTTCAATCCATTTTGTCTCCTATTCCATTCATTGGCGGAGGCTTTTTTTATTGCCTTCAACAACCAACAGATTGGAGAGAATCAAATGATTATTTTAGAAGCAACCAATATTAAATATTACCAAAAAGATCGGCTGCTTTTTGAGATTCCATTATTAAAAATACCAGCTAAAGCACGTATCGGGCTGATCGGCCATAACGGAGCAGGGAAAACCACGTTATTGGAAATATTAGCAGGAAGACGCGAACCAGATGAAGGCAGTATAGAGAGGCTGACAACGGTATCCTTCCTGCCTCAGCTAAAGCCGACTGACACGACGAATAGTGGCGGGGAAATTACCCAAGATTATATTAATCAAGTTTTTGCCAAACAAGCAGATTTATTATGTCTGGATGAACCTACGACCAACCTTGACACAGCACATATGGAACAGCTGGAAGAAAGGCTTGCACGTTTTCAAGGGGCCGCTGTCATCGTTTCCCATGATCGAGCTTTTCTGGATGCTGTCTGCCATACGATTTGGGAAATCGATGATGAAAAAGTCAACAGCTATACTGGTGGTTATGCTGAATATACGGATCAAAAAGCATTAGAAAAAAAGCAGCATGAACATGCTTATGAGAACTACCAGCACAAGAAAAAACAATTGGAAGATGCCTTGGAACAAAAAGAGAGAAAGGCACAACGCGCAACGAAAAAACCAAAGAATTTAACTGGTTCCGAAGCAAGAATTAAAGGAGCTAAGCCATACTTTGCCAACAAACAGAAAAAACTGCGCCAGACTGCTAAAGCGATAGAAAGCCGCCTGGAACGTTTGGAAAAGGTAGAGCGCCCTAAACAAGAAGTACCAATTAAAATGGATTTACCAAATGAAGCCTCTTTACAAGGCAGGACAATTATTCGGATGGAGGAAACTGCAGGCACATTTCCCAATCGAGTGCTTTGGAAAAAAACGAGCTTCTATATTAGAGGAAATGATAAGCTGGCAATCATCGGAAACAATGGTACCGGCAAAACAACTTTACTAAAAAAAATCATGAACCAAGCAGAAGGCATACACCTTTCACCGGCAGTTAAAATTGGCTACTTCAGCCAAAATTTAGATGTGTTCGATTTAAATAAATCCATTCTTGAAAATGTGTCCATGCGTTCTAAACAGCAAGAATCACTCATTCGAACGGTATTGGCTAGACTCCACTTTTACCGTGATGATGTATACAAGCAAGTAGCCGTATTAAGCGGTGGAGAACGAGTTAAGGTAGCTTTTGCCAAAATATTTCTCAGTGATGTTAATACCATTATTCTGGATGAACCAACTAACTTTTTGGATATCCAAGCCATTGAAGCTTTAGAGGATTTATTGCAGGCGTATGAAGGAACGATTATTTTCGTTTCCCATGACCGGCGATTCATCCAAGGTATTGCCAATCGAATCCTCTCTATCGCAGACGAGGAATTAACCATTTTCGATGGAACACTGGAAGAAATGAATGAGCATCAGCCGACGGAAACCCGGGATCACTTTGCTGAAAAAAAACTGATGCTTGAAACAAAAATATCAGAGGTACTTGGCCAGCTTAGTATTGCGCCCAGTGATGAATTGGAGCAAACCTTCCAGCAATTACTCGATGAAAAACGTAAATTAGACGAGGTTGACCAGTAGCATGTTGGGGCTGCTGGTCCTTTTTTAGTTGACAAAGCTGCTGTCATTTCATAAAATGAATGATAGTCAGTCATTTCAGATGATGAAGGAGTTTGTGAATGGATAAAAAAAGTGTCATTGCACGTGCTGCATTGCAAACCTTTCAGGAACAAGGTATTGAAAAAACAAAAATATCGGATATCGTGAAGCGGGCGGGTGTGGCCCAGGGAACGTATTATTTATATTTCCCTTCCAAGCTTGCTGTAATGCCGGCCATCGCTGAGCTAATGGTTGAAAAACTACTCGATTCTGTTCAGGATACAGTACAGGAAAAAGCACCATTATCAAAAAAACTCGAGCAATTGGTGCAGGCTGTTTTTCATATTACCGATGAATATCACGAAGTTCAAGCACTTATTTATGCAGGATTGGCTTCCACTGAACATATCAAGGAGTGGGAGCGTGTCTATGAACCCTTCTATGATTGGGTTCGCAGTCTCCTGCAAACAGCTAAGGAAAATAATGAAATACGAAATAACATCGATCCGCACGCTGCTTCCAAGCTTGTAATTGCACTCGTTGAATCAGCTGCTGAGCAAATTTATTTATATGACACAACCGGAATAGATCAATCAAAACAACAAGAACGCGCTGTCTTGGACTTTTTACAGCATGCCCTGGGCGTAACATCATAATCAGGGCTATTTTTTTATTATAAAAAATGACTGATAGTCAGTCATAAGTGGAATTTCAATCCGTAGGGGTTTTTGCATTTCCCCCACGGATTGTTAGTTGAACCAATCAGGCCTTTACTGGCTGTTGATTCCACACTTATAATTCTTGTTAGATAAAAAGGAGTAATTACATCATGAGTAAAGCATGGTTATATGTAGGATTTACTAGTTTTTTTGAGCTCGTATGGATTCTTGGCTTTAATATCGCAACAGAGTGGTGGCATTGGGGGATTATTGTCCTACTCATTTTTATTGATTTTCATTTTCTTACCAAGGCTTGTGAGCTTCTTCCAACGGGAACGGTTTATGCATGTTTTGCAGCGATAGGTACGATCGGGACTGCCTTGTTGGATATCTTTTTCTTTGATGAGGCCCTTACAGGAGGAAAAGTATTCTTTATGGTCATTCTGGTTGCAGGAGTCATTAGTCTAAAATTAGCAGATAATCACGAAGAACAACAGGCGAAAGGAAGTATGTAAAATGGGTTGGATGTATGTGCTATTTGCCGCAGTAACGGAAATGATTGGGGTAACTGGTTTAAAAATGTACAGCCAAAAAAAAGCAATCATGAGTGGGCTCCTTTATTTGGGAGGCTTTGCTGGCTCATTTGCTTTTTTATACTTATCCTTTCACCATCTGCAAATTAGTGTCGCTTATTCCGTTTGGGTTGGTATTGGTACAGCTGGTGCTGTCATGTTAAATATGGTGTTCTTTGGAGAATCAAGAAATATTCGTCGTATATTAAGCGTCTTGCTTATTATTATTGGCGCTGTTGGACTTAAAGCATTATCCTAATCTATCCATCCTCCGTGTGATGCGGAGGATTTTTTTGTTGTCGTTCATATGCTTCATAGACTTCCTTCAATTCATCGACCTTTGTCGTCTCTGTGCGTGCCACATTAGAGCGGTAGGCAGCGCGGATAATTAAATGCCCCGCTGTAGGTGATGTAATATACACAAATATAATTCCCAATATCAATCGTACACTAATGATTCCTTCCGATATCCAGAAGTAAATAAACGCTCCGAATAACGTCAGCAATACAGCCAATGTTGAACTCTTCGTTGCAGCATGGGCACGACTATAGACATCTGGAAAACGAATAATTCCAAATGCGCTAATGACACTAATGATACTGCCAAATAAAATAAATAAAGCAGCGATAAACTCAACTGTCTCGCTTACGTTCAATGATAACACCTCGCTCAATGAATTTAGAGAGCGCAATCGTACTAATAAATGCTAAAATCCCTAAAATCAAAATCACTTCTAAATATGCCCTCGTTTGAAAGAGAACAGAAAAAACTGCGATTGCAGAAATTAAGTTCACACCAATAAAATCCATGGAGATAACCCGATCCGGCAAACTGGGGCCGCGAATGATTCGATAAAGCGCTACTGCAATGGAAATACCGAACAACACCATTGCGGTTATTAACATCGTATCAATCATTAGCGTGTCACCTCCATAATTGCTTTTTCAAATTTCCCTAACGAACGCAGTAGATTTTCTTTATACTTGACAATATCCATGGCATGCACGTAAAACACATCCCCTTCTGGTGCAACTTCCATTACGACAGAGCCCGGGGTTAACGTTAATAGCAATGCAAGCAAAGGAACCTCCCATTCCCCTTTCAAGACTGTTTCATATTTGAAAATCCCCGGTTGTAAATTCAACTTAGGTGTCAGCACCGTTTTTAGCACCAGATATGCAGATTGAAACAGTTCCGAGTTAAAAATAAATATTAACTTGATAACCGCATAGAGTCGATGCAAATAAAACTTCTTTCCAAAAAAACGATACATCAAAAAGACAATCACAATCCCAACGGCATATCCCGTTAAAAAAGTCGACACCCTTAACACATCTTCATCACGAAACATCATCCATAGGAATGCAATAAAAATATTCAATACAAATTGCGCTGCCATTTTGTCACCTCCCGTAAACGTACCCTATTACTTGCTCTGGAATACGGCATCAATATACAGCTTCGGCTGCAATAAAACATTAGCGGCATCCTGCACGTAAGGAGCCAGCACTTCCACACCTAATCCAAGCACAATTGTACCAATTGCTAATAAAACACTTGGAACCAACCAGCTTTTTTTCAGTGGTTTTTCTTCTTCCAAACTGATAACTGTTTCTCCCCAAAATGCATTTCGAAATACACGCAGCAAGGAATAGAGAACTAAAATACTGGAAACAAACGCCAAGGCCAGCAAAATGTAAGTACCTGCCTCAATGGTTCCTTTTCCAATCAGCACCTTCCCAATAAATCCACTAAATGGCGGAATTCCTGCCAACGAAAGCATCCCAATAAAGAACAACCAGCCAAGTAATGGGTAGTTACGTATCAACCCACTCATTTCATTAAATTTGGATTTTCCAGTTAAAGCAATCATGGTGCCAGCTAATAGGAAGAGCAAGGCTTTTACAAGCATGTCGTGAATCAAATAGTAGATAGACCCCTCCAATGCTGCTGAGGTTGCAGCTGCTAATCCAACCATCATAAAACCAACCGCAATGACTACATTATAGGAAACGATAACCCGAACATCCTTGGATGATATGGCACCAATACTGCCACCAATTAACGTTATCGCAGCCATGATTCCGATCCATGTATGTGTAATCGACGGTTCATGATAAAACAATAAGGTGAACACACGGAACATGGCATAGACACCTACTTTTGTCAGCAATGCACCAAACAATGCCGCAATCGCTGTTGGCGGCGCACTATATGTTCCCGGTAGCCAAAAGTAAAGTACCAGCCCCGCCTTTAAGCTAAAGACGATGAGAAATAACATGCTAATCGTCGTTAATAATGGTGTTTGTCCTGATTCAGCAATCCTTTCTGATAAATGTGCCATGTTCAATGTTCCAACTGCCCCATATAGATAGGCAATCGCTACTAGAAAAATCCAGGAAGACAGAATATTAATGATGACATATTTTAGGGATTCACGAAGCTGCTTTCTCTTCCCGCCTAGTGAAGCAAGTATGTAGGATGCAAGCAGCATCACCTCAAAGCAAACAAATAAATTAAACAAATCCCCTGTTAAAAATGAACCATTTACACCAGCCAATAAAAATTGAATAAACGCATACACATGCATTTGCTCATGGGCTGGTCCAATCGTTGAAAAGGCATATAGTAAACAGACTGCTGTTACAATACTTGCAGTCAAAACGAGCAGTAATGCGAATGAATCGCCTACAAATAAAATGCCAAAGGGTGGCTGCCAACCACCTATATCAATCGTTAAAATCCCACTTGCCTGCACCCGCTGCAGAAGTATGATACTCATCGCGCCTGTACCCAATACAGATAACATGCTTAACCAGCGCTGCAATCGAATATATGGACGCAGAAAAATAAGCAAAATACCAGTCAATACGGGAAGGACCATGGGAAAAACCAATACATTATTCATCATCCATCCCTCGCAATGCATCTAGATTATCTGACCCAGTTTTCCGATATAACCGATATGCTAGCACCAAAATAAAAGCTGTTACGGCAAAGCTAATCACGATTGCTGTCAAAATCAACGCCTGTGGCAAGGCATCCGTATAAGCTACTTTATTTTCAGCAAGGATAGGTGTAGAACCGCGCTTTAAGCCACCCATCGTCATTAATAATAGATGGACAGCATGAGATAGAATGGCGGTTCCTAAAATAATTCGGAGTATGTGTTTGGACAAGATTAAATAGGTAGCAACAGCGACCAATACCCCGGCCAGGATAATGATTAACGTTTCCATGCTTAAACATCCTCACTTATACTTAGAATAATCGTAACGACAACACCCACAACAGCCAATGCAACACCGGCCTCAAATAATACAATCGTTCCGAGCTCAAACTTACCGATGAGCGGCAAGTTGATTGTTAACATGACCATATTTAAGAATGGATGACCAAATAAAGTTGGAACAATACCGGATGAAATCGCAAGCAGTGCACCGACTGCAGCTGTAACCTTGAAATTAAGCGGCAAGCCTTTGATAATGGTTTCTGTATCGAAAGCTAAAAAAAGAAGCACAAAGGCAGAAGATAAGACAAGACCAGCAATAAAGCCGCCACCTGGATTATGATGTCCAGCAAAAAACAAATACACAGCCAGCGTCAATATAATGAATACGACGATTTTAGTGATCATTTGTAAAATGACATCATTGGTCTTCATAATCCTGCCTCTTTTCTCCTTTGAATTTAATTAATGCATAAACCCCTATTCCTGCGATGAATAACACAACAACCTCCAACATCGTATCAAAGGCACGGAAGTCCCCTAGAATGGCATTAACAATGTTGTTTCCACCTGCTAATTCAAAAGCATTTTCAAAATAATTCGAGATAGAGTCAAATAATCGACCGCTTTTAACGGATAGTCCAATCAGAATAAAAATCAGACCAGTCGCAATCGATATCCCAATTTGCAGCATTTTTGACATCGGCGTAATATGCTCTTTTTTCCATTCCGGCAGAAAATAAAAACAAAGTAAAAATAATGCAGTTGTCACCGTTTCAATAATTGTCTGGGTTAATGCCAAATCAGGTGCACGGAATAACACAAAGAAAAAGGCAATCGAAAAACCGAGCACACTATTAAGCAATACCGCTGTTAACCGTGACTTTGCAAATAAAATAGCAATACCAGCCACAAGCATAATACATACAAATATCCACTCGTATACCCCAATATCCGCATCCGTTGATAAATCAAAGGATATAGCGCCACTAAAAAGTGCTACCCCGCCAACGACTGCAATAAAAAATATATAAATATACATGAGGTAACCCCGTAAATATCCAGTCATATAGGAGCGGGTTAATTTTTCCGAGCTATTCTCTAAATGCGTCAGTGTATGGTTATATAACGCATCCAATGACCATTGATCAGGAAATAACCGATACACACCCTTCCAATGCTTCAACAGCTTGTACACCAATATCCCAATACCAATTACTCCAATCGTCATCCAGAGCTCAGGTTTGAATCCATGCCAGGCAGAAATCGTATAATGATCCGCCAATTGATCGGCAAGTCCGGGATAAATATTTACCATTGCCGGCTTCAGCAAATACGTTCCAATCACATTTGGAAACAAGAATATACCAATCACCAATAAACCGAGTACAGATGGCGCAATAAGCATGCCCACTGGTGGTTCAATATCCTGTTTCTGTACTTTTTCCCCTTTGTATTGGCCCAGAAATGTTTTAAATACAATAATCATGCAATAAACAAATGTAAACACACTCGCGGTCCAGGCAACTACTGGAAAAACCACACCAATAGCGTCCCATGAGAAAAGATCTAATGAACCAATTTGCAATACCGCAGCAAAAAACATTTCCTTACTTAGAAAACCATTAAACGGTGGAAGACCTGCCATAGAAAAACTGCCAATTAAAGCAATTGTGAACGTAATTGGCAGAATAGACATTAAACCACCTAGCCGTCGAATATCCCTTGTTCCCACCTGCAAGTCAACAATCCCAACAACCATAAATAAAGCGCCTTTAAAGGTCGAGTGATTCACGAGATGGAACAATGCTGCAAAAGTAGCTTGACTATATAGAACCATTTCCGTACGATAACCAAGCTGTAAAGCAATCGAGCCCATACCTAATAGACTCATGACTAAGCCAAGCTGACTAATCGTTGAATAAGCAAGCAATGCCTTTAAGTCAGTCTGCCTGATTGCAGTAAACGAACCCCAGAACAATGTCATGAGTCCAATTATTGTAATAATCCAAAACCACGCTTCTCCCATCGCAAATATTGGTGTAAAACGCGCAACCAAATAAATGCCTGCTTTCACCATGGTGGCTGAATGCAAGTATGCACTAACTGGTGTCGGTGCTTCCATCGCATCAGGAAGCCAAATATGAAAAGGAAATTGGGCAGACTTCGTAAAGGCACCAAGCAGGATTAAGACCATTGCCGGAATAAACAATGGCTGCCCGACAATCAAATCCACCGAAGCAATCGTTTCGCGAATGCTGAAGGTTCCCGTCATACTAAAAAGCATCAGAAAGCCAACCAGCATGGAAATACCACCGCTAACTGTAATAAGTAAGGATTTTTGTGCACCGTACCTCGACTTTTTTCGATGGTACCAAAAAGCAATTAATAGGAAAGAAGAAATACTCGTAAGCTCCCAAAAGACATACAAAACCATCATATTGTCAGAGAGCACAACACCCAGCATGCTGCCCATGAATAATAGAAGATAAATATAAAAGTGGCGTAACGACTCTTTTTCAGATAAATAATAAATCGAATATAAGATAACCAGACTTCCGATCCCACTAATCAACAATACAAATATCATACTGAGACCGTCTAATATTGCGGTGAAGTTAATCCCGTAGGAAGGTATCCAATGAATGGTATAGGATTGTATTTCACCATTTGCAAGTGCTGGAGCATAGGATATAAAACCAACAAAAAGCAGCACCGGGATGGTAAGCGCAAACCAGCCTACATGTATTTTCGGAAAATATTTATGTAAAAGTGGAATAAACATTGCAGCAATAAATGGAATTAAAATTGCAACAACAATCATGAAATCAAAACCCCCAATAACAATTCATGTTGGAAAACCCCAAAGATGCTTGATTGAAGGACCTCCCAAAGTGGCTATATCATGCGATGAAAACCCGCTTAGCGGGTATACTTTTTTATTTTCGACATCCGTTTTATGTAAAAGGACTTGTAAACGAATTTTTCTAATGTATGATAGATGAAGCTAATCCTATTTCGCTTCACATCTATTTTTTCTGTTGAGATAAATATAAGTCATAGCAAAAGTTGTTTTTGGACATGGGAAGCCGTTGTTCACGCTTCATGGTTTGTCCCGTCTGCAGAGCATTCCAGCCATTTGACATCTTCCATAAACATGGGATAATTAATGGCTAATAGACAGAGTAGGATGGACTGCACATACCCTGGGAATGCAGATGATAGCTTATGGATAAAGAGGAGTAGCTGCTACCATCCATTTCACTATTCATGTGAAACGGACTTTATAGTGCCATGAAATGTACCTTGCTTTGATAAAGGTACATACCATTTTACTATACACTAAATTAGGCTTTCCTGCACTTTTGAAACACGCAAGGATGCCATTTATTTTATCACAGATTAACTGGCTGTAAGACCTCCATTGATTGAAGTTTCACTTTATGTGCAAATGATTGAAAATATCGCAGAAACGACAAGTATCCACTGTTATAACCATTCGTAAAATGAACGGTTGAATCCATAAATATATCATGTTAAAATGAGTTCGTTTCTAAAATTAAGTGCAAGCGACCGTTAGCCCTATCAGCCTGCCATACTATTATTAATTTTGAGGTGAAGGATCGTCATGAAAAAAATAAAAGGTCGAATGGATGAAAGTATTCTCGTTTGTGCCTATTACGGACCGAATGGGGAAAGATTAATCAGACGCGGCCAGAAATTGGCGGATCTGCTCGATTGTCCCCTATATGTATTAACGGTGGACCCACTTCCATATGACAAATTCGATGCGGAAAAATCCAATTATGTGGATCGTTGGAAAGAGCTTGCAGACGAATCAGATATTGAAGAGTTCATCTTGATTGACAATGAAAAGCGTCCTTCCGCTAAAGTTATCGCCGAAGTGGCACGCAGATTAAATATTACACAGATTATCATTGGCCAATCACCTCAAAATAGATGGGAAGAAATTACAAAAGGATCATTTGCTAATGCCTTATTACGAGAAATGACCTTTGTCGATGTCCATATTGTATCTGTGGATCGCACCATTCGCGGAGTAGAACATGATACATTTGAAAAAGGGGTGCATGGCTTTTTGATCAAGGATGGAGAGGAGTATCGTCTAAGCTTCACCCGCTCCAATGATGATCATTATGATGGCATCTTTTATAAAGAAATCGGTACCGACTTTAATAATGGTGTGTTTAAATTCGTCCATAATGGTAGAACCTGCGAAGTAACAATCGCCGACGATAAAGTTACCGGATTACTTGAACTTCCACCAAATTATAAAGTAGAAAATTAAATGAAACGGAAGCAAGGCAACATATACCCTGTTGTCTTTGCTTCTGTTTTTTATTTCCAAAGTATTTTCAAGGAGGATTTTCAATGATTATTAGAAAACAAAAGGATGCATTTTTGATGATCCAGCAGCATGATCATGGAAAGTTATCCAGAGAATTATTTCGCCATTGGAAGCATATGCCAGCCTCACCGCATCATCGTGATTCTGTTTCCTTTGCAATTTCCAATCATGACATTGGCTGGTTGCTCCTCGATCGCAAGCCACGTTGGAATAACGAAGCCAATGCACCCTACTCCTTTCTTGATTACCCGCTTGAGCCAAAATTGACAGCATACCAGAAAGGGATAGAAATGGTGGAAGCAGAGGATTCGTATGCAGCATTATTATGTAGCAAACACTATGCACGCTTTGTTGAACATCATGAATCAAATATAGCAAAAAACTTTATAGAAACAGAAGCTATGCGCAGACAGCGAATAATGGATTCACTCGGTGACGTAGAGCAAGAAGAAATAGCTAAAGATTATGCATTGCTGCAGCTTTTTGATGATTTTTCATTACTATTATGTATGAATGAACCAGGTGATTCAGTAGAAAAATTCCATCCATTTTTCCAAAAAGGGTTACGTGTTCCACAGAAAATAGAAGGTCTACACACGGATTATATCCAACCACAATGGGACAAGCCTTCCAGAATGCGATTAAATCCTTTTCCTTTTGGCGATCCTTTCTCACTTGCCATACCGTTTAAAACGGTTAGAGAGCAATCCATCGCAGAAAATGGTCTTAAAAATGCCTATCAGCAAGCAAAGAATGAAATATTAACCATTCAAATACACCCAACATGATGGTGGGCAGCACCCCTATACACAAAAGGCTTGCAGAATGGGTATTCCAAATTCTGCAAGCCTTAGTCATTTATAACACTTATTTAGATGTAATTTGTTGCTGTAGCTTATGCATCGTTTCGTTTAGCTCGGTCATCATGACTTCCATTGCTTCTTTTCTGGGAATATCATCACGAAGATGGATTGGCTCACCAAAAATGATGCGCGGTTTTTGAAATTTGATTAAATCCTTAAAATTATTTGGACCCACATATGCCGCCGGAACAATCGGTGCTTTAGAATGCATTGCAATGGTAACTGCTCCCCGCTTCAATGGGACTTCTTCACTCGTTCGGGTTCCACTTGGGAAAATACCTACTACCTTGCCAGCCGCAATGAGTTTTCTAGGAATTTTAATCGAGCTGGGTCCCGGGTTTTCACGATCAACGGGAAAAGCATTAAGCTTCCTCATTAACCAGCGCAGGGGACCGGATTCAAATAATTCCTTCTTTGCCATGTAGTGAATTTGAATTGGATAAACACTAACTCCAAGCCATAAAATATCCACCCAGCCTGTATGCGTACAAGCAATCACATAGCCTTTGCCATCCTTCGGTAAATTCTCTTTCTGAAAAACCTTTATCCGTCCAAAAATATTTAATATGATTTTAACAAGATTCGCAGCAAAATTATACATGTCGTACCCCTTTTTCCTCTGAACTATCCATTGTTGATATTTATAAATTCATTTCCTGTTTCTATTTTACCACATTGACCTAATACCTGGTACTAAATTATAGTGGAATCACTCGTGTTTCCTCTTTTTTACAAAAAAAGAGTTACACAAAGGACAGACTTCTGCTATAATGAACTTCGGGAATCTCAGCGACCACTGAGATTTTCAAACGTGGTTCGAAACCATCCCACGATAAAAAACTAGGGAGAGAAGTAAAAATGAATATTAATATTAGAACCTTGGTCACCAATGGTGTGTTGGCTGCACTTTATATTGCAGCAACAGCACTTGTAGCTCCTATTGCATTTTCCAACATTCAATTTAGATTATCGGAGATTTTTAATCACTTAATTGTCTTTGATAAACGATATTTTTGGGGAATTGCAATTGGTGTGTTTTTTGCCAATTTATTCATGTCAACGTTAGGAGCGTATGAATTGCTTGGCTTATCACAAACGATCATTTCCTTATTAATCACGATGGGCTTCGGCGTATTTATTAAAAACAAGCTGGTACTCATGGTTATTAATACTGTCGTTTTCACTTGTAATATGTGGATCATCGCACTCATGTTAAATCTAGCCATTGAGGTGCCGTTCTTTATTACTTGGATGACAACCGCTGCAGGGGAATTAATCGTTATGTCGATTGGTATTGCCGTCATCTGGGCCTTGCATCAGCGTCTGCGTTTCGATAGACTGTTTGACTATAAATAAGCTGAACGATAGCGCCATCCATCTCGATTGTGGCGCTATTGTTATAAATATATCTTTTGAAACTGGCTGCACCATGATAAGCTAGTCTCAACATTCACCTACAGAAAGAAGGTTCAAAATATGAGAACAAAAGAATTGGCTTCCCTGCCATTTTTATTGGTCGGATTTTTATTTTTAATTGGATTTGGTGTAGTCGCTTGGGGTGTACATACGGAAAGCAGCTGGATTAGTACCCTCGATATGAACCTGATTCAACAGTTTCAAACAGGTATATCAGATGGTAAAACCTCCGCTATTAAACTGATTACAGAAATAGGAAATATTCGAGTTGTAATTGTTTTGACCATTTTATTGGTGATCGTGTTATTTATAAAGCGTAGATTTGCAGAAGGATTATGGCTGGGTGGTACGATTTTATTCGGTGCTGCGATTGCGACGAAAATTTTAAAGAAAGCCTTTGACCGGGACAGACCTGAATTCTTACAGCTGATTGAAAAAACAACGGAAAGCTTTCCAAGCGGACATGTCACTGGAACGACTGTGTTTTACGGGCTAGTTGGACTGGTTGCAGTATTACTCGTCAACTCTGTATGGAAGAAAGTGGTCATTGGATTTATAACGATTGCTTGGATTGGATTTGTCATGTACACGCGGATTTATTTAGGAGTGCACTTCCCAACAGATGTTATTGGTGGCTTTTTATTTGGAACAGCCTGTATTCTTATTTCGATTGGTGTTTATCTGCTTGTACAGCAGCCTTTAAAAGATATATTGGCTAAATTTCGGCTTCGAAACGAATCAGATATGCTGCGACAACGCGACAGCTATTAATCCATACAAAAAGGGCCCTACTAACTGGTAGCGGACCCTTTTTTATTTGTGGCGAATGGACCATGTGTTCACAGCACAAGCTTGCTTTGTCCTTCGACTTACACAAATCAGCTCATCGCAACCTATTCATTATAACAGTTCGCTAATCATTCGTCACGGTTTTTTTGATGCTTACCTTGGTTTATTATGAACTATTTATTTGTCTATCTATTTTCGGTATACTATTCATAGACCACCTATCATCAAGCAGGAGGAGGGATAAGCTATGCCAATACCGACTGACCATTTAAAGTCAACGAAACTAACCGCCAAGGAAAGCGCATACAACCAGCTGCAGCAATGGATCATCGACGGTACACTTCATCCAGGTGAAAAGCTGAATGATACAGAGATTGCCCAAGCCTTAGGTGTTAGCAGAACACCGGTTAGGGAATCCTTGCAATTATTAGAAGTAGACGGATTTGTAAAAATGTATCCAGGTAAAGCGACACAAGTAACGGAAGTCGATCGAGATTCCATTTCTGATTTGCTACCACCACTTGCTGTGTTACAGGCATTAGCAGCTGAGCTGGCCATACCTCAATTAAATGATGAACTCATTCATTTACTACAGGAAACGAATAAACGATTTGCAGAGGCCGTCCGAGCGGAAAATTATTTCTCTGCCCTCAAAATTGATGAGGAATTTCATCAACTCATAGTTGACGCGTCATGCAATGCATATATAGAGAAATTATTATCTTCCCTTCAGGCACACGTCAGAAGATTGTTTTTTCATAATTCCATTATTCTAACGGAAAAATCAATCCGTGAGCATGAACAAGTCATCCAGCTCATGGTGGACGGCAAAGCAGATGAAGTGACCACAGTCATGAAGACCAATTGGCTCCGCGCCATCGATGAATTCAAATCAAAGCAATAACTGGCACCATATCATAATATGATGCCAGTTTTTCTGTAAGATCCCCACTTGATGTCTCAGCTTTGTGTTTCGATGTCTCCGTCTGGAAGGGTTGTTCGATTCTCCATCCAGCCGATTAGCAATAGACTGGACTCGTAAAGAATAGCCATTGGGATCAATACGAGCAATTGACTAATAAAGTCCGGCGGGGTAATAAGCGCTGAGACAATGCCTAATATAAGATATGCCCATTTGCGAAAACGCCGCATCGTTTCTTTCCTCAGCACACCTAAAGCAGAAAGAAATAATACAACGATAGGCAGTTCAAACATAAGCCCCAATGGCAAAGTTGTCATGAATAGAAAGCTCATATATTCTTTAGCAGAAACGAGTACAGTAAAATGAATGGCTCCGAGTCCAAGTAAAAACTGGTAGCTTGCAGGGTTCACGATAAAATAACCGAATAACAAACCAAGTAGAAATAACAGGAGCATTGCCGGCAAATATAAACCAACGAGCCGACTTTCTTTTTCCTTTAACCCTGGTTTAACAAACTGCCAAATAAAAAAACAAATAAACGGCATCGCTAATCCCATCGCAAGAGCAAAGGAAATCCACATATAAAATCGAATCACCTCTAAAGGGCCTAATATGATGAGCTCATGTCCACGCGTAATATATGGAAACCAAAAATGAATCGTACCAAATACAAATAGAAAAACGAGTGTGAAAGCAATGGCACTCCGAATCAATTCTCTTCTTAAATCCGTCAAGTGGTCCATAAGTGGAATTTTTTCCCCTTTCACCGCTTGATTGTCATCATGCTGCTCCTCATTGATTTCATCTGCAGTCTTTTCTACATCTGGTTTATTTGCCGCCTGCTCCTCTTCAGCTTCCAGTTGTTCTAAATCCAACGGGCTGCGTATTTTCCGATGATGATCCCGGTAAGGGTCCATTCGAATGGCACCCCCTCGTTATACAAGTGAACCACCCTGTTTGCTGTATTTAATAATTCCTTCTGCACAGCGATATGCAAGTGCCCCCAATGTTCCAGTAGGGTTATAACCACTATTATGAGAGAAACTTCCCGCGCTCACGGCAAATAAATTATCTGCATCCCAATGCTGCAAATACGGATTTACCACACTATCCGCAGGGTCGTCCCCCATAATCGTACCACCAGTATTATGGGTAGACTGATAGGGTACAATATCATAATCTGTAATTGGACTTCCTGCTACAACCGTTTCAGCCCCCATCTCCTTCATGATTTCCTCCGTACGGTCGCCAATATATTGATGCAAATTAATGTCCTGTTGGGTGAAGTTATACGTCAACTGTAATAACGGCACACCATACGCATCCTTGTAAACTGGATCTAACGACATAAAGTTTTCCTTATGTGGCATCGAAGCACCTTGGCCAAACACGAATAAGTTACGTGGATATCCTTCTATGGAAGCCTTTTTAAATGCTTCCCCCCAAACAGGCACATCAGGTGCAATGGGATTGGTCAGAATTGGGCGATTCCCGGATTGTGTCAAAGAAATACTTGCCCCATGAATAAAATCTAAATCAGCATGGTCAAAATTATCCCCATTAAAATCATCGATGGTCATGCCAAGTGCCCCTGCACCCATAAACACATTCATCTTATCCTTAAAAAATCCGGATGTACCAGGTTCGATTTGATAGCAATAATTTTTACCTAATGTACCTTTTCCTGTATCGGGATCATACATTTCCCCGATATCAGAAACCATGAGCAGCTTTGCATTATTCAAAACATAACTCGTAAGAACCACTACATCTGCTGGCTGGATAAATTCTTCGCGCGTTTGGGTGTCAATGTATTTCACACCGGTCACTTTATTACCATTTTTCATAATTTCCACTGCATTGGCATGGAATTGAATATCTAAATTTCCTGTTTTTAATGCAGTTGGAATAACCGTCGTTTCAGGAGATGATTTCGCGCCATATTCACAACCAAACCTTTCACAGAAACCACAATATTGACAGGCATTTAACTGCTCGCCATCTGGATTTTTATACGTCTCCGACAGATTTGCGGAAGGCACCATAAATGGATGATAGCCAAGATTAGATACCGCTTTTTCAAACATTTTCAATATCGGGGTCTTCTTCATCGGCGGGGTCGGATAATCAGAAGAACGTTTTCCAGCAAAAGGATTTTTATCCTCGCCTGAAAGCCCTATCGTTTTTTCAAATGTATCAAAATACGGCTCCAGTTCATCATATGTAATGCCCCAATCCTTTAATAAATAGTCAGAGGATAATTTATTCTTTCCATACTTTTTCTCTGTTTCCGTCTTGATTTGAAAATCATATGGCAGAAACCGATACGTCATTCCATTCCAGTGTGTTCCCGCACCGCCAAGCCCTTCACCAAGTAAAAATGAACCCATTTGCCGCATTGGCAACGCACGCATCTTCCGATCATTACGAAAGGTAATCGTTTCTTTAGACAAATCCTGCATGAGCTCATAACGAATCGCATAACGAAGCTCATCATGGATGACCTGGTAATCAGAAGTACCACGGTCACGTCCACGTTCCAAACCCTTCACCTTCAAACCAGCTTTGGCACATTCTGCAGCAATAATTCCTCCTGTCCATCCCATACCTACTGTTACAACATCTACTTTATCTAACTGCTTCGCCATCATTCATACCTCCTTTTATGGTCCCATTTCACTCACAGATTTTGGTTCCAATTCCAAATACGTATCTTTTTCAATATCCTGCAAATAGCTTGCGTGATGGCCTGGAAAGCCCTTCATTCTCCAAGCATCCATATTGGTATTTCCACCGTAAATCGGATCGGCATATACACCTTCAAGCGTCGCCATTCGTAACAGCTTAAAGAAAAACTCAGCTGTCACACCATTCATGGACACCTCATCCTTCTGAAATGCAGTCAATATTTCATCCATTTGCTTACCCTCTAATTCGGTAAATGGTTTCTCAAATCTTTTTTTTGCTTCCTCATCCAGTCGAGCAATCCCTTGTCGGAAAATCTCTCCACGATTCAAACTACTTTGATAGCC
Organism: Ornithinibacillus gellani; assembly: GCF_003730295.1. Classification (GTDB taxonomy): domain Bacteria; phylum Bacillota; class Bacilli; order Bacillales; family Amphibacillaceae; genus Ornithinibacillus_A; species Ornithinibacillus_A gellani. The sequence goes on from NZ_QTSZ01000052.1 coordinate 100,265, forward strand.
TTGAGTTGGTGCCCCTTCATAAAATGGCCCTTGCATATATTCCCTAGCATTGCTTCCATAGTGTCCTGCAAGCTGGTTATCAATAAAAAATGGTACACCTAATTCAATGGCACCGGGACCGAGATCATCCTTTGGAAAGATCCTTTCCGTTGCTTGGGAAATTACATTAAATTCATTAGCACTCATAAAAAACTTTAATCCACCCTGCCGTTGAACCGGTACACCCTCTTTATTTCCACCCTCGGGAGCTGTCGTTTTCCCTTCTCGCTTCACATTGTAGCCAACCAATCCACCGATGAGACCCCCACCTATAACGGCACCTGTTGCAATACCTGAGGTCTTAAGAAAATCTCGCCGGGAATATCCTTTCTTATCCTTTTCCATGTCTTTTCCTCCTGTCGCCTTTTTCGTATAAGAAAACTTGCTACTAGATTAAAGCTCGCCAGTTAGTATCCACATATTGGATAAAAATATGCAAATGAAGGCTTATCCAAACAAATAAAAAAACCGATGGAAGCTTCCGTATTGGAAGTCCATCGGTTCTTTCTGCCATCTTAATTGGCTTGATGCTTTTCTAAGAACTCTAGCATAAGGCTGTATACTTTAATTTCATTTTCTTTTTTGGAAAATCCATGCCCCTCATCATCAAGTACCAGATATTCAACCGTCCGACCCTTATCACGTAACTTCTCGACGATTTGATCGGACTCTTCCTTCACTACACGTGGATCCTTAGCTCCTTGAATAACGAGCATTGGCTTCACCATTTCATCTAAATAAGTTACTGGTGAATCCTTGATAAAGCGTTCCTTATCCCGCTCCGGATTCCCAATCCAACGCTCTATAATTGGCTTCCAATGCTCCGGCACCGATTGAACGAACGTAAATAGATCAGACGGACCAAATATATCGACGACAGCGCGAAAATATTCTGGATGGCGACCATGTAGCAGCAATGCCATATAGCCACCATAGCTGCCTCCAACTAAAAACAGTTTATCTCGATCAGCGAAATTATTTTCAAACAACCATTCGATACCCGCAACACAATCCAGACGTGGCCCATGACCCCAATCCTGCTCTACCAGTTTTACAAATTCCGAGCCATATCCCGTACTACCACGGAAGTTCGGTGCAAAGATACTATAGCCACGATTTAAGAAACATTGGAACATGGAGCGAAACATTTTACGCTCTGCAGCCTGAGGTCCACCATGTGGCCAAAATATCATATGACCATTATCATTTTCCGGCTTCGCTTTAAAAAGCAATGCCTCTATTTCCATTCCATCAAATGAAGGATACGTAACGACTTCTGGATCAACCATATCAGACGTCTGTACACCAAGTACTCGATTATTCGTCAGCTGCTTCCATTCTTGACCGTTCGTCGATTGGAAGATGTTATCTGGCACCGTTCCTTTACGACCAAGTAAAAATAGCGAGCCACTTTTTGTCACATGTACCTTTTCAATGACGTCCAATGGCGGAGACAGCTGTAGGAGCTCCTCCGTCTCTAATGGATAGCGATAAAGATGATCTTCCACGCCTCTATCTGTTACCAAATATAATGTCTTCCCATCCTTATGCCAATGAATACTTTGAATCCCTTCCTGTTCAATAGAAAGGACTTTACTAAATTCCTTTGTTGCCAAATCGTATTTAGCTAAATAGCTATGATCATGTTCGTAATCGGTTACGAAATAGATAGTTTGCTCATCTATAAATATTGGATCATGTGCAATATGAACCTTATCCGGATCCGGTGTCAAGTAATGCTTTTCTCCATCCTTGACAACGTAGGATACAACATATGTATTGGCAAACGACTGTGAATAAATAAATGCATCCTCCGCTTCCGAAACAGCCGATAAAAAGGTGGGTGCCTTTTCCCCTTCGTTTATTAAATTATCTGTGCCGTCCTCCAGATGACGAACCCGGGCATTCAAAAAGGTGGGGTTGGATTCAGAAGTGATGTAATAAACCCGCTTGCCATCCTCACTTACATGAGCGTAAAAGTATTTTTCCTTTGGATCACCAGTAATGAGTGGTTGTGGTAATCCCCCGGTTGGTGGCAATGCATATATGTGATGATTCTCATCCCCATCACGATCAAAGCCTGCCAATACATAACGATTTTCCGAATCTATTTTGATGAAAGAACAGGATTCATCATGCTGGGAAAATAAGTATGGAAACGTATCTGGCAAATCCATCGCCCAAAGATTCATTTTTCCATTTAAATTGGTACTGAAGATTAGCTTTTCTTCATCCTTGCTTACTGTAAAATCCATAATGACATACGTCCTAAAAAACTGTTCCACTTGCGGCTTTGGAAACTCTAACACTGTTATTCCCCCTCTTTTTTATACCATCATGGGACCATCTCTTTATTAGAAACCTAAATAGAAAAACGTATAACTATTTAAGTTTTATAAGTAATATTCAGAATGGTTCCAATTACATAAATCATGCTTCAATTATAACCTATTTACTGCCACTTTTATAGCAAAGTCAACGTTTTTCACATGAAAACCCACATCAAACCAAAACTCCTTAAAACAAAGGATTCTTACATTGGAAAGCACGACAGTCACCAAGTCGTGCAGTGACAGCCTTTGTTACAATTACGCAGAAAAAACTTGCCTCATCAGCAAAAAACACCATCGAGCTGAACTCGTGGTGTTCTCTATATTTATCACAGATTAACTGGCTGTAAACCCCCACGGATTGGGGTTTCACTTTATTCAAAGAATCATACATTTATTTTAATTTCGTGGCAAAGACACTTGCATACTTGTTCCCTTTCCAAGCTCACTCTCTATTAAAATAGATCCATTATGCAATTCAACAATTTTTTTAACAATGGACAATCCCAAACCAGTACTATTTTCCGATCGGGTACGTGCTTCATCCACTTTATAAAAACGTTCAAACAGATAAGGTATTTTTTCTTTCGCAATACCAATCCCTGTATCAGCAACTGTTACCGTAAATCGATCTTTTTCTGCCATTGCCTGGATACGAATGACACCATCCTTGCCCGTATAGCGGATTGCGTTCGTTATTAGATTCATCCAGACTTGGTACAACAAGCGTGCATTACCCTGTGTCACCATTTCATCTACATCCCGTTCAATCGTAATCCCTTTTTCACGCCATTGCCATTCCGTTGAGGCAATGATATCTTTTAATTGTTCAGCAATATGAACGGGCTCCGCCAAATCGGTATCTGCCTCACTATCCAGGAAGGATAAAGTCAGCAGCTGCTTACTTAATGTAGATAGACGCCTGCTTTCACTTTCAATGATGGACAAATAATGCTCCCGCATCTCTCGGGGCAATTCTTCCTCTTGCAGGGCCTGCGAAAATCCTTGTATCGATGTGAGCGGTGATTGGATTTCGTGGGATACATTGGATACAAACTCCTGCCGTTTTTCCTCCATTTTGGCTAAACTATCACTCATTTTGGTAAAGTCTGCAGCAAGCCTGCCAATTTCATCACGACGATTTACATTTAATTTTAAATGATAGTTGCCTGCTGCAATTCGCTTGGTTGCAACCGTCAACTTTTTGATTGGACGTACGATAAAGGTGGTACTGACAATGATTAATAAGAAACTAAGCACCAACATAACAAGGAGCAATATCGCTAGAAAATAGCGCATCTCACCAAATTGCTGTGTCGTATTCGGTCGTACAAACAAGGCATGGGTATCCCCATTAATCGTGATGGGCACCCCGACTGTATTCTTTAACTCATTATCGAAAAATCCCGTAACAAATGGTTTCCACGGATAATCAGCAATACCGTGATACACATTACCAGCAAGTACCGATTCAATCTGCTCTCCCGCAAGCTCCTTGGACCGAAATGGATCTCCATAATGCTCTCGCTCACCTGACGGGGAAATTACATGAAACTGATAGCCAAGATCTGTTAGCGTAGAAAGATAATCAGACGCTTTCGGATAATGGTTTCCTTCAAATATGGATACCGTATCCTTAGCTATATGGTAGACTTTTTCATCATTTTGCGGTTTCAAAACATAATGATAATATACATTTGTCAGCACAAATGCAATGACCCCACTAGCAATCATAATGAGCATCGTCATATTGATAATTCGCACATATAATGTTCGCATGCTCGTCCTCCAAACCTAGATGAAAATGATAGCCATTGGCCTGTTTACATGTCTCAACTGATTATGATTCCTGGTTGAACACTTCCAATTTATAGCCCAAACCACGAACAGTTTGGATCGCAAAACCAGCCCTATCCGGAGCAAATCTTTCCCGCAGCCGCTTAATATGCACATCCACTGTCCGATCATTTCCAGCATAATCATTCCCCCAAACGAGCTCAATTAATTGTTCACGGGTAAATATACGATCCGGAAATTGTGCCAGCTGAGCCAATAATTCAAATTCTTTTAACGGCAAAATCATGGTTCGCCCATTTGCATCCACTTCATAGCTTTTCCGATTAATGACAACATGACCAACACGGATTATTTCCTCATTGACCATTTGAAATCTTCTTAACAAAGCTTTAATACGAAACAACACTTCCTTTGGTTCAAATGGCTTTACAATGTAATCATCCGTACCGGCAGAGTAAGCCCGCTCCTTATCGGTAATTTCCCCTTTTGCAGTTAACATCAAGACGGGAATATCATAATAAGAACGAATTTCTGTACATAACTCATAACCATTAACATGTGGCATCATAATATCGACAATTGCTAAGTGTACCTGCTCCGCTTCCAAGATGGCAATTGCTTCCCTGCCATCCGCAGCCTGAATGGTTTGATATCCCTCTTTATGCAAGTAAAACCGCAATAATTCTCGTATATGTGCATCATCATCTACAATTAAGATGGAAAGCATCCTGCATCACCCCATAACCAAATAAATTTAATAAATGGCGACCCCTTTTGAAAGCAATAAGTCCTTCAATTCCTGATATTTATCCCTACTCAAAGGTAATAGCGTGGGATCATCTGTTAATTGAATCGAATATGACCTTGAATAAGCATCAGGAAAAATAGCTTTTATCTGTTCGAGTGGCACAATGAACGATTGATGTGGACGATAAAAATCATATGCAGAGAAAATCGTCTCCAAATTTTTCATCGTGTCATTAGAATGCAGGACTTCCCCATTACGACAATGAATTAATATTTTTCTGCCCTTTTTTTGAATGTAAATAATGTTATGGACGTGAACAATATGGATGCCGCCATCAACCTTCATACCAATCTTATGATTTGTATCTTTGGCAGCAACGGGCGTACTTGATTTTAATTCCTTTACTCGGTTCAGCGCCTTTTCCAATCGCAGTACATTAACCGGTTTGGTAAGAAAATCAACCGGATGAGATTCATATCCCTTTAATGCAAATCCAGCATGGCCGGTCACAAAAATAATCATAATCTCCGGATAAATGGATTGAAGATGCTTTGCCAGCTGCAAGCCATTTATCCCATCCATTTCGATATCTAAAAACAATAAATCAACTGGATGGTTTCGCATGAAATCCATGGCCGCCTCTCCATGATTACACGTACCCACCACTTCGATATATGCGTATGCCTTCAAATAGGACTTCAATAATTGAATGGCATGCTGATCATCATCAACTATTAATACACGGATTTTCAAACAAACACCACCTTCAGATTTCTATTACTTCGCATGTACGGGAATACGAACCGTCATCGTTATTTTATGATCATATAGCTCTGGTACAATTATACCACCATACTTGGTGATGAGGCGTTGAATAGAAGGCAGCCCTATTCCCTCATGAGCTTCCTTCGTTGAAAAACTATGTGCAAACATTTGCTGTAAAGCATCATCCGTTATATTTGTTTCATTGGTAACCCGAATTACAATTTGATCATTTTGCCGGTCAATTTCAATGATGATATCGGATTGTTGCTGTCCTTCCGCTTCATCCATCGCATTTTGGACGAGGTTCCCAAGGATTTTATTCATCTCATATACTGAACAAGGCATGTCCCGTAAATCATCCAATACATGAATTTCCATGGCTATCCCTTTTTGTGCCGCCAATTCACGGAAAGTATGCAGCATGGCACCAGTTGCCGGATGTTTTAGCGGCAATAATTCATTGACTTGCTGCACTTCTTTCACCACATCTTCAATATATTGGCGACTGGCATCATATTGCTCGCTGCTCAGCATACCGAAAAGCGAATTTAAATGTAAATTAAAATCATGACGCTGGGAACGAATGATACTGTAAAACGAAAGCAAGTCCTTCTGATACTGTTGATCCAAGAAAAATTGTACCCGCTCTATTTTGGATAGCAATGTATTCCTTAAGAAGAACATTAAAACTGCAATAATCACCAAGCCCCATAAAATGACAAACACACGATAATTCACCGTAAAATGCGGTAATTCAATATACGTATAAAATAAAAAGGCATTGATTGTCAATAAAATAAGCAGCACAAACGAAAGATGGAACCGATACAGCCCTGCCTGCTCCACATCTCTTTCGGAAAATAAAATATCAGGAAATAATACCGGCGCCTTTTGATACATCATCATAGAAATAAAAATATTATTCATTAATACAAACAACGTAAAAAATGCGGAAATCGCCAAGTCTCCCGCAGTTTCCATTCCGGCAAGAATATCAAAAATATTAAATTCCAGTAGCTTTACAATTGCTAAATCAAACATCATCGCTAATAATACAGCTACACTTGCATGTAAGAAACGAAGCCGGAATATAAACTGAACAACAGGCAGCATCAAAAAATAAATGATAAGTAAGCCATAAGCTTCCCCAACATAATGAATACTCATACCATATGCCGCTGCCCCAACCACGCTAGTAAAGAAAATCTGCAGCACTTTCGTAGACGGTTTGACACTTACAAGCGAAAGCCCTACAGAAAGACTCGTATATAAAAGAACTGCCAAATGCAGTATGAAAAGTAGCAAATAAAGTGTTGCTGCATCCATCGAATCACCTATCGAAAAACATATTATTACAAAGTATATCATAAACCAATAGTCGATTAACGAATGAATGCTTCATAGAAAGCATATGAGTAAACCAGTTTTTGAATTAAAAACATGCTCTGTTTGGAGTGATTACGTATGAATCTTTTGCTGGTTAAGCAGAAATTTTTTCAATCGCACGGATTTCTTCCGGAGCCATTTTGAAGAAATATATATTTGACTTAACATCCTTGAAGTATTCGACGACATCCACATATGATCGATTCCGAGGAGTTTGAGGTGTTGCACTCGGAAATCACCCACCCTTCGTTACATTCAACGACGCTTCGCTTTACTTTAAGCAACTAATTTTCTTGAGATTGGATTCATTATACAATTCAGTGAAACTTCAATCAGGGGGGTTTTTGCACTTCCCCACGGATTGTTAGTTGAACCAAACAGGCCTTTACTGGCTGTTGCCCCCCTTACAATGCTTGTTATTAACAATAATTCCTGCAGTGGGGGGCTTACAGCCAGTTAATCTGTGATAAAAAAATGCAAGTTGGATTTGTGACTTGAACTCCAACTTGCACTTTTGTTTTTTTATGTTTTTTGTATAACTTTATTCCGCGATGACCTTACATACTGCGATGCGTTCTTCGGTAATCCATTGCTCAATATAAGCATTGGTTTCTTCTAATGTGAGTTCTTGAATGATTGGGATTAGCTGTAGATAATCCATGCCACGGTTATGATACCAGACATAGTTATCGGCAATGACCTCTAATTCATTCATCCCGCGAATAAGTGTGCCGATTTTACGTTTTTTCATACGTGTAAATGCTTCTTCCGTTAACTTTTGATCCTTAATGGAAAGGAGTAATTCCTTAATATGCGCTGCAAAGGCATCTGGATTCTCTGCATTGCTGGCAATCAGGCTATATCCATGGTCTCGTTCCGCATTACTCATAAAGTTAAAGGAGTAATCGATTAAGCCTGCTGCATACATGTCATTATAGAACGGGCCGCTTTTACCGAAGAAATAATCCAGCAGCATTCCATTTAGTAACACTCTTTTTACCTGTGGAATAGAAGCAATCTGTTGCATGTCTTCCTTAATTCCAATGGCACTTTTTTGAACATTAACCGGCATTGAAATGGTTTTCTCTGCTTCATAAACCGCTGTCGGCTCCGGTTCTGTAAAGCGGATGATTTCCTCAGGTGGGGCAAAATCCTTCCCATTCTGATTTTCCTTGATTACTTCCATCATCCGCTCTGGATCAAAGCCACCCGCAATGAATAAAACCATATTAGATGGATGATAAAATGTTTCATAGCAAGTGTACAAATCCTCTTTCGTGATGGACTGAATGGAATCAATGGTACCGAGTACTTCATTTCGGACCCCATGGTGATGGTACATGGCCTCCTGAATTCCAACAGACACACGATGATCTGGCTGGTCATGATACATTTGCGCTTCTTGTACAATGATTCCTTTTTCTTTTTCTACCGTTTCATCGGAAAAATATGGTGCCTGTACAAAGTCGAGCAAGGTTTTGACATTCTGCTCCTTATTATCCGTTGTAGAGAATAAATAAGCAGTCTGTGTAGCACTAGTGTAAGCATTCGCAGACGCGCCCTGATTCATAAATTCTTGAAAGGCATCATGGTCTTCCTTCTCAAACAGTTTATGCTCTAGAAAATGAGCGACGCCATCTGGGACGGTAACTTTTTCAGTTCCACCTCGTGGAATAAAAGACAGATCATTTCCACCGAAATCCGTTACAAAGGTAGCATACATATTACGTACATTTGCACGTGGTAATAGAAAAACTTGTAAGCCATTATCCAATACTTCACTGTAGATTACTTCATCAATGGTTTGATATTCCTTTTTATTCATTTATTCGCTCACCTCACTTGTCAACAGATAAACAGTATCTTCTTCCACTTTATGGGCCATACGAACAACATCTTCTCGAGACACAGCTTGAATCGCAGCCACTGTTTCTTCCGGTGTTTGCGTACTGCCTCCCAATTGCTGCATATACGTAAGATCAATGATTCCGTGCGCATGCTCCATATCAGCATAAAACCCGTTTATTAGCATGGTTTTATTTTCGTTTAGTTCCTGATCTGTAAACTGATCAGAGCGGATATCTTCAAACTCCTGTCGAATAATTTGCAATGCCTTTTCATAGTCCTCTGGAGCAATACCGCTATAAATAATGAGTAAATCTTGCAAGCTATCAAAGCCGGAGCCAACATAATATGCGAGACTATGTTTTTCACGAACGTTAAGAAATAGCTTGGAGCCTGGTCCACCACCAAGCACACTATTAAATACTTGTAATGCAGCAAAATCTGGATCTCCAAATGTGGTATTGGTGCGATAACCAATATGTAATTTTGCTTGCTGTAATTTCTGTCTCTCCATGATTTCTATCTGTTTTCTTGCCGCTGCATTTTCCTTTACCGCTGCGTGCTTAGTTGTACGCACACGATTTTCCGGAAGTACATCCTGGAAAATCTCAGAAACCAATGCAGTAACCTCAGACATATCTAAGTCCCCAACGAGATATAAATCTACTTCGTCTTCCTGAAGCAGCTGCTGGTAGGTCGTATATAAAGTTTCCCCTGTTATGTCATCCAAATCAGATTCATAGCCTTCTGCACGAATCTGATAGGGATGTCCTGCAAACATTTCATCAATTAATCGCATATTGGCAAAGGACATCTTATCGTCCAGAAGAGATCGTAAGCGCTGGCGAATCGTTTCCTTTTCCCGTTCCACAATCTCCTTATCAAATGCCCCGTTCTCGATTTTTGGAACGAACACAATTTCCTTTAACAAAGACAAAGCATCTCGTAGAATGGTATCCTCATTTTCAATATACTTTTGATTTGCTACTTCCAAGCTTGTCTCCAAAATATGATAGGTTCCACGCTTCATTCCACCTAAAGATAAAGCTGCACCATATAAGTCATCCAATCTTTCCGCTAGTAGAGTTGTATTTGGATATGTTTTAGAGCCTTGTCTAAGTACCATTGGCAAAAGAGAACGACTCGTGATGGTATCACGCTTTAATTCCCCTTTTATTTTTAAAGAAATTGTTGCTGTTTTAAATTGTTTGCTTGGAATTAAATGAAGCTTTAATCCACAGACGTCCACCGTTTGTTCATGAAGCAATGCCTTCATTTCCATTCCCCCATTTCTAATCATTTTTCATAATCGAAAGAAATCGGCCACACAGCCGATCTCTCCCATTTGTATTATTCACCAGTAAAATCGTTTTCGATGATGCTTTCAATTGTTTCAATATCCGGATGTCCTTCAGCAAGCAGGAATACGTAATTTCCTTTTGCTGTTGCAGGTAGGTATCCTTCTTGGCCTTCAAAAACAACCTTCACTTCCCCTTTATCCAAAGCATGCTTTAGATTTTCGGAGTCTGCTTCTAATTCATAGATTTCTACCGGAAGCATATCTTCCCCACTAATAACGAGATTAATATTATCTTTAAAGTCAGGAACATCTCCAAATCCTTCTTGAATTCCATTCACTTCCAAGCCTTTTTCCTTCAACAAGTCGATGAATTCCTGAAAGCCTTTATTTTCTGAAGCAACCTCAGCGGCATCTCCTTCTGCCTGTTCTCCATTATTATCAGCAGCTTCCTCATCCGCTTTCTCTGCATCATCACCATTTTGCTGTTCTTCCTGTTTACCTGTATCGCCATCGTCCTTCTTATCTGAATCACTACTGCATGCTACCATCCCTACTGCAAATACCAATAACATTAAAAGTGTCAAAAGCTTTTTCATTATGAATTCCTCCTGTTTGATCTTATATTTTTATTTTTATTCATAAACACTTTAAAAAACTGGTAGTAACTTAGCATCTTTTTCGCTTTGCAATTTCGTTAGATGTTGATATAACTCATTTGACTCGGACAGCTCCTGATGCGTACCAATGCCATTCACTTCACCTTGATCAATGACAATGATTTGATCTGCATTCTTCACATCTTTCAAATCATGACTAATCATGATGGTCGTTCGATTTTTCATCAATTTCTGCAGTGCTCTTTCAATCAAATATTCTGATTGGGCATCTAAATTGGAAGTAGCTTCATCCAATAATAAATATTGGGAATCCATGATAAAGGCACGGGCAATCGCGATACGTTGGCGCTGGCCGCCAGATAATTTAGAACCAAACTCACCAACCTCTGTATCAAATCCATCCGGGAACTCCTGGATAAACTCCAAAGCAGCTGCCATTTTTGCTACATGCACGAGCTCCTCATCCGCTACTTCTCTATCAAGCCCATAGGTGATATTTTCCCGAATCGTACCAGATATTAATGGGGTTGACTGCGACACATAAGCCATTCCATGTCGCCACTCATCCAGGTTGATTTTTTCCGCTGGCATATTCCCCATTAACACACGCCCAACATTAGGGTCATACAATCTTTCAATGAGTGAAAAGATAGTTGACTTCCCTCCACCACTTGGTCCAATAATAGCGGTAACCTTACCTTTTGGTATCGTAAAATTAAGATTAGAAAGAACCTTTGTGTCTGCATAGCTGAAGGACACATTTTCCAGTACGATATCTCCGGATGTTTGCTGTTTCGCATCGTCCAGGGACTTATCACGTTTCAAAACCTCGTCTTTGGAATCCAGGATTTGGGCAATTTTTTCGGATGCTCCCTTTGCTTGCTTTAATGTCTGCCAGAAGCGTCCATACTGCGTCACACTCATATGCAAATACTGCACATACATATAAAATGCGATGACCTGACTTACCTTCATTTCACCTTTACTCACAAGGTAGCTTCCATAAACCAATACAATCCCAATAATAATTCCTTGGATACTGTTCAAAAGCGGTTGTGCAAATAAATCTACAAGTGCACGTTTTTTATCTGCCTGATACTGATCTTGAATAATGGTCTTGCCACGATCTATTTCCTTATCTTCTTTTCCAAATGATTTGACCAATCGGATTTTCGGTAAACGCTCTGCAAAAAATGCAGTTAGACCGGAAAATGCATGCTGAACACCATACTGCGTTTTTTGTGTGAAATGACCCGTAATTGCCGAGACAATCAAGATATACGGAATGATAGGCAGCAGCGCTAACGTAAGCTTGGAGCTCATGCCATACATAATAATAAATGACCCCACAAGTCCATACGTTGAATTTAATACATTATTTAAATCCGCAACTGCACGATCAATAAAGCCCGGGTCCACTGTAATCCGACTAATAAGCTGTAAAGACGGCTGCTTCTCATATTTACGCATCGGCATCCGAATCAGCTTTGGCCAAATAATCCACTGGATATTTCTCATTACAATTGGATTGGTAATGTAAATAAGAAATGCAGAAATTGCAGCAAGTGATAGTGAAGCAATCATCAACACAAAGTATTTCGATACAATTTCAAAATCAAAAATGTTTCCAGCAAATATTTCTGACATCACGACTGGTAAACCGAGCGTAAAAGTAGTTGACGCAAACAGACCAATCAAAGCTAGAATGTATAAATGCCAGGGTAATTTGGCTTTCAGAACCAGTTGAAAAAATTCCTTCCAGCCATGCTTTTTTGTTTCTTGCATGTGTCGCCCTCCTTTCCAAGCACTTCATTAGCCTGCATTTGCTTCAGTCAAGTACTCTACAAATAATTGATACAGCTTGTTCGATTCCATCAGTTCATCATGTGTTCCAATTCCATCGACCGTACCCTCATTCACAACAATAATTTGATCTGCATCCCGAATGGTCGATAAGTCATGGGCGATAACGATGGCACTTCTACCTTCCATAAGATGCTCCATCGCACCTTGGACGGCTTTTTCAGACTTACTATCCAAGCTTGCCATTGCTTCATCCAGCAGTAAAAATTCTGCATTTCTGAGCAGTGCCCTTGCAATCGCCACGCGCTGCCTTTGCCCGCCGGACAGGTTTGTACCACCTTCTCCAACGTTGGTATCAAAGCCATTTGGTGTGTTGCTAATAAACTCCAGTGCGTTTGCAGCCTCTGCAGCTTGGCGTATTTCCAGTTCGCTTACTTCCCGATCAACACCATAAACGATATTATCGCGGATCGTTCCCGAAAGCAGTGGACTATCCTGTGCTACATAGCTGAACATCGCGCGCCAATCTTGTAAATGATATTCTGCAATATCCGTATCACCGAATTTGATTTTTCCTTGATCAGGCTCGTAAAACTGCTGCACCAGGGAGAGAATAGTGGACTTACCGCTCCCACTTGGACCAACAATCGCCGTCGTTTTACCATATGGTATAGTAAAGCTTAAATCCTTCAATACCCTCTTTTCCTCCCCATAACTAAAACCAACATGATCAAAGGTTAAGTCATGACAGGTGTCCTCTAACTGTTTATTGCGGACATATTGCTCCAAATCGCCTTCTACTAATACAGATATTCTTGAAGTTGCCCCTTGACTTTGCTTCAACTGCGTATATAACAATGCGAAGGTTTCCAAAATACCCCAAAGCATCCCCACATACATGAAAAATGCAATCCATACATCTAATGTTATTGCTTGTTCAGAGATAAGATAAATACCAAAACCAATCACAAACATGTCTTGCAATAAATTCAACAAACTGTTCAATGGGTTTTGGATCCAATCAACTATTGCTCTTCGGAAGGATGCTTTATAGTAGTATTGAATTTTCTCCCGCCCACGTTCATTTTCCTTTTTCTCCATCGCAAACGATTTGATGAGTGGAATACTGGAAAGCAGCTCCGCAAAAAACTGAGTCAATGTCGACAAACGATTATGGGTAATCTTGTTCGTCCGGTATTTCCACTTTCCATACCAGATGTTTGAAAATGCATAGATTGGGATATAAATGAGTACACCTGCAGCCAATCGCCAATCGTAGGTGAATAATACAAAGACGACACCAATCATCGAATAAGATGCTGCAATGATGGATGGTAGCCAACCGGCGAGCACAGAGCTAATTGTCGCTGTATCATTCGCTGTACGACTGACCATTTCATTCGGCTTTACCTTGTTAAAAAGGGAAAGTGGCGCCTTCATTAAACGTTGCCAAATTAAACTACGATAGCTTACGTCTACTTTATACATGACGAGTTTATTGAAAAAACCAATGATTCCTGAGCTTAACACCCTAGCAAAAATTACAATGACCGTCCCATAAATGACCGTGTTTTCTAAATTACCGGCCATTACTCTTTGTGCATATTGTGGGAAAATCAAGGATAAGGTAGAATCACCGATATAAAGTAATGTAAGAAATATGAGCCATCCCCAAGGAAGCTTTGCTTTGAAGATTAAACGAATATACGCTTTCCATATTCCTTTTTCAGCCTGCTTTCGCTGTTTTTTTGTTTCTAGCTTGTTTCCCAAACAAAACACACCCTTCTAAACAGCCTGCAAAAAACAAAGTACCCCAAACACATGCAGCTGTTCCACCTACACCAAATCACCAAGTCGACCTACAATTTCATCTCTTGTATATGCACCAATAATGGTTTTTACGGGCTCACCATCTTGAAATACGAGTAATGTTGGATAGGCCATGATGTCATATTTTACAGCAATTTCATTCGTTCCGTTCATCCCTTCATCAAAGGTTACATGAAAGGAAACAATTTTTAATTTGCCATCAAATTCTTCGCTAATCTCCTCTAATACAGGAACAATTGCCTGGCAAGGACCGCAGCCTTCCGTTGTAAATTTGACGATAACGGGGATGTTTTCCTCGATTACTTCTTGCTGAAAATTTTCTGTGTTGATATCTTTCACTTCCGCCATTATTTCCACTCCTTGAAATTATAATTTTCTAATTATTTCATCAACATAAATAGATAATACAGATAGAATAACGATTCCAAAGTACATATACAATAGCTTTCGTTCATACTGGTAGGTATTCCGTTTATTCTGTTCATATTAAGGTTTATTCAGCATGTGGGTGTTCCAGGAAAAGGAAAGGACTTTGTATACATTCACCTCCTCCCTCCATCGGCAACTTTGGGTCCATTAAAAAAAGCTGTTATTCCCAATTTGAGAATAACAGCTTGCTTGGTATAAATTGTTGGTTATTGCTTTTCTTCGATTAGTTTTACAATCCGATCTGAATATTGATGGCAGGCTTCTTCTGTTTTCGCCTCCACCATCACACGTACGAGTGGCTCTGTTCCAGACGGACGAACCAAGATTCGTCCTTCATCGCCAAGCTCACGTTCTGCAGCTTCAATTTCACGTTGGATTTTCTCATCCTCTAGCACTGCAGCTTTATTTTTTACTTTAATATTTTTTAAAACCTGTGGGTAAACTGTCATTTCAGCTGCCAATTCAGATAACTTTTTACCAGTATCTTTCATGACATTAACAAGCTGTAATGCGGTTAACATCCCATCGCCGGTCGTAATATAATCCAAGAAAATAACATGGCCGGATTGCTCGCCTCCTAGATTATAACCACCACGTCGCATTTCTTCCATGACGTAGCGATCTCCAACAGCCGTTTTGTCACTACGCATACCATGCTCCTCAAGTGCCTTATAAAAGCCTAGGTTGCTCATTACAGTAGAAACGACCGTATTATGACGCAGGAAGCCTTTATCATTCATATATTTCCCACAGATAAATAAGATTTTATCGCCATCGACAATATTTCCTTTTTCATCGACAGCAATCAGACGATCACCATCTCCGTCAAAGGCAAGGCCAATATCCGCTTCCTTATCTACTACAAACGCTTGTAAGGTTTCCGGATGTGTAGAACCAAATCCGTCATTGATGTTCAACCCGTCTGGGGAAGAACCAATGGAGAAAATATCAGCTTCCAAATCGGCAAATAAATGTGTTGCCAAGCTCGAGGTAGCTCCGTGTGCACAATCAAGCGCAATGCGCAGTCCCTCAAAATCATTATCAATTGATTCTTTCAAATAGGAAAGGTATTTCTGTCCGCCTTCAAAATAATCATTCACTAAACCGATATCCGCTCCAACTGGACGTGGTAGCTCATCTTCACTTTCCAACAGTCGTTCAATTTCCGCTTCTTGCTCATCCGCTAATTTAAACCCTTCTGGACCAAAGAACTTGATACCATTATCAGCTACCGGATTGTGAGATGCAGAAATCATTACACCTGCCTGTGAGCTTGTTGCTTTTGTCAAATAGGCAACTCCAGGAGTAGAAATGACACCAAGGCGCATTACTTCTGCACCAATAGAAAGCAACCCTGCAACAAGTGCGCTTTCCAACATATGTCCAGAAATACGCGTATCGCGACCAATTAAAACTTTTGGTTTATTTGCATCCTTTGTTAACACATAGCCACCACAACGACCTAGCTTAAAAGCTAATTCCGGTGTTAATTCTTCATTTGCAATTCCTCTAACGCCATCAGTACCAAAAAAATTCATTTTAAATACCTCTCCTTTATTTCCTGATCATGCATCCATGGTGCAGCATCTCATCAGATTTCAATCTGGATCTGTTCCATTTCTCCTTCAACCTCGATGTTTTCCGGGGCTTCTATCGTAATTGGAACTTGATGCTCACCTTCTGCAAGATCTTTCACATCAATTGTGAGCTGTATGTCCTCGATTTTTAGTTTACTAACATCCTTCTCATTGCCTACAACGGTTATACTCATTTCAGCTTTTTCAGGGTCAATGAACGTTACCTCTTGTCCATCTTCCTGATTCTCAATGGAAATTGGTACATTCTCAAACGTCTTGCTCTGCTCTACCTCTACGGTGACCTCCAGTTTTCCACCATCTGGAGCCTGTACACCATCTGGTAAATCCAACTCTGTTTCAATTTTGCCTGATTTGGTTATTTTCGATAAGTCAATTTCCTTTGTTTTAATTTCTTCCAGCTGATTTAATACATCGCTGGTTGCAAACACTTTTGTCTCATCAATATTCAATGTCATCGATACAAGTGCTAAATCATCTGGAAGTTTACCTGTTGTAGCCACACTTACCGGTACCGTCTTACTAGGATTATCGACTGGTACAGATACGATAACATTTTCAGGCTCAATTCTTGCATGCATTTCATTCCCTTGACTATCATAGACATTCACACGTACTTCGCGGTTTTTAATTGGTTCATTTATTCCAGCAACATCGACGAATACTTTCACAATAGCGATTTGTTCAATGACACTCTTGGAGCTTGTGATTTTGACCTTACCAGGACTAATCTCTGGTGTACCAACCTCATAGCCGGCAGGCAGCTTATCTGTATTGATCAAATCAACTGTTACATCGAACTCCTCTGTCGCTCGTTCTTCCAAGGTGACGTCAATTTGCTTTGGCTCAATATAAATGGAAAGCTCACTAGGCAGATTCGCATAATCCACTTCCACCGTATGCTCTCCTTCACCGTACTTCTGTAAATCGACAAATACATCGAAATTACGCTGTCGTACAGTTGGCGTCAAAACACCAGGTGGACCTTCCAATTTAACGGTGACAAACTCAGGCACACCACTGACGACATATTTTTCACTATCTACTTTAACCTGTACCGGCATGTCTTCAATCGTATCTTCTTTTTGTGATATATTCGGGAATAGAATCGTATCTCCTTGTTTCGTGTTAACATCCTCCATCGATACAAACGCATAAAGCACCACTGCAAAAATGAGTGAGAGAAGTCGAACAAACCATTTACTCTTAAACCAATTATCCATTCTTTTTCCCCCTCCATTTCCATGACTTCTTATCAGGGGCTTTTAAGTTCGTTGATAAATTTTCGCGTAAATAATCACGAAGCTCGTTATCGGATAATTCTCTTCGCAGCTCACCATTTTTCGTGACCGAGATAAAGCCAGTTTCCTCAGATACAACAATCGTAATCGCATCTGTTACTTCACTAACACCCATTGCTGCACGGTGACGCGTTCCCAATTCCTTAGAAATGAATGGGCTCTCTGAAAGCGGCAAATAACATGCTGCAGCAATTATTTCATTACCTTTGATAATGACCGCACCATCATGTAATGGTGTATTTGGTGTAAAAATATTTGTCAATAATTGATGGGTTAACTCCCCATTAATCGAAATTCCTGTTTCACTATATTCACCAACACCTGTTTCACGTTCAATGGTAATCAGTGCACCAATTCGGCGCTTCGCCATATAATTACACGACTGAATAATATGTCCAATGGATTCCTCCAATAGCTCTTCTTCCGATTTCGTGCCTCTGGAGAATATATTGCCTCGTCCAAGTTGTTCAAGCGCACGTCTGAGTTCAGGCTGGAATAATATGATAATAACGAGAAAACCCCAATAAATAGCCTGCCTCGTAATCCACTCAATCGTTTGCAGTTCCAAAATTAAACTAACCACACGAACAACAAGCACGACAACGATACCCTTGAGTAGCTGAATCGCCTTCGTACCTCTGATTAGCATGATTAATTTATATAAAACATACCAGACGAGAGCTATGTCAACGACTATTCGTAATAGATTTAAAAAATTGATTCCCCCATCAAGCATGTTTTCACTTCCTTTTTATTTATCATATCCTTTAACAATATGATGTATTAATGGTTCATATTATATCATATTTTCATCATCGATATGTAATTCACTACACCGACAGGGCAAAAAAATGTCCCACCAAACATATCGCCGATTTGGAAAGCTATATGGATATAGACATAAAAAAATACCCCATTTATATTAAAGGGTACTTTATCACAGATCAACTGGCTATAATTCCCTCACTTCAAGAACTTTTGTTGATCACAAGCATTGTAAGTGGGGGAAGAGCAGAAACCCCACTGATTGAAGTTTCACTTTATAATGAACTTTCCGTTGGTAAGTCATCTTTACTCCAAGCAACCTTCCAGCCGGAATCAACTTTTTCAATACGCATCCTACCATCCACCGATATTTCAGTGACAGTTTCTTCCCCATGCTTCAAGGCGATATCCATCGTATATTGGAAATTTAGTTTGTCCTTCGTATTATCGGGTAGATCCAACAATTCAAAAGCAATATCAACCAGTTCGACATCTACTTCATGAACGAGGGCTAATTGCAATCCGTGTTGGCGCATGATCAACATCTGTTCATCCAGTTCATCTCTTGTCGCAAATTTCTCCGCACGTTTTTCCAAAAAAGGATCCCACTCCGCCATGTTTTGAGGGATATCCGCATATTTCATTGTATAGACCGCTTGCTTATATTTCTCGCCTACAGCCATCGCTTGCTTTATATTTCGCTTTCCTTCTCCAGAAAAATAAAGCATTATCCCACCAAAAACAAGGACAACTGCTACAACAGCAATAATTTTTTTCATCCAATAACCCCTCCCTTAGCATACTTACCTGCCAGCAATCAACTTCTGTTCATAAAGGGAGGTCATATTTACCACAGATTAACTGGCTGTAAAAACCCCCGCTACAAGCGTTTTTGTTGATTACAAGAATAATGGGGGTATCAACAGCCAGTAAAGGCCTGATTGGTTCAACTAACAATCAGTGGGGCAAGTTCACCCCTGATTGAAGTTTCACTTTATTCAAAGCTAAAAACACCCCTAAATAAATTTTGCAGATTAAACCATATCCACTCGAAGACCTGATCAACCTTTTTAAATTCACCATTCACTTCACCAACAGAAGCCATTAATCCTTCCCCATTCAGTTGATCTTGAATCAGCTTCCCATTAATCAAGGTAACGTTGCCATCCACCGTACCTTCAATTTTTAAGTTTCCGTTCTTCACTACCAAGTCTCCATCTACCGTCACACCCTCTGGGACAATAACGGTATCGCCTTGGATAATGAGATCATCCTGTTTCGACACAGTCAGCTTACTATCCTGCTGCCATGCAGAAAATGCCCCACTCAACATGAGGATAAAAAAGATGGCAGCTGCTGTAATGACTGGGTGCATTTTAAACCAGCGCATATATTTAACATGTTTCTTTTCAGTAGGAAGTTTTTGCATCACCTGCTGCGTAAAATCGACAGGTGCCATCACTGGTTCTGCATTCTTGATCCATGAAATGGTTCGCTTCAGCTCATGAAAGTGCTTTTGACAATCTGAGCATTGTTCCAAATGCTTTCGCAGTTTGGTTTCATCTTCCCGTGATATATCTCCATCCAAAAAATGATGCATCAATGGTATAACATCTTTTTTACAATCCAAAGTGGATCACTCCTTTACACGTGACGAAGCTTTTTACGCAAAGCTTCTCTTCCTCTGTGAATTCTGGTTTTGACCGTTCCTAATGGAATATCCAGTATTTCACTAATTTCCTGAAGAGAAAATTCTTCCAAATAGCGTAGCATAATAATCGTTCGATAGATAGCTGGCAATTCGTTGATTTCGTGTTGAATATAGCTTTGCAACTCCATGCTTTGTACTTCCTCTTCAGGTAGCTTTTCATCCGTTGCTAGTTGTGAGTACATATCCAACCCATCCGTACCGGCAATTTCCGCATCTAAATGAAAGTCTGGTTTTCGTTTTCGCATTCTGTCTATGGACAAGTTCGTTGCGATTCGATACAACCATGTGGAAAATTTACGGTTTTCGTCATAGGAGTGGATATTTACATATGCACGAATAAATGCTTCCTGTGCGATATCCTCCGCCTCGTGCGCATTACCTAACATTCGAAAGCAATGCTGATAAATCTTGTTTTGAAAAAATAGGACCACATCCTCGTATGCAGCCTGATCCCCTTTTTTTACTTGTTTAATTTTATCTCTTATCACAACATCCATGATTTGTACCTCCGCTAATATGCGGTACTATTATAACGATTAACCGCCTCAAAAGGTTTCATTTAAATTCAAAGTTTTTATCTTTGCACTATTCAATCCATTTCAGCCCTCCTAATATGTGGAAGCAAACAGAATAATTCGCATCTACTTAGGAAAAAAATAGGATGAAATGGACTGTAATCTTACTTTATTGCCATACCCAATTTATCGAGGTAATTCGCGCGAAAATTTACACTTGCAAAAAACTAGATAATTACATAGTATAGTATACTGGATGGGAGGACAATAGCATGGTTAAATTATTACAGGAAATAGAACAATGCCGTAAAGAAATGATTGAGCTTGGGGTTGCCCATGGACTGACCTCCGACATAGTTGTGCAATCAAGCAAGAAGCTGGACCACCTACTCGTAACATACCAACGTCAACATTTCGGTTCAAGAACGAAGGCATAATTAAATTGGACATCACGTTTTATCATATATGTAAAAATCAAGATTGAATGGAAAAGAAGACATCAACTTTCCGCAAGAAAATTAATGTCTTTTTTCTATTTCACATTTTTTTCACTTTAATTTTTCACCGAATAAGGAACCTAGTAGACCAACAGCGATAGAGGCTGTTTTATTTTTGTCATCTAATATTGGGTTTACTTCAACAAATTCAACCGATGTAATCAAGTCGGCTTCCGAAAACATTTCCATTGCCAAATGGCTTTCCCGATATGTCAAACCTCCACGTACAGGCGTACCTACACCTGGTGCCTCAGTTGGATCCAAGCCATCCAAATCAAGACTTAGATGAACACCGTCTGTACGGTCCTTTAAATAAGCAACCGATTCTTCGACAACCTTCGACATACCCATTCGATCAACCTCATGCATCGTATAAACCCGAATTCCTTTATCACGAATTAATTCTTTTTCCCCAGGATCCAATGATCGAGCACCAATAATAACGATATTTTCCGGCTTCACTTTTGGAGCATAGCCGTAAATTGAAGTTAATACTTCATCACCAATCCCTAAACTCGCAGCGAGCGGCATACCATGTATATTTCCAGAAGGAGATGTTTCTCCAGTGTTTAAATCGCCATGTGCATCATACCAAATAACACCAAGCTCTCGATAATGCTTGGAAATACCCGCAAGACTTCCCATAGCAATACTATGATCTCCACCCAATATAAGTGGTAAGCGACCTTTTTCCACTTCTGCATCCACCAATTGAGCTAATGTTTCATTTGCTTCAACCACTTGTTTTACATTCTTCAGCTTACCAATATCCTTACCACCATCTGTATTCGGGCGATGAATCGTAATATCACCTAAATCCTGAACCGTAAATCCAAGCTCCTCAAGCTTTTCCATTGCCCCAGCGTATCGGATTGCGCTTGGACCCATATCCACACCTCTGCGACTCTGCCCCAAGTCCATTGGTACACCGATGATTGAAATACGTTGATTCATAATCTACCCCTCCCTGCCGCTATTTTACCTAATAAGGGATAGATGGCTCAACTCGACATCTTTTTGTATAATTATACACTTATGTAAGCTGTATCATCCTAAACCATTCATGGCCTATTTTCGATGATAAATTTGCAGGTCCAGTGGTTGAATGCCTGCCTCAAGCCATACATTTGTTAATTGCTTCGCAGTTTCCACGGAAGGCATAAAGGCAATACCACAGTCCCCACCTCCAGCACCAGACTGCTTACCAGCACCACCTAGTTGTTCTGCCGCATCACAAAGCGTTGCAAGTAACGGGGTTTCTAATGGAACGTCGGCATCCTCACCCAAGGTTGCTAAAGCCATACGATTCTGTTTGACACCTTGAAAAATAAGCTCCCAATCAGCAGCTTGAATCCCCTCAAATATATGTGCAACCGCCAAATCACTTTGCTTTATAAACGCAGCAAATCGAGCTGGTTTATCCCGCTTCATTTGTTGGATCTGTCCTACTAAATTCGTTGTGGAGGCCGGCTTGCCTGTCCAACCAATCCGAACTGCAATTGAATCTGGTATGGTAACAGGCGTTAGCTGCAAATATGGCCAATCACCATGCACAAGTGCTGTTATACTGGTGTTCTCTTCCCAAGCAGCAAGTAGCCAGTCTGCCTGAAACGATACATATCGTAGCACACCACCATAGGCGGACGCTGCAACATCTGCACCTGAACCGCTTCCTTGGACTAACACATGTGCAGTAGCAGCCAATTTAAATACCAATTCTGCTTTTGGCTTTTCTGGTAACACATATTCAAGTATGGCAGACACGACGGCAACTGTTACAGCTGCACTGGAGCCTAGCCCATATTTTCTTCCTGATACATCATCCAGCTCACTTTGAATGGATAAGGTGAAGCTTCCCCAATCATGAGATTGCTCCTCTAAGTAACGGCAGACCACAGACATGGCCTGTTGGACAAACTGCACGCGTGAATCATCGCGATAAATATGAACCTGTCCTTTTTGGTAGGACCAGGATAGCTCCTGTAATCCAAGATCTGTTAATGTCAAAGCTTGCTTTTCACTATCTTCAATGGTTGCATAGACAAAGCGATCCACCGCCATCACAGCGAGTACATGATGGGCCTCTAATACCGCGTATTCTCCGGCAATCATTAACTTGCCAGGTGCTTTTACAGTAATTGACGTTTGTGCGGACATCATTTATTACCCCCATTAAACAGCAAAACGATGAACTATGAAGCAGCTCATCATTTCGCCTCTATCCTGTTAAGCTTCATCCAGGTAAGATATGCCTTGGCCTGCGCGGCTAAGAATCACATCTGCCACACCAGGGACTTGACGTAAAGTCTCCTGAACCTGCTGCTCATTTTCCGGTAAATATAAAACCTTCACATTTGGCCCTGCATCTATTGTAAAGTAGGCAGGGATTCCCTGTTGACGTAGTTCACGAACGGTTTGCATAACAGTAAAAGTAGAGTCTTGCCAATAGGTAAATGGTGGAGCTGCACCAAGGGTTGTCGCATGCATTTTTAAACAATTTGCTTCCGCAGTCTGGCCAACTTTTGTAAAATCACGGCTCATAATTCCAGCTTTTATTTCATTTAAGTCAGCAGGAATACTGTTCACCCAGCTATCAAAGAAAACGGAAGTATCCACTGTCCGCTTCATCCCTGCACGACTAGACACATCCTTTGCCACATCTGACAGAACAACCGCTGCAACCCGAACATCCCAATGTTCCTGTGGTGCAATGGGAACTGCATAGGAATCGGAACCATCTATTTCATTTCCCATCTGCCATTCTGCAAAACCGCCATAAATGGAGCGGCAAGCTGAACCTGAACCCTGTCTCGTTAATCGTGACAGCTCTTCCTCGCTTAACTTCAAACCAATCGCACGTGACCCTGCCGCGGCAAGTGCAGCAAAACCAGAAGCAGAAGAAGCAAAGCCAGCTGCAGTCGGAACGGCATTATTAGAATGAATTTCTGCATATGAACCTTCACGTAATGCCATTTTGCGAATGAGATCGAGAAATGCTGAAACACGCCGATATGGTTCGTCAAGGATTCGTTCATCATTCAAAAAAAAGACATCCTCTGTCAGTTCTTCACGAAATTGAACCGTTGTTGTCGTATAAAAGCCATCTAATGTTAAAGAAAGGCTGTTGTTTGTCGGTAAAATAAGCGTCTCATCACGTTTCCCCCAATATTTAATCAATGCAATATTGGTATGAGCTTTTGCAGTCGCCTTCATCATATGTCTCCTCTATCCATCATATATGTATGGCTGCCCATTTGGCAGCTCTCATATCTCACTTTTTTATATTTAATCAGTGAAAAAAAGGATATACCATTGGAATATCCTTTTTTCGCTTAATTTTTCTTTTTCAAAACAAACGGCCATACAGCGTGCGCACCGAATTTCTTCAATTTATCGGCTAGCTGTCTAGAATGCACTTCATTTTGCGCAAGGGCAATGATGCATCCACCATTTCCGCCACCTGTTAGCTTGGCACCTAATGCGCCTTCCTGACGGGCGAAATAAATAAGTCGATTTAACGCAGCATCACTTACACCGAGTGCTTCTAATTCTTTTTGTGCCTCATCTAACATTTTACCGAGCACCTGTTTACCAGCCTTTTCCAAAGCATCTTTCGCTTGATAAGTAAGCTCACCAATTCGGTCCAATTGTTGTTGAATTTTTTTCGGCGCTGACTTAAATAAGTTAGCGACAGATTCCACCGCAGACCTCGTATCCCCAACACGTCCTGAATCTGCGACAATAAAATGAAAATCGTCATTCGGCTGGATGAAGCAAGTTGGATGTTCCTTTTCAAACCAAACTGGACACTCAGACGTAATCGTTAACGTATCGATACCACTTGGCGCACCATGCGCAAAGGTCTCAGCGATATTAGCGAGTTCGAGCACTTCATCAGCTAAATGCTCCCGATCCGCGTAGGCAAACAAGGATTTCACAACTGCAATAGCGACAGATGCGCTCGATCCTAACCCTTTCCCTGGTGGGATAGATGAATTAATTTGAATCAGCAAATCACGCTTCGGCAATTGTAAATAATCCAAGGTTGCTAAAATACTATCGGCAATACCGCGTAAAGAAGCAGGCACAGAATCAATCGGTCCATGATAAAATGTGCTATCGATTTTAATGGAACCTGGCACGTATTCAATAATAGATTCAACGCCAACTAATGGAAATGGGATGGCTATTGCAGGCTGTCCGTGTACAACCGCATGCTCTCCGATTAAAATTAGTTTACTATGAGCTACACCTATAGCTGTTTTTTCTGAAGTTGTTGCTTTTTCTGCACTCATTTTATATAACTATCCACCAATTCTTTAGCTTTTCCAACACGGATTTCCTTTGATTTTACTAATTGTTCAGCAATCACATCAACCATCTCCCCTGTCGCACCAGCAGCAATGGCAACGGAGCGGGAATGTAGCGCCATATGGCCTTTTTGGATACCATCTGTAACGAGCGCTTTTAATGCTCCGAGGTTTTGTGCCAACCCAACTGATACGATAATTTGAGCCAGTTCCTGCGCAGATGCCGTCCCCAATAGCTTATGTGCCAATTTAGAAACAGGATGTACACGAATCGAGCCACCAACTGTGCCAACTGACATAGGAAGTTCCAATTCTCCAACTAAATTTCCATCTTCATCAACATACCATTTAGTCATTGATCCATAATGCCCATCTTTTGCGGCATAAGCATGAGCTCCTGCCTCCACAGCACGCCAATCATTTCCAGTTGCAATGACGACTGGATCAATCCCATTCATAATTCCTTTATTATGTGTGACCGCCCGATACGGATCAGATGCAGCAAATTCATAAGCTGACACAACACCATCTCGAACTTCTTCACCTGTGAAACCATCACTAGCAAGCAGTTTTGGCGGAATCACACAAGTAGCTTTTGCAACACAACGATCTGCAAAATTTGATAAAATTCGCAAATAAACTTTGCCGTTTGTTATTTCTTCCACTGTCGGCGCAAGAGATTCCACCATCGTATTAATAATGTTGGCACCCATTGCATCACAAGTATTAATAAATAAATGAACAACCAACATTTTGGAATATGCGGAGTCCGCCGATTCATTTAAAATACGAACTTCCATATCCTCTGCCCCGCCACCCCTTGCTACTAAGCTCGGGTACGCAGCATTGGCTGACTCAATCAATTGCTCCTTTTCAGCAAGCAAAGCTTCCTTTGCAGCTTTAAAGTCATCACAACCAACGACCTGAATTTGTCCAATCATTACTCGATCAGATGCCTCTGTTTTGAAACCACCTGCATCGCGAACAATTTTTGCGATATAGCTGGCAGAAGCCACAACAGATGGTTCTTCCACCACCATTGGTATGATATATTCTTTATTATTAATTAAAAAGTTTAAACCTAAACCTAACGGTAAAGGAAAAGTACCAATTACATTCTCAATCATATTATCCGCTGTTGCAATCGGCAAAGCATGCTGAGGAGATAAACTGTTTAAATCATCCGCAGAAAATATTTCCTGCTCCCGCAACCATGCTTTCCGTTCATCAACGCTTTTTTTATAGAAGCCAGGAATTCTAGAAGACTTCATACTGTATCATCCTTTTGCATTTCATAGTAAATCCTGCATTTTCATATATTAAATAGATGACCTTTTTTGTTTAGATAGAAAGTTTCGTGTACCTTTTATGTGTAAGGCATCATATAAATTATAATATAAATATCGACTTCCTGCATCATGGATTTTCATCCACGCACACAAGTATCGATTTTAATTAAATTACTCTATCTATTATGGTGAAAAACACTCAAAAATGCAAATAAACAAGGCTGTATGATAAAAATCCAACAGCCTTGTTTATCTACATTTCCATAAAAATAGTTTCTATGCAAATTCTTGTAAAAGGATGAGCCATACAGGATTCGAACCTGTGACCCTCTGATTAAAAGTCAGATGCTCTACCGACTGAGCTAATGGCTCATAAGATTTAGTATTTCTGATCTTATTAGAACATTCATTTTGTTGACCCCTGCATCTTATAGATTATTCAGGATGCGAATGCTTCGGGGTTACTCGTAGCTTATTCGGTGGATGTATTGCCCTATCGAAATTCGTTGTTCGTCGTGTTGCAAGTATATTCGATGATGACGCACTCCTCACAAGCCTGCACATGGATGATTATCCAATGATGCTTGCGGCTTGCTCTACCGACTGAGCTAATGGCTCATATTTTGTTTATTGTTAGTTGTACCCTATCGTTATTTTTATAAACGTAGGTTTTCCTAATTTTGGCAACAAAAAAACTGGGCTACTAGGATTCGAACCTAGGAATGACGGGACCAAAACCCGTTGCCTTACCGCTTGGCTATAGCCCAATAAAAAAATAGTATGGTGGAGGGGGGCAGATTCGAACTGCCGAACCCTGAGGGAGCGGATTTACAGTCCGCCGCGTTTAGCCACTTCGCTACCCCTCCGTATCTATTTTTCACTATTCTGTTGAAAACATACACACAAAATGGTGCCGGCCAGAGGACTTGAACCCCCAACCTACTGATTACAAGTCAGTTGCTCTACCAATTGAGCTAGGCCGGCTTGATATAAAAGTTATTATTGATTAAAGCTTTTCGCCGATTGACCCCTGCATCTTCCAGCTTATTCAGGATGTGAATACTTCGGGGTTACTCGTAGCTTATTCGGCAGAAGCGGTGCTCGTTGCTCTACCAGTTGAGCTAGGCCGGCTTGATATAAAAGTTTATTGTTCATTAAAGTTTTCGCCGTATCGACCCCTGCATCTTCCAGCTTATTCAGGATGTGAATGCTTCGGGGTTACTCGTAGCTTATTCGGCAGAAGCGGTGCTCGTTGCTCTACCAGTTGAGCTAGGCCGGCTTGATATAAAAGTTTATTGTTCATTAAAGTTTTCGCCGTATCGACCCCTGCATCTTCCAGCTTATTCAGGATGTGAATGCTTCGGGGTTACTCGTAGCTTATTCGGCAGAAGCGGTGCTCGTTGCTCTACCAATTGAGCTAGGCCGGCTTGTTGTAAGAAGGGAAATGTAGTTAACATTTTCACCTTGTTGTACAGCATTGTATCTTTTAAAATAGCCCTTAAAAGTAAAAAAAGATGACCCGTACGGGATTCGAACCCGTGTTACCGCCGTGAAAGGGCGGTGTCTTAACCGCTTGACCAACGGGCCATACACAAGATGCTGGCTACTTGAACAGTACAAGCTCTCCAAACCAACGAATCTTATTATATACAGTATCTAAATGTTTGTAAAGGGGAAAAATCAATATTTTCCACAAAAGTTATTTTGGGTCCAAAAAAGGTATCTCCATCCAGTACATCGCCGGATGGAAATACCTTTTTTCACAAGCCTACGAACAGACTTACATCATATATAATCTTTTTTATTTAGTTTTTCATTTTGGGATCCAGTGCATCACGTAATCCATCACCAATTAAATTAAATCCAAGCACAACTAGCATAATAGAAATCCCTGGTGCAATCAATGTCCACGGTGCCAGCTGAATAAAATCACGTGATTCTGCTAGCATCTTTCCCCATTCAGGTGTTGGCGGCTGTGCGCCAAGACCGAGGAATCCAAGTGCTGCTGCTTCCAAAATAGCGGTGCCAAATCCAAGTGTAGACTGAACAATAATAGGTGCGATACTGTTTGGCAGAATGTGATGAAATAGAATTCTGCCATTTTTCATTCCTTGCGCCCTTGCTGCCATGATATACTCTTCCTCACGTAAACTTATCACCCGTGAACGCACAAGTCGTCCAAAGATAGGAATATTAATAATCGCAATAGCAATTAATGCATTTTGTAAGGACGCTCCTAAAATCGCAACAACAGATATTGCAAGTAAAATGCTGGGAAAGGCCAATAAAATATCGAATATACGCGATATAATCATATCAATCCAACGCCCAAAGTAACCCGCGATCACCCCAAGAAGTGTTCCAAATACAAGCGCACCTGTTACAGCAAAAAAACCAACCTGCAGCGAGATTCTAGCTCCATAAGCTATCCGCGTAAATATATCTCGTCCCAAATGATCCGTACCAAGCCAATGTTCTGCTGATGGCGGCTTTAATCGTTCCACCAGATTTTGTTCTGCATAAGGATAAGCCGTAATGAACGGAGCTAATAAACCAAGCAAAATAAAAAACAAAATAACCATAGCCCCTGTTGTTGCAAAGCGATTCTTACGTAGCTGCCTCCATGTATCCTTCCATGGGGAAAAAGCTTCTACCTCATTTAGATCCATTTGCTGTCCTATTTTGGCGGGGTTGGGCTGAAGCTGCTCTGAATAATTGCTTTTTTCGTCAATTTTCATCCATATCCCCCCTAATATTTAACCCGCGGATCAATATATGTATAGAGCAAATCAACAATCAGATTGATGATCACAAAAATAAATGCAACAACCAATATGCCAGATTGAATAACTGGATAATCACGATAATTGATTGCTTCATAAATATATCTACCAATTCCAGGCCAGCTAAAAATAGTTTCAGTCAGAATGGCGCCACCAAGCAGGACTCCTGTTTGCAAACCAATTACCGTTAATACCGGAATCATCGCATTCTTCAGCGCATGCTTATAAATAACTAGAAATTGTCCCGCTCCTTTTGCCCTGACGGTGCGAATATAATCAGATTTCATCACTTCAAGCATGCTGGAGCGTGTCATTCTGGCAATAATGGCCATTGGAATCGTGCCGAGGGCAATACTAGGTAAGATTAAATGCTTTAAAATACCAATGATTCTTGAAAAATCCAAATGCAACATCGCATCAAGTACATAAAAATGGGTAATGGCTTCCATCGGATCCCGATTGTTTTGTCTGCCATATGCCGGCAACCATCCAAGCTCTTGCGCAAAAATCCATTGTTCCATTAAAGCCAACCAAAAAATAGGCATAGAAACACCAATGAGGGCAACAAGCATCGCTAAAAAATCAAACCAGGAGTTCTGCTTCCAAGCACTGATAATTCCAGCATTGACCCCAATGACTACAGCAAAAATCATCGCGAATAACGTCAGCTCAAAAGTCGCGGCAATATAAGGCCAAATTTCTTTGGATATGGGTGCTTTCGAACGAAGGGATGTACCAAGGTCCCCCTGAAGTAAATCAGTCACATAGATGCTATATTGAATGGGATAGGGCTTATTTAGTCCCATTGATTCTTCGAGATTTTTGATGGCTGTTTCGGTAGCGGATTCTCCTAATATGGTTTGGGCAGGGTTTCCCGGGATCAGATGTACAATGGAAAAAGTAATCAATGTCATGCCAATTAATACCGGTATCAACATCAAAAGCCGTCTAGATATATATGCTGCCATCCTTTCACCCTTTCGTGAAAAATAACTCGTCCCATTTTATAACGGCCATGCGCTTCCGGCCCCATATTTGGGGGCCGGAGTGCTACTGACCATTTATTTGCTTAAAACGACTTCTTCCAGTGATTCACTAGTTGATGGATGTGGCACATAATTCTTAACCTGGTTCGTGGTTGCCATGACTGGTGTCGAATGAACGAGTGTTACCATTGGCGAATCCTCAGAAATTAAAGCCTGTGCCTGCTTATAAAAATCCGCACGCTCATCCTGATCGACAGAAAGCTTTGCCGCATCGAGCAATTTATCCACTTCATCATTTGCATAAAAAGAGCGATTGCTTGTGCCTATATTGCTGCCATGTAGTAAGCTGCTAAGGAAGTAATCCGGGTCTCCGTTTGTACCAGACCATCCAAGCATATACATTTGATGCTCGCCTTCCATCGTCTTTTCCAAGTATGGGGCCCACTCTTCGCGCACAATCTTAATATCAATCCCAACTTCTGCTAGATTATTTTGCACAATTTGCGAAACTGTTTCCGGGTCTGGCATATACGGTCGGGCAACTGGCATCGTCCATAATTCAATTTCCAAACCATCCTCAAAGCCAGCTTCTTTTAACAATGCTTTCGCCTTATCTAAGTCATAATCATAGCCTGGTACTTCATCGTTATAGCCTAAATAACCTGGTGGCAATGGATTCACGGCAGGATTGGCATAGCCTGCATAAAGTGCATCTGCAATAGCTTGACGATCAATAGCATGGTTAATGGCTTGGCGCACTTCCTTGATATCCAATGGTGCTTTCTCCACGTTAAAGCCGACATAGCCAAAATTATTTTCTGCCCTTGTATATAACTGCAAATTCTCATCTGCCTCAACACCCGCAGCATCATCTGGATTCAGGCCATCCATAATGTCAATCTCACCTGCTTTTAGCGCAATTAAGCGAGCAGCGTTATCTGGAATGACCTCAAAAATAACTTGATCAAGCTTTGGCAAACCTTCCTTACGATAATCCTCAAATTTTTCTACAACAATGGAATCATCCTTTTGCCAGCTTACGAATTTGAAAGGCCCTGTCCCTACAGGATGTTCATTAATTTCTGCGCCATATTCCTCTAATGCCTTAGGAGAGGTAATGGAAAAATAGGTCATCCCCATGTTCTGCAGGAAAAATCCAAGTGGCTGACTTAATTTAAACTCAATTTCGTGATCACCAAGCACATTGATTTCCTCAATCACATGGTCCTCATCACCTTTAAAGCCACCAAACATCGTGCCATACATAGAGTAAACATAGCCCGCATCGGAAAATGCATATTCATGATCGGGATCTGCCCATCTTTCAAAATTGATCTTAACTGCTTCTGCATTAAAGTCTGTCCCATCATGGAACTTGACCCCTTCCTCCAACTGGAATGTATACGTTAAGCCATCCTCTGATACGTCCCAATCATGAGCCAGGCCAGGCTTTAAATCGAAGGATTCCTTATCAAACTCCAATAAACCTTCTAAAATCTGCCTGGTAACCCGAGACGATTCTCCATCTGTTGTACTTCCAGGATCCAAGCTCTCGGAATCTCCACCCCTGGCAAATACTAGAACACCACCATCTGCCGCTTCCACATCATTGCCTTCTGCCTCCGCAGCCGGATCATCATTGTTACTACTGTCATTGCATGCCGCTAATACGAGCAGCACCGCAAGGCCAAACACATAAAAAAATAAAAACTTATGCTTCATGAAAAAATCCTCCTTTTTAATCATAAATGCAAGCTATTGTATTCTCATGGTGCCTTGATTATTCGTAAAGATGACATGCAACGTAATGGTCCTGGTCTACCATTTTGAAGGTTGGGCGCACCTCCTTACAGACAGACATCGCGACAGGACACCGCGTATGAAAAGCACATCCTGTTGGTGGATTTGCCGGACTTGGAATATCCCCCTCCAGAATAATCGCTTCCTTTTTTTCATCTGGATCTGGTATAGGTACTGCTGACAGCAATGCTTTTGTATAAGGATGCTTTGGATCGGCATAAAGTACATCCTTATCCGCCAGCTCTGCCATTCTGCCTAAATACATCACGGCTACCCGGTCACTAATATGTTTCACGACACTCAAGTCATGGGCAATAAAAATATATGTTAGCTGAAAAGCATCACGTAATTCTTCCATTAAATTCAATATTTGCGATTGCACGGAAACGTCCAATGCTGAAACTGGTTCATCACAAATAATTAATTTCGGATGATTGGCAAGCGCCCTTGCTATTCCAATTCGTTGTCGCTGTCCCCCACTAAATTGATGTGGATAGCGCGATGCATGATACGCATTTAACCCGACAATCTCCAGTAGTTCCCGCACACGTTTTTTACGTTCTGCAGCGTGCTTCATTCCATGAATGAGCAAGGGCTCAGAAATGATTTTTTCTACCGTATGTCTTGGATTAAGGGAAGCATATGGATCCTGGAAAATAATCTGCATATCGCGTCGAATTTTTCTTAGCTGTTCGGACTTCAACGAGGCAATGTTTTGGCCATCAAAGGTCACCTCGCCATCTGTTGGTTCAATCAGACGTAAAATAGACTTACCTGTTGTCGATTTTCCGCAACCAGATTCCCCAACGATACCCAGAATCTCCCCTTCCATTACGGTAAACGAGACATCATCCACTGCTTTTACCTCTCCAACCTTCCGACCAAAAACACCCCCTTTCACATCGAAGTATTTCTTAAGTCCCTTTACTTCCAATAGAGGTTTTGCCACCATCTGGATGTCCCTCCCGTTCGATTTCGTCATATAGAAAGCATCGGGCTGTTTGACCATTTTCCAGCTCATATAAGGCTGGATTCTCTTGAAAGCACCTGGTAAATGCCATCTCACATCGAGGCGCAAACCGACAGCCAACTTGTCCCACTCCGAGACGCGGAACCGTGCCGGGAATGGAATACAGCTTCTGCTCCCGTTCCGATAGTTTTGGTAACGAGCGAATTAACCCTTTCGTATACGGATGTTTAGGTTGTTTCAAAATTTCCCGCATCGTTCCCCGTTCCACCACCTGTCCAGCATACATAACGACTACCCGGTCGCAAAGCTCTGCCACAACGCCCAAATCATGGGTAATTAGTAAAATGGCTGTATTATTTTCCTCATTTAATTGCTTCATCAATCTTAATATTTGCGCCTGAATGGTAACGTCTAATGCTGTGGTCGGTTCATCGGCAATAAGTAAGTCCGGATGACAGGACATCGCCATGGCAATCATAACCCGTTGCCGCATACCACCTGATAACTGATGCGGATATTCGTCTATGATCGCTTCCGCCCTTGGAATACCAACCTGATTTAACAAATCTATCGCTTGGATTCTCGCCTGTTTTTTGGTGACTTTCCGATGAATTCGAATCGCTTCCTGTAACTGATTACCAATTGTAAATAATGGATTTAATGATGTCATCGGCTCCTGAAAAATCATTGCAATTTCATTTCCCCGTAATTGCTTCATCCGTTTGGGGCTTGCCTGAACCAAATCCTCCCCTTTAAATTGAATTTCTCCACCAATTATTTTTCCAGGTGGACTTGGGACGAGTTGCATGATGGAAAGGGAGGTAACACTTTTTCCACAGCCTGACTCCCCCACAATACCTACCACTTCACCTTTGCCAACCGAAAAGCTAACCCGATCCACCGCGGGGACCTCACCATGATCCGTAAAGAAATGTGTTTGCAAATCCTTTAACCGCAGAACCATATCCGGCACCAAATTCCCCTCCATTCCATATGAAAACAAACCTCCGTAATATACTTGAGTTATTCTACAAAAAAGGAAGAAACCCTCTAAAATATTCAAAAATATCCATTAATTCAAATATTTAAGATAAAAGTTAACATAGTCCATTTGAATTGACAAAAGGCTAAATTCCTATATTAGGGTGGGAATTTATTTCTCACGGAGTTGGGATTAGGTTATAATAAAGTTGAAATCTTTATGGAGGTGCACGTATGTCAGGTTTATTGCAAGGAAAGAACATCGTCGTCATGGGTGTTGCCAATGAGCGAAGTATCGCTTGGGGCATTACAAAATCACTGCACAATGCCGGCGCTAATTTAATCTTTACGAATAGACAAGAACGTTCTTATCAAAAATTATCCAAACTATTAGAAAAGAATAATATCGAAGCAAAGCTTATTGTGTCTTGTGACGTAGCACAGGACGAAAGCATCACAGCAGCATTTCAGGAAATAAAAGAATCTGTTGGCGTCATTCACGGCGTTGTTCATTCTGTTGCTTTCGCAAATCGTGATGAACTGAAAGGCGAATATGCCGATACATCACGTGAAGGGTTCCTTTTGGCCCAGGAAATAAGTGCTTATTCCCTTGTTGCCGTTACAAAAGCGGCAAAAGAAGTGATGACAGAGGGGGGCAGCATCGTTACCCAGACTTACTTAGGCTCAGAACGGGTCATTAAAAATTATAACGTCATGGGCGTTGCCAAAGCATCGCTTGAAGCAAGCGTCCGCTATTTAGCTGAGGATGTTGGTAAATACGGCATCCGCGTGAATGCTGTTTCAGCTGGTCCAATCCGCACACTTTCTGCAAAAGGTGTTTCCGGCTTCAATGATATCAACGCAACCATTGAAGAAAAAGCACCATTACGTCGAAATGTTGATCAGGACCAAGTAGGAGATGCAACACTCTTTTTCATTAGTGATTTAGCAAGAGGTGTCACAGGGGAAGTATTACACGTCGATTCAGGCTACCATATTATGGGACTGTAACGCACGAACGGACAAAGCCGCTGCCCCAATTCATCCGGAGGCAGTGGTTTTTTTGCATGTGAAGGTTCAAGAGGAGGACAGTCATAATGATTGAGGTATATACAGATGGCGCATCAATGGGGAATCCGGGAAAAAGCGGTGCAGGAATTTATATTAAAGCGGGAAAAATTACCCACTCTCACGCTATCCCACTTGAGGAAATGTCTAATCATGAGGCAGAATTCAATGCTGTAAGCTTAGCACTTGATATTTGTAAGGAGCATTATCCAGGAGAAATTATTTCCATACGCTCTGATTCACGAACCGTTGTCGATATCATGGATAAAGGAACAACAAAAAATCCCAGCTTTCAGCCATTACTTGAAGCAATCGAGCAGAAAGTGGGTTTATTTACGCACTGTTTTATTAAGTGGATTCCATCTAAAGAAAATACGCATGCAGATCAGCTTGCCAAACAGGCCATCCACGAACAATCGTAGAGAATGTGTTTACACATTCAAATTTACGATGTATTTGTGGACGGCCGTATTATAAAAGGCAACCGAATACTCAATCAGACGCTCACCAAGGTCATAGGAAAATCGTTCACGATGTAATAATGGTTGCTGTTCTATCTGAAGCAGCTCCGCAATCTTTTCATCTGGGACAGCAACACCGAACTCATCTTTAAATCGATGAAAACGTACACCTTGTTCATATAAAATTTCATACAAAGAATGTGTAAAATAATCCCGATTATTTGGTAGGTCAATATCCCCGGATATATAATGCTTAAAATGAATATAGGGCTTATCATTCAATGTATACAATCGCTCAATACAATAAGCACGCTTACCAAAGGCTTTAATTGCATGAAGATCTGCAGTTACAATTGATACATCAATCAATTGTTTTTGCAGCATATACCCTTCTTCAAGCAAGTACTCTGAAAAACGCTGCCCTTTTGACAGCTTGGATACCGCATGATTATCCAGCACTGTTGTCCCAATCCCGCTGCGTTTTTCTACATAGCCTTCTTGTACCAACTGCTCAACCGCTTTACGAATTGTAATTTTACTGACTCCAAATTCACGTTCAAGCTCCGGCTCAGGCGGAATCAATTCATTTTTGGCATAACGACCCGTAATAATCCGTTCCTTTAATATATCCTTTACCTGAAGATAGAGTGGCCCTTGCTTTAAATGTAAATTCATCCGCAATCTACCTTTCCATTTCTATTTCACTGCGCGTTACAAGCCTCCAAACCTCTTTCTCTGAGCTTCTTGGAGAATCCCCAGGCAGCATATGGGCTAATGCACCGGAAGCAGCAGCGAATTCCACTGTATCCTCCAGTGAATAGTCACTTAATAAACCGTGCAAAATCCCACTTGCAAAACCATCTCCACCGCCAATTCGTTCCAATATCCGGAACGCCTGCGGTTTGGAAAATACGAGACGATCCTGTTGCAGCAAGAAGCCTTGGATACTGCTTTTTTCATTCTGTGATTGTCTTATTGTACCAGCAATCGTTTGAATTCCAAACTGTTTTGCTACACTCGGTAATAAATCCTGAAGCTGCTCTTTTTGATCCGTTGCGGCAGTCTCCATCCCAAGTATAGAAATCGCATCCCGCTCCGTCATAAAACAAATATCTGTATGGGCGAGCATTGCCTCGTAGGTCGCTTTTGCCTGTTCTTCCTGACTAAGCCATAGTTTTTCCCGATAATTACAATCAAATACAACGGTAACACCAGCTTTTTTTGCCATTTTTGCAACCGTTAGTAATAGCTCTCTCGTTTGCTCAGATACAGCTAGACCAATGCCACAAAAATGAAGCATTGCTGTATCCTGCAACAGCTTCTCAAGTGGATAATCTGCTGCACTTGACTGACAAAAAGAACTTTCCTTTCGATTAGAATAAGTAACGACAGAAGCACGTCTATCAAAACCATTTTCCAAAAAATACATCCCCATATATGCACCGGTATGTTGTATGTCATCCGTAGCTATCCCTAGTGAACGCAGGTATGCAGCTGCAGCATCCCCAACGGAATTATCCGGTAAGGCGGTGATAATGGAAGCCGAATGACCAAACCGACTCATCGCAGCTAGCACATTAACACCAGTTCCTGAAAAAGACAAATCAAGACGGTTTGCCTGCTCCAGCTTCGTATAGCCAGGAACATTCAACTTCATCATCACTTCACCGAAGGCTTTTACCTTATTCACCATATGAATCGCCTAATTCTTTCATTACTTCGTACAGTTGCTTGACGTCTTCTATATTCGTCTTGCCTGTTTCCTTATCGATAATAGACGAATAAACATGTGGAATAACCTGCTTCACACCCGCCTGAAGTGCGATTTCCACAATTTCACGGAAGTTACTTAAGTCCAAGCCTCCCGTAGGCTCAATTGCAAAATCCGTTTCCGCACAACAACGAACCACATCCAAATATTGTTCCTTTGTTTCCAACCCATTCATCGGAAAATACTTCACTGCATTTCCGCCCATCGCCCGTATACGATCAATCGCTTCCGCTGTTCCCATTTCGATTGGTTCCCCGTCCCCAATCGCTGCCTTTACATAACCAACACGTCCTGCCGGGTGCACCAGTCCATTGATCCAGGATTCATTTTGACCAACTGCTTCCCTCGTTACGCCAACCTTAGAGAAGATTTGATTGACATGCGCTGGCGCAGTTAGCTCACTAATCTCCACAACTGCCCGCCATTGATTTGGGTCACCAGCACCTAAACCAATCGATACCGCATCATTGGTTGCCTGCTTGTACGCATCAAGAACAGGCAGTGCTTCCTCAGCAGTGGCAAATTGCTTAGATAGAACACCAATTAAGACATGGCCCTCTGTCGCTTCATAAATGTCACGTGCATTTTCTGGGTCCTTCGCTAACACATTTAAACAAATTCGATTTTGATAAAAGGATATTTTCGACATCTTATGCGCCCCCTAGTATCTGCTTTACTTTGGCAATTATTTTTTCTAAATCTCCAGCTTGGAGCGGACGTAAATCTAAATCAATGCTGCCTTCATTTGCATGGTAATCTCTCGTATAGACAGCCAAGTTACCTTCCTTTAATCTTGCAACTAATGTTAGCGCATTGCAAGCAGCTTCTTGTTCATCCACATGGATTCGACCACGATAAATCGGCCTGCCCGCCTCATCCTGCTCAATGGTCACCCGAACACCTGGAATCGCTTCTAATTCCTGTAGCTTCATGAGCTCTTCTTGTTGCTCTCTTGCTGGTCGTGGTCGCGCATCATAATGTTGCAACGCTGCCAACAGACCAAAGATTGCTTCCTTACCAACCTTCATGGCTCTTCCAATTCCCTTTTGATGTTGTGCTGCATACGATACGTATGTTTTTTTACCAGCCAAAATACCAGACGTTGGACCTTCCAAAGCCTTGGATCCACTAAAAATAACAACATCAGCCCTTTCGGAATAGGACTGTGGATGATCTTCAGCGGCTGCATCAAGAATGAGAGGTACATTGTATCTCTGGCACAACGCGTAAACATCATCCAATGCCGGCATGTTTTTTTGTACGGCATGATGAGATTGAATAAATAAGACGGCAGCAGTCTGTTCACTAATTGACTGCTCCAATTGCTCAAGTCGACAGCCATTGGCATAGCCTGCTTCTACCGGAATACCGCCACCGAGCCGAATCATGGTTTCCACCGGGGCGCCATAATCCACATTATGTCCCTTCATCAGCAATATTTCCCGTTGAACCTGCGGGGCAGGCGCATATATATTTTCAACCAACTGGTGTTTATCCTTTGCTATCGCACCTGCGATGGACAGCGCAATGCCAGCAGAAGCTGAATTGACAATCAAAGCAGCTTCCGTTCCCAGCATTCCTGCCACAGCTTGACCGGATTGTGTTACCAAATCTTCCATTTCAAAATAATGCTTACCACCATACGCCATACCGTCAAGAACAACGTCGGAAAGTGTGGAAACTCCTAAAATACTCATTCTGCCACTTGCGTTAATTACTTGTTTCAAGTTCAATATACTCCCCACCTATCATTACTGCCTTCACTTTTATTGAAAAGGGGCTTTCCATTGTATGTCCATATGAATCCATTAATTGCATTGGCTTTTTCTCTACTGTAAAAAAGGTTGCATCAGCTGGGCATCCTTCACGTAAAACACCCAAGTCATCTCTACCAATAATAGCAGCCGGTGCCCCCGTAACAGCCCAAATGATTTCCTGCAAGGAATGTCCGAGTGCCAAAAACTTCGTCAATGTTGTTGCCATATCATAAACCGGTCCATGTAACTGGTTCCGCTGATAAATATCTGTCCCAATTGTATCAAAGGCAATCCCAGCTTCCTTTGCTTGTTTCGCAATTGGAAAGGAAAAACTGGAAGTACCATGACCGACATCTAAATGTACCCCACGCTTCATTGCCCTTAATAAGGCCGGATGCACCGCTTCAGGCGTCGCAAAAATATGATTATCCTGCTTCTGATGAAAACAATGGGTCACGACATCGCCCGCCTCCAGCACATCCAGCACCTCACCAATCGCTGGCGGCCCACTCCCAATATGCACCATCATTGGTAACGGCTCCTTCAAGCGTAATTGCTTAGCAAGCTGCAAAGGCTTAATGTCATTCATTTCGACCACACTTGCACTCATCCTAGCCTTTAACCCAACAATAAAATCAGGATGTTTCTCAACTGCTGCTTCTATCGCTGGTAAAGATATCGTCGATAAATCTGCTAATTCATTTAAATGCCGCAGTCCGCTGCGTGAGATATTTAATAAAGATAATACGCGCGTTTTTGCCTGCTGGGCTATTTCATAAAATTCATCTATATCATCCGCACCGCTACTCCCGGCGTCTATAATCGTTGTTACACCTGTGCGGAATCCAATTTCGTCGGGTTCAGCGCAATACGGTTCGTACTTTGGAAATGCATGGGTATGTAGATCAATCCAACCGGGGGATATATATACATCCTCCCCTGGTTTAATTTCCACACCATCACCTGCATATTTTTCAGTTATCTCTTGTATGATTCCATCTTTAACGGCAATATCAACAGTTTCTCCATTGATTTGCCTCGCGTTTTTTATTATTTGTGTCATCGTTAGCACTTCCTTTAACCCGCATCTCTTCCACACAAAACCAATCCACAAATCAAATAAACTTTCTACTATTATAAATCATTTTTACAGCAAATGCGCAAGCACCCATCCGTTTAGATTGGGACAGTGTTAATAATCGCTCAACCTCCAGACCAGGGAATGGAAATGGGACTAGGACTAAGCCGACGCTCGCCCCTCCCGAATACCTTAAACGATGCTGAATCCCTGCCCACCGAAGAACTTGCAGACGGTGCTGACGCTTGCCCTATCATAAGGCTTGACACCATTACTTCTTTCTTTTCATTTCTAAAGAAAGGACTGTCCTCTATTATTGAATGGATTGCTTTCCGACTGTAACTGGCAGCTTTCCTGCAATCTGCACCTTTCCCCAGATGGCATCGATAGCAGCCTGTAAAGCCTGCTCAGAAAATTCATACGTACAAATACCTGTCACCTGTGCTGGAAGATCGCCTGCATCATACGGACTCCGCATGGCTACGACAACAACCGTAACATCTAAATCAGCCAGTCTTTCAATGAATACACGTTGGTCTGGATGAGCTGCCAAATCGAGTGTCCCAACAATGACCGTGTCATACGCCTGCGCCAACTGGATCAGATCGTCCATGGCAGGTGCCGAAATATCATCCGGTAAAAATTGGACCTCCGCCTGTGCGCATGTTGCCTGGATTAATGTACCAAGCTGAATATTGCCATGCGTTTTATCCTCGGCCGGAGAACCCCCAACATTGGACGGTTCCATGACGAGCACCTTTTGCTGATCTGAGTTTACCAATGGCAGAACATCCGGGTTACCAATTTGGGTTGCACTATCACGATATACCCTTTCTGCTAGGTCATAATGTTGAGCGCTGCCAACAATGTCTGGCACAACTGGATCCGTATCCAAAGCAATTTGTTCCCAGTTCAAAAATTTATCCTTTAATGCTTGAAGTCGTCCAGCGGCAGCCTGTAATGCCTCCTCGCTCCATTCCTTCGCTTCGACAGCACGAATAGCTTCATCCAATCCACCTGTTTGCAGCTTTAAGGTATGGGAAATCATTACAATATCAGCACCCGCTTGTAATGCAGCTGCCGATCCTTTTTCAGTTCCTATCGATTTGGAAATGGCGTGCATTTCCATACAATCGGTCGTTACGACACCTTGATAATTCAATCTTTCTCTCAGTAAACCGTCAATCACACGCTTGGATAAGGTTGCGGGTTTACCAGCATCAGGTTCTACCGCTGGAAAATGGATATGTGCAGTCATCACCATATCCGCTCCCGCCTCCATACAAGCACGAAACGGCTTCAACTCAACCTGCTCCAGTCGTTCCATGCTATGGTCCACAGTCGGAAGTGCCAAATGAGAATCGACAGCAGTATCCCCATGGCCAGGAAAATGCTTAAGCGTGGCAATGACGCCTGCAGCTTGCATTCCCTGCATCATTGCCTTACCAAGATTAGCAACTTTTTCCGGG
The DNA here is from genome assembly GCF_003730295.1 of Ornithinibacillus gellani. Lineage (GTDB taxonomy): Bacteria > Bacillota > Bacilli > Bacillales > Amphibacillaceae > Ornithinibacillus_A > Ornithinibacillus_A gellani. The sequence continues at coordinate 142,261 of NZ_QTSZ01000052.1, forward strand.
GATTCACCAAATGAACGAACCCCAATTACTGGATTAGCCGGGTTCACGTTCACATCGAGTACCGGGGCTAGATTCCAGTTAATACCGAGTGCAAGTAATTCTTTACCAGTTGCTAAACCAATGTCATAGGCATGGGTGACACTGTCCGCTGCCCCAAGCGCCATCGCTCCCGGAAAAACAGTCGTCCCCTCACCCATGCGACGCACTACACCATTTTCCTGATCAATCCCAATCAGGAGCGGATGCGTATAACCCGCACGCTTCGCTTCCCGCTGTAAATCCGTTGTTAGTGCAAGCACTTCTTCCGGTGTTCCAATATTTCGTACAAACAATATAATGCCACCAACATGGTAGTCCTGTATCAATTCACGAACCGCATCCGGAACGATCTTTCCATCAAAACCAATCACAAAAAATTGTCCGACCTTTTGTTTGATTGTTGTTTCCACCGTTTTACCTCCCATTTTTAAACCATCGTTTCATCATCAAGCAGCTGCTTCATATTTCGAAAATGTCTTTGAAACACCCCACATAATGATAAACGCGGTGACGCTCGCTCCAAAAAAGAAAAGTAATGCAGGAACTGTAATAAACGTTACATAATGCAACAGACCGATACTGATAAATAAGAAAACTGTCAGGATTGGATGGATTACCCCAATAATAAATGGCCATTTCAAATAATGTAGCGTTCTTAAATTAAAATGAACAAAAATCGGGAAAAAATAGAGCAAAATAATCACATACAATAAAGCGATCGCTAGAATACTGAACCGAACAATCAAGTAAGTTAGACTCGTTTGGGTACTAATAATCTGAAATTCAATCGACAATATATAACCTAAACCAAATAAAATTAGCCCAAACACGTTCGCCTTAACAAATTCCTGTCGATACGTTTGCCAAAACAATTTAAAGATCGCTATATCCTTTTCTCCCATATTCCATTTCCGCACAACTGCAAACATTGCTACTGTCGCTGGCATGATGCCAAATAGACCTAATCCAAGCAAGGTAAATATTACCCAAAGGAAATTCAAGTATGCGAGCCGGGTTATCCAAACCGAAAACGTATAATAACCATTAATAAATCCTGACATGTCTTCCCACCTCCTTGATCAAACAGTCATCGTTTTTATTCCTTCACTGATCCAATTAATACACCTTTCACAAAGAAACGCTGTAAGAATGGATACACGATTAATAACGGCAGCGCTGAAACGATGATGACCGCATATTTGACGAGTGAAGCCGTTTTTACTTGTTGGGCAAATGACTGTGCTGCACCCGCAGCATTCGAAGCACTATCTGCACTTACTTCATTTAAGATTAATATTTGCCGTAAAATTAACTGCAATGGAAACTTACTTTCATCTGACAAATAAATGAGGGCACTGAAATACTGGTTCCAAAGCGCAACCCCATGAAACAGAGCCATAACTGCTATAATCGGAAGTGATAATGGCAGCACAACCTTCATGAATAAGTAAATATCATTGGCACCATCAATTTTGGACGCTTCAATAAGCTGATCCGGAATCGTCTGCTGGAAAAACGCACGTGCTACAAGCACAGACCATGCACCAACAACACCAGGAATTACAATCGCCCACATGGTATCAAGCATACCAACACTTCGAACAACTAAATATGTTGGAACCAACCCACCATTAAATAGCATCGTAAATAAGATGAACCAGAGAATAAACTTTTTAGCCATCAGTTCCTTCCGGGATAACGCATAAGCGGCAGGCAGCAATATAAACAAATGAATACATACCCCAACTGTCGTATAGATAATTGTATTCTTGTACCCTACCCAAATGGCTTTATTTTGAAAAACACGGACAAATCCATCAAAGGTCAAATCAACTGGCCACAGCCACATTTTCCCTGTATTAACGGCTTGCGGATCACTGATAGACGCACTAATTACAAATATGAGCGGATAAATAATGATGAGCGTAACAATCGACACAAAGATGATATTCACTCGATCAAAGGCTTTATCCGATAATTGAAACTTTGACACAGCACAACCTCCTTCCTACCATAAACTGTTGTCACTTACTTTCCTTGCAATCTGGTTAACTGTAACGAGTAAAATAATATTGATGATAGATTCAAATAAACCTATTGCCGCTGCAAAACTGTACTGTCCTTGCAAGATACCCGTTTCATAAACATAAGTCTGAATAATATCAGAGGTTTCTGAGTTTAAATTGTTCTGCATCAATAGAACCTTTTCAAAACCAATCTGCATAAAGTTACCGATATTCAAGATAAACAACACGACAATGGTCGGCATGATACTTGGTAGATTGATTTTTAAAATACGTTGCATGCGCGTTGCACCGTCAACCTTAGCCGCTTCATGCAACTCTGGATTCACTCCAGCAAGTGCAGCTAAATAAATAATTGTTCCCCAACCAAGTGATTGCCATTGACCGGACCAAACAAAAATATGTCTAAACCATTCTGGTGCTGTCAAAAATGGGATCGGCTTCATTCCTAGTAAACGAACAAAGTGATTCACCAAACCAGTATTCGGATCCAAAAATGCAACAAGCATCCCAACAACGACAACAACAGATACAAAGTGTGGAGCATATGTAAGTGTTTGTGACCACTTTTTAAATGGACCATTTCGAAGTTCGTTTAAGGATAGCGCAAAGATGATCGGTAAAGGAAATAGAATCAACATGTAAGTATTCAGAATTAGTGTGTTCTTTAATAGTCTCCAAAAATAATAGGAGTTAAAGAAACGTTCAAAATGCTCAAATCCAACCCACGGGCTCCCAAAGATACCAAGGTTCGCAAAGTAATCTTTAAATGCAATCTGAATACCATACATTGGGATATAGTGGAAAATAAAGAAATACGTCATAACAGGTAAAAGAAATAAGTATAATTGCCAATTGGCTACAAATTTCTTTTTAATTTTATAGCCTCTGCTTTGTTTTAATGGGGGCTGTATTTCCATTTAATTGTAAACCTCCTTTTTCACTAGGAGTTCAAGCTAGCGTAAAAGGGCTGTAAAATAATAGTGGTGGGAGGTTGGGAAACCTCCCACCACTCCACTATTTATTTTAGTTAGCCTCTTTGTATCTATCGAATGCATCTTGATAGACTTCCACTACTTGCTCCAGGCCAATCTGGTCTAATGTTTTAACATATTTATCCCAGCCTGCTAAATCTTCATCTCCAGTAATAAATTTATCGCGCATTTCTTCTACATAGTTGTTAACGTCTTGTCCAATAGACTGTAGAATCTTGTTCTCTTCATCCGTAAATGTGAATCGTGGCCAGATTTCGTCTGGAACGAATGGTGCAATCTTTTCCGCAGCATCCATAGATTGTGGTGCAGATTCTCCACCTTGGAAATAGTCTGCTTTAATAATTCCGTTAATGGAACCCAACCATGTTAACTGCTTTGCAATCGCTTGTTCAAACGTCATATCGCCTTCTGGATTTAAGATGTGATCCATGTAAACCGCTTTTCCATCTTTCTTTTCAAAGGTTTCGCCTTCCACACCCATGTAATAAAGTTCTGCTCCCTCTTCACTGTAGAAATGGTCCATCCATCTTACAGTTGCTGCAGGGTTAGGGTTTTCACTTGTAATAACCAAGTTAGCTGTATCCCAAACAGATGAGGATAGTTTGTTATAATCCTTATGTCCTTCTGGGCCTTCTAAAGCAGCCAAGCTATTGTACTGTGAACCGATTTCTTCACCAAACAATTCAATTGGATCATAGAAAATCATACTTCCATATAGATTTTCCGAAGCATTCGCTAGGAACTGACCCCACTCAATGGTAAAGATACTTTGATCAATCAAGTCTTCGTCATACAATTTATGAATGTACTCCAGCATTTGTCTATATTCATCTGTAGCTGCATAGAAACGCAATTTAGAATCATCATTCGGATCCAAATCAAAGTTTGTATTCGATGGACCATGATTCATGACACCGAAAGATCCTGATAACCACTGAACCATTTCCTGAATTTGTGTTCCACCGTATGGTATTGTTTTACCGCCACCAACTGGATCCAACTCTTTTACTGCCTTTAAGTACTCGTAAAATTCACCTGTTGTTTCAGGAATATCCATATCTAATTCTTTCAGCCAATCTTCATTAATCCATGGTCTTGCACTCAAGCGCAAGGATAGGAAATCTTCTTCAATTAGAGAAGGCATGGAATAAATATTACCGTCTGGGAAAGTAATCGCCTTACGGATACTTGGGTCATTCTCCATCAAAGCAGTAAGATTTGGTGCATGCTTCTCGATTAAATCATTTAATGGCAAGAATACTTTTTGTCCACCATATCGAAGTAAATCTGTGTTCGTAACTTGGGATAGGAAGAAAGCATCTGGCAAATCTCCACCACCAAGTGCTAGGTTTCTTTTCTCTTCCAATGCGTCTGGACTTATTTGATTCCATTTCACATTGATATTCGTCTGATCTTGATATTCATTCCAAATGAGAATATCATTCCAGTCATTGCCCTCGTTCTGAGCTGGCTTATTGGCGAAAAACGTTAGATCCAATTCTTCGTCAACAATCGGCATACCTGTTTCATTCACTGCATTTTCATCTTTTGAAGATGAATCTTTATCTTTTCCTGAGCTTTCTTTATCACTACAAGCTGCTAAAACGAGTCCAATTAAAATAACCATTATAAAAATTAAACCTTTTCTCAATTTCACAATGTAACCTCCTCGTTATTAAAAAAATGACAACCAATTGTCCACCCTCATGTATATTTCTCTCATTTTTACCCTTGCGATGAATCACCCCTTTTCAGCTATGATGCGCTTACAAGATTTCTTACTCCACGTGATAAATCGAACTGCCATTACTGATTGTTATTCATCTGTTTTCATAGGCTCCGCTGCATGTAAAATAAATAATCTAGTAGTCCATGAACCTATGAAAAAAAACAGGGAATAATTACCTAATATCAGTAAGCGTTTTCACCTCTTATTCGAAATAATAGCACTATTGTATCGTCATGTCAATATAACATTATAATGTTTAGGATCATTTTTTTTGGAAACCCGCGTTTCCAAATCCATTTTTTACCGCTATTGTACCCATATAGGGGCTTTATGCCTTACATCCAATCCTTGACTACTAGGAGTTTTGAACGTAAATCCTTTGTCAGATTTACGTCAATACATGAACACAAACTGGTTTTCCTACTGTATATGACTCCTCAAGGACGTGTAATAATCCCTGCTTGTCTTTTTTCATAACAACTAAGTTATTTGTATGCTCATTTGCGACTATGACGTAATCACTATCCGGGATACATGTGAAATGTCGCGGCCATTCCCCTGTTGTACTTGTATGTGACATTGCATCCAACCTACCATCCGGAAGCACCTGAAACACCGCAAGCGAATGATGTCCACGATTGGATACATACAAATATCCATGCGAGAAGTGAATTTCCGCCCCATAATTTTTGCCTGAATAAGCGCTTGGAAGAGTTTGAATAACCTGTTCCAATTCAATTGACTCCAACGAATCATCATAAGCATAAGCAACAACGGTAGAATTAAACTCTGTCACCACATACAGCATGTTTAGTGTGGGATGAAAAGCAATATGACGCGGACCTGAATGATCCGGTAATGTAACTGCTCGTATTTGATTTAATGTACCCGTTTCCACTTCAAAACGATAGAAATATAATGCATTACAGCCTAAATCTGTCGCAACAAAATAAGATGTCCCAGGAATGGATCGAATCGTATGGACATTTGATTTTTCCGGATCATACGTTTTAAAATCTGTTTCCTTTACGGTTTCTCCCTTTTCATTCAATTGATGAACAATAACACTACCACCACCATAATTAGCAGTGAAAATATAGTCATCATCGCCTCCTAACTCCACATAGCAAGGCCCGCCTTTTGTCGGTTTGCTATTCCATCGTTGAAGCGTTTTCGATTGATGGTCCATGCCAAAGCTGATGACCTCCCCCTGATCCACCTCACTAATTACATACAGACTATTCCGCTTCGAATCTACTGTTAAATAGCTCGGGTTTTCCACCCCGGAAAACGCTGCAAGTTTACGAATTTTGCCATCCGCTGTATCCAATTCCAGCCAGTGGATGGTTTCCTCTTGCTCACTACCGTAACAGCCTACTAGAAATTCATAACTTTTTTTACCCACTTTACAGCCACCCTTTCTACTCATGTCCGTTACATAAAATTCTAGCAAATTGGCAAGACGTGGAAAAACACATTCGGTGATGCCATCCGATAATGATAACTGCACCAGCCTAATCCTGTTGATTCCGCAGCCTCTGGCGTGTAATAAAGCCGCTCCTGCTCCAACTCTTCCACAGCATGAATTCGACCAGCTAAATAATCATTCACGCGCTTCGTCGCGGTATCGAGACGGTTTTTCAAGCCACCATAACGAATATCAACGACTTCCCAGCCAAATGGCTTATTAATCTGTAACCATTGCTTCCGATGCGCTTCACGTAATGCATCCACCCGCACGCTAATCTCAGGAAGAACCTGATTCGCAATCCGATCCATCTCCGTTTTATCCTTTGCATCATATGCCCGCTTTAGCTTGACACCAACATCCCCTTTTAAAGCAAGGACAGCAGCCAGTTTTTCCGGCACATCAAATAAATAATCCAATGCTTGATTGGCATCCCTCGTATCTTTCCAGCTACCAGCTAACTCCTTGTAAAAATCTCCAACCGCTTGCCCTTCAATGTGCTTGTCAAATACACCAAGCAACACATCCTGCCATAGTAAAAACTTAGACGGATTGGTCTGATCTGTATTCGTTTGTTCCACCCCTGGAGGCATGTCCAATTCCTGAAGCTTCAGAAATGCTTGCTCTGTCACACCTGTACAAAATTCCACACGCTCCTCAAGCTTCTCCTGATCCAATGTCTCAGCATAGGCATGCTCCGCATAATACTGCATACCAAGCAAAGCAGCAAATGGATTATTTTCATATCCATCATCACCCCAAAGTGTGATAAATACCTCTTTAACTCCTGCTTCCTTACAAGCCATTAACGCAGCCTCACTCGCCTTTAGCGACAAATTATAATTGACAGCGAACGTATTCCATACCCAGATACCACCTGCAAATGCCGGTGTCCGGCCAAATGCCTGATGCTGCTTAAACATTTTTGTATAATGATTTTTATCGGTTTGATTGTATTGCCAATACATCAATTGGATACCATCCGGTGTCTGATTCACGATATGCTCCGGAATTTCCGTATTGCTTGTGTACACATCTCCAGTGGAAGAAGCAAGCTTCAAAAACATATCGCTCCACATCGTTGCCTCGAGACCAAGCTTATCGGTAATCTCCAGCACACGCTCCAAATGATGCTTCATTAATTCAAACCGCGGCTTATAGCCATGCTGATTCAAAAATCTTCCACGACCAAGCTCCTCCGCTTCATCCATCCCAATATGAATGCGTTTACTACGAAAGGATTGCGTAGCCGCAGTAATCATATCCTCCAGCAAAGCGTAAGTCTTTTCGCTTTCCAAAAGAAGCGCACCTCTCGTATCCTTATACGCAGTCACCGCACCCCACTTCAAGAATTCCTCCAAATGCGCAAGCGTCTGGATACAAGGAATGAGCTCAATCCCAAACTGATACGCATAATCATCCATTTCCTTCAATTCCGCTGCAGAATACCTGCCACGCATATAGCCAAAATACGGTTCCGATTCCACCTCATATGTATCCTCCATATAAAGCATCGCACTATCCAGCCCCATGATGGCAAGCTTTCGAAGGTACGTCTTTACACTATCCACTCTAAGCACCGCATTCCGCGACAAATCAAACATCGGACCAATCTTATCAAACTGCGGCGTCTCTTTCTTCGTAAATTCTGCTTCCCCCTTCAGCGCATGCTGTACGAGCAACCCAAATCCACGGAAAAAATGAATCGGACGTTGATAGGAAATCTCTGCCTTCCCATCCTTTAGCGCCACCAACACACCAGCCGTATCATCCTGTTCAGCAGTAAGCACCATCCCATCATCTGCTAAAACAAATCCAAGCTCATCCTGCAATTCCACAAGCGCCTGTTCAAAAGCTACCGCCTTACCATCCAGCTTAATTTTCAATTACATTCCTCCTCCAAAAACTGTGCCCACCCTATATGTGCAGGTCGTGATATGAATAACGGTGAATGGACAGCGACTTTGCGTTATGTGTCGCTGTTTGATGTGTAAGTCGCATGACTTAGCATGGAAGTAGCATACCTTAGAACGGAACTCGCATGACTTGGCGCAGAAGTCGCATACCTTGGCATGGAACTCGCATGACTTGGCGTAGAAGTCGCATACCTTGGCATGAAACTCGCATGCCTTAGTACGGAACTCGCATGCCTTAGCATGGAAGTCGCATGCCTTAGCACAGAACTCGCATGACTTGGCGCAGAAGTCGCATGCCTTGGCACGAAACTCGCATACCTTGGCATGAAACTCGCATGACTTGGCGTAGAAGTCGCATGCCTTAGCATAGAACTCGCGTGCCTTAGTACGGAACTCGCATACCTTAGCATGGAAGTCGCATGACTTGGCATGAAACTCGCATGCCTTGGCGTAGAAGTCGCATGACTTAGCGCAGAACTCGCATACCTTAGCACGGAACTCGCATGGGTTACGTGCCAAGTCGCGCGCCATAACAGCATCCTCGCACGGGAATCATCCCAACTCGCGCCCATTCCTCCCCAGGGTCAGACCTTTTCCAATCAGGACAGGAATTGGCTCGCCGATTCCCACAACTTATCCTACGTAAAGTAATGCACACGCTTCCAATTCTGCATCCATGTTTATCCATTCATTTCCAGACCACTTACCCTTGTTTATAGAAGCAAGCCTGTAACAAACTATAGCCCACGTTTCTAAAATTTTCAATTGTAAAATAAAGTGAAACTTCAATCAGTGGGGATTCTCGCACTTCCCCCACTGATTGTTAGTTGAACCAATCAGGCCTTTACTGGCTGTTGAACCCACACGCACTATTCTTGTTATCAACAATCTGTGATCAATCATTTTATTTCGTTCATCCCTTATTTTTGGTGTTTCATGAAGGGAATGCTGCATGTTATCCATTTTCAAATCGAAATGCAGTTTTATTTTGCTATACTCCAAGCAAGGACGGTGATCAACATGTTAAGTATCCAATCTGTATCAAAGAATTATGGAAAAAATCAAGCATTACAAGATGCGACGCTCTCCATACCAGCCGGATCTTGTTATGGTTTGGTAGGCCCAAACGGGGCAGGGAAATCTACTTTATTAAAAATATTATCATCCATCATTCAGGATTATACGGGCAAGGTTGACATGCCTAAGCCTGAGGATATTGGCTATGTACCACAGGAAATTTGTCTGGAACAAACCTTGTCTGCAGCAAGCAATCTCCATTTTTTCGGCAGATTGTATGGACTACGCGGAAAAGAACTTCGACAACGCACAGAGGAAGTTCTAGCGGAAATCGGTTTATCGAAACGCGGAAAGGATAAAATCATCGAATTCTCCGGGGGTATGAAACGCAGAATCAATATTGGCTGTGCTTTGATGCATCAACCGAAGCTGCTCATTATGGATGAGCCAACTGTCGGCATTGACCCTCAATCCAGGAAATATATTTTTGATATGATCCATCAACTCATAAAAAAGGGCTGCACCATCATTTACGCCAGTCATTATATGGAAGAGGTCGAAACGCTGTGTGACCATGTAGCATTCATTGATCACGGTAAAATTTTACAAGAATCTAGCATGGATGCACTTTTGCAACAGCATGTGACACCCGCAGTTTTTGTCAAAGGTCAACTCTCTCCTCCTTCTAAACTAGCTGCTTCTGATAATATAACTGAAAAAAATCGAGGACATTTGATTACTACCAATCAACCATTAGCCATGATGGATCAAATACTCCATCACTATAAAAATGATGCCGATAAACTGGAACAATTGCAATTGGTCCAACCAAAACTAGAGGATGTCTTCTTCCAACTGACTGGAAGTGCACTACGGGATAAATCATCTTGATGAAAAATTCAAACCAAGGAGGTACATTTAGATGAAAGCCATGCTTATACTGGAATTAAAGAAAAACGCACAGGATCGCGGATTGTTATTTTGGATGATTATTTTACCAATTGCCTTTACCGTACTATTTATTTCCGTATTCACATCGGGGGTTCCAGATGCAGATCAAGAAACCGTCATTCTTTCCATCGTGCCAGGCTACACGGTCATGTTCGTTTTTTTCATTCTGATTTCTATGGTTAACACCTTTTTGAAGGATCGAGATGTAGGGATGACAGCCCGCATTGCCAGCACGTCACTTTCTTCGATAAAATATTTGCTTGGAAAATGGTTACCGTATATGTTTATTGTATGGATACAAATATTTATCCTGCTTGCATTTGGTAAGCTCGTTTATCAAGTTCCATTGGGGCAACCATGGTATTTACTCATCACATCGGCTGTTCTCGCATTTTCCGCAACCGGTATTGGGCTTGCCCTATCCATGCTCGTCCATACAGAAAACATGGGAATTGCCTTAACACAAGTATTTGCACTGGGAGGCGCCATGCTGTCCGGACTGTGGATGCCATTAGAGATGATGCCCGATTTCATGCGCATCATTGCACACGGTCTGCCACAATATTGGGCCCATCAAGAATTACAGGATGCAATGAATGGCACCCTGAAGCTCTCCTTGTTCGCCAAAGCAACCGCCGTCGTGTTCGCATATGGCTGCATTGGATTTCTAATTGCCTTCATGCGCTATCCACATTTCTTGAAAAAAGCCCGCGGATAAAGCCCAAGGGGGTTAGGTATGAAAATTAATATTGATATTGATGACAAATACGAAGGCCCGTCGATTACCATTCAAACGAATGAATGGTCCGATGAACTGGAAGAAATTATCAACACCATCCGCAAACGAAAAACGGAGCGGCTATTCGGAGTGGTCGATGATCAAACAGAATTGCTCGACCCCACTGATATCGATTATATTTACGCAGAAAAAAGGAAAATTTTTGCCGCATTGGAAGATCGTAATGTGGAGCTGAAAATGAAGCTTTACGAAGTGGAAGACATGCTTATGCCACATCATTTTCTAAGGTTTTCCAAATCTGTCATAGGCAATCTGAACCGTATCCAGCGCTTTGAGCTATCCTTCAATGGAAATCTATGTGTCTACTTTCATTCCGGAAATAAAGAATATATTTCACGCAGCCAGGTTTCCAAAGTAAAAGAACGGTTAATGATGGGAGGTTATGTCGATGATTAGGGAGCTTTTCAAGCGAGGAATAATTGGTGTCGGCTTTGGAGCCATCTCCACTTTTATCGCATTAACCGTCTTAAAGTTTAAACATATCGACAGTTCTGTGGATGAAATATGGTGGCATATGCTCGCTGGTATGGCAGTCGGGATTTATTTCGGCTGGTCCTCACTGATTTGGGAGCACCGAACCTGGAACCCACTCAAAAAACTCATCATTCATTTCAGCCTGTCCATCATCGTTTATTTCAGCATTGCTTTTCCAGTTGGGTGGATATCGCCAAAACCACTCCTGATTTTCCTGAACATACTTGTATTTATCGCGATTTACTTCCTATTCTGGCTAGGCGCTCTGTTCTATTATCGAAAACAGACAGAAACCTTAAATGAGCAGCTACAAAATAGACATTAACCCAAAGCGGGCATTCCAGCCATTATTCCGGAATGTCCGTTTCAACTGGATAGGCAAAAATGACATACCGATCGGGTGCGGATCCAATATAGCTAAATGGATAGCAAGTAGATAATGTCAGGACCTCTTCCCCTTTTGGTCCAATAATGGATGTATCATCCGCAGGCACAATAACGGCCTCCCGCATTTCATAGGTATAACTCCCATATGGCATATCGATAATGAACTGATCCCCAGCTTCTAATTCGCCAAATTTACGAAAAGTCGTATCCCGATGGCCAGACAGCAGGATTTGCTCCTGTTCACCTGGAAAAACGGTGGAACGATAATGCCCGACACCCTTTGCCAGATCCGCTTCATCTGTACCCTCTACGATAGGAAGTTTCCCCTCAATTTTCGGTATATGCAAGATACCAACCACATCATTTTCTTTGAATGGTGGAACATCTATTTTTGCTGATGCAGATGCAGCAGTCTCCTCTTTCACATTCATAGAAACAAGCTTTTCTGCTTCATGTAAGGCAGCCGATAATTGCTGCTTGCTATGAAAATATTGAAAAGCAGCCAAACCAATCAGCAGAACACCTGTAACAATGAACAGCAAGCTGATTTTATGTTTCATCTGACAAGCCTCCCCCATTGTTATTCCGCCAAGGCAGCCAATAGTAATGCAGAAAAAGCAGGATCGATATACCGCTCTCCCCGGAACACATTCCTAATTGCTGCAATGAGTTCCCCCGTGTCCATCCGTTCAAAAAAATACCCATGCAAATTACGATGGAACAGCGCCAATAATTTCCGATTTGTTGGCTCGGCAGTCCAAATCACAAGCTTATCCCTCCTGCGCTGATAATGGTTAATCACACGCCAATAATCCAGCTGCGCATCCACATCTATTATAATTACAGCACCTTTATGCTCAGTTCCATCATTGCTTCCATTTCAGAAGCATCATAAACGATAACCTTTACGTCCTTTGACATAGATTCTAAGATTTTAACTAACCCTGTACGCAAAATCGAAGGCTCCTTGACAATGACAATTTTTCTCATGGTAACACACTCACTTCTACTAGAAGATGATTATTTTTGGAAAATAGACCTAAATAATTGCTATGATACACCATAGGGCTATACAAAAACTGTACACTTGTTCATCCGTACCGGTCACAGGGAGAAGTTCTTACAATCCAAAAAGACTGTCCCAAGTTTTTATCAACGTAGACAGCCCTTTTTAGGTAGCTAAATAGACGGCGCTTCCTGTGTTAATCCTTTTTTCCATTCGACATACCAATTTTTAATCAGAGCGGATGGCTCCAAGCCAAACTCTTCATCCAGCATGTGTACAAGCTTTTCATATTGCTGGATCACCGCATTTCTTTCACCGAGCTGGTGATACAGCTGCATCAGCATAAAATACACCTCATCTAAATACGCATACTGTTTCTGTACACGATGATACAAGGCGATAGCCGCTGTAATGTCTTCTTTTACAATAAATTTTTCTACTGTTTTGGTCACAAGCTCCAGCCATTTTGCACGCAGACGCTCCCGCTCACCCTCGGCCCATAAATAATCATGATCAGCTAAATAATCCCCTTGATACAGCTGGATGGTATGATTTAGCTGAAGGACATCCGCTTCTTGGTCGGCAAGTAGACGATCAAGCTGGGACTCCCACTCTACGACATCCAGCTTCGTTCCGTTCAAATCCAGCTGATAGCAATTATTCTTGCTGCTAATCGCAATTTCCAAATCGAGCATTTCCAACGTTTTCCGAATCTGATAAATGGTCGAGTAAAGCTGCGTCATCGCCTTATCGATTTCCATCTCCGGCCAAAGTAATTCCAAAATAACATCCTTGAGCACAGGCTTATGTAAGTTATGTATGAGAAAGGCAAATAATTCCCGTGCTTTCGCTGTTCGCCACCGTACATCAATCGTCTTCTGTCTGTTTCCGACCTGTTTGAAATGTAGGGACTGAAAGCAGCCGACCATGATTTCTGGAATTGGATCCGCTTCTGCACTTGGTTCACGTGCCAGCCTTCGAAGCGTCTCATTCAACCGATGTTGCTGCACCGGCTTAACCAGATAATCAATCGCATGTAATTCGAATGCCTCAACCGCATAATCGCGATACGCCGTCACAAAGACAATATTTGTTTTAAATGGAAGATTTTGAATCTTTTCCGCAAGCTCCAACCCATCCAACTCCGGCATCTCGATATCCAGAAAAACAACATCCGGCTGCTTCTCCTTAATCGCCTCGAATGCCTCGAACGGATTGCTATACTTCCCGGCAATCTCCATCCCACCGTTCTTTTTAATCAACTTCTCAAAACGATTCAAGTTGAGCGGCTCATCATCCACCAATACAATGCGCATATTCCCCACCTCCCTATATGTTCATTATACAGGAAAATGGAAAAAACAGACTATTTATCTGTGAAAAAAATGAGATGGATGTTGAAGCGATTAAACATCGCCATGTAAAATACCGATAATAAGTGTATAAGCTAGCGACAAACAATTGAGGTGTCAAAATGACCAAACCAAACGAAAAACAACTGTTTCAGGTTCAAAATATATTGCAGACCTTAGCGGAAGCAACAGAACATTTTTCAGATCTGATTAAAAAACGGGAATTAAATCAAAGTATTTATATGTTTAGCAGCATTGTGGAGGGATCACAAGCTGTCATCCACATGCTTCACGCACAGGACAATCGTTTTTCTGAGCAAACGAAAAAATTAGAACAATATTTGCTATTGATTGCAAATCAGCTGGAAGCGGGCAATTTTATAAAAATAGCTGAAATCGTACAATTTTCCCTTCAGCCATTATTTAACCGGCTGAATGAAAGCTTTATTCAGGAGGTCGGGAATCAAAAACAAAACAAAACGATAAAAATAGGCATCTTTCACAGCTGGGGTAATCCGAAAAGCTTTTATCCGGAAGCACGGATGAATGCCATGCTACACGAAAGTAAAAACCAAGCAACACAGCTCTATTTTTTCACATCGGAGGATATCAACTTTGCAGATCAGCGAATTCAGGCTGATACTTTTCAGAATGGAAACTGGGAACGGGTAACCATTCCGTTTCCTGACGTGATACATAATGTAGGCGTAGGTAGACAATCCCAAGCTGAGCGTAAATTACGTCGACATATACCATTTACAAGCTTCCATGTCGGCAATAAATTTTCGTTGCCGAGAAGGATGGTTCAGTACAGAAAGTATGCTGAGTTGCTCGTGCCTTTTACCGTTTGTATAGATGCAAAAAAAGTTTATGATTTTATGGAAAAACATCCGCGCGTTGTCTTCAAAGCCTTAAGCAGTAATCGCGGCGAAAATATATTTTTTATTACGAAAAAAGGCAGCCGTTATATTTTACTGGACCAAAAGAAGGAAAGAATCCTGAATGCAGATGCCTTTCAGGAATTTCTGGAGCAAATTATTTTAAGGGAAAAAGGCAGCTTTATCATCCAGCGCTATATTCATACCCGTACAAAAGCGGATGAACCCTATCATTTTAGAGCCCATGTACAAAAAAACGGAGAAGGAAAATGGCAGCTGACACATATTTATCCGCGAATCGGCAACAAAAAAACCAATCTGAGCAATATTAGTACAGAAGGACGTGTCGAGGACTTTCCTGCTTTTTTGCGGAACGAGTTTGGGGAAAAAAGCGGCAAACAATATGAAACAGAAATTCTCCAGCTATCCGTTGACGTTGCCTGGCATTTGGATAAATTGTATGGTTTGGCACTGGATGAGTTAGGACTCGATTTCGCAATTGATGAAACGGGCAAGATTTGGATGCATGAAGCAAATAACGGTCCGCAAACCGCCTATCATGAAGAAAAACGTGCGGTGAACACGATAGCTTATGCAAAATATATTGCAGAAAATGGTGTGATGTATACCCAACAATCTATCCATGCAGCTAATCAATTCAACGCAAGCGGCAGCAAGCTCCCGATTATGAAAATAAATGAACAACGATGCATTGGCATGCTCACAGAAAAAACTCAAGAAAACACACTTGTATTTGCATTCGCAGAAGCTGCAGCTGCCAGACAATGTACATTTTATCAATTTACACCAAATGACATTGATTTTGATCGTGAACTCATTCGTGGCTCATTTTTCGAAGATGGAGAGTGGCACCAACAGATTACTGCTTATCCCAATGTGATAATTGATCAGCTAAAATGGCGTGGTCACGCCGATGCACAGTTTATTTATGATGAATTAAGTGATGTGCCATTTACCAATGAATACCCGGTACAAACCCATCAGCAATCAGCTATTTATGAACAGCTATTGGCAGATGACGCGCTTGCACCAATGATAGCCAGCTACCAGAAAGTGCGAAAACCGCATCATGTCATCCAATGGCTTGAGAAATATGGCAGTGTACAGGTAAAACTAGAAAAGTTTGGTGCTACCATATATATGAAACACATGGGAAATCGGCAAACACTAGTTGTGGAAGGGACAAAGTGTAAAGTGCAATCAGATTTAAAGCTTAAACATCTTATACAAGAAAAAATAGATAAACACGCCTACATCGTGCAAGCTGACCCTGGTAATAGACCAGTCGATGATACATATACGTCCATTCATCTGCATTTAATAAAAGATAGAAGGCGAGAATGGTCTTTCATTCATACAACTGGACAGACCCAGCATTTTCAAGATGACAACGCTGTGGAAATAGACGAAAAAGAATTGTCCGCTTTTCTAGAAAACGATAAAGCAGCCGAACAAAAAATAAAAGATATTGCAGTACAAATTGCGACTACATTGGAAACATCATGGGATATTAGTGAGCTATGTATCGTTCTTGCAATCAATCCGAATAAGGAAATCAGTATTATGGAAGTAAACCCGAATGGACCAAATGCTATATATGACGAACAAAAATATGCAGAAGCCGTTGTTGAATGGGCGAAGGCATTGGCTGCAGATAAAATCGGATCATTAGATGATCATTAAATAATTGAACTGTCATTCTGGCAGTTCTTTTTATATTTCCAAAATATGCTCGTTAAAGTATGATGTCTTTTTCCGTTTCGTAATGAAAAAATAAATCCCACAAAAAATGTACTTATGATCATAAATGAGGCATAATAGAACATATGTTCCAATTGATGTGGAGTGATAATATATGAATGTTTCCCCCTGGAAAAATACTTCAGCAGCCTTTAAAGCTCAAATAATTGGAAAGTTATTAGGAGATGGATGTATAACTATTCAACAGGGTAGGAAACCTAGATTTCAGTTTATACATACCTCAGCAGATTTTGCATGGAGTAATTATTGTTTTCATCAATTTAAAAAAGAAATTCCACTAAATCCACCAAAGTTCAGAAAAATATTTGATAACCGATCAGTTAAAGGTTTCAGTACATCCCATTATACACAGTCCAGGACTTCTCCCATTATCTCCTATCTTCGCAAACAATGGTATTCAAATAACAGAAAGGAAATTCCCTCCTCATTATTATATACATATTTTATCAGACAGTCACTTGCTTGGTGGTACATGGATGACGGGCATCTAAAAATTGTTAATGGTATACCAACAAAAATAATATTATCTACTGAAAGCTTTTCCGAACAAGAAAATATGCTATTAATTGCTTTTTTGGAACAAAAATATGGACTTGTTTTCAAAACAGATAAGCAAAATAGAATTATTTTATATGATCAGTTTCAAATCAGGTACTTCTTATTCCTTATCAATCCCTATATGCAAACATGTATGTATAGAAAAACAATAACAACCTTTTATCGGGAGTTTGACACCTAACTAATAATAAATTGCCCTTAGAGCCAGTGATGGCTTTATTTTTTTGTCAAATTTTAAAATAAAATATTGAGTACTATTTAGTACTATGTTATTATAGAAGTATCTTAT
>NZ_QTSZ01000053.1 GCF_003730295.1 Ornithinibacillus gellani
TTGTTCTTTGAATTCTTTAGTGAATGTTCTTCGCTTTCTTTTAGTCATAGTTGATTCTCCTCCAATATCCGTTGAACCAAGTTTATATGACCTTAATGAATCTGTCTAGTTAAGTATAACCTATCCACAAGCGTGACCTTGCAAGAAGGAGAGACAATATCCTACCGTTGGGTTTCACCTCATGATTTTTTAAAGTATATGGAATCCTCTGCGTGTATCCCAACACAAAGGGAAAGATTAGCCCCATTTATAAATCGTATGACTAAAAAATAGCCTCTGAATCTTTGGATGATGAAAAGCCTTTGCGTCACAAGAGAGGGAGGTAATATAATTGCGGGATAGAGGTGCGGTCGTAATAATCAAAGATAATAAAGTAGCGCTCATTAAAAGAATAACAAAAAACATGGTTTATCACAGATTAACTGGCTGTAAGACCCCCACATCCAGAAGTTTTGTTGATAACAGGGTTAGTAAGTGGAGGATCAACAGCCAGTAAAGGCCTGATTGGTTCAACTAACAATCAGTGGGGGGAAGTGCAAAAACCCCCGCTGATTGAAGTTTCACTTTATCACAGATTAACTGGCTGTAAGATCCCACATCAGGTATTTTTGTTGATAACAAGCATTGTAAGTGGAGGATCAACAGCCAGTAAAGGCCTGATTGGGTCAACTAACAATCCGTGGGGGAAGTGCAAAAACCCCCGCTGATTGAAGTTTCACTTTATTATTGGAACTATATTATAGCCGGAGTGGTGACCATTGATAACAAATATATATTTTGTACGACATGCACATTCTATTTATGCCCCAAATGAATATGGAAGACCTTTATCAAAACAAGGTTTACTCGATGCAAAAAAAGTGACTAACATATTAAAAAGAGAAAAAATCAATCAAGTATATTCAAGCCCATACAAACGGGCACTACAAACAGTTGAAGGAATAGCTAATACCAGGGAAAAAGAAATAATAATTGTAGACGATCTTAAGGAACGGATTTTAGCTAAAGCCCCGGTGGATGACTTTTCCAAGGCTATAAAAAAGGTATGGTATGAGGAAGATTTTTCATGGGATGGTGGAGAATCAAATCGTATTGCACAAGCTAGAGGAGTAGATACGTTGTTGCAAATTTTAAATGAACACAAGGGTGAGCAGATAGTCATAGGAACTCACGGTAATATCATGGTTTTGATGATGAATTATTTTGATCATCAATATGGATTTGAATTCTGGAAAAGACTCACCATGCCAGATATATATAGATTATCCTTTCGTGATAGTACACTTGTTAAGGTTAATAGGCTATGGGGAGAGCGTTAAATATCCAAAGATATGAAAATGTTAATGAACAACATGGTATAAATCAATTTTTCCTATTGTACTAAGAATGTATATATGATAATATGTTCATATAAGGAAGGAAGTGTGATAGATGGAGGAAAAGGATAAAGACGTGATGGAAACGGATTTGGATGAAGAAACGTTATTCATTGTTTCTCAAACCTTTAAAGCACTCGGTGATCCAACGAGGATTAGAATTCTGCATTTACTTTATCAAAAGGAATGCTCTGTGAATGAAATAGCCGATATTTTAGATTTAGGTCAATCTACTGTTTCTCATCAATTACGCTTTTTAAAAAATTTACGATTGGTAAAAAATCGACGAGCTGGAACGACTATGTTTTATTCACATGATGATAAACACGTCATACAAATATTAGAGCAAATGATAGCACACGCGCGCCACACGTAATATAGGAAGAAACCAGTTACATAAGCGGAAAATCCCCCAAAATGGGGAGTTTTTACATCCTATATATGACTATATGCTCATATAATGTTATTCGATATGAAATGATTACTTACATTATTTTACAGATAAAGGAGTGTTATTTACATGAGTAAATTCGTAAAAGATGATCATCCACATGGACACAATCACGAGCATGAACATGAATGTGACCATAGCCACGGAGGCAAAAAGGAAGTTATTTTATTTTTCACTGGTATAGCTGCCTTCTTGATTGCCTTATTTGTAAACGGTGGTGCAATCCAGGCCGCTTTATTTATTACTTCTTTAGTATTATCTGGCTATCACATTATTATGGAAGGGATTTTGGACACATTTAGGCAAACGATTAAACGGAAAAAGTTCATGCCAAATATTCATATTTTGATGACGCTGGCTGCAGTTGGTGCTGTCATAATTGGTGAATATATGGAAGCCGCTCTATTAATACTTATTTTTGGCGGGGCACATTTTTTGGAGCATTATGCTGAGGATAAGAGCAATAAAGAAATCACGAATTTAATTAAAATCAACCCTACGACGGCAAGAAGAGTCATTGAAAATGGGAAAACGGAAATTGTTGATGTGGCTGAATTGCGGATAGGGGATAAACTTTCTGTCCTCAATGGAGATCAGATCCCGACTGACGGCATCGTGGTCTCGGGAACGAGTGCGGTGGATCAATCGTCAATTACCGGTGAGAGCATTCCTGTAGAGAAACAGGCAGGAGATGTATTATATGGCAGTACGATGAATGGCGCGGGCACATTAATGATGGAAGTAACGAAAGATAGCTCGGAAACAGTTATATCTAAAATTATTGAATTGGTGAGCCAAACCAAAAACAATATGTCAAAAACAGCTGCTTTTATCAAAAAGATAGAGCCGATCTACGTTACGATTGTCTTGTTTCTTACACCGATATTCTTTTTATTAGGTTACCTTGTTATGCACTGGTCGGCCTACGATAGCTTTTACCGAACGATGGTATTTTTGATTGCTACGTCACCTTGTGCACTTGCGGTTACAGATATCCCGGCAACTCTTTCTGCAATCAGTAATTTGGCAAAACGAGGCGTATTATTTAAAGGTGGATCGTATTTATCCAATTTATCTGATTTAACAGCTGTTGCTTTCGATAAAACAGGTACATTAACAACAGGAAAACCTGTAGTGACAGAGGTTTATTTTGGCGGAGAAACAACAGAAATACAGCAGCAGGAATTTGAAAAAATAATTGTGTCTATGGAAAGCAAATCAAATCATCCGCTTGCAGAGGCAATCATGAAATATTATGCTGCCGTTGCGACCATCGAACTTGAGGTAGAGAATGTCCTTGGTGTAGGTTTAATTGCCAGAGCAGAGGATACAACGTATAAAATTGGTAAGCCTAATTCATATCATACGATTCCAGCGGATATCCAAAATCAAACAACACAGTTGGAAAACGAAGGAAAGACAGTCGTGTATTTTGGAACAGAAGATACAGTGCTAGCATTACTTGCCATTCAAGATATTCCTAAAGAAACATCTAAAGCTGCCATTCAATATTTTAAGAAGCAACAAATTCATACCGTGATGTTAACAGGGGATGCCAAGAGGACAGGTGAGGCAATCGGTCGTCAACTAGCGATTGATGAAGTACGTGGAAATGTAATGCCAGAAGAAAAAGCAACCATTATTTCCGAATTGAAGAAGACATATCCCGTGATGGCAATGGTAGGTGACGGTGTAAATGATGCACCAGCACTTGTAACGGCAGATATTGGTGTAGCAATGGGAGAAGGAACGGATATTGCAATCGACGTTGCAGACGCCGTATTAATGAAAAATGATCTTTCAAAATTTGCTTATACTCACAGATTGGCTAAAAAGCTCAGAAAAATAGTCTGGCAAAATATTACTTTTGCTTTAGCGGTTGTTGTTCTTTTGGTTGTATCCAATGTCATTGGTCAAATGAATATGACGCTTGCAGTTATTTTTCATGAAGGTAGTACATTGGCAGTCATTTTTAATGGACTAAGATTGTTAAAAGGGATTAAAGAAATATAGTTATTGTCTCGTATAAAAATGACAATAAGTGAAACGATAATGAGCACGACACTTGAAATACTATACAGGGGTATTGTATAATGAAATCGAAATAAAAAATAGGAGGTTATGATGATGGAACAAATTACACTACAGGTACAAGGTATGTCATGTGGTCATTGCGTTAATTCAATTGAAGGAAGTGTAGGTAAACTAAAAGGTGTTGCATCTGTCCAGGTGCATTTAGATAAAGGTACTGTTGATATTGAATTTGATGCAAATGCAGTGAGCTTGGAAGATATTAAAAATGAAATTGAAGAGCAAGGATATGACGTTGCCGCATAAATAGATGAACGCACATTATAAAATAATCATGCCGTTATTGGCATGATTATTTTATATACCGCTACGATGTATTTTATATCAAATCGCATCGCTGAGGCATGATGTGTATGCTAATGATTTAGGAGGCGAAAAACATGGAACATCATCACAATCATCATCACCATCAAGGTGTAAGTGAAATAACTCCAGTAGTAAGTTATGACCAAGGAAAGCTAACAATTGAAATAAAGGATAATAACGGATACATTCCGGAGTTGCAAACTTCTCATGAAAAACATATGCATCTGATCATCATGAGCTCTGATTTACAGGATTATTATCATCTGCACCCGGAAAAACATACGGAAGGGGTGTATGTACAAAAGGTTGACTTGCCGGAGGGCAACTACAACGCATTTGTTGATATAAATCCTAAAAATCATAATTATGCAGTTACACCAATCCATTTGAAAGTTGGCAGTGTTGCAGACGAACAAATCAATAAACTAAAGGTTGATACGAAATTAACGAAAACAGTTAAAGGTAAGACGGTTGAATTAATTACGGATTCAATAAAAGTGAATAAAGAAGTAACATTCACATTTGACGTTAAGGGAAATACACCAGAGCCTTATTTAGGTGCATTAGGGCATGTTGTTATCACCGATGAAAAGGGGCACCAATTTATCCATGTGCACCCATTATCTGTAAATGAAACGACTTTTGTTACGCAATTTGATGAACGCGGCATTTATAAGATGTGGGTAGAATTTAAGTTTGATGGTACTGTACATGCTTATCCGTTTGTCATAGAAGTTTTATAATTGAAAAATAAATGAAGGCCATGCACAAAATAAGCTGCATGGCTTCTGTGTGGGAAAGGAATGGAGCAGATGAAAAACAAGATACAATTAGAGCTATATACACGTCCAACCTGCTCAGATTGCCAAGCAGGGAAAGCATTTTTAAAAAAACATCATATTTCTTATATCAATCACGATTTATCAGAGCATCCTGAAAAGGAAAAGGATCTAAGAAAACTAACGGGGACCCGAATTGTTCCAGCTTTTGTGTGGAAAGAGAAATCTTTAAAAGGGCTGCTTCGTAAGCCGAACGTCTTGATTGGTTTTGAAAATCATGTAGATGAAATTAAAAAAATTCTAGATATAAAGTAAAGGTAACTCATTTGAAAGTAGAAAGTTTTATCACAGATTAACTGGCTGTAAGCCCCCACTTTGAGAATTTTTGTTGATACGAAGAATTGTAATCGGGGCAACAGCCAGTAAAGGCCTGATTGGTTCAACTAACAATCAGTTGGGGGAAGTGCGAAAACCCCCACTGATTGAAGTTTCACTTTATCACAGATTAACTGGCTGTAAGCCCCCACTTTGAGAATTTTTGTTGATACGAAGAATTGTAACTGGGGGCAACAGCCAGTAAAGGCCTGATTGGTTCAACTAACAATCAGTTGGGGGAAGTGCAAAACCCCCACTGATTGAAGTTTCACTTTACGTGATATGAATGAATAAATTTATTCATTGACATACCATACAGGGGTATGGTAGCATGGAATTATAAAGTAATTAGGAGGTATTTCATAAAATGAAAGAAACAATAAAAGTAGCAGGAATGACTTGTGGTTGTTGTGTTGGAAAAGTAGAAAATCGCATCCATGAATTGGATGGCATTTCTTCTATTAAAATAGATTTAGATAAATCAGAAGTTCAAGTAGATTTTAGTGATGCTGCTGTATCATTAGATGAAATTAAGGACAAAATTAAACGAGAAGGATATCAAGTTGATTAATAGGAAATGGGGAATGAAAAGAGGATTGTACCAAAAGGTATGATCTTTCTTTTCAAAAATATTATACCCCTATACCGTATTAGGAGGGATGAAAAAATGGCAATGAAAGAGAGTACATTACAAATTAGCGGGATGACATGTACTGCTTGTGCAGCACGCGTAGAAAAAGGTATCAAGAAAATGGCTGGAGTGAATGATGCTAACGTTAACTTTGCATTAGAACAATTAACCGTTCAATATGATGCTGCTGAAACAGATGTACGCGCATTTAAGGAAGAAATTGAAAGAATTGGTTATAGGGTTATCGAGGAAAAAGCAGAATTTGATATTTCTGGAATGACTTGTGCGGCATGTGCAACAAAAATAGAAAAATCGATTGGGAAAATGCCCGGTGTCTCACGTGCAAATGTGAATTTTGCTCTTGAGACAATCTCTGTGTCATATAATGATAAAGAAGTTCAGCCTAGGGATATGATTGCAAGAGTTCACAAGCTTGGCTATGAATTACGTCCAAAAGAAGATGGTAAGGAGAAAATGGATCATAAGCAAGCAGAAATCCGTAAGCAAACTAGAAAATTCATTATTTCTGTTATCCTAACTTTACCGTTGTTATGGACGATGGTTGCCCATTTTAGTTTTTTATCATTCATATATTTACCGGATATTTTGATGAATCCATGGTTCCAGTTAGCGCTGGCAACACCAGTTCAATTTATCATTGGGGCTCAGTTTTATAAGGGTGCTTATACATCACTCAAGAATAAAAGTGCCAATATGGATGTATTAGTGGCGCTCGGTACAAGTGCAGCTTATTTTTATAGCTTATATTTATCCATTGAATGGATGAAAGCTGGGCGTGTAGGAGAACCCGAACTTTATTTTGAAGCATCTGCGGTGATCATCACATTAATTTTACTGGGGAAATTATTTGAAGTACGTGCAAAGGGAAAAACAAGTCAAGCGATTCAAAAATTACTTGACTTACAAGCAAAGACTGCACGTGTGGTTAGAGATGGAATAGAACAGGAAATTCCAATTGAAGATGTATTGGAAGGCGATACGATTATCGTTCGTCCAGGGGAAAAAATCCCGGTTGATGGAGAAATTATCGAAGGACAATCTGCTATTGATGAATCGATGCTGACTGGTGAAAGTATTCCAATCGATAAAATACCTGGCGATACGGTTATTGGTGCAACAATCAATAAAAATGGTTCATTACGAGTCGAAGCGACTAAAGTGGGGAAAGACACAGCTTTAGCACAAATTGTAAAAGTAGTAGAGGATGCTCAAGGATCAAAAGCAGATATTCAACGTTTGGCAGATAAAATATCTGGTGTGTTTGTACCTATTGTAGTGCTCATTGCTGTTGCTACGTTTGCTATTTGGTATTTTATTGTAACACCTGGTGATTTTCGTTCAAGTTTAATACCGATGATCTCTATTTTAGTTATCGCCTGCCCATGTGCACTCGGTCTTGCCACTCCAACTTCCATTATGGCTGGTTCCGGCCGAGCGGCAGAAATGGGAATGCTATTTAAAGGCGGGGAGCATTTAGAGAATACACAATCCATAGATACAGTTGTTTTGGACAAAACAGGAACTGTAACAAAAGGGGAACCTACATTAACAGATGTCTTTGCAGCTAATGGATTTAAAGAAAAAGATATATTACAATTGGTAGGAACAGCCGAAAGTCAGTCAGAACATCCACTTGCCCAGGCAATTGTAAAAGGTGTTAAAGAAAAACAGATTTCTTTATTAGAAGCTGAACATTTTGAAGCTTTACCCGGCTATGGTATATATGCGGAAATTAGTGCGCAAAAAATCTATGTCGGTACAAGAAAGCTAATGCGCGAGCAAAATATTAGCTTAACAAATGAGACAGAAACAATGATGAAGGATTTGGAGCAAGAGGGGAAAACAGCGATGCTTATCGCTGTTTCCGATAAGCTTGCTGGTGTTATTGCCGTTGCTGACACAGTAAAAGAAACCTCAAAAGAAGCTATTTCCAGAATGCATAAGCTAGGTCTCGAAGTAATCATGTTGACGGGTGATAATGAAAGAACAGCTGGTGCAATTGCAAAGCAGGTTCAGATTGATCGTGTTATCGCAGAGGTTTTACCAGACCAAAAAAGTGAGCAAATTAAACAGCTTCAGGCGAAAGGCAAGAAGGTTGCGATGGTCGGAGATGGAATTAATGATGCCCCAGCTTTAGCGATGGCTGATGTTGGTATGGCAGTTGGTACTGGAACGGATATTGCTATTGAGGCTGCGGATATAACACTAATGCGCGGCGATTTAAACAGTGTGGCCGACGCATTCATCATGAGTAAAAAAACAATGCGTAATATCAAGGAAAATCTGTTCTTTGCATTTATATACAACACCATTGGCATCCCGGTGGCAGCAATCGGTTTACTTGCCCCATGGGTAGCTGGTGCAGCGATGGCATTTAGCTCCGTATCTGTTGTATTAAATGCGCTAAGATTACAGCGAGTTGATTTGAAAAAATAAGATGTTAAGAAAATAGGAAGGAGGGGTATAATATGGAAAAGTTCCTCCATGAAAAACCAATTGTTCCAAGATCAGATGATGAAAAGCAATCCGTAGTCAATCGCCTGAAACGGATTGAAGGTCAGGTACGCGGGATACAACGCATGGTTGAAGAAGATCGTTATTGTGTTGATATTCTGGTACAAATCAGTGCGATTAATGCTGCCTTGAAAAAAGTTGGCTATACCGTTACAGAACGCCATATGAAGCATTGTATCGGTCATGCAATCCAAAATGGTGAAGGTGACGCAGCAATTGAAGAACTATTAGATGTGCTGAAGCATGTTTCTAAGTAATGGAAAGATAGATTCACGTAGAATGTTTGGTAAGCTTCAAAGGTTTTGAACATAACCCATACCAAATTTGGTATGGGTTATTTATTATAAAAGGTTATACAAAAATGAAGGGTTTTGAAATCATGGTTACGGAAATACGAAGCGTCACAACTCAAAATGTTAAAGAAATATTGGCGTTGCAAATTGCTGATGAACAAAAAGGTTTTATAGAATCCATACCGGAATGTTTAGAAGAGGCGGAGGAGGATCAACGCTTTATCCCATTGGGACTATATCAAAACCAGATTGCAGTTGGCTTTGCAATGTATGGCGTATTTAATGGAGAGCTGTGGCTGGATCGTTTTTTAATTGATGAGCACGTGCAAGGACAAGGGTTGGGCAGGCATTTTTTGAAAAAAATAATCGTAGCGCTGCAACAAAAATATCCATGCACAGAAATCATTTTAAGTGTGTATCCAAATAATTCGGGTGCGATCCATTTATATGAAAGCATCGGATTTGCCTTTACTGGTAATTCGGATGGAAATGAAAAGATCATGCGATTAACACGTCAAGTGGATACGAATCTGGAGTTGTAGATCATACAAATTACTAGCAAGCTATAAATCGGGAAGCAGCCTTATATACAAGGATGCTTCCATTTTTTGTGTAGAATTCCAGTTTAACCCTGGTTATATTTTGTTAACAAAGTTGTAACTTGATATGCACAAAGTTGTTACAAGTTAAGCGTTAATGAATCGAAAAAACATGTTACGCTTAGATTGTTAACATTTGAACAATGAAAATAGTTTTAATAAAAAAGGAGTGTTTTGTTTTGGCTACACAAACACAAACAGGTTTAGATCAACAGACAATTGACATTATTAAAGCTACGGTTCCAGTTTTAGAACAACGTGGTGATGAAATTACGAAGGTATTTTATCAACAGATGTTTAAAAATCATCCAGAACTGAAAAATGTTTTTAATCAAACAAATCAGCGAAAAGGTGATCAGTCAAAAGCACTTGCCGCAACTGTTTACGCTGCCGCTTACCATATTGACCAATTGGAAAAAATTCTTCCACAGGTTAAACAAATCGCACAGAAGCATACGAGCTTGAACATTCGACCTGAGCATTACCCAATCGTTGGTAAACATTTATTGTTGGCTATGAAAATGGTATTGGAAGATGCAGCCACAGACGAAGTTTTAAGTGCTTGGGAACGTGCTTATGGCGTGATTGCTTCCGTGTTTATCGATATAGAAAAGAACATGTACGATGATATGACAGATAAAGTTGGCGGCTGGACCGGCTTCCGTGATTTTAAAATCGTGAATAAGGTGAAAGAAAGTGATGTGATTACATCATTTTACTTGGAGCCGGTTGATAAAGAACCATTCCCTGCCCACTTACCAGGACAGTACATTACAGTAAAGGCAACAATTGATGGGGAGCCACATGATCATTTGCGTCAATATAGTTTATCTTGTGCCCCAAATCAAGGACATTATCGAATTAGTGTAAAACGAGAAGATGCAATGAATCAGCTTCCTGCCGGTATTGTATCGAACTATTTGCATCGTGAAATAGAAGTTGGTAGTGTTCTTCCAATTAGTGCGCCGTCTGGAGATTTCGTATTGGATCAAACGGATGAGCGTCCACTCGTACTAATGAGTGGAGGTGTTGGACTAACACCAATGATGAGCATGCTGGAAACAGTCGTAAACCAACAGCCAAATCGTCAGGTGTATTTTATTCATGCAGCACAATCTGGTAATGTTCATGCCATGCGTGAGGCAGTTGAGGATATTACAGAAAAACATCCGCAGGTTTCTTCTCATATTGTTTATGAGCGTCCGTCCAATGAGGATAAGCTAGCGAAAAGCTATCATAAAGAAGGATTTATCGATGCGGAATGGATACAATCAGTTATTCCAACCGTTGATGCAGCATTTTATTTCTGTGGACCAGCTCCGTTTATGCGCGCGATGTACCGTGCTTTAACTGGAAATGGCGTCAAAGATTGTGATATTAATTACGAATTCTTTGGCCCAGCTGCAAGTATCACTGCAAGCTAATATTTTAAGATAATGTAAAAGGGATGCCAGTTTAAATGGTATCCCTTTTCATTTATACTAAAAAAGTGTGACGTATAGGTGTGTTTGTTGAATAAGCATACCTTGATTGGAGAGGGTTCAATTGTCTGAGGTTAAAGTTGTCATTGGAGCGGGAGATTATATAAATAATCCTGGCTGGTTACATACAAATGAAAAAGAATTAGATTTATTGAACGAGGTAACTTGGAAAAGTAAATTCGCGAAAGCTACGATTCAAGCTATTTTAGCTGAGCATGTTTGGGAGCATTTGACCTATGAAGAAGGGCTAGCTGCTGCGAAACGATGCTTTATTTACCTGAAGCCATCAGGGTATATTCGTTGCGCTGTACCAGATGGTTTTTTCCCGGATGAACAGTATCAACATATTATTCAAATTGGTGGCCCAGGTCCTGCAGATCATCCTGCTGCAGATCACAAAATGGTTTATAATTACCGCACGTTATCCGCTATGTTTGAAATGGCTGGGTTTGAAGTGAAGCTATTGGAATACTGTGATGAGAATGGACACTTTCATCACAAGCATTGGAAAAAGGAGGATGGGGTGATTTTTCGCTCGAAACAATGTGATCCACGGAACCAAGGGGATCGTTTGAAATTTCCTTCTTTGATTATCGATGCCGTCAAGTCGAAATAATATATTTTTCTCCTAATAAACAATTGGGGCAGATGTGCATATGATGTAAATGAATACGGAAAATGGGGAGTTTAGAAAATGGTACAGTATATGTCATTTCGTGGAACAGTTATAGCGGTTGAAGACTTTAATACTGGTGAATTTGGGGCAGGCTGCTCCAAAATGATTTCGCTTCGGAATGACGAGGGTGTTCAGACGAATTTTATACTTACACCGGACACGTTCGTTTTGGATCAAAGTATGCTGATGGTTGGCGATATAGTAACTGGCTACTATGATGCGAATAAGCCAGCAATATTAATATATCCACCACAATTTACTGCACTTGTAATGGTGAAGGAAATGAATAATCGAAGTGTTAAGGTGAGTCATTTCAACCGTCAACTTGTAAGTGATGATCATCAGCTGCAAATAAATATCGGGCCTCGCACCTCTATCATTACCACAAACGGGCAGGCTATTTCCGACCATATTGGCAATCGTGATCTTGTTGTCGTTTACGGTCCTTCCACAAAAAGTATTCCAGCACAAACGACGCCATATCAAATCATCGTATTATGTAATTAAATCTAACCGTTTGAGATTATTGGGGACTTCCTGCTAATGGAAGTTCTTTTTATTTTTGCTTTTTTTCAATAAATTAGGTGTAAATACAATCATGCTGTATTTCTTTTATGATAAAATAAAGGTATCTAGTTAAACTAGATTAATTCTTCTAAAATGAATCAAAATAAGGCGAGGGATGCCAAGCAAATAAAGGATGACATCCTACTAGAGATTGAATAAGCGAATATGAATTGAAAAACGAACGATACCGGGAGGTGAATCCTTGTATCATTAGGATGCAAGGATATTATTTGGAAATTGTTAACTTACTGTTGGTTGCTATACTGATACTAATTACGGCATTCTTTGTAGCAACCGAATTTGCGATTGTAAAGGTGCGATCAACTCGTATCGATTATTTAATTGAATCAGGCAATAAGCGAGCGGTTCATGCCAAGAAACTGCTTGATAACTTAGATGGCTATTTATCCGCATGTCAATTGGGAATCACCGTTACAGCGCTAGGGCTAGGGTGGTTAGGTGAATCGACGGTCATGCGTTTACTAAGCCCACTTTTCGATGCGCTGCATTTAAATGCGACTACGGCTTCGATTTTATCCTTTGTGATTTCTTTCTTTACGATTACATTTTTGCATGTTGTCATCGGGGAACTCGCTCCGAAATCAATAGCCATTCAAAAGGCGGAGGAAATTGCATTGGTATTGGCAAGACCATTAATTTTATTTTATAAAATCATGTATCCATTTATCTGGTTATTAAATGGGTCAGCGCGGCTGATTATTCGTTTATTTGGTTTTAAAGAGATGAAGGAGCATGAATCTGCACACACAGAAGAGGAGTTACGTTTAATCTTATCAGAAAGCTATAAAAGTGGTGAAATTAATCAATCGGAAATGACATATGTCAATAATATCTTTGAATTTGATGAGCGACTTGCTAAGGAAATCATGGTACCAAGGACAGAAATGGTTTGTTTTTTTAAAGGAGATAGCTTTAAAGAAAATTTAGAAATTATTCATGAAGGACAATATACACGATATCCTGTTGCTGATGAAGATAAAGATCATATCATTGGTTTAGTTAATTTAAAGGATATCTTTACCGAAAGATTTGATAGTGATCAGCCATTTTCTATTGAGAAATATATTCGCCCCGTTATACATGTATCAGAAGTAACACCGATTAAGCAGGTTTTACTAACAATGCAAAAACAACGCATTCATATGGCAATTGTGAATGATGAATATGGTGGTACTGCTGGTTTAGTAACTGTTGAAGATATATTGGAAGAAATTGTTGGTGAAATTCGTGATGAGTTCGATGTCCATGAAAGCCCATTAATAGAGAAGCAAGGTAATGGCACCATGGTAGTATCAGGGAAGTTGCAGATTGAAGAAATCAATGAATTATTAAATATTCATTTGGATGATGAGGAAATCGCCACGATTGGTGGCTGGATTTTTGCAAATAATTTGGAACCAACTGTGGGAACAACCATTGAACACGAGGGCTATCAATTCATTGTAGAGGAAATAGAAGGCTATCAGGTTAAACGAATTAAAATTCATAAAATCGAATCATAAAACTTAATCCAGCAGATGGGAATCTGCTGTTTTTTTTATGCGTTTATAGGGTAATACAATAAAAATATATCTACTTTTAATAATAATTTATTGTAAAACGATAAAATTTATATTAAT
Source organism: Ornithinibacillus gellani (assembly GCF_003730295.1). GTDB lineage: Bacteria > Bacillota > Bacilli > Bacillales > Amphibacillaceae > Ornithinibacillus_A > Ornithinibacillus_A gellani. The sequence goes on from NZ_QTSZ01000053.1 coordinate 13,801, forward strand.
ATATAAATTATATTATGTGAATGAGGTGTGTAAGATGAAACGTGGGTCAACCCTATTTTTGAAGATTACAGTTTTTTTAATGGCGGCACCAATCCTTGTGCTTTGTGTGCTGTTATCAATCTGGCTGGTACAAGAGATGCCTAAATATTTTCCAGAGCTGGTTCCATTCCGTTATTTGGCGCTTATAGGTATCTACCTTTCTGCGATAGCGTATTTTATAGCATTATTCCAAGCTTATAAGCTCCTAAATTATATCGATAGTAATAAAGCTTTTGCAGATACTTCTATAACTGCTTTAAAAAATATTAAATATTGTGCAATCACAATCAGTGGAATCTATGTGATCGGCTTGCCATTTATATACCAGGTAGCGGATTTAGATGATGCACCAGGCTTAATGGTGATTGGATTGGTGATAATTTTTGCATCACTTGTTATTGCCGTTTTTGCAGCTGTTTTACAGCGACTGTTACAGGAAGTCATTCATATTAAAACAGAAAATGAATTTACGGTCTGAGGTGGAGATATTGGCTATTCAAATTAATATTGATGTCATGCTAGCAAAAAGAAAAATGAGCGTAACAGAGTTATCGGAGCGGGTTGGGATTACGATGGCTAATCTTTCTATCTTAAAAAATGGCAAGGCAAAAGCGATTCGTTTATCAACCTTGGATGCTATTTGTAAAGCATTGGATTGTCAGCCTGGTGATATTTTGGAATATATAGATGATAAGGAAAGGTAAGGTCACGCAGCTATTTTGATTTGAAAGGAGTTGCCATAGATGAGTGTAACGGTTCAACAAAAAGCACAGCAACCATCCTGGAAGGGGCAATTCATTGGTATGGTGAAGCAGCTCACTCGTTTTGGATGGGAACAGGCGTGGTCTTGTGTATTTCCGGTAGTGATTTTTGCAAGTTTAGCAATTACCAAGGTTGTATCCTTACCCATTTTGCCGCGGTATGATTGGCTACTAATTATCTTTTTGCTTATGCAGTGGTGGATGGTTCGTTCCGGTCTAGAAACGAAGGACGAACTGAAGGTCATTACCCTATTTCACCTAATTGGTCTTTCGCTGGAAATATTCAAAGTAAATATGGGCTCCTGGGCATATCCCGAGGAAGGATTTTTTAAGATAATGGGTGTTCCATTGTATAGCGGATTTATGTATGCAAGTGTGGCAAGCTATCTTTGTCAGGCTTGGCGAAGATTACATATTGACTTAATCAAGTGGCCCCCGTTTATCGTTGTCGTTTTATTGGCTTCAGCAATTTACTTAAATTTCTTCACTCACCATTTTTGGATTGATATTCGATGGTATTTGTCTGCACTTGTACTAATCGTGTTTTGGAAATCATGGGTTTCCTATCAAGTAGGTGAAAAAGTATATCGAATGCCAATTGTTTGTTCTTTTGTGTTAATTGGGTTTTTCATATGGATTGCAGAAAATATCGCTACCTTTTTTGGCGCGTGGCAATATCCGAATCAGCACGGTGCATGGAGCCTTGTACATTTAGGGAAAATTAGCTCCTGGCTATTACTGGTTATTGTAAGCTTCCTTATTGTAGCTACATTGAAGCGGGTGAAAGGGAAGATGGTCGAAGGATAATCAAAGGCTGATAGCAGAAATGTTGCTATCAGCCTTTTGCATGAAGCAGACAAAATACGCTTCTTATTGTATGCGATGATAAATCACATCCTGACAACAATGCAATCACCGCATGAGCAATCTTACCTCTTTTAAGGGAATTCGTGATTAGGAGTAACATAAAAGCATTTTAACTTACGCCATTTCGGAAAAATCATGATTACGCGTAACATAAATGCTGTATAACTTATGCCAATTTCGGAAAAATCATGATTACGCGTAACATAAAAGCATTTTAACTTACGCCATTTCAGAAAAATCATGATTACGCGTAACATAAAAGCTGTTTAACTTCCGCCATTTCGGAAAAATCATGATTACGCGTAACATAAAAGCTTTTTATCTTATGCCAATTTCGGAAAAATCATGATTACGCGTAACATAAAAGCTTTTTATCTTATGCCAATTTCGGAAAAATCATGATTACGCGTAACATAAAAGCTTTTTAACTTATGCCAATTGGGAAAAATCATGATTACGCGTAACATAAAAGCCATTTATCTTACTCCATTTAGGCAAAAACACCAATATCACATACTTTAAATAATATATAGGAAGAGAGCATGGCCCAATCATGATCTGAAAAAATTAATTGTACATATATTGCTTGTTTTTTTCTTTAAAAGCTTCATTATGTGAGGAGACGAGTGCTGTTTCGACGGTATTAGGTTCCAAATAAAGCTTGGCACTATTAACAGCATTGGCGGCATCCTGAAAAGCCCCGGCGATTAGATGTAGTTTTCCTTGATAGGTTAAAATATCTCCTGCTGCAAATAAGCCCGGCACAGAAGATTCCCCCGCTGCATTTCCTTTGACAAAATAGTCATCCTTCAAGTCAATGTCTAAATTGCTTTCACGGATTAACTGATAATCCCGATGGAATCCGTGATTGACAATGACTGCGTCTACCTCAAGCATATGGGTTTGCAGCGTTTCCGTATTTTTCAAATGAGCAGCATGTATATGCCCATCTGTGCCAATTAATTTTCCCAATTGAGTGTGGGTGAGATAATTCACCTGATTATGATGTAATCGCGAAATTTCATTTTCATGGCCCTTTAAAGCTTCTCCGCGGTAAATTAACGTAACCTGTTTCGCAATTGGTGCTAATTCATTTGCCCAATCGATGGCTGCATTTCCACCACCGGATATGAGGATACGTTTATCTTGAAAGTCCTTCAGTCTCTTCACGCTGTAATGCAGGTTTCCTTGTTCGAATTGGTGAGCATGATCAAGCTCCAATTTTATTGGGGCGATGACACCGCCACCAACTGCTAGGAGTACGGTCTTAGCGTAGTGAATTGTTTTGGTTGTATGAATATGAAACATACCTGTGTCATCCCGTTGAATCGACTGTACCGTTTCATTTCGTGCGACAGTGGGTGAAAAGGTAAGCCCTTGCTCTACCATTTGCTGGATGAATTGTCGTCCTGGAACTGGAGTAAGTCCACCAATATCCCATATCATTTTTTCAGGATAGACATGTACTTTTCCGCCCAGCCTGTCATGGGATTCGATTATTTTAACCTTCATTTCCCTTAGCCCGGCATAAAACGATGCAAATAAACCAGCGGGACCACTGCCAATTATGGTGATGTCAAATATATCTTTTGTGTTAATCAACAGCTATCTTCCTTTCTAAATAATGTGATAATTTAGGGTGCAGGCAGTCAGATTGCTTAAAATAAATACTTGAAAACTAAAAATGGAGGTGTTGCCCATGCACCGACTTCTCCGCTGTAATCGGCCTTACCCATCAAACCACATCCTCCAAGGTGTGTATATCAATATCACGGTTAACTTATTTGGCCGTGCATTGTAGATTGTAATTGATAAGATAGACAAATTGGTTTATTACTAAATGGGCAAGCAGCAAAATAAGCATCAATGCCAAAGATTTTTTGCAGGTTATCATGTGTCATCACTTCATCCGGTGTGCCTTCGGTAATAAGCTTGCCATCTCGCATTGCAATTAAATAATCGGAGAAACGGGAAGCATGGTTCAAATCATGCAGCACCATGACAATGGTTTTGCCTTCTTCTTCATTTAATTTTTGTAGTAATAATAAGATATCCATCTGATGTGCCAAATCCAGATAGGTGGTTGGCTCATCTAAAATTAGTATGTCTGTTCCTTGGGCTAATGCCATCGCGATCCAGACACGTTGCAGTTGTCCACCTGATAGCGCATCAATAGTACGATCTTTAAATTCATCTAATCCAGTTACATGAATTGCCCAATTCATATATTCATGGTCCTCACTGGTTAGGCTGCCGAAGCCACGGCGATGGGGGAAACGTCCATAGGAAATTAACTCATACACGGTTAAACCATCTGGTGCTTGCGCTGTTTGTGGTAGGATTGCCATTTTTTTGGCGATTTCCTTCGTATGAATCGTTTGAATTTCCTTTCCCTCCAAAAGAACGGTACCGTGTTGAGCTTTTAGAATTCGGGCAATCGTTTTTAAAAAGGTTGATTTACCACAGCCATTCGGACCAATAATCGTCGTCACTTTTTTCTCCGGAATAGAGATGGAAAAATCCTTTACGATTAGCGACTTCGTGTAGCCCACATTTATATCTTCTGCCTTTAGTGCAAACATTTTTCACACACCCATCATTGAGAATCATTTTCAATTACTAATAAGTATATTGATAATGATTCTCAATGTCAATTGGATTTTTTATGGTCCATGTAGGAGAGGGAATTTCTAATCATGGATACAACGGAAAGGATTTGTGAAAAGAAGGGATTCATGACATGTGGAATTGTATAAGATTGGTTTACGAGGTGTTGCCAAATGATGGCTTAACCAATTCCTAAAATAACCGCTGTCATCATAGCGAGTAATAACAGTATTTTTTCAATTTGACTGATTTGCTGAACGTTGTCGGTTATTATCTTTTGCACCAGTATGATAGCTATCGCGCAAAGCAAGAATGTGCCGATAGCAGCAAATGGCCTGTCTATCCACACCCAGAAGCTACATAGGATTGCCAAAATGTAATAAACGGTAGCTGGAAGGCGAGCAGCTTTTTTACCAAATCGTTCGACGAAAAATACGACAGTCGTACGTTTTTTGGGTGTAGCAAATTGATCTGCCTGTAAATCCGGAATGTGATGCACCATCACCCAGCCCATACAAATAAATGCGTTAATAAGCGCATTTTGTATTGCCCAAATTGGTATGCTGTCCAAAACGAGCCATGGACCAGCAATTCCAAGGGCAAAAAGAGAGGGAAAAAGGCTTAGCCAATCACCAGCAAAGGGGCGATAGCTAAAAAGAAATGGTGGAACAGAGTAGGAAACTGTTGCCCAGACTCCAATGAATAAAAGGCATGCTAGTTTAAATTTAGCCGTGATGAGTAGGATGAATACGAGTAGGAGTAAGGAGATGGTTAGCCATTTACCTAACATACGCAGCTGTTTAGCTGTAAACAGACGAGTCTGAATCACCCTGCTGCCACCGGATAAAATTGCGGGACTGTGTGCATCTGTACCAGTTCGGTAATCGGTATAGTCATTTAAGGCATGGGTTAAAATGCCATGAATCGTCACAGCTGCAATACTAAGAAATATAAATAGAAAGCCGAGTGATATTGACGAAATGGATGTGCGCAAATAAATTGGAAGCAAGCTTGATAAAATGGTTGCCATACTAGAAGAAATCACTGCTATTACCCGAATAAGTACCCATATTTTTAACATATCAGACACTCCTCTTCCTACTATGTTAAAGTATTGTGCTGAAGATACCAATTTTATAAGGAAAGATGGTAAATTGTCACTTTCATTGCTCGTACGATTGTCACTATTCTGTATAATGAAAAATAGAACGTTTGCGATTAATCGATATGAACTCGGAGGTGTGTAGATGGATAGAAAATACAATGATTTAATCGGTGATATTTTGTCGGAAAGAGGAGAAAAGGATAATTATAAGGGCAAGGGAAAAGGAAAGCCGCTGCCTAAAAATTATATGGAGAAGGATTTATTTCAAAACTTCCAGGAAAAAGCGAAAGAAGCGGGGTATTTACCAGCATGGTTAACGTTACAAAAAGAAATTGCAGCGCTTGTGCAAGAGGCAGTAACTGCGGAAGATGTCGGCATAATAAATGAGCAAATTAAAAAATATAATTCACTTTGTCCGCCGCCGATGCAAAAACCGCCAATTAACATAGACAGACTGGAATATGCTAAAAAAGTGTGGCGATAAGCGGCAAGACGCAAGGGGGAATTCAGATGCTTCATCTACGGGAAATACGGTTGGATGATTTTGCAGAAGTTTTAACATGGAGTAAAAATCATGAGTTTTGTGCAGCGAATGATTGGGAGCAAAACAGGGAGGAACAGGAGCTGTATCGATGGTGGCATTACTGCTGTCATGATTTACAGACGGAAAGTTTTCGACGAATGGGAATAGCTGAAGGAGATCAATTGATTGGTTATGGAGATTTTGTCGCCACGGATAATGGTGCCATGGAGCTGGGAATTGCAATTGGGGATAGTACCGTTTGGGGCAAAGGCCTCGGTACTGCCGCACTCAAGCTTATGATAGAGGTTGCTGAGAAGAAATTTGGAATGACCAAACTGCTTGCTGAAACACACGCGACCAATGCAAGGGCCCGCGGAATGTTAAGGAAGGCAGGATTCCGGGAAATAGCAAGAGTAGATCAAGAAGTGTACATGGGAGAAATAACGGATTTGATTCAATTGGAGCTGCAAATGGTGAATCCCCCTGTGGAGATAAGGAAATATAAGCCTGTAGATGAATCAGATTTGAGAAGGCTGTTGGCATTAGCGGGAGAGGGAGAGGATTTGTTTTCGTTACTAAATTCTCCGGGTCATGCTTATGCCTACGTTGCAAAGGTTAAGGCTGGAATGGCTGGGATTCTGGTTGCTTGGAAAAGCAGATTTCATCCCTATAGTATGTATATGAAAATCATCAGCAATCCAGTATATTGTGCTGAAAATGTAGAGGAAAGACTGTTAGCCATGTTGGAGCGACAGTCTTTCCAGCCACGTATTTTACAGACTTCTTTATGGGAAACATCGACTTTCTTACGCGATGTTTATGAAAAAGATGGATTTGTGGAAATACGTCGGACTTATATGCCTAAATTGCAGCAGCTGGAAGCCGTAGTGGAGCCGCAAAAAGCTGTATTGGACGTGAAGGATGGAGATTTGGTTTCCTTATCGGATTTGAAAATGAACCCGAAGATGATGAATTCATTTCTCCGTCTTGTGAAAAAAAACTATGAAACAAGCCATCTCGTTAATCCAGTCGCTGACCTTCCATTGGAAACTTGGCGAGAAATGATTTTTTCAGATGATGTAATCGAAGAAATGAGCTTTTTATACGTGGAAAAAGCTAGTGTGGAAGTGCTGGCCTACAGTATGCTGCATTTTTCTGAAGAAGGGAATGCGGTTGAGTTAGGATGGTGCGGCATCGCGGATAGCGTGTATACTAGTAAACTTCATAGCCTCATTCTGCATCAAATTCAGGGATGTATCGCCCGCGGTATCCTTGAAATCATAGGGGAATTTGATACGACCGACCCAATTGCAATGGCGGTTTTAAAGCAGTTTCCCTTTGAACCAGCCCCAGCATGGATCACGCTGCAAAAAAAATGAATATAGTGTGATGGGGAATTTTTAGGCGGAATTCTCCCAGAAATTACCCTCGAAAACGATTCGAGAAAAAAAATCAGATGAAATCCGTTGGAAATTCGTCTCGCGTGCTGTTCGAGTGAAAAAATCTGAAGACATCGGTGGAAAATTCGCCTCATTCCTTGACGGGTGAAAAAAATCAGTGGAATCAATAGAAAATTCAACTGAACCGCTTCATTTGAGCTAATTGACTTGATGGCAGCGGGTGCTTGGATTGATTCAGACAAAATGAAGTAAGCCTGGAGCGATTGAAAAATGGCATCAGGCTTAATGTCATGTTAATCCCATATATAATTTACAATATCTGAATCGGCAATCATCCATTTCCCTTTTTCTTTGACAAGTTCTACAAAGCCTTTCACATTTCTGTTATTTTCCAACTTTAATTCCCCGTATAACCGAATATTATCTTTTTCGAATGTCTTTGTTTCAGTTACTTGAAATGTTTCAAAGACGTAGCCATCTTTTTTAAATTGTTCCAAGTCATCGTAAAATGCTTGAGTGCTATTGTTGGTAATAAATTCTTTTGCCATATTAAAATCCTGACGAAAATAGGTATCAGCTGTAAAGCCAATCATGTCATATGCTTCATTGATATCAAATTTAACCATATGTTCCAAAAATGTATTCGCCACTTTTTCTGGGTTATCTTTTTGCATGGAAAATACAGTAAATATAATAATAGCAGTAATTAAAACAATCCCCAGCCATTTATAATTTTTCCGAATCGGCTGGGCTTCTGAGGTTGCGGATATATGCCCAGATGGTTGGGAAACCTGCTGTAGTGGTGCACCACAGTTGCTACAGAATCCGCTATGTTCTTCCAGTTCATTCCCACAGTTTGTACAAAATCGCTGTTTCAATAATTTTTCCCCCTTAAGCATGTAACATGGCAATTATAAGTCTTATTTCCTATACTGACTATGTCAATCATCATTATTTGCAAAAAATTTAAAATCATTTCAAAATAGGATATGCTAGAATGGTGACTTTTTTCAAAGGGATTCTATACTACTTTGTCTTTAAATGCTGCTTGAGGGTTTTTAATAATCAAATTTTCCATGGAAAGTATTTTACAAATAATAGTGAAATGGGGATGGAATATGGATACGGTGATAGAAAAAGTTCGAGGTTTTGTTAGCCAACGGGATGACCGAATGACCATCGGAATTTCCGGTCATGGGGCTGCCGGTAAATCTACCTTTGCCAGACAACTTGCTGAAAAATTAGGGAAAGAAAAAATCAATTATATCCATACAGATCCCTACATTATTAGTTCAAATTTACGAAAGCATGCAGCCATTGACTATACTTACGAAGGTAAAATACATCGCTATAAGATGACGGCATGCCATCCGGATGCGCATTTTTTGCCAGCATTGGAAAGAGATATTATCATGGTGCGAAGCGGGATAGATTTTTATACGATTGGAACACATTACTCGGAAAGTGTCCTTATTTCATCGGAAAAACAAATAAATATCATTGAAGGTATGAGTGTTGCCTATCTTGATCCGGCTTTACTGGATGTGGGCATTTATTTATTTACGGATGGGGAGACAGAATTTCAAAGAAGAAGCGTTCGGGATGTAAATGAAAGGGGAATGGATTTGACATATCTGCAGCATTCCCATGAAGAACGCAGGATTCAATATGAACTGTTTATGCATCCCTTCAGTGACCAGTTTGATATCATTGTAAAGCAGGTTGGGGCAACTAGTTACATTGAAAAGGATAGCCTAAATTTATAACAATGAGGTGTAGGTAAATGGAATTTAGACATATCCATGGGATGGCGACTGAACAAGAATTAGTTGGTATTTTGGCATTACATGAAGATATTTTTGGCCGTTCAGATGATTTGGTAGGAAGGATGCGGGAAAAGCCCGAGCTTATGATTGAGTTAGCAATGGATGCTGGGCAGATTATTGGATACAAGATAGGCTACGCTTTAAATCGGGAGCAGTTTTACAGTTGGCTCGGCGGAGTGAACATGGCCTATCGAAGTCGGGGTATTGCACTTGAATTAATGAAAAGTCAACATCACCATGCAAAGGAAAAAGGATATCAGGTTATACAAACAAAAACAAAAAACAAATTTCGCAATATGTTATTATTGAACATCAAATTTGGCTTCGATATCATTGGCACCTATACAGATGGAGAAGGCGAACCAAAGATTATTTTAGAGAAACCATTAAATGAATGAACTCGCTAAAGGATTCTGAACATTATCAGGATCTTTTTCTGTGGGGAAGTATTTCATAATTAATCTTAAACTCCATAAAAAAATGACCGATATAAAAAAAAGTGGTTCTTTTTACCTATATAATATAAGCGGAATATTAGTTACATCATAAAATACAAATTATGAGGTGTCATCATGAAATTTGCTGTTAAATCGATATTTTTCCTTATTGTACTTATCATTTTGCCGGCATGTCAAAATCATATTAGTAATACGGAAGTTAAATCCGAATCAACATTATCCAAAATAGATAAAACTGAAACGAAAGAAAAAAACAAGGTTGAAGAAAAAGAAATTGCAACTGAAGAAGTCATATCAATTGATTCCTTAGCAAATTATGAAATGAAAAAGCTTGAATATGAAGATGAGCTATATGAAATTGAAATTGAATATCCAAAGTTTTCTTATGCCCCAATTGATAAGTTGTTACAAGCTGTGAAGAATAAGTTATTCGAGGAACAAAAAGTATTCGAAACATATGAAGAAGAGGAAGAAGAGGAAGATTATTTTTTGGGTGATTATAAGCATCGATTTAATTCCATTATACGGGAGCCGATTGTAATTACAAAGGATTTTATATCCATTTATTTTGAAGAATATATGGTAATGGGTTATACAGGGTTTGAGTTAGGTAGTACTTTTAATTTTAATTTACATAACAATCACATGATCACAATTGATGAAGTTTTACAACAGCATTCCACAACGGAAGATACGATGAGAGAACTAATTTCCTTAGAATTGATCTACGGTGAAAACTTTGAAGAACTTCGTTATGGTGATGCATCAGAAAATTATATAGCAAAAGTTAGAGAAGAGATGGAACCTGGAAACTTTGATTTTTCCTTTTTTACTTTAACGGAAGAATCGATTATATTTTATAAACAATTTTATAGTTTATTTTCAAATAGTGACGGAATTGTTGGTGTAGAACTAAAATGGAGCGATGTAGAAGCGTACATGGAGGAAAACGCACTAGACAATCAAGATTTGGAATCTGATTATGATGACCTATATTTTTTATCTCCTTTTGAAGGAAAAATTCAACAAGAACTATTTTACACGGATCCCGATTATGGATTCACAATTGAATTTCCCGAATCATGGAAAGGAAAATATAGTATAGAAGTAGAGGAAGGTTCTGATATGTCTTCTATAAAGGAAGTATCGAAGACCATAACGTTTAGTATGGTTGAGGGTAGTAAATTAGTAGGGACCATTTTTTCTATCAGGGTAATGGAAGATATCCCAGAGGAAGAGGCTTGGTCCCAATTTGAATATGGCCCGTTCGAAACACTATTTGCTACCCATAATAATAATGCGTTTACTGTAATACCAGCGGGAGGTATGTCCGCAGAATTATATGAAGAGCCTTATCTGGACTTAGGCTATGCACTATCTGGCATGGTGAGTGATGTTCAAGAGTTTATAGTAGATACCGTTACATTTGAATAGAAGTACATCAAAAATACAGTTTCGTAATGGAAGCTGTATTTTTGATTTTACTTGAAACTTTGAACGTATAATTGCAGGAAAAGGGAATATAAAAAAACACCTTCCAAAAGAAACTTTTTTGCGTTGGCGAGGATATATATAGTGAGGCTTGCGAGGGAGGTTTGCATGACGTGCTGGATGCTGAGAAAAGCTTGATTAAAAAAGTGAAAAAAGGGAATCAGCGGGCTTTTAGGAAATTATATGAATTACATGCTGGTTATGCATTGCGTACTGCATATGGGATGACAAAAAATCATGAAGCGGCATCTGATATTGTGCAGGAAACGTTCTTGAAAGTGTTCCGTTTTATCGATCAATACGATCCAAATCGAAGTTTTAAAGCTTGGTTTTATCAAATTCTTATAAACACTGGCAGAAGCTATTTGCGAAAACAAAGCAAGGAGCCGTTTGCGGTTGAATCGGAAGAAATAATCGATTATTTACACCACCAGCATGCGGAAGAAAACATGCTGGAAAACCATGAACAGCTGGAGGATGCGCTGGATCAATTATCGGAAACCTATCGGACTATTTTACTGCTTAAGTATGTAAATGAATGTACGGAAAAGGAAATTGCAGAAATATTAGAGCTCAATATCAATACAGTGAAGTCAAGATTATATCGTGCTAGAAATCAAATGAAAAAGTGGCTAGGGGGTGCTGAGCTTGACCAGGAAAAATCAAGATGACCAATTGCGAGATTATTTAATGAAAAAGACAGATCCATCCGAGGCATATATCGAAACAACATGGGAAAAAGTGCAGGCGCAACTAGCCAGTGAAAGGGTGGAAAAACCTCGAATGAAAAAATGGCGTGCGGTTTTGATTGCTGCGGCAGTACTGCTTATTTCTGTTGTTTGGGCAGGGTTATCAACGGCAACAGGTCAGGCAATTATCCAAGACATTAAAAAGATGTTTGTGAAAGAAAAAGATGTCGAACTGGAAATTGAAGGAATGAAAGAGGATGTCCATGTCCATGTTGAAACCAATCAGGAGCTGGATTACGTCATTTATATCGATGAGTCAAGATATAAAATAATGAAAGGCAAAGGGACAGATCGTATCATTCCGAACCCTCCAATTGGGGATGATTATCCTGAAGTGGTTATGGAAATAATGAGGATAGAAGGGGCGACTCGTGAAGCAAAAATGGCCCAGATAAAACAAGAACTAGCATCTGAACAAATGGAAATTAGACAAGAAGAAAAAACAAATGAGCCCATTGAGGGTATCGTCATTCGCGCGATTGGTAAAGGGGATTCGCAATGGGATACACCGATTTATCGTTACTATATTACGGAAACCCAGCAAGATCAGTTCTATGTCATTAAACAGTTGTATTTCTTGGAAGCTGCGGAAGGGCATGGTACGCGATTTGATGCGATGTTGGATAGCTTTGAAATCATTACCGAAGAATAGGAAGATGCACATCTTTGCCCGCTTCTCATAATATATAGGAGTTTGAAGGAGGGGTAAGACGATGTATTTTATTCCATATTATTATTATAATATGCCTATGTTTGAAGAAACGAGACAGCCTATTCATATGAACCGTGCTTGGGAGGCTGGGGCAATTTGTGCTTATTGTCATACTCCAGTGCATGATCGATTGGTACTGGAAGACTTTGGACCAAATCCGCTTGTGATTGATATCAATCAAGCAGCTAAACAAAATCAAAATTATCGTACAACACTGTGGACAGGAAGTCATTTGCAGGTAACATTGATGAGTATTCCTGTAGGGGGGGATATAGGCTTAGAAATTCATCCGGATCATGATCAATTTTTACGCATCGAACAGGGGCAAGGATTGGTGCAAATGGGGAAAAGCAAGGACCATTTGAATGTAGAAAAAAGGGTGTCCAAGGATGCGGCTATAGTTGTACCAGCAGGGACTTGGCATAATGTTCGCAATATAGGTAGAGGTCCATTGAAACTATACTCTATTTATGCCCCACCAGAGCACCCATTTGGTACGGTCCATGCCACGAAGGCAGATGCACTGGCGGCAGAGGGTGATTATTAATCGAGCAAAACATATTCTTATGAAAAACACCATTGGCAGCTCCGTCAATGGTGTTTTCCTTCGTTAATAGGGGACATATGAAAATATCTAATCCTATACGCATTCATAGCGGTTTCGCCAAGTGTGTCCAGTAAGTTATGGTTTGCATAAGCTCCTACAATCGCCCCAAAACCTGGAATCAATTGCAGCATTTTAACCAAATCAATATAATCCCGATATTCTTGTTGGAATACTCGCCAATCCATATCTACAAGCTTTTCTTTTTCCTGCTCCCAGTGTTCAATGATGTATAATGTTTCCTTCTTTTTTTCATCGCTTGAAAATGCCAGCTGGAAAACATGTAGTAAAAACAGTCGTTCCTCATATTGCTTTGTATCATGGCCGTAAATGGCTGCTGCTTCAAATAGAAATTTAAGCTTAATCGATAAAAGTAAAGGGAAGTCTGCTAAACCAAGGAAAATACCACCTGCTCCTGTACCAGCCCCTTCAATGACCGCTGTTTTCCGATAGGCGGTGAGCTTTTCCTTTACCTGTTCCTCCATTTCAAACAGACTCTGGCCAATGATTTGTGGCTTTTTCGTTGTCATATTGGAACCAACCAATGTTGCTTTTACCATATTTTTTATGCTTTCTGTAATGATTTGATGTGCTTTTTCTGGTATATAGCTATTGAGTTTGGTTTGTGCTTGCTTGGACATTTTATTGAATAAGCTCGGTCGTTTCAACAGTTTATTTCGCCATACCTGCAGTTCATGCCGCGCTTTATTTTCATATGTTTTCATTTAAATCATCCTTTAATATGCCTATAGTAAAGTATACGTCAATTTCCCAAAAAAAGTTTCACATGTCATTTTTATTCGTGATATTCATTATTCATTATATTTTGAAAGTCGATGCTGAATGGACAGATGATATGATAGAATGTACATGGAATGACTGATTATGGGAGGAGTATGGGTTATGCAATTAAAAAGTAAATATATGACAAAATACTTCCAGACTATCTTTACACAACGCGAACAATTCTTTGCTGACACGAAGCATGTTCCAGCTTGGCGAAGACCCCAGTCAGATAAATGGTCACTAGGCGAAACGCTTTATCATCTACTGCTCATGATGAAATTATTTCGAAGAGTATCAAGCTGGTATATACCTCTGGTGTATCCATTTGCAAATATCACAAAACATAACAGCTATGCTACAGAAACATATAACATATATGAGGAATATCAACTTGTAAAAAAGAAAGCCATGCCAGCACCGTCCATACTTATTCCTCCTAAAGGCTTGGAAAATAAATGGATGTTATCTGTACTGAATATGCAACTGGAAACAGAAACCAAAAAACTGATTCATCAGGTAGTTCATATCGATGATTGCATCGCCGGGCATATTCGTTATCCAGATCCAATCGCCAAATATCCAAACCTTATCCAAAGCATACATCTCTTAGCAATTCATGAACAGCATCATTTTGACCTGGTGAAAAAATATGAAAGGTTGTAGTTGTGTAAAGGGAATAATTATTAGATAGGTGAGGGAATATGGAATTAGAACATTTAGACATACAAACGTATATGCAACTTCAAATTCTACGTGATATAAATTCTATCGTGGAGAGCCTGGATGCTAGTTATTGGCTACGGGGTGGATGGGCAATTGATTTTTTACTTGGCAAGGTGACACGTGTGCATCAAGATATTGATACAGTGACTTGGATAGATAATAGGACAGCGTTGGAAGAAAAACTTGTTAATGAAGGGTTTCAACAAGTTTCAGTTAAAAAAGCATTTCGAGATAGGCAATCAGACTTTCGCAAAAATAATATTGATATTTCTGTTGGCTACTTGACGTTTGATGGGGAGAAAAACCTAATTATGAATGGTCTACCGGTTTGGAAATGGAGACCGGATTCCCTCATGCCTCAGACGTATCAGTTATTTGGAATAACCACTAAGGTTATTCACCCTAAACAATTGTTGGACGAAAAAGATGTTTATAAACAAATTGGTCGTCCATTTCGCCAAAAAGATGCAGCTAGTAAAGAACAATTGAACCAAATATTATCAGAATTGTTTTGAAGTGGATTCACATTACCTAACATAGAAGGTGATATAATTGAGCCATGATCAAGTGAAAAAAAGGCCGTTTATTGTTTCAATTGCTGGCGTATCTGGCGGAGGTAAAACGACAGTTTCTAAGCGATTGTCTGAAAAATTAGTTAATACAAAGGTAATCCATTTTGACACATATGATGTTGAGGGTCCAGATGATATTTTTGATTGGGTTAGCAGAGGAGCCAGTTATGATGAGTGGAACCTAGATGCCATTATAAAAGATTTATATGTACATACATCAAATGAATGGAATTATATTATTTTAGATTATCCGTTTGCATATGAACACATGAAGATGGGAAAATGGATTGATTTAGCTATTTTCATTGATACTCCATTAGATATAGCGCTGGCACGCCGTATGTTAAGGGATTTTCGAAAAAGTACCTGTGCTTCAATGCTAAAGGATATGGAAAATTATCTTACAAGGGGCAGGACTGGATATTTAGAAATGCTAAAAACGATAAAACCAGGATCGGATCGAGTTATTAATGGTGCTCTGTCAATTGAGAAAATTGTAGCAGAGATTGAAGTGGAAATTTATCGTAGAAATACTTTTTAAAATGATGCCTTGGGAGGTAAGGAAAACAATTGAAGCAGCGGATTGGCAGTGGGAATACAGCGGATGTTTATGCGTATGGAGACTTGAAAGTATGCAAATTATTTGTCGATGGCTATCCTGAATCTGCCATTCAGCGTGAATATAATCATGCGAGAAGGATGATGGATTTGGGGGTTCCTGTACCGGTTTGTTATGGAATGTTTCGTCAACAAAATCGTATGGGGATTATCTATGAGCGTATTTTTGGTGAAAGTTTATTAGATTTTTTCATAAGGTCTGGCGATGCAAAATTTACAGTAGGGACTTTGGTAAGTTTGCATCAAAAAATCATTCACAGGCATGCAGAAGGGCTTTCTTCCTATAAACAATTTTTACGCCAATGCATACAGAAGAAGAATGCGGAGCTTTTGAAGGAAATTGATAAACTTCCCGATGGAAATAGCTTATGTCATGGTGATTATCACCCGGGAAATGTTTTGTTAGGTCAGGATGGTGGTGTTACCTTGATTGATTTCATGAATGTATGTCGTGGACCATGGCAGTATGACGTTGCAAGGACATATTTTTTAATAAAAAGGGGTGCGCTTCCTGGGGATATTCCATATATCGAAACAATGGAAGCGCTGCAGCCCCAGTTGGCGACAAATTATATAAGCGCAATGAATGTTCACTATGATGAAATTGCTCGTTTTGTTGAGGTTATTTCAGAGGTTCGTCGTTATGAGCTTGCTAATCTTGTTTAGCAAATTCAGAATTACGTATTGAATGAAAAGGGGAGCTTCATGTTTATCGTTAATGTAGAAGGTGCAATTTATAGAATGGGCAAATGGTTGATTATTAAGCGCAGTGATCAGGAAGAACACGCAGCAGGTGAACTATCGCTTGTTGGCGGGAAGGTCGAACAGGAAGGGAACACGGCAAATATTTTGGAAAAGACAGTTATTCGTGAAATCATGGAAGAAGTAGGGGTGAAGGTATCTACAGATGTAATATATGTGCATAGTACCTCCTTTATTGCTACTGGCGGAGAAACAGTTATTAACACCGTTTTCCTATGTAACTATGAATCTGGTGAAGCATTTCCCAAAAGCCCAGACGAGGTGGCGGCTGTTGAATGGCTCGCAACAGAAGATGTATGCCAACATCCTGATGCACCAGCTTATTTAATAGATAGCATCCAATTGGCATCGGAAAAATTAACCAAGATATAAGTGTATACCGGTAGAGGGGGTTGTAGTGTATGAATCAAGAAACAGTTCTTGGGTTTTCCAAGGGAGATAAAGTATGGATTGTTGTATTATTTCCAATTATATTTGCATGCATTGGTTGGTTTTTGCCTGCTATTGCCGCATGGTTGTTCCGATTAAATTTACCTTTTATCCCTTATCAGGGCTTGTTGGAATGGGTTGCTTCATGGAATGAATTATTTCTTTTTATTTGTGGAGCAATTGGTGGAATTTTGTTGAGCATATATATTTTTCAGGATTCCTTAGAAGTTACGATTACAGATGAGCAGGTTCATTTGAAGGCAAAAAAACGGGTTAAAACATTGACGAAGCAGGAAATAGCGGTTGTTTTTATGGAGAGGAAAAAGCTATCTTTTTTAGATTCAAACGGCATGGAGCTATTTCAAAGTACGTTGGAAGCGAAAAAACAGAATGCGGCATATGCCTTTCAAACCTATGCTTACCCGTGGGAGGACGTAGACCCATATGAAGGTACCTATTTGTGCTGGAAGGAAAATCATCCCGATTTCACAGGGCTTGCCAATGAATTACTTGCGAAAAGAAAAAAAGCATTGGAAAATTCGAAGACAAAAGAAGCAGATGAACTGCGTAATGACTTGATTCAGGCTGGAGTCATTATTAAGGATGATAAAAAGAAACAATATGCCAGGAAAGCTGTGCAGCATGGAGAGGTGGACTTGGATTATGGATGGTAATTGATTGACTAGCAGGATACATACTTGATGCAATTTTTCATCACAGATTAACTGGTTGTAAGCCCTCCACATCAAGAATTTTTGTGGGGGATCAACAGCCAGTAAAGGCCTGATTCGTTCAACTAACAATCGGTGGGGGAAGGTCATTGATTGTAGTTTCGCTTTATTAAAACAGTTCAAATAAAAAGGATGTACGTGATGCATAAAATTATTTTATCTTTGTCAGGAATGATACTTGTGGCTTTAATTATCGCAACATTTTTTTATCAGGAAATGGAGCGGGTATTATTGCCGCAGGAGGTCCTGCTTGGCAATAATCAACAGGAACACACTTCCACAGAGGAACAAGATGAACCGGAACAAACACTTTGGCCCGTCAACCAGGATGCAATTAGCTACTCCTTACAACATGATGCATTACACATTACATTTAATGGCGGAGGGGATTGGGTAGAGGTTCCAGTTGAGCAGGAACAATTATTCCAAGGGGAGTACAATGGGAATAGACAGACGCTCATAGAAGAAAGCTACATCCTTCAGGGGGATCGGGTTGCATTTATATATACTGAAGCCAGTGAGGATATGCATGTACAACAGGTGATGGTACTTTATTCTGTGGACCAAGGAGAAACGTGGCAGGAAGGAACGATTGCGGATGCTTTTCCAGGGCTTCGATATAGGAAAATAGACTTCGTAAATAATTCTTTTGGATATGCGATTCTTTCAGGAGACCGAACAATGTCATCGGAATATTCTTTGGCCTATCTCACACATGATGGCGGAGAAACATGGGAGTCTGCTGCAGAAACACCGACAACAAGGTTAATTGCGGATGGAGGATTTACGGACGAGCAGACTGGATTTTTGTCCTATGGAACGATTAATCCGGAAAAACCGGATGTCTATGTGACACAGGATAGCGGAAAGTCCTGGGAACAAGCAGTATTTAACATTCCAGAAACATACGAACAGATTTTTGTGCAAGCGGAAACACCGTTTATTGAGGATGATCATTTAGCTGTGCTTGTGAACCAAGGTCCGAATGGGGATTATCAGGGCGGTTTATTAAAAGGAAAGTTTATTTCAAAAGATAATGGATTAAATTGGGGTTTTTTGGAGGAGGTACCGGCAGATGATACAGACGCCTAAATGGCAATCTATTTTGGGATGGTTAAGTTTCTTAATTGCCATTGCTTTTTTCTGCCTGCAAATGGGATATTTCCTTATTCATGGTCGTTATCAGGTGGAATATATAGATGACCGCTTATTTTATATTATTAATATGATAATTATCATTTTCCTGGTTGCTGCAATTTTATTACTACTTCAGACCAAACGATTGTTTCGGTATATGGCGATTGGGATTGCAGTGGTTTTTATTGTCATTCAAGGTATGCTGTTGGTGGAAAAGGGGAAGCAGGTTAAACAGGTAATTAGTGTTTCACCAAATTTCAAGCAGGTTTTTTCCGTGAAAACAGATGTAGAACAAGATGAGTCCATTTATTATCGGTCCTATTATGGCATTTTGGCTCGTGCAAAAGAAGTATTATCTAAGCCGATTGTCAGTGTACATGACATCACATGGCTGGAAAATGATATTGCTGTGCTTACATATGAGTCAAATCATCAAAAGCTCGAGCAATTTATTGGTACGTATGGGGATCGCGGCGGTGGTTATTCCTATTATCAGGTCGGAGCGGAAAATGGTGCATGGGAAGGGGAACAAGCGAGTGTTCATAGTGATCCAGAAGGTATTCAAGTTACTTCAAATGGTCACACAGAACTGTTTGCCTGGGAAACGGTACAGCAATTTGGTACATTGGCAATTGTTCTGAAGCGTGATGAAGAAGCTGTTTGGACCATTGCGTTGGCAAAGGATTTTATTGCAGATTCCAATGCGCCAATTATGCCTAGTTACCGAATTTTATTATATCCAGCCGTTTTGGAAAATCAGAAGCCAATCCTTTTAAAGCCTGCTTTATGATATGTGGCTACTGACTGGAATCATGTTGTGATGGAGAAAGGTGAATCATGATGGGATATGTACAGGAATTACGAAAATTGGTCGGAAAACGTCCAATAATATTAGTTGGTTCGGCGGTTATCCTATTGGATCAAGAGGACCGTATTTTACTACAGCAGCGCAGACACCCAAAAGGAAAATGGGGACTGCCCGGTGGGTTGATGGAGCTAGGTGAATCAACGGAGGAAGTCGCAAAACGGGAGGTATTAGAGGAAACTGGTTTGCACATAGATAATCTGCACTTGTTAAATGTATATTCTGGTTCTGATCAATTTACTATTGCTGAAAATGGGGATCAATTTTATGTCGTCACAACAGTTTATTATACTGTAGATTATGCTGGACAAATCGTTGCTGACCCTGAGGAATCACTTCAGCTGGAATACTTCCGTCCAAATGAACTGCCAGATTATATGGTTGGTTCGCATCGAATGATGATCAATGAATATCTTCATAGGTTTAATACATAGGCGGGGCAATCAGTAGTATGCTCCGTCTATTTCTGTTTGAATTTTCTCTAAACTATATTATAGTAGATGAATAGAATTAAAATTAATTAAGGAAAGGAAAGATCCCATGATACATCCTCATTATCAACCAAATCCTCCTCAAGAATTACAGATCTTCAAACACCTCGCATCCCGCACGAATCTATCAATAGAAGAAAAATTAAATTTTGAAAAACTGTGTAAAGGGTATGAAGGGGAAGTGGAATTTTACCAAGTGCTACAAAAGAATCCGATGAAGAATTGGATTGACCTGCATTCCCTTCGATTTTTTGACGGGACTACAGAATTTCAACTGGATCATTTAATCATTTGTCCAACCAAAGTTTATTTGATTGAAATGAAAAATTATGAAGGTGATTATTTTATACAAAATGGAAATTGGTATACAGCTGCACGAAAAAAAGAGATTCGAAATCCTTTACATCAATTAAAGCGCTCCGAAATCATGCTTCGACATCAACTTCAGGAACTTGGTTACAACCACCCCATAGAATCATTTGTTATATTCATTAATCCAGCATTCACCTTATATCAAGCACCGATGGACCTGCCAATCATCCTGCCAACTCAGATAAAGCGATTTGTTAATCAATTAAATCGTTCTGGCACATCCAGCACCATCACAGAACATCAAAAAAGATTGACCAACCTACTGATTGCCCGTAATAGAAAACAATCGGCATATGAAAAATTGCCACAGTATCATTTTGAGCAAATGAAAAAAGGGATCATATGCCATCTATGCACTAATTTTTTATCTATTCACGGAAGGAAAAAGCTAATTTGTGAATCATGTGGTTACATGGAAAATTTTTATACTGGAGTATTGCGCAGCATTCTTGAATTCCAATGTTTATTCCCTAATAAAAAAATCACAGTAAACACTATCCATGAATGGTGCGAGTTATTTCAAACAAAATCATTTATTAGAAGGATGTTGAAGAAATATTTGATTTCTGTTGGTACGAGTAGAAAATCCACCTATTATATATTTGAAGGGGAACGAGAAAAATAATCTATAGGAAATCACATACCTTTGAAACCTGATTACAGTTTTTAACTAGATTACGTGAAATTTTGCAGACGGTCCATTTAAGTTACGCGAAATTGTGTTTTCTCCAAATAGGAGTAAGTTAAACCGTATTTAAGTTACGCGAAATTGTGTTTTCTCCAAATAGGAGTAAGTTAAACCGTATTTAAGTTACGCGAAATTGTGTTTTCTCCAAATAGGAGTAAGTTAAACCGTATTTAAGTTACGCGAAATTGTGTTTTCTCCAAATAGGAGTAAGTTAAACCGTATTTAAGTTACGCGAAATTGTGTTTTCTCCAAATAGGAGTAAGTTAAACCGTATTTAAGTTACGCGAAATCCTGTTTTTTCCAAATAGGAGTAAGATAAACTGCATTTAAGTTACGCGAAATCCTGTTTTCTCCAAATAGGAGTAAGATAAACTGCATTTAAGTTACGCGAATAGGAGTAAGATAAACTGCATTTAAGTTACGCGAAATCCTGTTTTTTCCAAATAGGAGTAAGTTAAACGGCAATTAAGTTACGCGAAATCCTGTTTTTTCCAAATAGGAGTAAGATAAACCGTATTTAAGTTATGCGAAATCCTGAATGTTCCAAAATAGACTAAGTTAAAGCACGTGACATCAAGTTCCCACCAAAATGGTCGAATTCACATGACCATAAAAAGAGGATATGTGAATTCTATGTAGAATATTTGTAGGTAGAATGTAGAGGGGAGCTGAGTGAGGATGAATAGATTAAATATAATCACGTTGGGAACGAGGGATATAGTTAGGGCGCATCGATTCTACCAGGAGATTGGTTTTGAAACGTCAATCCGTGGTTCGGAACAGAATCCAGCCATTATTTTCTTTAAAAATGAAGGGAGTAAAATTGCTTTATTTCCAATTGAAGAATTGGCGAAGGATATAAACTCTAGTAATCCACCCGCTATCGCGAGTGCCGGATTCTCTGGTATCACACTCGCGTTTAATGCGAAATCAAAGGAAGAGGTGGATGAAGTATTAGAAAAAGCAGTCCAAGCCGGTGCTGAAATAATAAAACAACCGAAGCAAACAAGTTGGGGTGGTTACGGTGGATATTTTAAAG
Organism: Ornithinibacillus gellani; assembly: GCF_003730295.1. GTDB lineage: Bacteria > Bacillota > Bacilli > Bacillales > Amphibacillaceae > Ornithinibacillus_A > Ornithinibacillus_A gellani. Next base: position 36,156 of record NZ_QTSZ01000053.1, read on the forward strand.
ATTTGGATGGCTATTGCTGGGAGGTTGCTTACGGGGAAGACTGGCAATTTGATGAGACTAATATGCTCATTATTGAGGATCCGAAATGAAATAGAATACCGAATCGCACACTGAATAAGTACATCAAAGGGGATGATGATTTGCTGAAGAAACCACAGCTTTTAAAACGTGGCGATATGGTTGCGACGATTAGTCCATCTTGGGGTGGCGCAGGAGAGCCAGAACTGAACTGGAGATATGAACAGGGCGTTCAGCGGCTGGAAGAGGAGTTTGGCTTGAAAGTAATTTCAATGCCGAACAGTCTAAAAGGGGCAGATTATTTATATCATCATCCGGAAGCACGGGCGGAGGACTTGATGACTGCATTTCGTGATGAAAGGATAAAAGCAATCATAGCAAATATCGGTGGCGATGATAGCATTCGACTGCTACCTTATATTGATTTTGATGTAATTCGACATAATCCAAAAATATTGCTGGGTTATTCTGATGTGACGATATCCCATTTGTTTTGCTTAAAGGCTGGTATCACTTCCTTCTATGGACCTGCGATATTAACGGATTTTGCAGAGAATGTAGAGATGGATCCATATACAATTGACATGCTTGAGAGAGCTATGTTTTCTGCCAAGCCAATTGGTGTCATACAACCGGCAACGCATTGGACAAGTGAACGATTGGAATGGATAGAGGAAAATAAACATACTCGCCGTACGTTAAAGAAAAATCAAGGCTATGAATTGTTGCAGGGAACGGGGACAGTGCAAGGACGCCTAATTGGTGGCTGTATTGAAGTGCTGGAGTTTGCCAAAGGTACCCAACTTTGGCCTGAAAAACATCATTGGAAGGATAGTATTCTTTTCTTTGAAACCTCCGAGGAAAAGCCGGCACCTGCACAAATTAAATATTGGCTTCGAAATTATGCTGCACAAGGAATTCTTCAACAGGCTAATGGAATGATATTTGGTAAACCGCAGGATGAAACACATTATGAAGCATATAAAGAAGCCATACTTACCGTAATGAAAGAATACGACTTGGAAAACCTGCCAATCTTGTATAATCTAAATTTTGGTCATACAGAACCAAAGTTTGTATTGCCCTATGGAGTAAAAGCGGAAGTAAACTGCCAACAGAAGACATTTACTATCTTAGAGGCAGCAGTAGTAGAATGAGCATATGAGGAGAGAGGGTGTCCGGTACAGCGCCCCAAAAGTTAGTACAATAACGCTAACTTCTGGGGGAGCATTGCCATGACACCCTTTTTCATATGAAAAGATAAAAAACTGCTTTAATGGGAAGGGGCAACTAATTCTACTTTGATACGGTCTGGATCTTCAAAATAAACTGCATAATGGCTGTTCCCTCCCGCATATGGATGCCTGTCTGGATATAGGAGGGGGATATTTTTGTCTTTCAGTATTTTTGTAAATTGATCTACTTGCTCTTTGGAAGTTGCGTGGAATGCCAAATGATTTAAACCTACACGACAGCGATGATACGGAATATCTAAAAAATTCTCCTTTGTTTGGACCAATACCAAATAAGTTTCATTGATTTTCCAACTTCGGCCCTCCTTCCAGGTCTGATAGGGCTCATAGCCGAGTGCTTCCAAAAACCAACCCCAAAAATGAACGGATTTATCCAAATCTGATACGTATAATTCGATATGATGAATCATTCCCACTTTCATTTGCTTCTTCCTTTCCATATGATCATAGCTGTCTATTCATTCTTCCGTATTTTATCATAGAAAAGCCAATGTGCTAAAAAACAGTCATACATTTAGTGTGGATTGTTTAAATTGTTTAGTCATAATACTATTACATATCAATCAACTTAGGGCTTCTTACTCATTTTGAGGAAGGTTAACAAGTGTCGACATGATACGACAAAAAAATCGATCCTGCTTGATTATACTTGGTTTGAGCTTACAAATGAATATTTTGAAGGGAGAGATGGAATTGAAGAAAAGAATACCAGCAATATTATATGTGTTTACACTTATTTTTGCTGTATTAGCTTTACAACCGCAAGCTATTGAAGCAGAGGTTTGGAGGCTGCAACCGGACAACCCTGAGAATGTGGAGATGCTCCAGCAACCGCTCAAGGATTTGGATCGTGAAATAGAGGCTGCCATTTCTGAACAAGTTATGCCTGGGGCTGTTGTGTTGATTGCCCGCGACGGAAAAGTGGTTAAACATGATGCCTACGGTTATGCCGCTCGTTATGTAGATGCAGATTTTACTGAAATGGATGAGCCAATTGAAATGCAGGTGGATACGATTTTTGATATGGCATCTATATCCAAGCTGTTTACCGCAGTTGCTATTATGCAACTTTGGGATCAAAGGATGTTTGATCTAGAAGATGCAGTATCTGATTATTTACCGGAATATCATACCCTGGAAAAAGAAAACATTACGATTAGACAATTATTGACTCACACATCTGGTGAAAAACCAAGTCCCTCGAAACCATTATATGAAATAGATGGAACACGAACGGAGCGGCTTGATTTCGTAATGGCTGAACCGCTTTTAAATGAGCCTGGGGAGGAGTATGTATATAGTGATATTAATTATATGACATTAGGGGTCTTGATTGAGCGAATAACAGGAAAACGTCAAGATGAATATGTAGAGGAGAATATTATCAATCCGCTTGGCATGACAGATACAATGTATAATCCAACGATGGACTTAAAACCAAGGATTGCAGCAAACGAGGAGCAACCATGGACAGGACGTGGCTTGGTTTGGGGAAGTGTACATGATGAAAAAGCATGGGCACTTGATGGGGTTGCAGGGCATGCGGGCATTTTTAGTTCAGCAGCTGATTTGGCTATCTTTTTGCAAATGCTATTACGAGAAGGAAGTTATCGAGAAATTGAAATTCTATCAAAGGAAGCATTTCACCTAATGAATATCAATTGGAATACATCATACCCTGGTCAGGATCATGGTTTGGGTTGGGATTTAAACCAGGATTGGTATATGGATATATTAGCGGAGGAAAATACGTTTGGGCACACGGGATATACTGGAACATCTGTCGTAGCTAGTCCAAATCTGGATACGATGGCTATTTTACTTACAAATCGCGTGCATCCAACACGAGAGACCGTTTCTACCAATCCGATTCGCAAAAAAACTTCTTTGTTAACAGCAAGCGCCATATATGCATGGGATGCCAAGCATATGCAAATGCTCATTGAGAGCCTCAATAGCAAAAATGCCTTCAAGGATGAAACAGTTACAAGGAGCTTGATGCTTCATTTAATCGCGATTGAGCATTATGAAAATAGCGGACAAGCGGATAAAGTTCGCAAACATTTAAATGGTTTTAATAGCTTAATAGCATATTATATGGAAAATGATGCTATATCTGAAGAAGTATATGATACCTTATTGCGGATGAGCAATTATTTAATTGACAAATGGCACTCGTAAAAAGCGATAAAATGATTAGGAAATATAATGCATTGTGGTAATCAAGTAACATGTCTTGTTCCAGCTGATGTGGATGGAGTGATTCTTTGTCCAATTCACAAAGCTATCCTGTAAAAAAATGAGGTTGCTTTACGGTTAGAACCTGCACATGGTAACATGAAGAGTAGATAGAATGGACGTATTTTTTTGCATGTCACTACTGTGAACGAAAGGGATGGAGAAACAAATGGAAATATATTTGCTGTTTACCGTTGGTGGTATCGTTATATTGCTCACCATGCTAATGATCTTTCGCAGTTTAGCTCATTGGATAAATGAACCTCATACGAAGCAGGATGAAAAAATTCAAGCGCTGGAGCAAAAGGTTGCCCGTCTTGAAGAACAGCTCGATAAATAGTAGGAAGCTTGTGCTTTTTTGTACAGGACCCCTTTATGTTAAAATAAGTTTGAATATTTAAAAATGGTAAAAAATCTTGCGAGGTGAATAACTGATGAACATGTTAATCTGAAACGTATGAAAGTGTTGGATGCATTTGTAATTCTTTCTCCGATTTAACAAGAAGGTAAACATAATCAAGGAGGAAGATTATAGATGGATTATATCAATGCGTCACAAATATTACCAAAAGAGTTGGTACAGCTCATTCAAACGTATGTGGATGGCAAGCCATTGTATATACCTAGGAAGCAGGAAGGAAGAAAAGCTTGGGGTGAAAGCAATGGTACAAGAGAATGGCTGCAATGGAGAAATAAACAAATTTATGAAGGATATCTCCGTGGGAACCCAACCGCTGATCTAGCCAGGAATTTTTTTCTGTCGGAAAAAAGCATCCAACGCATTATCAGACAAGAAAAAAGCTGTCCGTATGTAAAGAAAATGTAGTAAGGTAGATCGCATTTAAGTGATTCGAAATCGTGTTTTTTCTAAAAAGGAGTAAGTTAAACTGCATTTAAGTTACTCGAAATCGTTTATTTTCGAAAATGGAGTAAGTTAAATTGCATTTAAGTGATTCGAAATCATTTATTTTCTAAAATGGAGTAAGTTAAACTGCATTTAAGTGATTCGAAATCATTTATTTTCTGAAATGGAGTAAGTTAAACTGCATTTAAGTTACTCGAAATCGTTTATTTTCTGAAATAGAGTAAGTTAAACTGCATTTAAGTTACTCGAAATCATTTATTTTCTAAAATGGAGTAAGTTAAACTACATTTAAGTTACGTGACATTGCGAATTTTCTGAAGTGGAGTAAGTTAAACCCGTATTTAACGATGAATAAAGTTATAAAATGGTTGATTCAAACCGCTTGAAGTATGTTTACTTACTTTGGGCGGTTTTTTTGCAAGTTGTTATTCATCATAACCAGGCGCAAATTCAATTATTAATTAATTTCGTTCCCATCATTCATAGAACCGTGTGCTAGGATGAAGTAGAGGAGTAATTCAATGTTCATGAATGAAAATAGGGGTGTTAACAAATGAGGGAAATCATGGATACGGCACAAAAGGCATGTGATTTTTCGGGAACTATTTTAGTGAAGAAGCAAGGGCAGGTGCTGATAGAGAAGGGCTATGGTTATCGGAATAGAGCAGAGCAGCTCGATAATCGGGTGGAAACGCGATTTGGTATTGCTTCAGGGTGCAAGCTTTTCACGGGTATTGCAATTTGTCAGTTAGCGGAGAAAGGAAAGCTTTCATTTGATCAACAGGTAAAAGATCTTCTTCCCTATTCATTGCCATATGCAGATGATGTAACAGTCCATCAACTATTGACACATACTTCTGGGATAGCGGATTATTTCGATGAGGAAATAATGGATGATTTTGAAGCGCTTTGGGTTCAACGTCCCATGTATCATATTAGAAATTTAGAAAGCTTTTTGCCGTTGTTCGAAAAAGAAGCGAAAATGTATCAGCCAGGGGAGCGGTTTCACTATAATAATGCAGGATATATCTTGCTTGGGCTCATTGTAGAAAAAGTAAGCAATCAATCCTTTTCTGATTATGTTCAAGAACATATATTCCAGCCTGCGGGCATGGAGCGTTCTGGCTATTTTGAGATGGATAAGCTTCCTGATAATACAGCACTTGGATATGTGGAAGAAACGGATGGCATGTATAAAACCAACATATATTCCCTGCCTGTAAAAGGTGGTTCAGATGGTGGTGCTTATACAACCGTTCATGATATGGGCAGGCTTTGGGATGCTCTCATGCATCATCGGTTATTGAATGAAACAAATACGAAATTATTGCTGCACCCACATGCATATTCAGACCAAGAAGAAGATTTTTATGGTTATGGTGTCTGGATTGATCAAGAGGTGGAAGGTATGAAATATCATATCATGGGCTATGATCCCGGCGTTAGCTTTCATGCTGTACATTATCCGAAGTATGATGTTACAGCAGTTGTATGTTCAAATGAATCAGCAGGGGCATATAATATGATGTATGAAATAGAGCAATATGTAGAACAACAAAAGTAAGGAGTTGGGCAATGATGGACAGGTTTGCAGAAACAGAAATATTACTTCAGGACCATTGTCTGCGTGTTCGGAAACTTCTAGAAAGCGATGGGGAAATTCTTGTCAAGTGGTTAACGGATCCGGCCGTATTGGAATTCTATGAGGGCCGCGACCAGCTGTTTGATTTAGAAAGAGTAAATCGTAAATTTTTCGCACGGGGGGATGGGGTAGATCGATGTATCGTAGAGTGGAAGAATCACCCCATAGGCTATGTGCAATGTTATAGCGTGGAAAAAAATAAAAGATTGCATCCTGCTTTTTCTGACCAGGATATCATTTTTGGATTGGATCAATTTATCGGCGAAACAGCTTATTGGAATCAAGGAATTGGTAGTATGTTGGTTGGAAAAATGGCTGTTTATTTAGAGGAAATACGGAAAGCGGATTGGGTGATTTTAGATCCGCAAGTAACAAATGAGCGTGCAATTCGCTGTTATGAAAAATGTGGATTTACAAAAATAAAACTGTTCCCGGCCCATGAAATGCATGAAGGGAAATATCGTGATTGCTGGTTAATGGCGCGAAACGCTTCTTCGTAACCAGTGTGAAAACCGCAAGTGTCTGTGTATGTATGACACTTGCGGTTTTATTGCTTTCCGCACTCGTAACAGCGTTTGTCTGTATCAGAGTCGCCATACATACGTAGTTCCTTTTTAATGCCGCAGATCTGGCAATGATCAAAATCAATCTGTGGTAAAATGCCGCTTTCCGCTAATGGTACCCATGATTCCTCGTACAACTTTTTTGTCATTCCATAATCAATTAAAACGAGGTGGCCGTTTGAATGCCAGCCATAATTACTACTGTCTTTAATATCAAAACAATCAAATTCCTTATCTAATAGATGAAGCAGCTGTCCATAATGGGGGGGAAGGAGATGTCCATGATTTTCTTGGTCGAGCTCATAGGACTGCTGATTGATAAGGGCCATTGGTTTACAGTATGTTTGAATGGAAATAGCAGTGTCAACATAATGGATTTGCGCAACATATTGATCCCATCCTTTGTCGACCATTCTTTTGTATATCAGGTGTTCTTGCTGTGATTGCTGGTAACCAATTGGATGCAAATGAACTTTAATTGCAAAAGAAGATACACGGAAAACTTTACGGGTGGAACCAATTCCTATGAAGTTTTCAGGGGTACAATAGGTTTGCCAATGTTGAATGATAGATGTGAGCATTTGCGTCTCCCTTCTATATGATTGGTTCCATTTTAACATGTTTACAAATTGGTTGTTCAATGATCTGTTGTGAAATACGATTTATATTGTTAGCATGAATATATGAATGTTGGATGGGGGTAACTGGATGAAGGAGCGGAAACAGCAAGTACGTGCTAGATTTGCCAAGCGCTTTGAACATAAATTGCAATGTCCATTATGCAAGCAAGCAGTGGAAGTAATGGATTTACGTCACCTGGTGTGCGTAAATGGTCATACATTTGATTTTGCAAAACAGGGCTATATTCACTTAATGACTGCAGCTCACCATACGAAATATAACAAAGACCTATTTGAGTCACGAAGAAATCTAATGGGGAGGACAGCTTTTTTTGACCAGGTATGTGAAAATATCGTCCAAGTGATTGCAGATGGTAGATTTACTTCTCCGATAACGATATTGGATGCGGGCTGTGGAGAAGGATCACATCTTCAGCATATTGGTCAGTTACTGCGAGAAGATAAGCAGCTGGACGTCGCCTGTTTTGGAATGGATATTGCTAAGGAAGGCATATTATCAGCGGCAAAGCAGGAGGGAGATGCATTTTGGGCGGTAGCGGATTTAGCCAATGTACCATTTCAATCAGATGCACTCGATGTTGTATTAAACATTTTATCTCCTTCTAATTATCGTGAATTCAATCGTTTGTTGAAGCAGGATGGTTTACTTCTGAAGGTCGTCCCACAGCACGGTTATTTACGGGAAATTCGTGAATTGGTATATCAAGGATCTGATAAACAAACGTATTCAAATGATCAAACGATAGCAAGATTTGATGAAAACTTTCAATTGATAGAACGAATCCGATTAACGTATCCCATTCATTTGAATAAGGAAGCCCAAGCATGGCTACTGGAAATGACACCATTAACATGGTCACTAGACTCTGATAGCAGACAGCATATAATCGAGCAGGATATGTCGACTATAACTATCGATGTAGAAATCCTAGTCGGCAGAAAAAAGCAAGGGGTCGCTCGAACTTCGTTAGCGAAACCCGATACAGCGCTACAAGAACCATAAAAACAACTAATGAATTTCATAAAAAAATAAAAAGAGTTTAATCAAAAAATATTAGAGCGACTTGATGCACAGGAACAACGGCAAGCCGAACGTGATCGAAATTTAATGCTGGCATTACGCAAAACATAAGAAGCTAAACAGCAGATTGCTACAAGTAAGAAGAAATCGTGGAAGTTTTGGTAATACTTTAACTGTTTAAAGGAATGAAATTTTATTCACTATCATACATGTACCAAATATGTCATCTAAAATAATAAGAATAATTTAACTTAAAAAAGGCAAATTACATATAAGGTGAAATTACATGAAAAAATCTATAGCACTCTCTTTACTCATATTTTTTAGCTTCACAAACACTTCATTCGCTCTCGACTGCGGGAATGTAAAATCTAAAAAACCCATGAATATTGAAGAAATATATAAAGCAATGTGTTTTGAAAAAATGGATACAGCCATTAAAAAATTTGAAGAGAAAACTAAAAGCAACCTTTCATTACCTGAAAAAATACCATTTAAAGCAAAATACAGGTTTGGGAAATTTGATGAAAAGTTAGATTTACTTAAATTAGTTTTTATTAAAGATCATAAAAATATATTTAAAATACAATTAAATACCGAGCCTTTCAATGAACCCTATAATTACACATTAAAAAATGGAAAAAAAGCATTTATAATAGATTCTCCCGAAAAAAATCAATGATTTCATTAACTTTTAAAAGAGATAAATACCAATATATATTATATGGATTCAAATCAAATTACATAAAAATAGAAACCCTTATTGAATTTGCAGAATCAATACAATAAAGGTTTCTATAATTTAATAATAAGACTTTAAATAAGGTCCACTAGAACGGCCCTGCGTACTATCTCCACTCTTAATTACAACATGATAATAACCCGAACGCAGGGCAAAAATTGTTTCTCCGTCTATCCCTCCTGATCTAGGAGCAATTGCTGAACCATGTAATCTCAGACCATTAATCTCTTGGATCTCATCTGCAGTAAGCAATCGTTTTTCTAATTCAATGTATTCTTTATCTCCCCAATTATAAAGAATTGCATAAACATATTTTGTTAGATCCTTCTCCTAGTACTCGTCCAATTCACCATTTTTAAATTTTGTCATGACTTCTTTGAACAGTCCAAAGTAAACAATTAAGCATTTTCCTTTCAACGCTTTATAAAACACTTCAAAAACTTCTTTAACTATCTTTTGACGAGTATTTAGCAATCTCGTAAACTTTATTATCTTTTCCATTTCGAACTTTCCTAACGTCAACTTATCCAGCCTTTCATTTAATTGTACACATGGAACAACGGTGGAATATCCGTTCATTCCATGTTTTTTTATCCCGGTTTAATTGCCCGTAAAACCCCACCTGTAAGTTTCGGTGAGAGATAAACGGACGCTAGCACCTCGATTCGTTCAACTAACAATGAAAGGAGCCCCTTCGGATTGAAGTTTCACTTTAACAGGAGCGCTTACTTCGTTCTTTCATGTTTATTGGGTGATAAAAAGAACTGCTATTCATTTGAAAACGGAATAGTTGACCTCTATACAATAGGGGGGTATAGTAAAAATAGAACATAAAAGAGGTGACGACAATGGGTCAATTTTTGCATGAGCATCCAGTTACACCACGGACAGACGCAGAGAAAACAGCGGTCATTAATCGCTTGAAACGAATAGAGGGCCAGGTTCGTGGAATTCAAAAGATGGTGGAATCGGATCGCTATTGTATAGATATTCTTGTACAGATTAGTGCAATTAATGCAGCCTTAAAAAAAGTAGGATTATCCGTCGGGGAACGACATATGAAGCATTGTGTGAGTGATGCGGTTAAGACAGGCGAAGGCGATGCAGCCATTGATGAATTAATTGATGTTATGAAGCATTTTTCAAAATAAAGGAGCGATGGCAATGAGTGAATCAAAACATGTTACGCTGGAGGTTTCCGGCATGACCTGTGCTGCCTGCTCTTCGCGGATTGAAAAGGTATTAAATAAGATGGATGGTGTCCAAGCCCAGGTTAATTTGACGACAGAAAAAGCGAGTATTGATTATAATCCAGCTACATTACAGCTAGAGGATATTACCAATCGAATTGAAAAAATTGGCTATGGTGTACGGATGGAGCGTGCTGAATTTGATGTGTTTGGCATGACGTGTGCAGCCTGCTCATCAAGAATCGAAAAAGTGTTGAATAAGCAGGAAGGCGTGGAGAAGGCCACCGTCAATCTGGCCAATGAGACAGCAGCGATTGAATACAATCCGGGTCTGGTAAATGAACAGGATTTAATCGGCAGGATTCAGAAACTAGGCTATGATGCAAAAACGAAAGCAGATAAAGCAGAGAAACAGTCTCAAAAGGAAAAACAATTGCAGCGTATGAAAACCAAATTAATTGTATCTGCATTATTGTCTATACCATTGCTATTAACCATGCTGGACCATCTGTTTGGTATCCGTCTCCCACAAATTTTGATGAATCCATGGTTCCAGTTTGCATTAGCAACACCAGTGCAATTCATTATTGGTTGGCAATTTTATGATGGGGCCTACAAAAACTTACGGAATGGCAGTGCCAATATGGACGTGCTCGTTGCACTTGGTACAAGCGCTGCGTATTTCTATAGTTTGTATGAAGTCATTCAAACGATTGGAAATTCTGCCTATACACCGCATTTGTATTTTGAAACAAGTGCGATTTTAATAACGCTTATTTTATTTGGAAAATATCTTGAAACCAGTGCGAAGAGCAAAACAACCCACGCGATTTCTAAACTGTTGAATTTGCAAGCGAAGCAAGCACGTGTCTTAAAAAATGGTGAAGAAGTAATGGTAGCCATCGAAGCAGTGCAGGTTGGCGACCGGTTACTGGTGAAACCGGGTGAAAAAGTTCCAGTCGATGGTGTTGTAGTAAAAGGACGAACTGCTGTAGACGAATCGATGATAACAGGTGAATCCATACCGGTTGAAAAAGACGTAGATGCAACATTGATTGGTGCCACATTAAATAAAAATGGGACCGTTGAAATGGTGGCTACCAAGGTTGGTAAAGATACCGCGCTTGCATCAATTGTGAAGGCAGTTGAGGATGCACAAGGATCGAAAGCACCAATACAACGTTTAGCAGATGTTATTTCTGGCTATTTCGTACCAATTGTAGTGGGAATTGCTTTATTGACATTTATCATTTGGATTTCCATTGTATCCCCTGGTAATGTGGAGCAGGCACTTATTGCGGCTATTGCAGTACTCGTTATTGCTTGTCCGTGTGCGCTTGGATTGGCGACACCGACTTCTATTATGGTAGGAACAGGTAAAGCAGCAGAAAATGGCATCCTATTTAAAGGCGGAGAACATTTAGAAAAAACACATCAATTGCAGGCTATCGTATTTGATAAAACAGGTACGATTACACATGGCAAGCCAAAGGTAACGGATTTCACTGGTGATGATGACGTGTTACAATTATTAGCAAGCGCAGAAAAAGGTTCTGAACATCCATTGGCTGATGCTATAGTTGCTTATGCCGCTGATAGGAATATTGCATTATTAGATGTGGACGACTTCAAAGCGATACCTGGACACGGTATTGAAGCGACGATTGCTAGTCATCATCTATTTGTCGGAACGCGAAAGTTGATGAGAGATCAACAGATTCATGTATCTGCAGTTGAAGAAGAGTTAGTAACACTTGAAGCTGATGGGAAAACGGCGATGCTTGTTGCAATTGATGGAGAGTATGCAGGGCTGATTGCAGTAGCTGATACGATTAAAGAAACTGCAGTACAAGCTATTAAGGCGCTAAAGCAACAAGGTTTAGAAGTCGTTATGCTAACTGGTGATAACGAACGAACTGCTCAAGCTATCGCTAAGCAAGTAGGGATTGAAAAGGTCATTGCTGAAGTGCTTCCTGAGGAAAAGGCAGCTAAAGTAAAAGCAATTCAGCAAACGGGCAAGGTGACAGCAATGGTAGGAGATGGCATTAATGATGCGCCTGCCTTAGCTATTGCTGATATTGGGATTGCAATTGGTACTGGTACAGAGGTGGCAATTGAAGCCGCTGATGTAACGATATTAGGTGGGGATCTTCTTCTCATACCAAAAGCAATTCACATGAGCCATGCCACGATAAAAAACATAAGACAAAATCTATTCTGGGCCTTTGCCTATAATAGCGCAGGAATTCCGATTGCGGCTGCTGGTCTATTGGCACCATGGATTGCCGGCGCAGCTATGGCATTTAGTTCTGTAAGTGTCGTTACCAACTCCCTTCGATTGAAGCGAGTAAAAATATAAAGCAATTATTTTAGAAAGGGGTATCATCATGGAAAAAACATTTATCGTAAAAGGGATGTCATGTGGACATTGCTCCAGTTCTGTAAAAGGTGCATTAGAAGAACTTGGTGGTGTCAGCAATGCAACCGTAGATTTAAATACTGGTAAAGTAGATGTCGTCTATACGGAAGGTGAGACAAGCATTGCAGAAATGGTCGAAGCAGTGGAAGACCAAGGCTATGATGTAGAAGCGTAATGCTTAGCTGAAAATCAAACATGCCCGTCAGGATGTGCTGGCGGGTATTTTCTATGGTCGGATTCAAGCTGATAAGTATTGGTTATGTGATGGCATTTGTTTTTGATATTATTCCGCCATATGCCCTTCGAATATAATAGAGTTAAGTTTGAAAAAGGATGGTGGGCGGATAATGGGTATGGATTTTCATCAACAGCAACATCGCAATATGTATACAACAAGAGAAGCAAGTGACACATGGTCGGACATGATGCGTTCTTTATTACCTTTGGAACGTATCTCTTCCGCAGTGGATATCGGTTGTGGTGGCGGTATTTATGCAAAGGCACTTGCTGATTTGGGAATTCCCAATGTGCTAGGAATGGATTATTCAGCTTCGATGTTGGAGGGTGCGAAGGAAAATTGTCGCGACTATAATCAAATTTCTTTTCAGCAAGGAGATGCTTTACAAACTGGTTTAGCGGATAATACATTTGACCTTGTCTTGGAACGGGCACTCATTCATCATATTCCGGATTTGCGTTCATGTATCGGGGAGGCATATCGTATACTGCAATCAAGCGGTTATATTGTGATACAGGACCGCACACCAGCGGATTGTTTTTTACCTGGGGATGAACAGCATATTCGTGGTTTTTTCTTCGATGCCTTTCCTGATTTAAAGCAAATTGAACGAAAGCGGAGACATGACAGCACAACGGTAAAAACGATTTTAAAAGAGATTGGCTTTCATTCAGTGGAAGAAGTAACATTATGGGAAGTTAGGCGAATCTATGAACAGAAATCGGACTTGCTCGATGATTTAAAAGAACGGACGGGTAGGAGCATTCTGCATGAACTGGATGATGCAGCGTTACATGAATTAGTTACCCTTGTGGATGCGTCGATTTTGCGGAATCAGCCTATTGTTGAAAAGGATCGATGGACAATTTGGAAAGCAATCAAATAAAGACAAGTAGATTGGGAGAGATTGGATGCTGCATACTTTAGCACGCATTGGCGAAGAAGCAAATAAAGAAACTATCATTTGGGGAGTCGGTGGTTCACTATTGTTATATTTCCATGGCCTACTCGAACATCCCCGGGATATCGACATCTTAGTGGCCGAACGAGATGCTGGCGATTTGCAAGCCCTATTAAGTAAACTAGGAAAAGAACAGGTCGTGTCAGCTAAAGAGCCCTTCCGAACAAAATATTTTTCAAAATATGCGATGCCATCCACAAAGGTTGATTGTATGGGGGCTCTTGCTATCGCACATGATGCGGGTGTTTATCGTGTTGATTTAACAACACAATCGATTGTGGGCTTTCAGCAGGTGCATGGTATTCCAATTCCACTTTGTGCATTAGAGGATTGGTATGTATTGTATGCTTTAATGCCTGATAGGGAGGATAAGGTGGCGTTGTTGGAACGGTATTTTGCAGTACATGGTATACAGCATCCTGGATTGTTTGAACAAGCACTTCAGCAACCATTACCAAAAAAATTGCACAATCGAATTTTACAGGTCATTGGTTAATCCTGGCCTTTAGAATCGGTTTGTCTTAAAAACGGAAACAATCGATTTGACAAATGTAAAAATCCTTTATATAATTATCTCGAAACTGAGATAAATAATGAAGGATGATGCAAATGGAAAATAACAAGGAGCGAAATGATGCGGAATTATCACTAAAGCTTTTTGTTGTATTAACGCGGGCATTGAATGCTATTAAAAAAGGGGCAGAAGAAAATATTAAGCATCTTGGCTTAAATATTACTGAATTTGCTGTTTTGGAGTTAATCTATCATAAAGGGGAACAGCCCATTCAAAAAATAGGTCAGAAGGTGCTCATTTCAAGCAGTAGTATTACCTACGTAGTTGATAAGCTTGAGAAGAAAAATTTACTAGAGCGAAAGCCTTGTCCAAAAGATCGTCGCGTTACATTTGCTGCTTTGACTGTTGCTGGAAAAGAGTTAATGGATGATCTGTTTCCCAAGCATACATTGGCCATACAGGAAATTATGGGTGGTTTAGATACAGAAGAAAAGCAGCAGATTGTGGAGCAATTAAAGAAATTAGGACATCACGCACAAACAACTTAAATTTTTTTAGTCATATATCTCGAATTCGTATTAATGTAATTAAAGATATGTGTTTAGAATGTACTTATAGGGAAATGTAATCGATAAATAGGAAAAAATAGTTTCTAAAACGCAAGAAATAAGGAGGAGTAAAAGGATGAATCGATTAAAAGGAATTCACCATGTCACCGCAATTACAAGTAGTGCAGAAAAGATTTATGAATTTTTTACAAACACATTAGGGATAAGGCTAGTAAAGAAGACAGTGAATCAGGATGATATTCAGACCTATCATTTATTCTTTGCTGATGACGAGGGCAATGCTGGTACAGATATGACTTTCTTCGACTTTCCAGGTATACCAAAAGGTGTACATGGGACAAACGAAATTTATAAAACATCATTTCGAGTGCCAGATGATCAGGCACTTGCATATTGGGTCAAACGATTTGAACGACTAGGGGTTTCACATACAGGAATTCAGACGCAATTTGGTAAGCAGACACTTTCCTTTGTAGATTTCGATGACCAAGGCTATCAGCTCATATCAGATGAACAGAATACAGGGATTAAATCCGGTAAGCCTTGGCAAAAAGGTCCCATCCCAAATGAATTTGCTATTACTGGCTTAGGACCAATATTTGTCCGTGTTGATAATATCGCTTATTTTAAAGAAATGATGGAAAAGGTATTACTATTTGAAGAGATAGATCAAGATGGAGATTTTCACTTATTTGAAACGAATCGTGGTGGAAATGGAGCCCAGGTAATCGTTGAATACAATCATATGCTGCCACCAGCTCGTCAAGGATATGGTACAGTCCATCATGCCGCGTTCCGTGTCGAAAATCGTGAGGAATTAGATGCTTGGACCGACCAGTTAAGCTCTTTCCGTTTTCCGAACTCTGGTTTTGTTGAACGTTTTTATTTCGGTTCACTCTATACGAATGTAGCACCTCAAATACTATTTGAAATTGCAACGGATGGTCCAGGATTTATGGAAGATGAACCATATGAAACACTTGGAGAAAAATTATCCTTGCCACCATTTTTAGAATCAAAACGTGAGGAAATCGAAGGACTTGTACGAGAAATCGATACAGTCAGAAGCACCAAGCATTTTGAAAAAGAATATGAAGACTAATGGATTGAGGGTTTGTTTTCTTGGTTCTTCATATGGTTGTTGAAGAATAACGAATGGAAAGGACGGTTATCATGGAGCATATTTTCATAAAAGGGAAGCAACCTGATGGTAAAACATTGCTGTTATTGCATGGCACAGGTGGAACGGAGCGGGACTTATTGCCGCTTGCTGAACTGTTTGATGCAAATGCCAATGTGCTAAGTGTGCGGGGGAATGTTTTGGAAAATGGTATGCCCCGATTTTTCAAACGCTTGGCAGAAGGGGTTTTTGATGAAGAGGATTTGGTTTATCGGACAAAGGAGCTGCATGATTTCTTAGGTGAAGCAGCTGAAAAATATCAAATTGACCGTAATCAAGTGGTTGCGGTTGGATATTCCAATGGAGCAAATATCGCGGCCAGTCTTCTATTTCATTTTCAAGATGCTTTATTAGGAGCGGCGCTGCATCATCCGATGGTCCCGCGTCGTGGCATCGAATTACCGGATTTAACCGGTAAAGCAGTATTCATTAGTGCAGGTAAAAGAGATCCGCTATGTGCACCATCTGAGTCTGAAGATTTAAAGGCTTTGCTGGAAACTGCCAATGCGGAGGTAACCTTGCATTGGGAAGAAGGTGGTCATCAACTAACACCGAAAGAAGTAGAGACTGCTGCTGATTGGTATGCTGCCCTTTAAATCAGGGTAGAATACGACTGGTAGCAAATAAATGAATCAAAAAACATATAAATTAAGGAGTTGGAAGTCATGTCAAATGTTAAATTAGCGGTTATTTTTTATAGTATGGGTGGAACAAATTATCAAATGGCTAAATGGGCTGAAGAAGGCGCGAAGGAATTAGGTGCCGAGGTGCGTGTGTTGAAAGTGCAAGAGCTTGCCCCAGAATCTGTTATTGCAGGAAACGCAGGATGGCAAGCAACAGTTGAAGCAACAAAGGATGTACCAACTGCAACCTCTGAGGATTTAGAATGGGCAGATGCGATTATCTTTAGTGTTCCAACACGTTTTGGTGTCATGCCATCACAAATGAAACAATTTTTGGACATTCAAGGTGGACTATGGGCAAGCGGCAAAACTGTAAACAAAGTTGTTAGTGCAATGTCCTCTGCACAAAACCCTCATGGTGGACAGGAGGCAACTATTTTGTCTCTATATACAACCATGATGCATTGGGGGGCTATTATTGCTGCACCAGGCTATACAGATCCAGTATTATTTGGTGCGGGTGGTAACCCTTATGGAACAAGTGTTACAGTCGACCAAGAAGGTAAAATGGTAGAAGATGTTGAAGGTGCTGTGAAGCATCAGGCTAAGCGTACGGTAACAACTGCAGAATGGGTCAAGCGTGGTCAACAAGCATAATGAAAAGATATACAGAAGGGTGTTCCTGAGGAGCGCCCTTTTGTTATGCTTTTGGTTCTGGAATAAGGTAGGAGCTTATTTTGGTTAATTTCGCTTGCTTACCAGCACTGGCAAAAATAAAAATATGACAAAAGTGATAGATATCCTGCTGCAATTCTACTGTTCCATGGACGGCTGCTGTTTTTCCATGCGTTATAATATCTTGAATATGGAGTGCTTGAATGGTTGGAATGTCAGCTAGTTTTTCCACTAGCGCTTCGATACCAGTAATATTGGGCGAGGACACGCCGACCCGTTCCCAAATGATGGACTCCATACTTTTTTCTTTCAAATAAGCATAATCTCCGGTTGCAGAAGCAAATAGATAATCCTTCATGATTGTCATTCTCGGGGAATTGCCGCAATTTTTGGGATAAGTAAACATCATGGACATATACGAGCACCACCTTTTTAAAAAATCATATCATGAACAGGCTAATCCGAACACATCCTAATAAAAAATTACAATCTGAGTGATGCTTAGGGTTTCTAAAAATTTTTGAAAAGTATAAACTATACATAAAGGGGTGTGGACATATGAAATATAAAGATACATGGGATTTGGATCAAATCTTTCCTGGTGGAACCAAATCTGGTGAATTACAAACAAAATTGCAAACGCTTCAACAACAAATGAAAGCTTATAAACAGATTTTGGAAGACTGGAATTTTGAACAGGACCCGGATACAGCAGTGCTTGCAGAGATTTTAGAGAAACAGGAAACGATTGGAAAGGGATTGGGGCAGGCAGGAACATTTGTACATATGTATCATGATGCCTATATGGATGATGAACATGCAAATGTTGTCATGGGACAAATCATGGATCTCTACAGTGAGATACAAAAATTGTCCAATGTATTTACTAAGAAATTAGTAGCTATTGCTGATTCGGATTGGCAGCAGTTGTTGGCACAGGATAACTGGAAGGAAGTAGCATTCGCGCTTCATGAAATACGCGAACAAGGTAAACGTCTGCTTTCTGAGGAAGAAGAAAAATTGATTGCAGATTTGAATAAGGATGGAATATCTGCGTGGAGCAGATTATATGATACAGTGGTTTCTATTATGACCATCCCTTTCACAGATACAGATGGCAAGGAGCAGGAATTATCTGTTGGTCAAGCGATGAACAGAATGTATGCGGACCCAGATCCTGTCGTTAGAAAACAACTGTTCGAAAATTGGGAAGCTGCCTGGTCGAAGTATGCACCGATTTTCGCCGATACACTAAATCATTTGGATGGTTATCGAATTACGTTACAAAAAGCGCATCAGCGCGACGGCTATTTGGATGAGCCATTAGAATATAATCGAATGACCAAGGAAACCTTAGATGCGATGTGGACAGCAGTAGCAGAGAATAAACAACCATTCGTCGATTTTCTCCAACAAAAAGCAGCATTATTTGGTATGGAGAAGCTGGGCTGGCAGGACGTGGATGCCCCTGTTGCACTGGGGGATATGGAACCGACTCGTTTTACCTATGATGAAGCCTGTGATTTTGTCATTGAAAATTTCGCAACCTTTGGGACAGAGTTGGCGGAATTTTCCAAGCATGCACTTGAAAATCGCTGGGTAGAAGCAGAAGACCGCAGTAATAAACGCCCTGGCGGCTATTGTACCAGCTTACCCGAGTGGAAGGAATCTAGAATTTTTATGACATTCACGGGATCGCCAAATGATACAAGTACACTGGCACATGAGCTTGGACATGCTTTTCACAGTTATGTGATGCGGGATTTACCTACATTGAATCAGGGATATGCAATGAATGTAGCGGAAACAGCGAGTACGTTTGCTGAAACGATTATCGGCAATGCCACTGTGAAAAATGCAGCTTCCCCGGAAGAGAAAATTTCGTTATTGAATGCAAAATTGGAAAATGCAACAGCTATGTTTATGAACATTCATGCCCGTTTCTTATTTGAAGACGCCTTTTATAAGGAACGAACAAAAGGAATTGTATCAGAAAAGCGTTTGAATGAGCTGATGCTGGATGCACAAAAGGAAGCATATGCGGACAGCTTATCCACATATCATCCACATTTTTGGTGCAGTAAATTACATTTCTTTATGGATAGTGTTCCATTTTATAATTTCCCATATACTTTTGGCTTTTTATTCAGTCTTGGTATTTATGCCGAATATTTGAAGCAACCGGAAGGCTTCGAGCAGAAATATATTGCATTGCTTCGGGATACTGGCTCCATGAAAGTGGAGGATTTGGCTAAAAAGCATTTAGATGTAGATTTAACCAACGTCGACTTCTGGGCTGCAGGCATTGAATTGATGAAGCAGGATGCGGCGGAATTTATTCGTCTAACCGATGAATGGATCAATTAATCTGTGGTGTGACCAGACATAATCGGTTGTATATGATTCCACGGTAAAGAAGGAAAGTAATCAGAGTTGAAAAATCGAAAGCATTCCCGCCACAAGTTGCTGTGCTGGGAATGCTTTTAATTTTAAAGTATGTGAATGGGTGGAGAAGTATGAAATGGAGTAAGATAAACCATAGTTAAGTTACGCGAAATACAGTATTTCCGGAATTGGAGTAAGTTAAACGTTATTTAAGTTACTCGAAATCGTGTATTTCTGGAAATGGAGTAAGATAAACGTTATTTAAGTTATGTGAAAACGTTTTTTTCCAGAAATGAAGTAAGTTAAACGTTATTTAAGTTACGCGAAAACGTATATTTTCAGAATTGGAGTAAGATAAACGTTATTTAAGTTACGCGAAAACGTATATTTTCAGAATTGGAGTAAGATAAACGTTATTTAAGTTACTCGAAAACGTGTATTTTCAGAAATGAAGTAAGATAAACGTTATTTAAGTTACTCGAACACATGTATTATCAGAATTGGAGTAAGATAAACGTGATTTAAGTTATTCAAAAGCTTATTTTTCTCAATTAGAAGTAACTTAAACTACTTCTTCACATGTAATGAAGGGGGAGCATAGGGTACAGCTCTATTCGCTTGAGATTGCAGATTGATTGACTTTTCTTATGTCATGGGATACGATAAATAATAATTTCATAGTCATTCTATGACGAGAATGAGTAATTAAGTTTCCTTATCTACAGAGAGTTGGCGGTATGCTGAAAGTCAACGTTAAGTGCTTAATGAAGATCCTCTCCGAGAAGCAAGATTGAACGTTATTAAATCTTGCCGGCATTCTACCGATATCCAGAACGCGTATGATGGTACGTAGTGATACTGCAAGAATAATAAAACCACTACATGGTTTTTTATTTTTGTCTAAAAGAGTGATGTCAACTCAATTCTACGTCTGTGGGATTGAGTTTTTTTAATTTGATGAGTCGATTGCAAAATATTGAAATTCATTAGAGGAGTGACGGTATGAAAGAAGCCAATGTGGAAATGGAAAGAAGATGGATTGATTTTTGGGAGAGGGAAGGGACCTTTGAGCAATCCATCAGGCAACGAGAAGGAAAAGAGACGTTTGTCTTTTATGAGGGGCCGCCGACAGCGAATGGTTTACCACATGCTGGGCATGCTCTTGGTAGAACGGTAAAGGACTTTGTTGCCCGCTACAAAACGATGTCCGGTTATCAAGTATATCGAAAGGCTGGTTGGGATACGCATGGATTGCCAGTTGAACTGGAGGTTGAAAAGCAGCTTGGTATCCATGGAAAAGCTGGAATTGAGGATTATGGGGTAGAAGAGTTTATCCAGGCTTGTAAGGATAGTGTGTTTGCCTATGAGCAAGAATGGAAGGAGTTCACTAAATCATTAGGATATTGGGTGGATATGGGCCATCCATATGTCACCTTACAACAGGATTATATAGAGTCTGTTTGGCATATTTTATCACATATTCATCAGCATGATTTACTATATAAAGGTCATCGTGTTGTTCCATATTGCCCGAATTGTGAAACGTCATTAAGTTCACATGAGGTGGCACAAGGTTATAAGGAGGTTGCGGATCTATCTGCTACGGCAAAATTCCGGATGCATGGTGAGGAAAATGTATATTTATTAGGCTGGACCACAACTCCTTGGACACTTCCTGGGAATGTCGCATTAGCGGTTCACCCAGAAATGGAATATGTATGGGCGAAGCAAGGGGATGAGGTATATATCGTGGCAAAGGCATTGGCAGCAAATGTGTTAAAAGCTGACTATACCGTTGTTCGTACTACAAAAGGGAAAGACTTGGTTGGTATTTCCTATGAGGCGCCTTTTGATTTTGCTAAGGTGGAAAAAGGACATCAGGTGCTTCCGGCGGATTTTGTAACGGATGATAGCGGTACAGGTGTCGTGCATATCGCACCAGCATATGGAGAAGATGACTATAAACTTGTGCAGGAAAATGATTTTGACTTTGTACATGTAGTCAATTCCAAGGGGCGTTATACAGCAGAAATGGGCGATTTAGCTGGCATGTTTGTTAAGGATGCCGATGTCTCTATTATCAAGCTGCTTGCGGAAAAGAATTTATTATTTGATAAGGAACGCTATGTGCATAGCTATCCACATTGCTGGCGCTGTGACAGTCCACTGCTATATTATGCGATGGAAGGTTGGTTTATCCGTACAACGGCAGTAAAAGAACAAATGCAAAAAAATAATCAAGGGGTAACCTGGTATCCAGACCATATGAAGGATGGACGTTTTGGAAACTTCTTGGAAAATATGGTGGATTGGAATATTGGTAGAAGCAGGTATTGGGGGACACCTTTAAATGTGTGGGTTTGTAAGACCTGTGGAACAGAAAAGGCACCTGGCTCATTGGATGAATTAAGAGAGTTCTCTGTCTCCCCGCTACCAGAAAATATGGACCTCCATAAACCAGTAGTTGATCAGGTACAGCTGCAGTGTGATTGTGGAGGTGTCATGGAAAGAGTCGATGAGGTCATTGATGTTTGGTTTGACAGTGGTTCCATGCCTTTTGCGCAGTATCATTATCCATTTGAAAATAAGGAACAGTTTGCCAAACAGTATCCTGCTGATGTTGTAATCGAAGGCGTTGACCAGACACGCGGCTGGTTCTATAGTTTGCTTGCCGTATCAACACTTTATACAGGGCAATCTCCTTATAAGCAAGTGCTGTCTTTGGGGCATATTTTGGATGCAGATGGTCAGAAAATGTCAAAGAGTAAGGGAAATGCGCTTAATCCGACAGAACTGATGGAGGAATTCGGAGCAGATGCGCTTCGTTGGGCATTATTAGCAGATAGTTCCCCGTGGAATAATAAACGTTTTTCCAAGCAGACTGTGCGCCAGGCAAAATCTAAAATGATTGATACCATCATGAACGTCTTTTCTTTCTATCAAATGTACGCAAAAATTGATGGATTTTCTCCTGATGCGGATCAGGGCGGTACGAAGTCAGTGCTCGATGAATGGATTCTATCTCGGCTGCATACGGTTATCGGTGATGTAACAAAAAGATTGGACACTTTTGATATTACAGGTGCGGCTCGATTGATAGCGGCATTCGTGGATGAAGTGAGTAACTGGTATGTTAGACGCTCAAGACAACGTTTTTGGGGAAGTGGAATGTCAGCTGATAAACGTGCTGCATTTACAACATTGCATGAAGTCCTTACGAAAACTGCGCAATTGTTAGCTGCATACACACCATTTATCGCAGAAGAAATATATTTTACATTAACAAATGAAAGTGTGCATTTATCCGATTTTCCGACAGTAGACGAAGATTTGATCAATGTTCGCTTGGAACAAGAAATGGCTGCGGTTCTACAAATTACAGAACTGGGGAGATCGGCTCGAAATGCGGTGGCAATTAAAACGAAACAGCCATTAGCTTCTCTCGTCGTGATTTCATCTGGTGAGGGAGCGGAAGAAGTGGATTTATCAGCATATACTACAATTTTGGAAGATGAACTTAACGTGAAGCAGATTACATTTGAAACCAAAGCGGGGGATTGGATTGAATCCACCGTGAAGCTTGATTTCTCTGTTGCCGGTCCGAAATTTGGGAAAGCAGTTGGAGAGATGAAGCAGGCCGTCCAAAACCTGAATAAGGAAGAAAAGGAAAGGCTACTGCAAGCAGGAGAACTGGAATTATCCTTGCATTCTGGTACCACTGTGAAGCTAACGGAAGCAGATGTTCAGGTGGAGAAAACAGGGAAAGAAGGCTTTGCAATAGCTGAAGGCAGTCAGTATGTGGTGTTATTGGATACAGAATTAACGAAGCAGCTTCAAGATGAAGGATTTGTGCGGGAGGTTGTGCGTGCTGTTCAGTCTTATCGTAAGGAGCTCGGATTGCCAGTGGAAGAAAGAGTTGATTTGTATGTGCAAGCTATTCCGGAGGTACAGCAAAGATTACAGGATTTTGAGGTGTTACTACATCGAAGCTTGATGTTACATGATATTTATTTTGCGGAAAAGTCTGAGATGAAAGAGTTTCAAGTAGAAAATCAGACTGTACGCCTTGCGATTGAAACAGCATGACATTACTATAATTGGAAAACAAAGGAACAGGGGATAGGTGTAAAGCTGTATCCCTTGTTCTGCTTTTTCTACTGTTAAAGAGTTTCCATAAGTGATAGGATTGGGAAAAAGGAAGTCACTAAACGACAGGGGATGGGAATGATATGGGCTCTAGAATCATGCATGCTATCATTGGGAATAAGATTGCGAAGGCACTAGCAATCCAAGATAAACCAGCCTTTTTATATGGTAATATTGCACCGGATGCGGTTTTTGCAGCAGCGGAGAAGGATCGGTCGCATTTCTTTACGGGTGACGCGCGGGATTTTTCAAGAAGTGTAGATTATCAGGGCTTCTTACAAAAATACCGTACGAAACATCCTTATGTGTTAGGGTATTATACACATTTGATTGCAGATGATATTTGGTTAAAAGGTTTCTTTCTGCCATGGCTAAGAAATCGAATTAATGCGGATGACAGCTTGGCTTCGCTATATCATCGTGATTTCCGTTTACTGAATGGAATGCTGTTGGAATACTATGAATGTGCTGGGGAAATTAAGGTGGGGTTAGCAGGTCAGCCCGCTATGGTTGATTTGGAAGAGGTGTCGGCTGATGCGGTAATGAAATTTGCAGATTCGGTTCGTGGCGATATGTCATACCAGGCAGAAAGTTTAACAGAAAATTTGAATGTATTTACCCAGACACAAATCATTGGATATATCGAGACATCCGTTGAAATGGGGATATTTAAGTTAAAGCAAATGAAGAGATAGAGAGGTAGATGTGTTCCTTCCAATCTACCTCTATGATGATCAGGAATGAAACCAACCTTTTTCTTTGAAGCGGGTGATTGCTTCAATTCGATTGCTTACTTGCAGTTTGTCCAGGATCAGCGACATATAGTTACGGACGGTGCCATGTGATAGATGAAGGGTTTCTGCCACTTCTTTCGTTGTCATTCCTTGCGACACAAGTGCCAGAACTTCATTTTCTCTTTCCGTTAATGGATTTTCCAGTAAATCATCTCCGTCAGCATAAACCATATCTACTAATTCAGGCGCATATATCCAGCGATTGTTCATGATGCTATGGATTGCGGCAAATAATTCTTCAATTGGACTGTCTTTTAATAAATAGCCGCGAACACCCGCTTTTCGTGCACGTTCAAAATATCCTGTACGGGCAAACGTAGTTAGTATAATGATTTTGCATGACTCCTGACGTAATGCTTCGGCAGCATCTAGGCCATTTTTTACAGGCATTTCAATATCCATAATGCATATGTCTGGTTTAAATTCCTTTACAAGGGAGATAGCTTCCTCACCGTTCGCTGCCGTACCAACTACCTCGAAATCTTCTTCCATATTTAACAAAGAGCTAAGTGCTCCTAGCAGCATCCCTTGATCCTCCGCAATAACGATTCGAATCATTCGCTTTCACCCCCCATAATATTTGTCAACACGATTGGAATAGTTATCGTAAGCCGCGTGCCATGATTTTCTTTTATTTGTAAGTGCCCATTTACAAATTCCAATCGTTCTCGCATGCCTTGCAAGCCGCTCCCGGGCAGTTGAGCACCATTTCCGGATATACCGATACCATCATCCTGGACATGCATGATAAAAGCATCCGCTTGTTGTTCAAAAACGATATCACAAGTTTGACTAAAGCTATGCTTCACTATGTTGGTAACTGCCTCCTTTAAGCACATGCTTAATACATTTTCTGTAATAGGGGGCATTGGAAGCAATGTATCTTCACCATGGATGGTCAATTGGATGTCAGCTGCCCGTAATACCTGTTTGATTCGAACCATTTCTTCTGGCAACTTTCTGGAACGCATATTCGATACGAGCTCACGTACTTCCTTTAGAGCAGTGCTGGCAGTTACGCGTATATCCTGTATTTCTTGTTTGGCTTTTTCAGGATTGGCGCTGATTAATCGATGAACCAAATCACTTTTTAATCCAATCAATGATAATTTCTGCCCTAGCGTATCATGTAAATCACGTGCAATGCGCTGTCTTTCTTCAAAGACGATTAGCTCAGATATTCGTTCATTTGCTACCGCAAGCTGTCCCTCTAACTGTTCACGATTGTTTCGATTGTATAAATGAAAAGGAAGCAAAATGATTCCAATCAAGCTTAGCGTAATAAAGTGAACTTGGGGTAAAAATAATTCAATATCTATAATGAATCCAGTTGTGACTGCACCAACTGTAGAGATAATGTGAAGACCATACATGATAAAAAAGCCTGTCGTACTACGAATGTTTCCAATGAAAAATGCGGTAAACAAAGCAAAATAAACAAAACCAAATAGCAAGGTCATCACGATATTAATCATCATTTCAAAACTAAGCCACATATAGACAAGACCACTTTTAGATTTAAAGGAAAAAATATAGGAAAGAAAAAATAATGTCAATAATGTAATCCCAATGGATACTTCAAAAGGGGAAGAGGATCGGAATATAAAAAAGAATGGCAGAAAACAAAAGATAATCCATGTATAAATACTGAGCCATGGATTTCTAGGGAAAATACTATACCATTTATGCATCCTATTCACCTGCTTTCCTGTAACTATTCCATTGTAGCACCTAGACAGTTAAACAGCCATCACGGATTGGATGGCTGTTGGGCTTTATCACAGATTAACTGGCTGTAAGCCCCCCCACATCAAGCATAATTGTTGATATCAAGAATGGTAAGTGGTGGATCAACAGCCAGTAAAGGCCTGATTGGTTCAACTAACAATCAGTGGGGAAGTGCAAAAGCCCCCACAGATTGAAGTTTCACTTTATTTCGTTTGGATTCTTGTTGATGTTGCTGATTTTATCGCTGTTTTAATCGATAATGCAGAACGTTTTTTCCGTTGATGGAAGTCTTTGAAGGTTATAAACGCTTTTTGTTCTGGATCATATAAACGATAGCGCAAGGAATCCAAGCTTGTTTTGATTGTAATGGTCGTTGCGTATTGCAGTGGCGGTGTAGATTCATGCGCCGCTTCTAAATGGTAATTGGGTACACGTGGTGCCAAATGATGGACATGGTGATACCCGATATTGCCGCTCAACCATTGTAAAATTTTTGGAAGCTGATAGTAGGAGCTTCCATCTACAGCAGCTTTTACATAATTCCATTCAGACTCTTCTTCAAAATAAGAGTCCTCAAAGGTATGTTGAATATAAAATAACCAAATTCCAAGTGCTGCTGCAACATATAACGAAATGCCATGGACTAGTAATACTGCTTGCCAACCTAACGTCCAGACTAACGTTGCAAATATAATCACCAGTGCTACATTAATAAAATAGGTATTATACTTTTCTTTTTTTCTAGCATCTTTTCGATTGATCCGGTTGGAAACGAGTACCAAGTATAGTGGGCCAAGTCCGAACATAACGAATGGATTACGATACAGTCGGTAAGCGAGTTTTTGCCATTTGGTTGCACTGTCATATTCAGCAACCGTCATCACCCAAATATCACCGACTCCACGTTTATCCAGATTGGAGCTTGATGCGTGATGAATTGCATGCTCCCTTTTCCACTTTTCATATGGAAATAATGTAATAATCCCCGTAATGGTGCCAAGTAAATTGTTTTTCTTGCTATTTTGGTAAAAGGACCCATGTGTACAATCATGAAAAATAATAAAGCTTCGGACGATAAAACCAGAGGCAACCAAAGCGAGACCGATTGTTAACCAGACAGAAATAGATAGGCTAAGGTAAGCGGCAGTCCAAAGTAATAATAGTGGTGGAATGGTATTGAATAGTTGTACTGTACTTTTTTTAAGATTGGCGTGTGCAAATGGTTTTACACTTTTATGAAGAGAAACCGTTTTTTCCTTTGACATACATTCAGCCTCCAAAATATTTTCTCTTCATCATTATAAAGAAAAAATAGGAAGCTGATTAGACACAGATGTCATGACTTACACCTGACAAATGTCATCTTTTTCGGAAAAAAATCCACTCGCATGGAAAATTGCGAATGGATGATCCTTGTCAGAGAGACAGGTATCGTGATAGGTGTTCAAATCGATTGCAGTAGCAGCTTTTTAAGTAATGGTGAAAACTGTGCAGTAAGCTCTGATAAATCTGTGATCATCATTCGTTCTTTCCTATAGATACTCTTCATCATGGAATCGTCACGTTCAGACAGGTCACCATCTGCTAAAAAAATGCCAATCGTATGAATCCCACGTTTTCTAGCTAGTAGGACCGCCTCATGGGTATCAACAATTCCATTCTCCTGATAATTGGCTGCGGCTGGTTCGCCATCTGTAAATACAAGGAGAAATTTATGCTTTTCCCGTTGCTCAAGTAACTCCTCTTGTGCTATCCGAATACTAAATCCATCTCGGTTATCCTCTTCGGCCTCTAGCTGCATAATCTGAGGGCCATTGGATTGATAATGGCTATCCTGAAACGTGTGGATACGATGGAAATAATTCGGTTGTTCCTCTGCATTGACTGCAAGTGCATCCTCCCAAAATCCAGTAATCGCATGTGGGATTTTTAATCGCTGCAGTACTTCATGGAAAAGGACAATGGCTTGTTTCGTTTGATCCATTTTTGAATGCATAGAAGCAGAGCAGTCAACTAGCAAGGAAAACACTGCATCTAATTCCTTCGATTCATTATCTTTTTTATAAAATATATGTCGTTCTTGTTCGATGACGAGAGGCAGTAACTTTTTAGATAATCTACCGAAAAGTAATGCATCTCTACTCGTATTGCGTTTATGTTCCATGGCTTTTTCAATTGTAACAGCGAGTGTCCGTTGATAGGCTTCAATCTGATCCTTGTAGTCAGCATATCGTTCGATATCTTCCGGACTTGGTGTATCGGCAAAACGATCGATTGCTACTGCAAGACGATTATCTTCTCCATATGCCGAGGTTTCGTTCCCAACTTCGGAATCATTGGCTTTCTTTTCTAATGTCTCGAGCTCGGAATAATCCTGTTGTTTGCTTTTGCCAGATTTACCTTGCATGGATGCCATCGCTTGATCACCGTCTTCTGTATCTCTTGCGCCATCTCCAATTAATGTTGTCTTCGTTCCTTGTTCGATGTCAAATTGTAAAAATGTTTGGTTCCTGTCTTCATTTTTTGTCTCTTGATGCCAAGTTGAAAAGGTTTCTTCAAATACTTCATTTTTATCTGCATCCACCTCCTGCTCATCCTCATTTGCTAACGGGTCGGTTCTTGTCAGCTCGTCAAATAATGTTTGTCTTTGATAGGCATGGATGTGACCAATGGGAGGGACGAGATATTCATTCAGCATATCCTTATGGTAAATAGGAGCTAAATGTGAAAGTATACGCTCCATAGCTTTTACAATATCGAAGGTTGATGCTGCTTCGAAAATCGTATAAAGCTCTGATGCGACCAACTCAGCAGAATCAAGCTGTGTTGGATTGGAGTGTGGGAAGTCAGGGTCTGGATGATTTGCCTGCAACTTTAAAAACAGCAAACAAAACAATTCATCAAGAGCCAGGCTTCTTGTCGCATTGGCTGTACGTTGTTTATTGAAATAGTCGTATAAATAATGTCGTCGAACCGAAAAAGCAACTGCTGTTCCAGGACGTTCCTTTTTTATCAATTCTTCCAGACGAATATTTTCCAAAAGCGTAAACAGTTGGATCCCAAGCCGAGGCAAATGACTTTCTTCCAGTGATTTCATAAAGTCCTGTGTCGCTGAAAGATCGGTATGACGATAGGTACCGATTGTACGTAAAAATACATCTGTTTTTAGCCCAGCATCTGTTATCTGTGGTTGATTATTTTCCCAAAAAGTGCTGGCTGTAACTTGCATGTTTACGATATCGATATAAGAACCAAGTGTATACATAAAGTGTAGGGCAGGTTCCTTGGATAAGATTGCCGTTAAATCCTGCAGCTGTAAATACATTTCTGTATTAACGGTGTCTTCATGGAAGCGAAACATGGTTGTTCACCTCACTAAAATAATGTTTCGACTATATTTTTTACAAAGCTTTTTTCTCGATCCTCGTCCAGTTTTTCCACGATGGCGCGATGAATGGCACGTGCTGGCGGGATGTATGCACTTAAATCGCATGCATCCAACAGTGCACGAATGGAGGCTGCGTCTTCCGCAAGTCGACCGTCTGTTGTTGCACGAACGAGATCTGCAGATAATTGAACAAAGCGTTGAATGTATGTGTCATCTTGTAGGGCTGTGCTTTGTTTTATTAATTCTGCTAATTGTTCTCCTTGTATATACGGTACGTCTATGATGATAAATCGATTCTTTAATGCCTCGTTCAATGGGACTGTACCGATATAACCTTCGTTAATTGCCGCAATGGTTCGAAAGCTTGATTTTGCAGTAATGACATCATTGGTAAATGGATTGGTAACGGTTCTGCGATAGTCGAGCACCCCATTTAATAATGGCAATGTTTCTGGTTTAGCCATGTTGATTTCATCAATATATAAAAATCTGCCATTGGTCATTGCTTTAGTGACAGGACCAGGTATAAATGTGATTTGTTGTTTTTGGTCTTCATCATATGAAAGGGTTTTAAACCCAAGCAGACTTTCCGCATCCAAATCAATGGAGCAATTCACACTTTCCATTGCTTGTTGGAAGCGGACTGTTAGTGCTTCAGCAAATTTTGTTTTACCAGTACCGGTCGGCCCTTTTAATAATAAATTTTTACCCATGGCTAGAGCTACAATCGCATCCTCCATCAGACTTTGATCCGGTGGAATATATGTTGTTGCCTGATTATTATTCACATGTTGTGGTAAGCGCTGTTGTTGATAGTCTTCTAACAGCGTCTTTGTTTTTGTCGAAAAATGATTATTCATTCGTTTGACTCCTTTCTCATTCATTTTAAGCTTGAAACGAGGTAGAAACCAAGCAGAACGATTCAGAAATGGAAGGAAGCATTTGATTTATAGATGGCCATGTATAGAACTTGCAGTATTATGCCATACTAAGATAGCGTGGGTAGCTACAAGTAGTTTACCCAATATGTATGAATAGAGATTGGGAGGAAACAAATCGTGGAGCAAGGTACTGTAAAGTGGTTCAACGCGGATAAAGGATTTGGCTTTATCGAACGCGAAGGACAGGAAGATGTATTCGTTCATTTTTCGGCAATTCAAAGTGAAGGCTTTAAATCACTGGACGAAGGAGATCGTGTCAGCTTTGATGTCGAAACTGGCCAGCGAGGACCACAGGCTGCAAATGTACAAAAATTGTAGTTGATGATTTAAAAACCAGGGGGAGCCCTGGTTTTTTTACTTTTAATCCATATCATGGTTGCATTTTTTAAGAAAAAATAGTTTTACATATTCATTTGCTTCTGCTGCATGTTAATTGGATGATTTCGTATGTATACTAAATAGTAACCATAACAATACGGACATTGGTAATGCGGTTGATTAATTCTGTTTGTTTTTTCGTTGGATAGATACGAAAGCTATAGGCTTTATGAACAAGCATGATATCCTTCCTTTAACAGGATCGTTTGTTCTATTACATCATGCAAATACTGTTCAGACAACATTTTCAGGAGAATAATTAATCGTTTCATGTCCACATTTCAATTGTTAATTATCCCGCCTTAACGGGCAGTAATACCCCCACCTCAAGATTTTAAGATGAAACAAAAAGATAAGTGGGGATCAACTATCCGTAAAGGCCTGATTGGTTCAACTAACAATCAGTGGAGGAAGTGCAAAAACCCCCACTGATTGAAGTTTCACTCTATGCTTCCTCAGCTTCGTTTTCTACAACAAATTTTAACTGCTCAAATTGTTCCTGATATATAAATTTAGTTGTCCAGCCTAACAGCTTCGTCATCAACCAGTAAAATCCGTTTTTTGGAATGATACTTGCCTCGACAACTAACTTTGTTCCGCCATTCATAGGGGCAAGCTGATAGCTAGCAATACTCGTGCCTTCCTTTGATTCCGCATGCACCACAACCTTATAGGGCGGATCTATTTCGACCAGTTTACTAGCGACTTTAATCGTCTTTTTGTCAAACCGTTGAACACTTGTAAAGGTCGTTCCCGGTTTCATTAGCCGATAGTCGTCTGGATTTTCATATATATTTTCGACAAGCATGGAATTCCAGCGTAATATTTTTTCATCATGATTAACATATTCAAAAACAGTTTCAATTGGTGCAAAAATAATTTCCTCATAACGATATACAGTAATTTCTTTCATCTCTCGACCTCTATTTTTCTATAAGCTAAATTGATTATAATCGAAGGCCTTCCATTTGGGAAGATAGAATATGCATGATGAAGTTACTTCGTGAAACACTATGGAAAAAGGAAGTGACAGACATGGAAGATGCGTGTATTCGATTGTGGTCGGAAGATACCGTTCCAGCGGATGAAGTAGGCTGTTGCCAGTGTGGTTTAATCAATCATGGTTCACGGATGATTTGGGGAGAAGGAAATCCGCAAGCGCCGATTACCATTTTATTGGATAATCCCGGAGCTAGGGAAAACAAGGAAGGGGAATCATTTGTTTGTGGTACAAGAACTGCACTTCAGCAGGGTGCTTTGCAGGCAGGATTTCATGAAAATGATTTATACGTCACTTATGTGTTGAAACGCAGGCCAGTGAAAAAGTACGACAAGGAGAAAACACGTGCTATCTGTATGCGTCATTTACAGCAGCAATTGGATAAACATATGCCAGGGCTGATGATTTGCCTTGGAAATGTTGCTGTGCAAGCTTTTTTTCAGTCGGCAGATGTAGATGTAAAGGGTTTACGTGGACAGGTGTATGATGTGCAAGGAATCAAAACGGTTGTTGGTTATCATCCGTTAGCTGTCAGACGTAGACCGAATATGCGCAAGTTATTTGATGAGGATTGGCAATTTTACCGTACCATTTGGGCTGAGAAGTTAGGAAGGAATCAAGTGTGATAAAAGTCGACATCACTTGATTCCTAAACCGTATACTTTATTTTTTAGCTTGAACGCGGTACAAATGAATTTTCCATGGTGCTTCAGCAGTTGTAAAGGACTTTTCAAAATGAAGATGATGCTGCTGAATTGGTACAGCAGATAGAATATATTCTCCGCCAAGTTTTCTAAAAGCCGCTGTATCAATGGAGAATTGCTGTATTTCTTTCTTGCTGTGTTTGGTGAACATATAGTGCTTACCGAGCTCGCTGGAATACATATAGAGCCGACTGCCCCATGTATCAAAGTAGTTTTGCAGTGTCTTATTTTTCGCCAATTCTGGCGCAATGATAGTGCGAAAATCATGCTTATAATCAAGCGGAATGGTGTTATTATACGTGTCTAATGTGTAAAAACCATTGTACTGGGAGATGGCGGGGTGTAGGCCAATACTGGCAACCCGATATGAACTTTGGTCTTTACCAATATAATCTTGAATGTCTTTGAATAAATCCTCCGCGTAAAACTCCTTGAAGGTTGGCGTGCCAGCTTCTCTATATTTAACGTCTTCGGTTAGCTGATATAACAAGGTACATTGAGCAGCGAGCAAGAAGATGACGACCCATTTACCTAACCGAAATTGTCTCCATAAAAATGAAAGCGCAATTGCGAAGCTGGCATACCATAGCACAGGACGCATAAAGTGAATGCGTGCAAAATTAAAGGTATTAAATAGTGAGAAGTGATCCTTCAAAATGCGTAAGCCTTCCCAATACCATAATGCATATATAAAGGAAAACAGTGCATTTAGTATTAATAACCCAATCATCCATTTTATATTGCTGCGAAATACCATAGCTAAAAGTAGTGTGAGCAAGACAACAGGCAGGACAATGGTTTGGTGTGCATCCAGTGCATGTGTATGTCCAACGATGAAGTTCTTTATGAATAAATCCCAGGTTTCCTGAAGATTCAGATGTCCCAGGTTCATCTCGTTACGATGCGTAGGCTCGCTATTACCGAGAAACATGGCATAAATCAGTAAATAATTTTTGAGTAAATATATGGTAGTCATTCCGGCAATCGCTAGAAAAAACGGAACCTGGAATTGCTTTGTACGAATCCAGTCTATCAGCCATAGGATTCCAAGCAAGGCTAGGAAAAATAAAAATGTCAGGATAAAGCTGGATAAGAACGGAATAAACAACAAGATGAACCAATAGCGCTTAGGTGTTTTCCAGCCTTGTTTACGAATCACTAAAAATGCATGTAATGCCAGCGGAATCCCGGCAATGGAAAGTACGCCAGATGGCCAAAAAGGCAGCATGGCAAAGCAAAGCGCAGCCCCAATCGGGATGACGGGATGTGTGTGTTGCTGTAGCATATGTTTTTTGAGTAAGAGATACATGCCAAAAAAAGCAACGATTCGCATGATGGTCTGACTTATCGTATAAGCAATCATTGGAGGGAACAACGCATATAACCATACCGCTCCATCCAATGCGGAAGGGAGGGCGCTTCGTGGCAAACCATTAATCGCATACGGCAGCAATGCATCAGGACCAGCAAAAATCATGCCGCTATCTGCTAGCATTTTATACCAAACGATATTCGAGTCCAGGTTATCATGGACTCGAATATGTGTATTTTCACCAAGTATATAGTATGGTGCGATATAACAAGCAATCACAAATAATGCTAAGAATATTAGTTTATTGGTTGTAAAAAACTTGGATACTTTTAATGACATGTTCGACATCCTCTTTGGCAATATCGTAGTACAATGGTAATCTGATTAATCGTTGACTAATGCTGGATGTGTAGCGGTCCTCTCCATGGAAAACACCAAATTTCCTCCCCGCATCGGAGGAATGAAGTGGCACATAATGGGTTACCGCTGTTATGTCATGTGCTTGTAAGTGATGTAATAACTGCTCTGCTTCTGTTGGAGTCTCCGTTTCAACATAAAACATATGTGCATTATGGATGCAATAATCAGGAATAACTGGGAGCTTCAGTGCTTGTTGCGCCGCCAGTTCTGCAAAACCTTGTTCATAAAGCTTCCATGTATTCATTCGATTCGCATTAATTTCATCTGATTGCTCCAGTTGAACAGATAAATAGGCGGCATTCAATTCACTTAATAAGTAAGAAGATCCGATGTCCTTCCATGTATATTTATCTACCTTCCCATTCACAAATTGGGTGCGATTCGTCCCTTTTTCCTGTAAAATTTCTGCACGTTTTATGGATGCTTCATGGTTGATGGTTAAGGCTCCACCTTCTCCACAAGTTATATTTTTCGTATCATGAAAGCTGAATGTACCGAAGTGCCCGATTGTACCAAGTGCTTGATTTCGATAGGTGCTGCCAAGTGCTTGGGCTGCATCCTCCACGACCCAAAGCTGATGCTTACTCGCAAGTGCCATAATGCCATCCATATCACAGGCGACACCAGCATAGTGAACAACTACAATCACCTTTGTCCGCTCGTTAATTGCAGCTGCAATCGCTTCCGGATCGATGTTTTTGGTAGCGGGATCAACATCTACAAACCGGATAACTGCTCCACGCAATGCGAAGGCATTTGCAGTAGAAACAAAGGTAAAGGAGGGCATGATAACCTCATCGCCTGCTTTTACTTCTGTTAGTAATGCTGCCATTTCAAGTGCAGCCGTACAGGATGGGGTGAGCAAAGCTTTTTTACAAGGCAATTCCTGCTCCAGCCAGTTGGTACAGGCTTTTGAATAAACACCATTTCCGGATAATTTATCTTGTTGAAGTGCTGCTTCCATTCTTGTCATTTCTTCTCCGATGACACATGGTTTACTAAAGGGGATCATACGTATCACCTCACATACTCTGACTTGTCACAATGATTCCTAGTACAATGAAGCTTAGTCCAATTACTTTTTGCGCTGTGACAGGCTCGCTAAAAAGAAATACAGATAATAAAAATACAAGCACAAATGATAGACTCATAAACGGATAGGCAAAACTAATATCAAACTTAGTCATTGCTGCCATCCAAAATAATGAAGCTACAAATGCAGATAAGAACCCGGATAAAATGAGTGGATCCAATAGCAATCGGAACAGAAATAACAGTTTTTCAAAAGCTGCTTCTGGCAGACTGCCGACTTTATCGATACGCCATTTAAGCATAAGCTGACCGTAGACGGTAAATATAATGGTTCCGAAAATATAGAGGAAACCCATTATAACGTCCCCTTAGGTGCAGGGCCATTTAATTTATGATAGACATCGACCGTCTTACGTAACCGGAAGCCAAGCGAATAAAACAGATTCAAAGATGCGACATTGGCTGCCGAAATTGATGTTTTTAATTCCTTGTAATCATTTTTGAACTGTTCAAAACAGCCCTGGCTTGTAAATGGTTTGGCTAGACCTTTACCTTGAAATTCTTTTTTGATTCCCAACAGTAGGACTTGATCCTCTCGAAAGGCATAAAATCCGACAAGTGTGCCATTATATAACAATGCATAAATATGCTTTTCATCCAGTAAATCTTCAACCCACCGCATATACCGCTCGTTTGCTAATGTATTTGGAATATAGGAATCTCGGTGGAAACGACCATGGACAAAAACCTCCTCGGCGATTTCCAATATGGCAGCTCGGTTATAATCCTGGGACAGCATGATTCCTTTTTGTTCGAATACACGTAAATCACTTCTGGAACAAACTGGTTCAATTAAAGAATCCGTATAATAGAAACCATGTCGCCTTAACGCATCCGTATCCATCAATGGATCGACCTTGACGGTGAAATGGCCTTCCAATGAATCTGCTACTGCCAATGCCTCATCATTTGCAGCAGTTAGTTCATACGTATCAATAAGAAATGTTCGTTTATCCCATGGTGTTGGGCGGATTATTTTTTCCATTGTTTTTCCTCCAGTCACCCTGTTCAAGATTTTCTGTTTTAGACTCAATGATATATAGTGGGCGCCCCTTTGTTTCATTGAAGACCTTTCCTAGATAAAGTCCAATGACTCCAAAATTAAAAAAGACTAAACCGCCAATAAAATAGATGGAAACCATCACACTCGTCCAACCGGTTACAGGTTCAGACAGAAAGAAATAGCGAATAAATAAGTAAATTCCATACAGCAGGGAAATAAATGATAGTAAAAACCCAAACTGAATGGATAATCGAAGCGGTTTATTGGATTGCGATATGATAGCATCCGTAGCAAGTGTGATGAGCTTGCCAAATGAATAGGAGGAAGTACCGGCTTTTCGCTCCTCATGTTCGATAGGGATATAAGCTGTTTCAAATCCCATCCATTTAATGAATAAAGGGAAGTACCGGTTTTGCTCCCGCATTTGCTGAAACCCTTGAACCACTTTCTTAGAACAAATGCTAAAATTTGCAACCGTATGATCAGAAGACTGATCGGCTAGAAAATCATATATTTTATAAAATATCTTCGAGCTGAGACGCTTCAGCCATTTATCCTGACGTACGACGCGTTTGCCAAATACAACATCATAGCCTTCACATGCTTTTTGATATAAATTTGGAATTTCTTCTGGTTGATCCTGTAAATCACAATCCATCACAACGGTCCAATCCCCGGTCGCATAATCTAAACCAGCAGTAATGGCGTGGTGCTGCCCAAAATTTCTGGATAAGTGTATTCCTTTAATAGAAGGATTTTCGGAACTTAATTGGACTATTGTTTCCCATGAGCCGTCTGGACTAGCATCATTCACAAGAATAATCTCATATTGGGCCGCCATGGTTTGAAACACCGTATCTAGACGTGTACACAGCTCACGAAGACAGATGTTACAGCCATATACCGGAACAACGACAGAGATTAAAGTTGTATCGGAATCCATTTGTCTACATACCAATCTATCGTTTTTTGCAAGCCCTGCTGGAAGGAGACATTCGGCTCCCAGCCAAGCTCTCGCCTGATTTTTCGATCATCTACAGCATAGCGGCGGTCATGCCCAAGTCTGTCTCTTGTAAAGGATATAAGCTCAGAAAAACGTTCCAATTGTTCCGGTTTTTGATGGTCGGGAATCTTATTATCTAATAGATTACAAATTTGTTCAGCCATTTCTATATTTGTACGCTCATTTCTTCCACCAACATTATAGGTTTCCATTGGCTTTCCATGATGATAGATCTGATCCAATGCACGACAATGGTCTACTACAAAAATCCAGTCACGGATATTTTGACCATCCCCATAAATGGGAATCCGTTCTCCATGAAGGGCATGACGGATAATAGTCGGTATTAATTTTTCTTGATGCTGCTTGGGTCCATAATTGTTGGAGCAACTGGAGATAATAATATTCATGCCATACGTATAGCCAAAGCTGCGGACGAGCATATTTGCACCCGCTTTAGAAGCGCTGTACGGGTTACGTGGATCATAAGGGGTTTCCTCGGAAAACATGCCATCTTCATCCAATGATCCATACACTTCGTCTGTTGAAATATGATGAAATCGATTGTCCTTTAGGGTTCCTTTTCGTTCCCAGTCGGTTTTGGCAGCATGTAATAACACATGGGTGCCGAGTACATTGGTTGTCACGAATGATGTGGCATCCTGAATGGAGCGGTCGACATGTGACTCCGCTGCAAAATGAATAATACCGGTAATTTGGTAGTCCTGAAATAGTTGATGGACAACATGAGTATCTGCTACATCCCCTTGAACAAAAAGGAAGTTTGGCAGATGCATGACTTCCTGCAAATGCTCGGTTGTACCAGCATAGGTTAATTTATCAAGCACAATGAGCTGGCGTTCCGGATATTGTTCTAAATAGTATGTCGCAAAATTAGCCCCAATAAATCCAGCCCCTCCTGTAATAAGAAGAGTTGGTTGCTGTTTATTCATTATTCACCAACCCCAAAACTGGATGTTGATTGATATCATCCCAATATTGTCTATTATGTTTACGGCTTGCAATTTCCAGTAAGTATTGTCCGTAATCCGTTTTTTTCATATCATTGCCTTTCTTTTGCAGCATTTCTTTACTAATATAGCCCATATAAAAAGCAATCTCCTCTAAGCAAGCTAGCTTGAAGCCTTGGCGATCTTGAATGTTCTTGACAAATTCAGATGCTTCAAATAAAGCGTCATGTGTACCAGCATCCATCCATGCAAAGCCCCTTCCTAATAGCTGTACTTTTAATTGATTTTTTTTCAAATATTGTTTATTGACATCGGTGATTTCTAATTCTCCGCGATCAGAAAAGGAAAGTTTCCGAGCGAATTTGGCTGCCTGCTGATCATAAATATATAGTCCAGTAACCGCAAAGTCAGATTTTGGTTCGGATGGTTTTTCTTCAAGGGATAAGACATTCATGCCATCATCGAACTCAACAACACCAAAACGCTCTGGATCCTTGACCCGATAACCGAACACAGTAGCATACTCATTATTTTGTAATGCCTTTCGAAACAAGGAAGTAAAACCTTGCCCATAGAAAATGTTGTCACCCAGAATAAGGGTCACATCATCGTCTCCAACAAAAGATTCTCCAATTAATAATGCTTCAGGTATGCCTTTTGGTTCATGCTGTTCTTCATAAACAATGGTTATGCCTAGTTCTGAGCCATCCCCGAGCAATTCCTCAAATCTAGGTCGATCCTGGGCAGTTGAGATAATCATGATTTCCTTTATGCCACCTAGCATTAATACGGAAAGTGGATAATAAATCATCGGCTTATCGTAAACGGCCAATAAATGCTTATTCATACTATCGGTGCTTGGTGAAAGCCTTGTACCACTGCCGCCAGCAAGAATAATGCCCTTCATGGAAAATCCTCCTTTTAATCGAAGCTCATTCATGTGATAGATATTCGAATGTACTTATTCATTTATCCTCATTGGTGAAATTTAAACTTTCAATTTAGTTGCAAATTGATTACAGAAAATAATGATCTGTCACATGGAAAACTTTCAAAGAAGCGAAACCTTAAAAGGGGCTCATTCGTATAACAAATTAGATATAAAAAGGGGGTAGGCAGTGTGGATCCGTATGTATGGTTTATCTTCGCACCACTTATTATTTACTATTTGGTCATGATCCCGTTACAGTATCGGAATATTAGGTCCATGAAGGAAGATAATAACTATCAGAATAAACATCATAATGAAATAAATGAGGACATGAGCTTTGAAGAACAGCAAGCACAATATAATTTACAAGGTAATCTCATTAATCTACCCGCTACGTTGATTGCATCGCTTGCGTATTGGGTTGTACATCGTAAATAGGTTGAAACGGTGACATTATTTTTCGTATGATCTTGGCTTTTGATGGGGAGGTTATTTGTGCTGCGCTTATTGATGGGCAAATGAAAACAGGAGTGAAATATTGTACGAATAGAAACTCCCACTTCTTGGATTTTTTCACCGTAAATAATTAGGTTCGTTCATAAAATGGTACTCATTAACCTGTTGTGGAATCTGTTTTTTTATTTGTTGGAAAGAGGAATAGGGACTTTACGCTTGGTCTTTTCATTTTTTTTACAAAAGTAAGCGATTTCAGGTTGCAAAACAAAAAAAATATGGTACGATAGTATTAGTTTCATACGAATCACATGTTACTGATACGATCAGGCATGGTGGTAAAGGGAAGGGACAGCTGTCCTTTCATTACCCCATGCCTTTTTTATGTTTTAAAATGGAAAAGTACATGTATTCTAATTATTCAGTGTATATTGTTTGACTACTTGTTTTGTGAAAGCATAATAGAAGTAACCATGACGTTATATACTAATAATAATTTACAGCAAAGGAGTTATGGATATGTTTAAAAAACTATTCAATAAATCAGAAGCAAAAAAATTATCTATTTATGCACCAGTAGATGGTGAAATCTTACCAATCACTGAGGTTCCGGATCCGGTATTTAGTGAGAAGATGATGGGTGAGGGAATTGCCGTTGTCCCTGCAGAGGGTAAAATATATGCACCAGTAGCTGGAAAGATTGTCAATGTAGCACCAACGAAGCATGCCGTCGGAATTGAGGCCGAAAACGGATCAGAAATTTTAATTCATATCGGATTAGAAACGGTTGTATTAGATGGAGAAGGCTTCGACGTTGCAGTAAGTGTAGGCGATACAGTTTCAGTAGGAGATGTACTTGTTTCCTTTGATTTAGATCAAGTTGCATCAAAAGCGAAAAGCATGGTTACACCTATCGTAATCACGAACAGTCAGGATGGAACAAAAACATATGAACCAACCGCCGAAACAGTGGGGAAAAAGGGTGAAACTGTATTAATGACAGTTTCCGAAAGATAAGCACAGGTTCTTCAGCGGAAGGAGGGTCCAACAGCATGCGAATTACAAAAATATTGAATAATAATGCGGTCGTAGTGACTGATGGAATGCAAGAAAAAATAGCGGTTGGTGCCGGTGTTGGCTACCAAAAGACGAAGCATGACATTGTAATTGCTGATAAAATTGAAAAGCTGTTTGTGATGCGCGAGAATGAAAAGCTGGAGCAGTTATTGCTACGGATACCAGAAGAGCATTTCACCCTTGCTGAAGAAATTATTGCCTATGC
The DNA here is from genome assembly GCF_003730295.1 of Ornithinibacillus gellani. Lineage (GTDB taxonomy): Bacteria > Bacillota > Bacilli > Bacillales > Amphibacillaceae > Ornithinibacillus_A > Ornithinibacillus_A gellani. The sequence continues at coordinate 77,439 of NZ_QTSZ01000053.1, forward strand.
GGAAAAGCATCTGAATACAGAATTAAATGAACATGTGCATATTGCGCTGACAGATCATTTATCATTTGCCATTGAGCGCTCGGTAAAAGGAATCCATTTACAAAACAAATTGTTACCAGAAATACGAGTGCTGTATAAAAAAGAATTTGATATTGGTTTATGGGCGCTTGCACATATTCAAGAAAAGCTGGATATTGATTTGCCTGTTGATGAGGCTGCATTTATTGCACTTCATATCCATACGATGAAAATTCAAGGAGGTGATTTACACGAAACAGTTAGACAAACCTCAATTGTAAGAGACATGGTTCAAACCATTAGTAATGTGCTAGGTGTGAAGGTCGAGGAAGGTGACATTTCCTATGAGCGCTTAATTACCCATTTACGATTTACATTAAGCCGTTCCAAGAATTATGCCATGCATACATTGGATGAGGAAATGTTTGAAATGATTCGGCGGAAATTCCCAGAAGCATACGCATGTGCAGAAATTGTTGCAAAAGACCTCTTAGATACACACGGAATTGATTTGCCTGAGATGGAATTGGGATATATTACACTCCATATTGAGAGACTAAGAAAGTATTAGCTGTTCCATGAAACTGCTTGAAAATTCCTTTTATTGCACTATATTGTTATGTAATTAGTAAGAGCAAATGGGCAGTGATATATGAATTAGTCGGTGTGGTTGGCAGCGGATTCAAACAGGTATGTGGCATGTTCCCCAATGAATAACAGGCTAGCACAATGAGTAATTTATAAATTGAAGTCGGGAGGAAAAAGAAAATGATGAAATATTTTCAACGTTTAGGCCGCTCCTTAATGCTTCCAGTAGCTGTACTACCAGCTGCGGCAATTTTGATGGGGATTGGCTATTGGATTGACCACGATGGCTGGGGTTCAGGTAACCCATTTGCAGCCTTCTTTATTACTGCAGGTAGTTCTATAATTGATAATATTCCAATACTATTTGCAGTCGGTGTTGCCCTCGGTATGTCCAAGGCAAAGGATGGTGCAGCAGCATTAGCTGGTTTGGTTGGTTTTCTCGTTGTAACAACGCTTTTATCAACTGACACAGTCGCAATGCTACAATCCATTGACCCTGAAAACGTAAATGATGCTTTTGGTAATATTGGTAACGCATTTATCGGTATTCTTTCTGGTTTAGTGGCAGCGTCCATGTATAACCGCTTTAGTCATGTACAGCTACCAGATGCCTTGGCATTCTTTAGTGGTAAGCGTTTAGTACCAATCATGACATCCGGTGCAATGATTATTGCATCTGCCATTCTCTTTTTTGCATGGCCAATTATTTATACTGGATTGGTAAACTTTGGTGAAGCTATTAGTGGACTTGGTGCTGTCGGTGCCGGGTTATACGGTTTCTTTAACAGATTATTGATTCCAACTGGTTTGCATCACGCATTGAACTCTGTATTTTGGTTTGATGTTGCCGGTATCGATGATATTGGAAACTTCTGGGCTGGTACTGGTGAAAAAGGTGTAACTGGTATGTACCAAGCTGGTTTCTTCCCAATCATGATGTTTGGTCTTCCAGCAGCTGGATTGGCAATGTATCATACCGCAAAAACAAAGCGTAAGAAACAAGCAGCTTCCCTTATGCTAGCAGCTGGATTTGCTGCCTTCTTTACTGGTGTAACTGAGCCACTTGAGTTCTCTTTCATGTTCTTGGCACCTGCACTTTATGTAGTGCATGCTGCATTGACAGGTATTTCATTAATGGTTGCGGCGATGTTCCACTGGACAGCTGGATTCGGATTTAGTGCAGGACTTGTTGACTTTATCCTGAGCTCTAGATTGCCATTGGCAAACCAACCGTACATGTTAATTGTTCAAGGTTTAGTGTTTGCGGTCATTTATTACTTCTTGTTCCGTTTCTTGATTGTGAAATTCAATCTGAAAACACCTGGTCGTGAAGATGATGAAGTAGTAGCAGAAACAGGTGGAGAGCCTGCAACTGGCAAGGAACGCTTTGCAGTAATGGCAGCCGACATCTATGAAGGTCTTGGCGGTGACGCAAACGTTACCTCCGTTGACAATTGTGTTACTCGTCTTCGTGTCGAAGTAAAAGACATGGACAAAGTGGATCAGGATAAAATTAAATCCACTGGCGTACCAGGAATTAATGTAGTTGGTAAGCATGGTATTCAGGTTGTCGTTGGCACAAACGTACAATTCGTTGCCGATGAAGTGCATAAACTTCGCAAAGAATAATGTTCATATGAAAAATGCAGCTTCCCACGCTCGTTATTTACGATAACTGAGCATAGGAGCTGCATTTTTTTGATTCAGAAAGTATATTTTTTATCACAGATTAACTGGCTGTACCCCCCCACATCAAGAATTTTTGTTGATAACCAGAATTGTAAGTGGGGGATCAACAGCTAGTAAAGCCATTTACAATTATGTTGTTTATTTTAATACCTGAATCGTTTGGTTCATTTTTTCCTGATCGAAGCCTTGGCTAAAGTCTTTTTCCATTCGCACACCAGAACCAATATGGTATTGATTTGCACCAATTTGCTCATGAAGGGTTGCAATATTTTCTGGTGTTACTCCACTGCCGGGAAGAATATCAGGACCATCCATTTCTTTTGATAATTCAACTAGTTTCCTGAGGTTATTTGCTCCTTCACTAGCAGTTGGCTTACCGCCAGACGTCAGTATTCTTTTTACATGTTTTTTATATTTACATAATACTTTATATGCCTCTGTTTGAGAGCTTACCTCATCGAATGCCCGATGGAAGCTAATATCAAAGTCTGGCACGTGTTCAATTACTTTAGTTAGAAGTTCTTCATCGATTTTTCCTTCAGGTGTAATACAGCCAAAGACAATTCGATTGCCGCCTAACTGTTTGATGACCGAAATGTCTTCTTTCATGGTAAGCCAATCTGTTTCATCATATGTAAAGCTGTAGCCATGCGGACGCACCATGATTTGTACGGGAATCGTAGCTTGCTCTAAAACCGTTTTCAACGTACCATAACTTGGGGTTAGGCCGCCTTCTTTCATAGCGCTGACCAATTCAATTCGATCAGCACCCATTTTTTCCGCTTCTAGTATATCTGCTGCTTGTTCTGCAATTACTTCTATAATCATTTTTATCCACCGCCTATTTATTTGTTTGTTGTAAAACGTGGGGCTTTTTCCACGATACGACCTTTTCTTCCTACTGTTGTTTCTGCGAATATAAGGGAATTTAAAATGGCCTCTTCGGTTACTTCTGCGCCTGCTTGAAAAATACCACCCATTAACTCACCATCATCGCGTACATAAGTGAATGTATCCACTTGCTTCTTTGCGGTATGGGGAATTGTTTGGGCAGTCGAGAAGGCAATTGCGATATCGCCGCTACCATTTGCCATATAGCTTCCGGTTCTTCCTAGGCCAGCAGCACAACGTTTGGCAAGCCTTTTGAGCTGACGGTCATATAAAGGTGCATCTGTAGCGATAACCATCATGATGGAACCATCAGGTGTCGATTGGTCCTGTTCATCCCAATTTGCAAAGCGTGCATCCTTTCGCTTGCCAAAATTACTTAAAACGAGACAGCCAACGGTATAGTTTGCTTCCCCGCTGGTAATTATTCTGGAACTGGAGCCAATCCCACCCTTATAACCAAAACAGACCATCCCTTTACCAGCACCAACTGCACCTTGTTCAACAGGTGATGTGGTTGCCTGTTCAATGGCTTGAAGCGCATGTTCCGGCTGAACGGCTTGAATACGGATGGAGTTGAGATGACTATCATTGCATTCACCAACAACAATATTTAATGAACTCGTTGTATCACCAATATCTTCATTTTGATCCAACATATAGGTGAGCGTTCCCTGCAGTACTGCGGCAACTCCAAACGTATTGGTAAGCATGATAGGGGACTCAATTACACCTAGCTCATCCACCTGGATTAGGCCGCAAGTCTTGCCAAAGCCGTTAATCACATGGGAAGCTGCTGGAACCTTTTCCTGAAACAAATTCCCACCATGTGGCAGAATAGCAGTTACTCCTGTACAGATTACATCGGTTTCGTTCAGTTTTTTATATAAGGTGGTATGTCCAACCTTAACACCGGAAACATCTGTTATACTGTTGAACCTTCCTTTGGAAAGCTTCATTGGCAGGCCTCCCTTATCGAATAGTACTTATACCTAAATTTTAATATAAATATAGTTTCCGTGCCACCTTCCTGTCATAGATGAATTGGTAAACAGATTTTGCCGATTTTTCTCATGAGTAAGGTATGATGGACATATCATAATTTTAACGAGGTGGAGAAATAGATGTCTTCCTTGTGGGTGTTAACGACGATTGGTATTTTGGTCATTAGCTTTTTAACTGGATTTCTTTTCTTTTATGCGAATAGCCCGCTGGATAAAGAAAGAAAAAAGCAGCATATGGATGAAGGATTATCCATGCTGATTAATGTGGTTTTATTTATTTGGCTAGGGAAAATCGTGTTAAACCTACCAACTTTTTTACAGGATCCACTTGCGATTCTTGCTTACCCGAGTGATGCCGCATCTTTATATTTTGCTATTTTATTTGGTAGTATAACAGCCATTATAAAAATTGCGCGTGGCAAGCATACTGTCGATGTGTATTTATTTTCATTTGTTACCATATGTATTACCGCTTCTTTTACATATGAGTTCATTCAAATCGTATGGAATCAATCCTCCTTCTCTTGGGAGTATCTCGGACTATTGGTGTTGTTACTGTTAGCGATTGTACTGCTGCAAGGAAAGTTATCGAATGAATTGCTTGGAGCGATGGTCTTATTGATTTGGAGTATTGGTCAATTAGGACTAGCTTTTTATTTACCTTTTACAACGATATTTGGTTATATGCTGTCGCCGTGGTTTTTGATCATGATGGTTGTTGTTAGTTCTGGGCTAATTCTTTTTTATTTGAAGGAAAGAAACGTATAATGGTTTTGTATCATAGCATGCAGAGGAGAATACATACAAATGAAAAAAGGAATTTTCATTGTCATCATTGTTGGCATGTTTGCCTATGCAATTTATAACTTTATAAGCAATAAGGATGCCAATCAATCATTGGACAATCAAGCGGCAGTAGATGATGGCGAGGAAGAGGTTGCCATGATCGGCTTGGAAAAAGGCAAGAAGGCGCCTGATTTCGAATTGGAGTCACTTGATGGTGAAACGGTGAAGCTATCCGATTATCAAGGTGAACGTGTCATGGTGAATTTTTGGGCAACCTGGTGTGGACCATGCCGTGCTGAAATACCTGATTTACAGAAGTTTCATGAGGATACAGACATCGTTATCTTGGGTGTAAACTTGACGGACTCTGAGACCAACCCAAGCAGTATACCTACATTTCTAGATAACTTTGGTGTCACCTTTCCAATACTTTTGGACAAAGAGAATCTTGCGGCTTCAATTTATCAAATACAGCCAATACCTACATCATACATGATTGATTCAGAAGGTATTATCACGTATAAGGCATTGGGCGCAATTAATTATGAAAAAATGATACAGGAATACGAAAAGATGAAATAGAATCTATTTAATTATTCTGGCTGTTCATGTTGAACCTCATCTGGATCCGAATCGTTTAAAAAATTGTTCTGGAACGCTGAAAACTAAACGATAGATGCTGAATCGTTTAAAAAATAGTTCTGGAACGCTGAAAACTAAACGATAGATGCTGAATCGTTAAAAAATTTGATCTGGAACGCTGAAAACTAAATGATAGATGCTGAATCGTTAAAAAAATGGATGCTGGATGGCTGAAAACTAAACGATAGAAGCCGAATCGTTTAAAAAATTGTTCTGGATGGCTGAAAACTAAACGATAGAAGCCGAATCGTCAAAAAATCTGTTCTGGAAGGCTGAAAACTAAACGATAGATGCCGAACCGTTAAAAAATTTGATCTGGAGCGCTGAAAACTAAACGATAGCGCTGGAATCGTCAAAAACTCAGCAGCACGCTTTCATGAATTTAATCGAAACAATTTGAAATCCCTGTGTAGCAAGCAGGGGTTTTAAGTTTGCGTAGATTTCTTTCACCAACTTGAAGTTGATAGGGAAAACGATGGAAAAATGCTTGATGCTAGGATAAAATGAAGAGTGGGCATAATTATTAAGGGTTGGAGGAAAGAAAATGAAATTTCTAGGCTATCAGGTGCTGGCCATTGGGATTATATGGGCTGGTATGGCATTCTTTTTCAGCAAAATGGATGGTGCTGGGAAAATTATTTTTTATGTTGTGACATCTTGGCTGCTTTTTTTAATTGTTTTGTTGCTAAAGCAATTGGTGACGAAAAGACAATTTGGACCGGATGAGCCGAAAAAATAAGCAGTTTGATATATACGTAATTGGAAATGAGGCAGGGTCACTATGTTAACAGTGGAAAATATAACAAAATCCTATGGAGATAAGGTGCTGTTTCGCTCCATATCCTGTACGATATCTGGTCGGGAACGTATTGGGTTGATTGGAGTAAATGGTACTGGGAAGTCGAGCTTTCTAAAGGCCATTGCAGGAATAGAGAAGCCAGAGGAAGGATCTATTCACCACCCGAAAGATTTTCGTATTGAATATTTGGCACAGGATGCTGCGCTGGATCCTGCCCTTCGTGTTATTGAGCAAATTTACTATGGAGATTCAGATATCATGCGCGCCATGCGAAATTATGAAGAGGCGCTTTTAAACATACAGACAGATGGTGACAATCCTGCGGCACTGGAGCAATTGATGCGTATGCAGCAGGAGATGGATGTATTGGATGCCTGGGACGCTAATACAGCTGCGAAAACCGTATTGACCAAGCTTGGTATTACACAATTCAATCAATATATTCATGAGTTGTCTGGCGGACAGAAGAAGCGCGTAGCTATTGCTAAAGCATTGATTCAGCCGGCAGATTTATTGATTTTGGATGAGCCAACCAACCATTTAGATAATGAGACTGTTGGCTGGCTGGAAAAATACCTCGTTAGCTACAAGGGTGCACTTTTACTTGTAACCCATGACCGATATTTTCTTAATCGGGTAACCAATCGAATTTATGAGCTGGATCAGGGGGAGCTCTTTACCTATGAAGGAAATTACGAACTGTTTTTGGAAAAAAAAGCGGAACGAGAGGCACTTGAAGTTAGTAGTCAGCAAAAGCATGCGAATACGCTGAGACAGGAGCTCGCTTGGCTGAAACGTGGGGCAAGAGCACGCTCTACGAAACAAAAAGCTCGTATTGAACGGATACAGGATATGCAGGAGCGTACTTTCCATACAAAACAGGAACAGGCTGCATTTCAAACGGGGTCCAAACGCTTAGGTAAAGACGTCATACAACTGGAATCGATTTCGATGTCCTTCGGAGAAAAAGAATTGATTCGTGATTTTAGTGAACTCATTATACCTGGTGACCGAATTGGTATTATTGGTCCAAATGGATCTGGAAAAACCACCCTGTTGAACATCATGGCCGGACGTACAACACCTGATCAAGGAGAGCGAAAGGTTGGCGAAACCGTACAAATCGGTTATTATACTCAAGGTGAAGCAGAATTAGACGGAGAACTGCGCATCATCGATTATATCAAAGAAACGGCAGAGGTTATTCATACCGCAGATGGGGATGTGATCACTGCGGAGCAAATGTTGGAGCGCTTTCTTTTCTCACGTGCGCAGCAATGGACGTATATTCGGCGTCTGTCTGGTGGCGAAAAACGGCGCTTATATTTATTAAAAGTGCTCATGACCGCACCCAACGTATTATTTCTGGATGAGCCGACAAATGATTTAGATACACAGACCTTGGGTATCTTGGAAGCATATTTATTACACTTTCCAGGTGTGGTGATTACGGTATCACATGATCGTTATTTTTTAGATCGGATTGCTGAGCGGTTACTCATATTCAACGGATCTGGTACTATTGGTCGCTATCTTGGAAGCTATAGTGAATATATTGAACAGCAGGAACATGCAGTCGAACCAGTCCATACGATGAAAGAAAAACGGTCTGCCATGGAACAACCAAAGCAGAAGAAAAAATTATCCTATCAGGAAAAAAGAGAATGGGAATCAATTGAAGACGAGATTATGTTGTTGGAGGAGCAAGTGGAACAGCTGCAAGTAGCGATAGCAAACGCAGGTAGTGATGCAGAAAAAGTCCAACAACTTTATGCGGAACAGCAGCAGGTTGAGGAACAATTGGAGGCAAAAATGGAACGCTGGGAAGAGCTTTCCTTGCTTGTTGAATCACTTGAAAATAGCTAAAGAATAGATGATCGTGCTGCATGTAATCCATGGAACATGCAGCATTTATTATGGTTAAATATGTGAATAATAGCACAGGCAGAGAAAGTTAGCTTTGCCGTGCGCTATGCAACTCGGGAGTTGACTGAAAACATGAAGGAAATATTAACTAGAAAATGGATTGTGATTAGCATTGCCGTTTTTTGTTCAATTTTATGGGGAAGTGCTTTTCCTGTTTTAAAGGTGAGCTATACGGAAATGCAAATGGCTGCTGAAGATACAATTGCCAAAATTGTCTTTGCTGGCATACGTTTTTTAATGGCTGGACTTTTGTTGTTACTTGGCTTGCTTTTTACCCAAAGAAAAGCATTAAAGGTCACGAGGCGACAGCTCGGATTTTTAGTTATTTTCGGTATTGTACAAACGGCATTACAGTATTTCTTTTTTTATAATGGACTTGCGAATACTTCCGGTATGCAGGGGGCTATTCTAGTCTCAAGCGGAACTTTTTTTACGGTTATCTTAGCGCACTTCTTTTATAAAAATGATCGTATGAATAAAGCAAAAACAATCGGACTTATCGCCGGGTTCGCGGGGATTGTTGTGGCCAATTGGGGACAGTCCTTTCAATTTAGTTTTCAATTTAATGGAGAAGGGTATATGATTTTGGCGGCATTAACTGGTGCAATTGGAACAATCATGGCTAAAGAAATGGCAGTTGGCATTCATCCTTTTGCATTGACCGGCTGGCAGCTAACCATTGGTGCGTCCATCATGCTTGCAATTGGTTTGCCGCAAATGCAGGAAAATGCCATGGTGTTTACACCGCTTGGTTGGGGACTCTTAATCTACTCTGCTTTGCTATCAGCGGTCGCATTTGCACTTTGGTATTCGATTTTGAAATACAATAAAGCGGGCGAAATAAGTATTTATAAATTTATCACACCTGTTTCAGGTGCGGTGCTATCTGCGATGTTTATTGCGGACGAGCATTTCAATGGCCTAATTTTAGCAGCATTAGGTCTTGTGGCAGTAGGCATCATTGCGATTAATTATAAAGTGCCGACAAAGCGCAACATACAAGCAAATCTTAAGTGATTACTGCAAAAAGGGATAGAAAACATGTGTATTCCAATACTAATAAACAACTATCCATGATAATCAAATCAACTTGTGAAAACATGAATCCATTGGGAAGGTGGCAACCTAAATATGCTAGGAATTGAATTTACTTCGGAAGCGTTAATCGCTTTATTAAAAATTATAGCTATTGATATCGTACTATCTGGTGACAATGCAGTCGTTATCGCAATGGCAACAAAGGGACTGCCAAAAGAGCAGCAAAACAAAGCGATATTTATTGGAACAGGCGGCGCGGTTATTCTTCGGATATTGTTTGCGGTTGTGATTGTATACTTATTGAAAATTCCATTCGTCCATTTAATTGGTGGTTTATTATTATTATGGATTGCTTACAATGTGCTAGTGGAAGACAAGCAGGAAAAAGAAGTACAAGCTGCGGGAAGCTTGATGAAAGCAGTAGGAACCATTGTTGTCGCTGATGCGATTATGAGCTTGGATAATGTGGTTGCAATAGCTGGCGCTGCATCGGGGCATATTAGTATGATTGCAATTGGAGTTGCTGTTAGTATTCCAATTATGATATTTGGGTCAAAATTAATTGTCCGTATGCTTGATCGTTATGCTTGGATAGCCTATATAGGTGCTGGTATTTTGGCCTGGACTGCGGGGGAAATGATTACTGGGGACCAGTTCATGGTTGATTTATTCCATTTTCGTAATGGTCCTGTCGAATATGTGTTTATTGGATTATTAACATTCGCTGTTCTTTTCATCGGCTATATGAAAAATAAAGCGAATGTGCAAGTAAAGAATTAAATTCATCTGATGTAGGAAAGATAAGACTGTCGAATGGTTTCGATGTGCTTATCTTTTTTTATAAAAAATGTTCATAAGGATTATCTTTCATGTTTATCGAAAGTATCAAATTGGGAATAGCATAGGTATATGAAATGTACGGAAATGGAGGCAGATTGGATTGAAATTATATCAGGCGCGAAAGGGACAGTTTGTGTTTTATAAAAATGAATTGCATAAGGTATATGCTGTCAAACCGATGTTTAAGAACTCGATTCATTTATATCGGTTAAAGGATATGCAACAAATTTTAACGAAGGCAAGCGAAATTGAGCTGCATCGCCCGGCACATCAGGATACATTTATTTTTTACGGGAAACGTTATACTTTAGATCAAAGTAGACGTCCAGAAGTAGGAGATTATATTTTAATTACAAAACCTGCACCAGAGTTTCTGGATCATTACTCCTTAAATGAAATCGAAAAGGTACAACGAGTGGAAAATGGAAATGTGGTTACGACAAAGGATAATGGTGTAAAGCATCATGAATATGTCGTAATGGTGCCGGGAAGGCAAGAAGGAAGCAGGGAAATTGCCTATTATGATAAATCGCTCGTGCCGGAAGAACAACAAATTCAAGATGAATCCATTTCCTATTTAACAGATAGTGATAATGATATGAAGCCGATGGTTGGTGACATCTACATTGATATAGATGCACATGTGAAGGCAATGATTGTTGCCATGACCCAAGATGAAGTGATATTTGGTCATGGAAAGCAGGTTCATATTGCAGAGCTTCTGAATGAGGATGCGTTTGAACTCGTTTATCGTGTCGAGGAAAATATATAATATAAAAATAAATGCTGCCCATCAGACCTGAGACAGGTTTTAAAGGGCAGCATCTTTTTGTTTATTTAATTGTTATTACCGATAATTCCAGTGGAGCTTAAGAGCACAATAATGATGGTTACAGGTACAAGCCAGCGCATCAATTGATACCACATTTGAAATACAGCTGGTGATAAGCGATTTCCCGCCAAAAATTCTGTTTCCATGAAAGTTCGGTCTAATTTAAAAATGATAAATAAAGCAATCATGAAGCACCCAACTGGTAGCATGATGTTACTTACCAAAAAGTCACTTGCATCAAAAACAGTGTACTTAAAAATGTGAAAATCAGCTAGACTGCTTGACGATAACGCGGCAGGAATTCCAGCCAAAAACACAAGAAATCCAGCTATCCAAGCTACATGTTTACGAGAACGTTGTTTTTTCCCTTCCGTAAATGTAGCCGTTATAATTTCCAGCATACTGAACGAAGAGGTAAGTACGGCAAACAAAAACAAAAGGAAAAACAAGCTTAGGAATAACTCACCGAATGGCATTTGTGCAAATGCTTCCGGTAATACCATAAATAATAAACCAGGTCCTTCCGTCGGTTTGAGGCCAAATGAAAAGACAATAGGGAAAATTGCAAGCCCAGCTAGCAGGGAAACAAAAATATTCATGATAGAAACAGATACTGCTGCACTTGGCAGACTAGCTTTTTTGTCCAGATACGAACTATATGTCACCATCACCGATATACCAACAGCTAATGAGAAGAAGGATTGTCCCAATGCATAAAGGACAGCTTCTGCATTTAACTGTGAAAAATCAGGCTGCAGAAAAAATCTTAAGCCCTCTGCCGCACCTTCAAAGGTTAGTGCCCGTATTACTAAGACGATGAAAAAGATGAACAAAAGTGGCATTAATATTTTGCTTGATTTTTCAATACCATCCTTAATACCAAAAGAAATAACGATGATATTAATAAGCATAAATAATGCAAAGCCTGTGATTGTAATCCAAGGACTTTCTGTAACTGTCATAAACAAAGCAGCATAGTCCGCTTGATCACGAATGACACTGCCGATAATGGATAGGATGCTGTAAATGAGTACCCAGCCACCGACGACACTGTAAAAAGACATGAGTATAAATGCGCCAACTACACCCCATTTTCCAACGAAAGACCAATGACTTCCAGGGGCAAGTGCACGATATGCGCCAACTGCTTCTTTTTGTGATCCTCTACCGATGATAAATTCTGCAATTAAAATGGGTAATCCAATTAATATGGTAAACAGGATGAACAGAAGAAAAAATGCGCCGCCACCATTCATACCTGTCATATAAGGGAATTTCCAAATCGCGCCTAAGCCAATTGCGGCTCCGGCCGAGGATAATATAAAACCGAACTTTGTTGCCCATTGTTCCTTTTTCTGCATGGTTTTTCCTCTCATTTCTGAAAAAAAGTAATGTTTTTTCAGTATAGCATGTTGTTATTTGAAATACATACTGTAATTAGATTTTAGTGCGAATTTCCCATAGTTCAGGGAAGAAATAATGATCAAGCACTTTTTTCAAATAGCCGACACCAGAAGAGCCGCCTGTTCCTTTTTTATGTCCAATGATTCGTTCTACTGTTTTCATATGACGGAAGCGCCATTGCTGAAACCAATCTTCAATGTCAACGAGCTTTTCTGCCAGCTCGTACAGACTCCAATATTGGTCAACATTTTTGTAAACAGTCATCCATGCCTGTTCGACACTTTCATCCTTTGAATATGTTGTAGAAAAATCTCTATGCAGGACTTCTTCATTGATGTCAAACCCTTCACGTGCAAGTGCATGAATGGCTACATCATATAAGCCTGGACTTTGATATGCTTCTTTCAAAATGGCATGAAGTTCCGGGCTTTTTTCATATATTTTTAATATATATGGTGTTTTATAGCCGAGGACAAATTCCACTAGGCGATATTGATAAGATTGAAAGCCAGATGCATTCCCAAGTTTGTCTCTGAATTCCATGTATTCAGCAGGTGTCAATGTTGATAAAACATCCCAAGCCTGAATAATTTGTGTTTGGATTTTGGACACGCGGGAGAGCATTTTAAAGGATGCCTGAAGCTCATTATTCTTAATTGCTTCAATAGCAGCTTGAATTTCATGAATGATAAGCTTTAACCATAGCTCACTTACATGATGAATGATAATAAAAAGCATTTCATCATGATGATCGGATAAACGCTTTTGACTGGAAAGCAAGGTGTCCAATTGCAAATAGTCACCATATGTCATTTTCTCAATAAAATCTGTATGGATTCCTTGTTCATTTTTAAAAGTCTGTTGTTTGTGATCCATTCTCCGTTCCCCCTAACATAGTTTGAAAGACATTTTTTCTTTTCATGATGGACGAAATCGGGCACAGTCGATTTCTGTAAATCATTGTCGCGCGCCACCCGGGTGAGGTGGTGCATGGCATGCCGAAAGTCGCGCGGCAACCGGATAACGTTGTACGGCCTTATTCAGCCTACACTTTGATAGTATAAAAACACGCTAGAATGCCAACGAAGTAGAAATTGATATCCATCCGTTTCCTCTATATATCATGCAGCTATTCAATTGGTTTTATGACGGCTCTTACTGGACTACCGTCAGCGCCAGGGATGGCGAGGGGCAGTGCAATAAGCTCGTAGTGTCCTGGTGCCACATTATCCAGCATAATGTTTTCTAAAATATATATATCATGTTCATGTAGTGCGTGGTGAACAGCCAGTTCCTTACTATCTAGCGGATCAACGGAGGGCATGTCGACTCCTAATAGTTTTACGCCTTTTGCTGCTAATAATGGAATCAAATCAGGATCCAAAAACGGGATGCTGTTTGGAAATCGTTTTGGGTTATTTGGCAAGGACGTTTTTAGTAAAATGCGAGACACAGACTTTGCTTCCAGTAACGGTTTGACGTATGCTGCATTGATTTGGTCTGTACCAGTAACATCCAAAACGATTGCTTCACCAATATAACGGTTGATATCCATTTGTTCGATGGTCTTGGCATCATTATTAAAATGAAATGGAGCATCTACATGTGTTCCCGTATGTACACATCCAGCAATCTCACCGATATTAACAGATCCAGTCTGTCTCATTGTTGCAGATAGCTTGAATTGAAACGGCTGGACACCTGGCCAATGGGCGATGTCGTTGGTAAAAGGCTGGGAAATATCGATCCAATTGGTCATTAGGCAATCACTCCTCGTTTATTTTCATATTGCATATATCTTTTTTCTTCCATAATTATTTTTAAAATTTGAACCATGCGCCATACTTCTTCAAAAGTGTTGTAAAGTGCAACAGGAGCGAGTCGAATGCCGTTCGGTGTGCGAAAATCTGGAATTACACCGTCTGCTTTTAATGCCTTACAAATTCGCGCTGCTTCTGGATGCTCAAGAAACACATGCGCGCCACGGCTTTTTTCATCGCGTGGATTCGCCATATGAAAACCGAAGTCAGTAAGTTCTGTGTCCACTAACTTCATTAGATAATCTGTTAGCAGCAGGGATTTTTTGCGAATGGCTTCTATGCCTGCTTCCTGGAATAATTGCAAGGATCCGAGCAGGGGAGCGGCACTTAGTACATGTGGTGTTCCGATTTGATATGCACCTGCATCTTCCGCTTGGGAAAGCGTATGCTCCATATCAAATTGTTTGTCTTTGGCAGAACTAAACCATCCTGCTAAACCTGGGTGCTTGCCAAAATGCCGCTTATGCACGAATAAACCACCAACGCTGCCTGGGCCCCCATTTAAATGCTTATACGTACACCAGAAAGCAAAGTCTACATTCCAGTCTGATAGCTCATGTGGGATAGCTCCGATAGAGTGGCAAAGATCAAAGCCAATAAGGATACCTCTCTCATGGGCGGCGGCTGTTAATTTTTTCATATCCAAAATTTGGCCACTACGGTATAAGACACCTGGAAGAACAACGAGGGCAATTTCATCCGTCATGCAGGCAATAATATCTTCTGTCTTTAATGTATTACCATCTTTGGATTTTACTTGCACAAGATGTGTTTCGGGATCCAAGCCTTTTAACCGTAATTGGCTTTTTAATGCATAGATATCTGAAGGGAAATTCAACTCATCTGCTAATATTTTTGTCCGGTTTCCTTCTGGTTTAAAAAAAGTTGCAGTCAACTGATGCAAATTTGTTGTAGTCGAACCTGTTATGATAACTTCATTTGCTTTTGCACCAACTAAATGTGCGGATTGTTTTCCAAGCTCCTCGGAAAGATAAAACCATGGATGTTCTCCTTCTGACCAACCATCAATCGCATATTGCTTCCAGGAATTCATTAATGCCGATACTGCTTGCTCTGCACGTTTGGAAAATAGTCCAAGTGAATTACCATCAAAATAAATGGTTTCCTCTGTAACATGAAATTCGTTACGAAAGGACTGGAGGGGATCTTGTTCGTCATATTTTCTTGCTTGTAATTGTTGTTCATTCAACACGCTTCACCTCTATATTCGTTATGTAGAATCGGCCGACTTCATCAATCAATCAAGAAACAGATGGTCCATTTCACATATAAAAATGGAATACGCAATTTTCGTTTTTTATATGAATCGATCGCCTGCTATTATTCTATTCTATATCCTGCTCATTTGTAAAACACCGTTTCGCAATAAAAAGCCACCTTTTCTTGATCATAAAAGGATTGAGCCTAGTTTTTATCACAGATTAACTGGCTGTAAACCCCCTGTCAATAATTTTTGTTGATCAAATGAATTGTAAGCCCCCCACATCAAGCATTTTTATTGATAACAAGCATTGTGAGTGTTGGGTCAACAGCCAGTAAAGGCCTGATTGGTTCAACTAACAATCAGTCGGGAAAGTGCGAAAGCCCGACTGATTGAAGTTTCACTTTATAAATAAATATCCTTCTAAAAGAGGGATTTTACAAATAAAATAGAATAATAGAAATAATCAATCATGTTGTCTGATTTAACTACAGATGCGTGGTTGAAATAATAAAGGAGGTTTTATCATGGTAGATTCCATTTGGTCACTCGTTCCTCCGTTACTAGCCATTATCATGGTACTCATTACGAAGAGAGTTCTTCTATCACTTGGTGTAGGGATTGTTGCTGCCGCTTTCTTTATTGCAAGCTTCCAGATATCTGAATCCCTTTTGCTTATTTGGGAGTCATTTCGGGATGTTTTTGTGGAGGAAGGTGGCTTAAACACCTGGAATGTATTTATTCTATTATTTGTCTTGCTGCTTGGGATTATTACAGCGTTGATCAGCATGATGGGTGGGACTCGTGCATTTGCTGATTGGATGATTAAGCGTGTGAAGACTCGTGCGGGGGCACAGCTGATGACGATGATACTCGGAATCGTTATATTTGTAGATGATTATTTTAATAGTTTAACGGTTGGTCAGATTGCTAAACCAGTGACAGATAAACATCGGGTGTCACGAGCAAAGCTAGCCTATATTGTCGATTCCACATCAGCACCGATATGTGTTATTGCACCAGTATCCAGCTGGGGTGCTTATATTATCGGGCTTATTGGTGCTGTGTTTGCCACACATGGCGTGACGACTCATTCTGCTTTAGGTGGTTTCCTGGCGATGATACCAATGAATTATTATGTCTGGTCAGCGCTAGGAGTTGTCCTTGTGATTGCACTGACGAACCGAGAATACGGGCCAATGAAGGTGCATGAGGATCGAGCCATCCAGACTGGGCAAGTGCTTGATCCAGAAACGAAGGAGCAAGTAAATGCGGAAGAAAAACTCCCGGAGAGTAAAGGTGGGCGTGTCGGTGACTTGGCAATTCCAATTATCTTTTTAGTTGTTGGTGTATTAGGGTCCATCTATGTTTCTGGATATCTTGCTGCAGGAGATGATAAATCGTTCATTCAAATTTTTGGTGAAGCAGATGTAGCATTAGCCTTGCTCTGCGGAGGAATTATTGGTTTGATTGTAACCTTATTATTATTTAGCCGCCACCTAAAAGCTGGTGAATTAACAGGTAAGCAGCTTGGCGCAGGATTCAAAGAAGGGGCAAAATCGATGCTCCCAGCGTTTGCGATATTAATCTTTGCTTGGTCCATATCCAGTCTTATTGGCTTACTTGGTACGGGAGCTTATTTAGCTGCCCTTGTTCAATCGTCCAATCTATGGATTGGTCTGTTGCCGGTGTTGGTATTTATCGTTGCTGGCTTTATTGCATTTGCAACGGGTACATCCTGGGGATCCTTTGCACTGCTTTTACCAATTGCTGGTCAAATAGCAGCCGCAACAGAGGTGGAGCTCATATTGCCAATGCTTGCTGCTGTTCTAGCTGGGGCAGTATTTGGAGACCATTGCTCGCCGATTTCTGATACGACAATCCTATCATCTACAGGTTCCAGCTGCCCGCATATTGATCATGTGACAACACAGCTTCCCTATGCATTTACAGCAGCCTTTATAACTGCACTTGGTTATCTTGCATTTGGATTGGTCGGTCATGTCTGGGTCGGATTAATCGTCGTCGTCATTTCGCTGGTGGTATTATTTTTGTACTTGAAGCGGACACCGGAAACATTGGCAGCTGAGGAAACACAGCCAAAAGCAGGAGAATTATAAAAATCAGTTTATTTTGATTTCCGATAATCATTGAAATTGTCAAACGGGTCATTTATACTGATGGTAGTTCCGTGAAATGGCGTTTCATATAGTGGAATAGGAGGATGCGGATGACATTGATATCGAGTAAGATAAGTCAATTGCCGCCTTATTT
Source organism: Ornithinibacillus gellani (assembly GCF_003730295.1). Taxonomy (GTDB): domain Bacteria; phylum Bacillota; class Bacilli; order Bacillales; family Amphibacillaceae; genus Ornithinibacillus_A; species Ornithinibacillus_A gellani. The sequence goes on from NZ_QTSZ01000053.1 coordinate 95,209, forward strand.
ATTTTCCAAGATTCATCAGAAAAAGGAGGCACTGCTTGCGCAGGGTGTGGATGTGATTGATTTGGGAATAGGTGCACCTGATTTACCCACGCCATCTTTTATAATTGAACGATTAATGGAAGAGGTACAAAACACCGCAAATCATCGATATGCACCCTATGAGGGGATTGAAGAATTCAAACAAGCAGTTGCCGCCTTTTATAAACAGCATTATGCTGTTGAATTGGATCCGAAGACAGAAGTCCTTACGCTGATAGGCTCCAAAGAAGGGATAGCCAATTTCATTCAGGCTTCTATTAATCCAGGTGAAAAGGTTATTATTCCTGATCCGGGTTACCCAGTCTATCGTACTGCAGTTCATTTAGCAGGTGGCATCATAGTTGATTTGCCTCTAGATGAAAATAATGGATTTGTGCCCCGATTTGATCAGCTGTCCGATTTGGATAAAGCGGAGAGCAAGCTCATGTTTTTGAACTATCCAGGGAATCCAACAGCTGCAACAGTTGAATTAAACACTTTTTTGGAAGCGATTACATTTGTGAGAAAACATGATATCTTGATTGCAAATGACATGGCATATGATCTGGTAACCTTTGGAGCATACCAGGCACCGAGTATTTTACAGGTGCCTGGTGCCAAAAGGTATGCCGTGGAATTTGGTTCCTTGTCAAAAAGCTTTAATATGACGGGGTGGCGTATTGGATATGTTGTCGGAAATTCGGAAGTGATTCGTGCTTTGGCTACGCTTAAAAGCAATATTGATTCCAGTCAATTCATTCCGATTCAAAAGGCAGCCGCAACTGCATTGCAGAGTGATTTGGCAGTTGTATCCGAGAACAATCGGATTTTTGAAGCACGGATGGAATGTCTGCATCGTGGACTACAGGAGATAGGAATTGAAGTTGCGAAGCCACAAGGAACAATTTTTCTATGGGCTAAAGTACCGGATGGTTTCACGTCCATGTCTTTCGCTGAAAAACTATTGCAGGAGGCTGGGATTATTGTTACTCCTGGAGTAGCATTTGGTAAAAATGGGGAAGGCTATTTTCGCATTGCATTATCCGTGACAATGAAACGCCTGCATGAAGTAATTGAACGCTTAAAACGAATGGATTGGAAAGGAGGAAACTAGCACATATGCATAAGCAAATACGTGAACAGCAGCAATCCACTATGACAGCGGCACAAGCAATCGTGGCATGTATGAAATTAGAAGGCATTGCCAAGGTGTTTTGCGTTCCTGGTGAAAGCTATTTACCAGTATTGGATGCATTATACGATGAGTCATCCATTGATGTCATTTCTGCGCGCCATGAAGGTGCTGCTGCTTTTATGGCGGAAGGGTATGCCAAATGTACATTAAAGCCTGGAATTGTTTTAGCGACTCGAGGTGTTGGCGCAGCTAACTTATCTATCGGTGTGCACACAGCCTACCAAGATTCAACGCCAATGGTCATTTTCTTAGGCCAGGTTCATCGGAGATTCCGAGGAAGGGAAGGTTTTCAGGAGGTTGATTTAGATCAATTTTTTCAACCGATAACAAAATGGGCTGTTGAAGTGAATGACCCGGAGAGAATGCCGGAAATTGTTCAGCGCGCATTTCGCATTGCGCAAACAGGGCGACCCGGTCCAGTAGTCGTATCGTTGCCAGAGGATGTATTACCAAAAGAGGCATCGATGGTTTTTGGTCCACCCATAAGACGGTCAAAACCGGCACCGTCAAATTCAGAAATGAAGGATTTGGAGCTGCTTTTATCAACAGCCCGTACACCTTTACTTATTGCTGGAGGAGGTGTAAAGCTTTCGGGAGCGGAAGAACAACTTGTGCAGACGGCAGAAAAACTTAGCATACCAGTAATGGCCGCATTTCGCAGACATGATGTTTTTCCAAACCAGCATCCATTATATGCTGGACATTTAGGGCTTGGTACAGCAAAAGAAATACTCGAAACTGTTCAAGAAGCAGATCTTATCTTAGCAGTTGGCACAAGGCTGTCAGAGGTTACGACGCAAGATTATCAGCTCATCCAGCCAGAACAGAAATTGGTGCATATAGATATTGATGATCGCACGCTTGGAAAAGTATTTCATCCGCATCTTGGTATCGTTGCTGATGCACAGGAAGCGCTCTCCGCTTTGAATGCCTTGCCTATAGATGTGCAATGGCATAATTGGTCGGAGCGGGCAAATGAAGCATATGTATCGGGGAGCAACATGCCTGCAAGTGATTCGAGTACAATTCAGGATCAAATCATTACAAGCATCATGGAGCGCGTACCAGAAGATACCATTTTTACAAATGATGCAGGAAACTTTGCTGGTTGGTTACATGCTTATTATCGATTTACTAAGAAGCATACATATGTCGGTCCTACCTCTGGTGCAATGGGGTATGGCCTACCAGCCGCAATCGGAGCAAAGCTAGCAAACCAAGAAAAAAAGGTGATTGCAATGGCTGGTGATGGTGGTTTCATGATGACTGTTCAGGAGCTGGAAACTGCAGTCCGCTATGATATTCCAATCATTGCACTCGTATTTAATAATCGCATGTATGGCACCATTCGTATGCATCAAGAAATGCATTATCCGGAGAAAGTCATTGCAACAGACCTTGGTGATGTTTCCTTTGTGGATATGGCCAAAAGTCTTGGAGCAGACGGGACATATGTCTTAACGATAGATGACTTTAATGAAGCACTTGACCAAGCGTTAACGAATAATCGTCCGACAGTTATTGAAATCATTATCGGTAAAGAACAAATATCAGTGACTTCAACTATTGAACAATTGCGAGAACGTGCGCAGCAATAACGCATATTCATTTTCACGCGTATTATATTCTGGGAGGTAACAGATATGGAATCGTTATTGGATGTAAAACAGCTAACCAACTATATCAATGGGGAGTGGGAAGAAGCAAAAGGTGATTTCGCACAAGTGAAAAACCCAGCAACGGGGGAAACCATTGTTGAAGTACCGCTTTCGACTGCAGATGCGGTTGATCAAGCTGCAGCTGCGGCGGAGATTGCGCAGAAGGAATGGGCGCTTGTTCCTGCCCCGCAACGTGCCGAAGTATTATATCGAGTGGGAACGATTATGAAAGAACGTAAGGAAAAATTATCAAAGCTATTGACGATGGAAAACGGTAAGGTATTAGAGGAAGCACGCGGTGAGGTGCAAGAGGGGATCGATATGGCCTTCTATATGGCTGGAGAGGGAAGACGTTTATTTGGTCAAACAACTCCAGCAGAATTAAAAAATAAATTTGCCATGAGTGTGCGTGCGCCTATTGGTGTAGTAGGAATTATTACGCCATGGAATTTTCCTATTGCCATAGCGACTTGGAAGTCCTTTCCCGCGATTGTATCCGGGAATGCCGTGATATGGAAGCCAGCAACTGAAACGCCAATTATGGCATATGAGCTAGCGAAAATATACGAGGAAGCTGGTCTGCCGAAAGGTGTGCTCAATGTTGTCTTCGGCAGCGGTGCAACGGTAGGTGATGCGATGGTACATCATGATACCATTCGCGTTATTTCCTTTACAGGTTCCAATGAAACAGGCAGAAATATTGCTGCTGATTGTGGGCGTCAATTGAAGAAAGTTTCCCTCGAAATGGGTGGAAAAAATGCGGTCATCGTGATGGATGATGCTGACCTTAACTTAGCTGTGGAAGGAATTCTTTGGAGTGCATTTGGAACGAGCGGGCAACGTTGTACGGCTTGTAGTCGTGTCATCGTCCATGAGTCTGTAAAAGAAACTTTGGAAGAACGTCTTCTTGTCGAAATGGAAAAGCTGACGATTGGTGATGGTCTAGATGCCGTCAATAAGGTTGGCCCAATTATCAATGATGCAGGTATAGAAAAAATAAAGAAATATATAGAAATTGGTAAAGATGAAGGTGCTAAATTATTAGCTGGTGGAAATCAAATGACAGATGGAGACTTTGCTAAAGGCCATTATTTTGCACCAACTTTATTTACAGATGTCACACCCGAGATGCGAATTGGCCAAGAGGAGATTTTTGGTCCAGTCGTGTCGCTGATTCCGGTGAAGAGTTTTGAAGAAGCAATCGAAGTGAATAATGGAGTGGAGTACGGACTTTCCAGCTCAATCTTTACGCGTGATGTCAATCGGGTGTTTCAGGCACAGCGTGATTTGGATACAGGAATTGTTTACGTGAATGCCGGGACGACCGGCGCAGAAATTCATTTGCCATTTGGTGGTACAAAAGGTACCGGAAATGGTCATCGTGATTCTGGTGTGCAAGCATTAGATGTGTTTACGGAATGGAAGGCAGTATATGTAGATTATAGCGGCAAGCTGCAACGGGCACAGATTGACGTCGAATAAAATCTTTATAGGAAGTCTTACATTTTAAATGAAGAGGTGAGCATATGAAAGTAGGGGTATTAGGATCAGGCTTAATGGGAAAAGAAGCTGCAAGGGATTTAATTGCTAGTGAAGGTGTCACAGCTGTGGGATTAGCGGATATTGCATATGAACGTGCCGAACAGGTCGTCCAAACGCTTGGTTCTGCCAAACTTACGGCATATCAGGTGAACGCCAATAATGAAGAGGAATTAGCTGCATATATGGGGCGGTTTGATGTCGTCATTAATGCTTTATTTTACTCCTTTAATGAGATTGTTGCGAAAACAGCTATTCGTGTTGGGGTTCATTCAGTTGATTTAGGCGGACATATTGGCCATATGACAGATAAGGTATTGGCGCTTCAAGCGGAGGCAAAGGCTGCAAATGTGACGCTCATTCCTGATTTAGGTGTTGCACCGGGAATGATTAATATTTTATCTGGCTATGGGGTAACCCAGCTAGATGAAGTAGCAGCAATCAAGCTATATGTTGGCGGAATTCCGGTTCGACCTGAAGCACCTTTGGAGTATAATCATGTCTTTTCGATGGAAGGTGTTTTTGACCATTATACAGATCCATCCTTAATTATTCGAAACGGAGTAAAACAGGAAATTCCGTCCTTGTCAGAAGTGGAACGAATATACTTTGATCGTTTCGGACCGTTGGAAGCCTTCCATACGTCAGGAGGAACATCAACCTTATCTTTAAGCTATCCACATCTGGAGACATTGGAATATAAGACGATACGCTATCCGGGCCATGCGGAAAAATTTAAATTGCTTGTTGATTTGAATCTGACTCGAATGGATTATGAGGTAGAAGTAAACGGTCATGCTGTGAATCCACGAGAAGTATTTTTAAAGGTGTTAGATCCGATTGTTGAATTAGGGGAGAAGGATGACGCAGTACTATTACGTGTGCTCGTGTCAGGACAGAAAAAAGGTGAGCCAATGACACACGCCTTTGAAATGACGACGTATAAGGATCGGGCACATCAAGTAACTGCGATGGCGAGGGCAACTGCGAATACTATTTCTGTCGTTGCACAGATGATTGGTAATGGAACCATTTCTAAACGGGGCGTGTATCCACCAGAGCAAATTGTACCAGGTGCAATATACATTAAAGAAATGGCAAAGCGGGATGTCCATATTTTAGAACATGAAGCACAAGAAAAGATACATGTGAATAGTTAATTTTCTCCCCTATCCCCCCTGCAGCTGCGGGGGGATTTAACCAATTAAAATAGCGACAGATGAGAGGTCATGTATATGAACCAAAGTGTAATCAAAGCGCTAAGCTTGCTTAATTTATTTTCCGAAGAGACACCTGAACTTTCACTAAAGGAAATTTCTGTCCGTGCATCCATTCCAAAACCTACTGCCTATCGCCTGTTAACAACGTTAGAAAGAATGGACTATTTGTATAAAATTAAAGAAAATGAGCATGACAGCCGCTATCGGCTCGGCCTAAAATTATTGGAGTTAGGTCATATGGTTTCCAACCAACTGGAGGTTCGTGAAGTGGCCTTGCCTTATATGCGTCAGCTCGGAAAAGAAATTAATGAAGCAATTCACTTGGTAATCATTAATCATGATGAAGCTATCTATATTGAAAAAGTAGAAAGTACAAAAGCAGTTCGCTTGTTTACCAGGATTGGTAAAAGCTCTCCACTTCATATTGGCTCTGGACCTAAATTATTATTGGCCTATTTACCATTAGAACGACAAAAGCGGATTATGGAATTGATATTAAAAAGTGACCAACAGTTGAATAAAGATAAAATATGGCGGGATTTGAACTTGATCAGAAAACGTGGTTATGCATTTAGTGAAGGAGAACAGGATAAGGATACAACTGGGCTTTCCTTTCCTATTTTTAATTATCGTAATCAGGTGATCGCTGCTTTGACTGTGAGTGGACTGACGAGTTATTTTAAAGGTGTGCACCTCGAACGGTTGGTTACACTATCCAGGCAAACAGCCATTGATATTTCCAATCAACTTGGTTATCGCGAACAGCAATTGACAGAATATTGATGGGGGGAGCGTATGAATACGGTTTTTATTGCAGGACATGCCCGATTGCCATCGGGAATGGCTGCTAAAAGTATTTATGATACCTTAACAATTACAGCAGAAATTGATAAAAAATACGCCGTAATTGTGACCGCAAGCTGTACGCTTGCAACAGACCATGGACGTGATTATGTGGAGCAGCTATTGCGTGGCTATAGCTTAAGAGACGGCATTGAAGGACCTGTACAGGAGGTGAAGGAGCATTATCGTGGTAAAGCAGGTAATGCGCTTGCCTCTGCGTTAAAGGATTTATACAAGCAATATGAATTGTTTAAAGGAAATGCCCAATCGTCTTAGACGCTGGGCATTTTTAGGTATATTATTTAAGTGAAATTTTGATAAACGTAATGTGAACAAGAATCCTTTGTCGATAACAGGTGAGAAAACTTTTTCTTCAAGCGTTTGGAGGGTAAAGCCAAGCAAGATAGGAGATGAATCGCCTTTAGACAAAGGAATGGTTTAGCAATCGTTTAATCTCGGTTTACACCAATGGATACAAATTTTTGTTCAAGAAACGCTTCCATTCCATGATGCCCGCCTTCTTTACCGTTACCAGATTGTTTGATGCCTCCAAATGGAGCTTCAGGAACGGCTGGAAAGACATCATTAATTCCGACGATGCCAAAATCCAGCTTTTCTGCTGCTCGGAAGGTGCGACTCGTATTTTCTGTAAATACATACGCTGCTAAACCATAATCCGTATTATTGGCTTTTTGGAAGACGTCTGTTTCATCTGTAAAGGCTTGAATTGGAAATAATGGTCCAAAAGTTTCCTCTTGCATGATGACCATATCATCAGTAACATTCGTTAAGATGGTAGGCTGGTAGAAATGTCCTTTCAAATCGCCTTGCCATTTGTCGCCACCTGTAACCATTTCAGCCCCTTTTGCAAGTGCATCTTCCAGTTGATTTTGTACCTTTTCAATAGCTGCTTGATTGATTAATGGACCAAGATCGACGTCTTCCAATCCTGAACCAATCTTCAATTGTTCGACCTTTTGTTTTAACATTGTAGTGAAATCATCGATAATGGCTTCATGAATATAGAGTCGGTTCGCACAAATACAGGTTTGCCCATTGTTCCGAAATTTGCTGAGTAAGGCTAGGGTAGTGGCTTTTTCCAAGTCCGCATCTTCAAAGGCAATAATAGGTGCATGACCACCAAGTTCCAGAGCTACTTTCTTCACATGCTCTGCTGCTTCACGCATTAAATATTTACCTACCTTTGTGGAGCCTGTAAATGTTATTAATCGAACCGTTTTATTCGTTAGCAGTTCTTGACCGATTTCCTCCGCATTACCAGTCACTAAATTTACAACTCCGCTTGGCATGCCAGCTTTCTCAAATATCCGGACAATTTCAATTGCAGAAAGCGGTGTCTCTGGCGAAGGCTTTAGCACAACGGTACAACCTGCTGCGAGTGCAGGACCAAGCTTTCTTGTAATCATTGAGCTTGGGAAATTCCATGGGGTGATTGCGCCAACAACGCCAACTGGTTGTGGAATGACTAGCATTCGCTTGGAGCGGACGGAAGATGGGATCCATTCGCCATAGCCTCGGCTTGCTTCTTCTGCATACCAAAGTAAAAAACTGGCAGCACCCTTCACCTCACCAATAGCTTCTTTTAAGGGCTTCCCTTGTTCTAAGGTTAATATTTCTCCTAGACGCTCTGCATCCTCCATCATCATTTCGGAGGCTTTATAGAGAATACGAGATCGTTTTCTACCCGTCATTCCGCTCCAGACCGGAAATGCTTTGGCAGCTGCTGCAATTGCTTCTTTTGTTTCCGCAGCTCCTCCATAGGCAACTTCAGTCAGAGGCTCTAATGTTGCTGGATTGTAAATGGTGTCCAGCTTGGCCGGATCCAATGTTCGCCAGTTGCCATCAATATAAATACTTTTTGTCTGTTTTTCTATCATATGATGAGCCCTCCTTTTCTAGATTAATAGACTGTTTTACAGATTTCTAAACTTACACATGTTCACCGGTAGGCTCCCAGGCAGGCAGCATGTTATTCAGTTTTTTATCTTTACGGTAGCCAAGCACGTATTCTGCTTGCATAACCGTATGAATCTCTCGGGTTCCTTCATAAATAACCGGGGCCTTCGAATTACGTAAATAACGTTCCACTGGATATTCATCCGAAAAGCCATATGCACCATGAATTTGCACTGCATCATCGGCAGCCTTATTCGCAAAGTCACAAGCCTGCCACTTTGCCAGTGATGTTTCGCGTGTGTTCCGTTTGCCTTGATTTTTCATTTCGCCAGCACGATAGACGAGCAGACGGCTCATTTGCAGCCCAGCTTCCATATTAGCAATCATTTGTTGAACGAGCTGATGCTTCCCAATTGGCTTGCCAAAGGTTTCCCGCTCATGGCAATATTTCACACTTGCTTCCAAGGCAGCCATAATTTGACCAACGGCTCCCGCTGCAACTGTAAAGCGGCCATTGTCTAAGGCTGCCATGGCAATTTTAAAGCCTTCACCTTCCTCACCAAGTAGATTTTCTTTTGGAACACGTACATTTTCAAAGAATAATTCACCTGTATTGCCCGCACGAATGCCTAATTTTCCTTTGGTAGCCTTAGAAGAGAAGCCTTTCCAAGTCCGTTCTACAATAAAGGCTGAAATTCCATGATGTTTTTTTGATTTGTCCGTATAAGCAAATACAAGAAAATGATCGGCTGTGTCACAAAGGGAAATCCATGTTTTTTGTCCATTTAAAATATAATGGTCTCCATCTTTATCCGCGGTCGACTGCAAGGAAGCAACGTCAGAACCTGCACCTGGTTCCGTTAAACCAAATGCGCCAATTTTTTCGCCTTTCGCTTGGGGAATGAGGTAGTTGTTTTTTTGCTCCTCTGTTCCCCATTGCAGCAAGGTCATACTATTTAGTCCGGTGTGAACGGAAACAGCAGTCCGGAATGCTGTATCGCCACGTTCGAGTTCCTCACAAACAATCGCAAGTGCATTATAATCCATGCCACTACCACCGTATTGTTCAGGGATACAGACTCCCATCAATCCGAGATCAGCAAGTTTAGGAATGATGCTCGCATCGAATTGTCCTGCACGATCCCATTCTGCCATGTTGGGCATAATTTCCCGATCAACAAAATCCCTTACCGTTTTACGAAGCATGACTTGTTCTTCTGTGAAATCAAAATTCATAAAAACATCTCCTCAATCTATATTTGGTTTTTCACCTAAAACCTCTTCATTATGTGCCCCAGCTTCTGGTGGAGGCTGGCGGTACGATACAGGCGTACGAGACAGCTTTAAAGGACTACCAACCATTTGAATCGAACCTGCTGTTGGATGGTCCATGCCTACAAACATCTTTCGTGCTTGCAGCTGAGGGTCATTCACTACCTGCTCCATATTTTGGATCGGCCCACAGGGGATATTATTGCTTTCGCATTCCGCTTGCCAGTGGGCAGTTGTTTGTAATAAAAATTGCTCCTGCAGTAATGTAGTAATCAATTCACGATTAGCAACACGATCAGGATTCGTGCGAAAGCGCTCATCCTTGCTTAGCTCTGGTTTATTTACGATGCGGCATAATGCAGCGAACTGGGTGTCATTTCCAACTGCGATTACCATTTCCCCATCTGAGGTCTGGAAGGTTTGGTATGGAACAATATTGGCATGCGTATTTCCAAGCCTCGTTGGAATTTTTCCCGACATGAGATAGTTGCTTCCGATATTCACGAGCGCGCTAACAGCGGAGTCATACAAGGAAATGTCCAGTTTTTGTCCTTTACCAGATTGCGTTCGCTCCAATAATGCTCCTTGGATACCGATACATGCATACAGACCGGTTAATATATCCGTAATGGCAACACCTAGCTTCTGTGGTCCAGAAGTTTCATCACCGGTAATACTCATGATGCCGCTCATCGCTTGGATGATAAAATCATAGCCAGGGATTTGTTGATATGGCCCAGTTTCCCCAAAGCCGGTAATGGAACAAAAAACAATTCCTGGATTGATTTCCTGTAATACGTCGTAATCAAGTCCAAAGCGTTCCATCGTACCAGTTTTAAAATTATGGATGATGACATCTGCGTCTTTAACCAATGATTTAATGGTTTGGATTCCAGCCTCTGACTTCAAATCAACAGTAATGCTTTTCTTATTACGATTGGCACATATATAATATGCACTGACACCAGATTGAAAGGGGGGACCCCATTTACGGGTATCATCACTGCCGCCTGGTGCTTCTACTTTGATAACCTCTGCACCCAAATCCCCCAGGATCATCGTGCAATATGGACCAGCCAGTACGCGAGATAGATCAAGAATACGAATATGCTCCAACGCCCCAGTCACCATATCACTCCTTTCTGTATGATTAAGCTTGACTTCTGCCTGCATTAAAAAAAGCCAATTCAAATCAACCGCATGTATGCAGCTGAATCAAACTGGCTTCCATCTGTTTTCATGTTGCTGCCCGGATAGGGTCTAGCACAGATTAGGCAGTGTGTATAATAAATATATGACGTATGATCATGCGAGATGAGCGTGGAAGCGCCTTAAGCATGATTCTATTCTTTATTATAATGTATTCTGAAAATATTGTAAACGCTTACCGTTTATAACGGAAGTGGTAATGAAAATTGAGCCAGATAATAACGGAAGGATGGCGCGTGATTAATATTCCTCCTTGCTGTTTTCATTTTAAAGGATGTGACTGCTGCGAAAAGGAGAAAATGGAGTAAGATATATCGCCTTTAAGTGATGTGAGATTGTGTTTTCCGGAAATGGAGTAAGTTAAATCGCTTTTAAGTTACGCGAAATCGTTTATTTTCTAAAATGGAGTAAGTTAAACCGTATTTAAGTTATTCGAAATCATGATTTTATGAAAATGGAGTAAGTTAAACGGCATTTAAGTGATGTGAAATCGTTTATTTTCTAAAATGGAGTAAGTTAAACTGCATTTAAGTTATTCGAAATCATATTTTTATGAAAATGGAATAGGTTAAACGGCATTTAAGTTACGCGAAATCATGATTTTATGAAAATGGAGTAAGTTAAACACGTTTAAACTAAAGTGGCAGGCTGGGTTCTGTACTAAGAATCCAGCCTGCTTAATAAAGTTTGATGAATGCTGCCTTTATCTTGCTGCTTTTTGTAATTTATTAATCATTTTTAATGCTTTTCCCGTTCCAATGGCAACAGATTCCAATGGGTTTGGAGCAATATGGACCGGCACGGAAATTTCAGAGGATAGCCAGTCTTTCATTCCATGCAAAAGTGAGCCACCGCCGGTCAAGACAATCCCATGGTCAACAATGTCGCCGCTTAGTTCTGGTGGGCAGTCTTCTAGTGTTGCCCGGATGGCTTCCAATATTTTTTCCAAGGATTCCTTCAATGCATCGTACACTTCATTCGAAGAAATTTCTACTGTTTTAGGTAAACCAGTTACCATATCACGGCCACGGATTTCCATTTTTACTTCCTTATGGTTAGGGTGGGCATATCCAATTTCCATTTTAATATTTTCCGCTGTCCGTTCCCCGATTAAAATATTATAATGTTTGCGGATATATTGAATAATTTCCTCATCCATTTTATCGCCGCCGACACGGGCTGAATTAGAAGATACCACCCCACCAAATGAAATAATACCTACTTCGACCGTACCGCCGCCAAGGTCAACAATCACATTGGCAATTGGTTCGTCTACTGGCAATTCTGCGCCAATAGCAGCTGCTACTGGTTCTTCAATAAGATGTACTTGTTTTGCTCCGTAACTTGTAATGGCATTGTGAATTGCACGACGTTCAACGGTTGTGCTGCCTGTAGGTGTACAAACCACGACAACAGGCTTCCGCATGGACAAGCCCATTTTTTTACTGACTTTTTTAAGTAGTTCTTTTAGCATTTGTGCGGTAACATCATAATCGGCAATCACACCATCCTTTAATGGACGAATCGGTACGATGTTTTGTGGTGTTTTTCCGACCATTTCCTTCGCTTCTGCACCAACAGCTACAATTTTTTTCGTATTAATATCAATTGCCACAACAGCTGGTTCATTTAATACGATACCTTTATTTTTTGAATAGATAAGTATATTCGCAGTTCCTAAGTCAATTCCGATTTCTGCAGTTGATAACATTTTATTGTTCCTCCAATGATGACTGATTTCAATTAAATCATATTTTTTACATCTATCATTACTTTTTATAACGTTTATTCCAAAAAGTAAACTGGAAAGTACCGGGAAAAGTGTTGTATTGTTTCCGTGTTGTGTCAGCTCTTGCCTATCATAAAGCAGGTGTATCAGCCTATTTCACTTCCATTATATTCATATGTCATTACTTAGAATGAACTCCATTTTTCCCAGGATAGAACTTTTGAACTAAAGAGAATTCAAATGACTTCCTTTAATAGACATGCTAACTCTAAAATAAGGCATGACAAGGGTTGAATCAAGTAACATTTCCGTTACAGAATTTAGTTCTTTGTAATATAAATGCTTTTTTGGGATGGTTGTCAAGCGCTATTTTATAGCATTATTTCCCATGCGTGCGCTCACTTTCCAAATTAATTTGTTTGACGTGGAAGGGGAATCCCTATAACAGGTATGGGGATAACTCACATACATAGAACGCTTTCAGTTTTACATTTTCATAGTGGAAAATTGCGCCAAAAATATTACAAAAAACACGTGATATAGTAATCTTGCAAGTTAGCAGCACCACAAATTTTCTATGAAAAAGGAGAGGTAGAACAAGATGTTCAAGAAAATAGGAGCAGTAACCGCACTATCTGCAGCATTACTTTTTGGAGGTGCTTTTCAGACATCCGCATCTGCTCAGGCAGCAGATACGTCTGCAAACACCACTTTATATAAAGTTTCTGTTAATGGAGGGCAGTGGCAACAATTAGATAACTTTGATATTCAATCATTTATCAAACAATATGTTGCTAAATTCCAGTGGAAGAATCAGAATAATAATTGGAAGCAAGAGCATTCCACACAAACAGAAAAGCCACAGGCAGAAAGTAAGCCAGTAGAAAAGCCTGCTGAGAAACCGGTTGAAAAACCGGCAGAAAAGCCAGAGGTTGAAAAGCCAGCTCAAAATCAAACACAAACACCTCAACCGGAAAAACAGCCGGAACAACAAGAAAAGCCGCAAGCTGAATCATCTGCGTTAAATCAGTTTGAACAAGAGGTTGTGGAGTTAACCAATAAGGAAAGAGCAAATTACGGTTTAAAACCACTTCAAATTGATGAGAATTTAAGTAAGGTTGCTCGTGAGAAATCTCGCGACATGGCAGTTAATGGTTACTTCTCACATAACAGCCCAACTTATGGATCACCTTTTGATATGATGAAAAATTGGGGAATCCAATACAATTCAGCTGGTGAAAACATTGCAAAAGGCCAACGTACACCACAGGAAGTAGTAAATGCCTGGATGAATAGTGAAGGGCACCGTGCAAATATTTTGAACGGCAGCTTTACACATATCGGTGTAGGTTATGTTGAAAATGGGAATGTTTGGACACAACAGTTTATTGGGAAATAAGCTTTATTAAAAAACTCTGACAGGCATCGTGTGCTGTCGGAGTTTTTTTTCTGTTGTTACTGTTAAAATCCGAAAAGCTGTTCTACATCTTCATTTAATAGCATGCCGTTCGGAAACGGTTTTAACAAGTGATTGTGTACTCCAACAAAATCATCGGCAAGTCCATCTCCAAACAAAAACGAAAGATACATTTATGAACTGCTGCCATAGACTTGAGTTGCTTCAAATATGATAGAATATAATGCTGGTATTTGGCAATGTATGAAAAAGCTCGGCCAATGTTTGTAGTTTTCTTCCATCTAGGCAATTAATAAATCTTGGAAGCCCAGTTTGTGTAAAAAGAAGGATTCATGCAAGTCATAACACTTCCAAACTTGAAAAATAGGATAGGATGTGTCAATATGATGAAGCGCTTTCATGGGGCGGATAGACTTTGTAGCAACTCGAATGCGCTTATGGTTGCTAGTTTGTATTATATCGTATATATTTTGGATAAATATATCTAGATTCAGAAGAGCGTATGGTTTGGAAACATTGTCCAATGCTTGTGTTTATAATAAGCGTAGTCTTGCGTAGCTTCCACCTTTGTTATGACATAGGTAGTATGCCCATTATGGAACGGACGATATATCACATCAGCGCATAAGTTAAATATGAGAAGTAATTCTGAATAATAATAGCTACATGAAAACGATTCATGGGATTGGAGGCATAAATGGTACAAGGAACAGCAAATTGGAGTACAGAACAAAACAAAGAATGGCTTCAACAATATGTTGATGATTGGGTTGCGTTTTATCGGAAGCATACGAAGGAAGGTAAAGTTGCTTCCTATATCCCATTGTTGGGGGAGGCGAATCCATCTCATTTAGGTATTACCATCTTAGGAAATAATGGCTTGAAAATTAATTCAGGTGACGTTGATATTCCATTTACGATCCAAAGTATTTCAAAGGCTATTAGTTTTATCGCAGCATGTATGGAACGTGGCGTAACCTATGTACTTGATCGTGTCGACGTGGAGCCTACTGGCGGAGCGTTCAACTCGATTATGCACTTAGAAATGAATCGGGTGAATAAGCCGTTTAACCCATTTGTAAATGCTGGCGCAATTACCGTAACTTCTATGCTGGAAGGAAAAACGTCTGACGAGAAGCTGCAATCGATTTTTTCTCTTTTGGAAAAAATGCTCGGCTATTTACCGGAAATTAATATTGATGTTTATGAGTCGGAACGAGATTCTTCCATGCGCAACCGGGCGATTGGCTATTACTTATTGGAAACAGGTTTCTTAGAATCAGATTTAAATATTACGTTAGAAACCTATTTTAAACAGTGCTCAATAGAAATTACGGTAGATGATCTCGCACGGATTGGACTAATTTTGGCAAATGACGGGGAAGACCCAGATTCGGAGGAGGAAATCATTCCACGGCAAATTGCCAGAATCGCCAAGGCCCTGATGCTAACCTGTGGCATGTATGACGCATCGGGAAAATTTGCTACTTATGTAGGGATACCTGCAAAAAGTGGGGTTTCCGGGGGGATTATTGCCATTGCACCTCCACGTGTACGTCATGAGGAATTACCATTTTTGGACGGATGTGGGATTGGTGTCTATGGACCTGCATTAGATGAGAAAGGAAATAGTGTTGCAGGTATTCGACTTTTAAGACATATTGCATCACAATGGGATCTCAGTGTATTTTGAGTTTCCTTAAGAAGGGAGTGGGGCATTATTTGTGGACGATATACACTACTTGCTGATGAATTGGAAATTATGGAGGCATTTGGTTTGGAACAACCGATTGAATCCTATCACACGAGTTACAATGTAGCGCCTGGGCAGGATGTGCTAGCTATTATTCATGACGGCAAGAAAAAACGTGCCGGTTATCTGAAATGGGGACTCGTTCCATCCTGGGCAAAAGACGAAAAGATTGGTTATAAAATGATTAACGCAAGAAGTGAAACGGCTCATGAGAAGCCAAGTTTCAAGTCACTAATGGCAACGAAAAGATGTTTGATTATTGCTGATAGCTTTTACGAATGGAAGAAGTCAGATGTGGGAAAACAGCCAAAGAGAATTCAGTTGCAGGACAGGAAGCTATTTGCCTTTGCTGGTCTGTGGGATAAATGGGTGGAAGATGACAGTGGTCGAGAATTATTCACTTGCACGATGCTAACTAAGGATGCGAATGAATTTATGCAGGATATCCATCATCGGATGCCTATTATGTTGCCAAAGGATCAAGAGGATGCTTGGATTACACCAAGGCGATTTGCACCTGTTGAAGCGAGCCGTTTTTTACAGCAGCTTGAAATGGAATCATTGACTGCTTATGATGTGTCCAGCCATGTCAATGCAGCTAAAAATAATGATGAAGCTTGCATTGCACCAATTGTATAAGTAGAAAAAAACGGGGCCACTATAGACCCCGTTTATTGTTTTTTAGTTAAAAATATAGGTTACGAAGCATTCTGTTTTTCCAATGCCCGTTCTTCCTTGGATACCTTGATAAATTTCCTTGTTTCGTAAACGACTACCCCTGATAGCCCCAATAATCCAATCAAGTTCGGGAATGCCATTAATGCGTTCATAATATCTGCAACGGTCCAAACGACATCCAATTGTAAAACGGCACCAAAATATACACAAATGACAAATACAATTCGATAGTATGGCACGGTTTTATCTGTAAACAAGTAACTGAAGCATTTTTCACCATAGTAAGACCAGCCTACAAGGGTTGAAAATGCGAATAAGACAATACCAATCGTTACAATATATCCGCCAGTCTCCCCAAGGAATAAGGAGAATGAAGCAGCAGTTAAATCTCCACCCTCTATGCCACTGGTGTACATATCAGCCATTACAATAGTAATACCGGTAATGGAACATACAATGATGGTATCGATAAAGACCTGTGTCATCGATACAAGTGCCTGACGTCCCGGGTAATCTGTTTTGGCAGCAGCGGCTGCAATAGGAGCAGAACCTAAACCTGCTTCGTTGGAAAACACTCCACGGGCCACACCATAACGAATAACCGTTCCAATCACTCCACCGCCTAAAGCGCTTCCAGTAAATGCGTCATTAAAAATTAATCCAATTGCAGCAGGTACCACATCATAATTCATAATCATAATGATGAGGCCACCAGCAACATAAAATAATGCCATAACCGGAACGAAATATGCGGTTACCTTACCAATACTTTTAATACCACCGAGAATGACCAAACCAGTTAAGATGGTGAGAATAAGCCCAGTTGCCCAGTCAGGTATGCTGAAAGAGCGCGTTAATGCGTCAGATACAGAATTGGACTGCACCATATTGCCGATTCCAAATGCAGCAATCGAACCAAAAATAGCAAATAACACACCAAGCCATTTGGCATTTAATCCTCGTTCCAAATAGTACATTGGTCCACCAGACATTTCACCTTTACTATTCACCACACGATATTTTACAGCGAGAATTGCTTCAGCATATTTGGTCGCCATACCAAATAATGCGGATATCCACATCCACAATACCGCACCAGGTCCCCCTAAAACAACAGCAGTCGCTACTCCTACGATGTTTCCCGTTCCAATGGTAGCAGCCATTGCAGTGGTAAGTGCTTCGTAATGACTAATATCTCCTTTAGATTTACTATCCTGACGTTTTGGGCTGAATGCAAGCCGTAATGCATACGGCAACGTACGAAACTGCAAAAATCCTAGACGGATCGTTAAATACAAACCTGTACCAACGATAAGAATCAATGTGACTGGTCCCCATACAAAACTACTTATTTCCGCAAGTACCTTCTCCATTTTCTCCCACCTATCTATATATTGTTATACAGCTTATAACAAATATTCCGAAAAATTAAACAAAAGTCAAGCTATTTTTGAAAATAAATATTGGGAAATATGGAAAAGGTCAAAATGGTGGGCAACAACGATACTTTCAAATAAATAAATGACATTGCAACGCTCATACGAAGATGCTAACGATTCGAAAAAACGGATGTCTTTATTATGAGTAAACAAACTTTACAAACGATTAAATGGCGATAGACTGTAAAATTATCAAAACATCCTTCGACATTTTACTTAATTAAGCAACTGGGATTCGCTATAATAGAAGAAAAGAAAAAAGGTGGCTTGCTATGATTCGGGTTCTTTTTGTTTGTTTAGGCAACATTTGCCGTTCGCCAATGGCTGAGGCCGTTTTTCGAAAGCTTGTCGAACAAGAAAAGTTGCAGGACAATATTCAGGTGGATTCCTGTGGTATCGGTAGCTGGCATGAGGGAAATCCCCCGCATGAAGGAACGAGAAAGCTTTTAGACGCGCATGATATCAGGTATGATGATATGCAGGCTCGTCAAATCCAACCGACTGATTTACAAGGCTTTGATTATATTATTGCGATGGATGAACAGAATGTGAAAGATTTGCGCACAATAGGTTATCCTAAGGAACAGGTATATATTGGCAGACTACTGGACTTTGTCAATGGCACTTTTGAAAAAGATGTGCCAGATCCTTATTTTACTGGCGATTTCAATCAAACATATGCGCTTGTTATGGAAGGCTGTCAGCAATTATTAAAGCATATTATGAAGCAACATCATCTATACTAAAGGAGAGGGACATAATGGGAAAAAGAAAATTAATATCAGGTGTATTAATCGGAGCAGTGGTGGGTGGCCTTGCTGCATTGTTAGATCGAGGCACGCGTGAATATGCGACTACGAAGCTGCATGAAGTAAAAGAATCAACAAGCCGGTATACAAGTAATCCGCATGAAGCGATTCGGGATGCCCGTATAGCCTTTGATAAATTTAATCAAGGCTTTGCTGGGGGAGCGGAAAAAGCGATGGAATCCCTGGAAAAGTTGGAACAAACGATGAGTAAAGTTTCACAACGGGCATCGCAAATAGAGGAAAAATAACAGCTGGAAGTTACGGGCTCAATACGGGAGCGTGGCGAATGGATAGAATGATTCTTATGGGAAAGCAATTTGTTGGGCGTTTGTTGACAGGGGATTATTTTGGTCTCGCTGCACAGCTTGCTTACTTCTTTTTGCTTTCTCTATTCCCACTGCTCCTATTTATGATTACGTTAATCGGTTACCTACCTTTTGATGAACATCTTTTAACGGACATGCTGGCAACAGTTGCGCCAGCAGAATCCATGGATTTCATTACATCTAATATCAATAGTTTGGTGAATCAACAAAATGGTAGTTTATTATCCATTAGTATTCTTGGTACACTTTGGTCTGCCTCTAACGGTGTAAATGCAATTATGAAAGCATTTAACCGCGCATATGACGTACAAGAAGATCGGTCTTTTTTTATCTCGCGGCTCATTGCAATCGTTCTAACCATTGCAATGATTGGAATTATTGTCATTGCGATTGTGTTACCCGTGTTGGGAAAAATGATTGGTATTTATATCTTTTCTTTTTTTGGATTGTCCGATGATTTTGTTCAAGCGTGGGGGACATTGCGCTGGGGTGTAACATCGATTGTATTTTGTATCGTCTTTTTATTTCTTTATAAATTGGCTCCAAATATTCGGATATCCTTTAAGGATGCTTTTGGCGGAGCAGTATTTGCGACCATCTGCTGGCAGCTTGTATCCTATGCGTTTTCCTATTACGTTCATACGATAGGGAATTATTCAGCAACGTATGGCAGTCTAGGGGCGGTCATTATTTTAATGGTATGGTTTTATCTATCTGGAATTATTATTATTTCCGGTGGAATCTTAAATGCAGTATATCTGGATACAAAGAAAAAATAGCTGTTCCCATTTGGGAGCAGCTATTTTAGTAAGCGCAGGCCGTTTAGTATAACAAGAATGGTACTGCCCTCATGACCGATTACGCCAAGCGGCATATCTATTACTTGAAAGAAATTCGATAAAATAAGTACAGAAATAACAGCGATGGAAAAGAAAATATTTTGCTTTACAATTTGATTCATTTTTTTGGATAGACTGATGGCATGGGTTATTTTTTCTAAATCATCTTGCATGAGTACCATATCCGCCGTTTCTAATGCAACATCTGTTCCTTCACCCATGGCAATGCCAACATTTGCTGTTGCAAGCGCGGGTGCGTCATTAATGCCGTCACCAATCATAGCCACATTCCCATATTGCTTTCGCAGCCTTTTGATTTGTTTAACCTTCTCGACCGGTAAACAATTGGCTATATAATCATCGAGTCCTGCCTCAAGCGCAATTGCTTTCGCGGTTACAGGATTATCTCCAGTTAGCATGACCGTGTATATGCCATTTTGTTTCAATAGGGTTATTGCAGCTTTAGCTTCTGAGCGTATCGTATCTTTTAAAGCAAAGACAGCCACAAGTTCCCCGTCTTTCCGTGCACAAACAACTGTTTTTCCTTCTGCAGCTAATTTTTCAAGAATACCATGATGAAAGGATTGTTCTGCTTCCGTTTGTTGTGGTTTGCTAATTTCCCAATGGATACCATCCTGTATTGCAGAAATTCCTTTCCCTGCAATTGTTTTAACTTGCTCCATCGTTATATCAAATTTCTTCATTGCTTCTGCACTATAGCTTGCAATTGCTTTTGCAAGTGGGTGAGTAGATTCTTGTTCAATTTTACCGATGATTGCGGTGGTGTATGCTTCATCTGCTTTTACCGCGAAATAAGCATCTGTCACAACTGGTTGCCCGTTCGTTAATGTTCCGGTTTTGTCAAGTGCGATTGCTTTAACATGACCAAGATTCTCTACATGTACGCCACCTTTAAAAAGTACACCGGAGCGGGCACTTTTGGAAATAGCGGATAATGTTGCGGGCATGATAGAAGCAACCAATGCACATGGCGATGCAACAACGAGTAAAATCATGGCGCGGTAAATACTTTCTGAAAGGGGCCAGTCAAATAAAAGATAAGGTAGGAACATCATGATTCCCACAATAATCAAGACAACATTGACATATGTACCCTCAAATTTTTCGATGAATAATTGCGAAGGTGATTTTTCCGCCTGAGCAGATTGCACCATATTGATAATTTTTTGGAATAATGTTTCACTGGCAGGCTTGGTGATTTTTACCTGAATCGATCCGTTTAATGCGACTGTACCAGCAAATACTTCTGATTCCAATTCTTTTTCAACAGGGAGAGATTCTCCTGTAATTGCACTTTCGTCGACAGCAGTGGAACCTACTGTAATCATGCCATCTGCAGGGATTCTTTCACCAGCACGCACCAGTACAAGATCACCAATGGAAAGGTCTGATACTGGTACAATCCGCTGCTCCCCCTCATATATAAGCAGGGCTGTTTCGGGTTGCAAGTTCATCAACGCAGAAATTTCCCGATTACTTTTTTGAAGTGTGTAGGTTTCCAATGCACCAGATAATGCAAAAATAAAAATTAAAATGGCACCTTCAGTCCAATATCCAATGAACGCGGCTCCAATTGCCGCAAAAACCATGAGCATTTCCACGTTTAAACGTTTATTTTGAATAGTTTCTTCTATACCTTCCTTTGCTTTTGCAAAACCACCAATAACGAACGCGCCCAAATGAAGTCCAATCCAAACCGCATGGGATAAATACGCAGTATAAATCCAAGCGAACAGAATGATACCGCCACTTATAAGTGCTGCAACTAGCTCCATATGGGTGGATAACTTTTGGATAGATGTTCTTAATTTGGAAGGTCGCTTTTTTTTATGTTTTGGTTGAAGTAAAACGCGAGAAGTAGAATCCATTATCAATTCCTCCAATCCAATTGAGAATAATAATCATTAACAATTACCGTAAATATTGTCAATAACGTTACGAAACAATATATAAAAGGTGTTAATAGTTTATAATTATTATAAACAAGTAATTATTATAATCATACCACCCCGTGCAAGGAAGTCAAGGAAATTTTATGGCAAATTGAAGGGTTAACAAAGAATTCACAGATGCGTAAGTTTTTAGGGGAAGAATAAGATATGTTAGCTGATTTTGTTAAGATACAAGATTCGATAAAATGAAACTTCAATCAGTGGAGGTCTTTGCACTTCCTCCACTGATTGTTAGTTGAACCAATCAGGCCTACTTATAATTCTTGCTATCAACAAAAATTCTAGAGGTGGGGATCTTATAGCCAGTTAATCTGTGATAAACAGGATAAGAAGAAACGATAGAGCCGTTATAAACAAAGCAGATAGCTGAACTGATTTCTTCAAAAGTAAAATGTCAACGCAAGCAGTTAAAAGTAGGAATGGATTTGCAGTAAATAAAGCAATTGGAATATGGCTTTATTATGAAGAGCTGGCGTGGATATATACTGAAATAAATCCACTTTATTCGGAAGCTACATTACCGCAACGAGATCATGATGGATTTCTATGGAATGCTTTTTTGTAAATAAGAAAATCTATATAACAGTTTGACATTTTTCATGATAACAGTTCTTAATTTATTGAAATGCTAGTTAATAACTGTTACAATCTTCTTGGGGTTTTTAATAATACATAAGAATAGGGGCGTAAGAGATGAAGCGAGGTTTTCTAATATTTATTGTCATTATATCTGCTGTACTATTACTAGCTGCATGTGGGGATGATACGTCGAAGGATGAAAATTCCTCTAAGGATGATAAAAAAACTTCAGAGGATCAAGCAACAGCAGAAGAAGAAACAAAAACAGATGAAGTATGGGAAAAGATTAAAGATAAAGGCGAAATTGTCGTCGGTACTTCAGGTACATTAATCGCAGCTTCTTACTATGAAGGAGAAGGCGAAAAAGAAGATGAGTTGACGGGTTATGATGTTGAGGTTATGCGTGAAATTGCGAAGCGCTTAGACTTAGACATTTCATTTGAGATTATGGGAATAGATAGCATGCTGCCAGCAATTCAGAGTGGGCGCATTGATGTAGCAGCAAATGATATTGAACCAACAAAAACACGCAGAGAAGCATTTGACTTTAGTGAGCCATATAAATATTCTTATACTACGATGGCTGTACGTAAAGAAGATAACTCTGGTATAGAGAGCTTGGAAGATTTAAAAGGGAAAAAAGCTGGTGGTGGAGCAACGACTATTTATAGTCAAATTGCAGAGCATTATGGTGCAGAGGTTATTACTTATGGAAACGCGCCAAATGAAGCTTACCTTCGTGACGTAGATAATGGCAGAACAGATGTTGTAATCAATGATTATTATTTGACCAAATTCGGTGTTGCAGCATTCCCGGATTTTGATATCCATTTGCATCCAACATTGAAATTCAATCCGACAGAGCAAGCAGTTGTGTTACCTAAGGGTGCAGAACAGCTAGCAGAACATATAAATAAGGCATTGGAAGAGATGCGTGAAGATGGAACATTATCGGAGCTTGCCATCAAGTTTTATACAGAGGATGCTTCCATAAAGCCGGAGGGCGAGATTGAAGAAGTTGAAGGATTGGAATTTTAAGGGTCGATGATGTTGAGTGAGACATTCAACTTTGGTAGATTGTTTGATCCAGGATTAGCATGGGAAAATTTACCCTTTGTGCTAAGCGGCTTGCCAATGACGCTGATTGTATCCATTGTTGGTATGGTGATTGGTTTAGTACTCGGTTTATTTTTGGCTTTAGCCCGCAGTTCAAAAAGCTGGGTGCTGCGTTGGCCTTCACGCTTATATATTTCATTTATGCGTGGGACACCAATATTGGTATTCTTATTCATATTGTATTTTGGACTACCGGTAGTAGGGGTTGAATTTTCTGCTTTTACTGCTGCAGCACTTGGCTTTGGACTTAATAGTGCTGCATATATCGCAGAAATTAATCGTGCCTCTTTAAATAGTATTGATCAAGGTCAATGGGAATCAGCTAAAGCCCTTAATTTAGGCTATTGGTCCACTTTAAGAAAGGTAATTTTGCCGCAAGCAACGAGAATTGCGATACCCCCATTAACGAATGTGTTTATGGATATTGTTAAAGCAACTTCTCTGGCGGCTGTTATAACCGTGCCTGAGCTGTTCCAAAAAACACAAATTGTTGCCGGTCGAACCTTTGATGCGATGACGATGTATATTTTAGTAGCACTCATCTACTGGCCAATTTGTATTTTGATTGGAATGCTACAGGACTATTTGGAAAAACGTTACAGTAAATTTGTATCGGAAAAATAATAGTTATACAAAATCCATGAAGTGCAATTGCTTCGTGGATTTTTGTTGTTTTGATTTTGTTTTCCAAGTGTTTCTTACTGCAATTCATTCGGCACATAGGTTATGATAATGAAAGAATGATGAAAACTTGGAGAGGGAGCTGAAAATGATGGATGGAAATACGATGAAGCTGATTTTAAAAGATGAAGGGATGCGTACCGATTTAAGCTATGGAGAATTAAATATCTCTGGTAATGAGGAGTATGGTTTTCGTCCATTTCAGTTAATGGTCGCTTCCATAGCGGGCTGCAGTGCTGGTGTTTTTCGAAAGGTTTTGGAAAAACAGCGCGTTGAATTTGAAGATATCCAATTAGATGCTTCTGTGGAAAGAAATCCGAAAGAAGCAAATCGTATTGAAAAAATCACACTGCACTTTGTTGTAAAAGGACACCGACTAAACCAAGAAAAGCTGGAAAAAAGTCTTGCCGTTAGTCGGAAGAATTGCTCTATGGTTCGCAGTGTAGAAAATAGTATTCAAATTGAAGAAAAAGTAGAAGCGATTGAACTAAGTATGTAGTGCCTACGTGCGTCAACTAACGAATTAAAAAAATGCGTATAATTTTCCGTAGTCCGATTATGCTAAGACAAAAAGAGAGGACTGGGCAGATGGGTAAATATGTACGTTGGACAGGTATATTTGTTATCATTATTTTGTTGTTGACGCCGGTGACTGGACTAGCAAAAGAAAAGATTAAAGAAAAGAATAAATATGAAATTCCGGAGCATGTGTTGACAATTTCTAAAGAGAACACCTTTCCAAATGCAACAGCAGATTTGGAGGTTGTTGAGCCAAGTAAGCAAACGAAGGAATTATTGAAACAAACCGATACCAAAATCGAAAACCCTGATTTAATCAAGCTTTTAAATGAAACAACGATTAAGCCATCGCCAATAGCCATTGGTTATCGTGGGATGGTTTTCCTTGGACGTTGGCCACTCCATTACCAATCCGAGGAAACGAACGTGAATTGGCAGTACCAACAGATAAATACAAATGAAGCGAATAACTTTTCAGGTGATGAAGATAGAAAGCTCCATTATAATCAAATGAAACAGAAAGAAATAAAGGGAGCGCTCACAAATAAAATCAGTCATACAGAAGACGTGAAAAAAATGCTGCTGCAAACAGCAAAAAAGAAATCCAAGCTTCCACTTTCTTATGAGACCGTTATTGGAAAAGATACCAAAAAGGATCATATGTATACCGTTCCTGTAAATAAAATTGGTCTGCTAAATGCGTACGCGACTGCTGTTAATGAAAAAGGGAAAGTTACCTTTGGAGAAGTGTATATTGAACTGAAGGGATCTAAAAAACAAATTGTGTTAAAAAATATCACCAAACAAGGTGTTGGTGCTTGGATACCCATTCAGGATCATGTATCTTTCACTTTCCAATTAAAATAAAACGAGAAAAAAGCAAATCGAGCAAAAGGCGATTTGCTTTTTTAAATGCATTGACTTTATTGTTTTAATGCTTTAGTATAGTGAAGTATAAATAATAATAAATTGGGGAGAAAAAATATGGAATGGGTTGTAATTGGGTCAGTGTTAATTATGACAATTCTAAGCTTGTTACGAGTAAACGTAATAATTGCTATTTTAATAGCAGCGTTATCAGCAGGACTTATGTCAGGGGAATCTCTTGTGGATTCCATCAAAATGGTTGTTGAAGGAATGGGTGGTCAATCATCCACAGCATTAAGTTATATTTTACTAGGAGCTTTCGCGGTTGCCATTAGCTATACCGAAATTACCTCTATTCTTGTGTCGTATTTGATTCGAGTCTTGACTGGTAAGAAAACGATGATGCTGTTAGCTATTGCTGGAATTGCTACCTTATCACAAAATCTAATACCAGTTCATATTGCATTTATACCAATATTAATTCCACCCTTATTGAAGGTATTTGATGACATGCGTGTGGATCGACGAGCAGTTGCATCTGCTTTAACATTTGGATTAAAGGCACCTTATATCATGATACCGGCAGGATTTGGACTACTATTTCATGGCATTATATTTGAAGCAATGGAGAAAAACGGCGCGGCTATTTCCATGGGGGATATTGCCTTATCCATGCTTTTCCCAGGTGCAGGTATGATTGTTGGTTTATTCGTTGCCATCTTTATTACGTATCGTAAAGACAGAGATGCAGTTGCTGGGGCAGGTGGATCAGCAGGAGTAATATCTACAGCATCCCCGAAAAATGTTCGTTTTAACTTGAAACATGGTCTGACGTTAGCTGCAATCGTTGCCGCACTTGTCGTACAGATTATCACAGAAAATCTAATTGCTGGTGCGTTAACGGGAATTATCTTGATGTTTTTGTTTCGAACCGTGCCATTTAAAAGTGGTGATAAGATAATGTCAGACGGTGTTGCGATGATGGGGACTATCGCTTTTGTCATGCTGATTGCCTCAGGTTATGGAGATGTTTTAAAGAAAACAGGTGCCGTTGATGCGCTAATTGAAGCTTCTTCAGAATTTTTAGGGGGAAGTAAACCAATGATTGCATTTATTTTATTGCTTGTTGGATTAGTTGTAACGATTGGTATAGGTACATCCTTTGGAACCATTCCAATCCTTGCAGCTTTATATGTACCCATTTGTATCGCAGCTGGTTTTTCTCCGATGGCCATTGCTGCATTAATTGGAACGGCTGGTGCACTTGGGGATGCAGGATCACCAGCAAGTGATTCGACACTCGGTCCAACAGCAGGTTTGAATGCGGATGGAAAACACAATCACATATGGGACACCTGTGTACCAACATTTTTACATTATAATATTCCATTGTTTATTTTCGGTTGGATTGCCGCAATTGTACTTTAACAATTGCGCAATACCACCGATTTTTTTGATTTGATGGATTGTTATGTTTGTTTGGATTCACACCCCCAATAAAGGGCGCGACAACCTTGTCCCAAATGTTCTTCAAATTTATTAACGATTTCAATCCACGCTCCTAGTAAAAGGAGCGACACAGGATATTATGCAATGCTCATCCAACAAATAATTTCAATCCACGCTCCTAATAAAAGGAGCGACTGCGACATATTGACATATTTTATATTTCTTATCTATATATAGTAGTTCACTTATTCATTTCTCTTGATTGAATAAAAAAAGCCTTATTTTATACGTTGATTATCGTATATTTTAAGCGAATCTCCCTGGAAAAACATGTTCACTTCAGGTTCGCGCATTAAAATATGAGCGGTTTTTCAACTTTAATTAAAAGTTTAGCACCTATATGCTTCACCTTATGTTCTATTGCTTAAACATTATTATATAAATAAAGTGCAAAATCACAGATTCAAAAGAAATTAGTAAATTACATCGATCAATCTACTGGTTCGAACTATTCACCAAATAGTTAATTTAGCTGTTAACATAATTTGTTTGACTTATCCATGTATTAGGTATTTAGTAACCTGTACATTCATTATAAAACAGCTTTGGAAAGAAATTTTATTATACTTCTTAGTGTATCTTAAGAACTGAGTAATTTCTACTAATAATTGGTTTTTATGTCATTCTTTTTACCTAAAATAGGCTTATAAAATTCATGGAAAAATAGAAAATGTGGAAAATCTAATCGTTATAAACTGTCTTGCAGTATAGGATGCTTAATATTAACCTCCGTCCATAGTCGCTTCATTCTGTATAAGGTGACAGCTAATTGGAAAAAGTAAGCTAAAAAGGCGGAGTGAAATAATGCGGAAATTTACCATGCGAATAATTAGTGGTTTGATTTTAATGACGTTTATATGTACACAATCGGTTTTAGCTGCACCGGGATTTGGCTGGGGATATAAGCAGAACAATGATAATAAAGTGCCTGAAATTGGTAAGTATCAATCTATATTAGAAAAGTACGGTGCGTACTATGTGGATCCTTCTGGGGACAAGACCATTTATCTCACCTTTGATAATGGCTATGAACAAGGGTATACAGAAGGAATATTAGATGTGCTAAAGAAGCATCATGTGCCAGCTACTTTCTTTGTTACGGGGCATTATGTGAAGGATGAGCCAGCATTGGTGAAACGAATGGTGAAGGATGGGCATATCATTGGCAATCATTCCTATCATCATCCTGATTTTAGCATTTTGTCAAAGCAAAGTATGCAAGAGGAGCTGGAAACACTGGAGGCAGCAGTAGCCGCTATTTCTGAGCAAAAAGAGCTGAAGTATTTACGGCCGCCACGAGGTGTATTCAATGAGCGTACGCTTCAGTGGTCGAATGAGCTTGGATATATTCATGTATTTTGGTCCCTTGCCTTCAAGGATTGGAATACAGACCAACAGCAGGGCTGGAAGTATGCCTATGATCAAGTGATGAAGCAGGTTCATCCAGGTGCAATTGTATTATTGCATACGGTATCATCAGATAATGCCCAAGCATTGGAGCATATTATTACACAGTTAAAGAAAGAGGGCTACCAATTTGGCAGTTTGGATGATCTCGTATTAAAAGATCGTCTACCAAGAGGTATATTTGGTATGTGAAATAAATAGCATAAAAAATATCTGTTAGGTATTCCATGGAGAAGTGGAATACCTTTTTTTAGAGGGAAGGTTTAGAATATTCTTTTAAAATATCATCTCTTTTTGTTATACTAGAGGAATATTAATAATGGGAGTTGATAATATTGAATAGACAGGATTTGATAGCTCCGGAAACATATAATATTTCAATGGAAGTGGAACGATATGCAAAGGATTTATCTAGGAAAGCTCTCATTTGGCAAAATGAGGCCGGTGACAAAAGTGAAATAACGTATCATGAACTCATGAAAAACGTGAATCGTGTTGGAAATGTATTTCAGAATAAAGGGTTGAAACAGGGAGATAAATTATTGGTGATGATACCACGATTAATTGAAGCTTATACCGTCTATTTAGCTGCGCTTAAAACGGGAATCATTATTATCCCTTGTTCCGAAATGTTAACAACGCATGATCTGCAATTTCGTGTTACGCATGGGGAAGTGAAGGGGGTTGTCAGTTATTATCCATATGTAGAACAATATGAAGCATTGGAACAATATGATACATTAGATAAGTTTGTCATAGGTGGGCAAAGAGATGATTGGTATGACTTGGATGATTTGGCGAGAAATGCTTCCGAAATGCTTGAAACGGCAAAAACGACACGGGATGATATTGCCTTTTTACCTTATACATCGGGAACAACAGGTAATCCAAAAGGTGTTGTTCATACACACGGCTGGGGATTTGCCCATTTAAAGACTGCTGCAGAAAATTGGTTATGTATTGAGGATGGCGATAAAGTGTGGGCGACTGCGGGACCGGGGTGGCAGAAATGGATATGGAGTCCCTTTCTTTCCGTCCTTGGATCTGGCGCAACTGGATTTGTATATCACGGTAAATTTGATCCGGTGACCTATTTAAAATTATTGCAGCAGGAAGAAATTAACGTACTTTGTTGTACACCGACAGAATACCGATTAATGGCTAAAGTAGATCATTTGAATGATTTCAAATTACCAAAGCTTCATAGTGCTGTTTCTGCTGGAGAGCCGTTAAATGTCGAAGTGATTGATACGTTTCGAAAATACTTTGATGTAACTGTTCGTGATGGGTATGGACAAACTGAAAATACTTTGCTTCTTGGTGTCATGAAAGGAATGAAGGTAAAACCGGGGTCGATGGGAAAGCCTACTCCAGGTAATGAAGTGGAAATTATTGATGCGCAAGGAAATCCCGTTGCAGTTAATGAAATAGGTGATATTGCGCTTAAATTAAATAGTCCAGCACTATTCCGGGAGTATTATAAGGATAGTGAAAAGACGAGTATGTCCAGGCGTGGGGACTTTTATGTAACAGGCGACCAAGCTACAAAGGATGAAGATGGCTATTTCTGGTTTGAGGGGAGAAGTGATGATATTATCATCAGTTCAGGATACACCATTGGTCCGTTTGAGGTAGAGGATGCGCTTGTGAAGCATCCATTTGTGCAGGAATGTGCAGTGGTGGCTAGTCCAGATGAAATAAGAGGAAGTATTGTCAAAGCCTTCGTTGTATTAAAGGAAAATGTTGATCGCAATGATCCAGAACTGGTGAGCAAGCTTCAGAATCATGTGAAGGAGCAAACGGCGCCATATAAATATCCAAGAGAAATTGAATTTCTTGATGAATTACCAAAAACGACATCTGGAAAGATTAGACGAATTGAACTACGCCAACAGGAAAAATATAAATAATAAATAATGAATGCATGCATCTAGTAATTTCGCTGGATGCATGTATTTTTTTGCACCAATAGTAGGTGAACAGGAACGATAAATTTTTTAAAAAAATAAGCAAAAACACTTGAAAGTCAAAAAAGGTCAGAGTATAATAAAGCTACAAGGTCAAAGATAGTCAAAGTCAAACACCTTGTTAACATTGAATGTCATCTTCAGTTAGATACCATGTTATATGGTCAATACTTAAATGAATGAAGGAGGCAGTTTCTTATGAAATGTCAAAAATGTAATGTCAATGAAGCAAATATTAATGTTGCCATGCAATATAATCAAGAGAAGATGCAATTACATCTATGTAATGCATGCTTTCAAGAAGTACAAAATCAAATGATGAATTCGAATGACTTTTTTAATCATCCCATGTTTGGTGGGAATGCTGAAGATGCATTCAATGGAGCTTTCCAGGCCAATGGAGCTGGGCAGGCAGGTACAAGAACAAAACAGCGTGCAAAAAATGGTGGGAATGGTTTATTGGATCAGCTTGGTAAAAATCTATCCCATGCTGCACAAGCTGGCTTGATTGATCCTGTGATTGGTCGTGATCAGGAAATTAAGCGTGTGATTGAAACGTTAAACCGTCGTAATAAAAATAACCCAGTCTTAATCGGGGAACCAGGTGTTGGTAAAACAGCAATTGCTGAAGGGTTAGCAGTTCAAATCGCAGAAGGAACCGTTCCAGCGAAGCTAATGAATAAGGAAGTATATTTATTAGATGTAGCATCGCTTGTTGCGAATACTGGTATCCGCGGTCAATTTGAAGAGCGAATGAAGCAGTTAATTCAAGAACTGCAACAACGAAAAGATGTTATTTTATTCGTGGATGAAATTCATTTACTAGTCGGAGCAG
This sequence comes from Ornithinibacillus gellani, assembly GCF_003730295.1. Lineage (GTDB taxonomy): Bacteria > Bacillota > Bacilli > Bacillales > Amphibacillaceae > Ornithinibacillus_A > Ornithinibacillus_A gellani. The sequence goes on from NZ_QTSZ01000053.1 coordinate 126,523, forward strand.
GGACAGCGGAAAGCTCACAAATGGATGCAGGGAATATCTTAAAACCAGCATTAGCACGTGGTGAAATGCAATTAATTGGCGCAACTACTTTGAAGGAGTATCGTCAAATTGAAAAGGACGCAGCGCTGGAACGTCGATTGCAGCCAATCATTGTGCATGAACCAACGTCTGAAGAAGCCATCCAGATTTTGAATGGTATCAAGGATCGTTATGAGAAGTTTCATGAAGTCCGCTATTCAGATGAAGCGATTCGTGCATTTGTTACTTTATCTGATCGCTATATTCAGGATCGATTTTTACCAGATAAAGCAATCGATTTAATGGATGAAGTAGGATCTCGATTGAATTTGTCTAATGCAGAAAAAGACTCTGTTTCTATTGAAAATCAACTTGCCAATGTAAAGCAGGAGAAAGAACAAGCGGCGGAAAAAGAAGATTATGAACGTGCGGCTAACCTTCGTTATCAAGAAATTCAATTGGAAAAACAATTGGAAAAGGCGAAGGGCGAGGAGCAGGTCATCGATGTAGATGTATCCGATATCCAACTCATTGTAGAAGAAAAAACGGGTATCCCGGTTACCAAACTACAGGCTGATGAGCAGAAGCAAATGAAGAATTTGGCAGCGAATCTGGGCAAACGTGTGATTGGTCAGCAAAAAGCAGTTGATCAGGTTGCGAAAGCAATTCGTCGCAGCAGAGCAGGATTGAAATCGAAAGAACGTCCAATTGGCTCCTTCCTATTTGTTGGACCGACTGGCGTTGGTAAGACGGAATTAACCAAAGTACTAGCAGATGAATTATTTGGTTCACGCGATGCGTTAATTCGTCTCGATATGAGTGAATATATGGAGAAGCATGCCGTATCCAAAATTATCGGTTCGCCTCCAGGCTATGTAGGACATGAAGAAGCCGGTCAATTGACTGAACGTGTCAGACGTAATCCATATTCCATCATCTTGTTGGATGAAATTGAAAAAGCGCATCCAGACGTTCAAAATATGTTCTTGCAGATTATGGAGGATGGACATTTAACAGACTCTCATGGTCGCAGGGTAAACTTTAAAGAAGCGGTTATTATCATGACCAGTAATGCTGGTACTGGTGATAAGACCATTAATGTCGGCTTCCATGCAGCTGCTCATGATTCTGTTTCAACTATGGAATCGTTAGGGGCATACTTTAAACCAGAATTTTTAAACCGGTTTGATTCGATTATTACCTTCAATGAATTATCAGAGGAGAATCTGCTTGTGATTGTAGATTTGATGCTTGATCAATTGAAGGATACGATTGAAGAGCATGATATCACCATTGAATTGACGGATGATGCAAAACGGGAACTGGTACGACTTGGTTATGACCCACGCTTTGGTGCAAGACCATTGCGACGTGTTATTCAAGATAAAATAGAGGATCCTTTAACGGATTTAATATTGGAGCATGATGATGTGAAAGCAGTGAAGGTCCAATTGATAGATGATGAAATATCCGTAGAAATGCAAGCTTAATCGTTGTAGTAACCATTTTTACCCTCTACCGTATCGGTGGGGGGTTTTTATTTAACTTCACAAGTAGACATGATGATACATAATAATTCGCCTTCTTCCATTTTCCATTCATAAATTACAGGTTTTCGAAAAAACTATTCATAGAAATACTGTTGGAATTGAGGCTTGGTTTATGAAGCGATGGAAACAGTTTACTTGTTGTGTCTTTCTGATGTTGTTGGTGCTTCCGGTTCAGGTGGATGCCTACCCAGCTAAAAAGCTTGCAGTTCATTTTTTGGATGTGGGACAAGGCGATAGCATATTGATTCAGACGCCAACTGGAAAACATATTTTAATTGATGGTGGACCACCGGAAGCAGGGAAAACCGTAGTAAATTATTTAAAAGCATTAGAAATTGATAAGATTGATTTATTAATTGCTACCCATCCAGATATCGATCATATTGGCGGGCTACCTGCAGTGATGCAGGCTTTTCCGGTTAAGTTATTAATGGATTCTGGAAAAGTGCATGGTACGAAAACTTATATGCGATACTTACAACAAATCCGAAAGAAACAGATACCGATGATGCTTGCGCGAAAGAATCAATCCATTGATATCGATCCGTTGATGGATTTGCAGGTACTTAATACATCCAGTAAACATAAATCAAACAATCAGTCATCTATTGTACTTAAACTAAGCTTTGGAAAACATGATTTATTGTTCATGAGTGATATTGAACAAAAACAAGAAAAAGAACTTTTGTCACAGTATGATGTGCAGGCTGATTTAATTAAGGTGGCACATCATGGCTCGAAAACGAGTAGCTCTAAAGTATTTCTGGAAGAGGTTGACGCGAATGTAGCAATCCTCACCTACAGTAAGGACAACGACTATGGTCATCCGGTCGAACGCGTCATTAAGCGACTGCTTCAGCTCGATACCCATATTTATTCTACCGCTGTATTCGGCCATATTATTTTTCAAACAGATGGACAGAACTTTTTAATCTTTCCCGAAAAGGGACCACTGGATGCACTGAATGAAAAGACTGGTTAAGCGAGAATGCAAGAACTACCGTATTGGATTACATCCATACGGTTTTTTTCTGTTTAGAATATAAAAATCAAAAATTTTTCACAGATTAACTGGCTGTAAGATCCCCGCTACAAGCGTTTTTGTTGATCACAAGAATAGTAGGGGATCAACAGCCAGTAAAAGCCTGATTGGTTCAACTAACAATCCGTGGGGGAAGAGCAAAAACCCCACGGATTGAAGTTTCACTTTATCACAGATTAACTGGCTGTAAGCCCCACATCGAGAATTTTTGTTAATAACTAGAGTTGTAAGTGGGGGGGCAACAGCCAGTAAAAGCCTGATTGGTTCAACTAACAATCCGTGGGGGAAGAGCAAAAACCCCACGGATTGAAGTTTCACTTTATCACAGATTAACTGGCTGTAAGCCCCACATCGAGAATTTTTGTTAATAACTAGAGTTGTAAGTGGGGGTCAACAGCCAGTAAAGGCCTGATTGGTTCAACTAACAATAAGTGGGGAAGTGCAAAAACCCCACTTATTGAAGTTTCACTTTATGTTGACAATGTAACTTATTCTGTTATATAGTTAATTACATAAGTAACTAACCATATAACTAAGAAATTCAATAAAGGTGATGAGATGAAAAACAAGCTAGACGAAACAAAGCCAATCTATTTACAAATTAAAGAGCAAATTGAAGATTCCATCATTAATGGTAGCGTTGATGCTCATGAACGGGTGCCATCGACCAATGAGTTTGCAGCTTTTTATAAAATTAATCCAGCAACTGCTGCCAAAGGGATCAATGAATTGGTTGATGAAGGAATATTGTTTAAACGAAGGGGTGTAGGGATGTTTGTAACGGAACAAGCAAAATTGCAATTGCTTCAGAATAGAAAACAGTCTTTTTATGAAAATTATATTCAGCCATTAAAGCGGGAAGCTAAAAAGTTAAATATTGGTGTAGAGGATTTAATGGAAATGGTAAATCGGGAGGATGAGGATATATGAAAATTGAGGTCAAAAATCTAACTAAAAAATATCGTGACAAGTATGCATTAGATCATCTTTCCTTTACGTTAGAAAGCAATAAGATTTACGGCTTGCTTGGGCGTAATGGGGCAGGGAAGACGACGTTTATGGAAATATTGACAGGGCAAATGCTGGCATCATCTGGTGAAATTATCATTGATGGCGAAAACCCATTTGAAAATCAAAATATAACCGAATCGATTTGCTTAATAAAAGAAGGGAATAATTTCAAACGAGATTTGAAAGTGAAGCATGTGATTCAAATGTATTCGTACTTCTATCCAACATGGGATGCTGCGTTAGCCGAAAAATTGCTGCAAACGTTCAAGTTGAATCCAAAAGCTTCTATTAAAACGTTGTCCAAAGGAATGGAATCATCACTTGGCATTATTGTTGGATTAGCCAGCCAAGCACCGATTACGATTTTTGATGAACCGTATATTGGAATGGATGCGGCAGCTCGCAAGGTATTTTATGAAGTCCTGCTCGAGGAATATGAGAAAAGAAAGCGGACCATCATCTTTTCAACTCATTTGATCGATGAAGCTAGCTTGCTCTTTGAAGAGGTCCTCATTATCCAAGATGGGAAGCTTGTTTTGAAAGAAGAGGCAGAGGAATTACGAACCCATACATGTGCAGTTTCAGGGAGTGTGGAAGCGGTAGAGGCATTTATTCAAGATAAAGAGGTTATTCATCAAAAGAAAATGGCTGGAATGATGACAGCATATTTGTTTGCTACAGAAGAAGAAGCAAATGCGCATGGCTTACATGTAGAAGGAATTCCAGTACAGGAATTAATGATTCATTTAACAGATGGAAAGAGGAGTGCATAGTATGGGGAGACAGATTAAAGGATTATTGTATTTTTTCGTGATGGACATTCGGTATTCTCTGATGATTTTTTGGACCATACTGATTAGCCTGCTGGCTGTTTCATTGGCAATTAGTCACTTTTTGGAAAGCGCCATTGCAAGTGGTTCAGGTGTATTTACCTTTGTATTAACTGGACCAATTTACGTCTATTGTGCCATTATCGGTTTTTTAACAGTAAGAGATTATATTCCATATTCATTAAAGCTAGGTGCAACGCGTAAAAGCATATTTGTTAGTATAGGTATATTTTTCTTTGGACTTGCATTCGCGAAATCAGTTGCTGCAACCATCATCCAAGCGGCGGTTGAAAAAGGTGTAGACCTGTTTGGGATGAAGTATTTTATATTTCTACATCCTGCACAGCTGTTAACAGATACTTGGTACAATCGTCTCATTATCGATACGTCAATATCATTCTTCTTTGCGGTTTTGTTATTTTTAATAGGGCTAATATTTTACCGATTCGGTTTGGCAGGCGGGGGCAGTGCGCTTGGAATCGTAGGAATATTATTATTAATTGGTCTTGCTAAAGGATGGGTATTTGATTTTGCTAAACATGTATTTACAACCTTTGATATGGTGTTCTTTGCACAGTTATTTGGTGTTGCGCTTGTGATTTATGCTGTAACGTTTGTGTTGGTAAGGAAAATATCCATCTTTAAGGTGAAATAAAAGAAGGCTGCTATCAATGGCAGCCTTCTTTGATTAGAAACATTACTCGCTTTTTCTTGAAGCATACTTCGTTTGGAAAATGAATATGGTTCCTATTAATAAACATATGATACAAAGTATTGTGAGTCCGGCCGCCCCGTAAAGTGCTGATGGCACTGCATTGGTAATTAACATTTCATGTATATGCCCTGAAATATTTGCTGGACTCCAGCTTAGCTTGGTTCCAAAAACTGAAGTTACCGTGCTTATAAGAATGACCGTTCCAATTGTTGCTGCTGCAATGGCACCCTGGGATGATATCCAAGCATTGTAAAATATGGATATGGTCACAATGAGGCTTAGCCATAATCCGTAAAATAAGAAAGCGCCTAAAATATGTGTGATTGTTAAACTCCCAAAAAAGAGCGTTACATAATACCAGCTAGCTAGTAATGCGAGTAGAAGCGAAGTCAATAGCAGTAGTATATAGGAAGCCCATTTTGCTGTAATATAATTAAAATAGGATACTGGTTTGACAAGAATTAGTTCCGATACACCGCTTTTTCTTTCCCCAGCAATCGTTCCCATGGATATTAAAGCAATGACTAATACACCAAGTGAGCTAAGCTGTGCCAAGCTCATCATAATCGCCTCAGCAGGGTTTGGCATTGGCATTTCAAATACAGCTCCTTCTGGCAGTCCGCCAGCAGCTTTTAAAATGGTTGGCATATAATACGTTGTTACCGGCTCCATAGCTGCTAGTAAAATAAATACGAGTGGGACCCACATCCATTTGAAATTACGGATGTTTTCCTGTATTTCTTTACGAAATAGAATGATCCATTGTTGCATGCTGATCCACCACCTTTACAAACATATCCTCCAGTGAGGTTCGATTAATGACGAAGCTAGTAAGTGGCCAATTTTCCTTGGCAGCAGCTTGTAAGATGACGGTTCGTGCTACTGAAATATCTGTAGCATCAACATGAAGCATGTCACGATTTATTTGGACTTCAAGTATGCCTGGCAGGTTTTGGAGTTTTTCTTGGTAATGTGCTACGTCGTTTTGAAACGCCAATTCTATTTTGGTTGTTTGATATTTCCCGCGTAGTTTCTTCATACTGCCCGCTTCAATTAATCTCCCGCGATCGAGTAATAGTAATTCATCACTAACTTCTTCTGCATCTGTTAAAATATGTGTCGAAAACAAGATAGCCATTTCTTTTTTTAGTGATTCCAATAGGGTTAGAATTTCACGACGGCCAATTGGATCCAAGGATGAAACGGGCTCATCCAGTAACAACAGCTTTGGCTTATGGATAATCGCCTGCGCAATCCCCAAACGTTGCTTCATTCCACCTGAATAACCGCTAATCCGTTTGTTTCGTGCGGTCTCCAATCTCATCCGTTTTAGTAAATCTTCTGAACGTATATCTGCCTCTGCCTTGGATAAAAATGCAAGCTGACCACAATGCATTAAAAACTCTTTACCTGTCATCCAATCATAAAACACCGGATATTGCGGCAAATACCCAATCCATTGCCGTCGATCCGTGCCACCATTTAACCCAGTAAATTGTATGGTACCGGAAGTTGGTGCGAGTAAACCGGCCAACATACGTAAGGTGGTTGTTTTCCCAGCACCATTTGGTCCAAGTAATGCAATGCATCTATTTGCTTCGAATGAGAAGTCGAGTGGGTGAACAGCAGTGTGTCCATTGTAAATTTTCGTCAATTGATTAACTTGCAAAATAGTCAACTATTCCTGCCTCCTTCCAATTACGAAATATAATATTGGTCCAATCATACTAAGAAATATAATAAATATTAGCCACATCGATCGGGGGCCATTCGTGCTTTTTCCTTTTAGCCAATCGATTAATGCGATAAGAATGAGTAATCCCTGAATAACTAAAAGAGGTGCGATTGCCGCCCAATTGATGTCATTAAATATCGCCATTTCTTCTTCCTCCTTCATGTATATTCAATTAAGTTAGTAAAATGGATAGAAGTATTGGAATTGCAATGATCCCAATCAGAATAAGCCATGAAATCGGGTTACCAAAATTAACTGTCCAGCCAATCCCGAATCGCTTTTCAAGAAAAATAGAAGGATCATTTTTATTCACATAAAATTGTCCAAGCTTCCAATATCGATCATCATCCCGGTCAATCCCATCATTTGCTTCACCATTTACTTTGATTCGGCTACCGCCTTGCCCGGTGGTAAAGGATAATACGATCGCACCGAATAAGATAATCGCGGTACTGCCAAATGTAACTGCCATGAGCACGGCTGCTGGAATGGTGAAAATAAATGATAACTGCGCAAAAGCAAATAGGAGAACCATTAGCGTTCCAGATATTATCATGAAAGCAGACCATCTTCTTCTGAACAGCATCCCCTGCAGCATGGATTTCTTAGGATCAGCAGCACTTACCTGTTGTTTTGCTCTTGCAATCATGGCGTTGATAAAGATAAACAGTAATGTCATACACACTTGAATCGCTGGCATAAATAGAATGGAGCGGGTTGTTTTTTCTGTCCAGTTGGTAACCTGACCCGAAAAATCATAGTTGATTGGAATTTGATTAGGAATGCGATCGTAATAAACAATTGTCAACAATATGGTTGCTAACGTAATCAAAAAAGCAGGTATGAACCACGCATTGGAATGCGTAAGTTTCTGATCACGAAATGTCGTGTCAACAATGATCTGCTGGTTCTTTTTTTGATGCCAATTTTCCTGTTCTTTTAATTGCTTCATTTGAGAATGAAAATATAGGTAGATAATAAAGCTGAGTAATATATATCCGATAATAATAACACTAAAATATAAAGCAATTTGATGTTCGGTTAAATGACTCCCACGAAAGAGGAACAGCCAAATAAGGGAAACTGTAATACTTAAAATACTTGTAGCAAAGGCGTATTTCTTTCGCATGCTTCGGAGTTTAGCTGTACCATATATTTCTTCCGGGATAGAAACGCCAAAGCTTTCTGTTTTTCTCGTTAAATATGGAATCCATATGAAAAAAAAGAATAATGGTAAAAGGATGAGAAATAAATATATATTCATATCATTCATCTTTGCCACCCCTTTCGAATGATTGATAAAGCTCCTTACATACTTGCATGAAAGTGTCTGCGTCAACCGCTCGACAAATAGATTCTGCTACGAGCGGATGCAAAGTCTTCTTTAATTGATTCATATAAACTTCATCTGCAGCAGGTATTCCGTCTGGATTGACAACGACGCCACGCTGTCGATGGATCAGAATAAATCCATCTTGCTTTAACTGTTGATATGCCTTATTAACGGTATGCAAATTGATACCAATATCAGCTGCAAGTGATCTAACAGAAGGAAGTCGTTCACCTGGCAGTATTTCTTTTTTGGCAATTCCTGCAATGATTTCCTGAACCAGCTGCGTATAAATCGGTTCACTGGATTCAAAGTCAAGATTGATGAGCAATGCTGCCACCTCCAATTTAAATGCTTGGAATATATGTTATATATAATGTATAACAAGAATAACATAAAGTCAATATAATTGTTTATATGGACCAATGAAAAGACATATGAGTGAGGCGGTTTCATTGTATGAAAAAGCATGTGGAATAGACTGGGAGAAACAATTGTAGACTGTCATGACGACGTGGTGTGAATAGATGGTTGAACGAAACAAACGAATTGGAAGCTCATGACATTCATGGAGCGTATCGTTGATCGTAAATTTTAAAAGTGTTGTAAGCAGAGCGGTTCGCAATGGAAACATGTAATTAGGATGGAGGTGTTTTAGTCGTAGGAGTCTATGATAAGTCAACCTCATGGATTAGAAAAGGGCAGACTAAGTGATAAAGTGAAACTTCAATCAGTGGGGTTTTCGCACTTTCCACTGATTGTTAGTTGAACCAATCAGGCCTTTACTGGCTGTTGATCCCCCACCCACAATTCTTGTTATCAACAAAAATTCTTGAAGTTGGGGGTCTTACAGCCAGTTAATCTGTGATAAAGTGAAACTTCAATCAGTGGGGTTTTCGCATTTCCCGTTCTTACAATTCTTGTTATCAACAAATCTGTGATAAACAATTGGATAGATACAAAATATATAAAAGTTTGATAAACTAAGATAAAATAAATTCATATTTTTATAGCATAAATTGACCTGTATAAAGTATTCGTAAAGGAGGGAAATGAGGTGGACTTTATAAAAACAAAAAAGTTTTATACATTTTTATCGCTATTATGTGCAATAGGTGTATTTTTGATGAGTGGCCCATTTCAAAGTATGGCATATTGGGGAAGTGATATGACTTGGTATTGGGTTGGCGTTTCCTTCACGTATTTTCTTTGGTTGATGGGTATCGTTTTCTTGGTATTAGCAATTACGAAGAAAGAACATATGAAAGGGAAATTAACATTTGGTCTAACAATAGCCCAAGTAACGACAGTTATTTTATTAATTTCCGGTTTTTTATGGACGACCTTTGTGATTATTGCAGGAATGTCCGGAATGTGAGGTTTCTATATTCATTCATGTTTTTCCAGGAACCGATAATATAAACAGAGCTTCCGAAATTGGAAGCTCCGTGTTGCATACCATATGCCAAATTGCCCGCAGCAGACGAATGGATTTCTAGAGTCTATTATTCAAGCAGTTTTAAACCAGCAGCACCAGCAATAATGCAACAGAGAAACGCAATTCGCTTCCAGCTAGCTGATTCATTAAAAAATAGAATACCCATGATAACTGCACCAGCAGCACCGAGGCCAGTCCATATGGCATACGCTGTTCCGAGCGGAATGCTTTGCATCGCCATCGATAAAAAAACAAAACCGAAGCCAAAGGTAATAATAAGAATACCCAGTCGGGGAAGAGATTTTTTTTGCAGATATAAATTAATACCCATCACACCAAATATCTCCCCAAAGCTTGCGATGATTAAATAAATCCAGGCCATATTAATCACCCTTTCCTTCCGGTTCAGGGCTTGTCGTTAATTTGATACCGATTACCCCGATAATAATCAAACCGATTAATAATGCCTGTGGAAGGGAAAAGGCTGCATCAAAAAAGATGATATCAACCAGTACAATCGCCGCAGCACCAGAGCCCGTAAACACAGCATACACCGTTCCGGATGGTAATTTTTCACATGATTTAATAATGAAATAGAAGCTGAAAATAATCGCGATCACGGTGCCAATCCATTCCAGTGCAGTTGAAGCATAACGGAGACCGATCACCCAAAATACTTCCACAATTGCTGCACACAACACGTAAAACCACGCCATGAATGAATTCCTCTCCTATCAATTAAGCAAATATATGTAAGGACACTATCCAGCTACATTCTAGCATATCCCAATCAAACAAGCTTAAATGAAAGCATATTCGGGTGTTTAGCAAGGTGTAAATTTCTCGAGATATCTCCTGTTTAAACTGTGGAATTGCAGTCTTCAATCAAAGTCCAACGAACCGAAATACAGTATAAACACTTCAGATGACTTGTTCATAAAAAAAGAAGCTATTTCCACTCCTTATGGGAATGTCGATAGCACCCTTCTTTACATCATATATGATTCACAAATATCAGGAACATCATTTAACTTTTGTTCCTTTTTTCTGAAGCTGCTTCGTACGTTCGATTGGCCCGTTTGAATTCTTTCTGATAAAGCACTTCTTGGGTCTTATTTAGAAATTTTTCCGGACTATCTTTTCGTTTTGCCACCATAGGATATGCACCTCCTACAACTTTATATTGTTGTATCTATCATGCCCATCCATGGTAATCCTATGCTTAACCTACTTCATCATCGGTAGCTTCTGCTTCCAATGCATAAAATTGTTGATAAGAATAATAATGTTCTTTGGATATGGCGAAAAGGTCATATATCGCTTCATTTGGATTAATTTGCTCATAAACCTGCGGGTAGATGCTATTGGCCAAAGTGACATAAGGGATTTTTAGCACGGCTTTCAGAGAGCGGGTATTGGTTTTTCGCACCTTCATAAAGATGGTATCAATTGAAGCATGTAGGAATAATTCATCAAAAAATTGTTCCTTTGCTTCCCGATTATATCCTTTGCCAAAATATGGTTTCCCTATCCATGTTGCCAAAAATCCATGGTTTTGTTCGATATCAAATAATGTAATTGTTCCAATTGGCTGATTGTATTCATCTACAATAGTACGGGAAATCAATTGGCCACGTTCTTCAGCTTCCATGGTTTGTTTGGTAATAAAATAAAATGCATCACTTGATTCTGCTTTCTGTCTAACGTACGGATACACTTCCGGATGGGACATTAACTGATATAATGCAGGCACCTCGTGTAAATCACGTTTTTTCAACATAAAAATACCCTCCTTATTTTGTGCAGGAGGGTAGTGCAGAAAGGCAAAATAATGCCGTGCGCTCGACCCGACCCCGCGAATTTTTAGTTAAGTTTCAACAAAAATTCGGGGTGGGAATCGAACCCACTAGAACCAGCTCATGCCGGTGGCGCACCATTTGCCTTCCCTATATATCCAGTAATTGATCTCTAGATGCCTATCAATAACTATGATTTTGGTATTTTTATTTTACAACCTTTTCATTGAAAAAGGAATCCTTTTTTTTATCATTTTTTCGACAAAAAAAGCTCCAAAATATGTCAGGCGGATAAGGAGTGTATGGATCAGCAAAATCCAGCTATATATCGTGATCAAAATGTGAACAACAGTATGTTCAATCTTCTTTTTCCAGTAAATTTGTTAGTGCATCCTTCAGCTTCGGATACCTAAAGCGATAATGAAATTCCTCTGCTTTATTGGGAAGGACACATTGCCCTTTTAACAACAGCATGCTCATTTCGCCAATCGCCATGCGAATTATGGGGTAGGGAGCAGGAATGGTCCAAAACGGTCTTTTTAAGACAGTCGCCATCATTTTGGTAAATTCTTTATTTCGTTTTGGCTCAGGTGCAGTGAAATTAACAGGACCTGCTATTTTTTCAGATTGAAGACAAAGTAATAGGAGTTGAACGACATCTTCTATATGAATCCAGGACATCCATTGCTCTCCATCACTCATTTTCGTACCGGCAAACATTTTAACAGGCAGACTCATCAATGGCAGGGCGCCATCCTCGCGGCCAAGTATAATACCGAATCTTGCGTAGACAACCCGGATGCCAAGTTCTGTTGCTTGTTGGGCAGTTTTTTCCCATTCCGTGACAACTTCTGCGAGGAAATCATTTCCAGATGCTGTCGTTTCTTCCGTGAAAATGAGATCCTCCGATGTACCGTAAAAACCAATAGCAGAAGCATTGATCCATACTTCTGGCGGCTTGGATAATTGACGGGTCATTTGTAATAAACGTTCTGTTGTTTCCATGCGACTAGAGCGAATGCTTGCTTTTTTCGTTTTTGTCCAATAACCGAAAAGAGAGTCTCCGGCGAGATTAATGATGCCATGGATGGTTGGTAAATCTTCTGGATGGTGGTCATAGCTTAGAAACGTTTGAGTGGCAGTGTTCCGATACATTTCGGGATTTCTCGTTAAAATATATATATGGTGTGCTTGTTTTTCCAGCTCAGAAATAAGCCGTGTACCAACAAATCCTGTTCCACCAGTAATCAAGTAATTTTTCAAATGGCTTCCTCCTTTAAATGTTCGTTACGGACTGTATCTATGCTTAGTATATGGTGTGTAGTCGGATTTTACAAAGCTGACTATATGGAGTTGTTCATGATATGATAAAAAGGAGGTGAATCAAAACTATGACAGTCATTGCAAGGATTACAACCCAAAAAAGAAGTGCAAGCAGGTATAATATATATTTACAGGATGAAAAGGGTGAAAGATATGGTTTCAGTGTGGATGAAGCCATACTGGTAGAATTCAATCTTCGAAAAGGGATGGAACTATCCGTGTCACAGTTGAAAGCCTTGCAGGATAAAGATGATTTTTATAAATCCTATACCCTTGCCATTCATTATTTAAGCTATCGGATGCGAACGGAAAAGGAAATACGTTTTTATTTAAAGCAAAAGGAGCAGGTGGATGAAGCCCATATTCCTGATATCATTGATAAACTTGCTAAAGAGGGGTTAATTGATGATGCTGCATTTGCCAGGGCCTTTGTTCAAACGAGACTTCAAACTGCTTCAAAAGGACCTCGTATTATCAAAATGGAATTAATCGAAAAAGGGGTAAAAGCCGTTATTGCGGACCAGGCATTAGAAGCTTATTCGTTTGAGGAGCAAGTGAACAAAGCGACACAGCTAGTGGAGAAAAAAATGCGTACGAAAAAAAAGGAAGCACATTCCAAGCAGGTACAGCAATTGCATCATCATCTGTTACAAAAAGGATATTCGCATGATGTAATTGATGTCGCTCTTCAAGAGATACAAGCGGAGAAACAGGATGATGCAGAAAAGGAAGCTTTGGTTTTTCAAGGTGAAAAGCTGCATCGAAAGTTTATTCGACGTTATACAGGATATGAATTGAAGCAAAAGCTAAAAGAAGGCTTATATCGAAAAGGTTTTAATATACAGGATATCAATCAATTTTTAGATGAAATAGATCACGAGGAAGTTGAATAAGGTTTTCAGTATCATCTATTACTGGTAAAATAATGTGGTGAGGTGAGCACAGCATGAATGAAATGAACGTTAGATATAGTGACTTCTCTGTGGAGCAATTACGAGAAGAAGTGAGAAAGTTAAAGGAAAAAGCGCAAAAAGCAGAGCAGCTTGGGAATTTAAGCGAGGTTGCCATCAACGAGCGCAAAATGCAGGTTGCCATGGCCTATATGCTGAACCCAGAGGACTTTCAACCAAATGAAAGATATGAACTGGCGAACGATCCGGGCCATCTATTTAAAATAAATTATATTAATGGTGTTTTTGCATGGGGCCATCGTGTGAATTTGTTGGATGAAGTATATGAAGCAGAAGAAGCCGTTCCGATTTCTCTATTGGGTGATCAAATAAAAAACAGCAGGTAATTTCTGCTGTTTTCTTCAGCATATTATTTACAAAAACAATCACCAACAAGCCCGCAACAAATATGCAGCTTGGAATCCCTCAATCCGGATTTCAAGCTGCATATTTTAGTTTCGGTAAATGTAAATTCAAGTAGATATGGTTTTAATTTATGTCATTTGGGATTTTTAGAAAAACCACATACTTTAAATGTGGTTTAACTTACTCCAATTTGGAAAATCCATGATTACGAATAACTTAAATGTAGTTTAACTTACTCCAATTTGGAAAATCCATGATTACGAATAACTTAAATGTAGTTTAACTTACTCCAATTTGGAAAATCCATGATTACGAATAACTTAAATGTGGTTTAACTTACTCCAATTAGTCAAGTCCATAATCCTGTGTGAATTGCATTTATAAGGTGACATATGCTGACTGTATATGATTAGAATGCTTCTATGATATACTTTAAGCTGTGGTGAAGGAAGGGGATTTCCCCTCACCCACAATTGTTGCCTTGGAATTACTTATACATCGGTTCGGATGGGTTCTTTTTTATGTTGATAACAGGAATTGTAAGTGGGGATCAAAGCCAGTAAAGGCCCGATTCGTTCAACTAACTTCGGGTGAGTGCAAAAACCCCCCTGATTGAGGTTTCACTTTATTTTGATTTGCATAAGAAACCCTTAGTTGCTCTTTGCAAACTTTTCAGTAAATCCTTCTGTGAAAAAATAAAAAAGCCACTGTGTGGCTTTTTCGTGAAAATCATATAAATCGATGGCTTTTCGTTTATTATCAATCATTTGCAAATGTAATTATACTGGGTTTTCTCCGATATATAGCTTACTTTTAAGCTTATGTTCAGAAAAAATCCAGCCAGTATACGAACTCATGATACGCATATTATCATCAATCTGAACGACTGCAACAAATGGGTAATGCCCTTTGGAACGGTAGCGCAAATCGATGAATCTAACCTCAGTAAAGTCATCATATAGATTCATTTCCCAGCGGTAAACGGGCGAAAAGGATAAAAATGCAGATACGTTTTTATCTTCTAATGCCACATTCATAAGCGCTGAGTCAGGTAATGGAACTTTGTCAAATTCATCAACAATTGAAATGTGACCATCTTGAACCGTGCCTACATAAAACTTATCTGTAGTAGTGATTGCGACACGCCAATAATTTTGTTTCATGGTTGGCGATGTGGCAATTTCTTTGGTATTCGGGAAATAATCCTTGATTTTCCGAACGATTTCTCTTTTATCCAAATATCGTTTAATGTAGTACAAGAGTATAACGGTGTAAATGACAAGCCATGTGTAACCAGGGTTTGCGCCAAGCAACCATGCACCAATACCAGCAATATGCAGGGTAAAGATGTATGGATCAAACGTATTAATAAATCCATGTGCTATCCATTTATTTGTAAAAGGTCTATATGCTTGTGTGCCATATGCATTAAAGATATCGACCAACACATGGACACAAACAGCGAGAAACGTCCATGCCCACAAATGAAGGAAATTAACTTGCGGCACAAATAAATGAATGATGCCAGCAATTAATATTCCCCATAGAATGACAGCTGGGATGGAGTGGGTTAATCCTCGATGGTGTCGTATATATGTCGCATTATTTCTGAGTTTTAAAATGGTATCGAAATCTGGGGCATGTGAGCCTGCAATAACACCAACAAATACGGCGTTAAATAAAGCTGGATCACTATGCACAGCAGGGTCAAGTGTTGATAAACCAGCTATGGCTACCCCCATTGCTATATGGGTTCCAGTATCCATATTGGAAATCCTCCTAGTGTAGATGCAACGCCAGATTTCTCCGGCAGGTTGTATTGTAATTGTATAACATTATTATTGTATCACAAAGGACGTGTATTTATGGCTGATAAAAGATTACAACTTTTTAACATATCACGTATGCAGAAGCTTTTACTCCATTGGTATCATGCGAATAAACGGGATTTACCTTGGCGTGAAAATCAGGATCCCTATCGGATTTGGATTTCTGAAATCATGTTACAACAAACCAAGGTTGACACCGTTATCCCATATTTTCATCGGTTTTTAACTGCTTTTCCAACGGTGTTTGATTTAGCAGCAGCAGACGAACAAGAAGTACTGAAAGCCTGGGAGGGCTTAGGATACTATTCCCGTGCACGTAATTTACAAAACGCTGCCCAAGAAGTGGTAGAAAAGTATAATGGTGTGATACCAGATGAACCGGATAAATTGGGAAAGCTTAAAGGAATTGGTCCATACACACGAGGTGCTATACTTTCCATCGCTTTTAACCAGCCGGAGCCAGCGGTAGATGGGAACGTGATGCGTGTGGTGTCCAGGCTGCTTTTAATTGAAGATGATATTGCACAGGCACGTGTGAAAAAGGATTTTGAAAAGCATGTACGTACCCTCATTTCTAAGGAGGACCCTGCTTCTTTTAATCAGGCAGTAATGGAGTTAGGGGCATTAATTTGTACACCGAAATCACCTGCATGCTTATTATGTCCAGTAAATGAAGTTTGTAGAGCATTTGCTGAAGGTGTCCAAGCGGAATTACCGGTTAAATCCAAGGCGAAGAAGCAGAGGGTTGTTCCACTGATGGCTTTACTGATACAAAACGATCAGAATGAATTTTTAATTGAAAAAAGATCAGAAAAAGGATTACTAGCAAATTTATGGCAATTTCCAATGGTTCCTTTGGATGAAATGGATAAAAAACATGCGGCAACCTGGTTACAAAGCGAATATGGGGTAAATGTACAGATTGGAGAAGAATTGGGGGAATTAAGGCATGTGTTTACCCATTTAATTTGGGAATTGGATATATATGCTGCAAAAACGGAAGCAAAAGAATTAGCTGACGAGCGGATTCGATTTGTTTCTTTAGATGAGCTAGATGACTATCCATTTCCAGTTTCTCATCAGAAAATGATTCCTTATTTGTCCCAGTGTAGCCGTTCATAAAGCCCCCATTTTTGAAAAGCGCTGTCCATTCCATTCACCATTTTCTTCATAAGTTTTATAAAAAGTATGGATAACATTTATAAAACTGGAGAAATTATTATTGCGGAGGTGATATGAATGGCTAATAACCCAAAAAAATCTGCTGCAGGTACCAATGTGCAGAAGGTTAAACAGCAAAATCAGCAAGCTGCTCAAGGACAAGGTCAGTTTGGAACAGAATTTGGAGCTGAAACTGACGTTCAACAGGTTAAAAAGCAAAATCAAAAATCTCAGCAAAATAAAAAGTAACACCATTACCCCAAACACGAATTCGAAAGAGCCTCCTGACCATCCAGGGGGCTCTTTATGATTCATGCCGGCAAATTGCTTTCTATTTCAGGTCATTGCCCTTATAATAATATGAAAGTTTACAATTGCCCTTTGCAGATTGTTGAAAGGAAGATTACATGGCTGTGCCGACTCCGGGCTCAAAAATACAAATAGAAAGCTATAAGCATAATGGCAGCTTGCATCGTGTTTGGGAAAGTAGTCTCGTTTTAAAAGGGACGGAGATGGTCGTGATTGGAGCCAACGATCGCACACTTGTCACCGAAAGTGATGGAAGGACATGGATGACACGGGAGCCCGCCATATGTTATTTTCATGCGAAATATTGGTTTAATATTATTGGCATGCTACGTGAAGATGGTATTTATTATTATTGTAATATCAGTTCACCATTTGTTTATGAAGATAAAAAAGTGAAGTATATTGATTATGATTTGGATTTAAAAATATTCCCAGATATGACGTATACCGTCCTGGATGAGGATGAATATGAGGTTCATCGAAAACAGATGAACTATCCTGAAGTGCTTGACCGTATATTGTACAACCATATTGAATACTTGCAGAAATGGGTGCAACAGCGTAAAGGACCGTTTGCACCAGGATTTATTGATCAATGGTACGAACGTTTTTTAACCTATCGCTGGTAAGTGTGAATATGGAACAAAGAAAAATCCTTGTTACAGTTTGTAGCAAGGCTTTTCATTTGAGTTTGAAATAATGATTTAAATACTAGGATGATGAACAGATGAGCAGTATTAAACAGTATATGAAATATGTAAAGCCATATAAGTGGAAAATTATCTGGACGGTTCTAATCGGTATTGTAAAGTTTGCGATTCCATTACTGATGCCTTTAATTCTTAAATATGTCATTGATGACATCATTCGTGCAGAGGGACTGACGGCTGGCGAGAAAAATAGTCATCTTTTATGGCTCATGGGCGGCGCCTTTCTTGTATTCTTGATTTTACGACCGCCAGTAGAATATATTCGACAATATTTGGCACAGTGGGTCGGCAGTAACATCCTTTATGATATACGTAATAAACTATTTGACCATTTACAGCGTTTGAGTCTTCGCTACTACGCACAGACAAAAACCGGCGAAGTTATTTCCCGGGTAATACATGATGTCGAACAAACGAAGGTTTTTGTCATAACGGGTTTGATGAATGTATGGCTTGATTTAACAACCATTTTAATCGCCATTATTATTATGTTGACAATGGATGTGCCTTTAACCTTAGTTGCGATTATTCTTTTTCCACTGTATGGTTTGTCGATTAAATATTTTTATGCGAAATTACGTCGACTTACGAGAGAACGGTCTCAAGCTTTGGCAGAAGTACAAGGACATTTGCATGAGCGGGTACAGGGGATACCGGTAACGCGCAGCTTTGCATTAGAGGACTATGAACAAGAGCAGTTCGACAAGCGAAATGGTAATTTCCTGGACAAGGCAATTACACATACCGAGTGGAATGCGAAAACCTTTGCTGTGACGAATACAATTACCGATCTGGCACCATTGTTGGTCATTGGGTTTGCGGGTTATCAGGTAATTAATGCAAGCTTGAGTCTTGGTACAATGGTTGCATTTGTTGGTTACATGGAGCGGGTTTATAGCCCATTACGCAGATTGATTAACTCTTCCACTACGTTAACCCAATCGATTGCCTCCATTGATAGGGTATTTGAATTGATGAATGAGAAATATGACATTGTAGATCGCCCAAATTCAACCCCACTCAACCATGTTCAAGGTGAAATTGAATTGGATAATGTCTCCTTCCGTTATGATGAGCAAGAAGCGGAAGTTTTGAAAAATGTGAGCTTACATGTAGAAAAAGGGGAGACCATTGCCCTTGTTGGGATGAGTGGTGGAGGAAAGTCAACACTTATCAGCTTAATTCCAAGATTTTATGATGTGACCAGTGGTGCAATCCGTGTGGATGGGAAAGACATTCGTGATGTCCAAGCACGCTCTTTACGAGATCAAATTGGAATGGTGCTCCAGGATAATATTTTATTTAGTGAATCCATTGCGGTAAATATTCGGATGGGAAATCCACAGGCTACAGATGAAGAAGTGATACAGGCTGCAATAGCTGCTAATGCCCATGATTTTATTATGGAACTGCCTGAAGGATATAACACATTGGTAGGAGAACGTGGTGTGAAGTTATCTGGTGGTCAGAAACAGCGAATCGCTATTGCAAGGGTATTCTTGAAAAACCCACCTATTCTTATATTTGATGAGGCTACTTCAGCACTTGATTTAGAAAGTGAACATACCATTCAGGAAGCGATGGAAAAGCTCGCGGCAGACCGGACAACATTTATTGTCGCTCATAGACTCGCGACGATAACGCATGCAGATCGTATCGTGGTCATGGAGCATGGTCGAATTACTGAAGTGGGTTCTCACGAGGAGCTCATGGCGAAACAGGGAAGCTATTATGATTTGTATCAAGTCCAAAACTTAGATGCGGAGCAAGTATTTATTAAATCATGATTGTTCATTAAATAAACATGCCAGTACCGTTAAAATCGGATACTGGCATGTTTGTTTTTACCACAGATTAACTGGCTGTAAGACCCCTACATCAATAATTTTTGTTGATAACAAGAATTGTAAGTAGGGGATCAACAGCCAGTAAAAGCTTGATTGGTTCAACTAACAATCAGAGGGGAAAGGGCTAAAAAACCCCCACTGATTGAAGTTTCACTTTGTTATTTTGCCATTTCGGCAAAAGCATGACCAACTGCTTGGATTGTCTCGTCGATATCTTTTTCGGTATGGGCAATAGTGAGGAACCATGCCTCATATTTAGATGGTGCCAAATTAACACCCTGACGCAGCATCAATTGGAAAAAGCGTGCAAAAGCTTCTCCATCACTTGCTTCGGCTTCATCATAATTGCTGACAGATGTATCGCCAAAGTAAATGGTCATTGCACCGCAAAGGCGGTTAATGGTGATTGGGATATGGTAATCCTGTGCCTGCTGAAGAATACCTTTTTCCAATTTTTCACCAAGTTTATCTAGGCGTTCATATAGCCCTTCCTCTTGTAAAACTTCTAAGCAAGCAATTCCGGAAGCCATTGATGCTGGATTTCCTGCCATTGTTCCTGCTTGATAGGCTGGTCCAAGTGGTGCCACTTGCTCCATAATATCCAAACGACCACCGTAAGCGCCGATTGGTAGCCCACCACCAATAATTTTCCCCATTGCAGTGAGATCAGGTTCAATACCATATACTTGTTGAGCGCTTCCGTATGTAAAGCGGAAGGCGGTAATCACTTCATCATAAATAACGAGTGCTCCTGCTTTATGTGTCAAATCATTTACAGCTTGTAAAAATCCTTCTTGCGGCTCCACAATGCCAAAGTTACCTACAATTGGTTCCACTAAGACAGCCGCGAGTTCATCCCCCCATTTATGGAGTGCTTCACGAAATGCATCCAGATCATTAAATGGTACTGTAATCACGTCTTCTGCAACAGATTTAGGTATACCAGCTGAGTCCGGAGTTCCCAATGTCGCTGGTCCGGAACCTGCTTGTACCAAGACAGCATCAAAATGTCCGTGATAGCAGCCTGCGAATTTGATGACCTTTGTTTTATCTGTATACGCGCGTGCGACGCGAATGGTTGTCATGACTGCTTCTGTTCCAGAGTTTGTGAATCTAACTTTTTCTAAGGAAGGGATGGCTTCCTTTAACATTTTTGCGAATTTATTTTCGAATGCAGTTGGTGTTCCGTATAATACTCCATTTTCTGCTGCATGGCAGATGGCTTTGGCGATATGTGGATGGGCATGCCCTGTAATGATGGGACCGTAAGCCCCAAGATAATCAATGTATTTATTTCCGTCTACGTCCCAAAAGTAAGCTCCTTTGGCACGTTCCATATAGACCGGAGAACCTCCGCCAACTGCTTTATAAGCACGGGATGGTGAATTCACTCCACCGACAATATGCTGTAATGCTTCTTCATGTAATGCTTCTGATTTTGAAAAATTCATATGTTCAAAACTCCTTTCTTCATGCAAACTGTAGCCTGAGTGATTCCTAATGCGTGGGAACCGACATTATTAAATATATCAAAAAAACGTTGAAAAAACATGGATTTGAATGGAGCGGCTGTTTATGAAAGAAGCAGACAAGCTTTTTAATTATTTGGCATATATATGAATATAGGGTGGAGGGGATAATAAAGTGGCTTGGTTACCTTGGTGCATATTAATAGCGGCAATGTTGGTTCTTTTGCTTAGTTTATTTAGCTTTATTCGTATACAGGTGAATGATATGCACGGACGAACTTTTTCACAAGAGGTTTTTATAGCCCTTTTGATCATATACAGCACAATCATTATTGGGTTTGGCATGATGTATTTTATTCTGTCTTTTCAAGGGGTACTATTGGTAGAAGACGGGAAATTGGATAAAGTGGAGTGGGTTGGTTCGTTAATTCATTCTTTATATTTTAGTGGTGTCACGATGCTGACGATTGGCTATGGCGATATTACACCAATCGGTATCGGACGATTAATTGCAGTCGTACAAGCGCTAATAGGCTATGTGTTGCCGGCAGCATTTGTGCTCCAGCTTGTTCACCAGCATGTGAATAACGAGGAGGATGAATAGAAGTTGAAGAATCTGCGTGCTATAGTAGAGATAAGATGATGGATGGAGGTAGATAGAATGAGTGAAAAAACGTTTAAACAAGCACCTGACTTTTCGCTTCCGAATCAAAACGGAGACGTGGTTCGCTTAAGTGATTTTAATGGGAAACATGTAGTGCTTTATTTTTATCCAAAGGACATGACACCTGGTTGTACCACCCAAGCATGTGATTTCCGTGACAGTCATGAGCAATTTTCCGATTTAGATGCAGTGATTATCGGCATAAGCCCTGACCCGGTAGAACGTCACCAGAAATTCATAGAAAAATACGATTTACCATTTACATTATTAGCTGATGTGGATCATCAAGTTGCAGAAGCATATGGGGTATGGAAGCTGAAGAAGAATTTCGGAAAAGAATATTATGGTATAGAGCGCTCCACCTTTTTAATTGATCCTAACGGTGAAGTAGTGAAGGAATATCGTAAAGTACGGGTTAAAAATCATGTGGAAGATGCGTTAACCTATTTAAAGACATCACAAGAAAGCTAAGGGCAGCTGAATGTAGCTGTCTTTTTTTATCTTCCAAGACGCTATCATTCATTTGCTATACATGTTATTGCAGTGATTCAGTTCTAAAAGACTCCTCTATTGGAATAGGATATACCAAACCCAAAAGTGAGGTGTCACAATATGATTCGGCGCATATGGGATACGCTTGTCTATATATTTCAACGCCCTATCTATCTTTTCCTGAAACGTTTGGTGGATTTGTGTGGGGCGGTAGGTTTATTGATTATACTGGCACCGCTGTTCTATTTTATATATTACCGGCTATCCAAAAGAGAAGGGAGCCCTATATTCTCACGTGAACGATGTATAGGGAAAAATAAAAAAACATTTATTTTATATTCATTTCGCACCATGACGATTCCTTCGCAAGTGATTGATACATTACCTTTAACACCAATGAAACAGAAATGGAAGGAGGAGCATGCGGACATATATATGCCGCATACAAATACACCTCCGATATATACTTCAGTGGGACATTGGCTGAATGAGCGGAAATTGGACCGACTACCACAGCTGTGGAATGTGTTAAAGGGAGATATGAGTTTTGTCGGACCGCGGCCGGAGACGATGGAATTAGCTGAAACCTATAATAGAAGGCAATGGGCTAGATTATCCATGAAGCCTGGTTTAATCGGTTTTGCACAGGTGTATGGAGAAAAACATATGAAACGAGATGCTATGCTTGCTTTGGATACCCTATATATTCGGAAATGCTCCCTGCGTACAGATGTTAAAATAATGTTTTTGATGATAGGGCAACAAATGAAACGTTGGCTAGGATATACAGCTGTGCTGAAAAAGGATTAGGCGAGGCTTGGAAGTTTGAACAAGTAACAAATAAGTACATTCCTTCAGAAAATTATTGCTTTTGTTGTCTGATAGAGAGATAACTTATACAATATATGTGTAGGAAATTTAAAAAGATCGCTATCTAGACACATCGATGAATGGGGAGGTATTTATTTGACTATTTTATTTTCAGCAAAGCTATCTGAACAACATCAGCAAATGCTGACCAAGCGTTTTCCGAAAGAGACCTTTCTCTTTTATCACAATATGGATGAAGCCAAACAAGACCTGGAGCGTACAAAGGTTTTGGTAACATATGGTGAGGACTTTGATGAAGAATTATTAGCCAAAGCAAAAAAATTGGAGTGGATCATGGTTATTTCTGCAGGCTTGGACAAGCTTCCACTGCAAAAAATAGCCGAGCGAGATATATTGCTAACAAATGTACGTGGAATTCATAAGATTCCTATGGCAGAATATGTTATTTCCATGCTGCTTCAAGTTTATCGAAATGAGAAAGCGCTGATAGAGAATGAGAAGGAGCATGTATGGGAACGCCGTGGGCTACCACAGGAAATATCGGAGCAGACTATGCTTGTAGCTGGAACTGGCGCAATTGGTCAAGAGGTTGCCCGATTAGCTAAAGCATTTCGGATGAAGACGATAGGTGTTTCCAGAAGTGGTCGAACGGTAACGCATTTTGATGAGAATTATCCCGTTGCTGATTTGAAAAAAGTCCTTCCAGAAGCTGATTTTGTTGTTTCTGTATTGCCAAGTACAGATGAAACAAGACATCTATTTACGATGGAACATTTTCGCAGCATGAAGGATCATACTGTTTTCGTCAATATTGGTCGTGGAGATTTAGTCGAAAGTGAAGTACTTATCCAAGCAATAAAGGAACAGGAAATTGCCCATGCGATTTTGGATGTTGCAGAGGAAGAACCACTGCCTCATGATCACCCGTTATGGGAAGTAGAAAATATTACAATCACTCCACATGCTTCGGGCGTTTCGCCAAAATATTTGGACCGTTCACTTGCAATTTTTATGGAAAACTTAGAGGCATATGTAAATGGTAGTAAGCAATATAAGAATGTTATTGAAACGAAACGGGGGTATTGAACGTGCGAATTTATACAAGGTCTGGTGACAAAGGAAAAACTTCTTTAATTTATGGAAAACGTGTGCCGAAAAATGATTTGCGTGTGGAAGCATATGGAACCTGTGACGAAGCGAATTCTATGATTGGTTTGGCCCTGAGCTTTTTAGAAGGGGAAAACTGGGAAAATAAGCAATTGTTCGTAAAGCGAATGCATCGGATTCAGACCATTTTATTTCATGTTGGAGCGGAGTTAGCAACCCCGAGTGACAAAGAGGTACAGTGGAAATTAAAGAAAGAGCATATTGATGAGCTTGAGTCAGAAATAGATGAAATGGATCGTGAATTAGAACCGTTGCGTCAGTTCATTCTGCCATCCGGGCATCAGGCTTCCAGTGCATTGCATACAGCTCGCACAATCGTACGTCGTGCAGAGCGGACAGCAGTAGGCTTAGGAGAAGAGGAACTGGCAAACCCATTGGTTGTCTCTTATTTGAATCGTTTGTCTGATTATTTATTCGTAGCTGCAAGATATGTTAATAAAGCATTAAAAGGGGAAGAAATTCCTTTACAAGTAGATATTTAATCGCTGGCAAGCAGGTGTTGTAAGAAACACTTGCTTGCTTTTGTCTGTACAGTGTTTATCACAGATTAACTGGCTGTAAGCCCCCACTTATTGAAGTTTCACTTTATTGTAATTGTTTTAAACTGTGACAGGAAAGCTGTTTAAGTGAAAATAATAGCGATAATTATGTTAGCTTGTTATAATCATTCGGGATAATAATATACTTATATTGACAGAAGGACATAAAAAAGCGTACACTAATTATAAAGATTATAATCTAATAATATTATTAGATATGGAAAGAACTATTTATTGAAAGAGAGGTGCATGACGGTGTCGGATAAAAAGCTGCAGAGAGCAATCGATACATTAAAAGAATCTGGTGTCCGTATTACACCACAACGTCATGCGGTGCTTGATTATCTTCTGAATTCCATGGTACATCCCACGGCTGACGAGATATATAAAGCACTAGAAGGAAGATTTCCCAATATGAGCGTAGCAACCGTATATAATAATTTACGTGTCCTTCGAGAAATAGGACTTGTGCGAGAACTGACTTATGGTGATTCCTCTAGCCGATTTGATTGCAATACAACAGATCATTATCATATTATTTGTGAGGAATGCGACAAGATTGTTGACTTTCATTACCCAACATTGGATGAAGTGGAATCTTTGGCAGAACAGGTGACTGGTTTCAAGGTTAGTCATCATAGACTAGAGCTTTATGGTGTTTGTGAAGAATGTCAAAAGGTCGCAGCTGCAACGAAACAATAAATATTGGTACAAATGAGAAAAGAGCAATCATTGATGATGATTACTCTTTTTTGTTTTCAAGACTGTTTTTCTCATTGTTGATTTATTAATCTGAGAATTGTACAGGTACCCATTTGCGCACACTATTTATAAACCAAATGGCTGTAGCTTTTGATAAATCCTCCAGCGTAATTACTTTTTCTTGAATAACCCCAGCTGTTAATAAGTGTTCACGATAGGTACCAGCTAGTAGCCCTGACGAAACAGGCGGCGTATACAAGTTACTGTTCAACTCTACAACAAGATTTCCATTGGTGAATTCTGTTGCTTCTCTCGTTTCATTCCATAGTAATACATCGTAACACCCAGGCTGATGTTTTCTTTTTTCTTCATATATATTTCGGTTCGTCGTTTTATGATATAAAAAGGTGTTACTGCTCGTGATAGGTGTTTTAGCAAGCTTTACATATTGAAGAGCTACTTGTTCAGGGTCGATTCTGGAACCTTGAATGTCAATTTTGCCGGCAGAATCTATTAATAAACGTACTTTATACGCACCATCAGCATGTCGGATTGCGAAATGCTTCATTCTGTCTTTCACTTGGTGAAGGTCGCAATGGAAATGGTAATAATCCGCACTGTTTATAAGGCGCTTTACATGCAGGTCAAGTAAAAAATAATTGCCATCTTCCAAACGAAGCGTTTCTAACAATTGGAATTGTCCTATCTGTTTTGTTAAAATTTCTGCCTTTGCTAATACTTCCCTATATTCTTCATCTGGGTCAGAATCAGAAGTTATACCACCACCAACACCATAGGTTGC
The DNA here is from genome assembly GCF_003730295.1 of Ornithinibacillus gellani. Lineage (GTDB taxonomy): Bacteria > Bacillota > Bacilli > Bacillales > Amphibacillaceae > Ornithinibacillus_A > Ornithinibacillus_A gellani. Next base: position 153,149 of record NZ_QTSZ01000053.1, read on the forward strand.
CTGTTTCGTTTGATTGTTCAGTAAAACTGTTCGAATTGGGACATTGAATGTTGCTTGATTGTCTGGAGAGATGAAGCCAATTGCTCCACAATAAACTTCTCGCGGCTCTTTCTCCAGTTCTGCAATGATGCGCATCGTTTTATCTTTCGGAAAACCAGTGATGGAGCCACAAGGAAAGAGTGCCCGAAAAACATCAATGAGCTCCAAATCATCTGCAAGTTTTGCTGATACGGTGGAGGTCATTTGATAAACTGTTGGGTATTTTTCGATCTCATATCTAACAGGTACCTCAACATGACCTGCTTTGGCGATTTTTTGGAGCTCAGATTTCATCACCTCAACAATTACTTCATTTTCAAATTTGATTTTTTCAGATTCCTGCAGCCATTTATGGTTTTGTACATCTTCCTCGTGGGTTTTTCCACGAGCAATGGTACCCGCCATTGGCTTTGTTACAATATACCCTTCCTCCATGCGAAAGAAAAGCTCAGGCGAAGCAGATAAGATTGTAAAATCTCCAATATCCAGATAAGCGGTATAATTTGCAGCTTGTGCTTGAGCGAGCTGCTGGAAATACGCTTTCGGATTTTTGTGGAATTCCGTTTTCATTTTTATCGTATAATTAACCTGCTTCGTTAAACCGTTTTGGATATCATGAAGTATTTTATGTAATTGCTGGTGGTATTCGGAAATGGATACATTGGGCTCCCATTTTGTCTCGATAGGATTTGGTATAGTTTCTAATTCTTGTTCCAGTGGTTTTTCATAAATACCGAACCAAAGTAATGGTGTATTCGCCCCAGTCTTCGTTTGTAGTGTTGATTGAAACGCTGGAGCAGCTTCATATGCTAAAAAACCTGCCGCATAAAAACCATCAGCTACAGCAGCTTGTACAGCCTGAAATGCCGGTATCACTTCTTCTATATGTAAGGCTTCGATAATATGTACAGGTTTTTCGAAAAGAAGTGGACGAGTGTTGCCATACTTATCTGCAAAATTAAAAAATAATTGCGCTTGGGTATGTTGATTGGTCATCATTTATCTCCTTATCAGAAGCTATAGATTATGTGGTCATTATAGCACGAATGAAAAGTTGTTAGCTGTGAAATAATTGAAACTTGAAATAAAAAAATAACAGCGCTATTGGCGACTGTTATTTTTGTTTGTTTTTTAATTCACGTCGATATTTTCTGGAGTTATATCGTTCATCAAATTCTTTACCTTCTAGATCCTTATCCATTGTTAGGGGTTGCTTGCAATGCATACATGCATCTACCCGACCAAGCATCTTCGTTGGTTTATCACAATTGGGGCAAATAATTGGAACGGCCCGAGTGGATAATAACCCGATCCAAAAATAAACGAGACAGCTTAAAATTACGAATAATACACCTAGGATAAACAGAATCGCCATTAGCCATTCTATTTTCTTAGCAATAATACCACCGTACATAAAAGCAATGCCTACGAAAATTAATATGAGAGCAAAGGAACGAATTTTATTTATTTTACTTGAGTATACTAACTGTGCCATCGTTGTCCTCCTTTACGATTACAAAAATAGTATAGCATATGAAGCAATGAAAATTGAATTATTATCTTTCGTTATTGTATATGTAGGAATAATTTTGGATCGTTATAATCAAAGATATATAAATAAGGGTGAAAGGGGTAACTTCTAAACGATCCGATAGATTTGTTTTATCTATTCTATACAGTAATAAAATGAAATTGACTTTCTTCATTTTGCATGGTAAAGTAATAAACGTTGCTTTTAAGATAGCAACATAAAAAAATATTCGTTTCACATATTGAAATGAAACATCAATCTGTGGTATATTAATAAAGCCGTCAAAATAGACGGATACATTTTTCATTATCAACTTCATACTTCCTAAAAAAAGTTGTTGACAGATGATGATAAGGATGTTATGATAGAGAAGTCGCCAAATTGAAGCGACGGAATATTTGCTCTTTGAAAACTGAACAAAACAACCAGTATGTCAAGAGAAACAGAACCCTGTTTTTCTTTAAAAAAATTAGTCAGAATTTGTTTCTGATTGCTAAGTATGAAACTTTACTTTTTTGGAGAGTTTGATCTTGGCTCAGGACGAACGCTGGCGGCGTGCCTAATACATGCAAGTCG